>NZ_JAGDDV010000001.1:0-1953398 GCF_040148675.1 Marinobacter sp. NFXS11 | reverse complement strand
GGTCTGGAACCACCTGATCCCATCCCGAACTCAGAAGTGAAACAGACCAGCGCCGATGGTAGTGTGGCGTTGCCCATGTGAGAGTAGGTCATCGTCAGGCGCCTAATACCGAAAACCCCAGCATCCTAGATGCTGGGGTTTTTTATTGTCTCCAGAAAAGACCTGGATCAGGGCAGCCAGATCTCAAACACCCCACCACCGAGGCTCCCACCGTTGTGGAGTTTTATCGACCCACTTCGCTTTCCCTCACTGTGCAGTCTGGCAACGGATGAGGCGAAGAACAGCCCGAGGCTGGTACTGCCACTCTTGAAATCAAGGGATTTGAAGTTGAGTGTTCCCGTGTGCTGCATGCTGTCGGGATAGCCCTTGCCATCGTCCTCAACACCGATCACCAGATAACCGTCTCTCTCACCAGCGGTAAGCCGGATTCTGCTGCGGGTGTAGCGGATGGCATTGTTGATGGTGTTGTTGAGTACGCCGGTCAACAGATCCTCGTCGAAAAAGCCGTTTATGTCCTCAGCGTCCACAGAAACCTCAATGCCGAGCCCTTGCAGAAGAGGGTTGTGTCTGGCCAGGTGTTCCGAGAGGAAATCCGGCACAAAGTGCTCCTCAATGTGTGCCGAGAGGTTGTTCTCGCCAAGCCGGTAGATGCCAAGGAGTTGCACCAGATCGTTGTGCATCCGTTCGGCTTCGTACTGCAGGGTATTGAAGCGGGAAGATTCCCCGAGGCTTTCCTCGTGCTCGCTGCGAAGCTCGTCGAGGGAATTAAGGAGCATGCCAAGCGAGTTCTTCATATCGTGAACGGCTGAGGCAAGCACCATGGAAAAATCGATATTCTGGTCTTTCATACCATCAGCCCCTTCAGTTTTCGTTGTAAGGCGATATAGCGCCGATGTTGGCGGTGTTGCTCTGGTAGTCCTGACAGGCGATCCAGGCAAGACTGGCAGCGTTTGAGGAGTTGAGCGTCACCGGGACCGTTGTCATTCTCCTTCATCAGCACCTGAACCAGGTTAAGGTTCAGGGCCGCGTGGTCCGGGACGATTTCCAGAGCCTTTGAAAAGATCTCCGCGGCTTCTTGCAGGTTCCCGGCTTCGAAGGCTTTTATGCCATCCCGGTTGAGGGTTCGGGCTTTGATTTTCTGCCGGAACCCTACGGGCTCATCAAGGAGGCTTTCAATCTTCTGAAGTATGTCAGGCTCGTTGCTGAACCGCTCTGACATCTCTCGTAACAGCGATTTGGCGTCGCTTTCATGTCCGAGTCGAAACAGGGTTTTGGCGTAATCAAGCCCCGTTGCTGCATCCAGGGCGGTGGCATCGCCGAGTTCCGGTCTGATCCTTTCGAGGATTTTGCTTGCCTCTTTGTCCTGACCCTGTCCTGCATAAACCCGACATTGGACGATCTGGCTCCGCAGGCTGATACCTTCCTCACTCTCGAATCGCTTTTCCATCTTCTTCAGAACCGTCAGTGCTTGCCTGGCTTTTTCTTTGCCCTCTTCTTCAAGATCCCCCTCGCTGAGGTCGGAAAGAGCCTGGCCCAAGGCGAGGTAATGCTCTGAATTGTCGTGGATCGAGTGCGTGCCAAGCTCTACTGTACGCTGCCAGGCCTCGGATGAGGTCTCGAGATCCTGGTTGGAACCGGCCAGTTGTGCGAGATGCTTTTGCCGCAGTAATGCATTGGGGGAATGCTCGATGGCTTTTTCCAGTACCTGCTGTGCCTGTGTCGGCCGGCCCTGCCGTTCGAACCCTTCTGCCAGAAGGTCGTATGCCTCCATGTAGTCCGGGTGGTTTGCAATAAGCTCTCGCAGCCCGTCTACCGCCTGGTCGAAGCTTCGATTAGCGAGCAGGACTTTGCAGCGTCCGAGCCTTGCCCAGGACAATTCCCGTTGCGCAAGGACGTCATCGTAGCTTTTGAGCGCGTGCGCCAGGTCCCCGAGCTGGAAATACAGGTCGCCCAGGGTTTTCATCAACCAGGTCTTATAACGGGGTTGCCGGGGCAACATTTGGAGACAGAGCGAAATGGCTTCCGGGTAGTTTTCCCGGTCAATTTTCCGATTGATGGGCATGAGCGTGTTGCGCTGGCTGATCAGGGCGCTAAGACGTTTCTCGAGTACAGCCCGGTTGATGGGTTTGGTCAGATAGGCATCGGGCTGGTACTCCCTCGCCCCCATGACCATTTCCTTGGAGGTCTCCGCTGTCACCATGAGGAACAGGGATGAGCGCTTCAGTAATTTTTTGTACCGGAGGTCCTCGAGAATATGCTGGCCATTCTTGCCCTCTCCCAGGTTGAAGTCGCATAACACGACATCCACGTGATTATAGGTACAGTGCTGGATGGCCTGACTGGCATTGGAAACCAGCTCGATAGTGTCAGCGCCACAACTGCGCAACATCTGGCGCATGGACAATCGGAAATTTTCGAAGTCATCGATGACGAGATAGTTGAGCTTGCCGAAAGGATTGAAGTCCGCTTTGGTATCGGTCATGAGCGCTTCTGTTTGAGTAGCTTGTTTACCAGTGCCCTCAGTGCAGCCGGTTTCACCGGTTTGTAGAGAATCTGGTAGCCCCGGTTGATGGCGTCCTCCCGCACTTCAGGCGCCATATAGCCGGTGATGAGTATGCCCGGGATGTCCGCATTAAGGGCGCCGCGAATGCTATCCATGGCATCGAGGCCGTTCTTGTTATCATCCAGCTGATAATCGGCAAGTATAATATCGGGCCGATTCCCTTCCAGTTTTTCCATGGCGTCTTCCAGGCTTTCGGCGGCTGTCACGTCACATTTCCAGTTCCCAAGCAACGCGACCATGCCCTGCAGGATAGCCGGGTCGTTATCGATGCACAGGAAGTGCAGGCCACCAAGGTTTGATACCCTGCGTGAGCCCGATGCGGGCTTGGCGGCGGCGGTCTCGTTCTGTTCCGGGGCCGCTGTTGGTACTGTGATACCGAAGACACTGCCTCGGCCCTGAACGGAATGGACGCTCACCGGGTGGTTCAGCATGCCGCTGATACGGTCAACGATGGCGAGACCGAGCCCCAGGCCCTTTTTGTCCCGGCCATGCTGAAAACGACGAAATTCCTCAAAAATGTGTGTCAGCTGGTCATCGGGTATCCCGGGACCGGTATCCCAGACTTCTATACGGATATAGCCTTTCAGACGCCGGCACCCGAGCAGAATTTTGCCTTCCGGCGTGTAGCGTATGGCGTTGGACAGGAAATTCTGGACCACACGACGCAGCAATTTTGAATCGGAGCGAATCCAGACCGTGCTTGGCACAACGTGCAGCTCCAGGTTCTGGTCCTTGGCGATTGCCGAAAAGTCGGTTGCCAGGTGGCGCATGATCTCGTTCACGGGGAAGACCCCTATGTCCGGTTCCAACGCACCCGCGTCCAGCTTTGAAATATCCAGCAGGGTGCTGATGATCTCCTCGGCAGCCCCGAGAGAGCTGTCGATGTGATCCACCAGATCTTTCATTTCGCCGTCATCGGCTTTGCCAGCGAGGGCAGAGGTGAACAGTCGCGCTGCGTTCAGCGGTTGCAGAAGGTCATGACTCGCCGAGGCGAGGAAGCGTGTCTTGCTCTGGTTTGCCTGCTCGGCCACGGATTTGGCCTTCAGCATCTGCTCATTGATGACCTGAAGCTCCTGGGTACGTTCCTTGACCCGCTGCTCGAGATAGATATTGGTCTCCTTGAGGGCCTGCTCGGTTCTGCGCATGGCCGTGATGTCCTGGAACGTAGTGACATAACCGCCACCGGGTATCGGGCTGCCATCGATGCGTAATACAGTACCGTCCGGTCTCTGGCGCTCGTAGGACATCGGCCGGCCTTCCCGCATGCTGGCGCAGCGATCGACGACGATCTCATCAATCCGGCGGGCTGATAGATTCGCATTGGTGAGGTTATAGCGCATCAGATCTTCAACAGGCCGACCAACCCTGACGAAACCCTTCGGGTAGGTGAACAGCTCCAGATACCGGTGATTCCAGACCACCAGTTGCTGCTGGTGGTTAACCACAGACACGCCCAGACTGATATTTTCAATCGCTGACTGCAGCAGCTCCCGGCTGAACGTCATGGCCTGGGACGCTTCGTCGACGATGCTGACCACATCCTCGATCTGCATGTCCCGGCCGGTGAGCGTCGATTCGAGCACCACCCTGGCGGTGGAGGCGCCGATGACCGAGGCCAGCTGGCGCTCGATGTATTTCATAAGATGCGCCGATGCCGGGCGGTGTGGGTGCAAACGGATGGCATTGCGGCGTTCGTAATTCCGGAAAATGGTTTCCGAGCGTTCTTCACCCATGAACCGGTCGGTTAGCGCCTGCAGGTCGGATGTCAGAATTTCGCCCTGCCAGCTCTGGTGCTGCGCGGTTTCCGCTTTGGGCTGCGGATCGTGGAAGAAGGAGGCAATCTGAATCTTCTCGCGGACACGTTGACGGGTCAGCATCGAAAGTACGATGTACACCAGCGTGTTGATGCCGAGGCTCCAGATAATGCCGTGACTGGTCTGGTCCAGCTCGGACCCGAAAAGGGCAGTGGGGCGAGTCCAGTTCAGCCCCCAGATTCCCTGCTCAATCAGGGTGTCAGAGACCCAGCCGGTGGTGGCCAGTGCCGGCAGTAGAAGGGTGTAACACCACATCAGGAAGCCAAGGCCTAGGCCCCAGACGGCGCCCATGTAATTGCCCCGGCGCCAGATAATGCCGCCTACCAGCGCCGGCCCGAACTGCGCCGCTGCCGCAAAGGAGAGGAGGCCGAAGGCCGTCAGGCTGTAGTCTTCGCCGGCCATCCGATAAAAACCATAGGCGGTGAGCAGTACCACAAAGATAGCGACCCGGCGGATACTCAGGAGCAAGTAGCTGAGGTCCGTGCGCCGGTTCATGCCCGGTCGGAAAAATTTCAGCAGGGCCGGCATGATGATCTCGTTGCTGACCATGGTGGCAATCGCCACGGAGCACACAATTACCATGGCTGCTGCCGCTGACCCGCCACCGAGGAAGGCCAGTATGGCCAGCCATTCCTCGCCCGCCATTATCGGCAGTTGCAGTATCAGGATGTCAGGATTTCCAGCAGATGCCTCGGG
The DNA here is from genome assembly GCF_040148675.1 of Marinobacter sp. NFXS11. Classification (NCBI taxonomy): domain Bacteria; kingdom Pseudomonadati; phylum Pseudomonadota; class Gammaproteobacteria; order Pseudomonadales; family Marinobacteraceae; genus Marinobacter; species Marinobacter sp. NFXS11. The sequence goes on along the minus strand of NZ_JAGDDV010000001.1, from coordinate 1,948,325 downwards.
CGACAGCAGGCCGGCAGCGGCAATAGGAAGCACAAAGGCGCTGGCTACGATCAGGTAGATCGGCATGGCCCAGCGGGCAATCTCGAAATCCCGATGATCGGTATTCTCAACCACCATGACATGAAATTGCCGGGGCAGGCAGATGATGGCGAGCATGGCAATGAGTGTCTGGGTAATAAACGCGGGCGCTTCGATACCATCGGTGGTCAGGGTGCCGATCAGGTCGGCGTCCCGGGCCCGTTCAAACAGGTCGCCAAACCCGCCGTAAAGCCCGTAGCCAACGAACAGGCCAACGGCGACGAAAGCCACGAGCTTGATCAGTGACTCGAAAGCCACGGCCTGGATCATGCCCCGATGATGCTCTGTGGATTCAAGATGTCGGGTACCGAATAGAACGGTGAATACGGCCAGGGCAAGGGTGATGTACCACGCGGAATCATTCCAGGCCGCCGTGCTCAGCTCTTCATAGCCTGTTCCGGTGGCCGATAGCACATTGAAACCCATCGCAATGGCTTTCAGTTGCAGCGCAATGTAGGGAACACTGCCGATCAGGGCAAAGGTCGCAATCATCGCAGCCAGAAGCTGGGATTTTCCGTACCGGGAGGCAATGAAGTCGGCAATGGAGGTACTGTTGTTGCGCTTGCTGATATAGATGATCCGGCGCAGCAAGGGCGCACCGAACACGAAGACCAGCAAGGGCCCGAGGTAGATGGGTAGAAACCCCAGCCCCTCCTGGGTGGCGCGTCCAACGGCGCCGTAGAAAGTCCAGGAGGTGAAGTAGACTGCCAGAGACAGTGCGTATATGTGCGTGCGTGCCAGGCGCCTGCGATATAACCCGGGGTGTTTGTCGCCGGCCCAGGCGATCACGAACAGGATCGAGATGTAGGTGATGGAAATGAGGACCAGCAGCCAGGCACTAATCATGGTTACGCGTTCTCGACAATATCAACAGGTTGGTGCATCACGCTAACGAGGTATCACTCGGCGCAGACGGTTTCATACAGGGGATCTCCGGGCTCGAGCAGTTTAAGGTTATCCACCCGCGGGCTTCCGTCAGATCCCAGAGGTACCAGTTCCCGGGTCGCACAGTTAATAATGTGAACGCGATGAGAAACCGCGTCCGTCATTTTCTGCTCGAAGCGATAGAGGGTGAACCGGACGATGTCTTCGCTGCTGGTGTCACGGCTGATGCTTTTGGTGTCTACCGTGGAAAATGCGGTGACGTAGGGGAGCACGAAGGTCCATGGCCGCCAAAGGATGCCGTCGGATTCGGTGCTCACAACCACCGCTTCATCCGGCAGGCGAGCTTCTTTCTGGTCGAACCAGGTGTATTCCATGTAAATGAGATAGCCGAGCATGCCCGCGCCGGCGAAAACCGGGATGATCCACTTCGGGGCTTTGTTTCGGGTGGCGGCGCGAATACCCAGTGCGATACCGGCAGCGCCAAGGCCGCAAACTACAGTAGCGACAAATGTCCAGAACATATAATGACTTCCTCAAAAAAGAACGGGCTCCCTCATTGAGGAAGCCCGTTCAGTATCAACCTGTCAGTTCATGGAACGAATCAGGCTGAGATGTTGCTTAGTGGTCTGTAGCCTGACCGGCACCACGTGGGTAACGGACGCTTTCGACCAGTTCCTGAATCTCAACGGGCGGTTCTTCAGTTGCGTTGGATACAATGAAGGCTACCGCAAAGTTGACGATTGCACCAACCGCGCCGATGGACAGCGGGGAGATACCCAGCACCCAGTTTTCCGGGGTGTCTGCCAGGTTATTGGTGCCCGGAATGAACAGCCAGCCCTTGTACACGAAGATGTACGCCAGGGTGAAGGCCAGGCCGGTCAGCATGCCGGCGATTGCGCCTTTGTTGTTCACACGCTTGGAGAAGATACCCATCATCAGCGCCGGGAACAGGGATGCAGCGGCGATACCGAATGCCAGTGCAACAACCTGTGCCGCGAAGCCGGGAGGATTCGCGCCAAGCCATGTGGCGACTACGATGGCCACTGCCATCGATATCCGTGCTGCAAGCAGCTCCCCTTTCTCCGAAATCGCTGGATTAATGGAACCCTTGATCAAATCGTGACTGACCGCCGAGGAGATCGCCAGCAACAGACCGGCCGCTGTGGACAGTGCTGCTGCCAGACCACCTGCTGCGATCAGACCAATGACCCAGCCTGGCAGGTTGGCGATTTCCGGGTTGGCCAGAACCAGGATATCCCGGTTTACGACCAGCTCGTTACCGTTCCAGCCGCGGGCTTGGGCCGTAGGCGCGAAGGCTTCGCTGTCGTTGTAAAGCTGGATACGGCCGTCTTCGTTCTTGTCGGTGAACTGGATAAGACCAGTTATTTCCCACTCCTTGATCCAGTTTGGACGCTCATCGTACTGGATCGGCTCCGCTGAGGTGCCGTCCGGATAGATGGTGGTCATCAGGTTCAAGCGAGCCATGGAAGCAACAGCAGGCGCAGTCAGGTACAGCAGGGCGATGAATACCAGCGCCCAGCCTGCGGACCAGCGTGCGTCAGCCACCTTGGGTACGGTGAAGAAGCGGATGATAACGTGTGGCAGGCCTGCAGTACCGATCATCAGCGACAGGGTGAACAGAACCATGTTCAGCTTGTTGTCGATATCGGCGGTGTACTCATTGAAGCCGAGGTCGGTGATCACCTGGTTCAGCTTGCTGAGGATCGGCATTCCGGAATCAACGTGAGTCGAGAACAGACCCAGACCTGGAATCGGATTCCCGGTCAACTGCAGGGAGATGAACACGGCAGGAATGGTGTAGGCAACAATCAGTACACAGTACTGTGCCACCTGGGTGTAGGTGATCCCCTTCATGCCGCCCATTACCGCGTAGACGAATACCACAACGGCCGCGATCATCAGGCCGACGGTGGAATCAACTTCGAGGAAGCGGGAGAAGGCAACACCGGCACCAGCCATCTGGCCGATAACGTAGGTTACAGACGCTACGATCAGGCAGACAACCGCCACAAGGCGGGCATTCTTGCTGTAGAAACGGTCGCCGATAAACTCGGGAACCGTAAACTTGCCGAACTTCCGCAGGTACGGAGCCAGCAGCATGGCCAGCAGAACGTAACCGCCAGTCCAGCCCATGAGGAAGGTGGAGTTGGCGTAACCACCGGCAGCAATCAGACCTGCCATGGAGATAAAGGATGCCGCGGACATCCAGTCGGCGCCGATTGCCGCGCCGTTGGTGATCGGATGGACACCACCGCCGGCCACGTAGAAGTCACTCGTGCTTCCGGCCTTGGCCCAGATAGCGATTGCGATGTAGAGGAGGAATGAGCCCCCTACAAACATGATGTTAATGGCAAATTGGCTCATTCGTTCTTACTCCTCGTGCACGCCGAATTTTTCATCGATCTTGTTCATGCGCCACGCGTAGTGGAAGATCAGAGCGATGAACGTAAGGATGGAACCTTGCTGGGCAAACCAGAAGCCCAGATCAGTACCACCAATCGGAATACCGGCAAGCATCGGACGGAGCAGAATTGCAAAGCCGTAAGATACCAGTGCCCAGACGATCAGGCTCCCGAATATCAGGCGCAGATTCGCCTTCCAGTATGCTTCAGCATCGTAGCTATGACCTGCTGACATAGGATCACTCCTGTTTTGTTGTTGTGGAGGTTGGGTGGGTTTTTGGTGAGGCACTTCGGTTAGAGAATTTATTATTCATATAAGTACTTCTCCGACTAGTTGTCCCTACTGACTTTACTGGTCAAGCGATTTATAGATATTGGCAAAAGGTCTAATTCTCAGTAATTTGGCGTGACGTCGGTCTATTAATGAGACGTGCTGCCGGGCATCGATTCAGAAACGATGCATGTTTTGAAGGCGCCGGTGGTAATGGAGCTTGTCGTAAAGCCCTTTCAGTGTTTTTACCCCTTCCGACCGCGCCTTATTGAGGGCAACCAGGGTCAGTTCGGCTGTAGCGAGAGCATCGGAAGCGGCGTGGTGACGTTCGCTGACTTCAAGTCCAAAATAATCGGCCCAGTTGTCGAGTCCTTTGCCACCGGTCTTGGTGTTCGGGAAAAATGCAGGCATCAGGTCTGCCACGTCCATCCAGGTGTGAGAATGGGTATAGCCAAGCTGCGCCTTCAGGGTCTTTTCCAGGAATTTCTGATCGAACGCCGAGTGGTAGGCCAGGATCGGGTCGCCGTTCATCCACTCAAGAAGATAGAGAAGGGCATCCTCGATTTCGTGCCCCTGGGTCAGCGCCTCAGGCCCGATCCCGTGAATAAGCACGGTTTCGCGGATGTCGAGCTCCGGACGCCTGAGAATCAGATCGAACTGGTCGCCCAGGTGGATAATGCCGCCGCGAATGGCGACGGCCCCGATAGCGATGACCTCGTCTTTCGAGGGGTTCAGGCCCGTGGTTTCCAGATCAAGCACGATCAGGCGGCAATCCGTAAGCAGCTGCTCTCCCGGCGTTTTCGGATTGGGTAGGTTGCCAGGATCGTGACTACCGATTTTTCCGCCCCGGCGATGCTCAATCCATTGTTTGATCTGTTCCAGCATGTCTCGCGCCTGAAGGTCAGAGTTGGTAGGTAACTTCGAGTTTCTGTTGCAACCGCTGCGCCTGCCTGAAGGATTCCCGCAGGATTCGGCGGTCGAGTGGGTTCAGATCGTCGGGATCGATGTAGTTAGTGAGCTCCTCTCCCTTTGCCAGCATTTCCTGGTGGGCCCGCATGCGGATTGCCTGGATCAGGCTATAACCTTCCTTCCAGGCGTTGGCATCTTTCGGATCGAAGACGCCCTTTTTCGCCAGCTCATCCATGCGCTCCAACGTGTTCGCTGTCTCAACGCCATTCGCCAGGGCGAAAACCCGCACCGCCTCAACAAACGGGGCCAGGCCCTGGCGCTTGAGGTCCAGGGAATGCTTGTTGCCCTCGGATATATAGCGGAAATTGCGGAACATGGTGAGCGGCGGCTTCCGTTGAAAAGCATTGCCGGCAAGCATTTTCTGGAACAGGGCGTTTTTCCGGATCCGCGTGAGGATCTTGTCCAGAAGGTCGTTCAGCGGCTCGGTTGGGCCGTAGATAGCCCTCATATCAAGAAAAATTGAGGAATACACCAGGTTCTGGGGCGTGGAGGCATCAATGAACCGGATAAACCAGTCGTCCCACTCCTTGTCGCTCAAGCAGAGTTTCGGGTTGCTGGCCATGATGTTGCCCTTGCACAGGGTAAAGCCGCATTCGGCCAGTTCGTCGTTTACCTTTCGCGCAAAGGGCAACAGCTTTTCCCGGACCTCTTCGGCGGTCATCCCTTCCGGCGTCTGGAACAGTATGCCGTTGTCCTGGTCGGTCAGCAGGGTCTGCTCCTGGCGGCCCTCGCTGCCAAACGTCAGCCAGGTGAAGGGAATGCCCGGGTCGTTCTTCTTGATGTTCAGTTCCAGGACCCGTCTGACGGTTACATCATTGAGCGTGGTGATGATCTTGACCACCTGCCCGGAGTCGGCGCCGTGGGCGAGCATTGCATCCACCAGGCGTGATACGTCTGTTCGCAGGCTGACCAGGGTGCGCAGGTGGGTGGCCGTGCCAATGGTGCGGGCAAGATTCACCAGATCCACGCGCTGCAGGGAGAACAGGTCTCGTTCCGAAACCACGCCAATCAGTTTACGGTCATCGTCGATGACACAAAGATGCGCAAAATGATGCTCCGCCATCAGCATTGCGGCTTCGAACGCATCTGCGTGGGAAGGAAGGCAGCAGGGATTCTTGGTCATTACCTGCTGTATCGGTGTATCCAGAGGGCCGGCGCCCTCGGCGATCATGGTGCGAAGGTCCCGCAGTGTGAAAATGCCGGTTGGGATGCGGTTTTCATCGGTAACGATAATGCTGCCGACGTTGTTTTCGTGCATTCGGGCCACGGCTTTACGCACCGGCAGATCGGGAGAGCAGACAATCGGATTGCGCAGGGCATAGCGTTCGAGTGGCGTATCGAGGGAGGTGCTGGACCCGATTGAGGCCATGGCACTTGACTGTATGCGCCTGTTTACCTGATCGAGCAGGCTGCTGACGCCCCGCAGGCAAAAATCCCGGAACGGTTCGCTTTCAGCAAAGAGTGTAACGAATGCCGTCTGTCCGATGCTGAGGCAGAAGGTGTCGCCGTCTGCCCGATGCAGGGTTCTGGTGGGCCGTTCGCCGATCATGGCGGCGAGGGGAAAGCACTCGCCCCGGCTGATTTCGAAGGTCGTTTCCGTGCGGTCTTCCTTGTCGTTGTGGCGCTCGCCACGAATCCGTCCCTGCTTGACCACGTAGAATCGTTTGACGACATCCTGATCAGGAGACAGGACGACATCGCCATCGGCGTAGAACTGGATGGAGGCGTTCTCCGCGAAATGCGCAAGATGGGCGTCATCCATGCTGGAGAAAGGCGCATGTTCCCGCAAAAACGTCATGATGGCGCGGATGTTCTGCGGGCGTTCATTTTCCTGGTGCGCTGAGGCCATGTCCGTTGTCACTCGCTGGTTATTATTGTCCGTCTGAAGTGTAGTGTAGCCAAAGCATCTGTTGCCCTACGATTTTGGTCGCAATAAGTCTGACATAGATCAGTTTTCTTTAAGGCCGGTTACCCGGGTGGTAAAGTCGGTTCCTGAAACAGGTCATTAATTGTAACGCCATGACTACCAAAGAAGAGCGCCTCAGCTTCCTTGAGGAAATGAAAGACGTCCGGCGTATCCGTAAGCCTAACCGGGCCGAGGTGACAACGCCCCGGGAACTGACGCCAGGCCATCTGGAGCGTCAGAGGGCGGCTGTTGAAAAGCCTGCGCGGGACGCCAATCCCCTGACTTCCGACATGGTAGAGCCACTCACGGCCCACGATATACTGAGCTGGCAGCGGCCAGGCATCCAGCACGGCGTATTCCGAAAGCTCCGACTGGGCCAGTATCCGATCGAAGCCCGCCTTGATCTGCATCGTATGACGGTTGAGCAGTCCCGGCGCGAAGTCTTCAGGTTCATCGGTGATTGCGTGCGCTATGGCCTGCGTTCGGTCATCATTCTTCATGGCAAGGGCGAGCGTAATCCTGATGGTATCGCCCAGTTGAAAAGCTACCTCGCCAAATGGTTGCCAGAGCTGGACGATGTCCTGGCCTTTCATTCGGCCCAGAAACACCATGGTGGTACGGGGGCTGTATATGTCATGGTGCGAAAGAGTGACCGGGATAAGCAGCATAATCGTGAACTCCACGGCAGCCGTTAGGGCTGCCAATCCCAAGTATTCCTTAACAATAGCCGCTGAGGCGGCTGAACGGAGGTTATCGTCGTGAAGAAAGCTGTATTGGTTGTATTCGCCGTACTGGCGCTGGCCGGTTGTAAGGATCGAGTTATCTGGAACGACAACGGCAAAGTTGAAGAGGCCACAACGGACCGGGAGGTCTGGGACTCAAACGGCAAGATGGAGTCGGGCGAGCGCAAGATCTGGGTTAACAAGGATGGCGAAGAAGTCGTCAAATAGGACTCTGGTATCTGCCGCAGGGGTAATCACAATAAGAAATCCGGAAATAATGCCGGAGACAGGTAAAGGAGAGGGTTGGGATGGCCGTGAGCCTGACAGTCAATGGCGACGAGCGGTCGCTGAACATCGAGGGGGATACGCCTCTTCTATGGGTATTGCGTGATGAGCTGGGGCTCAAGGGAACCAAATTCGGTTGCGGCGCGGGCCTCTGTGGCGCCTGCACGGTTCACCTGAACGGGCAGCCCGTGCGTTCCTGCTCGACACCGGTCCAGATGGCCGCGGGTGGTGATGTGGTTACGATTGAAGGCCTGGGGGAGGGGAGTCGTCTTCATGCCCTGCAGGAAGCCTGGATCGAACACGGCGTTCCCCAATGTGGCTACTGCCAGTCAGGCCAGATTATGAGTGCGACCCACCTTCTGGCCACCAATCCGGCGCCTTCACGTGAGGAAATTGTTGCGGCCATGACAGGCAATCTCTGCCGATGCGGTACCTACTCGCGGATCATTGCAGCCGTGGAATCCGTCGTTGGCGCTGAGACGTCAGACGGCGCTCAGGGAGGGGCAGCGTAACATGGCGATGAACCGACGAAATTTCCTCAAGGTCAGTGCCGGTGCCTCCGGCAGCCTGATGGTTTCAATAACGTTGCCGGGCTGCGCGGGAATCCAGACGGGTTATAAGCCGGACACGGGCGAATGGCGTCCCGATGCCTGGCTGGAACTCACTGCCGATAATGAAGTCTTCTTCACTCTGGCCCGGGTTGAAATGGGGCAAGGCACCTACACCGGGTTGACGACTTTGATTGCCGAAGAGCTGGAAATCCAGCCGGAACGGATCACGCCACGCTTTGCACCGGTGGCGCCGGAGTATCGAAATCCTCTGTACAAGCTGCAACTGACAGGCGGTAGCACCAGTGTTGCGACCAGTTGGGAGCCGCTTCGAACGGCCGGTGCGGAAGCCCGGCAAATGCTGGTTATGGCGGCAGCACGTGTATGGAACGTCGAAGCAACCGAATGTCGCGCCAGTGAAGGCAGGGTGGTGCACCCGAACGGTATCGACTCCATGGCCTATGGCCAGTTGGTTGAGTTGGCCGCCAAAGAAGTGCTGCGTGGTGACATATCGCTCAAACCGCAGAGCGAATGGAAATACATTGGCAAGCAACAAGGCAAGCTCGATGCCCGGGCGAAGTCCACGGGAACCGCAGTTTACGGGATTGATGTCGATCTTCCGGACATGGTGTACGGCGTTGTTTCACGCTCTCCCCGACGCGGCGGTCGGGTCCGGGACTTCAACGCTGATCAGGTCCGTGCAATGACGGGTGTGCTTGATGTATTTGAGATCGAGCGTGGCGTGGCCGTTGTTGCCGACAAATACTGGCGTGCCCGGAAGGCTCAGGACGCGCTCAAGATAGACTGGGATTTTTCGGATGCCGTGTCTCTGTCTACGGGCGACGTGTTCGACTCCTACCGCGCCGCCGCCGATGACGATCCCGGAGAGTCCGAGCGTAGTGAGGGCAGTTTTGCCAGTGCCATGGAGGAGGGCGACCGGGTAGTGGAAGCGGAATATGCCCAGCCCTACCTGGCCCACGCGACATTGGAGCCCATGAATGCCACGGCCTGGTACCGAGAGGACGGCATGGAAGTGTGGGCCCCTACACAGGCGCCGGACCTTGGCCGGATTGCAGCAGCCCGGGTGACCAATCTTGGCCCCGACGATATCACTATCAATACGACCTTTCTCGGCGGCGGTTTTGGCCGTCGACTGACTCAGGACTATATCGAAGAGGCCGCGGCAGTGGCCTATCGGGTCGGACGGCCGGTTAAGGTCATCTGGTCCCGTGAAGAGGACACCCGTCACGATCTCTATCGCCCGGCCATGCTGCACCGCATGAAAGCCAGCTTCGCGGGCAGCGAGCTGACAGGCTGGCATCACCAGATCGTGGGCCCGCAAATTCTTGACTGGTACGTCCGCAATGCGGCGCCTGCCCAGTATCCGTGGGCTCCAAAGTTCATGTACGACACTTTGGGCAGTGTCGGGCTGATGGCCGAAGGCATTGCGACGCCGAAAGATTTCTCCGCAATCGAGGGTGCCATCGAGTATCCGTACCGGGTGTCCAACGTTGATATCCGTCATACCCACACCGATCCCGGCATTCCGATTACCTGGTGGCGTTCGGTAGGTTTTTCCCACAACGGGTTTGCCGTCGAAACCTTCATGGACGAACTTGCCCATGAGGCAGGTGAGGATCCGTACCAGTTCCGTCGTCGCCTGATTTCCCACGAGCCAAGGCACCTTGAAGTGCTTGACCGGGTTGTCAGGCTGGCCGACTGGCAGTCGCCTGTGCCAGAGGGTCGGGCCCGGGGACTCGCCCTGTTCCGCAGTTTCGGAACGTACGTTGCCCAGGTGGTGGAAGCCGGAATCGAGAATGGTGCGATCCGGGTATACAAGGTCACCTGCTCGGTGGACTGTGGCCAGGTCGTAAACCCCCGTATCGTGGAGGACCAGATCGAGGGCGGTATCCTGTTTGGGCTGACTGCGGCACTTTATGGAGAAATCACGCTGGAGAATGGCGAGGTCCAGCAGAGTAATTTCCACGACTACCCTCTAATGAGGCAGTACGAGCGTCCTGAGGTACTGGTGGATATTGTTGCAAGCAGCGAGTCGCCGACGGGAGTCGGCGAGCCTGGCGTGCCGCCGGTGATCCCGGCCCTGGGTAATGCCCTGTTTGCGCTCAATGGAAAGCGGCAGCGTAGCCTGCCATTGAGAGCCAATGCCTGATTCAAGCGTCGCGTATTCGGTCGCTACCGGCCGTCAGACAGTGTTAGAAAACATGTCTCGCTGGCTGGCGGAAGGTCAGAGAGCCTGGCTTTGCACCATAGTGGAAACCTGGGGCTCCTCGCCGCGTCCGGTCGGCTCCTGGCTGGCGATTGCAGAATCCGGCCACTGGAGCGGGTCGGTGTCCGGTGGCTGTCTGGAAGAAGATCTGCTTCGGCGCACAGCGGAAGACGGGCCGGACCATCCGGTCTTCGTTGATTATGGAATCACCGATGATGACCGGGATCATTTCCAGCTGCCTTGCGGTGGCCGGATACGGCTTCTGATCGAACCCTTCCGGAGCCAGACGGGTAACGATCACGTTCAGGCACTGGCGGCTGCCTTGCGCGATCGCGAACCGGTGGTTCGTCGCGTGCCAATAAACGGGGTTACGAGCCTGGAGCGTTCTGTCTCCCTGGCGGGTAACGCGGTCCACTTTGACGGCGAACAGCTCCTTCACACCCTGCAGCCCGAGTGCCGTCTGTTGTTGATCGGTGCCGGCGAAGTGGCCCGTTACGTTTTCGAATTCGCGACCGCGGCGGATTTTGCGGTCACCCTCTGTGAGCCGAGGGAGGCCTTCGCCGCTGGCTGGAGTTTTGAGCAGATCCCCCTGGACCGGCGCCTGCCCGATGATCTGATTTCGACACAGTTCGGCGACGCCTGGTCCGGTATCCTGGCCCTCGCCCATGATCCACGCATTGATGATATGGGGTTGTTGGCAGCTCTTCACTCCAGAGCCTTTTACGTTGGCGCCATGGGATCCCGAAGAACCTCGGAAGCCAGGCGGGAAAGGCTCGCCTCTCTGGGTCTGGAAGAACACGCACTGGAGCGTCTGCGAGCCCCCATTGGTGTCGATATTCCGAGCAAGACACCGGCAGAGATTGCTGTCTCCATTGTCGCCGATTTGATTGCCGCACGGCATCATTTGCGGGGCGCCGCTTCGTCCCTATAATGTCGCCCATGGGAGTGTCCCAAGCGCTCTGAAACCCGGGAGAGAACTCGTGTTTGATGTAACCCGATATGCCGTCGCCGCGGATGCGATTGTGCAAGCCGGTCGGTTCCTGTATCAGCAGGGTTGGTCGCCCGCAACCAGCAGTAACTATTCTGCCCGCATCGATTCCGAGCACATTGCCATTACCGTTTCGGGCCGTCACAAGGGCCAACTGGGTGCGGGTGATGTCATGGTGGTCGATCTGGCTGGCCGGCCGGTACAGAGCGACTGTCGCTCCTCTGCAGAAACAAGGCTGCATACGGTGCTGTATGAGGTCTTTCCCGAGGTGGGCGCGGTTCTGCACACCCACTCGGTGAAGGCAACGGTGCTGAGTCGTCTGCTTGAGCCCGGCCAGCCACTGGCGCTGGAGGGCTATGAGCTGCAGAAGGCATTTACCGGCGTTGAGACCCACGAATCAGTCCTGACGGTTCCGGTGTTCGACAACACCCAGGACATCGACGCGTTGGCGGCGCACACTCGCGAATGGTTCCGGGAGCATCCGGAACAGCCAGGCTACCTGATTCGTGGCCATGGCCTGTACACCTGGGGCAAAACCATGGCCGATTGCCTGCGCCATGTCGAAGCCTTTGAATTCCTGTTTGAATGTGAGCTTGAAACCATGAGGGTTCGCCCATGACTACCCTGAGTATTTTCGACCAGAGCCAGCCCGAAAAGGCACGCAAAGTGACCGGGAATCCTGAAGAAATACGGGAGCTTCTGGCCCGCCACGGTGTGCGCTATGAGCAGTGGCCAACGAAAGATCTGCCGGCTGACGCATCCCAGGAAGACATCCTTGAGGCCTACAGCGAGGAAGTCTCGAAACTGAAGCACGAATGTGGTTTTCAGACCGCGGATGTGATCAGCCTGAACCCGGACAATCCGCAAAAAGACGCGGTCCGGCAAAAGTTCCTGGATGAGCACACCCACAGTGAAGACGAAGTTCGTTTCTTTGTCCGTGGCCAGGGTCTGTTTTACCTGCACTTCGGCAACGAGGTGTTCGCCGTGCTGTGCCAGAAAAACGATCTGATCAGTGTGCCCGATGGCACTCGCCACTGGTTTGATATGGGCCCGGAACCTGCATTTACCTGCATTCGCCTGTTCACCAACCCCGAGGGCTGGGTGGCGGACTTTACCGGTGAAGACATCGCCGGTCGCCTGCCTCGCTATGAGGCGCTGGCAGGAGCGGCCGAATGATCCGGGTTGTGCTCACGGATATCGAAGGCACCACCAGCTCTATTTCGTTTGTGCACGATGTCCTGTTTCCCTATGCCAGCGAGCACCTGCCGCGTTTTGTCCGTGACCAGCATCAGGACAGCCCTGCTGTGTCTGAGCAACTGGACGCAGTGGCCGAGGTTTCAGGCGTTGCGCGTGAGGATGTCGAAGGGCTGATCCAAGTGCTTGAAACCTGGATCAGGGAAGACCGCAAGGAAACCTCTCTTAAGACGCTGCAGGGCATGGTCTGGGAGCAGGGATATCAGCAGGGAGAGCTGAAAGGGCACATCTATGCTGACGCAGCCGACTACCTTCAACGCTGGCATGATCGGGGGCTGCGTTTGTTCGTATATTCATCAGGTTCGGTGAAAGCCCAGAAGCTGATTTTCGGTTTTACCACGGAAGGCGATTTTACGCCGTTTTTCTCGGGCTATTTCGATACCCGTATCGGGGGCAAGAAAGAGACGGTTTCATACCGGAATATTCTGTCTGAGTTGGGCGTCGAGGCCTGCACGGTGCTGTTCCTGTCTGATGTGGAAGCTGAACTGGAGGCAGCCGAGGAAGCCGGCATGCAAACCGCCTGGCTTGTTCGCGAGGGAGATCTGCCGGAAACCGAACGTTTCGTTGCCCGTGATTTTGCGGAGGTCGATACCCTGCTGCAAAAGCGCTAGGCCCAGGGCTTTTTAACGCCATCGCAGGAGGAATGAATGCCCGGAACCGGAATTTGCAGAATCTTTGCGCCGGTTCTCGCCGTGCTTCTTGCCGGTTGCGACCCGTTCTCGGATGCTCGTCCCATGATGGACGAATATGTGGAGCGGGTGGCCCGCGTGTTGGAAACCGATCCCGAGTTTTCTGACATCCCCTCCGCCAGCCAGCTTCCCCGCCGCCGTGACCGTGTGCTGACCATGCCCGAGCTGGACATGGGGATGCTTGATTTTCTCTCGCTCTACGGTTGTGAACTCCAGTACGTTGTTGGTGAGAAAAACTCGGTGATGGGGCGAGTTATGCAACCCCTGAACCGCCTTCGTTATGAAATCCGGTTTATCGAAGCGGCCAGGGACTGTCTGCCGGATATAGAAGATGAAGAATTTGCCGAAGAGCTTGCCGGTGGTATCGACAGCAAGCTTGAATCCCTGCCCATCGCCATCTGGAATGCCACCTGGGGCGTAGAAGAAATCGAAAAGCTGTTTACCCTGGCCAAGGGCTACTATCCCGTCGCGCCAGAGGGCAATCCGGTGTCTGATCTCGCTCTTGATATCGACAGCCTGAACGCAGCAGTGGCTCGTTTGTACTCTGAAGATCTGGCGGTTTCCCTCGACTTTGCCGGCGATGTTCATCAGCGCTGGCAGGCAGAATACCGGGCCGGGCAGTTAATCAACAGTGCGCTTCTTTTGACTGCAAGGCTGCGGGACGGGACGGCATTGCTCAAGCAAAGAATTGAAGGCAAGCCTCTGTGTATTAACGGCCAGCCCAACAACCAGTCGAATATTGTTCAGAGCATGTTCTTCAGTGTGTACATCGAGAAGATCCAACCCTATATGAGCACTGTGACCCAGGGGCGGGTGGCGCTGATCGAGCCGTTCGAACAGTTGGCGGAAATGCAGCGGGCGGTCATGCCAGAAAGTTTCGCCGGCTGGTATGAGCGGCATCTCTCGCAGGGCGCCGAGGCCAGTCTGTGGCGGGAGCTCGACGTGGCCATGATGGCCCACACCAAAGCCTGGCAGGAATTACTGGGCCAGTGCGGATTGCGCCCGGGCGCCTGACCCTGCTTCAACGCTGGCTTTCGGGCGTTACCCTTAAAATTTCCTCGACCGTAGTCTGGCCGGCAGCAACTTTCTGCGCGCCACTGAGGCGCAGTGACTTCATGCCTTCCTTGTAGGCATCCAGCCTGAGCTGCTCCAGCTCGCAATGGTCGGTGATCTGTCTGAGCAATGCGCCAGATAGCGTCATGATTTCATACACGCCTGCCCGCCCAAGATAACCGGTGTTCCGGCATTCCAGGCATCCCACAGGGTGGTAGAACTGCTTGGGAACGGGCGCTTTCCAGGGCCTGGTGAGGGTTTGCCAGGCCTGTTCATCAGCAGGGCCGGGGGATTTGCAGTGAGGGCAGAGCGTTCGGGCAAGCCGTTGTGCCATGACGCCCAGTACCGTTGCCCGTATCAGGTAAGGCGGAATGCCCAGTTCCATCATCCGGGTGATCGCACTCGGGGCGTCGTTGGTATGCAGTGTCGATAGCACCAGGTGGCCTGTCAGGGCAGCCTGCACGGCCATTTCCGCCGTTTCCAGGTCGCGGATCTCGCCGATCATGATGATATCCGGGTCCTGACGCAGCAGCGCCCTTACGCCGGCTGCAAAGGTCAGGTCGATATTGGTCTGAACCTGCATCTGGTTGAACGCCGGCTCCACCATTTCGATGGGATCCTCGATGGTGCAGACGTTTAGCTCGGGCGATGCAATCTGTTTCAGGGTCGAATACAGGGTCGTGGTCTTGCCGGAACCAGTGGGCCCAGTGACAAGGACGATGCCGTGTGGGCGGGATGTGATTTCCTGCCAGCGCTGGCGGTCTTCCTTGCCGAATCCCAGTTGCTCGTAGGACTTCAAAAGCACGTCTGGATCAAAGATCCGCATGACCATCTTTTCGCCAAAGGCAGTCGGCATGGTGGCCAGACGCAGTTCCACCTCCCGGTTGTCGGGTTTGCGGGTCTTGATACGACCGTCCTGGGGGCGGCGTTTTTCCGCCACATTCAGGCGACCGAGGATCTTGAGGCGACTGGTCACCGCCACGCCCACATGCTCGGGGAACTCATAAACGTTGTGCAGCACGCCGTCTATCCGGAACCGGACCTGGGTGACCGTGCGGCGGGGCTCGATGTGAATATCCGAGGCGCGCTGGTCGAAGGCGTACTGCAGCAACCAATCGACAATCTTGACGACGTGCTGGTCATTGGCGTCCGGGTGTTCGCTGGCGCCAAGATCGAGCAGCTGCTCGAAATTCTGGTTGCCGGCAACACCCGGGCCCTGGCTGCCACTGGCCTTGCTGACGGAATTGGCGAGCTGGTAGAACTCTACCGTGTACCGGCGGATATCCTCGGGATTGGCGACAACGCGCCGGATATCCTTGCGGACGGCCTGTTGAAGGTTCTGCACCCAATCGCTCTTGAAAGGTTCTGTGCTGGCGATCAGCACCTCATCGGCGCCGATCTCAACTGCCAGGATGCCATGGCGCTGGGCGAAGGCGTAAGACATCACCCGGGCAATGGCGGGTGTGTCGATCTTGAGGGGATCAATATGGTAATACGGTTGCCCCGCCCAATCGGCCAGCCAGTGGGTCAGCCTATCCAGATCCAGGGTGCGACCGCTCTTCTGGCTGGTCAGCGCAGCAATCGCCACCAGTTCCAGCGGGTGGCGCTTGCCTTTCTGTCCGTCGCCGGTTGCCGCGCCCAGGTTGGCCGACAACACCCGCTCTGCGTCTTCCTGGCTGATTTCCCCGCTGGTAACGAGCGCGGTGCAAACATCTCTCAGGGTCAGGTTACTTCTGGGCGGCGCGGGTGGCCGCTGCACCGTTCCGGAGTTGCTTGTGTCAGCCATAGAGGGTCAGTTCCACATCTTCAGGGTGTGTTTCCGTCTGCCACCGGCCGGTTCACCTTCAGGTGAATCATGGCAACAGTGAACAACAGGAAGGTCAGTGCCGTCAAAATGAGCGGCCCCGGGGCGCCTTCGCTCAGCCATGCCGAAACAACGGCCTGAGTGAAGTAGAAGATCACCACGAAGGACATCCAGATATAGCCCCGATTGTGACCGCGAAAGACCGTGACCGCAAAGGGCAGAAGCGGAACCAGTTTCACCGCCAGCATTAACGATATTGAGACGCCCTCGACGGGGGCCGGGTAGAACGTCGTGATCAGCAGGGTTGCAAGCACGCCGATATAAAGGGCGATCGTCGCCCGCACAGTGACGCGGGCCTTCGGGTTGTTCAGCATAGTGTGTTCCGGAATCGATAAGTGTAGAGCAAAGTACGTCCTGCGCCCGGTCGCGTATCAGTCAGCGAGCTTTAGCGCCAGGCGCGCCAGGCGTTCGCCGAAGGCCTGGCACAGGGCTTTCTCATGCGTGCTCAGTGGTTGCTGTTCGCCGGTTCCGGCCCAGTGGGTAGGGCCGTAGGGTGTGCCACCGGTGTCTGTTTCGCTGAGACTTTTCTCCGAGTAAGGCAGGCCGCAGACCACCATGCCATGATGCAGCAGTGGCATCATCATGGTCATGAGTGTCGTTTCCTGCCCGCCATGGAGGCTGCCGGTAGAGGTAAACGCGCCCGCCGGTTTGCCCTCAAGGGTTCCGCTCAGCCAGAGGTCGCCGGTACTGTCGAGGAAATGCTTCAGGGGCGCCGCCATGTTGCCAAAGCGTGTGGGGCTGCCGATGGCCAGGCCGGCGCAGTTTGCGAGATCGGATTTGCTGGCGTAGGGCGCTCCCGAGTCCGGCACTGCGGGCAGGGACGCTTCCGTGTCCGGTGAAACCGGCGGTACCGACCGTAACCTCGCCTCCATGCCTGTTACCCGGGCCACGCCACGGCCAATCTGGCTGGCCAGCTCCGCAGTCTGGCCTGTGCGGCTGTAAAATAGCACGAGAACGTAGGGCAATTGATCGGACATCGTCAGAGATCCTTCTGATCTGGCTGGAGGAGATTGTTCGGCGTTACAGAATCGCGAGAACGTTTTCCGGTGGCCGGCCAAGTGCTGCTTTGCCGTTGGCGGTCACAATCGGTCGTTCAATCAGTTTCGGTGTTGCTACCATCGCGGCGATGAGTTGTTCGTCGCTCAGGTCGGGGCTGTTCAGGCCCTGTTCTTTATACTCTTTTTCTTTCGTGCGCATCAGTTCGCGGGGGCGAAGATCCAGAGCGTTCAGGATATCCGTGAGCTCCTGCTCTGTCGGTGGTGTTTCCAGGTAGCGTATAATCTCTGGCTCAATTCCCCGTTCGGTAAGCAGTTCAAGGGTTTGGCGGGATTTCGAGCAGCGAGGGTTGTGGAAAATCCGGGTTGGTTCTGTCATCTTCGTGCCTGATTGTCTGAATGGAGTCCACGATTTCTGTGGCCGGTAGTCTAACAGGAGGTTTTCCAGTGCAGTACCCTGATTCTGTCCGTGGGCGTTCCGGCCTGCATGTTCTGGCCGTGGCGCTGCTCATTCTGGTGATGTCCGGCTGTCAGAAAATCGAGCTTGAGCGGGCAGAAGGCACAAAGCTGAACTGGGACACCTTGCGCGGCCAGTGGGTGCTGGTTAACTACTGGGCGGAATGGTGCAAACCGTGCCTTGAGGAAATTCCCGAGCTCAATGAGCTGGACAAGGCGCCCGACATTACCGTACTCGCCGTCAATTTTGATGGGGTACAGGGCGACGCATTGGTCGAACTGGGCGAGCGTATGGGCATTGAATTTACCATGCTGGCGGACGATCCAGGGCCGGGGTTCGGCTGGAAGTTACCGGTCGCGCTGCCTGCCACTTTTCTGGTTAATCCGGGCGGCGATCTGGTCGAAACCCGTTTTGGACCCCAGACCGAAGAAGAACTCCGGGCCGTGATCGGCGGTTGAGCCGGCCGCCCCAACTGAATTACACAGCAGGAATAACCTGACGTTATGTCGCAGACTTTTGTACACCTCCGCGTCCATTCCGAATACTCCATGGTGGATGGCCTGGTCAGGGTTAAACCGCTGATCAAGCGCGTTGCCGAGCTGGGCATGCCGGCTGTTGGCCTGACCGAGCAATCCAACATGTGCTCGCTGGTTCGCTTTTACAAGGCGGCCATGGGCGCGGGCGTCAAACCCATCATTGGCGCCGATCTGTGGCTGGAAAATCCGGACGAGCCCGAGAACCCGTTCCGGATCACCCTGTTGGCGCGAGATAACGACGGTTATCTCAACCTCACCGAAATCATTTCCCTGGGGTATACCGAGGGGCAGCGGTTTGGCAAGCCGATCATCCAGCGCAAGTGGCTTGAGGCGCGGGCGAACGGTTTGATTGCGCTCTCTGGTTCGCGAATGGGCGATGTGGGCAAGGCTTTGATGGCGGGCAAACCGGAATTGGCCCGCGAACGGGCCCGATACTGGATGGATTTGTACCCGGATAGCTACTACCTCGAGTTACAGCGCACCGGTCGTCCCGGAGACGAAGACTGCCTGCACCTGAGTGTTGAGTTGGCGGGTGCTCTTGGCCTCCCGGTGGTTGCCACTAACGACGTGCACTTCCTCGAAGCGGAAGACTTTGAGGCCCACGAGGCCAGGGTCTGTATCGGTGAGAGTCGTACCCTGGATGATCCGCGCCGTGATCGCCGGTTCAGTGATCAGCAGTACCTGCGCAGCGCCGATGAGATGATCGAGCTGTTCAGCGACATTCCGGAAGCGATCGAGAACACCGTGGAGATTGCCCGGCGCTGCTCGGTGAAGGTTCGGATGGGCGAGTACTTCCTGCCCAATTACCCGATTCCCGATGGCATGACCATGGACGACTATTTCCGGAAGGTCTCCGAGGAGGGTCTGGAAGAGCGCCTGGCCAAGACCCTCAGCAAGGACGATCCGGAATACGATGCCAAACGCGAGGCTTACTACAAGCGCCTGAACTTCGAGCTGGATATCATCATCCAGATGGGGTTCCCGGGCTACTTCCTGATCGTGATGGACTTCATCAAGTGGGCCAAGAACAACGGCGTGCCCGTGGGGCCGGGTCGGGGTTCCGGTGCCGGCTCGCTGGTGGCCTACGCCCAGTTGATCACCGATCTGGACCCGCTGGAATACGATTTGCTGTTCGAGCGGTTCCTGAACCCGGAACGGGTTTCCATGCCCGACTTTGACGTCGACTTTTGCATGGAGGGCCGGGACCGGGTGATCGAATACACCGCCCAGAAATACGGGCGTGAGGCGGTGTCGCAGATCATTACCTTCGGCACCATGGCCGCGAAGGCGGTTGTGCGGGATGTTGCCCGGGTGCAGGGAAAATCCTATGGCCTGGCCGACAAGCTGTCTAAAATGATTCCGTTCGAGCCGGGCATGACCCTTGAGAAGGCTCTGGAGCAGGAGCCACAGCTGGTCGAGTTTCTCGAGAACGACGAAGAAGCCCAGGAAATCTGGGAAATGGCCTTGAAGCTTGAGGGGGTGTGCCGGAACGCTGGTAAACACGCCGGTGGCGTGGTGATCGCACCCACCAAGATCACCGATTTCTCGCCCCTGTACTGCGACGACGAGGGCGGCAGCCTGGTTACCCAGTTCGACAAGGGCGATGTGGAAGACGCCGGACTGGTGAAGTTCGACTTCCTGGGTCTGCGGACGCTCACGATCATCAAGTGGGCGCTGAACATGATCAATCCGCGCCGGGAAAAGAAGGGCATGCAGCCGCTCGACATCAACGAGATTCCGCTGGATGACGTGCCCTCGTTCGACATGCTCAAGAAAGCTGAAACCACGGCAGTGTTCCAGCTGGAATCCCGGGGCATGAAGGACCTGATTCGCCGCCTGCAGCCCGACTCACTGGAAGATATGATCGCCCTGGTGGCCCTTTTCCGGCCGGGTCCGCTGCAGTCCGGCATGGTGGACGACTTTATCGATCGGAAGCACGGTCGCCAGCCCATGTCGTTCCCGCACCCGGATTACCAGTATGAAGGCCTGAAGCCGGTGCTGGAGCCCACCTATGGGGTTATCCTGTACCAGGAGCAGGTCATGCAGATCGCCCAGGTGATGGCAGGTTACACTCTTGGTAATGCGGACATGCTTCGTCGGGCCATGGGTAAGAAAAAACCGGAAGAAATGGCCAAGCAGAAGCAGTTTTTCCTGGATGGCTGTGAACAGAACGGGATCAATACCACCCTGGCCGAAAACATCTTTGACCTGGTGGAAAAGTTTGCGGGTTACGGCTTCAACAAATCCCACTCGGCTGCCTATGCGCTGGTGTCCTACCAGACCCTCTGGCTGAAAGCCCACTACCCGGCGGAATTCATGGCCGCGGTACTGACCGCCGATATGCAGAACACCGATAAGGTGGTCACGTTGGTGGAAGAGTGCCGGAATATGAAGCTGGACCTCCTGGTGCCCGACGTCAGTCGCTCGGAATACACCTTTACCGTCAACGACGAGGGTCAGATTGTCTATGGCCTGGGGGCCATCAAGGGGCTGGGCGAGGGCCCGATCCAGAGCATCGTCGAGGGGCGTGGTGATGGCGAGCCCTATCAGGATATTTTCGATTTTTGTCGACGCATTGACCTGAAAAAGGTCAACAAACGGGCCATGGAAGCGCTAATCCGCTGCGGCGCCATGGACAAGCTTGGCGCCAGCCGGGCTCAGTTGATGGCCAGCATTGATAAGGCCGTGCAGCAGGCCGGCCAGCAATCCCGGAACGAATCCGTCGGCATGATGGATATGTTCGGTGAAATGCTTGAAGCGGGGGACGGTGGCGATCCCTACGAGGACGTGGCCGGTGTGCGCGAGTGGCCCGAGAAGCAGCGTCTGAAGGGCGAGAAAGACACGCTGGGGCTGTACCTTACCGGCCACCCGTTTGATGAATATGAAAAAGAGGTTCGGCGGTTCGTAAGATCCTCCATTGCCGATTTGAAGCCGAACAAGTCGCCCCAGCGGGTCGCCGGGTTGGTGGTTGCCCAGCGCACCATGAAAACCCGTACCGGCTCCACCATGTGTTTCATTACGCTGGATGACAGGAGCGCCCGGATAGAGGCGACCCTGTTCTCGGAAGCCTTCTTTGAAAATCGGGAGCTGTTGCAATCTGACCAGGTGATTGTGGTGGAAGGGCAGGTCAGTCACGACGACTATTCAGGCCAGATGAAGATGCGGGTGAGCTCGGTGATGGATGTGGCGAGCGCTCGCAAGCAGTTCAGCCGCGGATTGAAGCTGAATCTGCACGCCGATCAGCTACAGAACGGACTGCTGGAGAAACTGGACACCACCCTCAGGCCGTTCCGGTGTGAGGGCAGCCCCGTTTGGATTGAGTACAGCAGCCCCGAGGCGTCCACACGGATCGAGCTGGGCGAGTCCTGGCGGGTGCAGCCGGATGACAACCTGCTACTGGAGCTCCGTTACCTCGTAGGCGACCAGTCGGTAGAACTGGTCTATGATTGAGTAAGCTGAAAATTAAAACTTTGTCAGATAGCGGACTCATACCAATGTCCGCTTTAGCCACTGACCGGGCGCTGCTATCTTTGTGTCAAATTCTGGTTTGGCGGAGCACTTTCCCGCCTGGCAAAAAATGATGGAACATCATGAACCCTAACTATCTGGATTTCGAACAGCCAATCGCCGACCTGGAAGCCAAGATTGAAGAGCTTCGGATGGTTGGCAATGACACCGACATCAATATCACCGACGAGATCACACGGCTGAAGAAAAAGAGCGTCAGCCTCACGGAGAGTATCTTCTCCGATCTCAAGCCCTGGGACGTCGCGCGACTGGCCCGTCACCCCCGCAGGCCTTACACCCTGGACTACATCGAATCCATGTTTGAGGATTTCGATGAACTGCACGGCGACCGTCGCTATGCAGACGACCTGGCTATCGTAGGGGGTACTGCCCGGCTGGATGACAAGCCGGTGATGGTCATTGGTCATCAAAAGGGCCGTGAAGTTCGGGACAAGGTCAAGCGTAACTTCGGTATGCCGCGCCCTGAGGGCTATCGCAAGGCCCTGCGCCTGATGGAAATGGCCGAGCGCTTCAAGATGCCCATTCTCACGTTCATCGATACGCCGGGTGCCTATCCGGGCATTGGTGCGGAAGAGCGTGGCCAGAGTGAGGCCATTGCCTTCAACCTCGCCGTGATGTCTCGCCTCAAGACACCCATTATTTCCACGGTGATCGGTGAGGGCGGTTCCGGTGGTGCTTTGGCCATCGGTGTCTGTGACCAGTTGAATATGCTCCAGTATTCCACCTACGCGGTGATTTCCCCAGAGGGCTGTGCCTCGATCCTTTGGAAGAGTGCCGAATACGCTGCCCAGGCCGCGGAGGCCATGGGTGTTACCGCTGACCGCCTGAGAGATCTCGGCCTCGCAGACAACGTAATTACCGAACCTCTCGGGGGTGCTCACCGCAATCCCGAAAAAATGTCAGCATCCCTCAAAGAGGTCCTGGCAAAAGGCGTCGCTGAACTCAGCCGCCTGCCACTGGATGAGCTGGTATCCCGTCGCTATGAGCGGCTGACCCGCTATGACACCGGGCGCTGAGCCCGGCTCCGGATTCCACTGGCCGGAGGCCCTGTGTGCCCCGGTCAGAGAACTCCCCGATCACACCCGTCTTTGGGTCGCCCTGAGCGGCGGCCTCGATTCCACCCTGTTATTGCACCTGGCAGCCCACTGCCATGGCTATTCCGGCGCTGTCCGGGCGATCCATATCAATCATCAGCTTCAACCCAATGCATCGGATACCGAGTCGTTCTGTCGCGGTGAATGTGAGCGACTTGGCGTGCCGCTTGTGGTTGAGCGGGTAACCGTTGGTGGTGGCCGTAGCTCGGGTGCGGGTATAGAAGAAGCCGCCCGCAAGGCCCGCTATGCCGCCCTCGAGGCGCTGGTCGGGAAGGGCGACCTGGTCTTGATGGCTCACCATGGGGATGACCAGGCGGAAACCGTTCTGTTCCGGATGCTCAGGGGCAGCGGTGTGGCCGGGCTGGCGGGCATGCCGGCCCGTCGTGAGCTGGGCACCGCGACCCTCGCCCGGCCCCTGCTCGGGTTCGAGAGGGCCGAGCTCGAGCGTTGGGCCAGGGTCGCCGGTCTGTCATGGGTTGAGGATCCAAGCAATACCGACCAGCGATTTGACCGGAATTTCCTTCGTCACACTGTGTTGCCGCTCTTGCGGGAGCGCTGGCCGGGGTTGAATCGCAGGCTGCGGCACACGGCGGAGTCCTGTGCCGAGAGCGAAGCGCTTAATCGCAAGCTGGCCTCCCTGCAGTGGCAGGCTGGCGGCGGCGACCGGGACCGTCTCCCCGTTGATGGCCTGAAAACGCTGCCTCTGGCGGAGCAGAAGAATCTGATCCGCTGGTGGGTACGGGAGCGCGGGTTTCATGCGCCCACCCCCGGTGACTGGCAGCAAGTCATTCGGGATCTGCTGTTTGCCTCAGAGGATCGGGAGCCGGAGTTCCGGTCCGATGGCTTCAGTCTGCGCCGTTTCCGGGGCGATCTATGCCTGGTTCCTGACCGCGGCCCGTTATCGGACGTTCCGGTCGATATCGAGCCGGGGGCCAGTGTGGAGTGGGGAGAGTGGTCCCTCAGGTTGGAATCTGTCACTACCCCGGAACGGCCGTTGCCGCCAATACGGATATTTACGAGGCAGGGTGGCGAGCGGGTCCGTTTCCGTCCCGATGGGCCGTCCCGTTCGCTCAAGAAATGGCTGCAGGAAGTCGCCGTTCCGCCGTGGGAGAGGGCCCGGCTGCCGCTGGTTTTTGCCGGTTCCGGGGACGCAGCGGAGCTCATTGCCGTTGGCGATTTATGGTGTTCTGAACAATACTCGGGAGGCGCCCATGCCGCCGGTTGGCGGCTGGTCGTAGAGCGGGAATGTGATTGAGTCAATGGAGCCTTTCTGGTAGTCTGGCGTCCCATCTTGAGATGACAATCTCCCTCCTTCACCGAACCAGACAATCACGGAATCTGCATGACGCGTTATATTTTCGTCACCGGCGGTGTCGTGTCCTCCTTGGGGAAAGGTATCGCATCAGCCTCTCTGGCTGCGATCCTCGAGGCACGCGGCCTGAAGGTCACTATTCT
This sequence comes from Marinobacter sp. NFXS11, assembly GCF_040148675.1. Lineage (NCBI taxonomy): Bacteria > Pseudomonadati > Pseudomonadota > Gammaproteobacteria > Pseudomonadales > Marinobacteraceae > Marinobacter > Marinobacter sp. NFXS11. The sequence goes on along the minus strand of NZ_JAGDDV010000001.1, from coordinate 1,924,098 downwards.
CAAGCTGGACCCGTACATCAACGTGGACCCCGGCACCATGAGCCCGTTCCAGCACGGTGAGGTTTTTGTCACCGAGGATGGCGCGGAAACAGACCTTGATCTTGGCCACTATGAGCGCTTCATCCGCTCCCCGATGAGCAAGCGCAATAACTTCACCACCGGCCGGGTGTACGAGGAAGTAATCCGCAAGGAGCGCCGTGGCGACTACCTGGGCGGAACTGTGCAGGTAATCCCCCACATCACTGACGAGATCAAGCGGCGGGTCGTTGAAGGTGCTGCTGGCGCCGACGTAGCGCTGATCGAGATTGGTGGCACGGTCGGTGATATTGAATCCCTGCCGTTTCTCGAAGCTTGCCGCCAATTGAAGGTGGAAGTCGGTCCCCAGCGTGCACTTTTCATGCACCTGACCCTGGTTCCGTACATTGCCACTGCGGGTGAGATCAAGACCAAGCCCACCCAGCACTCGGTCAAGGAAATGCGCTCTATCGGTCTGCAGCCGGATATCCTGCTGTGCCGCTCCGAGCACGAGGTGGACGCCAGTTCACGTCGCAAGATTGCTCTGTTTACCAACGTCGAAGAGCGGGCCGTTATTCCTCTCCAGGATGCCAAATCCATTTACGCCATTCCTCGCATGCTCTATGAGCATGGCCTGGATCAGCTCGTTATCGAACGATTCGGCCTGGATGCGCGTCCTGCGGACCTCAGTGAGTGGGACAACGTTGTTGAATCACTGATGAATCCCGAGCAGGAAGTGACCATTGCCATGGTTGGCAAGTACATGGAGCTTCTCGACGCGTACAAGTCGCTGATCGAATCCCTGCTGCACGCCGGCATCAAGACCCGCACCAAGGTCAATATCAACTACATCGATTCGGAAGACATCGAGCGTGATGGCACCGGTGCGCTGGCCAGTGCTGATGCGATTCTGGTGCCGGGCGGTTTCGGTGAGCGCGGCGTGGAAGGCAAGATCCGCACAGTTCAGTATGCCCGTGAGAACAAGGTGCCTTACCTTGGCATCTGCCTGGGTATGCAGGTTGCTGTAATTGAATACGCGCGGAACGTGGCCGGTCTGACCGACGCTCACAGCACAGAATTCCGCGAGCACACGCCGGAGCCGGTGGTGGGCCTGATCACCGAATGGCTGGATTCCACCGGAGAGCGTGAAGAGCGTACGGAAGAATCTGATCTTGGCGGGACCATGCGTCTCGGCGCCCAGGACTGCGTGCTTACCGAAGGTTCCACCATTGCCAACTGCTATGGCAGGAAAACCATTCGCGAGCGTCATCGCCATCGTTACGAGGTCAACAACCACTTCCTGCCAAAGTTGGAAGAGGCCGGTCTTCAGATCTCAGGTCGTTCGACCGATGGTCGTCTGGTCGAAGTGGTTGAAGCGCCGGATCATCCCTGGTTTGTCGCCTGTCAGTTCCATCCGGAATTTACCTCCACACCCAGGGACGGCCACCCGCTGTTCAAAGGCTTTGTTGAGGCAGCACTGACCTGTAAGAAAGGATCCTGAGCATGGCGCAGAGCACTGTAAACGTTTCGGGAATCGACGTCGCCAACGACAAACCGTTTGTGCTCTTTGGTGGCATGAACGTCCTTGAGTCGCCGGAGCTGGCCATGGAGGTTGCCGAGGCCTACGTTGAGGCCACCGGTAAGCTCGGCATTCCCTACGTTTTCAAGGCGTCGTTTGATAAGGCCAACCGTTCGTCGGTGAATTCGTTTCGTGGTCCGGGCCTTGAGAAAGGGCTGCAGATTCTGGCGGACATCAAAAGCAAGTTTGGTGTTCCCATTATTTCGGACGTCCACGAGCCGGCCCAGGCCGCTCCCGCAGCGCAGGTATGCGACATCATCCAGCTGCCGGCTTTCCTGAGCCGCCAGACGGACCTGGTGGTCGCCATGGCGAAAACCGGTGCAGTGATCAACATCAAGAAGGCCCAGTTCCTGGCTCCCCAGGAAATGAAGCACATCATCACCAAGTGCGAGGAAGCGGGCAACGACAAGGTAATCCTGTGTGAGCGGGGTAGCAGCTTCGGCTACAACAACCTGGTTGTCGACATGCTGGGCTTTGGCATCATGAAAGCCATGAATGTTCCGGTGATGTTCGATGTGACCCACTCCCTGCAAATGCCCGGCGGACGCGTAGATTCGGCCGGTGGCCGACGTGCGCAGGTGACTGACCTGGCGCTGGCGGGTATGTCCCAGGGGTTGGCCGGTTTGTTCCTGGAGGCCCATCCGGACCCGGACAAAGCCAAGTGCGATGGCCCCTGCGCTTTGCGGCTCAGCCAGCTTGAGCCCTTCCTGCAGCGGGTGAAAGCCGTGGATGATCTGGTAAAAAGCTTTAAACCTATCGACACCGCCTGATTGGCGGTGTTGGCGTTTTACGCGGACTTTGGGAGCGAGCGGGAACGGCCCTGCGAAAATGTAGAGGGCCATGGATGGCCCGAAACAAGCGCACATGGATGTGCTCGTAGCGGTTTTCGCAGGGCCGTTCCCGTTCGCTCTGACTCCCGAATTTGAACATGAACTTGGAGACAGAGAAGAATGACCAAGATTGCCAACATTAAGGGCCGTGAGGTTCTGGATTCCCGCGGTAACCCGACAGTAGAAGCCGACGTTATCCTCGAAGACGGCACCATTGGTACCGCCTGCGCACCGTCTGGCGCTTCCACGGGTTCCCGGGAAGCCCTGGAACTGCGTGATGGTGACGCTTCCCGTTACCTTGGCAAGGGTGTTCTGAAGGCTGTAGAGGCCGTGAACAGCAAGATCCGTGATGCGCTGATGGGCAAAGATGCGGCTGATCAGCGTGCTCTGGACCAGATCATGTTGGATCTCGACAATACCGAGAACAAGGCTAACCTGGGTGCCAACGCAATCCTGGCAGTGTCCCTGGCGGCGGCCAAGGCGGCGGCAATCTCTCTGGGCAAGCCGCTGTATGCGCACATTGCCGACATCAACGGTACCTCTGGCAAGTTCTCCATGCCGGTGCCGATGATGAACATCCTGAACGGTGGCGAGCACGCGGATAACAACGTTGATATCCAGGAGTTCATGGTTCAGCCGGTTTCCGCCAAAAGTTTCTCTGAAGCCCTGCGTGTTGGCGCGGAGATTTTTCACAGCCTGAAGAAAGTGTTGAAGGCCCAGGGCCTGAACACAGCGGTTGGTGATGAGGGTGGTTTTGCTCCCAACCTGCCATCCAACGAAGCGGCGCTGGCGGTTATCCAGGAAGCGGTCGAGAAGGCCGGTTACAAGCTTGGTACCGATGTGACCCTCGCCCTGGACTGTGCATCTTCCGAATTCTACAAGGATGGCCAGTACCAGCTGTCCGGCGAAGGCAAGAGCTTCGATTCCGAGGGCTTTGCCGATTACCTGGCAGGTCTGTGTGAGCGATATCCGATTGTCTCCATTGAAGACGGCATGGACGAGAGCGACTGGGATGGCTGGAAGGTGCTGACCGACAAACTGGGCGCCAAGGTTCAACTGGTCGGTGACGACCTGTTTGTGACCAACACCAAAATCCTGAAGCAGGGTATCGAGAAGGGCGTGGGTAACTCCATCCTGATCAAGTTCAACCAGATCGGCAGCCTGAGCGAAACCCTCGATGCCATCAAGATGGCCCAGGATGCCGGTTTCACTGCCGTGATTTCACATCGTTCCGGTGAAACCGAGGACACCACCATTGCCGATCTGGCGGTGGCGACCTGCGCCGGCCAGATCAAGACCGGTTCCCTGTGCCGCTCGGATCGTGTTGCCAAGTACAACCAGCTGCTGCGCATCGAAGAAGCGCTGGACGGTAAGGCGCCTTACCGCGGCCTGAGCGAGATCAAAGGGCAGGGCTGATCGACTGATCCCACCGGTTCTGGCAGAGTGTCTGGCCGGTAATTGGCGAAAAACTGTTAAGGCCATCGTGTTCTGGGCGAAATTCCGGACATGATGGCCTTTTTGTACAGGCAGTTAGAAGAATTTGTTGCTAATCTACTCTAAGGTCTATACTCAACGTCCGGCGTTGGTATTTTGATTGATTGAATTTTGAACGGAATCGGCAATGAAGTTGCTCTGGACCATAATGGTGGTTGTGATTCTCCTGCTGCAGGTGCGCCTGTGGGTCGGGGAGGGCAGCTTTGCGCAGGTATGGGCTCTGGAGCAGTCCATTGCCGAGCAACGTGAAGAAAATGCCGAGCTGGCTATCCGCAATGAACGTCTCTATGCGGAAGTCAGGAATCTGCGTAACGAGCAGGGCGCCGTTGAAGAACGGGCCAGAATGAACCTCGGCCTGATAAGAGAAGACGAGACCTTTTTCCTGGTTGTTGAAAACTGATTGTCTATGCCTGCCCCGAGACTCTGGTTGATTGTTCCTGCCGCCGGCATCGGCCAGCGTATGCAGGCTGAGCAACCGAAACAATACCTTCGGATTGGCGAACGCTTCATTCTCGACATTACCCTTTCCCGACTGATGGACTCCGCGCCTTTTTCCGGCTGCATGGTGCCATTGCACCCGGCCGACCACTGGTGGCTGGATACCGAGGCCAGCGGAGATAGCCGAATCCAGACCTGTACGGGCGGTTCCGAAAGAGGCGGTTCGGTGTTGTCGGCGCTACATGCCATGGCGGAACAGGTGAGAGATGACGACTGGGTTCTGGTGCATGATGCGGCCAGGCCCTGCCTTCATACCCGGGATCTCTCCAATCTGATTGACCGGCTCTACAGCCATCCTGTTGGGGGGCTGCTTGCCTCGCCGGTTGCCGACACCATAAAGAAAGCTGGTACGGGTGAGCTTCCAGAAGTGATTGAGACAGTTGATCGCACGGGGTTGTGGCGGGCCCTGACGCCCCAGATGTTTCGCTACCGTATTCTTGTTGATTCCCTGGAGGCTGCTCTTGCCGGGGAGCTTCCGGTGACCGATGAGTCCTCCGCGGTGGAGTTTTCCGGTAACATGCCGGTGCTGGTTGAAGGGCGCCCGGACAATATCAAGATCACCGTGCCCGCGGATCTGGCACTGGCAGGCTTCATTCTGAGCCAATTCTGAACTTTCGGAGTGTTCCGGAGCACATTATGCGTATTGGTCAGGGCTTCGATGTCCATGCCTTCTGCGAAGGCGACTCTGTGATTATTGGCGGCGTAAGTATTCCGCATTCCCACGGGCTCAAGGCCCACTCCGATGGTGATGTCCTGCTGCATGCGTTGGCAGATGCATTGCTGGGCGCTGCTGCGCTTGGCGACATCGGGCATTTCTTCCCGGACACCAGTGATGAGTGGGCAGGGGCCGACAGCCGGGACCTTTTGCGTCGGGTTGTGAACCGTGTCCGGGACGAAGGTTTCTCCGTCGTTAACGTGGATGCCACAATTATTGCCCAGGCTCCCAAAATGGCACCTCATATTGATGCCATCCGTTTGAACATCGCCGAAGATCTGGGCGTCCCGGCCAGTCGTGTAAGCGTGAAAGCCACAACCACGGAAAAGCTGGGTTTTACCGGGCGCGGTGAAGGCATTGCCTGCCAGGCGATCTGCCTGCTTGAACCGGTGGAATCTTGAGCAACTGGCGCCTTGACTGGCCAACCTCCGGCGGCGGTCGTATTGCCTCTGGCCGCCTGAAAACCGCCCCGGGCGATTTCATTGTCGACGAATTGCTGGAGCTGTCGGAAAGCGACCCGGCCGTCGAGGGAGGTGTAATCGCAGGCAGTGGCGAGCATCTTTGTGTGAAACTGGAGAAAGTGGGAGATAACACAGAGTACGTTGCCCGCGAATTGGCCAGGATCGCCGGGTGTCGTCACTTTGATGTCGGTTTCTGTGGACTCAAGGATCGGCATGCTGTGACCCGCCAGTGGTTCAGTCTGTATCGTCCCGGAAGCGAAGATCAGGACGCCGTCCTGATCCGGGAGATTGACACACGCTGGCCGGTTCTGGCGGCTTCGCGGCAGGCGCGGAAATTGCGGCGTGGGGAGCACAGTGGCAATGGCTTCACAATTATCCTGAGGGCCGTTTCCGGTGAGCGCCAGGTTATTGACCTGGCGCTGGAGCGTCTGGGCGATATTGGGGCTCCAAACTACTTTGGCCCCCAACGGTTCGGCAATGGTGGCGCTAACATTGATCGTGCGGTGCACCTTGATCCCGCTACCCTGAACCGACGTGGCCGGTCCGGCGGAAAAGGCCGGGGTGGCAAAAAGCGAGCTGGCAGCGACGGCTCGAAAAACGTATTGTATTTTTCGGCAGCGCGCTCCTGGCTCTTTAACGAGGTGCTGGCAGCTCGGGTAGACGATGGCAGCTGGGCCGAGGCAGGAGCGACAGGTCCACTGTGGGGTGACGGCGGCACCACCGCTTCCGGGCCCCTGGAAACCCTCGAGCGAGGCATTGTTGCGCAAACCCCGGAGTTGGCCGCTCTGTTTTCGGTCACCCGGATGAAACCGGAGCGACGGCCACTGGCGGTAAAGCCGGAGAGCCTCTCCTGGCAGTGGCTCGCTGACGACTGTCTGGAGCTGGCGTTTTTTCTTTCGCCCGGCCAGTACGCGACAACGATTTTGAGTGATATTTTCGAGCTTGAGGACATGAGCCTCGGCCGACACAACGAACAACAAGGCTAGCGGAGAACACTGTGCGTATTCTGTTGTCGAACGATGACGGCGTTCATTCACCGGGGCTCATAGCCCTGTTTGATGGCTTAAAAGGACTGGGTGAGCTTGAGGTCGTGGCGCCTGACCGGGATCACAGCGGCGCTAGTAACGCCCTGACGCTCAATCGCCCCCTGACGGTTGAGGAACATCCCAACGGCTTCCGTTCGGTCGATGGAACACCGACCGACTGCGTCCACCTGGCGGTAAACGGATTGTTCCGTGAGCCCTTCGACAGGGTGGTGTCGGGTATCAACACCCACGCCAACCTGGGCGACGACATTATCTACTCCGGTACCGTTGCTGCAGCAACCGAGGGTCGCCACCTCGGACTCCCCGCCATTGCCGTCTCCCTCGTCAACGATGGCCACTTTCACTACGAGACCGCCGCCCGGGTTGTCCGGGTGCTGCTCGAGAACGAGCGTCCCCTGGTGCTGGGGCCTCGCTCCATTCTCAACGTGAATGTCCCGGATGTTCCCTGGGAGGAACTGGCTGGCATTCGGGTGACGCGCCTGGGCCACCGGGAACGGGCAGAGGGTGCCGTCCCGATGACCTGTCCTCGCGGCAAAGAGCGTTACTGGATCGGGGCGGCAGGTGTCGGCGGTGACGCCGGTCCCGGCACCGATTTCAACGCCGTCCGCGAAGGTTATGTCTCGGTTACCCCGGTTCACATCGACATGACCCGGCATGAGGCGCTCTCACGGCTCCGGGATTGGGTCGATACACTGGAGGTTTCGCTGGAGGGGCGGGGATGACAGCGCAGCTCGAAGGCATCGGGATGACCTCCCGACGCACCCGGATGCGACTGGTTCAGCGCCTCAGGGAAGCCGGCATCGAATCGGACCGGGTACTTGAGATTATGGGGGAGGTGCCAAGGCACATTTTCCTGGATGAGGCGCTTTCCCATAGGGCCTACGAAGATACATCGCTACCGATTGGCTACGGCCAAACCTTGTCACAGCCCTACATAGTTGCCCGCATGACTGAATTAATGCTTGCCCACGGGCCCTCACGGGTCCTGGAGCTTGGCACCGGGTCCGGTTACCAGACCTCGGTGCTCTCCCGCTTGTTCACCGAAATCTACAGCGTCGAGCGGATCAAGGCGCTTCAGGACAGGGCCAGGGACCGGTTGCGACAACTGAACGCCAGAAACGTATTCCTGAAACATGCTGATGGTGGCATGGGCTGGCCTGAACGTGGCCCTTTCGACGGCATTATCGTGACGGCAGCGCCCATTGAAGTTCCAGGCGAATTACTCGCGCAACTGGCAGACGGTGGCGTTTTGATTGCCCCGGTAGGTGAGGAGAATCAGGTGCTGGTGCAGGTAACCCGGCGGGGAGATCGCTTTGATCACAAGGAGCTGGAAGCGGTCCGGTTTGTGCCGCTTCTGGGCGGGGTTGTCCGATAATCATGGTCGACTCTCAAGCAAGTAAACCAAACCACGACAATGATATTGTACGCAGCCACCACCCTGCAGCCGTGTTTCTGAGAGGAATCGCCATGGGCGCCGCTGATATCGTTCCAGGGGTTTCCGGTGGCACCATTGCATTCATTACCGGTATCTATTTCCGCCTGCTGGAAGCTATCAATGCGGTTCCCGGAGCAGTCTTCCATGACCTGTTTCGAGGCCGGTTCAGTCGGTTCTGGTTCGCCTGTGACGGAACTTTTCTGGTCGCCCTGCTAGCGGGCGTTCTGACCAGCGTTGCTACCCTGGCATCTGGCATCAGCTATATGCTGGTGGCCTATCCGATCCTGATCTGGAGCTTTTTCTTTGGATTGATCGTCGCTTCGGTGTGGCATGTCGGGCGTCAGGTTCGACACTACAAGCCCGCACTGCTGGTTCCGCTGTTGTTCGGCATTGTTATCGCGTGGTGGATAACCACCCTGTCTGCCAGCGAAGTCGCGCCTTCCTCTCTGGCGTTTTTCGGGGCCGGCGCGCTGGCCATCTGTGCCATGATTCTTCCTGGCATCTCGGGCAGCTTCATCCTGGTGATTATCGGTATGTACGCGCCCGTGCTGGCGGCGATCAAATCGTTGGACGCGGGCATTCTGCTCCTGTTTATGGCAGGTTGCGTGGTGGGCCTTTTATCCATCGCCCGCCTGATCACCTGGGCGTTCCACCATTTTCATGATCTCGTGCTCGCCTTGCTCACCGGCTTCATGATCGGAGCGCTCAACAAGGTCTGGCCCTGGAAGGAGACTCTCAGTTGGCGTACCAACAGCTCCGGTGAACAAGTTCCCCTGAATGAGACGAGTATCTGGCCCTCTACCTTTGCAGAGCAGGCCGGCCAGGATCCCCAGGTGCTATTTGCCCTGCTCATGGCAGCGGCCGGTTTTGCCCTCGTTCTGCTGGTGGAGTGGCTCGGTTCCCGGCATGGAGAGGTCGCACCATCGAGGTAATTCGAGGCGACTGTGTGCGAAGAGTGTTACCTGACGCACAAAACGGGTGTTTCTGGAGGTAACAAGGGAGGTCGGTCAGTAACTTGGCTTCCCGAGGAAAATGTGCAATATATTAGCAAGTTACTATAAAAACTTTAGAAACTGCTTCGACAACCGACAGCGGTTATACGGATTTTTCATAACTGGGTCAGTTTTATTCCTGTGAGATTCATGCGTGGGCTCATCAATGCCGTTTTACCGGCGTCCCCGCGGTTCCCGTCCGGTGCCTCAGAGCCTGATCGCCCCGCGAAAAAGGTGCTGGCCAGCCGTCTTGCACTCCTGCCCCTGATGGCCCTGCTGTTACTTTCCGGCTGTAACACGCCGGCACTCTACCAGGACGACATTTACAATCCCCCGGTCTATTGGGGCCGTCACGTCGTCAAACCCGGTGAAACCCTTTACAGCATAGCCTGGCGGTATGGTCGGGACTACCGCGAGCTTGGCGATGCCAATGGCATTGGTCCGCCCTGGAATCTCAAAGCGGGTCAGGTGATTCGTCTGGATCTTCGCGGAAGTGTAACCTCGGGCAGTCAGACTACAGCTGCCAAAAAGCCCTCTGGATCGCAACCGCCGAGAACGGGAAGTCGTGCTTCGCCTCCAAAACAGACAGCCGCTACGGCACCCAAACCTGCGGTGACGAGAGTAGCGAACAAGGGCGCGCCACTTGCTTCCCAGACCCAGACCGTGGCCCGGATTGAATGGCGCTGGCCTCACGTTGGCACTGTAATTGCTGGATATTCAACATCCGGAAAAGTCAATAAAGGTGTTGATATTGCCGGGCAAGCCGGGGATGCTGTAAGAGCTGCGGCCACGGGGAATGTGGTCTATGCCGGCAACGGGTTGCTAGGATACGGCAACCTGATTATCGTGAATCACAACGAGCACTATTTGAGTGCTTACGCTCACAACCGGAAGATTCTGGTGCAGGAAGGGGAGGATGTGAAAGCCGGGCAGGTGATCGCAGAGCTCGGTAGCAGTGGCGCTGAACGACCCATGTTGCATTTCGAGATTCGCAAGAACGGCAATCCGGTTGACCCAGTCCATTATCTGCCACCGCGCCAGTGAACGAAGCAGTCAGCAGGCTGCCCAAATCGCACACCCCGGCACTGACGAACAAACCGCGTTCGCAAGAAAAACAAAAACGGTAAAGGCCATGACAGGCCGACCAACAAAATGTCCTGAAGAAAAAGCGTGAAGACAAAGACGTCCGCAACAACAAGAAGTATCGGGCGAACATCCAGGATTATTGAGAGGCGGGGCAAGACAAATGTCAGCAGAGCAAGAAGATATCATCATTGATCGTGTATCGGACATGGACGATGCCGAGGATCAATTGTTAGCAGAAGAGAAAGTTGAAAAAGAGCCAACCGAAGAAGTAGCAGAAGTAGAAGAGGACATCCCCACCCAGGGACGTTATTTCACCAGTCAAAAGCAGCTGGATGCCACTCAGCTGTATCTCAACGAAATTGGCTTTTCCCCCCTGCTCACGCCGGAAGAAGAGGTCTATTTTGCCCGTCTGGCCCGCAAGGGAGAGGAGTCTGGCCGTAAACGGATGATCGAGAGCAACCTTCGCCTTGTGGTGAAGATCGCACGACGTTACGTGAACCGCGGTCTGACTCTTCTGGACCTGATCGAAGAGGGCAACCTTGGCCTCATCAGGGCAGTGGAAAAGTTTGATCCGGAGCGGGGTTTCCGATTCTCCACCTACGCCACCTGGTGGATTCGCCAGACCATTGAGCGGGCCATCATGAACCAGACCCGCACCATCCGTCTGCCGATTCATGTGGTCAAGGAACTCAACCTTTATCTGCGTGCAGCGCGGGAACTGACCCAGAAACTGGATCATGAGCCCTCGGCGGAAGAAATCGCCAGGATGGTCGATAAGCCCGTGGCCGACGTTAAGCGGATGCTGGGTCTTAATGAGCGCGTCGCTTCCATGGACACTCCCATTGGTACTGGTGGCGAAAAGTCGCTTCTGGATACCGTAGCGGATGAAGGGGCCTCGGATCCGGCGGATCTTCTGCAGGACAACAATATGTGTTCCTGCCTGGAAAAGTGGATTGATCAGCTCAGCGACAAGCAGCAGGAAGTTCTTTCACGCCGTTTTGGTCTGCGGGGCTACCCGGTAAGCACGCTGGAGGAAGTCGGCCAGGAGATTGGCCTGACCCGTGAGCGAGTAAGGCAGATCCAGGTCGAGGCGCTTCGCCGCCTTCGTGAGATCCTGGAGAAGGAAGGCCTGTCCGGAAACCTGCTGTTCAAGTAACGCCTTTCTCATATCTCGATCCAAAGCCGGCCAGGGGATACCCTGGCCGGCTTTTTTGTGTTTCAGGATCGCCCCAAATGAGAACCAGGGCGCGTCCCGCCCGCCAGCGCCATTGATAGAATGCCATGACCGGGCGGGGATAAGGGTGTCGAAACCCGGTGCACGAATGAAACACGTCAATAATAACGATCGAAAAGGAAAGGACTATGAAGAAGGCTCTTACAACCGGTTTTGCGTCTCTGACGCTGACGGCCCTGCTGTCTGCACCGGTCGCTGCACTCACCGTGGAAGGTGTTGATGTTCCGGATACCTATTCCGCCATGGATACCGAACTCACGCTTAATGGCGCAGGTACCCGTTCCAAATGGTTCATGGACCTGTATGTCGGCGGTCTGTACGTTCCCGAGACCATCGACGATGGTGAGGCCGTGATTAACGCAGATGAGCCCCAGGCCATCACTCTGCACATCATCTCCGGCATGATTACCAGCGAACGCATGACCGAGGCCACCCTGGAAGGTTTCGAGGCCTCCACCGACGGCGATATGGCATCTATCCAGGAGGATGTGGACCAGTTTATGGCGGTCTTCCAGGAAGAAATCACCGAGGGTGACGTTTTCGATCTGGTGTATCTGCCGGGCGAAGGCGTGCGGGTTCTCAAGAACGGCGAGCACAAGGACACGGTTGGCGATCTGGCCTTTAAAAAGGCCCTGTTCGGAATCTGGCTGTCCGATAAGCCGGCGCAGAAGGATCTGAAGGAGAAAATGCTGGGTCAGCGCTAACCGCGGCTTGGCATCTGAAACAAAAAGCCGGCAAGATGCCGGCTTTTTTACGCCCCGAATTCAGAGATAATCCCGTTTCTGCTTGAACTCGCACAGGTCCTCAATGATACAGGCGCCGCATTTCGGTTTGCGGGCAGTACAGGTATAGCGCCCGTGCAGAATCAGCCAGTGGTGCGCGTCCAGCAGGAACTCTTTTGGCACCAGGCGCATCAACCGGTTCTCCACCTCCAGAACGTTCTTGCCGGGCGCAATGCCGGTGCGGTTCGACACGCGATAGATGTGAGTGTCCACCGCCATGGCCATGTGGCCGAAGGCGGTGTTCAAGACCACGTTCGCGGTTTTGCGACCGACTCCGGGCAACGCCTCAAGATCCTCCCGCCGCTCCGGCACCTGACCGCCGTGTTTCTCAATCAGGATTCGACAGGTCTTGATCACGTTCTCGGCCTTGCTGTTAAACAGGCCAATGGTCTTGATGTACTCTTTCAGGCCATCCACCCCCAGGGCGAGGATGGCCTCAGGCGTGTTGGCGACCGGGAACAGCTTGTCGGTAGCCTTGTTGACACCCACGTCCGTGGCCTGGGCCGAGAGAATAACAGCAATCAGCAACTCGAACGGGCTGGAGTAGTTCAGCTCGGTGGTCGGGCTGGGGTTCGCCTCCCTGAGGCGGGTGAAGATCTCGATGCGTTTCTGTTTGTTCATCAGCTCTCAGTCTTGTGCAAGTGCGGACTCAGGATACGTTCCCGGTAACCCGGACCCGCTTGCTGCCTGCAGCTACAGGCGCTGGTTCATGTGCCTTGCGGCGCTCTTCCAGGTGGTTGTCGATACCGTTTTTGAGCGCGATCAGCAGTCCGAGCCCGATAAAGGCGCCGGGCGGAAGAATCATGAAAAGCATATCCGGGTAGTTGTCGAAGGGGCGGATCACCCAATCGGCAGCAACGGGACCCAGCAGCAGGTGCATGTCGACAAAGAGGGTGCCCTGTCCGACAAGTTCCCGAAGGCCGCCCAGAACCACCAGCACCGCCAGAAAGCCAAGGCCCATCATGGCGCCATCCAGCAGTGCCGGAAGTGGTGGATTTCTGGAAGCAAAAGCGTCAGCCCGGCCCAGGATGGCGCAGTTGGTGACAATCAGTGGAATGAAGATGCCGAGAATCAGATAGAGCTCATAGGTAAAGGCCTGCATGAGCAATTCGGCGCAGGTTACGAATGAAGCTATGATCATGACGAATGCGGGCAGGCGCACAGACTCGCTCACGAAATTGCGAATCAGCGACACGGCAAGGTTGGATCCCATGAGCACCATGAGTGTGGCCAGACCCAGCCCGATAGCGTTGACAACGGTACTGGTCACGGCCAGAAGCGGGCAGAGCCCAAGCACCTGGACGAGGGCCGGGTTGTTGCTCCAGAGCCCGTCGCGGATGATTTCGCTGGATGATTTGGTTGCCATGATCAGGAATGCTCCGTTTTGGACGATTCGCCGGCAATCGCTTCAGGGTTCAGGATGTTGTCTCTCGGTGACGGCTCTTCATTAAGCCGCTCCCGGATAATCTGACGATTTTCCCGGAAGTAGATCAGTGCCTTCTGAACCGCTTTTACCACAGCCCTTGGCGTGATGGTGGCGCCAGTGAACTGATCGAATTCTCCGCCATTCTTTTTGACGTTCCACTCCCGATGTGGAGGCTTGCCCAACTGGCGTCCATCGAAACTCTTGATCCAGTCGGATTTGCGGGTTTCGATCTGGTCTCCGAGCCCGGGTGTTTCTTTATGATTGGTGACCCGCACTCCGAGGATGGTGCCTTGCATATTCACCCCCACCAGCAGGTGAATTTTACCCGAGTAGCCGTCCGGCGCTACCAACGGCATGATCATGCCAATGGGCTGTTCGTTCTGTCGAGCCACCCAGACGGTCAGGGGGCCAGGTTGCGCGAGCCGCTCACTGGCGGGTAACTGCACGGTGTCCCTGAGCAGGTCGTTGTTGTGCCGGCTCTCCGGAATGATCTCATACAGGGCCTGGGCCTCTGCGCGGGCGGCCTGCTCACGAATTCGCTCTTCGGTGGCCACCTGGGTCACGGCAATGGTGCCACCGGTAATTACGGCGAACAAGCCGAGCCCGATGGCGCTGCGACGGATGGACTGTGCAACTGCAGCCATGATTACCCCTGGCTCCCCGGCACACCCCGACGGGCCTTGTGGTGGCCGTAAGTGCGTGGAGGTGTGTAATGATCAATGAAAGGAACGGCAAAATTCATCAGCAGAACGCTGAACGCCACGGCGTCGGGATAATTGCCCCAGGTGCGGATCAGGTAGATCAAGATGCCAATTCCCGCCCCATAGATAAGTTTGCCCTGGTGGCTCGTAGCTGCAGACACCGGGTCGGTAGCGATAAAAAAGGCACCGAGCATGGTCCCGCCTGCAAGCAGATGCAGGGATAGTGGTGCATAGAGGTCGGCATTGTTGCCAAAGGCCAGGCTCATCACGATCATTCCACCAAGAAATCCTGCCGGAATGTGCCAGGTAATGATCCGCAGGGCGATGAGCAGAAGGCCCCCTGTCAGAAATGCCGCATTGACCCATTCCCAGCCTCTGGCGATACCCTCACCAAACGTCGGGTGGTTCAGCACTTCGGTTGCGGTGTGGGTTGTGATCTTGTGTTTGTACTCGTCAAGAGGCGTGGCCATCGTCCAGCCATCGACCGCTGTTTGCTGGCCGGAGGCTATGGTTGCCAGGGTCTCGCCAAAGCCCGGAGCACCGTCCCAGAGCATGGCGGGCTCTGCCCAGTTCGTGGTCATCGCCACCGGAAAAGACACCAGAACCAGGGCGTAGCCAACCATGGCAGGGTTGAAAGGATTTGAGCCCAGCCCGCCATAGAGTTGTTTGGCTACAACGATAGCCGAGATCACTGCGACCGCAGATACCCACCAGGGCGCAAACTGTGGCAGCGACAGACCCAACAGAAGGCCGGTGACGGCGGCCGTGTTGTCTTTGATGAAGAAGGCGACCGGCTTTTTTCTGAGCTTGAGCAGGGCAGCTTCAGAGGCGATCGCCAGGGCAATACAGAAGACCACGTTGATCAGGTTGCCCCAGCCGAAAAATAGCGTCTGGGCCAACAGACCAGGCAATGCCGCAATAAGAACCCACAACATCACGCGGGATGTTGGCCGGGCACTGTGGGCGTGTGGCGATGACTGCTGAACAAATGCCATGGATGTGTTGCCTGATCTTGTTTAGTGGGTTGTCTGGGATTCAGTCGGACCGGCGGCCAGCTTTTCTCTGGCCCCAGACAGCGCCTCTTCCGCTCTTTGCACCCGATCGTGATTCTTGGCCACGGCCCTCTCGAGCTTCTCGACGTTGTCCGCCTGCTGGGCTTTGGCGTCATCAAGCATGCCTTGCATGGTTTCCAGCTTGGACCTGGCCTGCTCCAGCTGTTTCTCAAGGGCCTCGATGTCGGGCTTTTCCTCCGTCGGCGGCGCACTGGGGGCAGGCGACTGGGACGCTTGTGCTTTTGCTTTCTTGCGGGCCAGGGCCTGTTCCACAAGCGCCGACTTGGCGGCACGTTCGTCAACGGCCTGACCCTCGGCGGCCGCTTTTTCAGCCTCTGCCTGTTTTTTCGCGGCTGCTTCGGCTGCGGCCTGTGCCCGCTCCTTACGCCTCAGCTCTTTCTCCTGTTGCTCCCGCTCAAGGCGCGCCTGGCGAGCTTCGAAGCGTTCACGAGCCCTGTCTGACTTCAGCTGTTCCGCCTGTTGTGAACGGATCTCGCCCTTGGCGAATCGATAATACTGAACCAGTGGAATCGAACTCGGACAAACGTAGGAGCAGGCCCCGCATTCAATACAGTCAAACAGGTTCAGGTGCTCCGCCTTTTCAAATTCGGTGGCCTTGGCGTGCCAGAACAGCTGTTGTGGTAAAAGCTCCATGGGGCAGGCTTCGGCACACTGGCCGCAGCGAATGCACGGTTGCTCCGGCGGCGGTGCAGGCAATTCAGAGGCCGTTGCGGCGATCACACAGTTGGTGGTTTTGATCACCGGTACTGCTTCTGTTGTCAGCGTGTAGCCCATCATGGGTCCGCCAAGCACCAGCCGGCTGACCGCGTCCTGGTTGACGCCGGCCTGCTCCAGCAGATGCTCAATGGGTGTGCCAATAAGCGCCTCGAAATTGCCCGGTTCCCGGACGGCTTCCCCGGTGATGGTAACGACACGGGAGATCAGAGGTGTTCCCTCAAAAACCGCCTGGGCCACGGCAACGGCGGTTCCAATGTTCTGGCACATTACGCCGATATCGGCTGGAATTCCGCCGCTGGGTACTTCCATGCCGGTCAGTATCTGGATCAGCTGTTTCTCGCCACCTGAGGGATATTTGGTGGGAACAACCGCAATTTCGGTCTGGGTGCCTTCGGTGGCCTTTTGAAGTGCGGCAATGGCTTCCGGTTTATTGTCTTCGATGCCGATCACACAGCGCTCGGGGCGCAGAATCCAGGCCATGATTTTCAGTCCGGCAACCACCTCATCGGCTTTCTCCCGCATGGTCATGTCGTCAGCGGTGATGTAAGGCTCGCATTCGGCACCATTGAGGATGAGCGTGCTGACCTTCCGGTCCCGTGGTGGCCGGAGTTTGATGTTGGTTGGAAAGCCGGCTCCACCCATGCCGGAAATGCCGGCGTCACGGATGATCTGCAGAACCTTGTCCCGCTCCAGCGAACGATAGTCCGTCACTGTATTACGCTGGCACCATTGGTCTTCGCCATCCGGTTTAAGGGTAATGCACCGATCTGCCATACCTGAAGGGTGGGGCACAGGGAAGTCGGCAATGCTCTCGATAACGCCGGATGTCGGCGCATGAACAGGGACGCCCATGCCGGTTGTTACATCGGCAATTTTCTGGCCCTTCAACACCCGCTCGCCCACCTCAACAATGGCTTCGGCAGGATCGCCGATGTGCTGCTGAAGTGGCAGTACCAGGTAGTCAGGCACCCCTGCATTGCGAATCGGGCGCGCGGTAGAAATGTCCTTGTGTTCCGGGGGATGGATGCCGCCGGCGAAGTCCCAGAGTTGAGTCATCAGGCGCTGGCTCCCTGGCGATCGGTGGCAATGAGTCCGGATGTGGGCGGTGTCCAGGTCCAGGTGCGAATATCCGGTTCCACCGTCACCATATCGATGCAATCCACCGGGCAGGGATCAACACACAGATCGCAGCCGGTGCATTCGCTCTCAATCACCGTGTGCATGTGCTTGGCGGCACCAAGAATGGCATCCACGGGGCAGGCCTGGATGCACTTGGTGCAACCAATGCATTCGTCTTCGCGAATAACCGCAACCCGTTTGACCTGCTCAACACCGTGTTCGGCATCCAGGGGTTCCGGCTCGACATCCAGCAGGTCTGCCAGTGCCTTGATGGTAGACTCGCCGCCCGGCGGGCATTTGTTGATGGGCCCCCCCTCGGAAATGGATTCGGCGTAGGGCCGGCAACCGGGATAGCCGCATTGGCCGCACTGGGTCTGGGGCAGAAGGGCATCGATCTGATCCACCAGCGGGTTGCCCTCCACCTTGAACCGTTCGGCCGCAAACCCGAGCAGGCCCCCGAAAACAACGGCAAGGGCCAGAAGCACCACAACGGCAACAAGAACGCTTGTCCACATAACCTGTTACTCCTAATCCCACCGGCCGATCAAACGCTGACCAGGCCGCCAAAGCCCAGGAAAGCCAGGGCCATCAACCCGGCTGTCACCAGCCCGATGGCGGCACCGCGAAAGGCCACCGGCACATCGGACACGGCGATGCGCTCACGCATGGCGGCGAACAGCACCAGAACCATCGAAAAGCCCGCTGCTGCACCAAATCCGTATAAAACCGACTCGACGAAGTTGTTGTTCTTGTTGATGTTAAGCAGGGCGACGCCGAGCACCGCGCAATTCGTGGTGATCAACGGAAGGAAGATACCCAATACCCGGTATAGCAACGGGCTGGTTTTGCGCACCACCATTTCGGTGAACTGAACCACCACCGCAATCACCAGAATAAAGGTGATGGTTCTGAGGAACGCGAGGTCCAGCGGCTCGAGCAGGTAGGTATAGGCAAGGTAACTGCACACCGAAGCCAGGGTCAGCACGAACGTGGTGGCCAGCGACATCCCCATGGCCGTCTCCAGTTTTCCGGATACACCCATAAAGGGGCACAGGCCCAGAAACTGAACCAGTACAAAATTGTTCACCAGAATGGTGCTGACCAGAATCAGCAGATATTCGGTCATTCGCCTTGCTCCATTGACCCTGCCAACGCCCCTTACATGACCCGCATGCCGGGGGTGGCGCCGGAATCCGGGGAAAGGATAAAGATATCCTTACCACCGGGGCCCGCTGCCAGAACCATGCCCTCGGACGTTCCGAACTTCATTTTCCGGGGTTTGAGATTGGCTACCATCACTGTCAGTCGCCCCTCAAGATCTTCCGGTTTGTAAGCAGACTTAATACCAGCAAACACATTACGTTCGCCATGCCCTACATCAAGGGTGAGGCGAAGAAGTTTGTCGGCACCTTCCACATGCTCTGCTTTGACAATTTTAACCACTCGAAGATCCACTTTCGCGAAATCGCCAAATTCTATTTCATCGGCAATGGGCTCAAGATTGGCAGCAGGTGCCGGTTTGCCGGTCGCTGCGGGCAATTCTTCCTTTGAGGCGTCCAGCATTTTCTCGATCTGGGCCATATCCACGCGGTTCATCAACGGCTTGAACTTGTTGATGCCGTGGTTCTCCAGGCGTTCGCTCCGATTGTTCCAGTCCAGCGGCGCATTCAGGAACGCTTCCGAGGCCTTGGCGGTCTCCGGCAGCACCGGTGCCAGATAGGTCATCAGAAGATGGAACATGTTGATGGCGTTGGTGCAGATGGCCTGCAGGTTTTCATCCTGGCCTTCCTGCTTGGCGATCACCCAGGGCTGCTCGTCATTGACGTACTGGTTGGCGATGTCGGCCAGTTCCATGATCCGGCGCATCGCGCGGCCAAACTCGCGGGACTCGTAGTATTCCTCGATTTCCTTGCCGGCCTCGATAAATTCTTTCAGTTTGGCGTGCTCGGTAACCTGGCCAAGCTGGCCGTCGAAGCGCTTGGTAATGAAACCGGCACTGCGGCTGGCAATGTTCACCACCTTGCCCACCAGATCCGAGTTCACCCGGGCGGCAAAGTCTTCCAGGTTCAGGTCCATGTCATCCACGCTGCCGGTCAGTTTGGCGGCGAAGTAATAGCGCAGGTATTCCGGGTTGAGGTGGTCCAGGTAAGTGCGCGCCATGATGAACGTGCCGCGGGACTTGGACATTTTTTTCCCGTTAACGGTGACAAAGCCGTGGGCCCAGACTGCGGTCGGTGTGCGGAAGCCTGCATCGTGCAGCATGGACGGCCAGAACAGCGCGTGGAAGTTAATAATGTCCTTGCCGATAAAGTGGTAGACCTCAGCGGTGGAATCGGCCTTCCAGAAGTGCTCGAAATCGATGCCTTCCCGGTTGCAGAGGTTTTTGAAGCTGGCGAGGTAGCCGATCGGTGCATCCAGCCACACGTAGAAGTACTTGCCGGGCGCGTCCGGAATCTCGAAGCCGAAGTAGGGTGCATCGCGGCTGATGTCCCATTCCTGAAGGCCTGCGTCCAGCCATTCAGCCAGTTTGTTGGCCACCTGGGGTTGCAGCGTGCCGCTACGGGTCCACTTGGCGAGGAAGTCCTGGAAATCCGGCAGCTTGAAGAAATAGTGCTCGGATTCTTTCTCGATCGGTGTGGCGCCGGAGACCGCCGAGCGTGGATTGATCAGCTCGGCCGGCGTGTAGGTCGCGCCGCAGGCCTCGCAGTTATCCCCGTACTGGTCCTCGGTCTTGCATTTGGGGCAGGTGCCCTTGATGAACCGGTCCGCCAGGAACATGTTCTTTTCAGGGTCGTAGGACTGGGTAATCTTGCGCGTGGCAATGTGCCCGTTTTCCTGAAGCTGACGGTAGATATACTCCGAGAACTGACGGTTCTCTTCGGAATGCGTGGTGTAATAGTTGTCGAACCGGATGTGGAACCCGGCGAAGTCCTCCTGATGCTCCTCGCGGATCCGGTCGATCAACTGCTCGGAGGTAATGCCTTCCCGCTCGGCACGAAGCATGATGGCGGTACCATGGGCATCATCGGCGCAAACGTAGTAACAATTCTGGCCACGCATCTTCTGGTAACGCACCCAGATGTCGGTCTGAATGTATTCCAGCAGGTGCCCCAGATGGATAGGGCCGTTGGCGTACGGCAGGGCGCTGGTAACCAGAATATCGCGCTGTTGCTTGCTCGCTTGCGTCATGGTGATGTCCGAACCTTATGTTGACACGGGTTGGAAAGACAAAACGGGGGACCGGCGGCTGTCTTGATTGATTGCCCCAGGTAAAGACCCCATATGGTCAGAAACGGGCACAGATGATACCTTCCGAGCAGATAATTTTCACCCGAATCACCTGTTTCCGTGCTTAAAATCGAGCATGAGCTTATTCCGGAGAAGCCGATGACACAGATTTCAGAGCAGGCCTTGCAAACAGCGGTCCGCGAGTACCGCGACCCGTACCTCAACAAGGACCTCTACGAACTGGGTGCCGTAAAATCCCTGAACGCCGACGATAGCGGGAAAGTGACCCTCATAGTGGAGCTTCCGTATCCGTCCAAGGGGATTGCAGGCGCCCTGAAACAGATTGTTGGCAACGCTCTAGAATTTGTTGACGGCGTGGAGAGCGCAGACGTTCATGTAGGGCAGAAAATCCACTCCTACAAAGTCCAGAAAGACCTGCCTTCCGTCCCCGGTGTCAAAAACATCATTGCCGTCGCCTCCGGCAAAGGCGGCGTCGGTAAATCCACCACCGCCGTCAACCTTGCCCTGGCGCTTCAGGCCGAAGGCGCGAGAGTCGGTATCCTCGACGCAGACATCTACGGCCCCAGCATCGGCATGATGCTCGGCGTGCCCGAAGGTAAGCGCCCGGATACCCGCGAAAACAAATACTTCGTCCCCATGGACGCCCACGGCCTCCAGGCCAACTCCATGGCTTTTGTCGTTACCGAGAAAACCCCCATGGTATGGCGCGGCCCCATGGTCAGCGGTGCCGTGATGCAACTACTCCAGCAGACCCTCTGGAACGAACTCGACTACCTCATCGTCGACATGCCCCCTGGCACCGGCGACATACAGCTAACCCTGGCCCAGAAAGTCCCCGTAACCGGCGCCGTCATCGTCACCACACCCCAGGACATCGCCTTGCTGGACGGCAAGAAAGGCATCGAGATGTTCCGCAAAGTCGACATCCCGGTGCTTGGCGTGGTCGAAAACATGAGCGTCCACATCTGCAGCAACTGCGGCCACGAAGAACCCCTCTTCGGCCACGGCGGCGGAGAACGCATCGCTGCAGAATACGACACCACACTCCTCGGCCAGCTGCCCCTGCACATGACCATCCGCGAACAGACCGACGGCGGCACCCCCTCGGTTATCGCCGAACCGGACTCCGAAGTGGCCCGCCGTTACCGGGATATCGCGAGAAGGGTAGGGGCTGAACTGTCCACTCGGGAGCGGAACCTTTCCGGTTCGATCTCAAGCGTTTCAGTGACGGAGCACTGACAACGTCTCAAGGTTTGCGGCGTTTCACTCCGAAGTTAGTTCGCGGTCTTAGGGGCAGCCTTCCAAAAATGTCGAAGGCCATGGATGGCCTTCGCCAAGCGCACATGGATGTGCTCGTAGCGGTTTTTGGAAGGCTGCTCCTATGAGCGCAGCCCGCCAATTCTGAGGTCCGAGCACGCAGCCGCAGCCCCCAGAAGTAAAGACTCGACAGCCTTCGACAGACCCCAAGGGAAAAGGTAAACTACGCCCCAATTTTCCCAGTGGATACGAGACTTCGCCAATGAGCATCAAATCCGACAAGTGGATTCGCCGAATGTCCGAACAACACGGCATGATCGAACCGTTTGAGAGCGGACAGGTTCGTGAAACCGAAAAAGGCCGCGTGATCTCCTACGGCACCTCCAGCTACGGCTACGACGTACGCTGCAGCAACGAATTCAAAATCTTCACCAACGTCCACTCCGCCACCGTGGACCCGAAGAACTTCGACGAAAACAGCTTCGTCAACTACACCGGCGACGTCTGCATCATCCCGCCGAACTCCTTTGCACTGGCCCGCACCGTTGAATACTTCCGCATTCCGCGAAGCGTCCTGACCATCTGCCTGGGCAAGTCCACCTATGCGCGTTGCGGCATCATCGTCAACGTCACCCCGCTGGAGCCGGAATGGGAAGGCCAGGTTACCCTGGAATTCTCCAACACCACCAACCTGCCGGCGAAGATCTACGCCAACGAAGGCGTCGCCCAGATGCTCTTCTTCGAATCCGACGAGATCTGTGAAACCAGCTACAAAGACCGGGGCGGCAAATATCTTGGCCAGACCGGCGTGACCCTGCCCAGGACATGAACGCCAACCAGTTCCTGAAAGCCGTTTCACAACTGCAGGGATGGCGCGAATGCGCCTTCCTGCTCGCTCTGGCTGAGCGCTCATTCCCCAACTACGCGCTGTTTGCCGATGCCATGGGCCTGAAGACCGGTGCCAAAATGCGCCAGCTTCTGGATCTAGGTTGGGACCTACTCCAAAAGGACGTCTCCGAATCGGCGATCCCGCAATTGCTCGCCAAACTGGAAACCCTGTCGCCAGACGTGGACGCCTACGATGCCTACGGTGTTTACCCGGCCTTCGACTTCTGTCAGCTACTGGAGCAGGCGCTTCTGAACCGCCTGAACCCGTCCAAACACCGCGCTACCGATGCGTCACAGATGGCGACCGGAACCGTGATGAACTTTATTGAGCTGTCCGAAGGGGAAGACCTCGAGGAAGACGAACTCGTCCGTCTGCTTGATCATCACCCGTTGATGAAAGAAGACAAAACCTTCCAGCGGGACCTGATCCTGGAGCTGAAGCGCCAACGCACGCCAACCGATCAGTTCGTGGCCCGTCTCCGGGAGGATGCAGCTAACGAAGGCGTTAGTAACCTTGGCATTTCGCTCACCGAATAAACGTTGGGGAGCTGGCAAGCTACACTTTCGGTATTACCCGTTATATTCAGATTAGGTCAGATGGATTTTACCCCATGAAACTCTCTGCTTTTGGTCGCAAGTTCACCGCCGATGCCGGTATCACGTCCCTAATGGATGACCTGGGTAATGCCATGGCATCCGGCGATGACATGATCATGATGGGTGGCGGAAATCCCGGGCATATTCCCGAGATCCAGCAGAGAGTGCAGGAAATTCTTGCGGATATGAGCCGTAACGAGGGCGATGTTCGTCGTCTGGTCGGCATCTACGATCCGCCCCAGGGGGAAAAGCAGTTTATCGCCTCGCTCGCCGAGCTACTCAACCGCGAGTATGGCTGGGGCCTGAAACCCGAGAATATCGCCCTTACCAATGGCAGCCAGGCGGCATTCTTCATGTTGTTCAACATGTTTGGCGGAGACTACGGAGACGGTAACCGCAAGCATATTCTTTTGCCGCTTGCGCCCGAGTACATCGG
Source organism: Marinobacter sp. NFXS11 (assembly GCF_040148675.1). Classification (NCBI taxonomy): domain Bacteria; kingdom Pseudomonadati; phylum Pseudomonadota; class Gammaproteobacteria; order Pseudomonadales; family Marinobacteraceae; genus Marinobacter; species Marinobacter sp. NFXS11. Next base: position 1,900,468 of record NZ_JAGDDV010000001.1, on the reverse strand, counting down.
CTACGCTGACGCGGGTATTGAGCCGGGCCTGTTCCATGCGGTGCAGCCAGACATCTCGTTCACCGACGCCCACGAGTTCAAGTACCGGGTGGATTTTGATGCCGTCGAGGTTACCGGCGAGACCGGCGCTATCTGTGTGTCACGCCCCACCAATCCGACCGGTAACGTCGTTACTGACGAAGAGCTTGCGCGGCTTGAAGAGCTTGCCCGCCAACACGACATACCACTGATCGTCGACGGCGCCTATGGCACACCATTTCCCAGCTTGCTGTTCGTCGATGCAACACCCACCTGGAACGACCAGATCATCCTCTGCTTGAGCCTCTCGAAGCTTGGTTTGCCGGCAGCGCGGACCGGAATCGTGATTGCGGCCGAGCCGGTGATCAAGGCGTTGTCAGGCATTAATGCCATCATGAACCTTGCCACGGGCAGTTTTGGCGCCATGCTGGCAGAGCCTCTGGTTCGTTCCGGTGAAATATTGTCCCTGAGCCGGGATGTGGTTTGCCCGTTCTACAAGGCGAAGATGGAGCGGGCGGTTGCCGCATTCCGGGAGGCCATGGGGGAGGACAGCTGCCGCTGGTATGTGCACAAGCCCGAGGGCGCCATGTTCCTGTGGCTCTGGTTCCCGGATCTGCCGATCTCCAGCCTTGAACTGTATCAGCGGTTGAAGAGCCGAGGGGTTCTGGTCGTTTCCGGGCACTATTTCTTTCCCGGATTGCCAGAAGATGGCTGGAGGCACCGGCATGAGTGTCTGCGCGTGACCTACTCCCAGGACGACGATCGGGTTGCCGAGGGCCTCCGGATCATTGCCGATGAGGTCAAGGCGGTGTGGCGCGAGGCCGGGCGTGAGGTCTAGCGGTCGAACTCTGCTTCCTTGAGCTTCAATTCGTAGGTGCTGCCGTCCGGCTCAACTTGCCTGAGGCGGACGAGCAGGAAATTCTGCTCCGGCGAGAACCACATCAGCGTCTGACGCTTTGAGTCCTCGCGAACCTTCTCCGCCTTGAGCGTGGCGCTCTGTTTGCTGCCGGTACTCATGTTTTCACCATTGATCACCGCGAAGCGATCGGTGTCGATAGAGTTACCGTCGAGCACCCGATAGGTCATTTCCCGCTTGCCATTCTTGATGTCCTGGTGCAGCTGAAGCTGGTAGCCCAGCGGATCCAGCAGGCCTTCTTCCAGCGCCAGTTCGAAGGGCTTTCCCTTGTATTCCCCGGTTGCGACGCCTGCGGACCAGTCGAAGTCGATAGAGTTCTTGCGGTCGCTGATCAGGAAACCGGATAAGCGGTATCGGTATCGCATGGGTATGACTTGCCCGTCCTCCCAGCGGAATACCAGCGATTCGTCGATGCTGACAATGAAGGAATCAACATCCGTGCGGTACAGCCAGACATCGTTGCCCTGGGAGGAGAGTGTGCGTTTTGCGGTGCCATTGAGGGAGAGCCCCTTCTCCATGGCTGCGGTATAGCTGGCCTCGAAGGGGGTCAGATCTGCTTCGGTCTGGGCATGCAGTGTGACCGGCCCGGCGAGAATGCCGAGACAGGCCAGCAGTGCCGCGCAACCAAGTCTGATGAGATGTCGTGAAAGCATCTTGTTAAACCCGAACAATTACCGTCATCAATGGCGACAGTGTAGCTGCTCGGGCAGGATGCGGGGATGACAATTCGTTCAGACGATGCCTCAGTTGTCAGACAAACGCATCGGGGCGTTCAAGGGGTCGCCGTCGAACAACACATAATCGCTACCCAGCTGAACCCGGCCCTCACAGAACCAGCGCACAACAATGGGGTAAAGAATGTGTTCCTTGGCCTGTACCTTCTCAGCGAGGCTTTCTGGCGTGTCACCGGAAACAATCGACACTTCTGCCTGGGCAATCACGGGGCCGCCATCCAGCTCTTCGGTAACGAAGTGGATGGAAACGCCATGTACGGTATCGCCCGCTTCCAGTGCGCGACGGTGAGTATTCAGCCCGGTATACTTCGGTAACAGGGACGGGTGAATATTCAGCATCTTACCCCGGAATGCCCGCACAAAATCCGTGGTCAGAATGCGCATGAAACCTGCCAGGATAATCAGATCCGGATTGTATCGGAGGATTTCCGCCATCAGGGAAGCATCAAACTCATCCCGGGATTCGAAATTCTTGTGGTTTACCACAAAGGTCTCGATATTGGCCTGGGCGGCGCGCTCAAGGGCAAACGCGCCTGGCTGGTTGCAGCCAACGGCAACGATCTGCCCGGGAAAATCCCGCTCCCGGCTGGCGTCAATCACTGCCTGAAGGTTGGTGCCGCTTCCGGAGGCAAGCACCAGGATTTTCGGCAAAGGGGTCTGATCTGCCTTCATGCCGACAGCAGCCCCGGTGCGTAGCGAACGCAGGCATCTGCCTGTTCGTCATCGGCACGTTCGATCAGGCCTACCTGCCAGGCGTGCTCGCCCAGTGCTTTCAGGGTATCCAGGGCTAGCTCCTTCTGATTGGCTGGCACGCAGACAATCATGCCGATACCACAGTTAAAGGTGCGGTACATCTCTTCACTGGCAACGCCACCGTTGTCCTTGAGCCACTGGAATACCGGGGGCAATGACCAGCTGTTGGTATCGATGGCAGCGATGGTGCCGTCCGGCAGCACCCTGGGAATATTTTCCGGCAGGCCACCACCAGTGATGTGGGAGAGGGCACGGACGTCGACTTCGCGAATCAGCTGCAGAAGATTCTTTACGTAGATTCGCGTTGGTGCCATCAAAGCATTGGCCAGGGTGGTGTCGCCCATTGGCTGCTTGAGGTCAGCGTTGCTGACTTCCAGAATTTTCCGGATCAGGGAGTAGCCGTTGGAGTGGGGGCCGGAAGAGCCCAGTGCAATCAGCACGTCTCCGGCCTGGACGCGGCCGCCGTCAATAATTTCACTGCGTTCGGCAACGCCTACGCAGAAGCCCGCCAGATCGTAGTCGTCGCCTTCGTACATGCCCGGCATTTCAGCGGTTTCACCGCCGACCAGCGCACAGCCAGCCTGTTCGCAGCCTTCGCCGATCCCGGCAACCACCTGAGTGGCAACGTCTACGTTCAGCTTGCCGGTCGCGTAGTAGTCGAGGAAGAAAAGCGGTTCAGCGCCGCCGACAACCAGATCGTTCACGCACATGGCGACCAGATCGATACCGATGCTGTCGTGCTTGTCCAGTTGCATGGCCAGTCTGAGCTTTGTGCCCACTCCGTCGGTGCCGGAAACCAGAACCGGTTCGTTATATCCGGCGGGAATCGAGACCATGGCGCCGAAGCCGCCGAGACCGCCAAGAACCTCGGGGCGGCGGGTGCGCGCGGCGGTGTCCTTGATTCGGCTGACGAGTTCATTGCCGGCATCAATATCTACGCCGGCATCGCGGTAGGTCAGGGAGGGCTTCTGTTCGCTCATGGTGTACTTAACCGTTGGCCAGTGGGTCAGGCGGCGGATTTTAACAGGTGCGGTGTGGCGCTCCAAATGTATATTGCTTTTCCGAAATCCGGGGCCGCTACTCACACCTTGGGGCATGGTGTATCCTATGCGCCATTCATGCGAATTGCAGGGTGTTTCATGTCAGTATCAGGGCAAAAGGCGACACACAGGTCTGTATCCGGGGCGTGGGTAGTTGCGTTGTTCACCGTTCTTCTGGCCGGGTTTTCCGCCCAGGCGACTGCGGTGACCGTTTCCGGGCTCTATTCGGCAAAGGTGCCAGTGGAAGGGTCCTCGCCGGGTCAACTCGCCCAGGGGTATGCAGATGGGCTGAGCCAGGTACTGGTCCGGGTTTCCGGTACCCGAGACGTACTGGCGATGGAAGGCGTTGAAGCCCTGCTGTCCGATGCCGAGTCGTTGCTGCTTTCCTATCAGGTTGCCCGTGGCGAGTCTGGCCAGAGTGTTCTGAGCATGTCCTTCGGAGCGGTTGGCGTTAACCGTGCTCTGGCTGCAATTGATGCGCCGGTGTGGGGTGCCAACAGACCGCTCACGCTGGCCTGGATTGCTGCCGAGGATCGGGGTTCGAGAACACTTGTGACCCGGTCTGCCGCAAGCGACGGGCAGGGCAGCGCTGGAAACTGGCGGGCTGCGTTCGATGAGGCGGCCAGGAAGCGGGGCTTGCCGGTGGCGCTTCCGCCGTCGGATTTCGCCTCAGACCGGGAATTGCTGTCAGATATCTGGGGGCAGTTTATTGGCCGGGTGAAGTCCGCCTCCGAAGATCTGGAACACGATGTTCTGGCGTTGGTGCGCGTCAGCCGCGCTGGTGGCCAATGGCGTGCCGGTTGGGTGTTCGATGGTATGGCCATGAATGCTGGTGAAGAGTCAGTAACCGCCCAGACTCCCGAGGCATTGGCGGAGGCCATGATTAATCGCTGGGCCGAGCTGTACGCCAGCCGATACGCGGTTGCTGCATCGGAAGTGGGCGATTCGCCCCAGGTGGACATTGTGCTGCGTGGCGTTACGTCGCTTGAAGACTATGCCGGAGCCAATAAGGTGCTTGAGGGACTGACCCCCGTGGTTAGCGTTGGTGCCCATCGGGTACGAGACGAACAACTGACCCTGCGAGTGGCTTTTTCCGGTGAGCTGGACCAGCTCCGGGAGTACATCGCCCTGGATCCGCGCTTTGTTCCGATGGAGGCCGACGTTCCGGCAGAACCTCCGGTTACCGCCCGCAGAGGAGAGGATCAGGTGGCGTCGTCTGGGGCGAACCCGCAAGAGGCGCCCGAAAGCGAGGAATCACAGCCGGCTGGCCCGGATCAGCAAACCTCTGCGGAGGCGTCTGAGGAGACTGCCCTGTTTACCTATCAGCCGGTGCCCGTCGATGAGGAAGATGCCAGGGAGGCGTTCGAATCCCTGTACCAGGTTCTGTATTATCGTTGGCAACCGTCTTCTGTCATCGGGAGCGATGGCGGCGAATAAGGTGTAACCGGAGGGAGTCTTTTGAATTTGCACCGCTGGCGCTGGATTCCCAATGCCCTGACGTTCCTGCGCATTCTTCTGATCGCTCCATTCGCGGGAGCGTTATTGACCGGAGATTATCGCCGTGCGTTGCTGATATTCTTTCTGGCAGCTGGTACAGACGCGGTTGACGGCTTCCTTGCCCGGCATTTCAATTGGCGTTCCAGGCTTGGCGCAATTGCAGATCCTCTTGCCGACAAGGCCTTGCTGATCACCGCGTACCTGATGCTTACCCTCACTTCTGTCCTGCCAGTGTGGCTGTTTTTGCTGGTGTTGGGGCGTGATCTGCTGATTGTGGTCGGCGCTCTTGCCTACCACTACAAGGTTGGTCGATACGACATGGAGCCCAGCATTCCTGGCAAGATCAATACATTTATCCAGATTCTTGTAGCCCTGGCCATCATTGTGCTTCTGGCGGACCTGCCGATGCAGCCGTGGGTGGTGGATGCCGGCATTCTCCTGGTGGCTGTCTCCACAGTGTTCAGCGGGGGGCATTACCTGTTCGTGTGGGGCTTTCGGGCCTGGAGGGCTACCCGGCCATGACCGCATCCCAGTTGGTGCTCGGGGTCAAGCTGCGTGACGACGCCCGATTCGACAATTTTCATGGCGACCGGAACACGAGCGCAGCCCAGCGCCTTGAAAGCGTTTGTCAGCAACCTGATGATATGCCTGTTGTTGTTCTTTGCGGTGATGCCGATACCGGCAAGAGCCATCTTCTGCAGGCAGTATGCCACCTGGGCGAGAAGCACAGCAGGGCAGCGGTATGTATCAGCATCGCAGAGCTCGAGCCTTTTGGTCCCGATGCCTTGTCGGGGCTTGAGACCCATGACATCGTCTGCCTGGACGATGTGGACCGCATCGCAGGCCAGCGCGTGTGGGAAGAGGCCATTTTTCACCTCTATAACCGGATTCTCGATCGAGGCGGCCTTTTGTTGGTGAGTCTGACCGATTTGCCGGCCAGTTTGCCCTTTGAGTTGCCGGATTTGGTCTCCCGATTCAGTCACGGGCTGGTCATCCAGTTGGGTATCTACCGGGATGAGGATCGCCTCACAATTCTCAGGGCCCGTGCCGAGAAGCGGGGCCTGGTGATGGCGGATGATGTAGCCAACTATATAATGCGTCGGGCGCCTCGAAGGCTCGGTGATTTGCTGGGGATTCTGGATATACTGGATGAAAATTCACTTCAGGCACAGCGACGGCTGACCATCCCGTTTGTGAAGACAGTGATGGGTTGGTGAGTTGGAATGAGTTCATCTCAGGGCAGAAATCGATAACGGATTCATCAAGGGAGAGGCAAAATGAGACGGGTGGTATTTAACCAGAAAGGCGGTGTCGGCAAGTCCAGTATCACATGCAATCTCGCAGCTATCAGCGCCGCTCGTGGCAAGCGAACCCTGGTCGTGGATCTTGATCCGCAGGGAAATTCCACCCACTACCTGCTGGGCAAACCTGCCAGCGAGTTCAAGGATACCGTTGCGGATATGCTGGAGCAGACGGTGGCCTTTACCGTGTTCAACCGCCGTCCGGACGAGTTTGTCCATGCCTCACCGTTCAAGAACCTGTTTGTGATGCCCTCCAGCCCGGAGCTGGATTTCCTCGAGCGCAAGCTGGAGGCCAAGCACAAAATATACAAACTCAGGGAAGCCCTGAAAAAACTGGGTGAATCCTTCGATGCGATCTACATCGATACCGCGCCGGCGCTCAATTTCTATACCCGGTCTGCCCTGATTGCAGCCCAGCGCTGCCTGATACCCTTCGATTGTGACGACTTTTCCCGGCAGGCGCTGTACAACATCCTCAACGAAATTCGTGATCTGCAGGAAGATCACAATGAGGATCTTGTTGTCGAAGGAATTGTTGCCAACCAGTTCCAGCCGCGGGCCAGCCTCCCCAAGCAACTGGTCAGGGAGCTTACCGAAGAGGGCTTGCCGGTTCTGCCTGTGCGCCTCTCGAGTTCCGTGAAGATGAAAGAGTCCCACCAGAGCCGGCAGCCCCTGATTCACATGGCACCCAAGCACCCGCTGACGCGCCAGTACGAGGACCTGTTTCGGGTTCTGCATGGCGAAACCGTGGAGCTTGAGCCGCTCAACGATTGAAGCGAGATTGATATGACCGAATCCGGTACCCCGGTCGGGCAGGTTGCGGACTGCCTTCTGAACATTGAGATGGAGTTGCGGCAGTTGGGGCTCTGGGAGTCAGAGCCGCCACCGGACGAGGCGTTCCAGAGTGCCCAGCCCTTTTGCATCGATACGCTGGAATTTACCCAGTGGCTGCAATTTGTCTTTGTGGAAAGAATGAAGATCATCATCGAAAATGACCACCCGTTGCCTTCGGCCTCCGGTATGGCGCCGATGGCCGAAGAGCATTTCCGGGGGCGACTGGAGTCCGGCAGCAGGCTGGTTCGGGAACTCGAGGTGATCGACCGCCTGCTTAGTGGGGAGTGATCAGTCCAGTCTCATTGACAGGTCGACAGCCTTCACATCCTTGGTCAGCGCGCCAATCGAGATGAAGTCCACGCCGGTTTCGGCGATCGGGACCAGGGTGTCGACATTGATTCCCCCGGATGCCTCCAGCTTTGCCTTGCCACCTGTGGTAGCGACCGCGATTCGCATGTCTTCGAGCGAGAACTCATCCAGCATGATGATGTCTGCACCTGCTTGAAGGGCTTGTTCCAACTCGTCAAGGTTCTCGGTTTCCACCTCCACCGGCTTGCCCGGTGCAATCCGGTGGGCGGCTTCAATGGCTTGGGCAATGGAGCCGCAGGCGGCAATGTGATTTTCCTTGATCAGGAAAGCATCCCACAGCCCGATCCGGTGATTGAAGCAGCCGCCACAGGTTACGGCGTATTTCTGGGCCAGGCGCAGACCCGGCAGGGTTTTACGGGTATCCAGTAGCCGAACACTGGTGTGCGCAACCCGGGCGGCATAGCCTGCGCAGGCGGTCGCAACGCCAGACAGGGACTGGAGCCAGTTCAGGGCCGCGCGTTCGGAGCTCAGCAGGCTTCGTGCAGAACCCTGCATGGTAAACAATACCTGATCCGGTGACACGGTTTCGCCATCGGCCACCTGCCAGTTGAGCTCAACGGCCGGATCCACCTGTCGGAAAACCTCGTCCACCCACTCCCTGCCTGCGATGGTGGCGGTTTCACGCGTAATTACCCGCCCTGTTGCCTGTTTGTCGGCGGGTATCAGTCTGGCCGTAATGTCGCCATCGCCGATGTCCTCGCGCAGACTCTGGGCAACATTTTCAATTCTGGCCTGGCGGAGGAGTTCAGGGGGAATCATAGGGCAAAAAGTCCGGTGCAGTGGGTTGTCAGCGTTTCAGGCTGCCAATTCTAAAGCGCCGCTGGTGAATCGCCAAACTCTTGGGGCAGGACTGCTAAACTGTGATGCACGTCAGGTCTACACAAAAGGTGACAAATTCTGACACAACCTGACGTGGGCAGCTCGTATCATGTGAAGTGGAGAAATAAACAGGCGATTACGTAATACAAGGCGGAGCAGCGAGATGGTGCACGATAACAAGGTTGTCAGCTTTTCAGGCCAGAAACCGCCCGCCCGGTTTTCTTTGCCTGCGTCCCTCGTGCGCCTGCGTGACGCATCGGGTCAGTCCCTCAAGTCCGTTCTTGCCAGTTTTTTCGATCGTGCCGATGATGCCCTGTTTGAACTCGCCGACAGAGCTGGCACCAATCTCGACCAGACCGCCTACTTTGATGCCATGCGGGAGCTCAGGCTTCGTCGCAAGGCCATGGTGGTCTCGATCCTCCAGTATGTCAGCCAGGCTTTCAATGAAATCGGCAGGTTCCAGCCCCAACAAAGTGCCAGGTCTCTGGATGAAGTTGACGAGGATTCTCTTAGCCTCGTTGACCATTCCCAGCTTGAGCAGCAGGTGGCTGTCGACAACCTCATAAATAAACTCCGGAACCGTTATACAGAACAGATCCGTCTGCTTACCGTCCGGGTTGGGCATCTGGTGCCGGGCATCGAGCTGAAAGACGCGCAAATGCCGCTGAGCCCTGAGATCATCTGTGGCGGTGTTGCCGAGGCCTGTGCCGACCTCGACATTGATATCCGGGCCAAGCTGGTGGTTCTGAAGCTCTTTGATCGCCTGCTCGCCGATACCCTCGGTGATTTTTACAAAGAAGCCAATCGCACCTTGATCACTGAAGGCGTAATGCCCGACATGAAACGACCGCCCACCGGCAAAGTGCCCTCCCGTTCCGGTCAGCGTGGGTCAGGAGATAGTTCAGTGCCGACCAGCGCCAGAGGTCAGGCGGATTCTCCCAGCGAGAGCCAGGGTATGTCTCAATCACAGGCTACTTTCTCTGAGCTCAGCGCGCTGCTGCATCGCGGCGAATCTAACTCTGTAACTGGCGGATCCCCGGTCGGCGAAAGCTACATTGATACCGACAGGCTCATGGCCCGTTTGACTGAAGCGCAGTCGAGCAGCAGGCAATGGGGTTACGGTACCGTTGTACCGCTGAACGAACAGCTTCAACCCATCCTGCGTTCCGGCGATGGCAACAGCCTGAGCGTTGGGCAGGTTGACAGTGACGTGATCAATCTGGTTTCCATGCTGTTCGACTTTATTCTGGAAGATCGCCAGTTGCATCCGGTAATGAAAGCATTGATCGGGCGCCTGCAGATTCCGGTGCTGAAAGTGGCGCTTAGTGACAAGAACTTTTTTAATCGGGGCGGTCATCCCGTCAGAAAGCTCCTCAACGAACTGGCACTTTCAGCGATTGGCTGGACCGAGAAGAAGGTCGGGCAAAGGGATCCGCTTCGGGACAAAATCGAATCGGTGGTAGATCGGGTTCTGAGTGAATTCACCACCAACGTCTCTCTGTTCGAGGAATTGCTGAAAGATTTCAGCCACTTCATGGATCTTGATCGCCGACGTCGTGAGCTCGTCGAGCAACGTCTTCGGGATGCAGAGGAAGGGCGTGCTCGTCAGGAGCGGGCGTCCCAGGCGGCGGAAGGCCTGGTTCAGGAGCTGACAGAGCAGCGGGACCTACCCGAGCCGGTTGCCGGCCTCCTGAGCGAAGCCTGGACCCGGTACCTACAATGGGTTGTCCTCCGGGAAGGCGAGGACAGCGATCGGTGGCAGCACGCCCGGAACCTGACCGAGCAGCTGGTCTGGAGTGTGGATCCGCGCCCGGTCACTGATACCACCAGGGCAGATCTGCTGAGGGCGATACCGGCTATTGTGGACGACCTTCGCAAGGCGCTGCAGGAGATTTCCTGGGATCCGTTTGCCACTGATGCGGCCATTCGCGACCTTGAGCTTGCCCACGTGGACGTGTTCCAGCGGTTGGTGACGGCGCCGTCCCGGCCGGAATCACCTCCGGAACCAGAAGACCTGCCCGATGCAGAACCTACTTCTGAGCAGCCCATAGAACCGCCGGTGGCTGTGCCGGCGGCCGAAGACGCTGTTAAGGCAACGCCTTTGCCGGCCGAACCTGAAGAGCCGGCTGTTGTGGTCAGAGAGACTCCCGCTCAGGGGGGCGCCGACACAGAGGCGGCGTCCGTGTCGCCAGAGTGGCTGCAAAAGGCAGAAAGCCTGCGTGTCGGTTCCTGGATTGAACTTACCCGTGACGAAACCAGGGTGCGCTGCAAGCTCGCCGCCTTTATCAAGGCCACCGGTAAATACATTTTTGTGAATCGAAGTGGTGCGAAGGTCGCCGAGTATCTGCGTCAGGAGCTGGCCGCCGACATGGAAGCCGGTAATATCAGCATGCTGGATGACGGCCTGATCTTCGACCGGGCACTGGAGTCGATCATCGACAACCTGCGCAACAGCCGCAAGGACTGATTCGTGGCAACCGTGGCAACTTTGTGATTCAATCAGAGGCTGTAATCCTCTGAAACTTTTGGAATTACTTTGCCCGATTCAGACGTTTTTTCCGAACGCATTACCGCTTCCGGTACCGATGGAAACTCGCTTCGTGATACCGGGCGGATTCCCTTCGCCCGCTGGACCCCTTCGCCGAATTTCGGGCCTCGTCCAGACGGAGCAGGCATCTCTCTTCTGGTCGTTCATAATATCAGCCTGCCTCCGGGCCAGTTTGGTGGGCCCGAAATAGAAGACTTCTTCTGTAATCAACTCGACCATTCTGCGCACCCCTACTTTAAGACCATCGAGGGCGTCCAGGTGTCTGCACACCTGCTTATTCGCCGCGATGGCGCGCTGGTCCAGTTTGTCAGCCTGCTTGATCGAGCCTGGCATGCGGGCCGATCGTGTTTTGAAGGACAGGAGGAGTGCAATGATTTTTCCATCGGGATTGAACTCGAAGGAACCGATGACACCCCTTACACCACCGAACAATACCGCATGCTGGCGGAAGTGGCAGGCCTGATTATGACGGCCTGGCCGGATATCACAGCTGGCCGGATTACCGGGCACTGCGACATTGCGCCCGGCAGGAAAAGCGATCCGGGGCCGGCCTTTGACTGGCGGTATTTCCGGTCAGCCCTGGAAATAGCCCGTGGATCGGGGAGGACCGTCTGAATGGTATTTGTTGTGTTTCTTCTGGCCTACATGGTTCGCAGGCGTCTGGACTCCCTGGATATGCTATCCGGCGACGAGGTCTGGCGCCGGTGGTTCCGCAATGGCAGCCGGGTCAGGGCCGGCCATGAATCGGGGATTGCAACCGGGCTGGCGCTGGTCCTGTTGCCGGCACTGATACTGGGGCTTGCGGAATATCTGCTGGTGTCGTCCGGCTGGAGAATGGCGGCCTACCCGCTGGAGTTCCTGGTTCTGGTCGTCCTGATGGGCACGCCGGGCTGGCGACAGGTGCTGCGGGCCTATGCGGAGGGGTGGCATCGGGGAGACATGCAGTCAGCCTGGCATCATGTGAAAGATCTTCTTCCGGCTGATGAGCGGGGAGCCGCAGTATCTCCCGAGGCCATGCACCTCTCCCTGTCCAAGGCACTGATGGTTTCGGTGTTCCAGCGTTTCTTTCTGGTGGCTTTCTGGTATGTGGTTGGCGGCATTGGTCTTGCGGTTCTGGCGCGTGGGCTGGTTGCGCTTGCCGAGCAATGGCCGCAGGCGCCGGCCAGGCCCAGGTTTGCAAAAATGTCCGACCTTGCCGGCTGGATTCCTGCCAGGCTTTTGTCGTTAACGTTCGGAATTGCCGGAGATCTGGCCGGCTGGCTGCGTGAAACCCGCCAAACTCTGACTGGAATCTCTAAAAAAGCGGGAGAGGTGCTCATGATTTCGGCCAACGGGTCGTTAACCGGGTATGCACTGGATCCAGCGAGGTTTTCCCGGATTCACCCGGATGAGTGGACAGCGTTTGGGGGAAGGAGTCTGCGAGCGGTAAGGGATCTGCTGAACAGAAGCATGTTGGTATGGATATGCATACTCGCCCTGCTGGTTATTTCCGGCGTCGTTTAGCCCGGATTTTATAAAACATTACAGTTCAACAACAAATAAAGCTTAAGTTTTTAAGACTTTAGGCGACAATAGAAGAAAAGAATTAACGTTCAGTGGTTATTCGCCAGCACGAGGGTCCCTGTGAAGCAACTCATTAATCCTGCCATTGCCTTGATGAACCGGCTGCCGATGGTTTACAAGTTCAGTCTCATCAGCATTCTGTTCCTTTTACCGATTGGTGGACTGTCCTGGCTTGCTATTTCCGAGCTGAATCGCTCGGTTCAGACCATGACCCGGGGCGTCGAGGGGCTGGAGCAACTCCAGCAAGTGGATCGGCTGGTGGATGCTGCGATGGATTATCGAGACTATCGCTCACCGGCGATCATCAAGGATGAGAGTGCCATTACCGCAGTTTCCGAAGAAGCCGCCAGTGAGATTGATAGCCTGCTGGCAGCTCTGACCGCAGAAAAGCGCTCGTTCGATACGACTGGCTCCTGGGCCGATCAGGTTGAAGGCCTTCGCCAGGAGTGGGAAGCATTGCGGGCCGATGACAATTATCAGGGCAGCTTCGATCCTCAGTTCAAGTATTATCAGGAGTTCGTCCAGAAGGCACAGGCGCTGCTTTCGGCCACCATTGAAATCTCTGGTTTGGGGCAGGGGGCCTCAAGAGAAAACCAGTTGATTCTGGGCCTGGTCCAGGACTCTCTCCCGGCTGCACGCACCGTGATTGGTCGGGCAAAATCCTACGGAATCTTTGCACTGGTCGAGGGGCAGGTCGGTTACGCCCTGAGCGAAACCCTGAACGAAATCTATGACCAGTTGACCAATCGCACCTCCTTGCTTTCACCGGCCTTGGCTCTTGCTTCTGAAGCATCGCCGGCCCTTGCCAATCAGGCAGGCAACGCCATTCAACGGGTTGACGAGAGTTTGATGGTGGTTCGGGATCATCTGGATCTGAACGTGATAACGCCCATGCGTCTGGAAATGCCCTGGATCGAATACGACGATCTGATGTCCGGGCAGTTGGCCCACTACGACGACGTCAAGACGGCTGCCTTCAGCGTGGTCGATTCGAACCTGCGCTCAAGGCTCGAGAGTGAGATCAACCAGCGTCGCCTGATCGTGGTTGCCCTGATCGCCGTATTGCTTGTGGTTGTCTATCTCTACATCGGCTTCTTCATGTCCGTACGTACCGCCATCAACCGCTTCAGCGAAGCCGCGCGGAACGTTGCCGCCGGCGACATGACCACGCACATCAGTTTGCGCAACCGCGATGAGCTGGGCGAGTTGACGACGGAATTCAATAACATGACCGACCGGATCGCCGAGCTGATCCGCTCTGTCAGCCGGACCACGGCGGACGTCGACCAGCAGGCAACCCGGGTCAATGACACCGCAGCGGCCAACAGCGAAGCTGTGGCGCGTCAGATGGAAGAAAGCGGCCAGATCAATGAAGCCATGAACCAGATGGTTGAGGCGGTTCATGAAGTCACCGAAAGCGCGCACCGCGTTGCGGACAGCGCGAGCAACGCCGAACAGGACACAGAAACCGGCCGGGGCGTGGTGGCCGACACGGTTGAAACCATCAACAAGCTGGCGGGTGAAATCTCTGGTGCGGTGGAAGTGATCAACCGGGTCAGCAAGGACAGTGACAACATCAGTCAGGTGCTGGTCGAGATCAAGGCCATCGCCGAGCAGACCAACCTGCTGGCACTGAACGCCGCGATCGAGGCGGCCCGAGCCGGGGAGCAAGGGCGTGGATTCGCGGTGGTTGCCGATGAGGTTCGCTCGCTGTCACAGCGCACACACAAATCGACGGAAGAAATCGAAGGCATGATTTCCCGTCTCCAGAGCGGCGTCAAAGACGCGGTGTCGGCCATGACCAACAGCCGGGACGTGACTGAGGCAACGGTGCAGAAGTCTGGAGAGGTGACAGAGGCCCTGGACAGAATCGCCAAGGGCATCTCCGTGATCGTGGATATGAGTCACCAGATCGCCCAGGCAGCCGAAGAGCAGTCTGCCGTCGCGAAAAACGTGAACTCGAACGTTGAGCAGATTGGCGAGCTGGGCCATAAAACTGCCGCCAATGCTGAAGAAACCCTGGGTTCTTCCCGAGAAATGTCGCAACTGACAGCGTCGCTTCAGCGTCTGGTGGAAGCCTTCAAGGTCTGACCGGCGCGACCTTTGCGCGCGATCAGGCGCATAAAAAAATCCGGCCCTCAGAGGCCAGATTTTTTTTGTTCCCAGAGAATTTCTTCGCCACCCTCGCGCCGGGCCAGTACGCGGGCGATGACAAACAACAGATCTGAGAGACGGTTCAGATAGTGCCGGGAAGCAGTGTTGATGGAGTCTTCATGGCCGAGGGCCACGACAACCCGCTCTGTACGACGGCAGACCGCCCGGGCAAGGTGACATTGGGCGGCGCCGGGGCTGCCGCCGGGCAGGACAAAATTCTTAAGCGGTGGCAGGCCTTCGTTGTGTCGGTCCAGGGTGCCTTCCAGCCATTCGATGTGTTCGTCACCGATCACACGGCTGCCGGGGATGGCAAATTCGCCTCCCAGGTCAAACAGATGGTGCTGAATGCGGCGCAGGCTCTCCACCAGTTCGTCGTCGCTGTCCAGGGTTTCGATTAGCAACCCGATATGGCAATTGAGTTCATCGGCGGTGCCCATGGCTTCAACTCGCTGGGCATTCTTGGCAATCCGGTTGCCATCGGCCAGACCCGTGGAGCCATCGTCTCCGGTGCGGGTGTAAATCTTGGAAAGGCGGTTGCCCATCAGTCTGCTCCTGTTAATGTGACGACAGTTGTTGTACCCGTTCAGTCAGCATTTGGTTCACCGGCGTGTCGATACCGAGTTCTTTTCCGAGTTTTGCCAGATACCCGTTGATAAAGTCTATCTCGGTTTGGCGTTTCCGGAGAACATCGGCACGCATCGACGATGTGTTGCCGGCGGTGTTTTGAGCGACCTTTTCAATGCGTTGGCGCAGGGAATCCGGTGTTTCCGTAATCTGGACGGCGGCGCTCATCAGCTCTGACAGTTCCGCGCAAAGCTCGTCGATGGTGTCCTGATATAGCCCTGCAGACAGGATGTCGCCATTGGGGCAGTTCAGGATCGCGGTGTAGGGATTGATGCCCGCATTGATGATCAGTTTCTGCCAGAGTCGCTGGAGGATGGCCGGCTCGGGATGAATGGCCAGGCCGGAGTCTTCCAGCATGGCGACCGCGCGGTCCACCGAGAACCTGGCCTGCTCCGTCAGC
The DNA here is from genome assembly GCF_040148675.1 of Marinobacter sp. NFXS11. Lineage (NCBI taxonomy): Bacteria > Pseudomonadati > Pseudomonadota > Gammaproteobacteria > Pseudomonadales > Marinobacteraceae > Marinobacter > Marinobacter sp. NFXS11. The sequence goes on along the minus strand of NZ_JAGDDV010000001.1, from coordinate 1,884,898 downwards.
GGACCTACCCAGGTATCGCCGGTACCGGCATGGGCGAGCAGCCCCGGCTCAGGTCGATTTGCGCCCTCGGTGGTGCTTGCGGCCAGGATCGGGCGCTCCGGCCACCGCTCGGCGACAGCTTGCTGGCTGCCCAGTCCGTTCTGGAAAAGCAGGATGGGGGTTTCAACGGGTAATTGGTCGATCACGCCTGCCACGGCGCTCAGGGTATCACCGGCCTTGGTTGTCACCAGCATCAGGTCCGGCGTGTCACCGGTCCTGAGGAAGGGAATCTGTATGGAGGATTCCGGCCCCTCAAAGGGCCGGAAACGGTAGTCGACGCTGGAGTCGCCGGGCTCGCCCGGTCTGGCCATGAAGGCAACGCAACCGCTGGGTAGCATTGCGCCCCAGAGCCTGCCCAGAGAGCCTGCACCGAGAATACCGATCATGCCGGTTACATGGCCTCGATATCGGCCCTTTGCTGGCTCAGGCGGGCCTGGCTGCTTTGGGCGTCCCGGAGTTTTTCCTGTTCCTTCTCGACCACTTCGGCCGGAGCCTTGGCCGTGAACTTCTCGTTACCCAGTTTACCCTCCAGGCGACCGATCTCTTTCTGCAGGCGCTCCAGCTCTTTATCCAGACGCTTGAGTTCGGCATCCTTGTCAATCAGGCCGGCCATGGGAACCAGTACTTCCATGTCTCCCACCAGTTGGGTGGCAGACATGGGGGCTTTGTCACCCTCAAACCAGTCCAGGCTCTCCAGCTTGGCCAGGGAACTCAGGAACTGGCGATTGTCATTCATGCGACGCTGATCCTCTGCGTCTTTGCCGCGCAGCAATACGGGAATCTTCTTCGCCGGCGAGATGTTCATTTCGCCCCGGATGTTCCGCACGGCAACGATCACGCCCTTGAGCCATTCAATATCAGCCGCAACCGCTGAATCCTGCTTGGTGGCATCCGGCTGCGGGTAAGCCTGCAGCATGATGCTGTCGCCGGTCTTGCCGGCCAGGGGGGCGATCCGCTGCCAGATTTCCTCGGTGATAAACGGCATCATCGGGTGCGCCAGGCGCAGAACGGCTTCCAGTACGCGCACCAGGGTGCGACGGGTGCCACGTTTGGCTTCGGCACTGGCGTATTCATCACTGAGCACTGGCTTGGACAGCTCCAGATACCAGTCGCAGTATTCGTTCCAGATGAACTCATACAGCGCGTAGGCCGCCAGATCGAAGCGGTACTGGTCAAGGTGGCGGATCACATCCTGCTCGCAGCTCTGCAGCTCGCTGACGATCCAGCGGTCTGCCAGAGACAGTTCCACGGGCTCGTCATTCACACCACAGTCTTCGCCCTCGGTGTTCATCAACACGTAGCGGGCGGCGTTCCAGAGCTTGTTACAGAAGTTGCGGTAGCCTTCCAGGCGTTTCATATCCCAGTTGATGTCACGGCCGGTCGTGGCCATGGCTGCGAGGGTGAAGCGCAGGGCATCGGTGCCGTGAGCGGTGATGCCCTCCGGGAATTCCTTCTGGGTGCGCTTGCCGATTTTCTCGGCCAGCTTGGGCTGCATCAGGTTGCCCGTGCGCTTCTCCAGCAGGTCATCCAGGCTTATGCCGTCGATCATGTCCAGCGGGTCGATTACGTTGCCCTTGGACTTGGACATCTTGTCGCCGTGTTCGTCCCGGATCAGCCCGGTGACATACACGGTATGGAAGGGCACCTGGGGTGTGCCGTCTTCGTTCTTCATGAAGTGCATGGTCATCATGATCATCCGGGCAACCCAGAAGAAAATGATGTCGAAGCCGGTGACCAGCACATCGGTTGGATGGAAGGTTTTCAGGCGCTCGGTGATCTCTGGCCAGCCCAGGGTGCCGAAGGTCCACAGGGCAGAGCTGAACCAGGTATCAAGAACGTCTTCATCCTGCTCGAGGGCGACATCGGCATCCAGGTCGTGCTTCTGGCGCACTTCGTCTTCGCTGCGGCCCACGTAGATATTGCCGTCGGCGTCGTACCAGGCCGGAATACGGTGGCCCCACCAGAGCTGGCGCGAGATACACCAATCCTGGATATCGCGCATCCAGGCGAAGTACATGTTCTCGTACTGCTTGGGTACGAACTGGATACGACCGTCTTCCACCGCTTCAATGGCCGGCTTGGCCAGGGTCTTGGCATCGGCAAACCACTGGTCGGTGAGCATGGGCTCGATAATCAGGCCCGACCGGTCACCGCGTGGGACGCTGAGTACGTGATCCTCAATGTTCTCAACCAGCCCCTCGGCTTCCATATCGGCAACAATCTGCTTGCGCGCCGCTTCGCGGGTCAGGCCAGCGTAGGCGCCCGGCATGGTGCCGTCGAGTTCGGTGTTTTCGGTGCCGTCGGCATTGAACACCTCGGCCACGTCCCGGATGTTGGCGTCCTGGGTCATGACGTTAATCATCGGCAGGTTGTTGCGCTTGCCCACGGCATAGTCGTTGAAGTCGTGGGCCGGCGTGATTTTCACGCAACCGGAGCCTTTCTCCGGATCGGCGTGATGGTCGGCAACGATGGGGATACGGCGGTTCACCAGCGGCAGCACCACGTGCTTGCCAATCAGGTGCTGATAACGCTCGTCTTCCGGATGCACGGCCACGGCCGTGTCACCGAGCATGGTTTCCGGCCGGGTTGTGGCCACCACCAGGTAATCCTTGCCATCCTGGGTTTTCGCGCCGTCAGCCAGCGGGTAACGCAGGTGCCAGAAAAAGCCCTTTTCTTCCTTGTTTTCCACTTCCAGATCGGAGATGGCGGTGTGCAGTTTCGGGTCCCAGTTGACCAGTCGCTTACCACGGTACACCAGGCCTTCGTCGTATAGCCGGATGAACACTTCCTGCACGGCTTTGTAGAAGCCGTCGTCCATGGTGAAGCGCTCGTTGTCCCAGTCCACGGAGTTTCCGAGGCGGCGAATCTGGCGGGTGATTGTGCCACCGGAGTGTTCTTTCCAGTCCCAGATACGCTTGATGAACTCTTCCCGGCCCAGGTCGTGGCGGGTCTTGTCCTCTTCCGCAGCGACTTTGCGTTCAACCACCATCTGGGTGGCGATGCCGGCGTGGTCGGTACCGACAGTCCACAGTGCGTTACGGCCCTGCATGCGCTTGAAGCGGGTGAGGGTGTCCATGATGGTATGCTGAAAAGCATGGCCCATGTGCAGGCTGCCGGTTACGTTGGGCGGCGGGATCGCGATGCTGTAGGACTGGCCTTCACCGCTGGGGCGGAAGTACCCTTTGGATTCCCAGTTTTCGTACCACTGGCGCTCGATGTTTTCTGGCTGGTAGGTTTTTTCCATGGGGTTCTGCAGTGACCGTTGGTTGATTCACAAGGGAAAATTGAGACGCCCGATTATACATGGTCGCCGGTGATGCGGCGAACCCTTGGGGTGGCTTCTTGATTCAGCGCGTAGGTCGGGTTAGCGCAGCGTAACCCGACAAAATCTACCCCCGCTTCCGCTGATCATGAACCCTGGGTTCAATCCCGAGAGCCCGCAATTGCTTGAAATGCGACCGGGCCTGATTCAGCACATTCGGATCGTTATGGGCAACCAGCGCAAGCCGCTTAAAACGGTTCGCATCCGCCGGCAACGTTGCCGAGAGAATGATCACCGTATCCCAATCCTCGGGAGCGGGCGGGTGGAGCAGGATGCCGACGGGATCGGAGCAGGTCGTCGCAGAATCGGGGACAACGCTGTGAGGGATGAACGCGTCGGGGCTGAAGTTCCAGAGCAGGTCGTCCAGCTCTTCTGCGTGTTGCATGGTATCGCACACGACGCACACGCGGTCACCCTGCTGCCAGGCTTTGTCCACGAGTTTGGCAGCGTGGAGATTGCGGGCGGCGGGGGTGTTCTGGGCGAGGATATGGAACCAGTAGCGTTGGTTCCGGTCCTCTTGGCCGGAAGCTCCGGCAGCAACGCTGCCGGGTTCCGGAGAAGGCGCCGGGTTATTTTCCTGCATGGGACATCAGGTAGTCGACCAGCATGGGCACCGGGCGACCGGAGGAACCCTTGGCTTTGCCGGAGTGCCAGGCGGTGCCGGCGATGTCCAGGTGCGCCCAGCGATAGTCCTTGGCAAAGCGGGAAAGGAAACAGGCCGCTGTTATGGTCCCTGCAGGGCGGCCACCGATGTTGGCCATGTCGGCAAAGTTGCTGTCGAGCTGGCTCTGGTAGTCGTCCCAGAGCGGCAGGCGCCATGCCCGGTCACCGGCACGCTCGCCGGCGGCAAGGAGCTCATTGGCCAGCTCATCGTTGTTGGCCAGCAGTCCGGTGGCGTGATTGCCAAGGGCAATGATGCAGGCGCCGGTCAGGGTTGCCAGATCGATGACGGCGGCCGGGTCAAACTTCTTCACGTAGGTGAGGGCATCGCACAATACCAGGCGCCCCTCGGCGTCGGTGTTGAGGATTTCAACAGTCATGCCGGAGAGCGTGGTCACGATGTCGCCAGGGCGGGAAGCGCCGCCATCCGGCATGTTCTCTGCTGCGGCAATCACCGCCACCACGTTGATCTTGGGTTGGGTTTCGGCGAGCACTTTCATGGCGCCGAAGACACTGGCGGAGCCGCCCATGTCGTACTTCATTTCATCCATGCCCTCGCCGGGCTTGAGGCTGATACCGCCGGTGTCGAAGGTGATACCTTTGCCCACAAGTACATGGGGTTTGTCCTTGGCCTTGCCACCACGGTATTCCATCACGATCAGTCGCGGCGGTTGGGTGCTGCCTTTGCCCACGGCCAGGATGGTGTTCATGCCCATCTTTTCCATCTGCTTTTCGTCAAGCACTTCGGTCTTGATGCAGTCGTAATCCTTGGCCAGCTTCTTGGCTTGCTGAGCCAGCCATTCCGGGTGGCAGATGTTGGGCGGCGTGTTGCCCAGATCCCGGGTGAGATTCATACCACGGCCGGTGGCCAGACCGAGGTTGAAGGCATCCTTGAGGGCCTTGCCGGCACTGGAGGCATGCACAATAGCTTTGTTGAGCTTCCGGGCGGCGGGTTTTTCGCTCTTGAAGTCGCTGAAGGTGTAAAGCTGATCTTCAAGGGTCCGGCCAATCAGGCTGAGACGGGCTGCTTCAGAACTCACAGCTTCTTCGCCGGTTACAGGGGTATCTGCGAGGGCGATCGCGACGCTTTTGGACGGACCGTCCTTGAGCGCGGTCATCATCGCGATCAACGCTTTACGGTAGTTGGCAGGGCTGCGATCTTCATCCTTGCCAGTGCCAACCACAAGCAGGCGAGTCCAGGGCTGATCGGTCAGGGGAATGGTCAGCGTCGTGGCATTTTTGCCGGACAGGTCACCGGCCTTCTGGAGTGTCTTGATCATCCCGCCCAGAGCCTCATCGGCCTGATTCGTCGAATCGGGCCAGGTGCCTTTCTCAGGCAAGCCAACTACGAGACAGTCTGCTTTGGTGCTGGCGATGGCTTTACTGCTCAGGCTGAAATTCATGGCAACTCCTGTTGATTGTTCACGAGGCTCCCGCCGGCGGCGGGAATCGTTCTTGATTGTGATCTAGTCTAGCATTGGGGCTTGCCGCGCAATTATCAAGCGATTGGCGCGGCTTCCATGCCTGTCCGTGCCTTCATGCCGGTGTAATACCGCTACTCTGTCATTCGGCACCAAGGTTAAATAGAATACGCGCAGTTCCCAGCGACCTCCACGTTTCAGCGGATACGGCCAGAGAGACCGATTTGAGCATTATTTTCCGTTACCTCATACGCCAGATCATGATCAGCATGGTTGCCGTTTCGGGCATCCTGCTGCTGGTGTTCATGAGCGGCCGTTTCCTGAAATATCTCGACAGTGCAGCCCAGGGCAGCATTTCGGCCGGTGTGCTGCTGGAGATCATGGCCTTCCGGTTTCCGGGTTTTCTAGAGCTGATACTGCCCCTCGGGCTGTTCATAGGCATCCTGCTCGCCTATGGGCGCATGTATCTCGAAAGCGAAATGACGGTCTTGTCCGCCTGTGGGGTTAGTGATAAGGCCTTGTTGGGAAAAACGCTTCTGGGCAGTCTGCCAGTGATGATCATTGTTGGTGCTATGAGTCTTTACGTGTCGCCCTGGGGTATGAACCAGGTTCAGGACATCCTGAACGAACAGCGTAAGGCAACAGAATTTGAAATGCTTGCACCCGGACGATTCCAGGACTTTTCCTCCGGTGGGCGGGTGACCTATACCGAGGCTTTGAGTGAAGACAAGCGCCAGTTGCAGGGCGTTTTTATCGCCGAGTACGCACCGGACGGGCGGGGGTTGACGATCATAACCGCAGATTCCGGCTCCCAGTTGATAGATCCGGAAACCGGCAGCCGTTTTCTCATACTGGAAAACGGCGGTCGCTTTGAGGGCGCTGCGGGCCAGCTGAATTACAATGTGATCGATTTCGAGGCCTACGGTTTGAAGATTGAGGGCGGCGAGGCTGGCACCAAGCAGCGGGAAGAGGGCGCCAGCACCTGGAGCCTGATGCAATCAGACCGCCTGGAAGATCGTGCGTTGCTGCACTGGCGGTTTTCGCTGCCGCTCATCGTGCCAATCGTAACGTTGCTGGCAGTGAGGCTGAGCCGCGTGAATCCACGCCAGGGCCGGTTCTTTCATCTGTTGCCGGCAATGCTTGTCTACATTACTTATCTTGGCCTGCTTATTGTAGCCCGGGATTGGCTGGCCGCCGGCAAGGTCCCGGAATGGCTGGGTATGCTCTGGGTCCACGCGTTGTTCCTCGGCTTTGGGCTATGGCTTCAGTTCGGCCCGGCCTGGTTATACCGGCGCCGCCTGATTCGGGATGGGGGTGCTCGTGCGCAAGATTGACGGGTATGTAATGCGCTCGGTTGGCGGCGCGATGTTCCTCGTGATGATGGTGGTTTTGTCCCTTGACCTCATTTTTGCGTTCATCGCCGAACTGGATGACATCCGCAACAATTACCAGATCCTGGACGCACTCTGGTATGTATTCCTGACCCTGCCAAGACGAATCTACGACTATTTGCCGCTGGGCGCCTTCATGGGTTGCTTGGTGGGCCTGGGTTCTATGGCCAGTTCCTCGGAGTTGACGGTTGTACGGGCTGCGGGTGTATCGCTCAAGCGTATTGTCTGGTCAGCGATGAAGCCGGCGCTGGTTATCGTGGTTCTGGGTGTATTGATTGGCGAGTATCTGGCCCCGCCTGCTGAACGGGTGGCCCAGAGTTACAAGGCTGTGGCGTTGGGCGCTGGTAGCAACGTGGCGTCGGCATCGGGGGTCTGGCACAAGGAAGGGGATTCATACATCCATCTGAATGCCGTGCAACCGAATGGCGTCCTGCATGGGGTGTCGCGTTTCCAGTTTGATGATGATCGGCAGCTGCTGGCCGCAAGTTTTGCGGAGCGAGCGATTTATCAGGGCGACCACTGGTTGCTGGAAAATGTTCGCACCACTCGTTTCGAGGATGATCGAACGGCCCGGGTTGACGACAGGACCCTGCGCTGGGAAACCGGCCTCTCGCCCGGCGTTCTCAGCGTGTTGATCGTCAAGCCCGAGAATCTCTCGATGACCGGACTTTACACATACGCCACCTATCTTGGCGAGCAAAGCCTGAGCGCTTCCCGCTATTGGCTGGCCTTCTGGAAGAAGGCGCTGATGCCTCTGGGAACGGCGGTCATGGTGCTGGTCGCAATATCCTTCATCTTCGGGCCACTGCGCTCGGTCACCATGGGGTTCCGGGTTTTTACCGGGCTGTTGGTGGGGCTTCTGTTCAAATATATGCAGGATTTTCTTGGGCCAATGAGCCTTGTATACGGGTTCAACCCAATGCTTGCGGTGCTGGTGCCCATCGCGGTAAGCGCCGTGGCTGGTGGCATCCTGATGCGGCGGGCTGGTTGACCAGCCCTGCTATCCCGCCGGCTAAACCATTACTTTTTGGTCGCTTCTTTGGGTATGGATACAACCACGCTGTCAGAGAGGCGGTCGGTAATGGATAGGCCATTGATCGGATAGAACAGCGCAACAATAGCAGGAATGCTCAAAAACAGAGTGGCTGCACCGAGATAGTAACTGCCCAGAAGCGTCAGGAAGATCACAGCAGCCGCCGTCACGTAACGCCTGAGCGCCTTGCTCCAGCTCACAGAAGTGCCATCAATGTTTTCAATGCGAATCCTCCAAACCTGCATCCCCAGGGTCTGGCCAATGCGCGTCCAGAAATAGGCAAAGAACAGGTAAAGAATCAGGAACAGCGCGAACGTCAGCCCCGGGTCCCCGGAGAGCTGGCCTGCCTCGGCCATCTGTTCGTACCTGTCCCAGCCGGTGATCCAGCCGGCCACCATGGTGTATCCCCAGGTAGCGACAAGCAGCACGGCAATGCTGATCAAACCGTCGTAAATAATGGCAAGGGCACGTTTGAGGGCGGTGGCTGGTGGGAATAGTTCCTCGGCGTCATGGAAGCGTCGGGGCATGGAATCTCCTGTGATGTTTCACGTTTTTCCTGTTCTCGGCGTGTGCTAGAGTAGCGGATTTGCACAAGCATGTAAGTATCCGTATTCAATCGCGGACCGGGCGGCGTTTCCGCCGGGTTTCTGGAAAGGTATCAAAGGGCTATGAAAACCGCAGAGTTGCGACAGGCATTCCTCGATTATTTCAAGCAGCAAGGCCACACCATTGTTCCAAGTAGTTCGCTGGTACCTGCGGACGACCCCACATTGTTGTTTACGAATGCGGGAATGAACCAGTTCAAGGACCTGTTCCTGGGGCGTGAAGAGCGCGACTACACCCGGGCAACCTCGTCCCAGAAATGTGTCCGCGCTGGCGGCAAGCACAACGACCTCGAAAACGTCGGTTACACCGCCCGTCATCACACCTTCTTCGAGATGCTGGGCAACTTCAGTTTCGGTGATTACTTCAAGCGGGAAGCCATCAACTACGCCTGGACATTCCTGACGGGCGAGAACTGGCTGAAGCTGCCCCAGGAAAAACTCTGGGTTACCGTTTACGCGGAAGATGACGAAGCCTTCGACATCTGGAACAAGGAAATCGGCGTGCCGGCAGACCGTATCGTCCGTATCGGCGATAACAAAGGCGGCCGTTACGCATCTGACAACTTCTGGCAGATGGGGGACACGGGTCCCTGCGGTCCCTGCACCGAAATCTTCTACGATCACGGCCCGGATGTCGCCGGTGGCCCCCCCGGATCACCGGAAGAGGACGGCGACCGTTACATCGAAATCTGGAACGTGGTGTTCATGCAGTACAACCGCACGGCTGACGGTGAGATGCTGAAGCTGCCCAAGCCGTCTGTCGACACGGGCATGGGGCTGGAGCGCATCACGGCGGTTCTGCAGGGTGTTCACAGCAACTATGAAATTGATCTGTTCCAGGATTTGCTGGCGGCCGCTTCTACCATTCTTGGGGGCGCTGCCACCACCGAGGCATCGCTGCGTGTTGTTGCCGACCACATCCGCTCCTGTGCTTTCCTGATCGCGGACGGCGTGATGCCTTCAAACGAAGGTCGGGGATTTGTGCTGCGCCGGATCATCCGCCGTGCCGCGCGTCACGGTAACAAGCTGGGTGCAACCGGGCCGTTCTTTTACAAGCTCACGGGCGCCCTGTGTGAGCTGATGGGCGAAGCATTCCCGCAACTGGTCAGCAGCCGCAAACAGATTGAAAAGGTTCTGCTGCAGGAAGAGGAGCAGTTTGCCAAGACTCTGGACAAGGGCCTGCGCCTGCTTGAGCAGGACATTGCCGAGCTCAAGGGTACCGAGATTCCGGGCGAGACCATCTTCACCCTTTACGACACCTTTGGCTTCCCGGTTGACCTGACCAACGACATCGCCCGCGAGCGAGGCCTGACGCTGGATTACGAAGGCTATGAAAAAGCCATGGAGGGTCAGCGAGAGCGCGCCCGGGCAGCCAGCAAATTCGGTATCGACTACAACGCAGCCGGACTGCAGCTTGAGGGCAAAACCGAGTTTACCGGTTACGAGCACATTGACGGTCATGAGAAAATCCGTGCGGTCATCGTCAACGGCGAGGAAAAGACCGCTGAAGCCGGTGATGAGGCCGTTATAGTGCTTGAGCGCACGCCGTTCTACGCCGAGTCTGGTGGCCAGGTCGGCGATACCGGCCTGCTGACCTGGAGCGGCGGTCGCTTCAAGGTAACGGATACGCGCAAGGAAGGTGATAATCACCTGCACCTCGGCACCCTGATCGAGGGCGAGCTGTTCCCGGGTCTGGAAGTTGACGCGCGGATCGATCACGCCCGTCGCGAGCGGACCAAGCGTAACCACTCCGCTACCCACTTGCTGCACGCGGCCCTGCGCAAGGTGCTGGGTGAGCACGTTAGCCAGAAAGGTTCACTGGTGGACCCGGATAAACTGCGTTTCGATTTCTCCCATTTTGAGGCCGTTACTCCGGAGCAGCTTCGCGAAATTGAGCGCCAGGTGAACGAGCAGATCCTGGAGAACAGCCCGGTCCAGACTGAAATTACCGACATGGAAAAGGCTCAGGAAAAGGGTGCCATGGCGCTGTTCGGGGAAAAATACGGGGATGTAGTTCGGGTGCTCAGCATGGGTACCGACAATTACTCCGTTGAACTTTGCGGTGGTACGCACGTTTCGCGTACCGGTGACATTGGTCTTTTCCGTATTACCTCTGAAAGTGGCATCTCATCCGGCGTCCGTCGTATCGAAGCCGTTACCGGCATGGGCGCACTGGACTGGATCGACGGCACCGAGCGTACCCTTCGCGAGGCGGCCCGCCTGGTGAAAGGCTCCCGCGAGTCGGTCATTGAAAAGGTCCAGCAGACGATTGACCGCAACCGTCTGCTTGAGAAGGAAGTGGATGCCCTGAAGGCAAAACTTGCTTCCTCGGCCGGTACCGATCTGGCCAGCACCGCTGTCGACGTCGGCGGGCTCAAGGTGGTGGCTTCCGAGTTGGAAGGTGCTGACCGCAAGGCCCTGATGGAGACGGCCGATCAGCTGAAGAACAAGCTGGGCGAGGGCGTCGTGGTTCTTGCCAGCGTGGAAGATGGCAAGGTGACTCTGGTTGCCGGTGTTACAAAATCGGCCACGGGCCGGATCAAGGCCGGGGACCTCATGAAGCATCTGGCCGCCCAGGTCGACGGCAAAGGCGGGGGGCGACCCGATATGGCTCAGGGCGGTGGCAACGATCCATCCAAACTGGAGGATGCCCTGGCGGGTGTTGCCGGCTGGGTCGAGAAAAATATCGCTTAAGCAACTGTTTTTGTGGGCGGGCTGAGGTTTATAATCCCGCCCGTTTCTTCTAAGTGGCGGAGCATCACTCCGCTGTGAGTCCCCGTTTCGGATATTGGGAAAATAATGGCTCTGTTGGTTCAGAAATTTGGTGGCACATCGGTTGGAACAACCGAGCGTATTGAAGCGGTAGCCGAGAAGGTGAGCCGTTTTCGGAAGGAAGGTCATGATGTTGTTGTCGTGGTTTCCGCCATGAGCGGTGAAACCAACCGACTGATCGCCCTGGCCAACAACATCATGGAGGAGCCGACACCGCGTGAGATGGATGTGCTGGTCTCCACCGGTGAGCAGGTAACCATCGCGCTCCTGTCCATGGCGTTGCAGAAGCGTGGCTGTGAAGCGCGTTCTTACACTGGCTCCCAGGTCCGAATTCTCACGGACAGCAGCCACACCAAGGCGCGGATCAAACAGATCGATGAGCAGCGCATGCGCGAAGATCTGGATTCGGGCCGAGTGGTGGTGGTTGCCGGATTCCAGGGAATCGACGAAAGTGGAAACATCACCACGCTTGGGCGGGGCGGATCGGATACCACGGCGGTGGCTCTGGCGGCAGCGCTCAGGGCAGACGAATGCCAGATCTACACTGACGTTGACGGTGTCTACACAACCGACCCGAGGGTTGTCGACACTGCGCGCAGGCTTGAACGGATTACGTTCGAGGAAATGCTTGAAATGGCGAGTCTGGGTTCGAAAGTGCTCCAGATCCGCTCGGTAGAATTTGCAGGTAAATACAACGTTCCATTAAGGGTTCTTTCCAGCTTCCAGGAAGGCGAAGGCACCCTGATTACTCTTGAGGATGAAAACGCCATGGAACAACCGGTTGTTTCCGGCATCGCTTTTAACCGTGATGAAGCCAAACTGACCATTGCCGGCGTACCGGACACCCCGGGCAGCGCGCTGCGCATTCTGAAGCCGGTGAGTGACGCCAATATCGAAGTGGATATGATCGTGCAGAACGTGGGTGAGGATAACCGCACTGCCTTCACGTTTACCGTCCATCGCAATGATTTCAAGCGAGCGAAAGAGGTGCTTCAGCGTGTTGCTGACGAACTGGGCGCTCGTGAAGTAGCCGGCGACAGCAAGATTGCCAAAGTCAGCATCGTGGGTGTCGGTATGCGTTCTCACGCTGGTGTGGCAACTCAGATGTTCGAGGCGCTGTCCAACGAGGGAATCAATATCCAGATGATCTCCACATCAGAAATCAAGATTTCCGTGGTGATCGACGAGAAATACCTTGAGCTTGCGGTTCGCGCGCTTCACAGTGCATTTGAACTCGACAAGCCCGCGGTATCGGAAGAGGCCTGAAAACCGCAGATAAAAGGTCGGTCTGCGGGGCCTCCGAAAAAAGGGCATCATATACTGAGCCTATGACAAACGTGCACCGTATAAGGGAATGTGCGTCTATTGATCAGTAAGTGATCCCACTATAAAAGCAATAAATAGATCAAAAAAACCATTTATCGGAACAGGTAGCTCTGGATAGGGAGTAAGGGATATGTTGATTTTGACTCGCCGCGTGGGCGAAACTCTGATGGTCGGCGACGATATCACCGTCACCGTCCTGGGAGTAAAAGGCAATCAGGTGCGCATTGGCGTCAATGCCCCGAAAGAAGTCGCGGTACACCGTGAAGAAATCTACCAGCGGATTCAGTCGGAAAAAGGCTCTGAAGAGCCCGAGCCCGGCAACAGCTGAGAGACAGAAAGCCGTTCAAGGGAAACCTGAACGGCTTTTTTGATGGTGTGGGGAAACGGGCCCGAAAAATCTCGTGTCAACCCTATGAAAACAGAAAAATTATGGTAGTATACGCCCCGTTCTCAAGGAGAGGTGGGTGAGTGGCTGAAACCAGTTCCCTGCTAAGGAACCGTACGAGCAATCGTACCGAGGGTTCGAATCCCTCCCTCTCCGCCATTTCCCTTTCGGGGAAAGAGAGACAGGTTGAAGTAGCATTCAACCACGGCAAGTGATCAATGTGCGGCTGTAGCTCAGCTGGATAGAGTACCTGGCTACGAACCAGGCGGTCGGAGGTTCGAATCCTCCCAGCCGCGCCATCGATCAACCTGCCACAAGTTTTAAGCGGCTGTAGCTCAGCTGGATAGAGTACCTGGCTACGAACCAGGCGGTCGGAGGTTCGAATCCTCCCAGCCGCGCCATATCAAATAAAGAACCCCGCCATGTGCGGGGTTTTTTATTTGCATCTTCTGCTGACCCATGGACAGCATAACCCCGCCTGACTACTTTTATTTAGTAAAGCCTCCTTGCCCATCAACCTCTCGGCGTTTGCATCTTGAGAGGCCATTTGAGCGGGTTCTGACTCAATGCGTCCTTGATTGGCTGACTGGGTTTATGTCCAAAGATTGGGATCCCCACAAGTCCGTACCGCCCCCCGTTCATCGAGTTGAACGAAAGGAACCTTTGCCCTGGCAAACGCCAAAAGCGGCGGAGGACGACCCGGAAGCACTCGAGCGGGTTCAGGCATTGATTGCGAGCCCGGGTTATCGTCAGGCGGACCGCGATGTTGAGTTTCTCAACGAGGAAGACACCCGTGGTGTACGCCTGCAGATTGACTACCTGAAGCCCGAACTGTTGCTGAAGAAGCATGGAATCGAGCACACCATCGTGGTGTTTGGTAGCACTCGCCTGCATCAACCCGAAGCAGCACGCCGTAAAGTCGCAGCTCTCGAGGAGGCATTGGCCGGCAGCCCTGAAAACAAGGATCTCCGGCGTCGTCTGCAAGTGGCAAAATCGATTGAATCGAAAAGCCGTTACTACGAGGAAGCGAGGAGATTGGGAAGGCTGGTCGCGGAATGCGGGGCGGGCCCCGAGGACTCTCGCGTGACAATGGTTACGGGCGGTGGGCCGGGTATCATGGAGGCGGCAAACCGAGGCGCCTTTGACGTGGGAGCCAAATCTGTTGGTCTAAATATTACGTTGCCCCACGAGCAGTTTCCAAATCCCTACATAACCCCGGACCTGTGTTTCCGGTTTCACTATTTTGCCATGCGTAAACTCCACTTTTTGAAGCGGGCGAAAGCACTCGTTGCCTTTCCAGGGGGCTATGGCACGCTGGATGAGCTGTTCGAAACTCTGACGCTCGTGCAGACCCGAACCATTGCGCCGTTACCGATCGTTCTGGTCGGTGAATCGTTTTGGCGCAAGGCAGTAAATGTCGATTTCCTTGTTGCTGAGGGTGTGATCGACGAAGAGGATCGTGAACTGTTCTGGTATGCGGAAACCGCTGAGGAAATATGGGACGGAATCCGACACTGGCATCGGGCCATTGGCAGCCCGCTGCCTGACAACAATTAAGGGAAACAGGCTGATGGAAATTTCATTTCACGGAGCCGATCTGGGCGTAACCGGATCATGTCATCTGGTCCAATGCGGCGGCCAGAAGATATTGATCGATTGCGGCCTTTACCAGGGAGGGCACGAACTGAACGAAGAAAATCGGGCGCCGCTTGGTTTTGATCCGGCTGATATAGATTACCTTTTGCTCACTCACGCCCACCTCGATCACTGCGGAAGAATACCGCTTCTGGTGAATCGAGGCTTTCGTGGCGAAATCATCACAACCGCAGCGAGCAGAGAGTTGGCCAAGCTGGTTATGCTGGATGCGGCGGGACTTCAGGAAGAAGAGGCTGAGAGACAGGCCCGAAGACATGCTCGACACGGGCACAACAAAGAAGAGCTGATCGGCCCGCTATACACAACGCTTGATGCGCTCAACAGTCTCGATCATTTTGGCCGCACAGCGAAGTATGGGGAGGTTATAGCCCTGGGAAAGGGCGTTCAGGCGACTTTTTCTGATGCCGGGCATATTCTGGGTTCCGCATCTGTTTTACTGGAACTTGAAGACGAAGGAAGAAAGAAGCGGGTGTTGTTTTCCGGGGATCTTGGCTACCAGGGGCGCGCTATACTGCGGGATCCGAATCCGCCTTCAGATGTGGATGTGGTCGTGATGGAAACAACCTACGGCGATCGTCTGCACAAGTCGCTGAAGCCATCCGTTGAAGAGCTCTATGAGGCAATCAACAGCACGTTCGCAGCTGGCGGAAATGTCATCATCCCTACCTTTGCCCTGGAGCGAGCCCAGGAAATTCTTTATTACCTTCGGGAGGGTATCAAGGCTGGAAGCCTCTCTGGATCAATTCAGGTGTTCCTGGATTCCCCGATGGCAATCTCTGCGACAGAGATCTTTCGACGTCACCCGGAGTGCTATGACAAAGACGCCTGTGAACTTTTCAGTGAAGGACAGGATCCTTTTAATTTCCCTGGCCTCCATTTCGTGCGTCAGACGTCCGAGTCGATGGCTCTGAATCGGCTGGGAGGCGGGGCCGTCATAATGGCAGGTTCCGGGATGTGCACTGGCGGCAGGGTTCGTCACCACCTCAAACATCACTTGTGGCGCAAGGACTCCAGTATCGTGTTCGTGGGCTTTGCCGCCGGAGGCACGTTGGCGAGGCTGATCGTGGATGGCGCCAAAGAGGTTCGATTGTTTGGCGAGGAGATTCCGGTGCGAGCCAACATTCATACCATAGGTGGATTTTCTGCCCATGCAGATCGGGATGAGCTGTTGGCCTGGCACCGTCGGACCGGGAGTCCGGGTCGAACATTCCTCGTCCATGGTGAGCAAGATACGATGGAATCGTTTGCTTCGCAGTTGAGTAACACGGAGGTCATCATGCCAGGCCTACACGAGGAGTATTCTCTTTAGTTTGCTAGCCATTGCCATAGGGCAGGGAGGCTAAGTTCATGGATAGTAACGAGACTGCCAGTCACTATGAAGGCCCGCTTACTCCCGATGAGCTGCAAGGCATTCACGCCTATTGGAGAGCGGCCAATTACCTTTCCGTTGGTCAGATCTATCTTCAGGATAACCCACTGTTGCGGCAGCCCCTGAAACTTGAGCATATAAAACCGAGGCTGCTGGGACATTGGGGTACGGTGCCCGGGCTCAACCTGGTTTATGCGCACCTTAATCGGGTGATTCGCGAGCGGGATCTGAACATCATGTACGTCACGGGGCCAGGTCACGGCGCGCCGGGCATTGTCGCCAACACCTATCTGGAGGGCACCTATTCCGAAGTCTACCCCAGTGTGAGTCGTGACGAGGAGGGGATGAAAACGTTGTTTCGCCAGTTCTCCTTTCCAGGCGGAATCCCGAGCCACACCGCACCGGAAACGCCTGGCTCGATTCATGAAGGCGGCGAGCTTGGGTACTCGCTCAGCCATGCCTTTGGTGCCGCTTTCGACAATCCCGATCTGATTGTGACCTGCGTGGTTGGCGATGGCGAGGCAGAGACCGGCCCGGCCGCAACCGCCTGGCATTCCAACAAGTTTCTGAATCCCGTTACCGATGGTGCAGTGTTGCCGGTCCTTCATTTAAACGGCTACAAGATCGCCAACCCCACCATATTGGCAAGAATAAACCCGGAAGAACTTGAGGACCTGTTTTCCGGTTACGGTTACAAACCCTACCTTGTTGAAGGCAATGATCCTCTGGCGGTGCATCAGAGGATGGCGTCGGTTATGGATGAGGTTCTGGACGAGATCCGCTCGATCCAGTCTCTGGCCAGAAATGGCAGGGGCGCAGGCTGTCCCCGTTGGCCAATGGTCATTCTGCGAACACCAAAGGGCTGGACCTGCCCCAAAGAAGTTGAAGGTTTAAGGGTTGAGGGCTACTGGCGTGCCCATCAGGTACCTTTTGCCGAGTTGGCCAGTAAACCAGAGCACCTGCGTGTGCTGGAAAACTGGATGAAAAGCTACCGGCCCGAGGAGTTGTTCGACGACAAAGGATCGCTCAGGTCTGAACTCGCAGCGTTGGCCCCGCAGGGTTTATACAGGATGGGAGCCAATCCCCACGCCAACGGAGGTCTGTTGCTCAGGGATCTGCGACTTCCCGATTTTGGCCACTACGCAGTTGATGTCCCGGAACCGGGCGCAGTGCTGGGGGAAGCGACGCGACGTCTGGGCGAATACCTCCGCGATGTCATGGCGCTGAATAGAGAAAACCGGAATTTTAGGGTGATGGGCCCGGATGAGACGGTGTCCAATCGACTTGGCGCTCTGCTGGAGGTAACGGATCGAACCTGGCAGGCAGCGCGCATGGATTACGATGATCATTTGTCAGCGGATGGCCGGGTAATGGAGATCCTCTCCGAACACACCTGTCAGGGGTGGCTTGAGGGTTATTTGTTAACGGGCCGTCACGGATTCTTCTCCTGCTACGAAGCGTTCATCCACATTATTGATTCGATGTTCAATCAGCATGCGAAATGGCTCAAGGTAAGTCAGGGTATTCCCTGGCGCAGACCAGTGGCCTCGCTCAACATACTGCTGACATCTCACGTTTGGCGTCAGGATCACAACGGTTTCTCCC
This sequence comes from Marinobacter sp. NFXS11, assembly GCF_040148675.1. Classification (NCBI taxonomy): domain Bacteria; kingdom Pseudomonadati; phylum Pseudomonadota; class Gammaproteobacteria; order Pseudomonadales; family Marinobacteraceae; genus Marinobacter; species Marinobacter sp. NFXS11. Next base: position 1,867,314 of record NZ_JAGDDV010000001.1, on the reverse strand, counting down.
ATCAGGATCCGGGATTTATCGATCATGTCGTAAACAAGAAAGCCAGCATCGTGAGGGTATACCTGCCACCGGATGCCAATACGCTTCTGTGCGTTGCCGACAAATGCCTGGGAAGTCGGGATAAGGTGAATGTCATTGTGGCGGGTAAACAGCCGAGTCCCCAGTGGCTGGGCATGGAGTCGGCAATCAAACATTGTCATTCGGGCATCGGGATCTGGGAGTGGGCGAGTAACGGTCACGATGGGGAACCGGATGTGGTTATGGCATGTGCCGGTGATGTGCCCACCCTTGAAACCCTGGCAGCCGTCAAACTCCTGCGTGAGCATGTACCGGATCTAAAGGTGCGGGTGGTAAATGTCGTTGATCTCATGACCCTGCAACCAAAAGAGGAGCACCCCGTTGGCCTCTCGTCACGTGACTTCGACACCTTATTCACCAACGACAAGCCAATCATCTTTGCTTTCCACGGATACCCATGGCTGATTCACCGGCTGGCGTATCGGAGAACCAATCACAAAAATCTTCATGTCCGTGGGTATAAAGAGGAGGGCACTACTACAACGCCTTTCGATATGGCTGTCCTGAACGACCTTGATCGATTTCATCTTGTCATGGACGTAGTTGATCGTGTGCCGAGTCTCATGCAGAGAGGGGCGTATCTGAAGCAACACATGCAGGATCGGTTGTCGGAGCACAAGCAATTCATTGAGAGAGAAGGGCAGGACTTGCTCGAGATACGGAATTGGCAATGGGCCGAGTCGAGGTAGATCAGTATTTTGCGACCAACCTCGACGATGCTCGTAAACGTGAATGTTTTGAAAAGCTTATAGTCGGAATCGCGCGACCAGATTCTGCAAATCGCTGCCGAGTCTGGCCAGTTCGCTACTGGAGCTGGCGGTCTGGTTCGATGAGGCGGCGGACTGATCGGTAACATCCCGGATGCTTGTGATGTTCTGATTGATTTCCTCGGCCACCGAAGTCTGTTGCTCGGAGGCTGTGGCAATCTGGCTGTTGTATTGTTTGATGTCCTCGACGGCCCGGGCAATGCGCTCGATGGTCGCTCCGGTTGCCGTGGCACGCTCAAGGGTGTTCGAGGCCATGGTAGTGCTCGACTCCATGGCAGATACCGAGTTGCCGGCACTGCTCTGAAGAGACGTTACCAGCGACTCGATTTCCTGGGCGGATGATTGGGTCCGCTGCGCGAGGGAGCGTACTTCGTCAGCCACCACGGCAAAACCGCGACCCTGCTCGCCAGCCCGTGCTGCTTCAATGGCAGCGTTCAGTGCCAGGAGATTGGTCTGTTCGGCGACGGATTTGATGACGTCCAGCACGGTGCCGATGTTGGCGGTTTCTCTCTGGAGTCCCTGGATGGTTTCCATGCTTTGGCTGACTTCCCGCGCCAGGTTGTTGACCTGATCCACGGTTTCGCGAACTTCCCGCTCACCATCAACTGCCTGACTCGCTGCATCGGTTGCCACCGAAAAGGCCTGCTCGGCGCTGCGAGCGATCTCGCCAACGGTTGCGGTCATTTCATTCATGGCCGTGGCAACCTGATCGGTTTCCTGTTTCTGGCGATTGATGCCATCGCTGGTCTGGCTGGTAACGGTCGAGAGTTCTTCTGCCGAGGCGGCAATATTGGACGCCCCCGACTCAATACTTCTTACCAATTCCCGGAGGCTGGTTACCATGGTCGCCAGAGCGGCCATCAGACGGCCAATTTCGTTGGTACCGCTTGCCTTGATGTCTACGGTCAGATTGCCAGAGGCAACTTCGGACGCAATATTCACCGCCTGATTGACAGGGGAGACGATGGCGCGGGTAATGAGGAAGGCCATCAGGATGCCGAGAATAAGTGCGATACCGGTCGCGCCGAAGATAAACCAGGAAGCCTGCTCACGATCAGCCTCCATTTTCTGGGCCTGAAGCGCCCGGAGGTCATTAGCCCGCTCGATGGCGTTCCTCGCAGTGCTGACCATATCATCAGAGAGCTGCTCCCCCGTGTTGGTCAGATCAACAACCGCTCGAAATTCGCTGACGTAAGTGTCGAGCGCTGTATTGATCTGCTTTTTCTCGTCGTCAGTAATGGCCGCGGATTTCAGAGGGCCCTGGACTCTTTTCGCGTCCTCGAGATACGCCTTCAAACTCGCATCGTCCTGTTCGATGAGGAATTTGCGTTCCGAGCGGCGCATATCTTCAAAAATGGCGGAGGCAAAAAACAGGGAACTGTGAGCTTTCAGGGAAGATCCGAAAATGCGGGCACTGGTTTCAAGGCGCTCGAGCGCTGCCTCCCGTTCACCAATGTTTGTTTCAACCTCGCCCATGAGCCGCTGGTATTTTTTTACGTCCGCCTGAATCAGGCCCAAGGTTTCAATATCCTTGGGTACTGCGAGCAGCGGCTTGATGTCATTGGTCAGCTCCAGAACCCGATCGCCCTGGGCCTGAGTCTGAGCGACAGCCTGCGCCTCACCAGTCAGCAAGAAGTTTTTCTCTTCAACCCGGGCTTCGGTCAGGTTGGTGTTTACCTGTCCGAGCATGGCAACGATGTTCGAACGTTGGCCGTAACTGTCCAGTGCGCGGTCGCCGACCAGGCCTACCAGAATGGTCAGAAGCAGTAGGATGGCAAATCCTCCTGCCAACCTGGTTCGAATGGTCATGTTAGTGAGAAAGCTTGAAAATGCCATGGGTGTCCTTGAAAGATCGCGTGAACGATATCAGTGGCTTTCAGTCTGGGCCGTTCTTTGGAAGAAAAATTTCTGATACGCCATTGGAATATTCGGTATTTTTATTCTCGGCCTATTAGGTCTGTTTTTACTTCAATATTCCAGGGGATTACGGTAACAGATGTTTGCCATTTGCTTACTTTATGACACGAAAAGCTAATAGATCGTGAGAAAAAAGCTATCACAAACCTTTACTCGCAATGTTCTGACGCCCCCATGTCTTCCATGAGAGAGGTATCTGAGTCTTTGGCGGTCAGGGCGGGTGTGACAGATTGTCGCAGTTTTGTGGGTCAAGCGCGGTCAGTGAGGTCTGATGGCTAACATGAATGCCAGATCAATGAGGTGAGAAGTGGTTCTAACTCATTGAATTAGATGCGGTGAATGGGTGCCGGTAGTTCCCTTTATACAGCCATCCATCAGTGGGGAGGTCAAAAGTAATTAAAGGTGTGTGTTCTTATGTCGAAACCATATTTCTATATTCCTAAGAGTGCTTTAGATTCGAAGATGGATAGTCCAAAGCTTTGGAGGTTTTGGATTGGTTTCAGGGTACATACAGGGAAAATTCATGATAGCTACAAAAAAACAATTTGCGAGGAAACCGCTTGCCATGGCGGTGATGTGTTCAATCGTAGGGTTGTCGCAAGCAGCGCTTTCAGCAACTGTGGAGAACGTAAATACCGATAACCTCTCGGTTTCGCCGATTGAGGGAAAGACGCTGGTTTATACCGATACAGAGGGTACCGCAACGTTTGGCTGGTTTGATCCGGTTAATGATAGTGGTGAGATCGGGTTGGGTCTGGCTGTATATAATGAGACCTTCAACGGAACCGTCGGCCCGGATGTGTATGCCTTTGCCGGCTGTATCATGGCGCAGCCTGACCTTGCAGTTAACTGCCAAGCACCTGGTGACTCCGGAAAGCGTTTCAAACTGAAGACAGTTGAAACCAACGGGCCCATTGACCTCGTGTTTGATGTGACCCCTGATGAGGAAACGAAGCTCTATCGGGTGATCGGGAAGTTTTCAAACCTGACTGATATAACCAATTCGGTTGATGGTGGCCTCAAAGCTTTCCGCTTTGAAACCGGTTTTGGTGTTGGTAATGATTTCACCAGCTCCGTAGCGGACGATGGTTTGGCATTCGGATTCCTGGCAGACGACTCTGGCAAGCTTTCTATCGGGCCTATTGGCAAATATCCTGGCGGTCTCTTCGGCGGCAGCAGAGTGGAAGGACTGCCGTTCTTCAGTACCAGCGTCGCAGCGTTTACTGAAGGCGCAACTGTCGCTAATGAAGATGTATTGGAAACCAGTGGCGACATACCTACTCAATATGCTGGGCTGTCCGGAGGAAACTGGCTGGCTTTGGCCAACGTTCCGACAGGGTGGTTTATTGATCACGATGGTAATCCTGCGAATGACTCCATCCTTCTGGCCTACGATGATCCTGCGACAGATGCGGAGGATTGGAAGACATTTCGTAAGGATTTTCAAAATGTCATTGTAGACACTCGGGATCTTGATGGTGATCCGCTGACGGCTGAGATCGAGATTAACGCCCAGAATTACGATCCAAATGGTGACTTTTTCGCCACCGTGACTAATGAGGCCAGCGAACTTCAAATCATTGATGTGAGTGATGTGAAGCCGCTTGTCGACACCCTGGATGAGGGCGATCCGGCGGGCGCGACTGATGATGCCATCACTCTTACACAGTTGGATGCTTCTGCGCTCTATGTGGCTGATTTCAACGGTACGGGGGCGGGCTTCAAGATTCTTGTCGATGGTGAGGCAGTAGAGGTTGCACAGTTTGCAGACTGGGCGAGCAATCCTCCTAAAGTACTGAACGCTGGCGACGATTCTCTTTACGCTACGTGGATTGCAGATGAGGGTGAAGAGGGGATGTACGAGTTAGCAGACGGGACACTCGTTACCCTGGAAGAGGTAAACGCGCTGATTATCTCGGCACCTGCTGACTATGAGCGTGTAGCGGGTTACGTACAGGGTCCGATAGAGGATCTGGCCAACGTTAACATCAACACCACCATCAGTGTGGCCGATGCTTCATCTTGGCCAACCTGTTCCGGTGACGGTAACGTAACCAACTGTACCTTCACACTGCGTGTAACTGGCTTGAACGATGCAGTGGATGAGCCGACCATACCGGTAACGCCGGTTGTACCCGAACCGGAAGAGCCCGCTGCAGCGCCCAGTAGTGGCGGCGGTACCATCTTCGGTTGCACCGCAGGCAAACCGGGTGCTCCGTTCGATCCAGTTCTGCCAGGCTTGGTTCTGATGGCGTTGGGCGGCTTGTGGGCGCGCAAGCGTCTAAGCAATGCCTGAATATCCTGCCGTTAAAAGGCGCAAATAAAAAGCGGGGCTGAAAATCAGCCCCGCTTTTTTGTGTTCCGGAACAGAAACTTCCGACTACTGGCTGTTCGAGCCTTTCATCTTATACTGCTGATTATTGCCTTTACCGTCACCCCCGGCGCCCTGTCCATTTTGCTGGCCCATACCTTGGCCGTTCTTCTGACCCATGCCCTGGCCTTTCCCCATGCCTTGCCCGGAACCCTGTCCCATCCCGTTCCTGAGTTCCACGCCACGCTCTCTGGCTCGTTCCATCATCCGCTCATGGTGAAGCTGGCGGTACTGCGCACGTTCGGCGTCGGTATTGAGGTTGCGCATGGTTGTGCGGTGTTCCTGCAGCTCTTGCTGGGTCATCAGTTCCCGTCCGAAAACCTGGTCTTCCGATTGGGCGGCAACCGGCATACTGGCCAAAGACGCCAGTAACGTGGCGCCAGCAATCAAGCTCAATGAATTTTTCACTCTCATGGTTAATCCCCTTTGTTCTATGGATATAACTAAATTATAGGCCAAGTCAGAAGTTTTGGGGTTATGAGTAGTACCTATGCATTTCCCGGCTGCATGTAGTGTCAAAAGGGTGAGTCTGCGGTTGAGAAGTGCGTTACCACATCAGATCATCAGGGATTTCGTAGCCTGCGTAAGGATCATCCTCACCCGCATCGTCCTGTTTGCGATCATGAAGTACCACCACGGCGCTCTCATCTCGCTCCATGATTTTTCGGGCAACGCCTTCAGCCACAATCTCGTAATTGTCGTTCACGAAAACAATCGCCAGGCGGCCGCGGGATAGCTGATCGACCATGGTGTCGTCCACAAAAAGCTTCTTGATCTTCTTGTCATGGACAAATTGGTAGGAGGTTTCACCCCGGCTGCGATCCAGTCGATTGGTCTCCACCAACTGACGGATCTGGGCGTGGATGGCTTTTTTCTCGGCAGCGCGCTGGCGCTCCAGATTCAGCTGCCGATCCCGTTCGGCTTTTTCTTCCCGAGCCTCGCGCGCCCGGATCTCGGCCTCGTTAACCTCGACAGCGCCCTTGGGTTGCTGCTTTCTTTTCTTCCGTTTTTCGCTGCGAATGGCCTTGGCTTTTTTCTCGTCGGCAAGGCCGGCCTTCAGCAATTGATCCTGCAGGGATGCCATCAGTAACTCCGTTCTTTCGTTGCATATTCTGGTATCATTTCGGCCTAGTATACGCCCTCATTATCGCCTTCATAACCAGCTTCCGCTGAATCCGGGATTTTCTTCTATGTCTTCTTTTAACGACTTTGGCCTGTCTACCGCCATGTGCTCGAACCTCAACCAGCTGGGGTTTGCCCAACCCACAGAGATTCAGGCGAAGGCCCTTGCCCCGGGGCTGGCGGGAAAAGACATCATTGCCATGGCCAAAACCGGAAGCGGAAAAACGGCGGCGTTTGGCATCAGCCTGGTTGAACGGCTCAATCCCCGGCTGTTTGCGGTTCAGGCGCTCGTGCTGTGCCCGACCCGTGAGCTGGCAGACCAGGTCGCCAAAGCTATCCGTGAGCTGGCGCGGGCCCGGGACAATATCAAGGTGCTGACTTTATGCGGCGGTGTTGCCATCGGTCCCCAGATCGGGTCCTTGAGCCACGGCGCCCATATTGTGGTGGGTACCCCGGGCAGGATTCAGGATCACCTGCGCAAGCAGACCCTCTCGCTGGCGCGGCTTAAAACCGTGGTGCTTGATGAGGCGGACCGAATGCTGGATATGGGTTTTCAGGAAGCGATGGAAGACATCCTGTCCCAGACTCCGCCATCACGCCAGACCATGATGTTTTCGGCGACCTGGCCGGCGCCCATCCGTGAATTGAGCAAGCAGTACCAGAAAAGCCCGGTGGACGTTCGGGCCGAGGACACCGGTGACAACCCGGACATTGAAGAGCTGTTCTACGAAGTGTCGCCACAGTCCAAATCGGATGCCATCGTGGCGCTGCTTTCCGAGCGTCAGCCCGAGTCCTGCATCGTTTTCTGCACCACTAAGCAGCAGTGCGACGACATGGCGGCGGAACTCGGTGAGCGGGGTTTCTCTGCGCTGCCTTTGCATGGCGATCTGGAGCAACGGGATCGAGATAGCGTGCTCGTGCGCTTTGGCAATCAGAGCTGCTCCATCCTGGTTGCCACCGACGTGGCTGCCCGTGGCCTCGACATAAAGTCTCTGCCTCTGGTGATCAACGCCGAGCCTGCGCGGGATCCCGAAGTTCATACCCATCGGATCGGGCGCACCGGCCGGGCAGGGGAGCAGGGTCATGCCGTTACCTTCTGCACGCCGGCCCAGGGGCACAAGATTACCCGCATTGAGTCCGAAAGAGGCCGCAGCGTGACATGGGGAGACACGGAGAAACTCTTGGCGACGCCGCTGAAACCGGTCGTGCCCGCCATGAAGACCTTGTGCATTGCCGGTGGTCGCAAAGACAAGGTCCGTCCAGGCGATGTCCTGGGTGCCCTGACCGGCGAAGCAGGCCTGCCCGGCAAGGCTGTTGGCAAGATCGATCTGTTTGACCATCAGTGTTTTGTGGCGGTTGAGAAGTCGCTTGCAGGTAAGGCATTGGCCAGGCTCGAAAGTGGCAAGGTCAAGGGTCGGAAAATTCGCGTTCGATATGCCTGAATGAGAATTGCTTCGTCTGTATAAATGCGTGTCTTTTCGGGCCGTGACGCTCGGAAACCCCGTATAGATTTTTGCATTCAGGTTGCTCGGGCACCCTGAAAACGGTAAATTACGCAGGATTTTGCCCCCCGAATTGTCGCGGAAGCGTGTTAGACCTTAGTCTAACTGGTCAGTCCGGGCACAGATCGGGAGAAATATAAATCAATACAGGTAGCTGTTCGATATGAATGACCTGATGTCACAAGCCGTCGATCTGATGATTGCCGGAATGGGGTTTGTGTTCGTGTTCCTCATTATTCTGGTGTTCGCGACACTCCTCATGTCCAAGCTCATAGGACGGTTTGCGCCGCCAGAGCCGGCAACCCCGGCCAAAACGCCACGTGCCAAGCCGAAGGCGCCCGCGTCGGTTGACCCTGACACCGCCGAGGCCATCAAGAAGGCGATTGCACAATTCCGGTCCCGCCACAAGAAGTGAACCGGTAAAAGACTAGAACCTTTAAACAGAAGGCTGACACGATGACTGACACAAAGAAACCGCTGGGGATTACGGACGTTATCCTGCGTGACGCCCACCAGTCCCTGCTTGCCACCCGTATGCGGCTGGATGACATGCTGCCGATTGCCGAGAAACTCGACAAGGTCGGTTTCTGGTCCCTGGAATCCTGGGGCGGCGCTACCTTTGATTCCTGCATCCGCTACCTGGGCGAAGATCCCTGGGAGCGCATCCGCGAGCTGAAAAAAGCCATGCCCAACACCCAGCAGCAAATGCTGCTGCGTGGCCAGAACCTGCTGGGCTATCGTCATTATGCGGATGATGTGGTGGACCGTTTCTGTGAACGTGCCGCTGAAAATGGCGTTGACGTATTCCGTATTTTCGATGCGATGAACGATCCCCGTAACCTGGATCGTGCCATTAAAGCCGTTCGCAAGACCGGCAAGCATGCCCAGGGCACCATTGCCTACACCACCAGCCCGGTGCACACCATCGAGATGTGGGTAGAGCTGGCGAAAGAAGTTGCCGACATGGGTGCAGACTCCATTGCGATCAAGGACATGGCCGGTATTCTCAAGCCGTACGTGGCCTATGATCTGGTCAGCCGTCTGAAGAAAGAGCTGGATATTCCGATCCACATGCAGTGCCACGCCACCACTGGCATGTCGACCGCTACCGCCATCAAGGCAGCGGAAGCCGGTATCGATAACGTGGACACCGCGATCTCCTCCATGAGCATGACCTACGGTCACTCGCCCACTGAAGCCGTGGTTGCCATTCTGGAAGGGACTGACCGTGATACCGGCCTGGACCTGAACCTTCTCGAAGAAATCGCCAGCTATTTCCGCCAGGTGCGCAAGAAGTACGCGAAATTCGAAGGCAGCCTGCGTGGCACCGATTCCCGCATCCTGATTGCCCAGGTACCGGGTGGCATGCTCACCAACATGGAAAACCAGCTGCGTGAGCAGAACGCCAGCGATAAGTTCGACCAGGTTCTGGACGAGATTCCCAAGGTTCGCGAAGACCTGGGCTTCATACCGCTGGTAACCCCGACTTCCCAGATCGTCGGTACCCAGGCGGTACTGAACGTTCTGACCGGCGAGCGCTACAAGTCCATCTCCAAAGAAACCTCCGCGATCCTGAAAGGCGAGTACGGTGCTGCACCGGCGCCGATGAACAAGGAACTGCAGGAGCGTGTTCTGGATGGCAAAGAGCCTGTGACCTGTCGTCCGGCGGATCTGCTTGAGCCGGAAATGGACAAGCTGACTGACGAACTCAAGAAGCTGGCCGACGAGAAGGGCATCAAGCTGGCCGACAACGTCGAAGACGACGTGCTCACCTACGCGCTGTTCCCGCAGATCGGCCTGAAGTTCCTGGAAAACCGTAACAATCCGGATGCGTTCGAGCCGGTTCCGACCGCTGAAAGCGCTGCTCCGGCCGCGAAGTCTGAAGGCCCCGAGACCTACACCGTTGAAGTGAATGGCAAGAAGTTTGTGGTTGCCGTTTCCGAAGGTGGCGAGATCAGCCAGATCCAGGGTGAGGGCGGTGCGGCTTCAACGCCGGCTGCTTCCTCTGCTCCGGCACCCGCAGCGGGTGAAGGCGAGCCTGTGGTTGCACCGTTGGGCGGCAACATCTTCAAGGTCCTGGTTTCTCCGGGTGACACCGTGGAAGAGGGCGATGTGATGATTATCCTCGAAGCCATGAAAATGGAAACCGAGGTTCGCGCGCCGAAAGCCGGCACTATCGGCGAAGTCTTCATCAAGGTCGGTGATGCCGTCTCCCCTGATGATGAAATGCTGACAATCGCATAAGGGCCAGCATTCCATGGATAAATTAATGACGCTCTGGACAGGCAGTGGCCTGTTCAACATTGAGATCGGCCAGGTGATCATGATCGCCATCGGCCTTCTTCTTCTGTTCCTTGCCATTCGCAAGGGATTTGAGCCATTGCTTCTGGTACCCATCGGGTTCGGCGGCATTCTGGCGAATATTCCGGAGGCAGGCCTCGCCCTGACTGCGGCGGAAAATGCCATCCACTTTGCCCTGAAGAATGAGGCGGGCCAGATACTGGCTGCCCTTGCAGCACCTCTGGATGTGGCCTACCAGGCCGGCCAGGCAGTAACACCCGAGCTGAAAGAAGCCTTCAAGGTGGCTGTAAAAGAAGCCAGCTACTCCGAAATGGCGATGGCCAACTCCCTGGCCCAGGATTTCGGTTACGGCAATGGCATGCTGTATAACTTCTACTCCGTAGTTATCGGCAGTACCGTTGGCCCGCTGTTGATCTTCATGGGTGTGGGTGCGATGACCGATTTCGGTCCGTTGCTGGCTAACCCCAAGACGATGCTTCTGGGTGCTGCAGCCCAGTTCGGTATCTTTGGTACCGTTATCGGTGCTGCGCTGCTGGACTGGACCGGTGTTCTGGATTTCAACATTCTGGAAGCGGCCGCTATCGGTATCATCGGTGGTGCTGACGGCCCAACCTCCATCTATGTTGCCAGCGTTCTGGCGCCGCATCTGCTGGGTGCGATTGCTGTCTCTGCCTATGCCTATATGGCGATGGTGCCGATGATTCAGCCGCCGATCATGAAGGCGCTGACCTCTCCTGAAGAGCGCAAGATCAAGATGACGCAGCTGCGTCCGGTCAGCAAGAAAGAGAAGATCGTCTTCCCGCTGGTGGTTCTGATTGCGGTCGTTCTGTTCCTGCCGGATGCGGCACCGCTGCTTGGTATGTTCTGTTTCGGTAACCTGATGCGCGAGTGTGGCGTGGTGGAGCGCCTGAGCGACACTGCCCAGAACGCTCTGATCAACATCGTGACCATTTTCCTTGGCCTGTCCGTTGGTTCAAAACTGATGGCAGACAAGTTCCTGGACGCCCAGACCCTGGGCATCCTGGGCCTGGGTATCGTGGCCTTCGGTGTGGGTACCGCCTCGGGTGTTCTGATGGCGAAGCTGATGAACAAGCTGAGCAAAGAACAGATCAACCCGCTGATCGGTTCTGCCGGTGTATCTGCGGTGCCGATGGCAGCGCGGGTCTCCAACAAGGTGGGCCTGGAAGCCAATCCGCAGAACTTCCTGCTGATGCACGCCATGGGCCCGAACGTGGCCGGCGTTATCGGCTCTGCGGTTGCTGCTGGTGTGATGATCAAGCTCCTGAGCTGATCCTCTTGCCGCAGTACCGAAAACCCCGCCTTTGGGCGGGGTTTTTTTGTGGCTAATGGAAATTCCTGGAATGAACGGGCAACGACTTAATCAGGTGGCTGAGGTCCGAAAGTCGTCCCGCCATCACATGGACAATGTCCCCCTGCCGCTCCAGCACTCCCTTTACATGCAGTAATCGGGCAGTCAGTAACGGCTTCCGCTGCCGCCGTGCCGTTTCCAGCCATACCACCACATTTACGTTCCCGGTTTCGTCTTCCAGGGTGACGAAGGTAACGCCGGAGGCGGAGCCAGGGCGTTGGCGGCCGGTGACAAGGCCGGCGACCTGGACAGGGATGCCGGCTTTGGTGGCTTTCAGTTGTTCGGCACTGAGGCAAAACTTCAGATGGCCCTGTTCCCGCAGTAACGCCAGGGGGTGACGTTGCAGGGTGAGGCCTTGGCTGGCGTAGTCTGCCAGCACGTTCTGGCCTTCGGAGGGTTCCGGCAGTTGCTGGCAATATTCCGGCTGATAGTCGACAGCGGCCTCTTCGGCGAACAGTTCGGTGGGCTGTTCGTGGTCGAGCAGCTGCCAATAGGCCTGGTGGCGATTTGCGGTGAATGCTGGCATGGCGTTGGCGCCGGCGAGCAGTTCCATATCCCGTTGGTTCAGGGTGGCCAGGCGGCGAAGTTCGCTGGCAGAGCGGTAGCCGCCTGCTGGTCGGTTCTGGTGGATGCGCTCGGCGCCACTCACGGACAGGCCCTGGATGATTCTCAGGCCCAGGCGCAGATGGCGGTCTTCGCCTTGCAGGGTGTGGTCCCACTGGCTGGCATTCACATCCGGTGGCAGTACGGTGACATTGTGGCGCCGGGCGTCCTGCACCAGTTGTGAAGGGGAATAAAATCCCATGGGCTGGCTGTTGAGCAGGGCGCAGTAGAAAGCCGCCGGATAGTGCCGCTTGATCCAGGCGGAGACATACACCAGCAGGGCAAAGCTGGCGGCGTGGGATTCGGGGAAACCATAGCCACCGAAGCCGCAGATCTGCTGGTACAGCCGCTCGGCGAAATCGGCATCGTGACCACGCTCGAGCATACCGGTGACCAGCTTTTCCCGGAACGGGGTCAGGTCGCCGTGGGATTTCCAGGCCGCCATGGCCCGGCGCAACTGGTCGGCTTCGCCGGCGGAGAAGCCGGCCGCCACCATGGCCAGTTTGATCACCTGTTCCTGGAAGATGGGCACGCCAAGCGTGCGCTCCAGCACCTTGCGCACAGCATCGTTCGGGTAGTCCACCGGCTCCAGGCCGTGCTTGCGGCGCAGGTACGGGTGCACCATGTCACCCTGGATGGGGCCGGGCCGCACGATGGCCACCTCGATCACCAGGTCGTAATAGGTTTCCGGCTTCAGGCGGGGCAACATGTTGATCTGGGCCCGGGATTCCACCTGAAAAACGCCGATGCTGTCGCCTGTCTGAAGCATGGCGTAGGTGTCACGGTCTTCCTGGGGAATGTCCTGTATCCGGAAAGGCTGGCCTTTCTCTTCGCTGATCAATTCCAGCGCTTTTCGAATGGCGGAGAGCATGCCCAGGGCCAGCACATCCACCTTCATCAAGCCCAGACTTTCAAGATCGTCCTTGTCCCACTGGATCACGGTGCGGTCGGCCATGGCGGCATTTTCCACCGGCACCAGTTCGGCCAGTGGCCCGGCGCTGATCACGAAACCGCCCACGTGCTGGGACAGATGCCGTGGGAAGCCCAGCAGGGTATTAACCAGGGTAAAGAACTGGTCCGCCACCTGTGGGTTGCGGGTAATTTTCTTGTCGAGAATCTGCTGGCGCCAGTTGGTGGCCTTGTCCCGCCAGTCGATGCCTTCCAGCAGCTGTTCCACCAGGGCCGGATCAAACCCCAGGGCCTTGCCGACATCCCGAATGGCGCTCTTGGGCCGGTAACGGATCACCGTGGCAGCCAGGGCGGCGCGCTCACGGGTGTAACGCCGGTAGATATACTGGATAACTTCTTCGCGCCGCTCGTGCTCGAAATCCACATCGATATCGGGCGGTTCGTTCCGGTCTTTGGAAATAAACCGCTCGAACAGCAGTTCCACCCGGGCCGGGTTCACCTCGGTGATGCCCAGGCAATAACAAACCGCAGAGTTGGCCGCCGAACCCCGGCCCTGGCAGAGAATCCCACGGCTGCGGGCAAAGTCGACAATATCGTGGATGGTGAGGAAGTAATGCTCGTACTTCATCTCCGAGATCAGGCCCAGCTCCTTGCGGATCAGGCTCTGAACCTGCAGTGGTGTGCCATCCGGGTAACGCCGGCGCTCGCCTTCGCGGGTCAGCCGTTTCAGGTAGCCAGCCGGAGTCTTTCCCTCCGGCACCAGATCTGGCGGGTATTCATAGCGCAGGCTACCGGGCTCGAAGGTGCACTGGCTGGCAATGGCCAGGGTTTCATGCAGCCAGGCTTCCGGAAACAGCCGTTGCAGAACGGGCAGGGGGCGCAGGTATCGCTCGCCATTCTGGAACAGGCAGTGGCCGGCATTTTCCAGATTGGTGTGGTTGCGCAGGGCGGCGAGCACATCCTGCAGGGGCTGGCGTTCCCGGCTGTGCATGTGCACCTCGCCCACGGCAGCAACGGGAATGCGCAATTGATCGGCCAGCCAATGTATCCGCGCCAGCCGTTGCTCCTCGCCGGATTCCAGGGTACGGGCTGCGGCAATCCAGATCCGGGGGTCAAACAGGCGGGCCAGCCACTCGCCGCAGGCCAGCACCTGATCGGAATCCGCCTCGGTAGGCGATGGGGGCAGCCACAGGCACAGGCAATCATCCAGGGTGTGGGTTTCAATGTCCCGGTAAAACAGCTGGTAATGGCCTTTCTCAGCCCGGCGACGGCCGGTAGTGATCAACTGGCAAAGCTGGCCATAGCCTTTGCGCGTGCGGGCCAGAAGGATAAAGCGAGGCTGAGTGGCACCGGCGGGCGAATCCGACAACTCAAACCAGCTGCCGGTAATGAGTTTTACCGGGCTTTCTGCCAGCGCCGCCCAGGCCCGGGGGATGCCGGCAACGGAGCAGGCATCGGTGATGGCCAGAGCGGTGTAACCCAACTCGTGCGCCCGCTCAGCCAACTCGTGAGGATGAGAGGCCCCGGTCAGGAAGGTGAAATTGCTGAAGCAAAACAGCTCTGCATACTTTTGCCCGGACATCAGCCAAACCACCCATGCACAAACCAGCCTTCCCGGGCATCCCGGAAGACCCAGGCCAACTGGCCGCTGCTCAACTGGGCAATGTAATAATCCCGGTGCACGCGCTGGCCATCCCACCAGCCACCGCTGATGCGCTCAGGCCCGGAAAACCAGGTAACGGGCGCCTCGGTCAGCGGTTGCGGGCCTTTCAACAACCAGAGCGGCCGTCTGGGCAGCTCTGCTGCCGGTACTAGCGGCGTTCCGGTTTTACGCAGAACTTCCGAGGCCGACCAGGCCCGTTCGGGACGATGATCCGCCTGTGGCGAGAGCTGCCTGAGAGCCTGATCGCCCAGACGCGCCTGCAGCCGGCTGATCAGCGTATGCCAGGCTTCATTCAGATCCTGGGTTTCACCCAGCAGATCCTGCCCGGAGGGTGCTTCCCGTGACAGGAAACATTTCACCAGCAAAACCATGGAGATAACCGGGGCGCTCAGGGAATGTTGCTCCAGCCGCAGGCGAACCAGGTTCAGGAAATGATCGGCCCGGTGCTCCGGCCCGGATGTGCGAATCTGCAGCCGGGTTGGTTCCGCGTGCCGGTGCTTCAGAACCAGCCGCAGGCTGTCGGTATCCTGCTGGCGCCAGCACAGATCCTCTTCCAGTTCGGCAAGCATGCGCTGGAGCGGAAAAAGCAGCCCCTGGGTATGTTCTATTTCCTGCACAAAATCCGCCCGTTGCCGGAACGAGTGGGGTGGCTGCCAGGGCGTGCGGGGATCTGGCCGGGTACCCTGGATTCTCTGGATGTAAGCCAGCAACTCCGGAGACAGGCGCCGCGCCAGTTCACCGGGCGGTAAATCAAACACCTCCCCCAGCGTGTTCAGCCCCAGGCGCTGCAGACGGGTGCTGGCCTTCTCGTTGAATTCCGCTGCCAACAGCGGCATCTGGCTCAGGCTTCGAAGAATGTGGCCCTTGTCTGCCGTGCATTCCCCCTTGCCGGCGCGGGCAATCAACCGGGCGGCCAGAGGGGTATAGCCAATACCGATCCAGGCATTCAGCTGGCGCTCATTCAGCCCTTGTTCCACGGTTTGCCAAACGGCGGGCAGCCCGCCATACAGTTTTTGAAGGCTGCCAATCTCGGCCAGTAGACCATCGGGCGGCACCAGCACAATATGGGCAGCATAGCGGTATAGCCAGCGAGCCTGATCTTCCAGAATCCTGGCCTCCTGGGTTTCATCGGCCCGCACCATGCCCAGATCCGGCGCCAGGCTGATGGCGGTTTTCAGGCGCATGCCGCTGCGAATGCCTTGGCTCCTGGCTTCGGGGCAGGCCTGGATCACCTTCTGGCCAGAGCCTTCAACCACCACCAGGGCGCCCTCATCTTCACGGGTGCGCCGAATATGGTCCAGCACCAGGTGCGGGAAATGCAGATACAGCCAGAGCATGGAGCGTTATTACCCGGTTGAACCCGACCATGGGCCCCGGACAACCCGGGTGGTTTCACGGAAGGAGAGATCGGCCCGCTGGGCCATGGCCAGTGAACAGCGCTGCCCGGGCCAGCTACCCCGGCGCTTGAGCACATTCACCTTGAGATCCTGCTGCTCCCCCGGTTCCAGTTCCAGCCGCAGGGCAGCGGGAGAATTCTGCTCGGCGTAGCGCCGTTCCCGGAACAGTACACACACATTGCTACCAGCTTCGGCCGCCAGTTGCAGGCGGCGGACTTCCCGTGAGGCCAGCTTTCCCGGCCAGGCCATCACCAGCCCGGTGACCGGTGAACGCAGGCAGTTCTCAAGGGTCCACAGAAAGTCGCCCTCATCCTCTGTATGGATCAGCACCACCTGGTCCAGATTCACGCCTTCCCGGGCCAGGGCAGGGGCATAGGGCGTGTGCGGCGGGTTCAGCCAGAACACGCTTCTGCCCTCTTCGCACACCCGTTGCATAAGCGGCAGAAGCAAATGCAGCTCACCAATACCCGGGGCATCCAGAAGGCACTCGCTCAGGGCGCCTCGGGGCCAGCCCAGGCCACCGAGCTGGTTATCCAGCACTTGGTAACCGGTTGATTCCGCAGGCTGTGTGGTCTGGGTATGGCGGTGCCCCTGCCAGACACGGGCATCCTGCATCAGCGTGTTCAGAAGCTCGCTCATGATGAAAACTCTCGAAATACTGTTTAAATATACAGTATTCGGAAAGTCACCGGATTTCAAGAGAAGGGTTGATAAAGCGAAGGGCACGACCCACGCTTGTAGTACAGCCATCAACCATGGAGGTTGAAATGAGTGACCTGAGAACACAAAGCTGTGAAGCCTGCAGCCCGAACGCAGCCAAAGCGACTGAGGAAGAAAAGCAGCAGCTGCATAAAGAGGTTCCAGACTGGGAAGTTCTGGAAATTGACGGGGAAGAACAGCTTCATAAGGTCTACAAACTTAAAAACTTTGTGAAGGCCCTGGAGCTCACCAACAAGATTGGCGAACTTGCCGAAGAAGAAGATCACCACCCGGTGGTTGTTCTGGAGTACGGCAAAGTCGCAGTGAGCTGGTGGAGCCACGAAATCGGCGGCCTGCACAAGAACGACTTTATCCTGGCAGCTAGAACCGACGCTGCTTTCAACGACATGCAATAATCCCAATCGCGGCGGAACCCGGTTTCCGTCGCGCGCCTTCCAGACCGGAGACCACCAAGCGAATGGTTGAAAACCGCACCGATAACCCCCTGACCCTGAAGCTCGGCAGGGAAGAGCTCATCATCCGGCGCCGCTACGAAGTGGTCAGCATCATCAACGACTTTTTCATCGCCATCTGGTTTCTGGTGGGGAGCATCCTGTTTCTGTTCCCGGAATACGAGAAAGCGGCCATCTGGCTGTTTATCATTGGCAGCTTCCAGTTCCTGATCCGCCCCACCATCCGGCTTATCAGCCACATCCACGTTAAGCGAATTCCAGCCAGTAACTGGGAGAGTTAGAAGCCTTCGTCAACCGGGCTGCGAACGCCAAAACCGCCCTTGCGAACGACATGGGTGTAGATCTCTGTGGTGCGCAGATCCGAGTGGCCGAGTAGCTTTTGGATAGTGCGGAGGTCATAGCCTGCCTCAAGCAAACGTGTGGCAAAACTGTGACGAAAGGTATGACTACCCGCGAGTTTGCGGATACCTGCCGCCTGAATAGCCCGGCGAAAATGCTTCTGAACAGTTCGGTCGAGCAAGTGATGCCGCCGGCGAATGCCAGAGCGAGGATCTCGCGAAAGCTCCTGCGCTGGAAAGATATACTGCCAGGCGGGCTCTTGGCTGGCGCTTGGATATTTGCGGTCCAAGCCTGCTGGAAGATAAACCGAGCCGAACCCCTTCAAGAGATCCGCCTGATGTAAATACAGCGCGGAATCGATCTGTTGCTTTAACGGTTCGACGAGGCGATCCGGTAGCAGTGTAATTCGATCTTTAGAGCCTTTGCCGCCTCGAACAA
Source organism: Marinobacter sp. NFXS11 (assembly GCF_040148675.1). Lineage (NCBI taxonomy): Bacteria > Pseudomonadati > Pseudomonadota > Gammaproteobacteria > Pseudomonadales > Marinobacteraceae > Marinobacter > Marinobacter sp. NFXS11. The sequence continues at coordinate 1,849,366 of NZ_JAGDDV010000001.1, read as the reverse complement.
TCAACTGTTGCATATCAATATCAACATCTTTGACTCTTAGACGCAGGGCTTCGTTGATACGCAGACCAGAACCATAGAGGAGCATGGCAACAAGCTTGTAATCTCCGCTCAGGTTGCGAATTACAGAGCTGGCTTCTTCCTTACTGAATACCGTTGGGAGCTTTGCCGGCTTTCTGGACTGTTCGAACTTCAGGTCGTCCAAAGGTTTGCCAAGGAATTCACGGTATAAAAACACCAATGCGTTCAGCGCGACTCTCTGGGTAGAGGCGCTTGCATTTGCCTGCAAAACCAGATGTGAGAGAAACGATTCGACTTCTCCAGAGCCCATGGCTTCAGGGTGCTGGAGGCCGTGGAAACGGATGAAACGTTTAATCCAGAACAGATAGGTTTTCTCTGTTTTATATGCCAAGCCTCGCAGGCGTATAAAGCCTCGAACTTTGTCTAAAAAACGGGTCGGTTGTGCAGGTAACGGGGTGGGGATATCCATATCCATTCATCCTTGAATGCTGTTTTTATATACAGTACTTCGGTTTGGGTTGAAGTCAAGAGAGTGATGTTGGTGGAGTTATACGAACGTGTTCGCAAAACCCCAAAAATCACATGAGAAATGACGGTAACTATCTGATAGGGTTGAGAAGTTAGAAAAGGAATGGCGGAGTTATACGCCTATGGCGGGAGCAGGAGTGGCTCAGGAGAGGGCGTATAACTCCGGCGGTAGCCGTGGTGATTGTTGCTCAAGATATTGTTTTTACTGAAGAAGCTCGTTTTTTCTTGAGCATGTTTGAATGGAGTTTTGCGAACGGGTGATATACGTACGCGTTCGTATAATTAGCTGTTAAAAATCGGAGGGAACCGTGCTCAAAATTGATACGCAGCCAGTGGTCTATTATTCACAGCTCGACGAGGATCACTTCTTTACCTGGGCGCAGGAAATCCCATGTATAAAAAGCATCGACCGCGGCTATCTGCATATTCAAGAATCAGAGGTAGACGAGCAAGCTATGAGGGATCTGTTGGCTATCTTGGATCGCTACAGGTTGTCAGCAAAGCCACTCGCAGCACTTTGTACTCCAGAGAATGAGTCTTGGTTCAAAGACGAAGACAAGTTCTGGTACCAAGATGTCTTCGGGAGTTTTTAACAAGTCGCAGCAGTACGCGGCCTACGGCCGCCGGACGCCCTTTCCATGGCTCCTTCGTCGCCATTCCAAGGTCGCCGCTGTGCTCAGCGTTAAGTGCTTTAGGGGTATCAGTGCTGAATTCATTATCTGAGCATGGTTTTAAAAGCGTTTCCGGCTATGGCAAGAGAATTCCAGAGTGTGTGTCACTTTTAAAGAAGCAAACATGGAATACAAATCGCGCTATATGTGTGGTCGAACTGAATGTGCTCCCCAAAGATATGAGGACTTATCTTAAAGGGTTGAGAACTAGTGTGGCATTTCGGGTCGGCTTCTTTCCTTTGTTTTGGGGGTTGGGCTTGCAGGTTGTGGTGGTCTGTCCCGGTATTAAATCTCTAGAACAAGATCCGGTAGATTTCGTGGCGAAAGTAGACAATCAATGGGCAATCATCCAGAGCGTGTTCCTTGTCGACCCAGGAGATCGAAGTTTTAGAGAAGGTAGAACTTGGGGGCAGTTCTTAACCGGCAAATATCAAGATGCCATTTCAAATGAACTGCGAGTTAGCTATGGCAAAGCAGGCACTTAACAAGGCGCTGCTGCCGACAAGCGGCAGAGCTAGGCGTTAAAGCTTCTATGATCTGGCAAATTTTATTAGTCGTTGTAGTTGGTGTCCCTGGAGCTTTCTTGGCGACATTGGGCTACGTAGGTGCGCTTCTTAGAATAGCGAAGCATTTCTCTGGCGCTTTCAAATTCTTGATCGCAATGCCGGTCTATATTCTGTATTCGGTTTTGATGGTTGCTCCGCTTTTTTACATGCTGGGCCAGTTTAGGTCCGGGATTCAGTCGTCAAACTTTTACTTGGCTGCGGTGCTGGTGGCTTGGGCTTTGGTCGTAATTCCGAGCGTGGTCTACCTTGGCAAATATCGCATCCACGAACTTCGGAGGGCAGGCTACTTCTTGCCAGCCCGAGAATGCTTTAACAAGGCGCATCAGTACGCGGCCGATGGCCGCCGGACGTCCTTTTCATTGCGGCTGCGCCTCCATCACAAGGGCGCTGATCTTGCACCTCTTTAGTGGACGGTCTTTTACCGAACACTAAGAGGGGCCCATCATGGGGCAGACCCACAAAAGAAACTACGACCGTTACACCCTGGCGTTCAAGCTGCGGGCCGTTAAACTGGCTAATCACCCTAACGTTAAAACCAAGGATATTGCGGAGGGGCTAGGTATACACCCGGTGATGCTTTACCGCTGGTGTATGGAGCATCGCAACGGGACGCTGGTTGAAAACAAACACATGAAAAAGCAGAAGCCCTCTCCGAAACGGGTGAACCCTCCACCGGATTCTGAAGCCGCCGCGGAAGACGAGCTGGCAAAGGCGAAGAAGCGCATCAAGGATCTGGAAAAACAGCTGAATGCCCGCCAGGAGGAAATAGACCTCCTAAAAAAGGCGCGCCGGTTCTTCGAGAAAAACCGTCACTGATTTTTGCGTTTATCGAGAAGAACCGGGATCAGTTCAGTATCAAGCGCCTCTGCCTGTTTTTCGGTGTGTCTCGCAGCGGCTTTTATGCCTGGCTCACTCGCCCTGTCAGCCTTCATCGACAGCAGGATGAGGTCCTCAAGGGCGCCATTATCGAATTGCACCAGGGATATCGCCGGGCCTATGGCGCACCAAGAGTGCATCAGGCGTTGCGCCAGCAGGGCCTCCCTTGCAGTCGTCGACGGGTAAATCGGTTGATGAGGACGCTAGAGATTAAAGCCTCTACAACTGGACTGTATGCTTGGCGGCCCGGGCAGCACGCGTTTTACAGCTCCGCCGGCAATCAACTCAAAGGCAGTGAAGCACCGAGCGGCTGCGGTCAGCAGTGGGCTGGGGATTTCACTTATCTGAAAACCCGCACTGGCTGGCTGTACCACGCAGCCATCATTGATCTGTTCAGTCGCAAAGTGGTGGGCTGGTCGTTCAGCAGTCGCCGCAATAGTGAACTGACCAAGAGTGCGTTGCGCATGGCGTTGCTGAACGAAATGCCAGAACAGGGTTGCCTGTTCCATTCTGATCAAGGAATCGAATACGCCGCGCACGAATACCGGGAACTGCTGGAGAAGGCCGGGATGGTTCGCAGCATGAGCCGCAAAGGCAATCCATTGGACAACGCGGTCATGGAGTCCTACTTCCACACCCTGAAAGCGGAGCTGGTCCACAAGCGTCTGTTCGACACAAAAGTGCAGGCGGTCTCGGAAATCATTCGCTACATGATGTTCTATAACAGCGAGCGATTGCACTCGAGCCTGGGCTACCAATCCCCGGAGGATTATGAAAAGCTCAGTGCCTAAAGTGTCCACCAAAGTGGTGCAAGATCAGGCAGCTTAGCCCAGGCGTTAAAGCGAAAAATCCGAGCCGTGGCACCTGATACCCATCCGTGTCAAAATTGAGCGATACGTGAACGAGAGGTTTTTTCATGAATCTCCAGAAAATTGAAGACGAGGCGCTCCACCTTCCTAAGGAAGAGCGAGCCCAATTGATCCAGCGACTGGTATTGAGTCTGGAGTCTCCGTCGGAAGAGGAGCTCAGATCCGATTGGTTGCTTGAGGCCCGCCGCAGAGGCGAAGAGCTCGACAATGGCACAGTTCAGGCTGTGTCTGGTGAGGATGTCATGAGGAAGGCTAGAGCACTGATCAAATGAACTATGCTTTTCACCCGGCAGCGGAAGCCGAGTTCCTGGAGTCAGTTGGTTATTACGAATCAGAAGTTCCGGGATTGGGTGGTGCTTTCCTAGAGGAATTTGAGGCCTTGGCCAATTTGGTTGGCGAGTCACCAAAAGCATGGCAAGTCGAGTTGCCGCCAGATATTCGTAGAGCGCCCCTTCACAGATTTCCCTTGTCTATCGTTTACCGAGAAAGACCTGATGGCTTTCAGGTTCTGGCTGTTGCCCATGACCGGCGGCGTCCGCAGTACTGGCTGGGCAGGCTTTAACAATCGGCTGCACAGCGACCTGTTTTCCGCTGCTTCGCAGCTCCAAACCGGCGCGTGAGCCTGGCGTTGTAAGAATTAGGGAAATCCGCATGATCAACAAGGCAGTTTTAATTCTTTTGTTTTTATTATCAGGATCAGCTCTCGCTGAGGAAAAACCGCCTGAGCTTTGGTCATGGTTTAAAGACTTGAGCAAATCCAAAGAGGCTTGCGAGATACAAAGTTCATATGCCCTGCAAGTCTTGGGGTTAGAAAATCAGGTTGAGAATGAGTACGGAATATACGGGAACGTAAAGTCGAACCGTGTTGTAGTTAAATGTATAGAAATATCACCTAACCAAAGCAAACTCATGGTTGCGGTTGCTGGCTACAACAGGGATTCGGTTGAGCTTGTGAGAAATAAAATTATTGATTCAATTCAGTAGTATAGAGCTTATAGCAAGGCGCAGCAGTTCGCGGCCGATGGCCCCCGGACGCCCTTTTCATTGCGGCTTTGCCTCCATTGCAAGGTCGCCACTAAGCTTCGCGTTAATTAACAAAATTGTCTGAGAGCTTTAGATGAAAGACCTCCTGGGAAAGCATAAATTTATTCTCGCTGAAGCCGCAGTCATAGAAAGGCTCCGCCGTAATGACAAGATAGATTTAGATGAAAATTTGGTTCACACCTCCTTGATTCACTGTGAGGAAGGTAGAGCAGCGTTGCGTGACTTGTATCAGGAGTATTTGGGCATCGCTGCGGCTGCCGATCTACCGATACTTCTATGTACTCCTACTTGGCGGGCAAACAAGGAGAGAGTGGAGGCCTCAATGCAGCGCCAGGACATCAACGTTGAGGCTGCTAGGTTCATGAAAGAACTGGTTGCCAACGAAACCAAGACAGTGACGGCTAAAATCGGGGGTCTGATTGGGTGTAAGAATGACTGTTATCTTCCTGAGGAAGGATTGTCATTTGATGAGGCTAGAAACTTCCACGAATGGCAGATCAATGAGCTTGCAAGCGCGGCAGTGGATTTTCTCATTGCTGTCACGCTGCCTTCCGTAGAAGAAGCAGCTGGAATTGCTCGAGCAATGGAAAAGACAGGGTTGCCTTACATCATAAGTTTCGTTATTGGTTCAGATGGTAAGGTCCTCGATGGAACAGAAATTAATGCGGCAATTGACTATGTGGATGCCAGAACCACGGATCATCCCCTCGGCTACTTTATTAATTGCTCCTACCCATCATTTTTGAATCCAGAAACACTGACTGAAAAGTTATCTGGCAGGCTAATTGGCATACAGGCAAACGCATCATCTCTTAGTCATGCTGAGCTAGAGGGTTCAGAAGAGCTTAAATCGGAATCCGTATCGGAATGGGGCAGGCTAATGATCCAACTAAACAGGGATCTCGGGCTCAAAATACTTGGTGGTTGTTGTGGTACTGATGGCAAGCATCTCAAATACTTAACTGACAATATTACCTAGTGCTTAAACAGAATTGGGTGGCATGTAGCCGGTATTATCAGTGTCGTTAATTAACACGTCAGGCCAGAGGACGCGTATAACGAGCCGCTGCCTTCGTTGTTAAAAAATAGGCTCCCCCGTCGCCTTGACCGCATAAAACAGGCAGTCACTCTTCGCAATAACCGGGTTCGTGGTAATCATAAAGGGTCTGAGGGCCTGGGCGGGGTAGATCTGCCCATCCCTGACCTGCAGCACCTGCTCCATGTTCTCCTTTCGGTTGTGACCAATCGCGGTAAGTATGCCGAGGCCTTTTTTGCCAACCCATCCCAGAGGCTCATCGGGGGACACGATTCCGAAATTACGATGTTCGATGTCGGGCGGAAACGTCAAGTCGGCGTGGCCGGTGGGTTCGCGGCGGTATTCTATGGTTGCTTCAGGCGCCAGTTCCACCCGGATCGGATTACGCAGCACAGTAACGTCCCAGTCCGCTTTCTCCAGTGACAACACATCTGGCCTTGAGCAATATCGGACGAGTCCCTCATAGGCCAATTCATGCGCCTGGTCGTCCTGGGAACCACCACACTCGATGGTTACCGTGGGCACCTCCTGCTCGGAATATTCCATCAGCGCCCCAAGGCGTAGATCCGTCATGATCAGGCGGTCGGTAAAGAGCGATGTCAGTGCCTGATGCGCCGCATCATTGGTGATGGATACGGCAAACGCAGGGCCTGAACCTGAGGTGTTGTGAACATCCAGCAGGCATTCGGGCTTCGCGTTATGGAGCTCTGCCAGCATGGCCCTGGCAATTGCCCCTTCTTCTCCCTCGAACGGTTCTTTGAAACATCGGTTTAGGTCACGTCCGTCTGGAAGCTGTCGCCATGACAGTGTGGGAGGAATCTTCGCAGGGTAGATGCCGCCCAGAAGAAACAGCAAGTTAACTGCCGGGGTGTGCTGCTCGAGCAGCCATCGATGAAGCGCAAGCAGGCCCGAAGGCTCATTGCCGTGAAGCAGCGTTGCCATGGCTCGGGTCCGGGAGCGATCACGACCGGCAACACGAATAATCGTGGGCTTTTGTAGCTGATCCAGCCACTCAAGAGGGGAGCGGCCCAGGGTCCGGGGCGATGGGTCATTCAGATAATCGAGGACGTTCGAGTTACTCACGGCGACAATGTCCATTCATGGAGCGGCGTATTTTTCTTCTGGTTGGCCATGTACAGAGAGAGCATGGTCTGGAAGGCCTCATCTGGGCTCAGGGATTTGAACAGAGATTCGGTGATGTGGCGTTGCCACCGGGCGCCAGACATGGCGGTTTCAATGCGGCCTTCGATGATTCCCAACAGGCGGTGAATTTCTGACCCGTCCACGGCTGTTTGTGCCAGTGCGTCCCGGGCGCGGGGTAGCAGCTCCCGGGCCACGGTTAACAGGGGCGTATCCTGCAACTGAACCTGATCCTTGTGTGGCCATATGATTTCTGCGCCAACGCCATATTTCGCGGCGCGGTAGAAGTTGTGTTCCGTGTAGTGGAAGGGAAGTATCGACGTCAGATGATGAATATCATCAAGGACTGCCAGCGCAGCGCCAATTATGAACAGCCCGTTCGCACACATATCAACAGCCGTGGGACCTGCGGGCATTGAGCGAATCTCAATTCGCAGGTGGCCGCCTTCGGTATGGTCGTAGATGGCCCGGTTCCAGGGCCAGGTGGTTCCCTGGTGCAGTCGCAGTTCGGCCAGTTTTGGCACTTCACCGCGATCAACCACCGCCATCGGGTCTTCCTCTGACATCAGTGGAATAATGGGCGGATAGAGCGATGCCGAGGCGGCAAAGAGTTCCCAGGCGCTGCGTGTCCAGCCGTTGCCGTAGTAAACCCGTGGCGGATGGCGCCAGGTTTTATGGTTGGGCGATCGGCTGTCAATGGATTGCTTGAACAGGGCAATGCGGGTTTCGTCCCACAGGTGGTGGCCAAACAGGCTGGGTGAATTGCTGGCCAGAGCGAGGACAACCGGCGTGACCAGTTGGACCGCATTGAAGTAATCGGCAAAACGGTGTGCGGGCACCCGCCAGTGAAGCTGGAAGGAGGTGTTTGCTCCTTCCATGTAGACGTCGTCCGCTTCCAGATTGATAGCGTCGTTGCCACCAATATGAATGCTGAATGGCTCGCCCCGTTGCTGGATCAGCGCCTTGGATAACGCATGATAGCGGGGCTCGTCTGTCATTGCCTTCGCGCCCATATCGGACTGGCGAAGTGTGGGCAAAATGCCGATGGGCACAAGCTCCCCATCCAGTGACGCGGCGTGCTGGTTGATCCGTTGGATCGCAGAGAGCAACTCCTGCTCTGTTCTGGCGAAGGGAGAGCCTTTGAAAGCCTGGGGGCTGAGGTTGTATTCGAGATTGAAGCGGTTAAGTTCAACCGTCAGTTGAGGGTCCTGAACGCGGGCGGCGATTTCGGTGTTGATGGGTTGAACGCGCAGGTCCGAGTTTACGATGTAGAACTCCACCTCGGCTCCGATGGAGCTTGCGCCTTCGCCAAAGCCGGGCCGGTTCAGAAGACGATTGAGTGCTTTGAGATCTGTCCTGACCTTGGCAGCAAAACGTTCAAAGTCTTCCGGCGCAAACTCTGTTGTCTTGATCGACAGTCCCACGTCAACGTCATCCTCGCACCCACTTATCTTGATAGTAGTGGAAGATATGCGCCAACGTTAATTGCCGAGTCAGTGCCGGTTGAGAAACTCAAAAACCGACGCAAAATCCTTTCGCCCCCAGCCACTGCTGCTGGCACTGCCATAGACTTCTTTGGCCAGGTTGGCCAGATACAGCGGCTGGCCGACTTCGTAGGCCGTTTGCTCCAACAGGTGCAGGTCTTTGTGCATCAGCTCCAGAGGGAACTGGGCGTCAAAGTCCCCATTGCGGATCAGCTCGGCCTTGCCCCCGATAAAGGGCGGAGTCACAGGTAAGTTTGGCAGGGTGTCCATCAGGAAATCTCTTGAGAACCCCAGTTTCTCTCCCAGCAGAGTGGTCTCGGCAAAGGCGAGCATGGACTGCGCCAGCATGGCGTTCACCAGCATTTTGAAGGCGGTGCCGCGACCGACCTGGCCTACGTGCACGATTTTCTTGCCCATGGTCTGAAGGAGCGGCTCAATCGATTGATAGTCCTCGTCGCTGCCGCCAACGAGGAAGGTCAGTTCGCCGCTTGCAGCCGGCTCACGGGTACCGGCAACCGGGGCATCCATGAACCGAATGCCCAGAGCTCTGGCGACTTCTGCGGCGTGCTCGGTGAACGATGGGTTCACAGTGGAGCAATCCACCCAGAGGGCATTCTCTGCCATGGCGCTGACAAATCCATCCTCGCCGAGGGCCATATCCTCGACAACGGGAGGAGAGGCAAGCATTGAGAAGACCACATCCGCCTGCCGAACGGCGTCGGCCGCCGAATCGGTGAGTTTTGCGCCTTTGTCTTTCAGCGGCTTTGCGGCTTCAGTCGAGCGGTTGAAGACGATCAGGTTGACGTCGCCCTTGTCCAGAAGGTTCGCTGCCATACGCGAACCCATGATGCCAAGTCCGATAAAAGCTACTGTTTGCGTCATCTGTGTCTGCTCCGGTTCATACATCCTCAAAAGTGTTCTATCTATTACCTGCGGTCGTCATTTTTCAATTCAAGGAGGATCACTCTCCGGCGTTATAACCAAACGCTTTTAAACCAGTCGGAAATTATCTAGTCAGGGCATTGTTGTTCCCAGTTCTCTACCTTATCTTTGCGTTCTAAGAAAACGCCGTCCTATTCCTCTGGCGTATATCAAGATTCCGAGTTAACTGGGAGCTCTGCCGACTATGCCGAATTCGATTTTTTCTGGTTCCAAAGCCCGTAGGGGCCTGTGGTTCAGCGCGCTGGCACTGGCGTTCTCGCTGAGCGGGCCGGCTTCTGCCCAGGAGCGGGAGATGCTGAACTCCTCCTACGATATTGCCCGTGAATTGTTCGCGGAATACAACGTTCTGTTCCAGGACTACTGGAAAGAAAAAACCGGCGAAACCGTCGATATCCAGCAATCACACGCTGGCTCTTCCAAGCAAGCGCGCGCCATCCTGCAGGGCCTGGGCGCGGATGTGGTTACCTACAACCAGGTCACCGACGTAAACATTCTGGCCGAGCGCGGCAATCTGATTCCCGAGGACTGGGCATCACGCCTGCCAAATAACAGCTCTCCATACTATTCCACCATGGCGTTCCTGGTGCGTGAGGGTAACCCCAAGAATATTCAGAACTGGGATGACCTGATCCGCGAAGACGTCGAGCTGATCATGCCGAACCCGAAAACCTCTGGTAACGGCCGCTACACCTACCTGGCGGCGCTGGGTTTTGCCCAGGACAAGTTCGGTGACGACCAGGAGAAGATTGATGCCTTCCTCAGCGACCTGCTGGGCCAGGTTAAGGTATTCGACTCTGGCGGCCGTGGCGCCACCACCACGTTTGTTGAGCGTGGCCTGGGCGATGTGCTGCTGACCTTCGAATCCGAAGTGAACAACATCCCGGTGCTTAACCCGGACAAGAATTTCCAGGTTGTGGTTCCGAAAGTGAGTTTCCTGGCTGAGTTCCCGGTGACCTGGATCGACAAGAACATCGAGAAGAAGGGCACCGAAGAACTGGCCCAGGCCTACTTGAAGCATCTTTACTCCGAAGAAGCCCAGCGCATGCTGGCTGGCTTCAACTATCGGGTGCACAACGAAACCGTGAAAGCGGAAGTGGCTGACAAGTTTCCGGAACTGAAGCTGATGCCGATTCAGGACATCGCCGGCAGCTGGGAAAAGGCCATGGAGACCCACTTTGCCAGTGGCGGCAAACTTGACCAGTTGCAGCGTCGCCGCTAAGGGACGCGCATCTGATCCATGGCCACCACTGACGTTTCGGAGCGCCCGGCAAAGCGGCTGAGCGCTCCCGCCACCAAACGCGTATTGCCGGGGTTCGGACTGAGCCTCGGCATTTCGCTTTTCTTTATCAGCCTGGTGCTGCTTCTGCCCATCAGCGGCCTGTTTATCCGGGCCGCCGGCATGGGATGGGAGCAGTTCTGGTTTGTGATCACCGATCCGCGGGTGGTTGCGTCCTATAAAGTCACCGCTCTGGCTGCCCTTGCGGCATCCCTGTTCAACTGTGTGTTCGGCCTGCTGATGGCCTGGGTACTGGTGCGTTACGAGTTCCCCGGCAAGCGACTGCTGGATGCGATCATGGATCTGCCGTTTGCTCTGCCAACCGCAGTGGCCGGCATCACGCTTGCGACCCTGTTTTCCGAGAATGGCTGGTACGGGCAGTATCTCGCCAATTTGGGCATCGAAGTGGCATTCACGCCGCTTGGTATCGTGGTGGCGATGGCGTTTACCAGCGTGCCTTTTGTGGTGCGCACGGTACAGCCGGTGTTGGAGGAAATGGCGCCGGAGGACGAAGAAGCGGCCATGAGTCTCGGTGCTTCGGATATGACTGTCTTTCGGAAGATCCTGTTCCCGACGCTTTGGCCGGCTGTCGTAACCGGCGGTGCGCTTTCGTTCGCCCGAAGCCTTGGGGAGTATGGTGCGGTTATCTTCATTGCCGGCAACTCGCCGTACATCAGCGAAGTGATCAGTCTGATGATCTTTGTTCGCCTGGAGGAATACGACTTCCCGGCGGCCAGTGCTATCGCCGCGGTGGTCATGACCGTGTCGCTGTTGCTGCTGCTGGTGATCAATGTCTGGCAGGGGCGCTATCTCAAGCGTCTACACGGAGGTTAGGGCATGGCTGCACGCAAACATCGCCGCGTTGGCGACAGCCCGTTAGTTCGCCGCACCCTGATCGGTTTCGCTGTGGCTCTCACCTTGTTGTTATTGTTCATGCCGCTGGTGCTCATCTTCGTGCAAGCGTTTGCCGAAGGCTGGGCTGGTTACGTCAGCAATATTCTCAATGAGTATACGCTTCATGCCATCGGCCTGACGCTGTTTGTCGCTCTGCTCACCGTGCCCTTAAACATGGTGTTCGGCGTATTCCTGGCCTGGCTGGTCACCCGTTTCCGGTTCCCCGGGCGCAAGCTGTTGACCACCCTGATTGATATTCCGTTCGCGGTTTCCCCGGTAGTGGCTGGCCTGCTGTTTCTCCTGCTTTACGGCAGTAATGGTTGGGTCGGGCAGTGGCTCGGTGAGTACGACATCCAGTTGATGTTCTCCTGGCCTGGCATCGTGATGGTGACAGTGTTTGTGACCTGTCCGTTCGTGGCCAGGGAGCTGATTCCGCTGATGCAGCAGCAGGGTCGGGAAGAGGAAGAAGCCGGTGTGGTGCTGGGCGCGTCCGGCTGGCAGCTGTTCCGACGCGTGACCCTGCCAAATATCCGCTGGGCGCTTCTTTACGGCGTTATCCTCACCAACGCCCGGGCGGTGGGTGAGTTCGGTGCCGTTTCGGTGGTCTCCGGCAACATCCGGGGCGAGACCAATACGCTGCCGTTGCAGGTAGAGCTGCTTTACCAGGATTACAACACTGTGGGCGCGTTTGCAGCTTCTTCGCTGCTTGCAGGCATTGCGCTGATCACGCTTGTCGTAAAGGCCATCGTTGAATGGCGTCAGAGTCGTAACTAAGGGTTTCCAATGAGCATCGAGATACAGGGTATCAACAAGTTTTTCGACAAGTTCCAGGCCCTGCATGACATCAATCTGACCATTCCGGACGGCCAGCTTACGGCGTTGCTGGGCCCTTCCGGTTCGGGAAAGACTACGCTGCTGCGGATTATCGCCGGCCTGGAAACCCCGGAAGAGGGCAGAATCCGGTTCAGCGGCAAGGATGTGACCGATCTGCATGTGCGGGACCGGCGTGTGGGGTTTGTGTTCCAGCACTATGCGTTGTTCCGCCACATGACGGTGGCCGAGAACGTGGCCTTTGGCCTCAATGTGCTTCCGCGCAAGGAGCGCCCCGGCAAGCCCGAGATCCGCAAGCGGGTAAAAGACCTGCTGGAAATGGTTCAGCTGGAACACCTTGCGGACCGTTACCCGGCGCAGCTTTCCGGCGGTCAGAAGCAACGCATCGCCCTGGCACGGGCCATGGCCATGCGTCCGGAGATCCTTCTTCTGGATGAGCCCTTCGGAGCGCTTGATGCCAAGGTGCGAAAAGACCTGCGCCGCTGGCTGCGCAGCCTCCACGACGAGCTGCACTTCACCAGCGTGTTCGTGACCCACGATCAGGAAGAGGCCCTGGAGCTCTCAGATCAGGTGGTTGTGATGAGCAACGGCCGGATTGAGCAGGTTGATACACCTCTGGAACTCTATGGCCGCCCGGACAGCCGGTTTGTGTTTGAATTTCTGGGGCAGGTGAATGTGCTTTCTGGCAAGATCCGCGATGGTGTCATGCGCCAGGGTGACGCCTGGATGCGACTGCCCGAAGGCTGCGAAAACGATGACGCGCAGCTCTACCTGAGGCCCCACGAAGTGCGACTGACCCACGCCGCAAGCGATGAGGCCCATCTGCCTTTCCGGATCGAGGCCATCAACCTGATCGGTGCGGAAGTACGCATCGAACTCAAGCCCGATGGTTGGGAGAGCGAGGAGCTGTGGGAAGTTGGTATCAGCCACACCGAGTTCAACGCCCGCCAACCCCAGCGGGGTGACCGCTGCTTTGCCGTGCCGGATGTGGGGCATTTGTTCTGCGAACACTCACAGGAGCCGAAGACCCTCGTTTGGTAGACCTGATGGCATCTACCCGGTGATTGATGAGCCGGGTACTTGCCCCAGATCATCTCTGGTTTTTATCCCTCGCCTATAATTCTCTGCATCAGAGAGTTTGCTGCCTCGCTGTGCTGGCGCTCATCGCCATGCCGGATCGAAGCCGTGAGCCGCTGCGATGACTCGCCAATCGCAAAAGAGGGTAAGTAACGTGATACGCCTTGCATTGGTTCTGTCTTTTCTGGCTCTGGCAGCCTGCGATGGGAGTTCAGTCAATCTGGCTCTGGGGACGCTTGAGCGGGATCGAATTGCCCATACCGCAACCGCCAGTGAAGTTGTTGTTGAGCTCCCTGTCTCGCCCGGCTCAACGGTTGAAAAAGGGAGTGTGCTGGTAAGGCTCGACGATACGCTGCAGCGGGCGGAAGTTGACCGGGCCTCAGCCCAGTTGTCAGAGGCAGTCGCCAATCTTGAAAAACTCCGACACGGAGCCCGGCCGGAGGAAGTGGCAGCAGCAAGAGCGAATGTGGCCGGCGCCCGGGCGGAACTCATCGAGAGTGAAGCCAATTATTCACGCATCCTCAACCTCAGGAAACAGAATCTGGCCAGTCAGGCTGACCTGGACAAGGCGGTCGCCTTGCGCGACGCCAATCATGCGAAGCTGCTCAATGCGCAGGAAGCCTTGCTGGAATTAACCAATGGCGCTCGTGAAGAGGATCTGAGAGCGGCCGAGTCCAGAGTGGATGCGGCAAGAGCGATGCTCGCCCGTGAAAAGAAACACCTCGCCGATCTGACCGTTGTCGCGACACGGGACGGTATTCTCGACAACCTTCCCTGGAATCTGGGGGAGCGAGTGACCGCAGGCAGCCCTCTGGCGATTGTTCTGGCCGGCAAGGCGCCGTTTGCGAGGGTTTATGTGCCAGAGCCCTATCGGGTAAAGCTGGCGATTGGTGACGAGCTGACTGTGCGTGTGGATGGTCTTGGCCGAACCATAAAGGGCCGTTTGCGTTGGATTGCCACGGAGCCTGCATTCACGCCGTACTTTGCGCTTAATCAGGAAGAACGTGCGCGGTTGATGTACCGGGCAGAGGTCCAGCTTCCAGAGGCAGAGGCTGCTTTACCGAACGGAGTGCCGGCCCAGGTTGAGTTGCCATGAGTGAATGTGTCATCCGCGCGGAAGGGCTTAGCCGGAATTTCGGCGATACCAGGGCTGTGCAGTCGCTGGATCTGGAGGTCGAGCGAGGCCGCATTTATGGTTTTCTGGGGCCAAATGGCAGTGGCAAGACCACGGCCATCCGAATGTTGATCGGTCTGTTGAAGCCAAGCTCCGGAACGGCGGAGGTGCTTGGTTATGGCTTGCCAGCCGGTGCCGAGAAACTCAGGCGGCGGATCGGGTACATGACCCAGAAATTCTCCCTGTACGATGATCTGACCGTTCAGGAAAATCTCCGGTTTATCGCCTCCATTTACAGCCTGTCTGCGAACCAGCTGCGCTCAAGGGTTGAGGATCTGCTTGTTATCTATGGGCTGCGTGACAGCCGGCATCAGTTGGCAGGAAGTATGAGCGGCGGGCAGCGACAACGCCTCAGCCTTGCTGCGGCAACACTGCACAAGCCAGATCTGCTGTTCCTGGATGAACCCACCTCGGCGGTGGATCCCCAGAGTCGCCGGGACTTCTGGGAGCAGTTGTTTGATCTCAGTGATGCCGGAACGACGATCATGGTCTCAACCCATTACATGGACGAGGCAGAGCGTTGCCACAAATTGGCCATTCTCGAGACGGGGATCAAGCGAGCCGACGGTGCACCGGATGAGTTGATGAAGAACATGGGCGCCAGGGTTGTTGAGGTCAGTTCTGAAAATCTCCGCGTGTTAAAGCATCGGCTTCTTGAGTTGCCAGACGTGATATCCGCAGCGCAACTTGGCGCGCGGCTTCGAGTGCTGGTGAAGAACCGGGTTAGCAGTCCGGTTGCGTATCTGACGGGGCAACCTTTTATCGGAACAGGGGACAGTCTTACCGAGGTGCGCCCAAGCCTGGAGGATGTTTTCGTAACCAGTACGGGAAGAGGCCGACAATGAACAGCCTCCGACGCATCCGAGCCATTTTTGGCAAGGAATTGATTCAGCTCCGGCGGGACCGGATGACGTTCGGCATGATCGTTATGATCCCGCTGCTCCAGCTGTTGCTATTCGGCTATGCCATCAATACGAACATCCGCCATATCCCGGTAGGCATTGTCGATTTCAGCCAGAGCGGCCTGAGTCGGGAGATCGTGCAGATTGTGAAAGCCACGCAAGTGGTTGAGATCAGATCCTACTTCGAGAGCGTAGAGAAAGCGCAGGCGGCCATTGCCAGTGCCGAAGTCAGGGCCGTCCTCATTATCCCTGAAGATGTTGATAACCGCTTGGCGCGGCACCAATCATTGGGCTTTGGTTCGCCCCCTGCCACCGATGAAGAAACCAGCCAACCCATCGCCCAATGGATTGCGGATGGCTCCGATACGATCATTGCCTCTGCTATCAAGAGTCTGCGTGGCATGCCGCTGGCCGAATTGCTGGACCGTCCTGTCAATCGCGTTACACCCACCTTTGAAGTGACGCTGCTCTATAACCCCGAGCAACGCACAGTCGTCAATATTGTGCCGGGTCTGGTCGCGATCATTCTGACCATGACCATGATCATGTTTACCTCTGCCGCAATCGTCCGCGAGCGGGAGAGGGGCAACATGGAAATGTTGATATCGACGCCGGTCCGACCGATTGAACTGATGATCGGGAAGATCATTCCGTACATTTTTATTGGCGTGATTCAGGTCAGCATCATCCTGGGGCTGGGCCGGGTGTTGTTCCATGTTCCGGTAGAAGGCGGGTTGGCCCAGCTCGCAGGCGTCACCTTCCTGTTCATCACCGCAAGCCTGACGCTTGGGCTGGTCATTTCAACGATTGCCCGGAACCAGCTACAGTCAATGCAGATGACGGTGTTTGTTCTGATGCCCTCGATTCTGTTGTCGGGGTTCGTATTTCCCTATGAGGGCATGCCTGTCGCAGCCCAGTATATTGCAGAGGCACTGCCCGCGACGCATTTCATGCATCTGGTTCGCGGAGTGGTTCTGAGGGACGTTGAGGTAACGAATATGGCGTCGGATGTCTACTGGCTGGCGCTGTTCACCCTTGGCGGCCTGCTCGTTGCGTCACTCAGGTTCAAGAAGCGTCTCGAATAGTTGTGCCCAGGTAATGCCGACACAATCAGGAGGATGTAATGTCACGACCCGCGCCATTGACCGAAAACCAGGTCTATCACGGTTGCCCGGAAGACAAGCTGGATTTCCAAACCACCGAAGACCTGCAGGACCTCGAGCGTCCGTATGGTCAGGACCGGGTACTGCGGGCGCTGGAATTTGGTGCCGGTATTCAGGCAGACGGTTTCAACCTCTTTGTTCTCGGACCTTCCGGTGCCGGCAAGAACGAGCTGGTCGAACGCTTTCTTTGCCTGCATGCGGCAAGCCAGCCGGTCCCGCCGGATTGGTGCCATGTCTACAACTTCCAGTTTTCAGAGCGGCCACGCGCTATTCGACTGCCGGCCGGTGAAGGGCGGCGATTCAAGAAACACATGAATGAACTGGCGGAGGAGCTCCGAACAGCAATCCCTGCTGCCTTTGAAAGCGAGGAATACCAGGCCAGGTTGCAGGAACTCCAGGAAGAAATGGCCAAGCGTCAGCATCAGGGCCTGTTTGATATCCAGGAAGAGGCGAACCGGAACAACATTGCCATGATCACCACGCCGGCCGGCTTTACCTTTGCCCCGATGCGCAAGGGCGAGGTGATCGACCCGGAGGAATACAAGAACTTCTCGGACGAGGAGAAAGCGCTGGTCGAATCCAAGGTTGAGGAGCTTCAGAAAAAGCTTCAGCAAACCATCCAGCAGATACCCAGGATGCGGAAGGAGGTCAGGGAAAGAGTCCATGCCCTGAATGAAGAAATGGTGCAGCTGACCCTGGGCGGCCCGATTGGGGAGTTGAGGGAAAAATGGTCCCACCTGCAGGATATCGTCGAGTACCTGGATGCCGTTCGCGAGGATGTGGTCGAGCACGCCGAGGCTTTTCAGGATACTGACAACGGGCCTCCGGCGGGCCTGTTGGCAAGGTACAAGGTCAATTTGCTGGTCGATAATGCCGAGACGGCCGGCGCGCCCGTTATCTACGAGGACCTGCCCAACCATCAGCATCTGGCGGGGCAGATTGAACATCGGGCCCGGCAGGGTAATCTTTATACCGATTTCACGCTGATTCGTGGCGGTTCCATGCACCGGGCCAGTGGCGGCTATCTGATCATTGATGCGCGCAGGGTACTGACACAGCCGATGGCGTGGGAAAGCCTGAAGCGGATCCTGTCCTCCGGTGAGGTTCGAATCGAGTCACTGGAGCGGCTTTACGGGTTGGTGAGTACCGTCAGCCTGCAGCCGGAGCCCATTCCGGTGTCGGTCAAGGTGGTTCTGCTCGGGGACCGGATGCTCTATTACCTGCTGTCCCACTATGATCCGGACTTTCTGGACCTGTTCAAAGTAGAAGCGGATTTCGAGGACGACCTGGACCGCAACGAAGAATGCTATGAACTCTACGCGCGAATGATCGCCACCATGGCCCGGGGCCTGAAAATGCGACCGTTGGAGCGGGGCGCCGTGGCCCGGCTGATCGAACATGCGAGCCGGTTGGCAGCAGACCAACGCAAACTGACCGCCCACGACCGGGTGCTCCGCGACATCCTGAGCGAGGCCGATCACTGGGCGGGGCAGGCCGGGGCCGATACGGTTGAAGCCGGCCATCTCCAGCTGGCTATTGATGAACGGGAATACCGGGCCAGCCGGGTCCGGGAACGAAGCCGTGAGCAAATCAGCCGGGGTGTGGTGATGATAGCCACCACTGGCGAGGAAGTGGCTCAGGTAAATGGCCTTTCGGTGCTCAGGCTTGGGGCGTCGATGTTTGGGCAGCCTACCCGGATTACCGCCACGGCCCGTCCCGGCAAGGGGCAGGTGGTGGATATCGAGCGGGAGGCCAAACTCGGCGGCCCTATTCACAGCAAGGCCGTGATGATTCTTTCCCGCTTCCTGGCGAGCCGGTACGCCGGTGATGGCGAACTTTCCCTGTCCGCAAGTCTGGCCTTCGAGCAATCCTACGGTGGTGTTGAGGGTGATTCCGCCTCGGTTGCAGAAACCTGTGTACTGCTTTCAGCTATTTCCCGGGTGCCATTGAAGCAATCCTTCGCAGTGACAGGCTCCATGAACCAGCATGGCGAAGTGCAGGCCGTGGGCGGCGTAAATGAAAAGATCGAAGGCTTTTTCGATGTCTGCAAGGAAGCCGGCGACGTTCGCGGGCAGGGCGTTCTGCTGCCTGCAAGCAATGTTGAGCACCTCATGCTGAGAGCCGATGTGAGGCAGGCGATCGCTGAAGACCGGTTCCGGATCTATCCGATTTCAGACATCAATGAGGCAATTGAGCTGCTAACCGGTCTTGAGCCCGGAGAACCGGACAGTAATGGCGAGTTCCCTGAGAACAGCTTCAATCGCCGGGTTGCAGAACGCCTGGAGAAGTTCGCGGAGGCCAGCAAGAAACCGGACGAGAACGGAGAAGCGAACGACAGCGGAGGCAAAGATCGTGACTGATACGCCAGCAGACCAGGCTGATCCTGGCAACACAACTGGACGTGTACTGGTGCTTCTCGATGGTTCCAGAATGAGTTACGCCGCCCTGCAGGCTGCGGCCGGGATTGCATCGAATACAGGTGCTGATGTGTTGGGCGTGTTTGTTGAGGAACTGAACCAGCTGCGAAGCGCCGGCTATGGTTTTGCCCGCGAGGTGGGGGGATCTTCCGGTATCAGTCGGCCCCTGGCTGCTGGCGACGTTGAACAGCGAATGCAAAGGTTGGCGAACGAGGCCCGTCGGGCCCTTGCCGGTGCCGTAGCGTCATACGGTGGCAGGCATTCCTTGAGTGTCGCCCGGGGCCATGTGATTGATGAGGTGCTGGCGCTCGCCGGCCCTCAGGATCTTCTGGTTTTAGGCCGAGTTGGTTGGTCCTCCGAGCCCGGTGCGCGATTGGGCTCGACGGCAAAAGGGCTGGTTCGCCGTTCCCGGGGAAGAGTTTTGCTCTGGTGTGAGGGTCGGGCGGAGACTTTGGGCAGGGTTGTGGTGTTTCTCAATGACCATCACAGCGCTAACAGCCGCGCTGTGCAGGCAACCGCTGATGTGGTTCGCCATTCCCATCGGCCCGTGACACTGCTGCTGGGCGCTGACTCGACGGTCTCAGCCGACGACCTTAAAGGCGTTGCGCAGGACCTGGGTATTCAGGAGTCGGAGCTTCGTGTAAGGTCCCTGCCATCAACGGATCCGGCTGTTGTGGCCGGAATTCTACGACAGGAAAGGGCGGTAGAGCTGGTGCTAAGCCGGGAATGCACACTGCTCCAGGAGCCCGGCGCAGAGCGGTTGCTGGTGGCCCTGAATCTTCCCGTCACGGTCACGCCCTGAATCCCATCGGTTGCTCCTAAGGTATTGATTAGCTGATGTTTATAGATGTTCTCTCCATTGTTGGGCTGACCGTCCTTGCCGGCGCCTGCATTCCGTTGGGCGGACTGCTCGCCAGCTTCGAACGGATCCGACCCAATTGGCTGGAGCAGGAGTTTCGCCATTTCGTGATCGCGCTCGGTGGGGGCATCCTGCTTGGCGCGGTCGCCGTGGTTTTTATTCCGGAAGGCCGATCCAGCATGGGGGAATCCCTTCTTGCGATTCCGGCTATTCTTGCGGGCGGGCTCATCTTCTTCCTGATAGAGCGGATTCTCGGGTTGAAACGCCGTGAATCTCCGCAGCTTCTGGGTGTGATGCTCGATTTTATTCCGGAAGCTGCCGCGCTGGGCGGGCTCGCCGTGGTGAACACCGAGATTGCACTGCTCATGGCGTTACTCATTGCATTGCAGAATCTGCCGGAAGGGTTCAACGCCTATCGGGAGTTGCTTTACCTGAAAGGCCACAGCTCCCGAAAGACGCTGGTCTTTATGAGTAGCCTGGTGATCACGGGCCCGGTGGCCGGCCTGTTTGGATATTTCTTCTTATCCGAGCGCCCCGTGTTACTGGGCTCACTGATGCTGATGGCTTCCGGAGGTATTCTGTACCTGATTTTCCAGGACATCGCTCCTCAGTCGAGGCTTGACCGGCATTGGGGTCCACCTCTGGGAGCGGTCCTTGGATTTTGTATCACGCTGTTCAGTCATGACCTGGTGATCTAGGCCATGACTTGAGTATCAGGCAATCTTCCGTGAATCTTCCTTGCGCAGGATTTCCTCGACGTCCTCGGCGGACAGGGTTTCCTGTTTCAGTACGGCCTTGGCCAGTGCTTCCAGCTGGTTACGATGCTCGGTCAGAAAGTCCAGGGTCGCCTTCTCGAGGGCCAGTAGCTGGGACTGGATTTCCGCATCAATCATCTCAGCCATCTTTTCGCTGAATTCCCTCGGCATACCCATCTCCCGGCCCAGGAAGACATGTTCCTCGCCGATGTTCAGGCCCAGCGGGCCGATTTTTTCGCTCATGCCCCATTGGCCGATCATCTTGCGTATCAGCGCCGTGGCTTCCTTCAGATCATTCTGGGCGCCGGTGCTGACTTCGCCATAGATCAGTTTTTCCGAACAGCGACCGCCAAGCATCACCTTGATCCGATCCTTCAGGTAGCTCTCGGTGTACGTATAGTGGTCTTCTTTGGGCGTTTGCTCGGTCACTCCCATGGCCATACCGTGCGGGATGATCGTTAGTTTAGTGAGTGGGTCTGCGTTCGGCATGTAGTAGGCCATGATGGCGTGACCACATTCGTGGTAGGCAACGGCTTCGCGCTCTTGCGGGTTAAGCTTGGTGTCCCGCTCCTCGCCGAGAATAATTCTGTCCCGGGCCAGCTCAAAGCAATGGGCATTCACCTCATGCAGGCTTTCGCGGGCTGCGGTGAGCGCCGCTTCATTTACGAGGTTCTTGAGATCCGCTCCGGAAAAACCGATGGTGCGCGCGGCCAGTTGATCCAGGTCGACATCATTCGCCAGTGGTACTTTTCGTACGTGAACGGCCAGGATCGCCGATCGTGCCTCCTTGTGTGGGCGATCCAGAGTGATCTTGCGATCAAAACGGCCCGGGCGGAGCAGGGCGCTGTCGAGCACGTCCGGCCGGTTGGTGGCTGCCAGTACCAGAACATTCTCGTGGGCCTCGAAACCGTCCATCTCCGTCAGGATCTGGTTCAGTGTCTGCTCTCTTTCATCGTGGCCACCACCCAGGCCTGCGCCTCGTGAACGGCCGATTGCGTCCAGTTCGTCGATGAAAATCAGCGCGGGTGCGTCTTTCCGGGCTTCCTTGAACATATCCCGAACGCGCGCCGCGCCGACGCCCACGAACATCTCGATAAATTCTGAGGCGCTGATGCTGTAGAAGGGCACTTCGGCTTCGCCGGCGATAGCTCTGGCCAGCAGGGTCTTCCCGGTGCCCGGTGGGCCGACCAGAAGCACGCCCTTGGGCATGACGGCACCGAGGGCCCGGTACTTCTCGGGGGATTTCAGAAAATCGATGATCTCGGCAATTTCCCGCTTGGCGGATTCAATGCCGGCCACGTCATCGAGGGTTGCTGTAGAGGTTTCCTTGCGGGCCCGCCTGGCTTTGGAACGACTGAAATCGAACGGGCCGCCACCCTGGGTCATCCGCTTCTGGGCCGCGCCCCAAAACCAGAACATCAGCGCCAGCAGCAGGATCCAGGGCAAGAAGCCGCGGATCATTTCCTGCCACCAGGGAAGTCCGGAGGTTGTGGCCCGGATGGTGACACTGTGCTCTTCCAGCAGGGTGAGCAGCGACGGATCTTCCATGGGCGGGCGGATGGTCTGGAAACCGGGCGTGCTGGTGTGGGGTGGGCTGTCGGAGCTGAAATTTGCTGCACCGCTGTCGGTAAACAAGCCGGTAATAGCTTCTTCTTTCAAAGTGACTTCTGCCACCTGATTATTAACAACAGCCGTCTTGAATTCCGAGTAGGCGAGGTCCTGAAGCCGAGGCTGTCCGCCATCCTGAAGCCATAGCACCATCAGGAAGATGGCAGCACTCAGCCAAAGGAACGCATACTGGTTCGGAATGACCGGTTGTTGGTTCTGGTCCGGTTTTTGTTGCTGGTTGTCTGGCCCACTCGGTGCTGTCATTTCGGTCTCCGGTCGCCCTCCATGATCTTCGCCACGAAGACAGATTTGCCGTAGGTCTCGAACGACCATTTCATGGTGTCCGAGAGCACGCCCATAACCTCATCATAGTCGCCGAAAATCTCGGTGCTCATTCGCCCCGGGTAGACTTCCAGCCCGGTCTGCTCCAGGCGCGCGATCAGGTCTTTGATTGGCTGCTTGTACTCCTCTTTCAGGGGATAGCAGCTCAGTTGTACAGAAAGATACATAAAGCCTCCATTCAGGTCAGTGACCCTGGTCAATTGCCCGTTAATAGCCCATGGCCGACGAAGTGCTCCTCCTCGGGTCCGCACCACCATTGAGAACACCGTCTTCGTCAATCAGGATGCTCTGGATGGCGCCCATGGCTGATCCACCGACCACCGTGTGCCCCCGTTCCTGCAGAAGCCGGATGGTGTCGGGGCTGATGCCCTGTTCGATCCGGATTTCATCCGGCAGCCACTGGTGGTGCATGCGCGGAGCGCTCACGGCGGTCTGGATGTTCATTCCATGATCAATCACATTGAGGATCACCTGCAAGGTGGTGGTAATGATCCGGGAGCCCCCGGGGCTGCCGGTAACCAGAACGTTCTTGCCATCCTTTTTCACGATGGTGGGCGACATGGAGCTCAGCATGCGCTTGCCGGGCTCGACCTTGTTGGCTTCGCCGCCGATCAGGCCATAGGCGTTGGGCACACCGGGCTTAGCGCTGAAATCGTCCATTTCGTTGTTAAGCAGGAATCCGGCGCCTTCCACCGTAATGCCGGACCCGTAACTGAAATTGATGGTGTAGGTGTTAGACACCGCGTTGCCCCATTTGTCCACCACGGAGAAGTGGGTGGTCTCGGGGCTTTCCCAGGCGCCGGGCTCCCCGGCATTGATGTCGCCGGCCGGCCTTGCCTTGCCCGGATCAATGCCTTTGCGGAGCTCTTCTGCGTAACCTTTACTGGTCAGCCCCTCCAGCGGCACGTTTACATAATCTGTGTCACCGAGGTATTTCGAGCGATCGGCGTAGGCCAGCTTCATGGCCTCGGCCATATGATGGATAGCATCAGCCGAGTTGTGGCCGAAGTCGGCCATTGGGAAGCCTTCCAGAATATTCAGGATCTGGACAATGTGGGTGCCACCGGAAGAGGGCGGTGACATGGAGAAAATGTCGTAACCCCGGTAGGTGCCGTGCACCGGTGTGCGTACCTCGGGGCGATAGCTTTTCAGATCTTCCAGGGTGATCAGCCCATCGTGCCGGTCCATCTCGCTGGCAATCAGCTCGGCAGTTCTGCCCTCGTAAAAGCCTTTTACGCCGCCGTCGGCTATGCGCTGCAGCGTTGCCGACAATTCCGGCTGGCGAAAGCGCTCGCCGGCCTGCCAGGCACTTCCGTCTTCCTTATAAAAGGTTTCGCGGGTGGCGGGCCAGCGCTCGAGTCTTTCACGGGCCTGCTCCAGTCCTTCAGTGAAACGCTGAGGCACCACGAAACCGTCTTCGGCAAGTTTAATGGCCGGCGCCAATGCCTGTTTGAGGGTAATGGTGCCATGTCTCTCCAGCGCCAGAGCCAGACCAGCAACGGTTCCGGGCACGCCTGCGGCGAGGTGGGTGAAGCGGCTGCGGTTTTTCACCACATCTCCGGTTTCGTCCTGGAACATGGTTTCCGTGGCGGCGGCGGGCGCTTTTTCGCGGTAATCAATGGCTTCCGGCTCTGAGCCGTCGCCTTTAGAGATCAGCATGAAGCCACCGCCGCCAATGTTGCCGGAGCGGGGTTGGGTGACGGCCAGGGCAAAACCGGCTGTTACCGCCGCATCGATTGCATTGCCGCCGTTTTTCAGCACTTCCAGAGCCACCTCGGTGGCCAGTGTATGGCTGGTGGCAACCATGCCCTGGGTTGCGGTAACCGGGTGAAACCGCTCACCCTCTAGAATGGCCTGTCCGAAGGCCGGCGCGGTGGTGATGAAAAAGGCCAGGGCGGCCGCAATCGAAAGGCGGCCTGAGCGCCCCGTGGCGAGGTTTTTGGCACTGTGTTGGTATAGGTCTCTGCCCATGTCTCCATTCCTCGTTTCTGGCGTTCAGATAGGCTATCATAGCCGGTCATTTTCATAGGTGCGTACCGTTAACCTGCCGTTAATGCCGGTGGTGATTCCCCGACGCACCTGCTTTCCCGGATTTCAGTTAAGGAAAGGCTTTCATGGAGCATACCTATCGTCTTGTGATTTCCTGCCCCGATCGGGTCGGAATTGTCGCCAAGGTGAGTAATTTTCTGTCGACATACAATGGCTGGATTACCGAAGCGAGTCACCATTCGGATACCCATACCGGCTGGTTTTTCATGCGGCACGAAATCAAGGCCAACTCGATTCCGTTTGGCCTGGACCAGTTCCGGGCCGCGTTCGAGCCCATTGCCCGTGAATTCAACATGCACTGGCACATCGCCGACTCGGCCCAGCCGAAAAAAGTCGTTCTGATGTGCAGCAAGGAATCCCACTGCGTCGCTGATCTGCTGTATCGCTGGCACAGTAAGGAAATCAACGCTGAGATTGTTGCCGTGATTTCCAACCACGATGACCTTCGAAGGATGGTGGAGTGGCACGAGATTCCCTATCACCATGTGCCGGTGAGCAAGGAAAACAAGGCGGACGCCTTCGCCCACATTGATGAGCTGTTCCAGAAATACGAGGCCGATGTGGTTGTGCTGGCCCGCTACATGCAGATTCTTCCGGGCGAACTTTGCGAGAAATACTCGGGCAAGGTCATCAACATCCACCACAGCTTCCTGCCATCGTTTGCCGGTGCCCGCCCTTACCACCAGGCCTACAGCCGGGGTGTAAAGCTGATTGGTGCTACCTGCCACTATGTGACTCAGGACCTCGACGAGGGCCCGATCATCGAGCAGGACGTTATCCGGATCACCCACAGCGACTCTATCGAGGATATGGTTCGCCTGGGCAAGGATGTGGAAAAGAACGTGTTGGCCCGGGGCCTGCGTTCGCACATCGAAGACCGGGTGATTACCTACGAAAACAAGACAGTGGTGTTTGATTAAGGCTGCCTCACAGTTGCCCCGGAAAGGGCGCGACTGTGGTAGACTTGGCGGCTTGTTGAAGAATAACTATGGGGCCCGGACACGGCCCTGATACGACTTCCAGTAACGCAAAGGAACCTTTCTCGATGGGTGAGTTAGCCAAAGAGATCCTGCCGGTCAATATTGAAGACGAGTTAAAACAGTCCTACCTCGACTACGCCATGAGTGTAATCGTCGGGCGGGCGCTTCCGGATGTGAGGGATGGCCTCAAACCGGTTCACCGCCGTGTTCTGTTCGCCATGTCCGAACTGAACAACGACTGGAACAAGGCCTACAAGAAGTCCGCCCGTGTGGTGGGTGACGTCATCGGTAAATACCACCCCCACGGTGACTCTGCGGTCTACGACACCATCGTACGTATGGCCCAGCCGTTCTCCCTGCGTTATCCGCTGGTCGACGGTCAGGGTAACTTCGGTTCCATTGACGGCGATAACGCGGCTGCCATGCGTTACACCGAGATCCGCATGGAGAAGATTGCCCACTCCCTGCTGGCGGATCTGGACAAGGAAACCGTCGATTTTGTCGATAACTACGACGGCACCGAGCGTATTCCCGAGGTGCTTCCTACCCGGGTTCCGAACCTGCTGGTGAACGGTTCCTCCGGTATCGCCGTGGGCATGGCCACCAATATTCCGCCGCACAACCTGACGGAGGTGGTCAACGGCTGCCTGGCGCTGATTGACAATGCGGACCTGACGGTCGACGAGCTGATGGAATTCATTCCCGGTCCGGACTTCCCGACCGAGGGCATCATCAATGGCCGCGCAGGCATTGTTGAGGCCTATCGCACTGGCCGGGGTCGGATCTATATCCGTGCCCGCCATGAAATTGAGCACGACAACAAGACCAATCGCGATGCCGTCATTATCACCGAGCTGCCGTATCAGCTGAACAAGGCGCGCCTGATCGAGAAGATCGCCGAGCTGGTGAAAGAGAAGCGGCTTGAGGGCATTACCGAGCTGCGGGACGAATCCAACAAGGAAGGTATCCGTGTCGTGATCGAGCTGCGCCGGGGTGAAAACCCGGATGTGGTGATCAATAATCTGTTTGCGCACACCCAGTTGCAGACGGTGTTCGGTATCAACATGGTCGCGCTGATTAACGGCGAGCCGAAAACACTGAACCTGAAGCAGATGCTGGATGCGTTCATACGTCACCGCCGTGAGGTGGTTACCCGCCGGACCATCTATGAGCTGCGCAAGGCCCGCGAACGTGGCCACATCCTCGAAGGCCTCACGGTTGCCCTCGCCAACATCGACGAGATGATCGAATTGATCAAGGCGTCGCCCAGCTCGGTGGAAGCGAAAGAAAAACTGATGGCCCGTGGCTGGGCTCCCGGTGATGTTCTGGCGATGCTGGAGCGTGCCGGTGAGGACGCCTGTCGCCCAGACGATCTTCCGGAAATCTATGGCCTGCGCGATGGCCTCTACTACCTGTCTCCCGAGCAGACCCAGGCGATCCTGGATATGCGTCTGCATCGCCTGACCGGTCTGGAAACCGAGAAGCTGCAGAACGAGTACAAGGACATCCTTGAGAAGATTGCTGGTCTGCTCGAAATCCTGGGTGACCCGGACCGTCTGATGCAGGTTATCCGTGAAGAACTCGAAGCGGTTGTTTCCGAGTTCGGTGACGAGCGTCGTACCGAGATCACCAGCTCCCAGCGTGATCTGACGATTGCCGACCTGATTGATGAAGAAGATCTGGTGGTGACCATTTCTCATAGTGGTTACGCCAAGACCCAGGCTGTGGAAGACTATCAGGCCCAGCGCCGTGGTGGCCGGGGCAAGGCTGCGACCTCTATGAAGGATGAAGATTTCGTTGAGAAGTTGCTGGTTGCCAATTCCCACGACACCATTCTGTGCTTCTCCAACCGCGGCAAGGTCTACTGGTTGCGGGTGTTCGAAATTCCGCGGGCCAGCCGGGCTTCCCGTGGTCGTCCAATGGTCAACATTCTGCCGCTGGAAGAAGGTGAACGTATCACCACCTTCCTGCCGGTTCGTGACTATCCGGAAGACCAGTTTGTTTTGATGGCGACGTCTGCCGGTGTGGTCAAGAAAACCCCGCTGCCGAACTTCTCACGTCCGCGTAGCAGCGGCCTGATTGCGCTGTCCCTGGATGAAGGCGATACCCTTATCGGTGCCGCCATTACCAAGGGCGACGCCGAGGTAATGCTGTTCTCGACCGCTGGCAAGGCCGTGCGGTTCAACGAGGAGGCAGTGCGCCCGATGAGCCGGACTGCCCGTGGTGTTCGTGGCATCAAGATGCCGCAAGGTCACCACGTGGTGTCTCTGATCATTCCGCAGGAAGGCGGGGTTATCCTGACTGCGTCTGAAAATGGGTACGGCAAGCGGACCACCATCGACGAATTCCCGACCTATAGCCGCGGCAGTCAGGGCGTCATCGCCATGCAGTGTTCTGAGCGGAACGGCAACCTGGTAACAGCGCTACAGCTGTTCGACGGGGACGAAATGATGCTGATTTCTGACAAGGGCACGCTGGTACGTACCCGCACCGATGAGGTGTCTGTCCTGAGTCGTAACACCCAGGGCGTCCGCCTGATCAAGCTTAGCCAGGAAGATGAACGCCTGGTGGGTGTTGAGCGGATTGCGGAAACCGACGCTGAAGAAATCGACGGTGAGCAAATCGACGGTGAAGTCGATGCCGCAGACAGCAGCGCGGAAGAAGGCGAAAAAGGTGAGGGTGCCGGCGACGAATAAGCCGGCACTGCCCCAGACAGATCCAGAAAGACTTGAGAGAAATCAGCAACATGAGCAGGGCGTATAACTTTTGTGCAGGTCCGGCAACTTTGCCGGAAAGCGTGCTTCGTCAGGCGCGGGATGAAATGCTCGACTGGCGCGGCACCGGCATGTCGGTGATGGAAATGAGCCATCGAAGCGACGAGTTTGTCCAGATTGCCGAAACTGCAGAAAAAGATCTGCGTGAACTGGCCGGCGTGTCGGATGACTACGCCGTTCTGTTTATGCAGGGTGGGGCGTCCAGCCAGTTTTCCACCATTCCTCTGAACCTGCTGGGCGAAAAAACCTCTGCTGACTACGTGAACACCGGCATCTGGTCCAAAAAGGCCATTGCCGAGGCCAGTCGCTATGGCAAGGTGAACGTGGTGGCGAGTTCGGAAGACAGTGGCTTTACCACCATTCCGGACCAGTCCTCCTGGCAGACCAGTGCCGATGCCGCTTACCTGCACTACACGCCCAACGAAACCATCGGTGGTCTGGAGTTCGATTTTGTTCCCGAGAGCCCGGGCACACCGTTGGTTGCCGACATGTCCTCATCAATGCTTTCGAGGCCGGTGGACGTTTCCAGGTTCGGTCTGATCTACGCCGGCGCCCAGAAGAACATCGGTCCCTCAGGACTGGTGGTGGTCATTATTCGCAAGGATCTCCTGGGCAAGGCCCGCAAGGAGACCCCGACCATGATGAACTACCAGGTCATTGCGGATAACGGCTCCATGTACAACACCCCGGCCACCTACTCCTGGTACCTGGCCGGTCTGGTGTTCAAGTGGCTGAAGGAGCAAGGCGGCGTGAAGGCCATGGGTGAGATCAACCTGCGCAAAGCCCGCAAACTCTACGATTTTATCGATACCAACGAGTTTTACGCCAACCCGATCGACCCGCGCTTCCGCTCCTGGATGAACGTGCCGTTCACCCTGGCTGATGATGGCCTGAATGGCGAGTTCCTGAAGGGCGCCAATGCCCGTGGTCTGCTGAACCTCGCCGGACACCGCTCGGTTGGCGGAATGCGCGCAAGTATTTACAACGCGATGCCTGAGGCGGGTGTTGATGCGCTGATTGGCTACATGACCGAATTTGCGAAGGAGCGTGGCTGATCATGAGTGATGAGCAGGTTCGGCTCGGAGAGCTGCGTGACGAGATCGATCAGATTGATCAGAAGATCATGGGGCTGATCAGTGCCAGGGCTGCCTGTGCCCAGGAAGTGGCCCACGTCAAAATGACCGCCAATCCCGGGCAGGATGTTTTCTTCTACCGCCCCGAGCGGGAAGCCCAGGTGCTTCGGCGCATCAAGGAACAGAATCCGGGGCCGCTGTCCGGTGAGGAAATGGCCCGCCTGTTCCGGGAGATCATGTCCGCCTGCCTGGCGCTGGAAAAGCCCATGCACATTGCCTTCCTGGGGCCGATTGGCACCTTTACCCAGGCGGCAGCGCTGAAGCATTTCGGTCACTCGGTCGTCAGTGTGCCACTGCCAGCCATTGATGCGGTGTTCCGGGAAGTGGAATCCGGCGCAGCCCATTACGGCGTGGTGCCTGTCGAAAACTCTACCGAGGGTATGATCAACCACACCCTTGATATGTTCATGTCCTCGCCGCTCAAGATCTGTGGCGAGGTTCAGTTGCGGATTCACCATCACCTGATGGTGTGTCCTAAGCACGGTGACCAGGAAATTACCCGGATTTATTCGCACCAGCAGTCCTTTGCCCAGTGCCGGCAATGGCTGGATACCCATCGCTACGGTATTGAGCGGGTCACTGTCTCCAGCAATGCGGAAGCCGCCCGTCGGGCCGCCGAGGAGCCTGGCACGGCAGCCATTGCTGGTGGTATGGCAGCGGAGCTCTACGGTCTGGAGAAGTTGGCGAACAGCATTGAGGATCGCCCGGACAATACCACCCGATTCCTGATCATTGGCCGGGAGGAAGTACCGGCCAGCGGTCACGACAAGTCATCCATTCTGGTGTCCATGCGCAACAAGCCGGGGGCCCTTTATCAGCTGCTTGAGCCGTTCCACCGCCATGGCCTCAGCCTGACCCGGATCGAAACACGGCCGTCGCCAAGTGGTACCTGGGCCTACGTTTTCTACATCGATTTCGAGGGGCATATGGAAGATGAGCAGGTCCGGAAAGTGTTGGCAGACGTGGACGAAGAGGCCGTTGAGCTCAAACGCCTGGGCTCCTACCCGATTGGCGTGCTTTGAGTATCCGCACCTGCGTTTTTGAATAAAGAGTGTCGAGGACTATTTATGGCCATTGATTACCAGAGTCTGGCGGTTCGCGGCGTGCAGGCGCTCTCACCCTACCAGCCGGGCAAGCCGATCGAAGAGCTGGCCCGTGAACTGGGCCTCAACCCGGCGGAAATCATCAAGCTCGCCAGCAACGAAAACCCGCTCGGGCCCAGCGAAAAGGCCCTTGCGGCAGCGCGCCAAGCGTTATCCGAACTGTGTCTTTATCCCGATGGTAATGGATTCAATCTGAAACAGGCGTTGTCGAAGCGACTGAACGTTGGGATGGACCAGATTACCCTTGGCAACGGCTCCAACGATGTTCTGGAAGTGATTACCCGTTGCTTCGCTGATGCAGATTCCGAAGTCGTCTTCTCTCAATATGCGTTCGCCGTTTATCCTTTGGTGACCCAAGCGATCGGCGCCAGGGGCATCTCTGTACCTGCGCGGGAGTGGGGGCACGATCTGGATGCCATGGCCGCGGCAGTTACCGATCGCACCCGCCTGGTGTTTGTTGCCAATCCCAACAATCCCACGGGCACGGTTCACACAGCAGATGCCATCGAGGCGTTCCTGGCGAAGATCCCGGAGAATGTGCTTGTAGCCCTGGATGAGGCTTACTGCGAATATCTGACCGGTGATCAGTACCCGGACGGGGTCGAGCTGTTGGCCCGCTTCCCGAATCTCATTGTTTGCCGCACATTTTCCAAAGCCTGGGGGCTCGCGGCCCTGAGGGTCGGGTACAGCATCAGTTCGCCGGCCATTGCCGATATTCTGAACCGTGTGCGCCAGCCCTTTAACGTCGATACGGTTGCCCTGTCTGCAGCCACGGCTGTACTTGAGGATGAGGATTACCTCCAGCGGTCACGGGATGTGAATACGGCCGGTCTGCGTCAGTTGCAGGAGGCATTCGACCGGATGGGGCTCAGCTACATTCCGTCGGCGGGAAACTTCGTTGCAGTGGAAGTTGGGGAGCAGGCCATGGGCGTGTACCAGTCCCTGCTGGCGCACGGAGTGATTGTCCGGCCCATTGGGGGTTACGGCATGCCACGGCATCTCCGGGTGTCCGTCGGCCTTCCGGAAGAAAATGAGCGCTTTATCGAAGCGCTGGCCCAGTCGCTGACCGCATCGGGGCTCAGCGACTGATATGGCGTCTTCCGAGCCTCTGTTCAAACGGGTAGCGGTGATTGGCCTCGGGCTGATCGGTGGCTCGCTGGCTTGTGCAATCCGTCGCAACGGACTGGCGCGCACGGTTGTTGGCGCCGACCAGCGCAGTGAGGAACTGCAACTC
Source organism: Marinobacter sp. NFXS11 (assembly GCF_040148675.1). Lineage (NCBI taxonomy): Bacteria > Pseudomonadati > Pseudomonadota > Gammaproteobacteria > Pseudomonadales > Marinobacteraceae > Marinobacter > Marinobacter sp. NFXS11. The sequence goes on along the minus strand of NZ_JAGDDV010000001.1, from coordinate 1,817,621 downwards.
GGTAAAGAGCTGGGTGTGATCGATCACGCAGCATCAACCGTGTCCGAGGCTGTCCGGGGTGCGGACCTGGTTGTGCTGGCTGTGCCGGTAAGGGCAACCCGCGCGGTTCTGGAGCAGATTCGTCCGACATTGGAAGCGGACGCGATCCTCACCGACGTCGGTAGCACCAAGTCCAGTTTCGTGAACGATGTTGAGGCAGTGTTCGGCAGCCTGTCGCCCCGGATCATTCCCGGCCATCCTATTGCCGGCTCCGAGAAGAGCGGCATTCGGGCGGCCAATCCCGAGCTGTTTGCTAACCACAAGGTCATTCTTACGCCGCCTGATGACGTCAGCCAGCCACACCTTGCCCGGCTTAAAGCGTTGTGGGAGGGCTGCGGTGCCACGGTGCTGACCATGTCGGTGGCGTATCACGATGAGGTGCTGGCAGCCACAAGCCACTTGCCCCATCTTATTGCTTTCTCCCTGGTGGATACCCTGGCGGGTGAAGATGAGAACATGGACATTTTCCGCTATGCCGCCGGTGGCTTCAGGGACTTTACCCGGATTGCGGCCAGTGATCCGGTGATGTGGCACGATATCTTTCTGTCGAACCGCGATGCGGTTCTGCGTGTCATTGACCACTTTACCCACGATCTCGAGCAACTGCGTACTGCCATTGCCAATCAGGACAGTGCCACGTTGTTGCGGGTTTTCAGTCGCGCCAAGGCGGCGCGTGAACACTTTTCGAAGATGCTCTCAGGACAGGCTTACGTGACAAACAACAGTGAAAAGCAGGTGACGTTCCGTCTTCAGCCCGGTGGCGCGATTACCGGTGATATCCGGGTGCCCGGCGACAAGTCGATGTCGCACCGTTCGATAATGCTGGGTGCGCTGGCGGACGGCGTAACCGAAGTGAAAGGATTTCTGGAAGGTGAGGACAGCCTGGCCACGCTCCAGGCATTTCGCGATATGGGCGTAACCATCGAAGGCCCGGACGACGGCTTTGTTCGCATCCATGGTGTTGGCATGCATGGGCTGCAGGCCCCAAGGGGGCCGTTGTATCTGGGGAACTCCGGAACGGCCATGCGGTTGTTTGCAGGATTGCTGGCAGCCCAGCCCTTTGATTCCGAGCTGACCGGCGACGCGAGTCTCTCCGGCCGCCCGATGGGGCGGGTTGCCGATCCTCTCAGGGCCATGGGTGCCGTAATTGACACTGCGGAAGGCGGTCGCCCGCCACTGAAAATCCGTGGTGGCCAGAAGCTGTCCGGTATTCACTATGAAATGCCTGTAGCCAGCGCCCAGGTAAAATCGTGCCTCCTGCTGGCCGGGCTTTATGCAGAGGGCAGTACATCGGTCACCGAGCCGGCGCCTACTCGCGATCATACCGAGCGCATGCTGGCCGGCTTTGGCTACCACGTTCACCGGGACGGCGCGACAGCCAGTGTTAGTGGCGGCGGCAAATTGACGGCGACAAATATTGATGTGCCTGCCGATATTTCTTCGTCTGCGTTTTTCCTTGTCGCGGCCAGTATTGCCCCGGGTTCGGACCTGATCCTTCGGCACGTTGGCATGAACCCGACCCGGGTAGGTGTGATCAACATCCTGAACCAGATGGGCGCCAGCATCGAGATTCTGGACGAGCGCGAAATCGGTGGCGAGCCGGTTGCTGATCTGCGGGTCCGCTCGGCGGAGCTGCAGGGTATCGATATTCCTGAAGATCAGGTGCCCCTGGCCATTGACGAATTCCCGGTGCTGTTCATCGCCGCGGCCTGCGCCAATGGTCGCACGGTTTTGCGGGGCGCTGAGGAACTCCGGGTCAAGGAAAGCGATCGGATCCAGGTGATGGCAGATGGCCTTGCTGCATTGGGCGTGGACACTACCGTAACCCCGGACGGCATTATTATTGATGGCGGCCAGACCATTGGCGGCGGTACTGTGAACAGTCACGGCGACCACCGGATCGCGATGTCCTTTGCAGTCGCATCCCTGCGCGCCGCGGGCGAAATTACGGTGACCGACTGTGCCAACGTGGCAACGTCTTTCCCGGGATTTGTGGAACTTGCGCAAGGAACGGGAATCAATATCTCAGCCGAGGGGACTGAATAATGGTTGATAGCAGTACGCCGGTGATCACCGTGGATGGTCCCGGGGGTTCCGGCAAGGGCACGATTACCCAGATGCTGGCCCGAAAGCTGGGCTGGCATCTTCTGGACAGTGGCGCACTTTATCGGCTGACGGCGCTGGCCGCGGTTCGCCAGGGCGTGTCCCTGGATGACGAGAACGGGCTGGTAAAAGTCGCCGCCGGACTGGATGTGGCGTTTGAGCCCACGCCGGCAGGCGAGCCGGTAAAAGTCATTCTCGCAGGGCAGGACGTGACCGCAGATATACGTACAGAATCGGCGGGCGACAATGCTTCAAAGGTGGCTGTGATCCAGCCGGTCCGTGACGCCCTTTTGCAGCGCCAGCGTGATTTCCGGCAGGCGCCGGGCCTGGTGGCCGATGGCCGTGATATGGGGACCGTGGTGTTTCCGGACGCGCCGGTAAAAATCTTCCTGACGGCAAGCGCCGAGGAGAGAGCTCAGCGGCGCTATAGCCAGTTGAAGGACGCGGGTGTCGATGTTAATATTGACGCCCTTTTAGAGGAGATACGGGTTCGTGATGAACGGGATATGAACCGTTCCGCAGCCCCTCTCAAGCCCGCAGATGATGCGCAAGTCATTGATTCTACGGGATTGAGTATAGAAGAGGTGTTGGACAGGTGTATGGCCGCAGCGGGTCAGGCCTGACTACACCCTTTTGTCGTTGAAATGCCGGATGTAGCGTTATCTGCCAGCCACAGGCTTAATCCGGAACTTGTTAACAGACCGTGTTGCTGGTGGCACGGAGTACACTTGCGTTGATCATATAGGACTCATAATGAGCGAGAGCTTTGCGGATCTTTTTGAAGAAAGCCTAAAAGAAATTGACATGCAACCGGGTTCCATCGTCCAGGGAACCGTTGTAGACGTCGATAACGACTGGGTCACCGTTAACGCCGGACTGAAGTCCGAAGGCGTTATCCCCGCCTCCCAGTTCCTTAACGAAAAAGGCGAGTTGGAAATTGCTATCGGCGACGTTGTCGATGTAGCTCTCGACGCTGTTGAAGACGGCTTCGGTGAGACCCGTCTGTCCCGTGAAAAGGCCAAGCGTGCAGAAGCCTGGAAGGTACTCGAGAAGTCCTTCGAAGCTGAGGAAGTGGTTAAAGGTATCATCAACGGTAAGGTCAAGGGTGGTTTCACCGTCGATCTGGCCGGTATCCGTGCCTTCCTGCCTGGCTCGCTGGTAGACGTTCGTCCGGTTCGCGACACTGCGCACCTGGAGAACAAAGAACTCGAATTCAAGGTTATCAAGCTCGACCAGAAGCGTAACAACGTGGTTGTTTCCCGCCGCGCCGTTCTGGAAGCTGAGAACAGTGCCGAGCGTGAAGCTCTGCTGGAAACCCTGACCGAGGGTATGGAAATCAAGGGTATCGTCAAGAACCTGACCGACTACGGCGCGTTCGTGGATCTGGGTGGTGTTGACGGCCTGCTGCACATTACCGATATGGCCTGGAAGCGCATCAAGCATCCGAGCGAAATCGTCAATGTTGGCGACGAAATCAGCGTTAAGGTGCTGAAGTTCGATCGTGAGCGCAACCGTGTTTCCCTCGGCCTGAAGCAGCTGGGCGAAGATCCCTGGGTTGATATCAAGGGTCGTTATCCGGAAGGCAGCAAAGTTACCGCACGTGTTACCAACCTGACTGACTACGGTTGCTTTGCTGAGCTGGAAGAAGGTGTTGAAGGTCTGGTCCACGTATCTGAAATGGATTGGACCAACAAGAACATCCATCCGTCCAAGGTTGTCCAGGTAGGCGACGAAGTGGGCGTGATGATTCTGGATATCGACGAAGAGCGTCGTCGTATCTCCCTCGGTATCAAGCAGTGTGTATCCAACCCGTGGGAAGATTTCTCCAGCAACTTCAACAAGGGCGACCGCATCTCCGGTAAGATCAAGTCAATCACTGACTTCGGTATCTTTATCGGTCTGGATGGCGGCATCGACGGTCTGGTTCACCTGTCTGATATCAGCTGGAACGAGACTGGCGAAGAAGCGGTTCGTGAATACAAGAAGGGTGACGAAGTTGAAACCGTTATCCTGTCTGTTGATCCGGAGCGCGAGCGTATCTCCCTGGGTATCAAGCAGCTCGAGAGCGATCCGTTCGCCGAGTTTGTACAGCTGAACGACAAGGGCTCTATTGTTAAGGGCACCGTGTCTGCAGTTGATGCCAAGGCAGCTACCATTGCTCTGAACGACGAAGTTGAAGCGGTACTGAAAGCCTCTGAAATCAGCCGTGACCGTGTTGAAGATGCACGCAACGCGCTGAAGGAAGGCGAAGAAGTTGAAGCGAAGATCATCAGCATCGACCGCAAGAACCGCATCATCAACCTGTCTGTGAAGTCCAAAGATGTTGAGGACGACAAGCAGGCACTGGAAAACGTGCGGACCAAAACTGCGGAAACTTCCTCTGGTGCGACCACCATCGGTGATCTCATCAAGGAGCAGATGCAGCAGCAAAACGCCAACAAGGACTAATCTTCCGGTTGGTACGAAAAAAACGGGCTCTAAGAGCCCGTTTTTTTTGTGTTTTTTTCTGGTTTGGCTAAACTAGGTAGTCATGGGAATCCGGTAACCGACGGCCGAATAAAAATGAAAGAGGGAAACGCCTCATGACGAAGTCCGAACTGGTCGAGCTGATTGCTTCCAAGCAAACTCAGCTCTCCGTTAAAGATGTCGAACTGGCTGTAAAAACCATCATCGAGCACATGTCCCAGTCGCTTGCCGATGGTCAGAGAATAGAAATCCGGGGATTTGGCAGTTTTTCCCTTCATCACCGGGCCGCGCGTACCGGGCGCAATCCGAAAACCGGTGAGGCTGTTCAGTTGCCAGCCAAATATGTGCCGCACTTCAAACCCGGCAAGGAATTGAGAGAGCAGGTCAACGACAGCTTGAAGAAAGGCTTTTAACAGCTGCTCAGGGAACGCGTATAATTCGGGCATCAATGCCCTTTGGGAGTGCTATCGCTATGGCAGGATTGCAGAAGATCCTCATTATTCTGTTGGTTTTGGTCCTGGTTCTGCTGGCACTGGTATTCTCACTCAACAATCAAATGGCAGTCTCCCTCAACTTCCTGCTGTTTGAAACCCAACCTCATGGCGTTGCCGTCTGGATTATCATGGCATTTGTTGTCGGTGCCCTGGTTGGCGTGCTGATGACCATGCTGGCCACCTTCCGCACCTCGGTGTCCCGGCGAACCCTTCAGAAACGACTTGATCGCGCCGAGCAGGCATTGGAGAAATCCAGGGCCCAGAACGACCGGACTCTTTAATGGATATCGTATTACAGTGGCTGCTGCTGACAGTTGCAGTCGCCGTTGGCTGGCTTGTGGGCCGGCTGGGAAGCGGTGACGGGCGATCCGGCAAAACGATTTCCGATGAGGAATCGGTGAAGGACCGTCTGCAGTTCCTGTTCACGAACTACTCCGACCAGGCAGTTGAGAATTTCGTCCAGTCCCTTGCGGTCAACAAGGACACTGTCAGCCTCCACCTCTCCATTGGCAGTCATTTCCGCAACAAGGGCGAAACCGATCGCGCCATACTGATTCACCAGAATTTGCTGGCTAGGCCCGAATTACCCCCGAGATTCTCCCCACAGGTGACTCTCGAGCTTGCCCGCGATTACCTGAATGCAGGCCTACTTGACCGCGCAGAGGCATTGTTGCACCAGCTGATGGGCGACAAGGATTACGGACGGCACTCCTCCCAGCAGCTTATCGACCTTTATCAGCAGGAAAAGGAATGGGCCAAGGCTGCCGAGGTTGCCCGGACGCTGACCCGTGGGGACGCCGACCCGGCCATGTTCAAGGTTCTTGCCTATTTGACCTGCGAGCTGTCGGAAGAGTCTTTGAAGCAGGACGACCGATGGGCCGCCCAGAAGCTGGCCAAGGAAGCGCTCGAATACGACCGCTCCTGTGTTCGGGCTAACCTGATTCTGATGAAGCTGCTGGTTCGGCAGGGCAGCTATCGCGAGGCAGGCAGCCAGTGCCTGAAAGTATTCGAACAGAACCCCGAGTTCGGGCCGGAAGCCATCGACCGGCTAATGAAACTTGAACACGAGCACGGCGACATTGGCCGGTTGGCGAAAAAACTGCGCAAGCTTTACGAAAACCACCCAAGCACCAGTTTGTTGTTGGCCCTGGTGGAGTCCGTCGAGCGTGCCTCGGGGCGACCGGCTGCCATCGACTTGCTCAGGCAGGAACTGGAAACCCGCCCGAGTGTCCGTGGCCTGCTCAGGCTGGTGGAAATGGCCGGCTATGAAAAGGGCATGACCACCGATGAGGGCAGGCTGGTGAGCCGTATTGGCCACCTGATTCTCGCCAATCGTCCCGTCTACCGCTGTGTCAGCTGTGGTTTCTCCGGTCGTCAGCTGCACTGGCTTTGCCCAAGCTGCAAGCACTGGGAAACCGTCCGCCCGATCCAGGGTGTTGAAGCCGAATAAACCTTCACCGAATTTCTGCAGGACAAGTGAACGTGCAAACCGCTAACGACCCCAAGATTATCGTCGCCCTCGATTTTCCTTCCCAGAATCCGGCCCTTGAGCTGGTCGACAAACTGGACCGGACCAAATGCCGCCTGAAAGTGGGTAAAGAGCTGTTTACCCGCTCCGGCCCGCAATTGGTGGAAGGACTTCAGAAGCGTGGATTCGACGTATTCCTGGACCTGAAATTCCATGACATCCCGAACACCACATCAGCCGCCGTTGCGGCCGCCGCCGACCTTGGTGTATGGATGGTCAATGTGCACGCCTCCGGCGGCGAGAAAATGATGACTGCCTGCCGGGAACGCCTGGAAATCTTTGGCGCGGATCGCCCGCTTCTGATCGCCGTCACCGTCCTCACCAGCATGAACGCCGAAGACCTGGCCGGCATCGGCATCACCGATTCCCCGGAAGCCCAGGTATCCCGCCTGGCAACCCTCACAAAAAACTGCGGTCTAGACGGTGTCGTCTGCTCAGCGCAGGAAGCTCCGAAGCTCAAAGCGGAGCAGGGCGCCGACTTCAAATTGATCACACCGGGTATCCGTCCGTTGACTGCCGACAAAGGCGATCAGCAGCGCATCATGACGCCCACAGATGCCCTCAAAGCCGGTTCAGATTATCTCGTGATTGGCCGCCCGATTACTCAGGCGTCGGATCCGCTGGCTGCCCTGGAGGCTATTCACTCCGAGGTGATCGGACTCTAGTTCTAACCGGCCTTCGAATCCTGACCTAGCCTTTGACTAATGGTGGCAGGGACAGCTGGCAGAGCTTTCCAAAACACGCTACAAGCACGTCCGTGTGCGCTTGTTTCGGGCCGTCCATGGCCCTCTACAGTTTTGGAAAGCCCTGCCAGCTGTCCCGTTTGGACCTTCCAGTTGACCGCCTTTTCCCGAAAGACAAAGGCAGGCGTAGGTCGGATTATGCTGCGCTAATCCGACCTACATTTAGGTGCAAATTCAAGTCGCATATCCTTAGGTACCTTGTGGAAACTCAGCGAATAGGTCGTGAGTATATCGTTGAGGCTGGATCGGTGGTGTGGGGTCGCCCTCCCAAAAATGTCTGTGGCCATGGATGGCCACAGTCAAGCGCACATGGACGTGCTCGTAGCGGTTTTTGGGAGGGCGACCCCACACCACCAGCCTGGAATGCAGCAGGCTAGGGCAGGAGCATGCATTACCACCTATGATGGGGTTAAAAACGTAATGCAAAAAAGAAGGCAATAAAAAACCCGCTAACTCAAAGAATTAGCGGGCTTTCAGAATAGTGGCTCCCCGAGCTGGGCTCGAACCAGCGACAAACGGATTAACAGTCCGTTGCTCTACCAACTGAGCTATCGGGGAACGTCGTCGTGTGACGAGGCGCGTATATTAAGTTGGCAATACCGCCCCGTCAACCCCTGGCCAGAACTTTTTAGCCAAGCGCTTTCTGAAGACGTTCGACAGCCTTTTCCAGGTTTTCCATGCTGGTGGCGAAGCTCAGGCGCATGTGGCCCGGGCAGCCAAAGGCGGAGCCTGGAACCAGTGCCACGCCGGCGTCGGTCAGCAGTTTCTCGGCGAATTCAACGTCGGTGCTGACGCTGGAATCGGCATCGATGGCACCCTGGAAGCTCGGGAACACATAGAAGGTACCGTCGCCGTTCAGGCACTCAACGCCCGGAAGCTTGTTCAGGGCTTCTACCAGCCAGTCGTGGCGTTCTTTAAATGCCTTGACCATCTCGCCCACGCAGCCCTGATCGCCATCCAGCGCAGCCTGTGCCGCTGCCTGGGAGATGGAGGCCGGGTTGGAGGTGCTCTGGGACTGGATCTTCTTCATGGCACCGATGATTTTCGCCGGGCCAGCGGCGTAACCGATACGCCAGCCAGTCATGGAATAGGCCTTGGATACGCCGTTCAGGACGAAGGTGCGGTCATACAGTTCGGGAGTCGCGTTCAGGATGTTGCAGAACGGCTTGCCGGTCCACAGGATCGGCTCGTACATGTCGTCAGTGGCGATCATGATGTTCGGGTGCTTCTTCAGCACCTCGCCGATGGCCTGCAGCTCTTCCAGGGTGTAGGCCATGCCGCTCGGGTTCGAGGGGCTATTGATCACGAACAGGCGGGTACGCTCGGTAATCGCGTTTTCCAGCTGCTCCGGAGTGATCTTGAAGCGGGTTTCAGCACCGGTTTCGATAATCACGGGTTTGCCTTCAGCCACCAGCACCATATCCGGGTAGGACACCCAGTACGGAGCGGGGATGATGGCTTCGTCACCCGGGTTCAGTGTGGCAAGTGCGAGGTTGAAAAAGCTCTGTTTGCCACCACTGCTTACCAGTATCTGATTGGCTTCGTAATCCAGGCCGTTGTCCCGTTTGAACTTCGCAATAATCGCTTTTTTCAGGGCTGGCGTACCATCCACGGCAGTGTATTTTGTCTGGCCGTTATTGATGGCTTCAATGGCTGCCTGTTTGATGTGATCAGGTGTGTCGAAGTCCGGCTCGCCGGCCCCCAGGCCGATAATGTCCTGGCCTGCTGCGCGGAGTTCCGCGGCCTTGTTGGTGACTGCGAGGGTGGGAGAGGGCTTGATAGCCTGTACTCGGCTGGAAAGTTGAAGGTCCAAACTTGCGCTCCTTAAAGCTGCGTCTGATAGGGCTGCGACCGCCGGGTGCCAGAGCTTCTGGCTGATTTACGCCCAGCCGTCGATCGCAGTGATGGTATCATGAAGCCAGTGTATCGCTAAATTTCTCGAATGGCAGGGGCTGTTTTGCCCGTGCGTCGGTTTTACCGGAGGTTTCCGCCAGTTATGGCCAGTAATCAGGCAAACGTTTCCGCCAGAGAGGGTGTGTTCCAGGTTGATTCACCGTTCCAGCCAGCGGGCGATCAGCCCAAGGCAATCGAGGGGCTGGTGGATGGCATTCACTCCGGTCTGGCACACCAGACGTTGCTGGGGGTAACCGGCTCCGGTAAAACCTTCACCATCGCCAATGTCATCCAGCAGATCCAGCGGCCCACCATCATCATGGCCCATAACAAGACCCTGGCCGCCCAGCTCTATGGTGAGTTCAAGGAGTTCTTTCCGGACAATGCGGTAGAGTATTTCGTGTCCTACTACGACTACTACCAGCCGGAAGCGTACGTGCCTTCGTCGGACACGTTTATCGAAAAAGACGCCTCCATCAACGAGCACATCGAGCAGATGCGTTTGTCTGCTACCAAGGCATTGTTGGAAAGACCGGATGCCATAATTGTGGCGACCGTTTCGTCTATCTACGGTCTGGGTGATCCCCAGTCCTACCTGAAGATGATGCTGCATCTGGATCGTGGCGACCAGATCGATCAGCGATACATCCTCCGGCGCCTGGCCGAACTTCAGTACACCAGGAACGATATCGAGTTCCACCGGGCCAATTACCGGGTTCGGGGCGATGTGATCGATGTATTCCCGGCGGAATCCGAGAAGGAAGCTATCCGCATCGAGCTCTTCGATGACGAGGTGGAGAATCTCAGCTATTTCGACCCGCTCACCGGTGAGGTTCTGCGCCGGGTGCCACGGGTAACCATTTACCCGAAATCCCACTATGTGACGCCCCGGCAGAAGGTGCTCGACGCAGTTGAGCATATCAAGGTGGAGCTGGATGAACGGCTACAGCAGCTGCGGGACAACAACCGCCTGGTGGAAGCTCAACGCCTGGAAGAGCGCACCCGGTACGACATCGAAATGATGCTGGAACTGGGCTATTGCAACGGCATCGAAAATTACTCGCGTTATCTTTCTGGGCGCAGCCCCGGTGAGGCACCGCCGACTCTATTTGATTACCTGCCGCCCAATGCCTTGTTGGTGGTGGATGAATCCCATGTGACGATTCCCCAGATCGGCGCCATGTACAAGGGCGACCGATCCCGGAAGGAAACCCTTGTTGAGTATGGTTTCCGCCTTCCATCGGCGCTGGATAACCGGCCCATGAAGTTTGAGGAATGGGAGCGAATTGCGCCGCAGATGATCTTCGTGTCGGCCACCCCGTCGACTTACGAGGCCGAGCATGCGGGGCAGGTGGTGGAACAGGTGGTGCGGCCCACCGGCCTGCTGGACCCGGAAATCGAAGTGCGTCCGGCCTCTACCCAGGTGGACGATCTGCTCTCCGAAATCCACACACGGGTGAAGGTAAAGGAACGGGTTCTGGTGACAACGCTGACCAAGCGTATGGCAGAGGACCTCACGGACTTCCTGATGGAACACGACATCAAGGTTCGCTATCTGCACTCGGACATCGACACTGTGGAACGGGTTGAGATCATCCGGGACCTCCGGCGGGGTGAATTCGATGTGCTGGTGGGCATAAACCTCTTGCGGGAAGGTCTGGACATGCCAGAGGTCTCGCTGGTGGCCATCCTGGATGCCGACAAGGAAGGTTTCCTGCGCTCCGAGCGTTCATTGATCCAGACCATGGGGCGTGCAGCGCGAAATGTTCACGGTAAGGCCATACTCTACGGCGACCGGATTACAGGCTCCATGCAGCGGGCCATTGATGAGACGGAACGTCGCCGGGCCAAGCAGGAAGCTCACAACCTGGAGCAGGGCATTACCCCGCAGGGCCTGAACAAGAAGATTGCCGACATCATGGAAGGTGCCGGAGGCGGCGGTCGTGGCCGTCGCAAGGCCGAGCGCCCGGGGCAGAAAGCAGCAGAGGAGGCGGAACAGTATCGGGCCAAGGCTGGCAACCGGTCCCCCGAAGAGGTCCTCAAGGAAGTATCCCGTCTGGAGGACGAAATGTACAAAGCCGCCTCCGAGCTGGATTTCGAAACCGCGGCCCGTCTGAGGGACGATATCGCCGAGTTGAAAGAGGCGGCCTTGCGGACCGGGTAATCAGGCCGGCCGTTTCGGCCCCACGATGACCGCAGCCTGCAATGGCTGGTTTCTGCCATAGCGTGAAATCTGGCTGAATACCCGTCGGTCGACCGGCAGGTATTGTTTGTCGGCCACGGTTTCGCCGACCTCCACGTCGATCTCCGGGTCGTGCAGGTACACGAACTGATCGTCGATGGCGCACACGGTTACCCAGTGGGGAACCCGGCTGCGGTTCAACTGCCAGGTGCTGATCAGGATGACCGGAACGCGCCCCTCGTGAAGGGCTTCTTCCATGGCTTCCAGGGTCAGCGGGTCATGGTGCAACTGGATGCCGGTCTGGCCGATGTCATGCAGAAAGCCCTCATGGACCAGTTCCAGGACCCGCTTTTTGTCCTCGCTTCTGACGGTGTCCTTGAACAGGGCACCTTCCATGCTGATCCACGCACTGGCTTCAAAGCCCCGGTTCCAGGCGGCGAGTGCTAGTCCGTGGGGGCCGCAGCCGCCGTGGCCGGCGAGCATGAAGATGGTGGTCGCCTCTCGCCATAATCTCAGTTCTTCCAGAGTTGTCAGCGGTTGCTGTTCATCCAGGGCGGCCATGGCCATGATCAGGGCGGCGGGGCCGCAGGAAAAATCCGTGGTCTGCGGATAGTAGGGTACCGCGGGGAATTCCCGGGACGGCTCGTAGAACAGAATTCGCCGCTCAAAACGCAGGGCAGTGCCGTGGTCTTCGTAGTAGTCCCGATAGGTTCCGAACTGTCGATAGCCCAGGCGTTTGTAAAGGCTGATGGCGCCCCGGTTATCCTCACGTACTTCCAGTCTCATGACGATTCGGCCCGCTTCCGCAGCTTCCGATTCCGCCTCACGAACCAGCTTTTCGCCCACACCCTGGCCCCGGACAGCCGGTGATACGGCGATGGAGTAGATCCGGGCCAGCCGGGTAGCAGCGCTCATCAGAACCAGGCAGTAGCCCACCAGGTCGCCATCGGCCTCGGCCACAATCAACCGGTCCCTGGGCATTTCCAGAAAACGACGGAAGCTCCGCCTGGAGAGGCGGTCTTCGCTGAAGCACCGGTTTTCGAGCCTGACCAGTGCATCGAGATCCTTGCTGGAGGCTTGTCGGAGGTGGAAGTCAGGCATTGAGATACGGCCTTGAGAAACGCGATGAGGGCATGCTGGTGGGCTTCCCATACTCCGCTATTATGTGTGAGAGTCAGAGTAACGCAAAGACCGCAAGGATGCGTAAAAGCACGCATTATTCGCCGATTGTGCACCGATCGTGACCGGCGTATTGTGGCCTCAATTACCACAGGCAAGACCTTTCAGGGAGGAATGCCTTTAATGTCCCGATTGCTTATCGTAGTGGACCGTGCCAAAGATTGGGCGCCCTATTACCCCAGTGAAGATGTGCTGACATTTGATCAGTACCTCCAGTTCTCAGCGCCGCCTGCCAGCCGGGTAAGGGTCATCAACCTGTGTCAGAGTGCCCGGTACCTCAGCAAGGGCTATTATTGTTCGCTCCTGGCAGAAGCCCGTGGCCACCATGTGGTGCCTTCGGTAATGACGCTCAATGACCTCGGACGCAAAGGCCTGTTTTCCCTTGAGCTGGAAGAGCTTGATGAAAGCGTCATCAACTGGCTGGAAGCGGCCGGCTCAGCAATCGATCCGGCCAGTGATGAGCGCGCGGCCACCCACGAAGTGCGGGTCCGGACCTACTTTGGCCAGGCCGAGCATCCTGATCTGAAGCCGGTCGCAAGAGCGCTGTTCGAGCGGTTCCCGTGTCCGATTCTTGAAATCGTTTTCAAACGCCGCAAGCAGTGGCAAATCGAGTCCATGAAGCCGGCAGCTCCGGCGGATCTCGGTGAGCAGGAGCAGGACGTATTCGCGGCGGCCCTTGATCGTTTCAGCAGCATGGTCTGGCGTAAGCCACGGACCCGACGCCGTTACCGCTATGATCTGGCTGTACTGGTCAATCCCGATGAGGAGATGCCGCCGAGTGACAAAGTTGCCCTGAAGCGCTTCGAGAAGGCGGGCCGTAAACTGGGCATTAACGTGGAGCAGATTACCCGCCGGGATTATATGCGCCTGCCGGAATACGATGGGTTGTTCATTCGTGAGACCACTGCCATTGATCATCACACCTACCGGTTTGCCCGCAAGGCGGCCGCTGAGGGCATGGTGGTCATTGATGACCCGGTGTCGATCCTCAAGTGCACCAACAAGGTGTTCCTTGCAGATCTCCTGAAGAACAACAAGGTCCCCACGCCAAAAACACTCATCCTGTCGAAAGATCAGAAGAACGCTGTTGAGCAGGTCATCAGTGAGCTGGGCTTTCCGGTGGTCATCAAGATCCCGGATGGCGCGTTTTCCCGGGGTGTAACCAAGGCCGAGGACGAGAAGACCCTTCGCGCCGGCCTGAGAGACCTGTTCAAGCAGTCCGCCCTGGTGCTGGCTCAGGAATATCTTTACACCGATTACGACTGGCGCATTGGTGTGCTTGGTGGACGGGCCATCTACGCCTGTAAGTACATGATGGTTAAAGGCCATTGGCAGATCTATCAGCACAGCGAATCGGAGAGTGAGAGCGGTGGTTTTGAGACCATGCCCACGTATGAGGTGCCAAGGAATGTCATTCAGGCGGCCCTTAATGCCACCAGACTGATCGGCAACGGGCTTTACGGTGTGGATATCAAACAGTCGGGCAATCGGGTTGCCGTCATCGAAGTCAACGACAATCCGAGCATTGATGCCGGCGTGGAAGACCGCTTCCTGGGGGGCGAGCTCTATACCCTGATCATGCAGGAATTTCTCTCAAGGATGGAAGAGAACAGGCGTCGCTAAGCCCTATGGCCGGCTGCTTTCAGGGGCCGGCCACCCAGACCCGGACACTCCCAAACCACGGGTAATCACCGAGCTCTTCCCTGATGTTTGAGGATGAGAAGACGGTCTCACCCTCGGGGCCATCCAGGAACAGTTCCAGATGCACCTTGTTTTTCAGATAGTGCAGCCGAAGCCGGCTGTGTTGCGGCAACTCTCCCAGGTGTCGGGCCAGGAAGGCACGGATGTCTTCACGGGAGGGCAGGCGCTCGGAGGTTAGCGGCTGATCTTCGTCGTTTTCGGCGTCGATATGGAAGTTGATGTCCCGGATGTTGTCCAGGGCATCCCGCATTCCCGAGACAACCTGCATGCCGATCTGATGTCCTTCCGATACGCTGATTTCCGGGCGAACCACCAAGTGTATATCCAGCAGAATGTCGTGACCCATACGACGGCTGCGAAGTTCGTGCACGTTGCGCACTCCGTCTGTGTCCCGGGCGATACTCTTGAGCATCTCTGTGTCCTCTTGGGAAAGGCCTGTATCCACAAGCTCCTTGACGCTGTCCCAGGTAAACTTCCAGCCAATGTGGATAATGATGACTGCGATCACCACCGCTGCGAACACATCAAGCCAGACCATACCAAGCATGGCGCCGGCCGTGGACACGAGAACCACGACTGAGGAGAACGCATCAGTTCGGCTGTGCCAGGCGTTGGCGATAATCAGGTCTGAGCGGATCTTCAGACCGACATGGCGTGTGTATCGGAAAATCCATTCCTTGCCCGCAACAGACGCTGCAGCTGCCACCAGAACCGGCCAGCCAGGTACGGTATCCACGCCGCCCTCGATCAGGCGTAGGGTATTTTCCCAGGCCAGGGCGGCGCCAACGGCAATCAGGATGCTGCCCAGAACCAGAGTGCCGAAGGTTTCGATTCGCTGATGGCCGTAAGGATGGTCGTCATCCGGCTCCTGGCGGGATACCTTCATGACGCCAAGAACAACCAGATCAGAGGCGACATCCGTAAAGGAGTGAATGCCATCCACCAGCAGGGCCTGGGAGTTAAAAAGAGCACCACCAATGACTTTTATGACCCCGAGTACGGCATCGAGAATCATTCCGATAATGGTCACGCGCGAGGCCGCCTTCATTTCGCCCGCGAGGTTTTCCCGGTGCTGTTGGGCGGGGGAAATCGGCTCTTGCATTGATGCACTCCAGATAAGAAGACAGGTGCCAGTATAACGTTATTCTCACGGGCTTTGGCAGGGGCGACTCAAAGAGGGGATTTCAAGTGATTTATGCACATCATTGCAGAACGATGACTGGGTAACATTTTGTTTAGTATTTGTCGACAGCCATGAGAAAAATATATAAACCATTGAAAATAAACATAAAAATAACTGGTCAAAAAATGATCAATTTGTAGATTGGCGCAGTTATCAAGGGATGGCAACCGTTGCCCCGCGATTTTCAACAGGTTTATCCACAGATTCCGTGGAAAAGGTCATGAGAGTGCCATGATACAGTCATTTACAGCTGATTTGGTTCTATCCCGGGATGCTGTGGAAAACTTCCGGTATACTCCGCCCACTTGGATCAGTGGAGTTTTTTCAGATGTACGGCGTTATCCGCAATCTGCTTTTCTGCCTTCCAGCGGAGCAGGCTCACAATGTTGCATTGAATGGTCTCGATCTTGCGCACCGATTAGGCGTTTTGAACGCTTTCTCACCAAAGATAGATTCATTGCCAGTGAATGTTATGGGGCTGGATTTTCCGAACCCCGTCGGGCTTGCTGCAGGTCTGGATAAGAACGCCGATCACCTCGATGGGCTTGGCGCCCTGGGCTTCGGGTTTATTGAAGTCGGTACGGTGACGCCTCTGGCGCAGCCCGGCAACCCCAAGCCGCGGATGTTCCGGTTGCCGGAGCATCAGGCTATTATTAACCGGATGGGTTTCAACAACGAGGGGCTGGACCACTTGCTGGCCCGTGTGGATCAGCGCCGCTATAAGGGCGTGCTTGGAATCAATGTTGGCAAGAACAAGGACACGCCCAACGAGCAGTCCGAGTCCGATTACCGGAAGGGGATATCGGCAGTATACAGTCGGGCCGATTACATAACGGTGAACGTGTCCTCGCCCAACACGCCTGGCCTTCGGGATTTGCAGTTTGGTGATTCCCTGAAGGGCCTCCTGGAGGCCATCAAGGACGAACAACTCCTGTGTGAGAAGGAACATGGCCGTTATGTGCCTGTGGCGGTGAAGATAGCCCCGGACATGGATGATGATGGTATCCGCTTCGTGGCATCCGCCCTTCGTGAAACGGGGCTTGATGGCGTGATTGCCACCAATACAACGATCAGTCGGGATGCCGTATCAGGCCATACCCATGCCGATGAGGCTGGTGGCCTCAGCGGCGCACCGGTGAGGGAGGCTTCTCTCAGGGTTATCCGGGGGCTTTATGCGGAACTGGGGGAATCACTACCGATTATTGGTGTCGGCGGCATTATGGACGGTGAAAGTGCGGCCGAGAAAGTCCGGGCCGGTGCCAAGCTGGTCCAGATCTACACCGGTTTTATTTACCGGGGGCCTGAACTTATTAAAGAGGCTGTTGAGGCGATCCGGCAGGTCAAGTGATTTACCGCGCCCCATAACGAAGATGGGCCCGCTTAGCGGGCCCGAGCGGGGAATGAACCCCGTGGCGCTTCATCGCATGGTACGGGGCGGGAGGCCCCGTTTGGGTTGCTCTGAGTACTGCGTCAAATTGTGTGTAAAAAGATCAGATTAAGAATCGGGGTTAGTTAAGGCGTCACGCTGTCGTAACGTTAGCCAGTTTATGGATGCCGGATACGCCGGTCATGCCCTCCCATTGATCTGTGCGGCCTTCTCGCCACCCGTTCAGCCATTCCTGGCGAACTTCCGCCTGTTCGATCGGGCAGCTGTCTTTGGATTTTCCGGACACGCCAGCGAGATAACCCCGCTTGAATGCACGAGCGTACATGTCTCTTTTCTGTCTTTTCATGCCGTTCCTCACTGATGGATTAACAGAACAAGCGTGTACACATCTGCAGTGGCTGCGACCAGTGCTATCCGCTCCGGGATAACCCACTATTGTCAGCTCAAGCCAGAGCAGTCAGGATCCTGTTAACGGAAGGTTTGTACCCTTCCGGAACGACGCGTCACTTACAAGGTAAGTCGAACCTTTAGCGGATGTACACTAATTATTTCATCTATGTGACGCGTTTTTTATAGTTATATGAACTAAAAATTTTGCTGCGATTTTCGGAATAGCCTTTATTTCGGAAACTTACCTCAAGCCGTCCAGGAACCAGGAGTTGAACTTGTCCAAATCTGTATTTTTCGTAACCTGCCCGAAGGGAGTGGAATACCTACTGGCGGACGAGCTCAGCACCTTTGGTCTGGATACCGTACGCAATGCTCCGGCCGGGGTCTGGGTGGAAGGTTCTCTGGAGGGTGGTTATCGCGCCTGTCTATGGTCGCGTCTCGCCAACCGAGTGATCCTTCACATTGATGAAGTGGATGCCAACAGCGGCGATCAGCTCTATGACGGCGTTGTTCACATGGACTGGCAGCAGCATATTCCTGTGCATGGCAGTTTCCGCGTTACGTTCCTCGGTCAGAACGAGGCCATCCGCAATACGCAATATGGCGCTCAAAGGGTCAAGGACGGCATTGTGGACCGGTTTCAGGCCAATGGCGGACCGCGGCCCTCGGTGGATGCCAAGAACCCGGATGTCATTGTCTCCGCGCGACTCAATCGTGGCCGCTTGTCCCTGGGCATTGATTTGAGCGGGCACAGCCTGCACATGCGCGGCTATCGTACGGATCAGGGCATGGCACCCCTGAAGGAAAACCTGGCCGCGGCATTGCTGATGCGAGCGGGCTGGCCGGAGATCGCCGCCGCCGGCGGCGATTTCGTGGACCCGATGTGCGGTTCAGGCACCCTTGTGGTTGAAGCTGCCATGATGGCGCTGGATATGGCGCCCGGCCGCAAGCAGGAACGGTTCGGTTTCGAGAAGTGGCCGGGCCATCAGCCGGAGCTCTGGTTATCGCTGCGCCAGGAGGCGGAGCGTCGCGCCAACGAGGGCAAGCAAGGGCGGATCCCCAGAATGGCGGGCTTTGACCAGGACAGCCGGGTCATCGGGACCGCCTGGAAAAACATCCAGAGGGCAGGTCTGGAGAATGTTGTGCACGTTGAGGCTCGTGCGGTCGATGCCCTGGAGCTGGAGGGCGACTGGTCTGATCAGGGGCTGGTGCTGACCAATCCCCCGTACGGTGAGCGGTTGAGTGAGCGCAGGGAACTGGGTGGCTTGTACCAGGCCCTGGGCGACGCGGTTAAACGCTGCGTTCCAGGCTGGCGCCTCGGGGTATTTACCGGGGCCCCGGAATTCGGCAAGTCCATCGGGTTGAGAAGTTACAAGCAATACCGGCTTTTCAACGGCAAGCTGCCCGCCCAGCTGCTGCTGTTCGAGATCAATGAAGTGAGCGCCATGACACCGAGGGCCCCGGATATTCCCGGTGAGGTCACCCCTCGGATTGCCAATGACGAACGTGCGGCCATGTTGCGCAATCGCCTCAAGAAGAACGTAAAGAGTATTGGGCAGTGGGCAAGAAAGCAGGGCATTGGTTGCTACCGCCTCTACGATGCCGACATGCCGGAGTTTGCATTGGCGATCGATATCTATGAGGGGCGGGTGCACGTGCAGGAGTATGCGGCCCCGAAATCGGTGGATGAGCGCGCTGCTCGAGAACGCCTTGCGGAGGCTCTTGCAGTGATTCCCGAGGCACTGGGCGTGGAGCGTGAGGATATGGTGTGCAAGCAGCGCCAGCGGCAAACCGGCACCAATCAGTATGAGAAGCAGGCAGTCAGTGGCGAGTTTTTCAGGGTTCACGAACACGGCTGCGTGTTGAAGGTGAACCTCAAGGATTATCTGGACACGGGTCTGTTTCTGGATCATCGGCCGGTGCGGCACTGGATTCAGCAGCACTCGGCAAACCAGCGATTCCTGAACCTGTTCTGTTATACCGGCGCGGCCACTGTTCACGCTGTTGTTGGAGGCGCCAGCCGCTCGCTCAGTCTGGATATGTCAAAGACGTATGTCGGCTGGGCCGAGGAGAACCTTGCGCTGAACGGAGCCGACCCCAAGAAGCATCGGGTAGAGCAGGCAGACTGCCTGGCCTGGCTGGCAGACCGGAAAACGGCGGACCAACGGTTTGACCTGATCTTCATGGATCCGCCGACCTTCTCGAATTCCGCCCGCATGGCCGGTGTTCTGGATATCCAGAAGGATCATCCGACGTTGGTCAGGCAGGCCATGGCAAGGTTGAGTTCCGACGGGTTGTTGATCTTTTCCAACAATTTCCGACGCTTCAAGCTGGACGAGACACTGGAAAGCGAGTTCGAGGTTGCTGAAGTGACGCGGGATACCCTGGACAAGGATTTTCAGCGCAACGCCCGGATACACCGGTGCTGGCACATTCGCCACAAGGCGTGACGGGTATCGAATAGTAGGTCGGATTAGCGCAGCGTAATCCGACAAGTAATCATTGGCATCAAGTATCAGCACATAGTCGGATTACGCTTCGCTAATCCGACCTACGTTCAGCATCAGCGACTTCAGAATTCGTAACGTACGCCGCCAGAGAACTGGAAGGTATTCACATCCGTTCCGGTGTCTTCGAAGAGCTTTCCGCCCTCAAACACCAGGAAGGTGTTGTCCATCACTTCGAAGTCGAGACCGGCAATCCAGCTTACGCTGAAGCCGCTGTCCGGAAACTCGCCTTCGAGATCCAGGTAGGGGTTGTTGCGATCATTTGCGGGATCGCTAATTTCGCCTTCGCCGTGGATATAGGAAAAGCCGAACTGGCCGTAGAGGTTTGCATAGTCGGTGATCGGGTAGTGCAGGCCCATGTACCAGCTGGCGTAGTAGTCAACGCTCAGCGTCAGGTCACTGTCTGGTACCTCGGCGTCTTTGAAGCCACCACCGGCCCGCAGCTCGGCGTGAAACAGATCGGTTATGTGGCCACCCAACACCAGTGTTCCGCCGGTGCCCCAGGCGGTTTCCTGGGTGTTTTCACCGATGGTGCGGTGGTTATAGGTGGTTGCCAGCAGCCCGATGTAGTGTTTGTCGGCCCTTGGAGTTTCCTGGGCCAGGGCGGCCTGGGATGCGAGGAGCAGGGCAGGGACAAGCGGACAGATGAGGGGCGTTCGCACAACCTTGTTCATTGTTATCGGGCTTCCTGACATGGGCGAATACGGGCTGATTCTGCCTCGTGTAACCGTTTGTTACGTCGACCCGTGTCACACTTCCCCCTGTCAATTCCTGCTGTTTCTCAATCCTCGTCGAACAGGCCTTCTTCCCGCGCCATCAGCAGCAGTGCGTAGACGCCATTTTCAGGCAACTGGGGTTCCAGGCTTTCCTCGAACAGGAGCTGGCGGCGACGATCTTCCAGGGTTTCTCTGTCCAGGCCGGTGATCAGCTCACTGATGGGTGCGATTTCGAACGGGGCCTCCTGTGCCACGGCCGTGAAGATGAGGTCTACCAGAATCTCGTCCGGATCGAGGCCGTCCACGAAGACGGTCTGGTCTGGGAGGTCCTGGTGCAGTTCCCGGGCCAGCTCGATCAGGGGCACGCCCTGTTCTTCGAGGTAGAGAAGGTCGACATCACCCAGGTCACCGTCTTCCGGGAGCCAATCGTCGGAAGGAGCGATGACCACGGTTTTCATTCGGCCGTCTTCCAGCGACCAGGCCATGGCAGTGGGAAAAAGCGCGTCGTCGGTCTGGCAGTATTCAATGTCGAGAAATCTCGGTGCAGGCACGTTGGGCTCCCGGTGGTGGTTGATTTGTGACCCGGTTATAGGGAATGTCCGTTGACCCAGTATGAGGCTTTAAGGCTTCATGCCATACTGTTGGCGCAATTATCTTTTAATCAGGGACATCATGGAACACGCTGAATTTAACAAAGATTTATTGAAGTTTCTGAACACTTCCCCCACACCCTGGCATGCAGTCGACACCATGAAACAACGGCTGAGTGCGGCCGGGTTTCAGGAGCTGGATGAGCGGGAAGACTGGTCGCTGGTGAGCAACCAGGGCTACTACGTTATCCGCAACGGCTCCTCAATCGTCGCCTTCCGAACCGGCAGCAAAGATGTCACCACCTCGGGAATCCGCATGGTGGGTGCTCATACCGACAGCCCCTGCCTGAAGGTCAAGCCGAACCCTGAGCTCCGCCGCAAGGGCTTCTTCCAGTTAGGTGTCGAAGTATACGGTGGTGTGCTGCTGAATCCCTGGTTTGACCGGGATCTTTCCCTGGCCGGTCGGGTGACGGTGCTGGACGAAGACGGCAAGGTACGGGACACCCTGGTGGATTTCCGTAAGCCTGTGGCATTTATTCCCAGCCTGGCCATCCATCTCGACCGCGAAGCCAACAGCAATCGCACGGTTAACCCCCAGACCGATCTGCCACCGGTTCTGATGCAGGTCCCCGAAAGCGACACGACAAGCTTTGTGGATCTGCTATCGCAACAGGTCAAGACCGAATCCGGGCTCAGTGTCCGCAAGGTCCTGGGCTACGAGCTCAGCTTCTACGATGCCCGTGAAGCCTCGTTTGTCGGATTGCGTGATGATTTCATCGCCTCGGCTCGCCTGGACAACCTTCTGAGTTGTTACATTGGCCTCCAGTCGCTGCTGAAAACCTCCGGGGACGAAGCCGCGTTGCTGGTCTGCAACGATCACGAGGAAGTTGGCAGTATGTCTGCCGAAGGTGCACAAGGGCCGTTCCTGACAGCGGTTCTGGATCGCTGGGTCGGCGCTGGCAAGGCTCGTGCTATTGCCAACTCGATGATGGTGTCGGCGGACAATGCCCATGGCATTCATCCGAATTACATGGATAAACATGATGAGAATCATGGCCCGATTCTAAATCAGGGGCCGGTGATCAAGGTCAACCATAACCAGCGGTACGCCACCAACAGTCGATCGGCAGCAGTTTACCGGCACATCAGTGACGAGCTGGGGTTGCCTCACCAGACGTTTGTGGTTCGGAGCGATATGGGCTGTGGCAGCACCATTGGGCCTCTGACGGCGGGGAACCTGGGTGTAACCACGCTGGATATTGGCGTGCCCCAGTTCGGTATGCATTCCATTCGGGAGCTGATTGGCACCGAGGATGGGTTCACGTTGTTCCGCGTGCTGACCGAATTCATGCAGCGCGAGCAGATTTTCTGAGGCCGTAAACGAAAAATGCCGCTGGTTCAGAAGAATCAGCGGCATTTCGGAATAAGTGGCTCCCCGAGCTGGGCTCGAACCAGCGACAAACGGATTAACAGTCCGTTGCTCTACCAACTGAGCTATCGGGGAACAGCATCAAGTGGCGCGCATATTAAGCGCTTTGGTTTACGGGGTCAAGCCCCTGATATGAAAGGCTAAAAATTGTACGAAAGCAGGACTCTTCACTACCGGCCCCCGCCGTGGTTGCGCAATGGCCACGTTCAGTCTGTCTGGCCCACACTGTTTCGCAAAGTCCCGATGGTGGAACCGGAGCCGGAAGTGATCGCCACACCGGATGACGACGAACTGCACCTGGACTGGTACCGGCAGGGTAGCGATCGCCTGGCCATCGTGTCTCACGGTCTGGAAGGTCACAGCAGGCGGCCCTACGTGCTCGGTTTAACTCGCGCCCTGCTTCGGGAAGGCTGGGATGTTCTTGCCTGGAACTTCCGTTCTTGTGGCGGGGTTATGAATCGGCAACCCAGGTTCTATCACAGCGGCGCCACCGAGGATCTCGGCCTGGTGGTCAATCACGGTTTGTCAGGTGCTTACGACACCCTGTTTCTCTCCGGGTTCAGCATGGGGGGCAATCTGACGCTGCTTTATCTGGGCGAACAGGGCGAGCGTGTTGATAGCCGGATCTGCGGAGCCGTTGCCTATTCGGTTCCCTGCGACCTGGCCGGCAGCGCCGATATGCTGGCGTTGCCCAGCAGGAAGATCTACATGCAGCGCTTTCTCCGGGATCTGAAGGTAAAAATGGAGGAAAAGGCGGAGAGGTTTCCGGACCGGATTGATATTTCGGGGTTTGATGCCATTCGCAGCTTTCACGAGTTCGATGACCGCTACACCGCGCCTCTGCACGGTTTCCGCAATGCCCGGGATTACTGGGCCCAGTGTTCAGCATTGGGGCGCATGCGAGATATCCGCGTGCCGGCGTTGATGGTGAACGCCGCCGACGATCCGTTTCTTTCGGCGCGCTGTTTCCCGGAATCCCGGCGGGAGCTGGGCGCTCATGTGCGCCTCGAAGCTCCTCGTTGGGGCGGCCACGTCGGGTTTGTCGAGCATTCGAAAGATGGCTTTTACTGGTCAGAGCGCCGTGCGCTGGCATTCCTCCAGGGATTGACCTGAACCAGCTTTATTTCAGGATCGGTTTGAGCACCGGCCAGACGTTTTCCAGCAGTTTGCCCTGGGCTTCCTCGGTCGGGTGAATCCCGTCGTCCTGCATCAACCCGGCCTGGTTGTAGATGCCGTCCAGGAAAAACGGAACCAATGCGGTGTCGTATCGGTCAGACAGCTTCGGATAGATGTCGGCAAACATCTCCGTGTAGCGCTGTCCGTAGTTGGGAGGTATCTGCATGCCCACCAGTACGGCGCGAGCACCCGAGGTCTGGACCTTTTCGATCATGGAGGCGAGATTGGATTCGATAACGTTGGGGGGAAAGCCGCGAAGGCCATCGTTGCCACCCAATTCAATGACCACGACGTCGGGCTGGTTCTCCTCAAGGAGATCAGGCAGCCGGCGGGCACCCCCATCCGTGGTTTCTCCGCTGATGCTGGCATTGACCACTTCCCAGTCGTTCAACCCTTTGCTCTCGAGCCGGTTTCTCAGCAACTGCACCCACGCAGTTTCGGAGGGCACTCCATAGGCCGCACTGAGGCTGTCACCGACGATGAGCAGCGTGTTCTGACTGGCCACTGCCGGCAGCGCCAGCACGGCAAACACGAGAAAAAGAATTGATCTGACGTACACCAATGCCGTATGCATAGACAACCAATACACCTTTAAGCCGTTTTCGAGACCCAGGATCGGGAGATTCCGTGAATCAGATGACCAATGTTAACCCGGATAGCCAGAGCCCAATGTTACGGGTAGATAACCTGACCCACCGCGTCAGTGTTGAAACCGATACGCTCACGATCTTGCAAGGGGTCACTCTCGAAATCAATCGGGGAGAATCCGTAGCCATTGTCGGGCGCTCCGGTTCTGGTAAAACCACCCTGTTGGGTTTGCTGGCGGGTCTTGATACGCCCAGCGAGGGGACGGTGGAGCTGGACGGCTCGGTGATCAGCAAGCTCAGCGAGGATGAGCGGGCAAAACTCCGCGCACACCGGGTTGGCTTTGTATTCCAGTCTTTCCAGCTTTTGCCGGCGCTTACCGCGCTCGAGAACGTTATGTTGCCGCTGGAACTTGCCGGCATGGCGTCGCCGGAGAAGAGGGCCCGTGAGCTACTGGAACGGGTTGGGCTTGGCGAACGGCTGACCCACACACCCAGACAGCTCTCCGGTGGTGAGCAGCAGCGGGTTGCCATCGCGCGGGCATTTGCGTCTGAGCCGCTGATCCTGTTCGCTGACGAGCCGACGGGTAATCTGGATAACCGCACCGGTCAGGCAGTGTCTGATCTCTTGATGGCGTTGAACCGGGAGCAGGGCACAACGCTGGTGATGGTAACCCACGATGAACACCTGGCGGCTCGCTGTAATCGGCAGTTCCATATTGAAGCCGGCGTTCTGACCGAACCGGAAGCAGCGCAGGAGATGGCGCACTGATGGCTGCTGCAAAAAAACTCATGTCGGTTCGCCGGGACTGGCGGGAACGGGATGTTCGCGTCGTTCTGGCCGCTCTCATCATCGCCGTTGCCACTGTCGCCACCATTGCCCTGTTTGCCAGTCAGCTTCAACGCACCCTGGTTTCTTCAGCCAGCTCGTTCCTGGCAGCGGATCGCCAGCTTGAGGCAGAGAATGGCCGACCGATTCCGGACGCCTGGCTTCAGGAAGCCGCCGATCAGGGCCTGAAAACCGGTCGAATGGTGGAATTCTCCACCATGGTGTTCGGTGACGAGAATTTCCAGCTGGTGTCAGTCAAGGCCGTGAGCAATGAATATCCGCTTCGCGGCGATATCGAAATCCAGCGGGACCCGACCGGTACCCGGGAGCTGGTAGATCAGGGGCCCGGGCCGGGAGAGGTCTGGATCAACCCGCGCTTGCTCAGGCTGCTGGATCTCGAAGTCGGCGAGTCGCTTGAAGTTGGTAATCTGAATCTTACCGTGTCCGGCCTGCTCATCCGGGAGCCGGACGGCGGTTTCCGGCTGTCGGCACTGGCCCCCCGCGTGATGATGCATGTGGATGATGTGGCCGCCACCGGGGTCATCCAGGAGGGCAGCCGGGTTGAATACGTCTACCTGTTTGCCGGTGATGAAGCTGCGCTGGAATCGTACTACCAATGGTTGGAACCCAGACTCGAACCCAGTCATGAATGGGCGGGTGTCCGGGATGGCGAGACCTTCTCGCGCTCACTCGAGCGAGCCGAGCGATTCCTGCTGTTGGGTGGCAGTCTTGCAGTCCTGCTTGCCGCCGTGGCCGTGGCTGTGGCGAGTCGTCAGTATGCCCTTTCCCAGCGCGATACCGTGGCACTTCTGAAAACGCTGGGGCTCAGCGGTGCAGGTATTGGCGGTCTGTACCTCAAGCGCCTCGCGCTCTGGGGTGTCACCGGGATCGTGGGCGGACTGCTGGTCGCGATGCCGCTGTACTGGTTGCTGATTCACATGCTGAGCCAGGTGCTTGAGCGCCCGGTGGAATTTCAGCTCGATCCGTCTGCATTGGTGCCCGCCTTGCTGACGGCACTGGTCTCTCTGTTTGCGTTTGCCTATCCTCCCGTTCGCAGGCTTCGCAATGTTCCGGCGATGCGTGTACTGCGCAGCCAGCCCGGTGAAACCGGGCGCGAGGCCCTGCCGGATATGATAATTGCCATTGTGGCGGTTTTCGGGCTTGTGTGGATGTATGCGGGCGAACTTGCCCTGGTGGTTTCCCTTCTGGGGGGGCTTGCGTTGCTGCTCGGGGCACTTGGCCTGTTGGGTTGGCTGTTGGTTGCAACACTGCGCAAGGTTCGCGGCGGTGGTAACGCTTGGCGTTTGGCCCTGGTGGGGCTGTACCGGCATCGCCGGGCCAGTCTTTCCCAGATTGCTGTATTTGCGATGACGTTGATGCTGGCGGCCACGCTGATATTGGTGCGTACCTCTTTGTTGACAGACTGGCAGGCCCAGTTGCCGGATGACGCACCCAATCATTTCCTGATCAATATTGCACCGGAAGCGGTCGAGGACGTCGATTCGTTCTGGCAGGAGCGTGGCCAGCCACTGGACAAACTTTACCCGATGGTTCGAGGACGCTTGACCGAACTCAATGGTCAGCCAGTCAAGGAAACGGTCAGCAAGGATGAGAATGTTAACGCTCTCAACCGTGAACTGAACCTGACCTGGATGTCGGCCTTGCCGGACGACAACGAGATAGTCGAGGGCGCCTGGTTTGGTGAAAACCAGAAGGAAGGTGTCTCGGTGGAAGCGGAGCTGGCCGGAAAGCTGGGACTGTCACTGGGCGACGAACTGACGTTCACCATTGGCTCGGAAAAGGTGACAGAAGCCGTCACCAGTATTCGGACGGTCCAGTGGGACAGCATGAAGCCCAATTTCTACATGGCGTTCCCGCCGGAGGGCGGGCTCACCGAGATGCCCGCGACCTGGATTACCAGTTTTTACCTGCCCAAGGACAAGAAAGATGCCCTGAATGAATTTTCCCGGCAGTTCCCGACGGTTTCCGTTCTGGAAATTGATCATGTGATTGAGCGGATCCAGGAGATCGTCCGGCAGGTCACCCAGGCGATTGAAGCCATTCTGGCGTTGATCCTTGCCGCCGCGCTTGTGGTGATGGCTGCAGTCGTCAGTGCGACGCTTCAGGATCGACAGCGGGAAGGCGCGCTGCTGCGAACCCTGGGCGGACGCCAGAGGTTGCTGGTTCGCAGTACCATGCTCGAATTTGCGTTGCTGGGTGGTTTCGCAGGTGTGCTCGGAGTGGTCGCCGCCGAGGCGGCAGTCTGGGCGCTTCAGTTCAGGATGTTCGAGGGCACGTTCCAGTGGCACTGGCACGTGGTGCTGCCGATTCCAATCGTCAGCGCCGTTGTTCTTGCCCTGTTCGGCCGCTGGCAGCTACGGCCGGTGTTGAGTGTATCGCCGATGCTGTTGTTGCGACGCCTCGAGTAGCGCCGGGCGGCTTCAGCGGTAGTTGGCGAGAATCGCATCCAGCTCGCCATTCGCCTTCATCTTCGCCAGTTCTTCGTTGAACTGGCTGGCAAAGGACTGCCAGTCTTTCCGCAGCATCAGCCGGAACCCGTAATTGCTGATGCTTTCGTTGCTGATGTCGAAATGCTGCCGCAGCCCCTCGTTTCTGAGAATCCACTTTCCGACGAGCCGGTCGGCGACCGCGGCGTCGAAGCGGTCACCGTGCAGTACGAAGGTGAACATGTCCTTGTCTCTGGAAACATCAAAGCGGCGAATCCGACCTTCCTGGAAGTAGGGCTCAAGCAGCGGATATCGGTAGCCGAGATGGGTGACAATGGTTTTGGAGATCAGATCGTCCGGGCTTTCGAAGTAAAAGCTGGATTGTGCTGGTACAAAAAACACTTCCTCGATGTCGACTATCGCATCGGTAAACAGGAATTTCTCCGGGTCGTCCGCCCACTCGCGAGCCCTTGGTGTGGCATCGATGTATCCATCAAGGAGCATCTGATCTACACGTTTACGGGGGATTTGCTCAGCGATTACCCGGTATCCGAGCCTCTGGGCTACCTCGGACACCACATCCCACATGATTCCTGATGGTTGGCTCTGGTTACCGATGAGATAGGGCGGGTAACCATTGGGCGAAATATTGAAACGGAAAACCTTTTGTTCGCCAGGGGCATCCTGTGAAGCAAAAACTGACGAGGAAAGTGCAGTCAGTACAAGAAGAAGGATGCCAAAAGTGGCACTAATGGGGCGGGGATATCGGTTTTGCATGTGATGGGGCTCTCTACGGAACGGTACTGTAGGTGGATAATGAACCCGGCTATCATCCCTGCCAGAATTGCTTGATTCTCCTCTCTTGCTTGATCAATTTCAATGATATGAATTCTATCTTCACCCAACGAAAACGCCGGGGACCAGGCAAGGCCCCCGGCGAAACGGTCACGCCCAGGCGCGGCGCAGAACCGAGCGGGCATCCTCCAGCGTTACTTCCTTCGGATTAAACATGATGGAACCATCATCCAACGCCATTTCGGCGATATGATCCAGCTGTGCCTCGGTCACCTTACCGGTTTCCTTGAGTGTCCGGGGCAGCTGGCAGCGCTTGTACAAAGCATCCCGCAACTTCCGGATCGCGGAAATACTGGCCTCTGCACGCCGGCTTGCCGGTGTTGCTGCAAAGACTTCGGGGCCCTCGAGGTACAGCAAAAGTTCACCCAGGGGTTCCCGGATGGTTTCAAGGTTGTACTCCAGCGCATAGGGCAAATAAAGGCTCATGCAAAGGCCGTGGGGCAGGTGACAGACGGCACCGGTGGCGTGCCCCAGGGCGTGCACCAGACCCACCATGGAGTTGGAGAAGGCGATGCCCGCCATGGTCGACGCCTGCGCCAGTTCCAGTCGTCCATCGCTGTCTTTCGGGTTGTCCATGACCTGAAGAAGCGACTGGCTGATTTTCTTGATGGCCGCGGTCGCGTAAGCGTCACTCAATGGGTTTTTCGCCATGCAGGTGAACGCTTCGGTTGCGTGGGTCATGGCGTCCATGGCTGTCGCGGCAGTAATGTGCGGCGGCAGGGTGAGGGTCATGCGCGGGTCAATGATGGCCGCGTTTGGCAGCAGGAACGACGACGTGAAGGGCAGCTTGACGCCCTTGGCTTCATCGGTGATGACCGCAACCGATGTAACTTCCGAACCGGTCCCGGCTGTTGTCGGCACCACGAAGAAGGGCTTGAGCGGATGCTTGAGCACACCGGCACCGCTGTACTTGGCGATATCGTCACCACCCTCGGAAACCAGGATGTTGACGGCCTTGCCGGTATCGATCGCCGAACCGCCGCCCACGGCGATGATGGAGTCGCACTTTTCCTGACGATAGATGCCGGCGATATCGCGTACCACCGTGGTCGAGGAGTCGGGCGGAACGTCATCATAGATGGTGGTTATTTCCAGCCCGCTTTCCTCGCAAGCTGCGATCACGGGTTCCAGGAGGCCCGCAGCCCGCACGCCCTTGTCGGTTACGATCATTGGCCGCTTGGCAGCCATTCCGGTCAGCTCGTAAGGGATGTGTTCAAGGGCAGCCTTGCCGGCAATGACTTTTACCGGGCAGAAGAACTCATAGTATTTATTGGTCATCACGCTCTCACTGTCTCAACGAAATTGGTGGCAACTTTCAGGTAAATGCGCGCGGCGCTGATCAGCTTTTCCGGCAGGTGGAGGTCGGCCGGGTATTCCTTTACGGCGCGCTCGGCGACCATTTTCGGCAGGATGAAGGACTCAAGCCGGTTCAGTACCCGCGTCATCCGCACGGCATAGCTGATGTCGCCATCCACCAGCATGCGGTCATTGGCGAAAGCCACTGATGTTTTTTCCTGGAAAGACAGCACCAGGAAAGCGTGGGCGATGTGCTTGAACTGAATCGACAGGTCGATCGGCCGTGGGGCCTTGTCACCGTGGTAACGGAAACGCCCCTGGCCGGTATGCTCGACGATCAGCTTTGAGCCATCCGGCATCACCATCATCTCGAACAGGAAACCGTCAGGCAGTGCCCGGGCTTCGTTCTGAACCTTCTCGTCCACCTCGCTCACAGCTTGCAGGGCTCGCCCCATCACCTGGAACATCAGTTCCACGTACAGTCGGCGCGCCTGGAAGACCATGGGCTGGATACGTTTCGCTAGCATGTCCGTCATCCAATCGTTGTTGATGTCATCTGATTTTTAGAGTTATTGCTCTAAAAGTCAATGGAGGCGATGACAGAAGATGTGCGTCAGACCGGCAATCTTGATCCCGGGCAATAAAAAGGCCGGAACCCCTCGGGACTCCGGCCTTCTAAAGTCAACGATTCCGGCGGCAATTATTGCGTGAGTGCCGCCAGTTTACGTTTGGCCTCTTCAGCTACGTCTCCACCGGCTTCGGCGGCCTTGCTGTAATAGGCAATGGCTTCATTCCGGTTATTCTGTTTTACCGCAACATCGCCCAGTCGCAGGAAGGCAATGGAAGTGGGGACGGTTTCATTGGCTTTGGTCAGATTCTCCCTGGCCTTGTCCAGATTGTTGAGCCTCAGAGCATTCAGGCCATTGTAAAGGCGATACTTGAACATCTCGGGGTAGAGCTCCACCGCCTTTTCAAAGTCGGCCGCGGCCTTCTCTGTTTCCTTCTGGTCCTGATAAATGCGGCCGCGAAGGGCATAGAACATGGCTTCCCGTGGCAGCAGACGGATGGCTTCGTTGATCTTGTCCAGCGCAGGCTTCATCTCGCCTTTGGAGGCCAGCTCCATGGCTTTGTCATGGGCATCGTAAGCCGGTTGCAGCGAGCGGAGTTTGGCCATCTTGCGTTCATAGACGTCCTCACCGCGGTAGCCGCCCGCGCCAACCTTCTGCACCAGTTCGCGGTTCTCCTGCACGCGTTTCGCTGAGGGGGGATGGGTCGCGAACAGGCCATCAATGAAACTGGACTGACGCCCTTCGGATAGTTTCAGGAACAGCTCCTGAAGCTCCACTGCTGCCTGTGGGTCATAGCCAGCTTCTTTCATGTAGAGAATGCCGTAGTGGTCGGATTCGAGTTCATCGCCCTGGCTGTATTGCGCCAGCGCAAGTTGCGCCCCAAGGGCAGCACCACCCATGATCAGACCAGCCCATTCGTTGTCCGACAGGGCAAAGCCAAGTCCGGCAACGCCGGCGCTGATCAGCATTCCCTGCTGCATGCGCTGAACACTGTGCCGGGCTGCCGCATGAACAATCTCGTGCCCCAGAACCGAGGCAAGCTGAGCCTCGTCGTCAAGCTCTGTCAGAAGGCCACGGTTAATGGCGATCTTGCCTCCGGGAAGGGCCCAGGCATTCGGTACACTGCTGTTCAGAACCACGAATTCGTAGGGCAGGTCCGGTCTGTCGCTGACCCTGGCCATTTTCTGGCCAACCTCGCTCACATAGAGCGTCAGCTCCGGGTCCACATAAAACCGACCGCCCTGGGTTTGCTGGGTGGGCACGTACTGCTCGGCGCCCATGGCGAGCTCCTGGCTTTCACCGATCAGCGAAAGCTGATTTTCCCCGGTAACCGGATTGACCGAGCAGCCGCTGAGTGTCAGTGCCAGCGCAATGGCTACCAGGCTGTTTTTAATGGCAGACAGGTTCACAGTAAGCTCCCTTTTGGATGATGCGATGTCGGGTACGTTCAAAACAGTTGCCCGCTTCCTGAATGGGCAGTTTATAGCACATGATCGGCTATCAGTGGATGACCGCAACCTGCCCGGCGGTGGTGACGAGCAGGC
This sequence comes from Marinobacter sp. NFXS11, assembly GCF_040148675.1. Classification (NCBI taxonomy): domain Bacteria; kingdom Pseudomonadati; phylum Pseudomonadota; class Gammaproteobacteria; order Pseudomonadales; family Marinobacteraceae; genus Marinobacter; species Marinobacter sp. NFXS11. The sequence goes on along the minus strand of NZ_JAGDDV010000001.1, from coordinate 1,785,791 downwards.
CCTTGGCGTATCATAAGCGACTGTTCCCGCTCTGTTTCACCAACTTCGCACCCAAGGCAACCCATGAGTAATTTACTCGAACTGATCGCTTTGCTCTGGTTCCTCGTCTGCTGGCTGGGCTATACCGAATACTCCAAACGCCGCGCCGCGGACCGTCCCTGCCTGTCCAACACCCTCGACCTGTACCGGGAGGACTGGATGCGCGTCATGTTGCGGCGGGAAAACCGGATTGCCGATGCGTCTGTGGTCGGAAACCTGGAGCGCAACGGTGCGTTTTTCGCCTCCAGCTGCCTGCTGATTCTCGCGGGTATTATCACTGCCCTGGGCTACACCCAGGAAGTAATGGAAGTATTCAGTACCATGCCCTTCGGCACATTGCCGACCCGTGAAATCTGGGAACTTCGCATGGTGGTGCTGCTGGTGGTCTTTATCTACGCCTTTTTCAAATTCACCTGGTCCATGCGGATGTACAACTTTGTGTCGGTGATGGTGGGCAGTGCTCCTCCGCCAGACGACACTAAAACCAGCCCCGCTGGCAGGGAGGCGTTTGCACGAAGTGCCGGCAACATCTGCAATCTTGCCGGCGATGCCTTTAACCTGGGGCTGCGGTCCTACTATTACGCACTTGCCGTGGTAGGCTGGTTTATCCACCCGATTGTCTTCATGGGGGCGTCCACGCTGGTTGTTATTGTTCTCTATCGACGCGAGTTCTGTTCTACGGCGCTGGAGGCATTGAGAGCAGGGAAGGTGTTCGAGGAGCCACTGCCTGGCAAGGCGGAAAACAGCCCAAAACCCAAAAGCTGATCCACAGGTTGAATCCGAATGAACGATGATATCCGACGGAAACGGGTTAGCCGTTTTATAGCCACCCTCAACCAGGCCAGAGAGCTTGGCCTGTCGGTTACCGAAGCCATAGAAGGCAGCCTGACACTGTGCCTGCCCTACAGTGATCGCATTATCGGTAACCCGGATACCGGTGTGATTCATGGCGGGGCCATCACCACCCTGATGGATACCACGTCAGGGTGCGTGATCCTCTGTGCCCTGGAAGATTTTGAACTCTGCCCGACGCTGGACCTGCGCGTGGACTACATGCGCCCGGCCCAGCCCCGCAAGCCGGTTTATGCCCGGGCTGAAACCTACCGGGTAACCCGGAACATCATTTTTACCCGCTGTGAGGCGTACCAGGAAGGCGGTGAAACCATCGCCAACTGCGTGGCGACCTTCATGCGCATCGGGAAGGATGCCAGCCCGAAACATTACCGGGACCTGATTACCGGAGGTGAAGAATGACCGATCCTGAAATCCTGCGTTACACCCAGGAGACCGGTGACTTCAGCCGCATGCTCAGCAGCATTCCCTACGCCACCTGGATAGGTCTTCAGTGTGAGCAGTTTGGAGACGACCTGATTTTCCGTCTGCCCTGCAAAGACTCCAACCTGGGTAACCCCATCCTGCCGGCCATCCACGGTGGCGTGATCGGTGGCTTCATGGAGATGTCTGCCAATATCTACCTGATCATGTCCCAGGAAAGTCTGCGCATGCCCCGTATCGTCGACTTTTCCCTGGATTATCTCCGGGCGGGCCTCAACCGGGAAACCTACGCCGAATGTCGCCTGACACGGCAGGGCAACCGCGTTGCCAACGTGATGGTCAGCGCCTGGCAGAAATCTCGTTCGCAACCCATTGCGACTGCAAGGGCGCACTTCCTCCTCGAAGACTGATCTTGCCCATACTCCGGGGCTTGAAATGCCCCGGTGTGCCCCCATTTTTTTGGACAGCGAGAGCTCAATAGCCTGGTGGCGCGGGTATGAAAGGCTTTCCAAAACCGTGCGGAGCCATGGATGGCGGAGCCGAGCGTACATGGATGTATTCACAGCGTGTTTTGGAAAGCCTTTCCTGCCCGTGCCGCTCCACGAATCATGAGGTAACTCGGGCGCCCCTATTCGCCCGTTTATTTGTATCAGGAGACATAAACGCCATGACGGTTGAAGCCAATAAAGAGACGCTTGGATTCCAGACCGAAGTGAAGCAGCTGCTTCACCTGATGATTCACTCGTTGTATTCCAACAAGGAAATCTTCCTTCGTGAGCTGATTTCCAACGCTTCAGATGCCGAAGACAAACTGCGTTTCGCAGCGCTGAAGGATGACAGCCTGTATGAAAGCGATCCTGAGCTGAAGATTCGCCTGGATTTTGACGAAGAGGCGAATACCGTCACGCTGACCGACAACGGTATCGGTATGACCCGTGACGATGTTATCCAGAATCTGGGTACCATTGCCCGTTCCGGTACGGCTGAATTCCTCCAGCAGTTGTCCGGCGATGAGAAGAAGGACAGCAAGCTGATCGGTCAGTTCGGTGTTGGGTTCTATTCGGCGTTTATTGTGGCCGACAAGGTGGATGTATTTACCCGCCGCGCGGGTGCGCCTGCAGAAGAAGGTGTGCATTGGGAGTCCAAGGGTGACGGCGAGTTTTCCATCGAGCAGGTCAATCTGGATAACCGCGGCACCCAGATCGTCCTGCATCTGAAGCCAGACGCCAAGGAATTCGCCAACGGCTGGAAGCTGCGCAGTCTGGTGAAGAAGTACTCGGATCATATTTCCTTCCCGGTTGTCATGAAGGCCGAATCCGACGAAGGTGAGAAGAAGGACGAGTACGAAACCGTTAACGATGCGACAGCGCTCTGGACACTCCCCCGTACCGAGATCAAGGACGAGGAGTACAAGGAGTTCTACAAGCACATCGCCCACGATTTTGAAGACCCGCTCACCTGGTCCCACAACAAGGTGGAAGGCAAGCTGGATTACACCAGCCTGCTGTATATCCCGGCCCGTGCACCGTTTGATCTGTACAACCGTGAAGCGCCTCGTGGCCTGAAACTGTACGTGCAGCGCGTGTTCATCATGGACGACGCCGAGCAGTTCCTGCCGCTTTACCTTCGTTTTGCCAAGGGTGTGATTGATTCCAACGATCTGTCCCTCAACGTGTCACGTGAGATCCTGCAGAACGACAGCACCGTGGAAAGCATCCGCACCGCGCTCACCAAGCGGGTCCTCGATATGCTGTCCAAGCTGGCCAAGAAGGATTCCGAGCAGTATCAGAAGTTCTGGGGGGAGTTCGGCACGGTATTGAAAGAAGGCCCGGCGGAAGATTTCAGCAACCGCGAGAAAATTGCCGGCCTGCTGCGCTTCGCCTCCACCCACACCGGGGAAAGCACACAGAACGTGTCGCTGGATGACTACATCGGCCGGATGAAGGAAGGGCAGAAAAAGCTTTACTACATCACCGCCGACAACTTCACAGCCGCCAAGAGCAGCCCGCATCTGGAAGTGTTCCGCAAGAAGGGCATTGAGGTGCTGATCCTTACAGATCGCATCGACGAGTGGATGATGGGTTACCTCAGCGAATACGACGGCAAGCAGTTGCAGGATGTTGCCCGTGGCGACCTGGACCTGGGCGAGGTCGAGACCGAGGAAGACAAGAAGCACAAGGAAGAGGCGGCTGAAGAGCACAAGGACCTGCTGGAGCGCATCAAGAATGCCCTGAGCGACCGGGTGCAGGAGGTGCGTGTAACCAACCGCCTGACCGATTCACCGGCCTGTCTGGTGGTGGGCGATTTCGATATGGGCGCCCAGATGAAGAAGATCATGGAAGCGGCCGGCCAGAAAGTACCGGACAGCAAACCGATCTTCGAGATCAATGTTGATCATCCGCTGGTCCAGCGACTGGAAAGCGAGAAGGGCGAAGAGCGGTTCAACGAGCTCTCTGCCGTTATCCTGGACCAGGCCACCCTGGCCAGCGGTGAGCAACTCCCGGACCCCGGTGCCTATGTCACCCGTCTGAACCGCCTGCTGCTTGAACTGGCGAACTGATCGCCAATGCAGCAGATTATTGTGGATATCAGCATCAGCCCTGATGAGTGGATCAAGCTCTATCAGGGCGTTGCCACAGATGTTCACACCACGGCCCGGGACGGACGCTCTGTCCGATTCCCGGCCCGTATCCTTTCCCGTTTTTACCTTCGCGATGGCATTCGCGGCAGTTTCCGCATCGTCTTTGACGACGCCGGCAAGTTTTCATCCATTGAGCGGCTCTGACCGCCCAGAGCTTCATCCATAAATAAAAACTCTCACAAATTTATTTTTAATTAATTGTATTGCGCCATCGGTCCCGCGCTACGGTGGAGCTGTTCTCGTTAGGCAGGAGCAGATCCATGTCCAATGTAATGTCACTCAGTCGTTCAATCGCATGGCCGGACTTTCTAGACATTCTGGCGAGATATTCAAGTGATTACGCTTGTGCCCAGTAAGGCAGAGAACCCGCAAGCATTGCGGGAAATCCTATAGGCGCACGCTATCCGGGACATAAGAAATACTCAGAGCAGATTATTGGGTGTGTCCTATAGTTAGAAGTGCCTGAATCAAAGCAGTGTCGTTTTGCCAACCCCAATGAGGAGAGAAAAATGACAGACAACAACAGTGCGGGCGGAAAGTGTCCCGTAATGCACGGTTCAAACACTCAGGAAAAAGCCGATGTAGCCGGCTGGTGGCCTGAGAACCTCAATCTCGACATCCTTCATCAGCACGACCGCAAAACCAATCCTCTCGGTGAAGACTTCGACTACCGGGAAGAAGTCAAAAAGCTTGATCACGAAGCCCTTGAAAAAGACATGCACGAGCTGATGACCAACAGTCAGGAATGGTGGCCTGCCGATTGGGGGCATTACGGCGGCCTGATGATTCGACTGGCGTGGCACGCCGCTGGTACCTATCGCCTGGCCGACGGTCGTGGTGGTGCCGGCACCGGTAACCAGCGGTTCGCTCCGCTGAACTCCTGGCCCGACAACGGCAACCTCGACAAGGCACGCCGCCTTCTGTGGCCGCTCAAGAAAAAATACGGCAACAAGGTGAGCTGGGCCGACCTGTTTATCCTGGCCGGTAATGTTGCCTATGAGTCGTTTGGCCTGAAGACCTTTGGTTTCTCTTATGGCCGCGAGGACATCTGGCATCCGGAAAAAGACATCTACTGGGGTGCGGAAAAAGAGTGGTTGGCGCCGTCTGACAGCCGTTATGAAGACGTCGACAAGCCCGACACCATGGAGAACCCGCTCGCTGCAGTGCAGATGGGCCTGATTTATGTGAATCCTGAGGGCGTGAACGGTGTGCCGGATCCGCAGAAGACCGCGGAGCAGGTGAGAACGACCTTTGCCCGCATGGCGATGAACGATGAAGAAACCGCAGCGCTGACCGCTGGCGGCCATACGGTGGGCAAGGCTCACGGTAATGGCGACGCCGATGCCCTCGGCCCGGAGCCGGAAGGGGCTGACGTTGAAACCCAGGGCTTTGGCTGGATGAACCCGAACCTCGACGGCAAGGCGACCAACGCGGTTACCTCTGGCATCGAAGGTGCCTGGACCTCGAATCCGACCAAGTTCGACATGGGCTACTTTGATCTGCTGTTTGGCTACGAGTGGCAGCTGACCAAGAGCCCGGCTGGTGCAAACCAGTGGGAGCCGATCGACATCAAAGAAGAGCACATGCCGGTTGATCCGACTGATCCGTCCGTCCGTCGCAAGCCGATGATGACCGATGCCGACATGGCAATGAAGGTAGATCCGAAGTACCGCGCAATCTGCGAGAAGTTCATGGCAGATCCCGAGTACTTCAAAGACTGCTTCGCCCGTGCCTGGTTCAAGCTGACCCACCGCGACATGGGGCCCAAGTCCCGCTACATCGGACCGGGTGTGCCTGATGAAGATCTGATCTGGCAGGATCCTGTTCCCCAGGGCGAGACCAATTATATTGAGGAAGTGGTCAAGCAGAAGATTGCCGGGGCCGGATTGAGCCTGAACGAGCTGATCTGCACCGCCTGGGACAGTGCCCGTACGTTCCGCGGCTCAGACATGCGTGGTGGTGCAAACGGTGCTCGGATTCGCCTGGCGCCCCAAAAGGACTGGGAGGGTAACGAGCCCGATCGTCTGGATAAGGTGCTGAAGGTTTACGAGCAGATTTCGGCTGACACTGGCGCCAGCGTTGCTGACGTGATTGTGCTTGGCGGTAACCTTGGCATCGAGATGGCAGCCAAAGCAGCCGGCCACGAGGTTCACGTTCCCTTCCTGAAGGGCCGTGGCGATGCCACCGACGAGATGACGGATGCCGAATCCTTCGATCCGATGGAGCTGCTGGCTGATGGCTTCCGCAACTGGCAGAAGAAGGACTACGTGGTCAAGCCGGAAGAAATGCTTCTGGATCGTGCCCAGCTGATGGGACTGACTGCGCCTGAAATGACCGTCCTGCTGGGTGGCATGCGGGTGCTGGGTACCAACTACGGCGGCACCAAGCACGGCGTATTCACCGATCGCGTTGGCCAGTTGACCAATGATTTCTTCGTAAATCTGACTGATATGTCGAATCGTTGGGAGCCGACTGGCAAGAACTCGTACAACATCGTGGATCGCAACAGTGGCAATACCAAGTTCACTGCGACCCGTGTTGATCTCGTGTTCGGTTCCAACTCGATCCTGCGTGCCTACGCAGAAGTGTATGCCCAGGACGACAACGAAGAGAAGTTCGTGAAAGACTTCGTTGCAGCCTGGACCAAGGTCATGAACGCCGACCGGTTCGACGTCGAATAAGACCTGCAAGCAAGCGATTGGACACCCCGGTTTCGGGGTGTCCGTCTATCAACTTCCCGCCAAATTCCTTACAATCCGCTCCGTCTGATTTTTGATCAGTCTCACCCCGAACAGACCCTGTAATTGCTGGAGCACTCATGCGCATCATTCTCGCCCCGATGGAAGGGCTGGTTGACGCACCCATCCGTGAAACCCTGACCGGGGTAGGCGGCATCGACCGTTGCGTAACGGAATTCGTTCGTGTCACCCATGGCATGCTGCCACCGAGAGTGTTCTACAAATACGCCCCCGAATTATACAACCGGTCGCTCACTCAAGTGGGCACTCCCGTTGCCGTTCAGCTGCTGGGCTCAGACCCTCACCAGATGGCGCGCCACGGTGTGCGTGCGGCAGAACTCGGCGCCACCCAGGTGGATATCAACTTTGGTTGCCCGGCCAAAACGGTAAACAAGCACAAGGGTGGCTGTGTGTTGATGCGCGAGCCGGAGCTCATGCATGAGATCGTGGCTGCTGTGCGTCAGGCTTTGCCAGCGAATGTGCCGGTCACAGCCAAGATGCGGCTGGGGTATGACGACCGATCCATGGGTGTGGCTTGTGCCCAGGCGTTGGAAGCGGCAGGCGCGGCGGAGATTGTCATTCATGCCCGCAGCAAAGTAGACGGGTATAAGCCGCCGGCCTATTGGGAGGAAATCGCCCGGGCCCGGGAAGCTGTCAAAACCCACATAATTGCCAATGGCGAAATCTGGAGTGTCGCGGACTACTGGCGTTGCCGTGAGGTGTCTGGCTGCGATGACGTGATGATTGGGCGTGGCTTGATCGCCCGGCCAGACCTCGCCCGGCAGATCAAGGCCAGCCAGCAGGGCGAAACGGTGCCGGATATGACCTGGCCGGAAGCTGTCGCCCTGGTTCGTGAGTACGCTACGGTTCTGCAGGGCTGGCTTGAGGACCGCTATGTGACCGGTCGAATCAAACAATGGCTTAACTTTCTCCGCCAGGGTTTCGCCGAGGCAGAGGCGCTCTGGCCCGAGGCCCGGAAAATCCGTCAGGTGGGGCCCATGATGGCATGCCTGGAACAGCGGGTTATCCTGACGGACTCCCGCGCTGCCTGATTCTCATTCAAGCGCACTCACTCAATCCCCACGCGTTGACCTTCCCGCCGCCTAAACTGGTATCAACGGGCTTGTCGTTCGTATCAATACCGGTACCAACAAAAAACGAGTGGGAGGACGAACAACATGTTCAGAGCAGGTTTGCGCAACACGATGGCCTCTGCCGGAGTGTCTGTCTGTATGCTATTCGGCGCCGCTATGCCGGCTGCTGCAGACGACCACGTGGTAAAAGTCACACCCCTGGGTAGCCACGATGGTGAGTTCTGTGGCCGGGACCGGGCGCTGGTCTTTGAAGATCCCAACGGCACCCGAATTCTCTATGACGCCGGCAGAACGGTCGCCGGTCCGGATGATCCCCGACTGGGCAAAATTGATGTTGTTCTGGTTTCCCACATGCATGGGGACCATGTGGGTGATCAGCGCATCAGCAAGACCAATCAGGGCACTTGCGGGTCTCCGGACACCGGCGTTTCAACATTGCCACAATCCAACACTGTTGATATTGCGGTAAAACACGGTTCAAAAATTGTTACGGGTAGCGAAATGCCCGCCTTCTTTGCTGCCAAGCTGAAAGATGCCGGCGGTGACCCTGCAAACTCGCTGTTGGTTCGGTTCGGTGGCGAGCGTGAGGTTGGCGGCGTGGCAATTACGACCGTGCCAGCTGTGCACAGCAATGGCGTATCGCCTTCGTTCCTCACCGGGCCACTGGCAGAGTATCTGGCTGCCGCGGGTGTTGGCGCCAGTGTTGGACCACCCACGGGCTATGTGCTCAGGTTCTCCAATGGCCTGGTGGTCTACCTGTCCGGTGACACTGGCATTACTGCCGAGCAAAGGCTGGTCGTGAAGGATCACTACGGTGCGGGACTTGTGGTGATGAACATCGGTGATACGTTCACCACCGGACCGAAACAGGCCGCCTACGTAATCAATGACCTCGTGCAACCGAAGGCGGTTATCGCCTCCCACGCCAACGAACCTGCGACCTCCGGTGGCATGGTGCAGGAAGGAACGCGCACGGCTCTGTTCCGGGATTCAGTGACAGTGCCGGTTCATGTGCCCCTCAGTGGCCGCACCATGGCGTTCAATGGCATGGCGAGCTGCGTCTCCGGCTGCAACTAAGGGAACACGGGCACGCAGGGCTGTTGCCGGTCAGTCTTCCATCTCCGGTCGGTAATGGCCCGCGCGAGCGGCACCGTTCAGGCGGGCCCGCTTCAGCATTGCTGCCTGAGCCTCCGGACCATTGTCCAGATTGCCTGCCCAGGCCTTCTGTGCCGGTTCCTGCAAAGCCCGTCCGTAAGAGAAGCTCAACTCCCAGGGCTGCGCGCCCATGCTGTTCATGGCGTTCAGATTGAGAGTGGCTTCTTCCGGTGTCTGGCCGCCCGAGAGGAAGAAAATGCCGGGTACCGCAGCCGGTACCGCCCTGCGAAAAACATCGAGAGTCGCTGTCGCCACGGCTTCCGGGGATGCCTTCGGGCTTTCCTTGCCCGGCGTCACCATGCTGGGTTTGAGGATCATGTATTCCAGTGCCACCTTGTGTCGGTAAAGGGCGTGGAACACCTCCCGAATCACCGCCTCGCTGACTTCCGCGCAGCGCTCAATGGAATGGTTGCCATCAATCAGTACTTCCGGCTCAACGATCGGCACGATACCCAGGGACTGGCAGATCGCCGCATAGCGGGCGAGAACCTCGGCATTCGCCTCGATCGCCTGCCGTGAGGGCAGGGTGTCCGATATATGGAACACATCCCGCCACTTGGCGAACCGGGCCCCCTGGTTTTTGTAGATTTCCAGGCGGTCCTCCAGACCATCCAGGCCAAAGGTGATTTCATCACCGGGGGCATTCACAAGAGGGCCTTTGCCCTTGTCTACCTTGATGCCCGGCACAATGCCTTTGCTGGCCAGCAGCTTTGGCATGGGAACACTATCCAGGCTCTGCTGGCCGAGAGTCTCTTCAAACAGAATGACCCCGCTGATGAATTCTCCGAGCCCGGAAGCCGAGAAAATAAGGCTTCGGTACTCCCGGCGCATATCTTCGCTCGACTCCACGCCAACGGCCTTGAAACGCTTGGCAATGGTCGGGTGGCTTTCATCCGCCGCGAGAATTCCCTTGCCGGGCTGAACCAGTTCCCGGACGGTAGAGTTGAGTTCTTCCTGAATGGTCATGGTGAGCTCCTGGTTGATCCTTGAGAGTCTGTTGGTCGTTCGGCCCGCCACTCTATTGTAGACGTTGAATAGCGGTCTGGAATTTGATCTGCGCTAAGGCAGAAACCGATCTCCTGAATTAGGCTGTAGATGATAACAACAGGAAAACGGGAAGACCTGAATATGAAAACCGTTGTCAGCGTCAGCCAGGGATCTGGTGAGTACGATTATGATATCGAGACGTCGTTTCTTGGGCAGCCTTTCCGGATTATCCGGATCGGTACGGACGGCGATCTTTCCCGGGCCGAGGCGGTTCTGGAGTCCGTGCATCCGCAGGCAGATGCCATCGGTCTGAGCATGGTACACGATCATTACGAGGTGGGCCGGGAGCAGCTTGAACACCCGGATACTGCTCGCCTTGAGGCCTGTGTGCCGGATAAGCCGGTAACCACCGGTGCCGGGTTGCGGGCTATCCTGCAGGAATGGGCTGTGCGTCATACCCAGTCTGAGCTCGGGCATTTCTTCGACAATGCCCGGGTGCTCTTTTTGAATGGGCAGGCCGGTTACCGGATTGCCAGAGCCCTTTCCGAACATACCGAGAATCTCTTCTTTGCCGATCCTTACACGGATTTCGGAGTGCCCAGGCTGCTGACTTCCCTGAAACAGCTGGAAACCTATACCTCGCTTACTGCACCCATCATGTTCAGGCCTGCGGCGGTGAAAGCGGTTGAAACCATTCTCCGAACACCGCTGTATCGGTTGGGTGAGAACCTGGTTAAAGGTTCGCTCCATCACGCGGTGTCCGAGGCCCATGTCATCGTGGCCTCGATTGGCGACCTGGAGAATTTCACGGCGAAAGAGCTGGATGGAAAAACCGTGATTACCTCGCGGGTAACGGACGCGGCCATGGACTGGATGCGTTCGCGCAAGGTTGCCATGGTAGTGGATTACAGTCCCTGGCTGGAGGGCCGCCCCGTTGGCGTGAATGTGATGGAGGCGATGATCAGTGCGGCGCTTTCCAGGACACCGGACCAGTTGGGCCCCGATGACTATCTGGATGTTATTCAGAGCCTGCAGATTGAGCCGCGAATCCTTTACCCGAACGGTTATCGCCGGGTTAACCGGTTTGCGTTTGTCATTCACCCCCTGTCGCAGCAATACCTCACCAAAACACCGCCCCTGGACTGGGTTGCCAACGTATCGCCGCCTGTGGTGATGAACCTGGTGGAAAAGGCCATCGCGTATTCGCCACCGTTCATCTACTCCAAGGTATCCGGAATCCGGTCACCCAATGGCGATGAGGTGGAGGGCTGGCTCATTACCGTTGGTGGCACCCCTCGGGAAATCATGGCCCACGGGCCGGAATTTACCTACGCCCGGTTGCTGCAGGCGGCCAAACTGGCCAAGAAACTCGGCGCCCAGATCATGGGCCTGGGTGCGTTTACCAAGGTGGTGGGTGATGCCGGTATAACGGTGGCCAAGCGGGCGCCGCTGCCGATCACGACCGGCAACAGCTACAGCGCATCCGGTGCCCTGTGGGCGGCCCATGACGCCATGAAGAAAATAGGGCGGGTGAGTATTGGCCCCAGTGGCAAAGCGGCCGGCAAGGCTATGGTGGTGGGCGCTACGGGTGCTATCGGGTCTGTCTGCGCCAGATTGCTGGCCAAGGCTGTGGACGAGATTTATCTGGCGGCACCGGAGCCGGCCAAACTGCTGGCTCTCAAGGAAAGCATCGAACAGGAAACTCCGGGTGCCATCGTACATGTTGCCGGCTCTGCCGAACGCGATCTGGCCGACATGGACATGATCGTGACCGCCACCTCCGGGGCCGGCAAACGTATCCTGGATATCATGAAAGTGAAGCCGGGCTGCGTCATAACCGACGTCGCCCGCCCACTGGATATCCCGGCGGAGGATGTCGCCAAGCGGCCGGATGTGCTGGTGATCGAATCTGGCGAGATTCAGCTACCGGGTGAAGTGCATATGAAAGACATCGGGCTTCCGAAAGGCATTGCCTATGCCTGTCTGGCGGAAACCATTGTGCTTGCTCTGGAAGCGCGTTTCGAGAATTTCACTCTCGGGCGGAACATCGAGTGGGAGAAAGTGCGGGAGATTTACAAGCTGGGACTGAAGCATGGCATGAAGCTGGCCGCCATTTCCGGGGTGAACGGTGTGTTCACCGAGGAGGACTTCGAACGGGTTCGAGTCCTGGCGGCCAGCGAAGAAGCACCTCAGGCAGAAGGATCAAGCACACCGGCGTAGCGAACGCCGCTGAGCAGGGCCATCTCCCGATGCCAGGTGGACAGGTCATCTATGTTCAGTTTGCTCAGGCTGTCGTGGCCACAGGCTCGTGCCATCACCTGCATCAGTGAGACAGAGGCCTCAAGGAAGTTCCGCAGCTGTTTGGCAGACTGGTCGACGTTCAACCGTTGGCGCAGGTCCTTGTTCTGGGTCGCAATGCCTGCCGGGCAATTGTTGGTGTTACAGATACGGGCTGCAACACAGCCGATGGACTGCATGGCACTGTTGGCAACGGCAATACCGTCAGCGCCCAGCGCCATGGCCTTCACAAAATCGATAGGGACCCGCAGGCCACCGGTAACGATCAATGTGACCCGTCCGCTTGCGCCGCGGTCATCCAGATAGCGCCGCGCACGCGCCAGGGCAGGAATGGTGGGCACACTGATGTGATCACGGAAGATCTCGGGTGCAGCGCCGGTGCCGCCGCCACGGCCGTCGAGAATGATGTAGTCGGCGCCGGCATCCAGGGCGAATTGCACATCCCGCTCGATGTGATTGGCGCTCAGCTTGAAGCCGACGGGAATACCTCCGGTCACTTCCCGAACATGGCTGGCGAAGCGCTGGAAATCCTCAACTGAGCGCAAATCGTCGAAAGTGGGTGGGGAGTTGGCCGGTTCGCCCTCAGGAATATTGCGCACCTCTGAGATCTTGCCGGTGTTCTTGTTGCCCGGCAAATGGCCACCGGTGCCGGTCTTGGCGCCCTGGCCACCCTTGAAGTGAAACGCCTGCACTTTCTTGAGCAATTCTTCCTTGTAACCGAACTTGGCGCTGGCCAGCTCGTAGAAGTATCGGGAATTTTCCTGTTGCTCCTCGGGCAGCATGCCGCCCTCGCCAGAGCAGATGCCGGTGCCGGCTAGCTCGGCGCCACGAGCGAGGGCAATCTTGGCCTCCTCCGACAACGCGCCGAAGCTCATGTCGGAAACGAATAGCGGCATGCTCAGTGTCAGTGGCTTGCGGGCTTCAGGCCCGATTACCAGTTCGGTCGAGACGTCGGCGTCGTCTGCCAGCGGCTTACTGGCCATCTGCGCCACCATCAGTTGGAGGTCGTCCCAGTGGGGCAGGGTGTGGCGGGGCACGCCCATGGCAGTTGTCGGACCATGGTGGCCCATACTGCTCAGCCCCTCACGGGCCAACTGATGAATAAATTCAACGGTGGGTTCTTCTTTGGTGGATTTGGCCTTCGGCGCATCACCGGATTCCTCGTCGCCATCATCGTCTGACTCCGGCGCCTCCTTGCCAACCTGGTCATCGCTGAACTGCTGGTGAGTGCCGTCACAATAAGGCGCGCTTCCGGTCTGTTTACACTGGCACAGAACCGCCTCTTCGTCTTTTTCGGCCTTGAAGACCTTGGGCTTGAACCCCGTATCTCCGTGGGAACCGTCGCAGAACGGCTGGTTGTTGGAACGGCCACAAACGCAGAAGGCGTATTCCTCGCCTTTTTTCAGGCTGACTTTCTTGGGCTTGTTATCAGCGATCACCGGATTGCTCATTGCAAGGCTCCTTGTTTGGCGTATGCCACAAATGTACAAGGGTGTACGGGCATTAAACGCAAATAGGCTACTTGTAATGATCAAGTGTGGATCAGGACTGACCGCGCCGCCAATGCGGCGCGGCTCGCTCGGCGTCCGATTACTGCTGCAGGCCCGCCCTGGCTGCACGCGCCGCGTGCAGCTTCCGGTAGCTCTCGATCAACCGCTGATGCTTCTCCAGCCCATCCAGTTGCATGTTCGTGGCTTCCAGGCCGTGGAAACGAACGCTGCCATCCACTGAGCCAACAACAGCTTCCATGGTTTCCTTGCCGAACATGCGGGTGAAGTTGGTGATGTAGTCGCCCAGCTCCATTTCGTCGTCAAGGGTGACTTCCAGAACCGCATACATCGCTCGGTAGAAAAGGCCGCGCTCAACGGTGTTGTCGTTGAACTGAAGGAACATGTCGACGAATTCCAGGGCTTCTTCATGCCACTGCAGGGCAAGGCAGATCAGGATCTTCAGCTCAAGGATCGTGAGTTGGCCCCAGATGGTGTTTTCATCGAACTCCACGCCGATCAGGGTGATGATCGTCATGTAGTTGTCCAGCTGGCTGGCTTCCAGGCGCTCCACCAGATCGGCCAATTGCTCATCGTCCAGGCGGTGCAGGTTGAGGATGTCTTCCCGATAGTCCAAAGCCATGTTGGTGTTGTCCATTATCAGGTCTTCCACCGGATACACCTCGGAATAGCCTGGAACCAGGATTCGGCAGACCGGCGCGCCCAGTTCCTCATAGACGGCGACATAGACTTCCTTGCCCAGCTCCTCGAGGATACCGAACAGACACTCGGCTTCCTCGGCGTTGGTGCCGGAAAAATCCCATTCAACGAAATCATAATCGGACCTGGCGCTGAAGAACCGCCAGGAGACAACGCCGGTAGAGTCGATGAAGTGCTCCACAAAGTTGTTTGGCTCGGTCACTGCCAGGCTGTTGAAGGTGGGCGCCGGCACATCATTGAGGCCCTCGAAGCTGCGGCCCTGCAGGAGTTCCGTCAGGCTTCGCTCAAGGGCCACTTCAAAGCTCGGGTGAGCGCCGAAAGAGGCGAACACGCCGCCCGTTCGCGGGTTCATCAGGGTAACGCACATTACCGGGAACTGGCCGCCGAGGGAGGCGTCCTTTACCAGAGTCGGGAAACCCTGGGCTTCCAGGGCTTCAATGCCTTCCAGGATGTCCGGGTATTTTTCCAGTACCTCCCGGGGCACGTCCGGAAGGGCAATCTCCTCTTCGATAATCTGCTTCTTTACCGCCCGTTCGAAAATCTCCGACAGACACTGAACCTGTGCTTCGTTCAGGGTATTGCCAGCACTCATGCCGTTGCTGAGAAACAGGTTCTCAATCAGGTTGGAGGGGAAATACACCACCTCTCCATCAGATTTTCGCACGTAGGGCAGGGAGACGATGCCCCGGTCGGCTCTGCCGGAGTTGGTATCAATCAGATTGGAGCCGCCAAGCTCGCCGTCCGGGTTGTAGATGGCGAGGCAGTGTTCATCCAGAATACCTTCCGGCAGCTCGTCGTTGGGGCCCGGCTTGAACCACTTTTCGTTCGGGTAGTGGACGAAGTCGCTGTTGGCGATGTCCTCACCAAAGAACTGATCGTTGTAGAAAAAGTTGCAGCTGAGCCGCTCGATGAATTCGCCCAGCGCAGAGCACAGGGCGCTTTCCTTCGTGGCACCCTTGCCATTGGTGAAGCACATGGGTGAGGCGGCATCGCGAATGTGCAGGGACCACACGTGAGGCACAATGTTGCGCCAGGAGGCAATCTCGATCTTCATGCCCAAGTCTTCAAGGATGCCAGTCATGTTGGCGATGGTCTGCTCCAGGGGCAGGTCCTTGCCTTCGATAAAGGTCTGGGTGCCGCCTTCCGGCTGGGTCATGAGCAGTGCCTGGGCGTCCGCGTCCAGGTTTTCGACGGTTTCAATCTCGAAGGTCGGGCCGGTCTGGACCACTCTTTTCACAGTGCAGCGGTCGATCGAGCGCAGGATGCCCTGGCGGTCTTTCTCCGAAATGTCCTCGGGAAGTTCCACCGAAATCTTGAAGATCTGGTTGTATCGGTTTTCCGGGTCCACGATGTTGTTCTGGGACAGGCGGATATTCTCGGTGGGAATGTCACGCGCCAGGCAGTAGACCCGGACAAAGTAGGCTGCACACAGGGCAGAGGAAGTCAGGAAGTAGTCGAACGGGCTGGGCGCCGAACCGTCGCCTTTGTAGCGAATCGGCTGGTCCGTTACGACGGTGAAATCGTCAAACTTGGCTTCAAGTCTGAGGTTCTCGAGAAAGTTGACGTTGATTTCCATTGCAAAGAGTCCTGGATCGGAGAATTTGGCGCGCCATGGCTTTTAATGGCGGCCATTATCCAGTTTTTGCAGGTGTTCGTCTTGGTCGGTCTTCTACGGATGATGTAACGCCAGCTCCACGGCTCGGGCGGCGTGAATCTCCGTGGTGTCGTAAAGTGGAACCTCGGTGTCGGCCTGGGTGATCAGCAATCCGATCTCGGTGCAGCCGAGAATCACCGCCTGGGCCCCGCGCCCGGAAAGCGACGAAACGATATCCAGGTAGGTGTGGCGCGAGTCAGGCTTGATCTCGCCCTGGCAAAGCTCTTCGTAGATAACACGGTGCACCTCATCCCGATGGCTTTCATCCGGGGTGAGAACGTCGATACCGGCCGCCTCCAGTCGTTCCCTGTAGAACGCCTGCTCCATGGTAAAGCGGGTGCCCAGCAGGCCTACTCGGGTCACACCATCTTTCTTCAGTACCTGCGCGGTGGAATCGGCGATGTGCAGCAATGGAATCCCGATCGCCTGTTCGATCTCCGGAGCAACCTTGTGCATGGTGTTGGTACCGATCACCAGGAAATCCGCGCCGGCCTTCTGCACTGACAAAGCGGCCCCGGCAAGAATGTCGGCAGTGGCCGGCCAGTCGCCTTTGTGTTGTAGCGCTTCAATCTCGGCGAAATCCACGCTGAAGAGCACCAGTTTGGCTGAATGCAGCCCGCCCAGGCGGTTTTTAACGCCCTCGTTGATAAGCCGGTAATAGGTCTGCGTGGATTCCCAGCTCATGCCGCCGAGAAGGCCAATGGTTTTCATACATGAAATCCCAGAACAGAGTTTCCAACGACTCTAGCACAGTCTAGTGCGGTCGAATGCGCGTTACCGTCCATCTCAATTTACGCCGGCTTGTCGTCCATACCAACCGTTTATCTCACGCTTCCTTGGAGACTCTCCATCCGTGTGAAAGTCCGTGCTTCCGGGTATTCCACCCCTGAATTCATTCACATGGAGATCATTGAAATGAACCCGTTAGCGACTCACCTTGCCCTCCGGTCAAGGCTCACTTTTACAGCACTTGTCTTGTGTATTCTTGCAGGCCCTGTCAGCGCCTCCGACTGGGAAGCAAGCCTTGGCCTTTCGGGCGGCTCTATCCAGCGCCATGTAAAGGGGGAGAATGATCAGCATGTCGTCGTACCTTATGCCGATTTGCGGTGGGGGATGATGATGGCAAACCCGGAAGGTATCGGGCTTGTTACCTCGCCCACGTCTTCTAGCAGGCTCAAGGTGATGGTGAAGTTACGCCAGTCTGTGTTCGACCCGGATGATAACAAGGTGCTGGCAGCATTGGACGACCGGGATGACACCGGTGAATTACTGATCAAATGGGAGCAGGCGACCCCCTGGGTTGATCTTGCCATTTTTGCGTCGGCCGATGTGTTGGACCGGCATGGCGGTCATGAATGGGGTATTGCAGTTTCCCGCGAATTGCACGCATGGGGGGGAGCGCTGGTGCCAAGCATTGACGTGCGTCAGCAATCGCGAAGGCTGGTTGATTACTACTACGGCGTTAGCCAGCAAGAGGCGTCTGCAAATATTGCGGCATACGAAGGAGAGAAATCGGTCGTAATGCGGACGTCGGTCTCTCACGTCCAGAAACTGGGTAGCGATTGGCATTCGGTGTTCGCGTTTGGTTATGAACATCTTGGCGACGGGGCTGGCGAAAGTTCAATCGTGGAGCGCAAGGGCTTCTGGTCTGGTGGTGTTGCAATCTTTTATCAGTTCTAGGAGCAAACGACATGAAGCTGTGTTTCTCTTCTCGCGAACGAACGGGAGGGCTTGCCGGTATCCTTGCCGGATTAACGTTTCTGTTCGGGATGGTCTTTTACCTCGCGCTCTTGACGGAAGTTCAGTTCGGGAATCTATCGGCAGACATCACTTCCCAGCTCATTTACCTGCAGGAGCACAGCGGTTTTCTGTATACATGGTATTTTGTTATTTACCTCGTGTTCGGCTTTGCGCTGCTCAACATGCAGTTCGGATTGTCGGCGTTGTTGCCGAGAACAACCCTGAGCCAAGCTGCATCGCTCGTGGCGTACCTGTGGGCAGGTCTCGTGATTTCAGCGGGGCTGGTGGCGACCGTAGGGCATAATATGGTGATCACTCTTGCACAAGCCCATCCGGAACTCGCGCCGGGGGTCTTTGTGTCGCTCCATATAGTCGTCAACGGTCTAGGAGGCGGGAACGAACTCGTAGGTGGCGTATGGCTGATTCTGGTTTTTTTTGCCTCACGGCAGAAACAGTCGTTGCCAGAGGCTATTCAGTGGAGCGCACTGTTGGTCGGTTTTGCCGGCACGGCTACTGCACTGCCGCAACTGGCAGGGTTCTGCGGTGCGGTATTCGGGCTTGGCGGCATTCTCTGGTTCGTGGCCACGGGTATGCATCTGGCTTTTAATGGAGCAGGGCAGACATCATGATTACTGAGATTCAACGTCTCTGGCAGCGCCATGACCTGCTCCGAGATACCTTTCAGACGCTTGCAATCTGCTACGCAATTTCGATGGTAATCTGGCTAACGGACGCGGGCGAGTTCTGGCTGACACTGCAGGTTGCTCTAGTATTCGGGGTGTCTTGCCTGTGTGCGATACGGGTCAGTGTTCATTATCTTGAAAACCGGACTTCCATATTGGTGGCCACGGTCATTGGCTACCTGGTGGGAGTCGTTATTGGAATCGTCCACTTGTTTTATCAGCTTTATGGCTCCTTCGAAGAAGTGCGGGAGGCGCCTGCTTCGGATCTTATACTCAAGATCCTGTTCAGTTTGTTGGTGACCTACGTTTTCTACAACTCACATCGTTTGACCCGTAAACGCAGAGAACTACAGGCTCAACGAATGCGGACGCTTGAGCAGGAAAAGCAGCTGGCGGAATCCAACTATCAGGTGTTGCAATCAAGAATTGAGCCGCACTTCCTATTCAACACACTCGCCAATATACGTGTACTCATTGACGTGCGACCGGAGACGGCGAAAACAGTTCTGGATGACCTTACAGGGTTGCTCAGAGGTTCCATGACCAAGGCTGAGCGTCAGCTCATTCCTCTGTCTGAAGAGTTGGAGTTTGTGAAAGCTTACCTTTCGATACAGCGCACTAGAATGGGAGACAGATTGACCTTTGAAGTTGTCGTTCAGGATGACATCGCTGGAGTGAGCTGCCCGCCATTTACGCTGCAGCCGCTTGTTGAAAATTCGGTTATCCATGGCATTGAACCTAAACTTGAAGGCGGTCATATCCGGGTGCTGGTAGATGTTGGACCTGAGCGGTGCTGCGTTACCATCCGTGATACGGGGCTGGGATTGCGAAAGGATTCTCGTAAGAACAATGGCGTCGGGCATGGAATCGCCGTTGACAACATTCATCAGCGTTTGTCGCTGCTCTATGGAAAGAATGCATCGCTGATACTGGCCAACCATACTGATGAAAAGGGCTCAGTAACCGGTTGCGTTGCTACGGTTCGGTGGCCGATTAATTCCGGGGACTCGCCATGAACGTTATGGTTGTTGATGATGAACCCTTACTCAGATTTCACCTTCAGAAACTGCTCACGGATCTCTGGGATGAAGCAGAGCAGGTGATCTGTGTGGGGTCGGGCGTGGAAGCGGTCGAACGAATCAATGAAGTTGATGTGCATACCGTGTTTTTGGACATCAAGATGCCCGGTATGAGCGGCGTTGAGACAGCGGGTGTCCTGCGTGATATGGGATTTTCCGGGAACCTCGTATTTGTTACAGCCTACGATCAACATGCCTTGGAGGCATTTGAACATGAAGCGGTGGACTATCTGCTTAAACCCGTGCACGGGGACCGCTTGTATCAGTGCATTGAAAGACTGAGAAAGCGTGATGAAAGAACAGTGAAGTATGAGCTGGATGCTGCGCAGCTGAAACGCCTAATGCCGGTTGCAGGCTCCAGCGAACTTCGCTGGATTAACGCCACCCGCGGCCAGCAGGTTCATGTTATACGGTTGGACGACGTCTGTTGCTTTATCGCCGAGGACAAGTACACAACAGTGGTGACCGAGAACGGGGAGTTCCTCATTCGCAAAACCATCAAAGAATTAACGGAAACCCTCGATGGTGATCAGTTTTGGCGTATTCATCGGGCGATCATAGTTCAGGTTGGCCGTATTTCCAGGGTGGAACGAGATGAAGAAGGACACTATGAGGTGTTTATGGATGGCATTGGCAGAAGACTGCCGGTCAGTCGCAGCAATGCCCATCTCTTCAAGCAGATGTAAAAGCTGTCATCCGCTTGCCATAACGATGGATAGCGCCACCGCGTAAACCGTCAGCATCAGCGCGCTTTCAAATCCGATCTTTCCGATTCCGTAGCGCTGGCGTCGGACCATGCCCATAAGCAGTGTGGCCGTCATCAGAATGCTCACCAGGCCCCAGGTCATCTGTATCGGGGTAATGTCGTGATATATGGAACCGCCAGGGTAGCCCACATCGGCTGAAGCAATCACCAGCATGTTAAAACAGTTGGTGCCGAATATATTGCTCACTGCCAATGTCAGCGCGTTTCTGCGGATGGCCGCAAGGGTGGTGACCAACTCCGGCGAAGACGTAGCGATGGCGGTGAAGAGACCGCCGATCAGTGTATCCGACAGGCCTGTTTCATCGCTGATCACCTTGGCACCTTCCATCAATACCCAGCCGGCGACGCCTGTAATTGCGGCCAGAATAATAAAGCTGACCCAGGCCTGGACAAGGCCACCGTGAAGATAATGGCCAGGCTTGTCGGGAACGGTTTGGCGGGTCAGTCGGGGAAACCACATGGGTTTGCTGTCGGTTGTGCGAACCAGATGCAGGCCGAACAGGTACGCTGCGGTAATCACGGGAGTGATTGGATGGATGCCCCACACGGAAACCGGTGGACTGGCAATCGCCAGGAGTGGCAAAGCGAGCAAAACGATCAACAACGCAGCCAGCATCAGGTTGGTTGAAGATGCAGCCGCGTGCTCCAGGTTGGCTTTCCGGTACATGATGTCGGCAATGCCCAGAAATACCAGGTTCGCAGCCATGCTGCCCATGACATTGCTCATGGCCAGGTCCGGCCTTGAATCGAGCGCAGCGCTGAGGGTGGCGGCGAAGTCCGGTAGTGACGTTACTCCAGCCAGCAGAAAGATCCCGAACAACGCCTCTCCAAGGCCCGTTCGATCGGCCAGCTCATCCGCTACCTGAGCAAGCCGGCTGCCGGCTGTCACAATAACGACGGATGCGATGGCAAAAGCGATGATCCCGGTAGTCAGTGATGGAAACACTCAAGGCCCCAGACTGTTGCGATTGCTTGAATTTCTTACGGTAACTATAGCGGCCGGGGAATGGCCAGGGCGGATATCGATGCCCGCAGAAGTATTCTGGCTTCTATATTGGCTGCAGGAAGCACCGGTAGCAGGTTCAGAGAAAAACGGGAGCGATGCATGAGCAATCTGATGAATTCTGTCGAACAGAGCTGTGATTCGGCCGATGCGCCGTGCAGCGCCATTGAAGTCATTTTGAGCCCCCGGGTTGCGGATCTGGGTGGCTTTTCTGTGCGCCGCCTGTTGCCAACGGCAAAACGGAAAATGGTCGGCCCCTGGATTTTCTTTGATGAGATGGGGCCGGCGGCATTTCCGGCCGGCGAGGGCATCAACGTATTGCCGCATCCGCATATTGGCATTGCCACCGTAACCTACCTGTTTGAAGGCGAAATATTGCACCGGGATTCGGTGGGTAGCTACCAGCCCATCCGACCGGGAGATATCAACCTGATGGTGGCCGGTAGTGGCATCGCCCATTCCGAGCGGGAGCGTCCTGAAATGACGGCCAAGGATCATCGTCTGCATGGGCTCCAGCTCTGGCTCGCCTTGCCGGAATCCCATGAAGAAACCGACCCCGGCTTTCATCATTATCCGGGCGATCAGATACCGGCTATCGACATTAACGGTGTCCCGGTCCGGGTCATGATCGGCAGTGCCTATGGCGTAAGCTCACCGGTGCGCCAATTCAGCGACACGCTGTATCTTGAGGCGACCCTGAAAGCCGGTCAGACCCTGGAGTTGCCGGAGGCGGCCGAACGGGCCGTCTATGTCGCCAGTGGGGCGTTGCGAGCTCACGGCTCCGAACTGCCTGCCCATAGCATGACGGTTTTTTCCCGAGGCTCCGGCGTTGACGTCGCTGCTACTGAAGAAACGCGTATCGCTGTGATCGGTGGTGAGCCCCTTGGTAAGCGGTTTATTGAGTGGAACTTTGTTTCTTCCACCAAAGCCAGAATAGACACGGCCAAAGATGACTGGAGGGCCGGGCGGTTTGCCAAAGTCGTGGGTGATGAGGAAGCGTTTATTCCCTACTAGGAGCTTGTCTCGGTTTTCCACTGGTGCCACGCCTTGTATCCAGGGGTCGATGTCTACAGTGTTAAGAAGAGCCACTTCTCAAAGAAGGAGGGGGAACCAGGATCCATGGAACCCGTCACCAAGAAACCCTGCATCGACGTCTGCGAGTTCAACAAGAAGGCCATCTGCAAAGCCTGCGGCCGAACCCGTCAAGAGAAGAAAGAGTGGAAACAGCTGTCACCGGAACAGAAGCAGGCGATCTGGAGTCGCATTCTCGAATCTCACGGTTCTGGTAAGGGGAAGAATCCTACCGCGTTGAGAGAGTTGTACGAGAAGGCAAAAAAGAAGAAGAAAAAGAAAAGCTGACCGCTGCAGATTAAACCTTTTTGCTGCGGTCAGCTTTTTGGAGTTGGTCGTTTAGAAACGATATTTTGCGTTGGCTGTTACTGTGCGCCGCTCGCCATAGCCACAGTCTGCGCCCTCGGAGCGACACCAGGTGATGTACTCTTCATCGGCCAGGTTCTTGGCATCGACGGTGAAGTCCCAGTTTTGCCAGGTGTAGCCAATCATGGCGTCGTAAAGGGCAACGGAAGGCACGACGGGCCCGCCGCCAGAACCAACGTTGTCGCCCACATATCGAACCCCGGCACCGACCCGCCAGTTGCTGGCGATATAGAGCTGGTTCCACCAGGAAGCCTGACGCTCGGCCACATAGGGAAGACGGTTGCCGGTGCCATCGTCTTTGGCACTGATGTCGGTGTACGTCAACTGGGTTTCGAAACGCTGCCAGCGTTTGTTCACCTGCAGTTCCCAGCCGTCGATCACGGCGCCGGTCTGCTCGACACCTCCTGGCGTATTGCCATCACTGACGCGGTTCTCCTGGGTAATATCGAAATACGCGGCGCTTATGCCGAGGGACTGGTCCGGGGAAACATACTTCACGCCGGCTTCCTGCTGGTCGCCGGTTGTCGGTTTCAGGGTATTAGCCTCAGGAGTGCCGTCGGTACCGAGGTTCATGCTGAAGGCTTCAGCGTAGCTGATGTACGGAGAAATTCCGTTTTCAAACCGGTACATCAGACCCGCGCGACCGGTAGTGGCTTCTTCATCACTGACGGTGTCTGATCCGGAGACGGCCAGGCTGCGGTTCTCGGCCCAGTCGTGGCGAAGGCCCGCGGAAACGACAACAGGGCCGATTTCAATGTGATCGGCAACGTAGAGGCCAATCTGCTCAATCTCGTTGTCTGGCCGGTCTGATGGGTTGATGATGCTGTCATTCAGGTTGCCGTATTGTGGGTCGTAAACATCGAATGTTCCGCCCAGACCATAGCCGTAGAAGTAGTTGTCCTGTTCCCAGAGGGCATCCTGGCGGTCGGCTCCGATAATAAGACGGTGGCGGGTCATGCCCAGATCAACATCGCCCTCGAGACGAGCGTCCAAGTTGAAGATGCGGGTTTCAGTGTCTGCCGTGTAAATGGTTCGTGATACCTCACCGTTGGCGTCAGGAACGCTTGGAATAGTGATCCAATGCTCACGAGTTTCTGCGCTGGAATTGGTATAACGGGCCGTAGCGGAAACCGCCCAGTTGGAATTCAGCTGATGATCGACAAACAGGGTAGCCTCGGTCTTCTCCCGGTCGTAACGATCCCAACCCGGTTCGCCAACAAACCGCTCGGATCCGATGAAACCCTGAGAACCCGGTTCCAGGGTGCCGGCCTGTGGCAGGAACTGGGCAGACACCTGACCTTTATTCTCCTGACGGTTCAGAAGCAGGGTGATGCTTGTATCATCGGTGGCGCGCCAGGTCAGTGAAGGGGAGAGCACGTAGCCATCGTCTTCCACATAATCCACCTGTGTGTCGCTGTCGCGTCCCAGTGCGATCAGACGGTACAACAAATCACCGCTCTCGTTGACGGGGCCGGTTACATCCACGGCCAGTTGCTTGCGATTAAAGGTGCCGTATTGAGCCCAGATCTCGCCGCCCTGTTCCTCTTCCGGGAGTTTGGATACCCCATTGATGATGCCGCCCAGATCGCTCTGGCCATAAAGCATGGAGGAGGGGCCCTTGAGCACTTCGATGCTCTCGAGCGCGTACACATTGGTGCGAACAGTGTTGTAGGAACCGTAGATCTGACGCAAGCCATCCAGGTAGCGGCCGGCGTCTACTCCACGCACTTTTGCGGAATCGATTCGGGTGTCAAAACCGAAGTTGCCCGCGTTAACCCCGGGGGTGTAGAGCAGGGCGTCCTGAATGTTCTTGGCGCCGGAATCTTCGATGAAACTGCGATCGACGATTGAGACTGAATAGGGTTGCTCTTCAACCGGAACGTTCAGTTTTCCAACGGCCGGCGTTTTTTCCAGAGGCATATAGTCCGGAGCGGTAATCGCATCAGAAACCACTTCGAGAGCTTCGAGTGTGGTCGCGTCGTCGGTTTGCGATTGCGCCATGGCCATAGAGCTTGCGCCGAGGAGTGAAACCAGTGCTGCAGAGCTGCAGCGTCGGGAGCGGATGACTTTCATACAAAAATGCGCCTTCGTTGTTAATGCGGAGGCGAATGATAACAATTATCATTAAATAAACAAGAGGTAGTGAAATCGCGTGACAAGATCAGTCGATAGTAAACGAGATGATTCTCGAGAGGTGGCTGTAGGGCAGGCCACTCTCCTCATGCCAGAGATTAAACGCTTCCTGCGCCTGCATCAGCCCTTTCTTGCTGGTGGGTGAGGCATCCAAAACCTCTTCTCTATGCAGCGCGGCAATAACATCCCGTGAAAGGATAAAGCCGTCCCAACCCACTCGCCGCAAAAAGTACTGGGCGCTGTTGCCACCGAGCCTCGCTCCGTTGCGTTTAAGCCACATCAGCAGGCCGGCCTGGTCACTGCAGGGCCAATCGGCGAGGAACTTGCCAAAGCTGCCGTGTTCCCGGGAGGCATCGACAATCATCCGCGCATTTTCGGGAACGGTCTGAATTTTCTGAGCGTTCCTGACGATCCGTTCGTCGCTCGCCAAACGCTCAAGCACTTCGGGAGAAACCTGCTGCCAGTAAAGCGGTACAAAGCCTTCGAACGCCTCTTCGAACTTCGGCCATTTGTTTTCGATCACCCGCCAGACGAAACCGGCCTTGAAGATGCACCGGGTGATTTCCGAAAGGTATCGATCGTCACCAAAAGCCTCAAGCTCGCCGGGTGCCGCCACTCTCGGCAGCCGTGCGCGAACCTCGCTCTCGCCGCCTTTCTGAAGAACGGCCTGTTCGTAGATGCGGGAAAAGGACATAGCGGTCTCTGAATCAGTCCAGTGTGTTAAGTGATTTTTTCCGGCCAATGTGCGACAGGCCAATAATCAGGGTTCCGAGCAACCCGAGGGCAGGGCGCACAATCAACCGGAATACCCAACTGCCGATGTACAACACCGGCAGTAGTATCAGCATCCACCCGAGAAACTGCACCAGCTTTACCGGGTAGCCCATTACCTCCGCTACCTCTGCCAGGACGTCATTGATGATACCGGGGTGTGTGACCACCAGATACCCCACGCCAATCACGGCGGGCCGTTTCGCGTAGCGGGCGGTCGTCATCAGCATGCGCCCGCTAGTCGTGAGGCGAGCGGCCAGTGCTGCGGACCGGGTACCCCTGGCAGCGCCTCTGGATGAAACAGCGACAGCCCGTCCTACCCGAAGTACCTTCAATGCACTGGCAAAAACCAGAACATCCACCGACGCCCAGCCGATATCAGCGGCGGTCACGTCGTCACCGGTGCGGTGCTGAATCTCAAGATTGCGTATACCACTTGCGAAAAACTGGTTGATGTTCTCCAGCACCCGTTCGGTTCGAACCCAGATGACGTCGCCCTGCTCGTTTGATACGAACTGGCCCAGGAAATCGTGCCCTTCTTCCTGAATAAAGCGCACGGCGTACCACCCGCGCTCTTCCGGAGTCAGCTTTTCCTTTCGGGAGGTATTTTGTTGGCCGCCGGCACTGTTATCGGTTTCTTCGCCTCCGGTAAAGAACTCAAGAGCCGCCTGATATCTGCTCGCCAGATCGTTCATCAGCTCGATAGAGCCAACAGGTTTGCTCAGGAAATAGTGAATCGGCGGAAGAATGTTTTCGCCATAGAGCCGAAGAACTTCCCGGAATTCCGGTTCGGGACCATATAGGGGAAATACCTCGCGTGTCATTGCCGGGTATCGCAAATACGCTGCCCGGGCCTTCAGTAGCAGCAGTTCGTCGTCTGCCATATCCAGCAAAGCTGCCTGCACTTCCAGTGGCTCTGTCTCTATCCCGGGGAATTCCCGGAGAGTATCTTCCGCCTGAATCTGGATCAGCCGCTCTTCAATCAGCATGGGCCGGGATGTGACCGTCGACAACAATGCAAGGATCACCGAAATCCCCAGAATCAACAGGAGTTTTCTCATCGAAACTTACCCCGGGCAGGAATGAGTAAAAGAACCGTGTAGGGGTTGCCGCTTTTGTAGCTCGATCAACCAGCGACTACGCTTTGGAGAGTAGCGCAAATGTATACGCCCCGAAAATGCAGATCATTCCGGGATTGGGCTGGCATGCTTTTGGCGAAGGTCGAACGGGAGTTGCAAGTGGCGGTAAATCAAGCGAAGCGTGGATTTGTGATCAGGGAGGCCCGGGAAGAGGATCTGCCCGAGATGGTGGGCTTCCTCGCCAAACTGGCCCTGCATGTTTCGGGTGCGCCTCCCCATGACTTGAAGGAAAGCGAGTGCAAACGGCTTCTGCGAACCCTGCACTCTGCCCTGGACGATCCCAACAGACGACTCGTTGTGGCCGAAAGCAAAAGCGCCGGGCTCGTGGGCATGGGTTATGTGTATATCTGGAGAAGCCAGGGCATCTGGGAGCAGTCGGAAGCGGCAGAATTCAAGTCTGGCGTTATTGATGATATCTGGGTAGAGCCGGACTTCCGGGGGCTTGGTATCCTGAAGGCACTGTTGCGGGATCTTGTGACTTTTGCGGAGGAGCATCACGCCTCGGAGCTGATCCTCGAATACTCTGCTTCGAACAAGGAAGCCAAGGCTGCCTGGACCAAGCTGGGTTTCAAACCGACCGGGGTTCGCGCGGCGGCATTCACCTCGATGGTTAAGCAGGCGCTGGCGGAATCATAAGGATAAGAAAAGGAAACAGGCCATGATCGGCGATCGCAGTGTGAATGTGTTTTACGATGAGATCATGCTCGGGCATAACCCCGAGGTGGACCTTCCGTTCATGCCCAGCCGGGTGGAAAAGCGGGTGCGATCCATTCTTCAGGGGCTGGACTTCAAATGGAGCTACCCGGAACACCCGGGGCGGATCAGCGCCATCAAGACGTATCTGGATGAAAACCCTGTGGCAGGTACTCAATTCAAATCGGGTGCGGTTGCCGCAACCTACGATCAGCTGGCACGGGTACACACCACCTCCTACCTTGACCACATCTTCTCACTGGACGGTAAACGGGCGTGGCTTGATAAAGACACTACGGCGGTGTCACCCGACAGCATCAAAGCCGCCACGGCTGCGGCCGGCAACGCCATTGCCGCCGTTGAAAGCGTTGTAAAAGGGGAGTGTGACAGCGCGTTTGCCCTGATCCGCCCGCCCGGCCATCATGCCGAACCGGTTCGGGCACGGGGATTCTGCCTGCTCAACAATGTAGCCATTGCTGCGGCCCATGCCCAGGCCAAACTCGACTGTGAGAAGATTCTGATCATCGACTGGGATGCCCATCATGGCAACGGTACCCAGGACATTTTCTGGGCAGACCCCGATGTCCTGTTTTTCGATACCCACTGCGCGGCGCCGTTCTATCCCGGTTCCGGTCACCTGGAGGAGGTCGGTGATGGGCTCGGGGAGGGCTACACTATCAACGTGCCACTGCCGGAAACGGCTGGCGACGTTGCCTTTGAGAAAGTGTTCCGGGAGATCCTGATGCCGGCGGCGGATTACTTCAAGCCGGATCTGGTACTCGTCTCTGCCGGCTTTGATCCGCATCGAAACGACATGGCCCTGAACCTCACCTACGATGGCTTCAAAGTAATCACAGGTATTGTTCAGGCGATTGCCGACAAACACTGTGAGGGACGGTTAGCGCTGGTTCTGGAAGGTGGCTACAGCCTGAGTTCGCTGTCCAAGGGGGTGCACGCCGTGCTCGAAGTGCTGGCCGGAGGGGAGGTGCCGGAAGTGCATGAAATCGGTGTACCGGAGGCCGAGGAGGCAGCGGAGTTCCATCGGTCTGCTTTCAGTGATGAGGACTGAGCCCGCTTTGAACACGAGCGACACTGTTAGTTGGTTGAAAACACCCGGCTGGCGGCTTCCACAACAATCCCGTGCCGCTTGGCCAGTTTCACCCGGTCATCATCGTAGCCGCCGCCAATCACCGTCGCTACTGGAATGTCCCGACGTTTCAATTCACTGAGCACCTGAAAGTCCCGCTCAAAAATTCCCTGTTCGGAAATTTTCAGCCGGCCCAGGGGATCATTCCTGAATACATCCACGCCCGCGTCATAGAGCACGATATCCGGCCGGGATAACGCAAGTGCTTTGTTCAGCGTTTCGCTGACAACTTCAAGATAGGCCCCGTCGTCGAGGCCATCCGGTAGGGCGACATCGAGATCGCTCATCTTTTTCTCGAACGGGTAGTTGCGCTCACAGTGAATCGAGCAGGTAAAGGCATTCGGCTCGTTCGCCAACAATGCAGCAGTACCGTCACCCTGATGCACATCCACATCGAAGATAAGCACACGTTCAATGCCCTCCTGTTGCAACAGCACATTGGCGGCGATCGCCAGATCGTTGAGGATGCAGAAGCCGGCAGCGTAATCGTAATGGGCGTGATGGGTACCACCGGCCAGGTGACAGGCAATGCCATGCTGGAGGGCCAACTGCGCTGTCAGAACCGTGCCTGAAGGAGCCAGGAAAGTGCGT
Source organism: Marinobacter sp. NFXS11 (assembly GCF_040148675.1). Lineage (NCBI taxonomy): Bacteria > Pseudomonadati > Pseudomonadota > Gammaproteobacteria > Pseudomonadales > Marinobacteraceae > Marinobacter > Marinobacter sp. NFXS11. Next base: position 1,756,521 of record NZ_JAGDDV010000001.1, on the reverse strand, counting down.
CGGACCAGGCCCTTGCTCCAGGGCAGATTCATCTGCCGTTTCTCCCGCGCCGAGAGTTGATCGCCGGCGAAACGGGCGAGGTAATCCGGGCAGTGGGTACGGGTCAGCCACGCCTGCCGGCATGGGGCAGGGCGAAAGCTATTGGCTTGAGTGAGAAGCCCTCTCGAGCGGGCGTAATCGGCAAGGAGCCCGAATTTTTCCATGGGAAATCGGTGCTTTGCCGGGAATGGGAAGCTGTAGTCTGGATGGTGAACTACGGGTACGGGCATTTGATCGTCCGGCTGCAGTGGATTTGCGACGTCAGAATGTTATTTGGCAGGCACGGCTGCGATGCCAGAATCACACATCGCCTGGATTTCTTCGGCGGAATACCCGCACTCTGCCAGCAGTTCGCCGGTTTGCTCGCCAAGCCGCGGAGCTCCCTGCCAGTGCTGCTCTGGTGCGGCCGAGAATCGCGACGGCGCCCTGGCCTGGCGGAGTCGGCCGGCCTGGGGGTGGTCGTAGTGGGAGAGCAAATCGTTGGCCAGTACCTGGGCATGGTCGAGTACCTGAGTGCGGGTCAACACCGGGGCACAGGGGACTTGTTCAGCTTCAAGCCTTGCCAGCCAGTGTTCGGCCGTATCGGTTTTGATAACCGACTGGATCAGCTCCAGCCTCGCATCAATATTTTCCTGGCGCAGCCGGGCAGTCTGGAACCTTGGATCCTCCGCCCACTCCGGGCAGTCCACGGCACGAATAAGGGCTTGCCACTCTCGATCGCTCTGAACCGCAATGGTGATGTAACCGGTTGTGGTCTCATAGATGAGATCCTGAAGGCTCGCAGCCTCCTGCTGTGGCACCTCACTGTGAACAAAGGTCTGGCTGCCCATGTCAGAGCTCCAGAGAAACGCGATGATCGCGTCCAGCATGGACAGCCGGACATGCTGGCTTTCCCCGGTGCGTTCCCGGGCAAACAGAGCTGCGGTAATCGCCTGGGATGCGGTTACACCGGTGAGTTTGTCGGGCAGGATGGTCCTCACCAGTTGCGGACGCAGTTCATCGGCGCCCGCCTGCACGGTGGCCAATCCGGAGAGGCCCTGAATCAGCGGGTCGTATACCGGTCGCTGGGAATAGGGGCCGGTATCACCGAAGCCACTGATTGATACCATCACGAGATCCGGGGCCACTTTGCGCAGCTGCTCCTCGCCGAGCCCCATCCGCTCAATGACGCCCGGCCGGAAGTTCTGCACAAAGACATCGGCAGACGCTACCAGGCGAAGAAGCGCGTCCCGTCCCGCCTTTTCTTTCAGGTTCAGTGCCACTGATTTCTTGTTGCGGTTGTTGTTGAGGTACAGCGCCGACATATCGCCCTGCCGATTGGCTGCTGAGCGCGTAAAGTCGCCACCCGCCGGATTCTCGATCTTGATAACCTCGGCACCCTGATCCGCCAGTATCATGGTTGCGAGAGGCCCGGAAATCATGGCTGTCAGATCGATAATGCGGATGCCATCGAGTGGTCCGTTCATGGTCAGGACTCCTGTTTTTCCGTGGAGGCGCCAAAAAACGTGAGTGCGCCACTCTTAAAAAGGGTTCGTACTCTAAACTTTATGCGGATGCCGATCATTTACCAGTACGCAACAGAGCAGGAAATTCATCAAACCAGAGGAGCGCCAGTGTCCACCAGTGTTGAAATGACCGACATTTTTCTCGAGTACCCCACAGAGTCCGGCAAGGTCGCCGTACTCAAAAATGCCTCCCTCATGGTGCCCCCGGGAGAAACACTGGCAATCACAGGCCCCTCTGGCAGCGGGAAAACGTCCCTGCTTTTGTTGCTTTCCGGCCTGCAGCGACCGACCAGTGGTGAAATTCTGGTCGGCGATCAACGTCTGGGCGACATGGACGCCAATGCTCTGGCCGACTGGCGAAGTGAGCACCTTGGCATTATTTTCCAGTCCTTTCACCTGCTGCCTGGCCTCACGGCCCTGGGAAACGTCAGTCTGCCGCTTGAGATTGCCGGCGAGGCCAGGCCGCGGGAACGAGCTCTCGCCATGTTGGAGGCAGTTGGTCTCAGCCATCGGCTGCAGCACTACCCGGGGCAGCTTTCTGGCGGCGAGCAGCAACGGGTAGCGATCGCTCGGGCTCTGGTTCACCAGCCAAGCCTGTTGTTGGGGGATGAGCCCACAGGCAATCTGGACCACGAAGCCGGTGAGAAAGTGCTCTCCCTGCTGTTCGACTTGCACAAGGACAGCAAATCCACGCTGGTACTGGTGACCCACGACGAGCGTGTTGCCGAGCGTTGTCAGCACAGGGTCCGGATGGACGGTGGGCGGCTCTATGCCTCCTGAACGCTCCGCAAACCCGCTCTGGATGCTCCGATTCGCGATTACCGATCTGCGGTCACGTATCTCTGCATTGAAGATTTTTCTGGCCTGCCTGATTCTTGGCGTTACCCTCGTGGCGGCCACAGCCAGCCTCTACCGGGTGATCGAGCAAAGCTTGCTGGCAGATACCCGCGCGCTGCTCGGTGGCGATGTGGAGCTGGATACCAGTGAGCCGCTGCCCGATGATGCGCTCGAATGGATTCGCGCCACCGGCAAGATTTCACTGGTTCGGGAATTCGATACCATCGTCAGTGGAAGCGGCGGCGACGGCTTCTTCCGGGCCGAGATACTGGTTCCGGATGCTCTCTATCCCCTCTACGGCGAGCTAAAGCTAACGCCGGATGAACCCCTGGTTGCGCTTACAGACCAGCGAGGAGGGCAGTGGGGCGCTATCATCGATCCTTTGCTGGCAGAACGCCTGGGCCAGTCGGTGGGTGACCAGATTGAGATTGGCGCCGCCACCTTTCGAATCAGCGGCCTTATCGAGAAGCAACCGGATCGGAGCCTGAACGCCAATTGGCGAGGTCTGCCGATCATGATTTCTGAGCAGGCCGTGGAGGCAACCGGATTGATTCGCCCGGGCAGCCGCGTGGATTACGAGTACCGGGTACAAACCGAACAGAATCTCGAAACCTGGCTTGAGGAATTCGAGCAGGCATTCCCGGATGCGCGATGGGAAATCACTACGTTTGCCGAGCGCAGCGAACGGATTTCCGAGCGTCTGGACCAGATTGCCACAGCACTCATCCTTATCGCTTTCACTACATTGTTCATCGGTGGCCTCGGCGTTGCCAACAGCATCCACGCCTACCTCGATGAAAAGCTGGGCACGATTGCCACTCTGCAAACACTTGGCCTGCGTCGCAAGCCGCTTGCCGGCATATACCTCCTGCAGATTGGTGTATTGGGCAGCCTCGCGGGGCTTATTGGCGGAGGCGTCGGGCTGGGGCTTTCTGCCCTGGCGATCAGCCTGGCGGGCGATGCATTTGCTTTGGCGGGGCCCGATGGGGCCGGTGGCTGGTTGTCCTTGTGGTTGGTTCCCTTGCTGCTGAGCTGGCTGTTCGCTGTTCTTACTGCTTACGTGTTTGCACTGCCGGCACTCGCTCGAGCCCTGGCTGCTGCGCCGGCAGGGCTTTTCCGGGGACAGGTTGAGGCGGCTCCCAACGAGCCTCGCAGCTGGCGGATTGCCAGCTATCTGCTGCTGGCCGTCTTCATCGGCGCTACTCTGTTCTGGCTCCCATCGCCTCATCTGGGCTTTCTGTTCCTGCTGGCGGTTATGCTGCTCTGGGGCCTTCTGGAAGGTTTGATCAAGGGGTTGCGCCGCGGTGCCAAGGCTCTGGAAAACGGCGGTTTTGCTGACCGCAGGTTTGCCCGACGGTTGGCCCTGGCCAATCTGCATCGGCCGGATTCGCCGCTCCGGGCAACCCTGCTGTCACTGGGAACCGCGTTGACTCTTGTGGTGGCCTGCACGTTGATGGTTACCACCCTCCTGAGGGCGCTGGAAACCACCATACCGGAACAGTCGCCGGCCCTGATTCTCTATGAAGTGTTCCCGGACCAGATGGAACCGCTGCAAAACGGCCTGGAAGCGTTGGACGCTTCCAGCCGCGTTGAACTGCTTCCGATGGTCCGATCCCGCCTGGACACCATCAATCAGCGGCCAATTGCCAGAGTTCTTGCTGATGATGCTGAAGCTCGGCGCGAAGCCATGGGGGATGAATACAAACTGAGTTATCTCTCGGGAAATCCCGAAGCACTGGAACTGGTAGAAGGCAACTGGTGGGAATCGCCGGCCCCCGAGGGGGAGCCCGCGTACATGGCGATGGAGGATCGGGAGGCCTACCAGCTTGGATTGGGGGTAGGCGACCAGCTCACCTTCACTGCACAGGATAAGAGCATCGACGTCGAAATCCGTGCAATTTACCGGCAAAAAGGGCTGCAGACCCGATTCTGGTTCGAGGGCATATTGCAGCAAGGCGCACTGGACGACTTGATCAGCCTGCACGTTGGTGCGGTCTACCAAAGCGATGAGGCGGCCAGGAAATCCCAGCAATGGCTGGCACAGAATATCCCCAATGTAATCACGCTGCGCACCGCTGAATGGCTGGAAACCGCCGGTGACCTGCTGAACAAGGCCGCCGCGGGCCTGGCGGCTGTGGCATCGGTCAGTCTTCTCGCCAGCCTGCTTGTGCTTTCCAGCGTGGTCAGTGTCAGCCGCAGGCGGCAGCTCTACGAGGCCAACCTGTTGCACTGCCTGGGCGCCCGTCACGGAGCGATCCGCCAATCCATGCTGCTGGAAACCGGTTTGCTGACCTTCCTGGCAACGGTTTTCGCAACGGCGCTTGGTGCGCTAATTGCTCTACCTGTGGCTGACCTCGCCTTGAAGCTGCCGGCCGGCGATTTATGGTGGGTTGGGGCGCTGATTGCCGGAGGTGTCAGCTCGCTGGCTCTGCTGGGTGGACTCCTGCCCACGCTCAGGGCAATGCGGTTAAATCCCGCGGTGTTGCTCAGAGACAGTTAAAAAGGCCTGCTATAGTAATAAATTCGTCTTTTTCATTAAGGAGGTGTAAACATCATTTAAATCATAGACCTAAGAACATGAAAAATGACCGTTTGTTCGTTATTTGGCCGTCATCACGAGTTGCAGGCTCAAAAATTCCGGTTATATTGAGGAAATTAAGGAAAATTGCCTACCAAATGGCGAATTTCAAAAATTTTCACTAAATAATCTACGGTAGTATTTTTACGTATGCTTTTTGCACATAACTCGTATTGTGTAGGCATGATGGACACACACTTTTCGCCCACGAAAGAAAAAGAGAGAATAACTATGATTCGCAAACTAGCACCGCTTGTATTCGCTTGTGCTGCGGTAACCTCCGTAAGCGCGACAGCCGATCAGCTGGACACCGTGATTCAACGTGGCACTTTGAACTGTGGCGTGGTTCTTGATTTTCCACCAATGGGATATTTTGACGAGAACAACGAGGCGGCTGGCTTCGACGTCGATTACTGTAACGACCTGGGCGAGGCTCTGGGCGTAGACGTCAACGTTCTCAACCTGACCTGGGGCGAGCGGATTCCCTCCCTGGTTTCCGGCAAGACTGATGTGGTTATCGGTTCTACCTCCGATACACTGGAGCGCGCCAAGACCGTTGGCTTCACCTACCCGTACTTCGTGTTCAAATTCCAGGTTATCGCCAACGAGGACAAGAACATTGAATCCTTCGACGACCTGAAGAACCTGAAAGTCGGCGCGGCACTCGGCACCACCTACGAAACCGAATACCTCGCCTATGCCGAGCAGCAGGGCTGGGGCAAGGACAACTACACCTCCTTCAAATCCGAGAACGATGCGTACCTGGGTCTTTACCAGGGCAAGGTCGACGCAATCATCTCTACCAACACCAACATCGCGACCAAACTGCGTAGCGAAGAGTTCGAAGACTTTGAAGCGGGCCCCTACGTTCCCAACTACGATGACGTTGTAGGCATCATTGCCAAGCGTGATGAGGTTGCCTGGATCAACTACCTGAACCTGTTCCTGGTACGCCAGATTCGCGACGGCAACATGAACGAAGCTTACAACAAGCACTTCGGTACCGATGCGCCGGCCGATCTGATTCAGTCCCTCCGGGACAACAAGTAAGCGCCGAACCGACGGCCGCCAAACAGGCGGCCGTCATTGCATTGGTTCCCGGGTCGGGCACTCACCCTCGGGTGTCCTGACCTAAAATTCTGATCAAGGCCCCTCTTACCGGGCTCTGGTCGAGTTTCCTACCATTCATAAAATGGCCAAGGTATGGACTACGAATTTCACTGGAACGTTGTGTTCCAGAACATGCCCCAGCTGCTGAACGGTGCCTTCGTTACCCTGCACGTGTCCGTTCTGGCGATGCTTCTGGGCGTTGTGATCGCAATACTGTTGGCGATCGCCAAAATGAATAACACGAGGTTCTTCAGCCAGGTTGCTACGGTCTGGGTCGAAATCGCCCGGAATACGCCGGCTCTGTTCCAGATCTACATGGCCTATTTTGGCCTTGGAGCATTTGGTATCCACCTCAGCCCCTACGTGGCGGTACTGAGCGCACTGGTCTTCATCAACGCGGGCTACCTGACGGAGACGTTCCGGGGTGGTTTCCAGTCGATCCCGAGCACCCAGTACAGCGCTTCCAAGTCGCTGGGCATGACCAGTATCCAGACGTATCGATACATCATCCTTCCGCAGATGCTGAGACGCATCTACCACCCGATGACCAACCAGTTTGTCTGGTCCATCCTGATGAGCTCTCTGGGCATCCTCGTGGGCATGAGCGAGCTTTCTGGCACGACTCAGCGTTTGCAGTCACTGTCGTTCCGAACGCTGGAGTTCTTCATTGTGGCGGCTGTGATGTACTTCATCATCACCAAGCTCGTGTTGTTTGGGTCATCACTGCTTGCTCGTAGACTCTTCAAGGGGGAAATCTGATGAATTCTTTATTCACACCCCTGTCCTGGAGCGATAGCGGTCTAATCCTGACCGGCGTCTGGAATACCATCATCATCTCTGTTCTCGCCATCGTGGTGGGCACTATTCTGGGATTGATCGTCGGCTTTCTCCGTGCCGAGAGCAACAAGGCCGTAAACGTCCTTTTCGGTAGCGTGCTCGACGTGCTGAGAAGTGTTCCCCTGATCATCCAGCTTATTCTGTTCTCCACCTTTGTCGGTGCGATGGGGAATCCATTGGCGCCGTTTGTTGCGGGCTCCATTGTGCTTTCGCTGTATACCATGGCCTTCATGAGCGAGGTATTCCGCAGTGGCTTTGAGAGCGTCAGTCCCTCAATGCAGACGGCAGCGCGCTCACTGGGTATGACCAAATGGCAAACCATCTACCACATTCGGTTACCGATTGGTTTGCGTGCTGTGTTCCCCTCGTGGCTGGGTGTTGCACTCAGTGTAATCAAGGACTCGGCCCTGGTCTCGGTCATCGGTTACATGGAATTGCTGCGCACGTCGGAGCAACTGATTTCAAGAACCCAGCAACCGCTCGAGATCCTGATCGGTGTTGGTATCTTTTACTTCATTATTTCGTACCCGCTGTCCCATTACGGCCGGTATGTTGAGAGGAAAATGGCAATATGATCAGCGTACAGAATGTCCATAAATCCTTCGGCGATCTTGAAGTACTGAAAGGCGTCAGCCTGGATGTAAAGAAAGGCGAGGTCGTGAGCGTTATCGGGGGCTCCGGCAGTGGCAAGTCGACCCTCCTGTATTGCATCAATGCCATTGAGCCCATCAACAAGGGCAAGATCCTCGTTGATGATGTGGATGTCCATGCCAAAGAGACCAATAAGGACAAGCTGCGCCAGAAACTGGGCATGGTCTTTCAGCAATGGAATTCCTTTCCTCATATGACTGTGCTGGAGAACGCCGCACTGGCGCCCAGAATCGTCAAGAAAATGAGCAAGGAAGAGGCAATTGAAATTGCCAAGAAAGAGTTGGAGCACGTCGGCCTGGGTGACAAGTTCGACGTCTATCCCACGAAAATGTCCGGCGGCCAGCAGCAGCGCCTGGCGATTGCCCGTGCTCTGGCCATGAAGCCTGACTACATGCTGCTTGACGAGGTGACCTCTGCGCTCGACCCGGAGCTGGTCGGCGAGGTTCTGGATACCCTGCGCCTGTTGGCAGAAGAGGGGATGACCATGATCTGTGTGACCCACGAAATGGGGTTCGCACGGGATGTCTCTGATCGGGTGGCTTACTTCCACGAGGGTGTGATTGCAGAGATCGGTGAAGCACGACAGGTGATTACCGATCCGCAAAACCCGCTCACCCAGAAGTTCCTTTCAAAAGTGCGCTAGAAAGTCGCCACAACCGTGGCGCTGGCTGGGGGAGTTCTTGGACCCGCTTTCCCAGCCATTTTTCCAGCCCGCCCAGAATCCGGCGGCTTCAGTTCCGGTTCTTGAGCACCTCGTAAATCTGCCTGACCGCTTCACCCTGCTCTTGTTTCTCAACCATGTCTTCCAGCAGCTCCAGTACCCGTTTCTCGTCGTTGCTCCGAAGACCCGGCCAGTAAACATAGGGCACCAGATCCGGATTGCTGATGAAGAACAAAGCGGTTTGTTCCGGCTCGTTGGCGATGTCTCCACGCAGGCCTACGGTGAACTGGCGGCCCTCGCCACCCCTTAGCGTTACCAGGAGCGATTGGTCCTGCTCGATGAATCGGGTTTCCTCCACTGCAATGGGCTCTGCCAGATCCGGCACCGAGGTGATGTAGTATTGAAAGCCGAGGAACCCTAGCAGAACGGCAATTAAGGCTGCCAGGGCAAAGGATTTGATCATTCTGAATGATTCCAAGCTGCTTACATTGCTCTGGCAAATAACCCAAAGGGAAGGGATTTGATCACGTAACTCAGCGGCGTCCATGGCCACCAGGGCACGTAGGCCCGGCGTTTCTCGGATTCAATGGCTTTTACCAGGGCCTTCACGCCGGTTTCCAGATCCACCCGGAAGGGAGCATTTTTCGTATCGCGGTTGATATCGGTGAGAATGTAGCCCGGCATGATGTTGCTGACGTTAATGGGCTTGCCCCTGGTATCCAGTTGCAGGCCTTCCGCCAGAGAGGCTACGGCGGCCTTGGTGGCAGCGTATACGTTCAGTGGCCCGCGGAAGCCGCGAACACCACTGACTGACGACATCAAAACCAGGTGACCGCTGTTCTGCTCGCGGAAGATCTCCATGGCTGCCTCACTCTGGGCAATAGCGGCGATGAAGTTGGTCTCGGCGGTGTGACGGTTGGCGGCAAAATGTCCACGGCCGATGGGCTGTGAGCTGCCAATACCTGCGTTAACCACCACCCGATCAAGACTACCGAGCTCATCCCGGAAGCCTCGGAACACTTCGAACACCTGATCGTAATCGCAGACATCAAGGCCTCGGACCAGTACCCGGATATTTGGATAGGCCTGCTGCAATTCCCGTTGCAGAGCCTCCAGCTTGTCAGCCCGCCGCGCGCAGAGCGCCAGATTACAGCCTTTGGCCGCCCATTCGCGGGCCATGCCTTCTCCAAGACCGGTGCTGGCACCGGTAATCAGAATGTTCTTTCGCATCGGTTATGCCTTGATCCGTTCCATTAGTCAGGCGCTCAGACTATCACGATACCGCAATGTTGAAATCCTGGATGATTTGCATGGCGTTATTGCTTGACGGAATTTTTGTAGACTTTCCCGTCCTTCATGATTACCACAAAATTCTTGTCCGGATCGGCTATAAGCTGGATGTTGTCTATCGGATTCCCATCGACAAGCAATAAATCGGCGAGAGCGCCTTCCTCGATCACGCCGAGGTTTCCGGCATAGGGGTTGCGGGGGCCTGAAAGCTGGAGCAACTCCGCGTTGGTGCTTGTGGCCATGCGCAGCACCTCGGCCGGTTCGTACCAACGTGTCATGGATGCCAGAATGGCCCCTTGTCGGTTCACCATACGTGGGTTGAAGAGAATATCGGTGCCCCAGGCGAGCTTGAGATTGTGTTTTTGCGCGAGTTTGTAGGCATTGTCGGTACCTGCGTACACCTGAAGTTGTTTGACCCGGGCTTCGCCGGTCTGTGGGTTGGAAAATTCGTTGTCGAGGAAGGGTTGGAGGGTTAACCAGATGCCTTTCTCCGCCATCAGCTTTACCGTTTCTTCGTCCAGCAAATGGCCGTGGTCGATAGATTTAACGCCGCCGGCAATGGCAGTTTTTATGGCGCGTGGGGTGTAGGCATGCACAGTGACATAAGTGCCCCAGTTTTCGGCCGCCTCAACGGCAGCTCGAAACTCCGCTTCGGTGTACTGTGAGACGTCGATCGGGTCGTAAAAGGAGGAAACACCTCCCCCTGCCGCAAGCTTGATCTGACTAGCCCCCAACATCAGTTGTTCCCGAACACGCTTTCGGACCTCATCCGGACCGTCTGCTATCACACCGCCGTTGATGGCTTCTCCTCGATTAAGAGGGGCGTTTCGCGCGGTTGGCACTTCGTAGGGTAGGCGGAAGTCACCGTGCCCGCCGGTTTGGGAAATCATCGCTCCTGAGGGCCAGATGCGTGGTCCCTCCACCAGACCGTCATCAATGGCCCGCTTGAGACCAAAGGTGGGGCCACTCAGATCACGAACACTGGTAAATCCTCGCATCAACGTAGCCTGAGCCTGCTTGCCTGCCGCCAGGTTGATGTAGCCGATGTCCGCGGTCATCAGAACCTGCAATGGCAAGGCGGCCATGGTGGCATGCCAGTGGGCATCGATTAGACCGGGCATCAGGGTGTGGCCTTCGCCCTTGATAACGACCGTGCCTGCCTGGCCTTCCAGTGTAATAGGGTCGGCTGAGATCTTTTGAATCGTGTTACCGCGAACCAGAAGATTTGACGGCGGGGAAAGCGTGGTCGTTTTGCCATCGAATATCCGAACGTTCTCGAACAGGATGGAAGACTCGGGGGGTTCCTTTGCGTGACTAAGACCGACCGCAAAGCAGCACGCTGCAACCAGAGCATTGAGAAGACTGCGACATGTCAGGTACATGGTGTTCCTTTTTCAACCGGTATCGCCGAGGAGGCTATGCCTGAAAGCACAATACCTCCCCGGACGCCCTTTACTTGACCATCACGGTGATCTTCTCGGAGATCACAGGAGGATGGTGCGGTACATGCGCATAGTTCCCCAGCAAAAGCTGCAGTGTATGTTTTCCCGGCGCCAGCGTAACTTCGGTCTCGGTTTGCCCGCCGCCGAAGTGCTTCACGTGATCGGTAGCCGGAAGCGGTTGGCTCAAATCTGACGGTACATCGGTATCGATCAGCAGGTGGTGATGCCCGGTGCCTGCTTTTTCCACGCCAGCGGGCGCCACGCCCATGTTCCGCAGACCAAAGACGACTTTGAAAGTCTGGTCGACCGTTGCGCCGTCAGTTGGCTGCACGAAATACACGTCGGCGTTGGCCGGCGCCTCAGACATCATGCTCTCTGCAATCGCTGCTACTGGCGCGATCAACAGAGCTGAAAACAGAGTAATTGCGATCCTGTTCATTTCATTTCCTCCTTGGTGTTTGCCATCAGTGAGTATAGTTGAGGAAATATACGTGTGACGGCCGCTTCAGTTTTCCAGGGCAGGAATTATGTGGTCCTCAATTAACTGGAACTGGCGGCGCAAAAAGGCTGAACCCGGCGAGGGTGGGGTAGGGTCGGAGGTCATCACCACGGTCAGTTTACGAGCGGGCATCACATAAAGTATCTGACCTCCGTACCCCCGCCCGTAATACCCCATTTCGCCGGCGAGCGGCTGCTGAAACCAGCCATAGCCATAGGGATCATCTGTGTAGGCCGACCTTGCGCGTTCAGTCCAGGATTCGCGCACCCAGTTCTCAGAAAACAAACGCCGATCACCAAGGCGGCCTTCATTGCGATAAAGCTCACCGATTTTTGCGAGGTCCCGTGGCGAAAGAGCCATATTATTGCCACCGAAATAGATCCCCTGTGGGTCCCGGCCCCAGACCGGAATGGTTATATTCAGTGGCCCGCCTAACCATTCCCGCGCCAGGTCGAGGGTGCTGCGTCCGGCGCTTTCGGTGAGCGCGGCTGAAAGCAGATGGCTGCTGCCGGTAGAGTAGAGCATGCGACCGCCTGGCTTATCCACAAAAGGCCGGGTGAGCACATGGTGCACCCAGTTATCGCTGTTCACCCACGGGCCATAGTAACGGCCAGATGTCCGCTGCAACCCGGCCTGCAAAGACAGCAGGTGCCCCAGAGTTATCCGGTCTACGCCCTCGCTGGCGGAGGCGGGTACGCGGTCACCGAGCGTTTCAATAACCGGTTGATTGGTTCCCTCGAAAACACCTTTTTCGATGCCGATACCCACCAGCGCGGCGAGTACTGTCTTGGAGAGAGATTTGATGTTGGTTGGCGTGTCGAGCCCGGCTCTTTTCAAATCCAATGCCAGAACTTCCTGGCCCTCATGGACAACAACCAAGGAGTGAAGGCGCTCAAGGTTAGCACCCTCTCTGGACACCTCTGTTTGCCAGTCGGCCGTCTCTGAGTGGCTTGGCGGGGTCACCAGGAGCAGCAGTGCGAAAAGCCAATATGAAAAGCGTTGCATAGTGTGAGGAGGCGCTAGCGTTTTCGTTTTGGTAAGTGGAACGTCGATCATATGACTACTGTACGTCAGCGCGCCCAGAGGAGGTCACGGCTTAATCAGATCTGTGGTGATTATCGGGTACGCGATGCAAATTTATGCACTTCGAGGCGCAAACATGATGATCGCCATGCCGAGCAGTGCTACGCCGGATCCCACCAGATCCCAGGCGGTTGGCCGGATACCATCAATAGCCCAGAGCCAGAGAATGGCCATGAAGATATACACACCGCCGTAGGCCGCATAAACCCGCCCGGCGGCGGTGGGATGCAGGGAAAGTAACCAGGCAAATGCCGCAAGGCTCAGGGCTCCGGGCACCAGAAGCCAGATGCTCTTTCCTTCGCGAAGCCAGAGATAGGGTAGGTAGCAGCCAACGATTTCAGCCAGCGCGGTAACGAGAAAAAGGCCGATGGTTTTCAGTTCAGGCAAGAGGACTGTCCTTTCTAAGATTAAATATCGTATTCACGCTCAGTCTACGTTGCACAGACGCGATGGAGCCCGTTCAATCTTCTGTGTGATCGACGTTTTTCCGGCAACGGGTATTATCAGGAAACCAGTGCCGGCGAAGGCGGTCGACTGGCTTATGCGGCCCTGGCGAGAGTCATCCAACCCCAGCAGCGTTTTACTGGTGACCACACCGATGAAAGGGTTCCCCGGCTCCCGAGCGCCGGAGGCAACGTAGTCCCTTTTCAGCTCAATGTGCCCGGCCTTGAACTCGAAATCTTCGCCTTCCCGAAATTGGGACTGCTTGAGTACAGCGCCATCCGATATAGCAGATGCGACCAGACTCTTACCATCGCCTTTCTGAATGTGAACGGCCTGGGGGCGCGTTTCAGCCGTAAACTGGTCGGGCCAGATGATGGAGGTCAAACATACGGGCGCTGAGCCGTCCGAAGGATTGCTGCAGTTCCTGTAACAACCAATAAAGGCTTCCAGACCTTGCGATTCTGCGAACCCTGAGTCGTTTTCCGTGACTTCTGAGGAGACGCAGCCCGCAAGGAACAGGAGCAATGCCACTGCAACGGCTTGTTTCATGTCAACGTCAACCTATTCGTGTGCCATTCGATAGGAAAAACTTTTACCAGTTATTTACCCCCGGACTTCTGGGCCTCAGGTCCGGTTGAGCGCGCCCTCTAAAACAGCAAGGCTCTCGGGCCCTGCCTCCAGGCGGACGCACTCCCCGGAGTCACGCTCTCACGAGGCAGCTGAGGCCATGTGAAGATGCACGTTCACGGCCACGGCCGCTTCAAAGGGCTCCTCCAGGAGTCCTGCAGGAACCCAAACCAACTCCGTGCCCCTCAGTTGGTTCGGTACCGGGCTACCGCATAGCGAGCAGAAATCACTGCGATAGCCTGTTGGCTTCTGGAAAGAAGAGATTTTGTCCTGACCAGACAGCCAGAGAAAATCCTTCTGCGTCACAAAAGTTGCCGCATTCGCGGACGATCCCGTCACCTTCCGGCAGAGGGAACAGTGGCATTGGTAGAGGTTGGGGATATTGCCCTCAATCTTGAATTTCACTCTGCCGCAAAGGCACTCGCCTTTCATTGTTCATTCCTTAGATTGGTCTGGGATCAGAGCCAGTAGATCCGTCACGCCAATATCCACCCCGGCCTGTGAGAGCAACGTAGAAACCTGCCCGCGATGATGGGTCTGATGATTGAAAAAGTGTTGAAGAAGACTGGAGAACCGACGGTTCGCTGGAACCCCCTTCGTGTTTTGATAACGGAGAACCACGTTCAGGTCGTCATCCGACAACGTGCCGACCCAAGAAATAATATGGTTGTCGAGCCAGGCCCTCCGCTCCGACAGTGCGGCGAAGTCCTCAAACAGGATATCGTTCAGTTTGTTGGGTGAGGGCAGCTCTGAGACTTCCTTCAGTGCAATGCTAAACGTTGGGTGCACGGCAAACCGTTTTAGCCAAATGGTGTCGCCAACAACAATGTGATTCAGCGTTCCGAGAATGGAGTCGAAGAACGCGCCACGATCCTTGGCCAACTCGGTTTGTTCAAGGCCCCTTGCCGCCCCATGGATCTTTTCGTTCATCCACTGATTGTAGGCGGCCATCAATTCGAAATTTGTTCTCAGACTCATTGTCTTGACCCTGTTCGAACTCTTTGGGTTTCATTCGGGGATTGGCAGGAAATTACAAAGTACTCCTAAACCATAGGCCTGAAATTCGGCAATGCCGCAACCCGATCCAGCCATGCGCGAATCGCAGGGTAGGCTTCCAGCTCAAAACCACCCTCATCCGCGACGTGGGTGTATGCATAGAGTGAGATATCTGCAGTAGTGACCTTCTCACCCGTGAGAAATGGCGTTTGTGCCAGTTGCTGCTCCATCACCTGCAAGGCCTTGTGCCCGCCGGTTTGCTTGGCGGCATACTCGTCGGCTTTGTCTGCCGGCAGTCCCAGGTACTTGTTGATAAAGCGCGCAACGGCGATAAACGGCTCATGGCTGTACTGCTCGAAGAATTGCCATTGCAGAACGCGGGCCTGGGCGAGGCGGTCATTCGGGTACAGATCAGAGCCGAACGCGAGGAAGTTGATGATGGCGTTGGACTCTGACAGTGTCTCGCGGCTATCGAGCTCCAGCAGAGGAATCTTGCCATTCGGGTTCTTTTTCAAAAAATCATCGGATTTTGTGTCGCCCGCCAGAATGTCGACATCAATCCACT
The DNA here is from genome assembly GCF_040148675.1 of Marinobacter sp. NFXS11. Lineage (NCBI taxonomy): Bacteria > Pseudomonadati > Pseudomonadota > Gammaproteobacteria > Pseudomonadales > Marinobacteraceae > Marinobacter > Marinobacter sp. NFXS11. The sequence continues at coordinate 1,741,357 of NZ_JAGDDV010000001.1, read as the reverse complement.
GATTTTCGATGTTCAGCAGTTGGCAAACGAGCTGAACCTTGTAGCAGTTACCGGATTGGGTATCGCCATAGATTTTCATGCAGTTTCCTTTGCTGGGAGCGCGCCGTTTTTCAGGCCGGGGCGTTCAGGGCTCCGATCCGGGCTGCTTGAGGTCTTTGGTGTAGACATGCGTTGTTTTGGATTGCGTATAACCAACCGCCGGATAAAAGCGATGAGACTCCAGGCGCGCTACATTAGAGCGTACCACCACCCGCGGGAGTCCCATAGAGCTGGACCAGTCTTCAGCAGACTGGACCAATAACTGGCCGATGCCAGCCCTCCGTGCGCGGGAGCCTACAACCAGGCCTGTAATTTCCGCGACAAACAGCTCGCTGAGGAACAGGCGCTTTTCCACTGCTATCCACCCAACGACCAAACCCCCGGAAAGGGCGACGAAAAGCTGATGGTCGGGAGAGTTAGCGATTGCCTCGAGCCATTCTTTCGTTCGGAGCCTGCTGGCTGTGTAACCCCATTCGAGGACCAGAGCGTGAATGCCATCAAGATGATCAACCCGCCCCGGTTCGATTGAAATGTCCATATTCAATCGCTACTCCGGGAGGGAATACAATGGCGACTCATTGTCGGGATTTGCCTCTGACCCACCTGTCGCCCCCCTTGTGGTATTCCTCTTTAACCGACGCCCAGGCTACTTTGTGGGCCATCTCTATCGCAGCTGGCTGTCCTTGCTGCCCCTGCGATTGATGCCGCCAGACTGGCTGTGCTCCTTTTCATGGGCCGACTGGCAGTCAATGCACAAACGAACACCGGGAATGGCCTTGCGCCGGGCCTCTGGAATTGGTGCTCCGCACTCATCGCATTCCTCGGCACTCTCGCCTTTGGCCAACTGGCTGCGTGCGCGCTGGATTTCATCCTCAACGCTTGCGTCGATCTGTTCCTGAACCGCACCATCACGAGACCATCCGCCTGCCATGGGGCCCTCCGAAGTCTGGCTGACTGAAACCACTCAACGTTAGCATTGTAGCTCGGGTGCTCAAAGATGGCCGACGCTGATTTGGCTGAGGCTTACGGTTAAAGCCTGCCGGTTTCAGTCTCGCGCCCACCTCGAAGAGCCAGATACAGCAAGGGCCCTGCGGAGACAAACACTGCTGTCAGAACGAAAAACGGCATCAGGTAAACCAATCCTTTGCCTCGACGTTTGGCATCCTGGTACATCCAGATGCAAGCCAATACCGCGAGAATGTAGAGATCAATAACAACCTGTGCGGTATCGGGGCTCGACATCAACTGGGCGCCGAAGGCCAGGAGCGATTGCTCGGCGCCGGCCATCACCCAAAAGGTGAAGCCCATAAACAGGCAGAGAACGATGAGGGGGAGGGGGGATAGTCTCATAATCTTCCTTGATTTATTTGTTGCTGGAATTAAATGTCTTCAGCGATGCGCTTGAGGGATTCGCCATCAAGAAAATCGGAGTCAATCTTTAGCAGCTTTGCATCTTTGCCGATCACAAAGAGGAAGGCTTTGTTCCCGTGGTCGGAGTAGGCGAGTGAATAGGAATCCTGCGTCCAGGTGGCAACATCTCTGCCACTGACAAAATTCTCGTGCATGGCCCCGATCAACATCTGGTCACAATCGGCTGCCGCTGTCTCAAAGAAGACAGCCTCAAAGAAAGTGCCCGCTGGGCAGCCGTATTCCAATGTTTCATCGTGGGTCATGTCTGCGAATGCCAGGAATCGTTTACCGTGCTCGTCGCCGTATCGGAAGATCAACATGTTCTGGCTGTCGCCAATATCGCCAACAGCGGTGAAACCCGCCGGAATGCTGAATCTCAAGTCCGAGTACACAAGCTCGATTCGGTTACCGGCATGAACAGCAACGGACAAACTTAAAACAACAGCGATCAATCCAATTTTGAACATCTCAAATTCCCTTTAATGCCATGTGGATTTCAGAGCGGAAATTCTGGCTGACTTGCAGCTTGCAAATGTAATAAGTCTGACTGTTACCGGAAGCGATGTTTTTACCGATGCCAGCCACTTGCTTCACGATATAGGAGATTCCTGGCTTGCCGCCGGTCGGTCTGGGAACCAGGTCCATGGAAGCTGAGCACGATTGCGACTCGGTTACTGCGGTATAGACGACCTCAGCGGATCGTTCATTGACGGATTCAGGTGAGGTCGTGCCATCGCCCCAGAAAAAGTTGATGGCAGCAGAGACATACTCACGGTCACTGTGATCCATGATCCAATTCCTTTTGTTTACTGAGAGATAACGTCCTCCTGGACGCTTTGCACGTTAGCAAATGATCATTGTGAGAGCGAGTAAATCTACTACGACCACGTCACGTTCAAATTCGAAAAAATAAATCTGCTTCAGTTATTTGCACCGGACTCATTTTTTATGCAGCGCCTTGTAGCGTTCCTCCAGTTCGGCACGAATGGCCCTGCGTTCCTTGCCGTTGGCAAATCGCCGGATCTGATCATCGGTGCGCGGAACCAGTTGCGGCACTTCGACGGCTTTGCCGTTGTCATCAACCGCCACCATGGTAAAAAAGCAGCTGTTGCTATGGCGAACCAACTTGTCGCGAATGTTCTCGGTAACCACCTTGATGCCGATCTCCATTGAGGTACGGCCGGTGAAGTTCACACTGGCCAGAAAGGTGACCAGCTCGCCAATCTGGATGGGTTGAAGGAACATCACCTGGTCGACGGACAGGGTAACAACATAGGTCCCCGCGTAACGGCTGGCGCAGGCATAAGCGACTTCATCCAGATACTTCAGCAGGGTGCCGCCGTGCACATTGCCGGAGAAATTGGCTTTGTCCGGCGTCATCAGCACGGTCATGCTCAGTGTTGTTGATTCGGGTTCCATGGCATTTCTCTGGTGGTTTGCTATCCAGTATAAGCGCCAGAGTGCTGGCGGTGGCAGTAGTTATTGATCGGCCTCGAAAGTCACCAGATCGACATCCGCCGCCTTGGTGCGTAACGGCACCAATGCCTGATAGGCAGCGGAGTTGTGCCAATCGGCGACGGAACCCGCATCCGGAAAGCGGATAACAACTGTATCGGTGTGCCGATATTGCCCGCTTATCACCCTCGCCTCTTTACCCCGAAGCACCAGTTCCGCACCCCAGGGCGCTAGCGTTTCCGGAACCAGGCTGCGGTACTCTGCCCATTTGTCGGGGTCTTTTACGGTGATGTTTCCGATAACGTAGGCTGTCATAAGCGTTTTCCGGTTATTGCATGAGTGAAGGGCCGGGTTAAATTGAATAGTCACTGCCTCCGCAGTTATGGTCACTTTTCAGTTTACCCCTTGATGGCGTCATTACACCTACAGTCATGCAGCCCAACGAAAGCTGCGCCGGAGACATAAGCACTTCGACGAAGTAGCAAGCGGCCATCATCATGTTTTACCACAATGTCTTTGCGCAATAACTCGTTAAACACAACGGCGGCGGCAAGATCGGGCTGGACCTGGTTGATCAAACTGTTGAAATCGGCATCGTCAGAACTTTGAAAAAAGAGAGATCTGGGCTGTGAATGAATATCCAGAAACTGTTTCTGGCTAATCCAGTGCCAAACCACATTCCGGGCATTCCTGGACAGCAGAGTGTTGACCAACTCCGTTGGCTGCCAAGGCGTTGACGCACAGATTTCAGGGTTCATCGTTTCGGCTTTCCGTTGATATCTGGCTGGGTCGGACGTTTGTCCTTGCAGCAATTCGCAACACTCGCCCCAAGGCCTCGAAATGGAGTTTTGGTTACAGTCTTATGAGAAGCGGCCCCGATGAAGGGCCGCAGGCGCCTGAATCACTCACGCAAATTAATGGTCTCCACCACCGCTGCGGCAATGTCTTCTTCGTTAAACAGAATCGGTCGCCACTTCAGATCGCTGTATAGCTGTGTCTGATCTTTGAAGTGTTCTGCTTCGGGATCATGGTCCTGGCTATAGCTGAGGAACATATCAGCGGTAGGGCCTTCATCCGTGTACTGAAGCGCTATTACAAAGCTGGAGCCATAGTTAATCCGGTAAGCCAGTTCATCCTGACCATCGGCGTCTTCGTCCAGTGCGAACAGAGGGCTACCCTGAATGGGCTGGCCCGTCAGCGTGTTCGCCAGGTCCGACGTGCTTCGGGAATTGGCTTTGGTCTCTGCCATGTTGAACACGCCTTCAAACGAATAACCCCCTGAGACAGGAATAGGCTGCTCACCTTCAGCTTTGAGGACATACTGCAGCGAACCCAAAGAGGCATTCAGCGAAAGATCATTGTCCTCTAACCTTGCCGCCGCAGCCGCCAGCGCCTGAAGCACCGGATCATTGGTCGCGTCAACAGGGTCGATCGGCGCCAGACCGGATGGCGTTGTTACCGGCGCATTGAGATCAAAGCCCGATGCAAACAGGTCGTCGTCCAGTTCCCGGTGGCCCGACACACGAAACGCTGCAAGGAACTCCCGCATCAGGTGCGCACCCGTGCTATTGGTGTTGTAGCGGCCATCCCAGTTGATCAAGACCTGACAGGCAGCGGTGAGATTGAATGCTGCGCTCTGATAGTTAACCGTCGGGTAGTTGGTGCAACGCTGGGTCAGAGCGTTTTTCCACTCACCACCGAACAGCGAGCCATTGTGAGTCATCACACTCTTGAGCTCCTCCAGGGAGAAGCGGCCGTCTGAACCGGCCAGCCCGGAACTGCTGGTGTCAGTGATCAGCTTTGCATTGAAACGAGTGCGTGTGCTGCGAATGGTCTTTTCCGGCCCGTAAAGAATACTGAAACCTTCAAGCGGTTGCTCAAGGTTCGAGAGCCAGTGGCTGCTGTTGGCATTGAAGACATAGTCGTTGCGGGTCTGTTGCGGCGCGTTGGCGAACGGAACTAATCCGGGTGACAGAGTTTCACCGGTATCCACCCACTCGAAAACGGAACTGTTTCCGGGCAGCAGGACACTGCCGGCACCATCTTGCCAGATTGGCGCCAATTGCGGAGACTGCGATGCTTCTCGCCAGTATTGCTTGGCCTGTGGAGTGAGGTTGGGTACCAGTGTGCCGTCAACATAATTGGCGGTACCTTCCTGGTCGATCATCAGGGTGTTTACCCAGGGAATGCCCTGATTCTCTTCAAACGCCTTGAAGAACGTCTCACGGCTGTCTGCCTTGCCCATCGCAAGCCACTGATCCAGCATCCGGGTATTGCCCAGATTGGCGTCCCGAAACGCAACTGCAGACTGTTCACTCCAACCCAAAGATGGCGATAAAGACGCCAGATTCACGACTGGGCCATAGTGGCTTAAATAGACTGTTTGACTGTAATCAGCAAGGCTACCATCCGGCTGTTTCACCGTTATTTCCACGGTTTTTGTCGCCATATCACGGTAGCTACCATCGTACTTATAACGGGTTGCGTCAGCGGGATCGAGTTCCAGTTGATACAGGGTAAACCGCTTGGATTGGGAGACTGTGTGAGTCCATCCCAGATTGTCATTAAAACCAATCACCACCGCCGGCAAACCAATCATCGTGACGCCGTTGACATTAAGTTCGCCCGGAATGGTCAGGTGGTTCTGGTAAAAACGCAGCTCGCCATCCCAGGGGAAATGCGGGTTCCCCAACAGCATACTGTTGGCACCTTCGGTTTTTTCATTCCCCAGAGCCCAGCCATTGCTGCCAATGCCTTCCGAAGTAAACACTTTGGCAGGATCCAGCTGCACGTTGAATGTGGCTGTATTGGAGGCCGGTGGACGCGCGGCGGCGATCGCCTTGATGAAGTTCCGGGAACTGGCCAGGCCCGCAAGATCCAACTGGTAGGCGAGCAAGTCCTGGGCCGATATTGGCTCAACCCACTCGGCACCGCGGCAGGGTGATGGGTAGTCCCCGGGACCCTGACGTTCCGCCAGAGAGCGATTAAAGCCTGCGGCGTAACCCTTCAAAAGTTCGCTGGACGTGGGAGACAGTTCTTTGAATAATTCAGCGGCCTGGGCCGGATAATCGAGAGCCTTGTAGCCAACGTCCGTCAGCAGGTTTCCATTCTGCTCGCCAGGCCCGAAGTAACGGGACTTCTGGGATTTCAGTTTGACCAACTGTTCGGACAGTGTGCAGAGATTGTTTCTTGCATGATCATAGCCAACACCGTAGCCGAGAGAGCCATAATCATTTGCGGTAATGTGAGGCACCCCATACGCGGTGTAGCGGATATCAGCTTGATAGGGCGGAGCCTGATCCGATGGTGACGAAGCACTTGCGTTATCCGACCCACCGTTGCAGCCTGATAAAATAATCGTGCCAAGTACGAGAAGGGCAGTGCTTGAGCGAATTTCCATAGAGGAGTCCTCGTTGTTTTTGTGTTTCTGCGAGGTCTATTTAACGGCATCCGTCGGATTGGGTCGTCCGCATCGATAGATTCGAATATTTTTTTATTTAACGTTAAAAAACAAAAGCCTGTGAGTTCGAATCGATCGATTCGCACGTGGAGACGAGATGAATTACTGGACGGGAACTGTCGCACTGATATGCCTTTGCATCGGGGTTATCCTGCTTTTCGCCAGTTTGAGCTGGTTTGTGAACAGGCAGCAGGACAGGCTTCCAATGGCATACCTGCTTGCTCTGGTGTGCCTCGTTATCCTTCAGTCTCTGGAATTCATGTACCAGGCCAGCAATTTGATGGAACGGTTTCCGTTCTTTCTCAAGCTGTTCGATCCGCTTATCGTGATGATGCCTTTCTGTATCTTCGGCTATATTCGAGCCATTCAGGGCGATAACGCGTTGAACAAGACCGGGGATTGGTGGCTACATGCCGCTCCGATGATTCTGGTCGCTGTGCTTGCGATACCTTTCTGGAGCATGCCGGGGGAACTCAAGGTTTACTGGATGTTTCAGGGCAGAATTGCTGAATCGCTCTGGCAACCGATCACGCTTTATGGCAATTCCTATCTGGCCGTTATTGGTGCTTCCAGTCTCTTTTATTGGTGGCTGCAACGAAAAAAGGGCATCAATACTCGCAAGGCAGCTGTGCGTGAGTGGGTGAGACATCTTCAGCTCATCCAGTTGATTATCGCTGCCAGTATGACCTTCAGAATCATTGTCTACTTTGTCATTGGTGAAAGCTTTTCCGTCGCCTTTGTACTGGCGCCAACCACGGCCTATCTAACCTACCTGCTGTTGACCCATGCTCACCCACCCATGCACATACAGCGAACGGCCGCTGTCCCGTTGGCATCACAGGGATCAACTGAACAAAGCAATCCAGCGCTTGTTGACGAGACCGACGTAACTCTTTTCAAAGAACTTGGGCACGCCATGGAAAAGGGGCTTTTCAGAGAAAATACACTGACCCTTAGAACTCTCGCCGAGACTTGTGGCACCACGACTCATCAGGCGTCGGCTGCCATCAATCTATGTGCCGGTTCGAATTTCTATGAGTGGGTCAATGGTTACCGTATCAAAGCGGCTTGTGAAGCGCTGAATGACACAGCCCAGAGTGTTTCTGAGATCTGTTATGAGGTGGGGTTCAACTCGAAATCAACATTCAATACTGCTTTTCGCAAACAAGTCGGTTGCACCCCCACCGAGTACCGCAAAAAGAATTTGATGTCTCTCACTCGCTGACTCAAAGTAGAAAACTTCCTAAAGCCCAGTCCCGATTGAAGTCACTGGATACAAACGATTACTACGACTGTTTTCCCTGTGTCAGCTGAGTTTCGGTCAGCGTGATCATTACTTCGCAGAAAACAAAAAGGCCCGAAGTTCTTACTCCAGGCCTTCTCGTCACTTAGTGCATTCAATCACCTCAACCGCACTTGCTATCGCCGCAGGATAGGCAGGTCGCACATCCGTCCATCACGATTACCGCCTTGGTGCTGCACTTGCCACACATGGTGGCGTTGGGCGGGAAGTCGCTGGCCTTTTCATCGTTCGTTGCCGTGCTGTGGCTGGCTTCAAACTCGGCGCGCTTTTCGGCGAGGATGCGTTTGGTGGTTTCGCTCATTTCCTCGCTTTCCAACAGGCCGATGGCCTTCAGGTGTTTCTCGATCACGGCGCCAATTTCAGCGACCAGGGAGGGCATGAACACGCCGCCTTTCTTGAAGTAGCCGCCATTGGGGTCGTACACGCTGCGCAGCTCTTCCACGAGGAAGGTCACGTCGCCACCCTTTCGGAATACCGCAGAGATAACGCGGGTGAGGGCGATAACCCACTGGAAGTGTTCCATCGACTTGGAGTTGATGAACACTTCGTACGGCTGCCGGCTCTCGTGGTCGGTGCCTTCGTTGAGCAGGATGTCGTTGATGGTGATGTACATCGCGTGTTCGGCTACCGGCGGCTTGATCTTGTAAGTGGTGCCCAGCAGAAAGTCCGGCCGTTCGATGTATTCGTTCATCTGAACGGGCTTGGTTTCTGCGTGCACCGGTGCCTGGTGTTCGGCGGCTGCTTCAGGGTCGGCCTTCTTTACGCGGTAGCCGACGATTTTGTTGCTGATTTTAACTGTCATGTTCGTTGTCCTGTGTCGGTTCCCGGATCAGTACTTGCCGTAGGTGCCTTCTTTAAGCGCGTCAAACAGGTTGGCGGCGTTGTGAATTTCGCCGTCGTACTCTACCTGCTCGTTGCCCTTGAGGGTGACCTTGCTGCCATCGTCCAGGGTGAACTCGTAAAGAGTGTTTTCCAGATCCTTCTCTTTCACCAGTACGCCCTGGAAGGCTTCCGGGTTGAAGCGGAAGGTGGTGCAACCCTTCAGGCCCATATCGTAGGCGTAGAGGTAAATGTCCTTGAAGTCCTGATAAGCGAAGTCTGTCGGAACGTTCGCGGTCTTGGAAATCGAGGAATCTACCCACTTCTGGGCGGCAGCCTGGATGTCTACGTGCTGCGACGGCGTTACATCGTCGGAGGTGGTGAAGTAGGCCGGCAGCTTCTTGTCCTCATCATCGGAGAACGGCATGGCGCCCGGGTTCACCATATGGCGGTACGCAAGCAGCTCGAAGGAGAATACGTCGACTTTCTCTTTTGTCTTGCGCCCTTCGCGGATGATGTTACGCGCATAGTGGTGCGAGAAGCTCGGCTCAATGCCGTTGCTGGCGTTGTTGGCCAGTGACAGGCTGATGGTACCGGTCGGCGCGATGGACGTGTGGTGGGTGAAGCGACCACCTTTCTCGGCCAGTTCTTCCACCAGTTTCGGCTCTACCTTGGCAATTTCCTGCATGTACTTGCTGTACTTGGCGTGCAGGATGCGGCCTCTCACCTTGTCGCCCAGTTTGTAGCCGTCTTCAGACAGCTGCGGGCACTTGGTGAGCATTTTCGGGGTAATCTCGAACTCGTCGTCCATGATCGGCGCAACGCCTTTTTCCTCGGCCAGGGCGAGGGACTGGCGCCAGCCTTCAACGGCCATTTCACGCACGACTTCTTCTGTGAACTGTACGGATTCTGCAGAACCGTAAGGCATGCGCAGCATGGCAAGGGTGGAACCCAGGCCAAGGATGCCCATACCGTGGCGGCGCTTGTAGGTAATTTCGTGGCGCTGCTCAGCCAGCGGCAGGCCGTTGATCTCAACCACGTTGTCCAGCATACGGGTGAAGATGGCCACAACCTTGCGGTACTTCTCGTAGTTAAAGCTGGCCTTGTCGGTGAACGGGTAGTCCACGAACATGGTCAGGTTCACGGAGCCCAGCAGGCAGCTACCGTACGGGGGCAGGGGCTGCTCACCGCAGGGGTTGGTGGCACGGATGTCTTCGCAGAACCAGTTGTTGTTCATCTGGTTGACCTTGTCGATCAGGATGAAACCCGGCTCGGCGTAGTCGTAGGTGCTGGTCATGATGGTATCCCAGATAAACTGGGCTTTCAGGGTGCGGTAGATGCGACAGGCGACTTTGCCTTCACCGTTCACCACATAGCCTTTCTGCTCCGGGAAATCACGGTAGACAAACTGGCTCTCGTCGCTCAGGTCCAGCTCCTCGTCTTCCACTTCTTTCTGGGTAACCGGGAAGGAGAGGTGCCAGTCGTCGTTGTTGCGCACGGCTTCGATAAAATCTTCGGTGATCAGCAGCGAGAGGTTGAACTGGCGCAGGCGGCCATCTTCACGCTTGGCCTGGATGAAGTCGATTACGTCCGGGTGGTGCACATCGAAGGTCGCCATCTGCGCGCCGCGGCGGCCACCGGCAGAGGACACGGTGAAACACATGCGATCGAAGATATCCATGAACGACAGCGGGCCGGACGTAGTCGCGCCGGCGCCGGCGACGTAAGCGCCTTTCGGGCGCAGGGTGGAGAATTCATAACCGATACCACAACCTGCCTTGAGGGTAAGGCCGGCTTCGTGGTTCTTTTCCAGGATGTCGTTCATGGAATCCTGAACGGTGCCGGAAACGGTACAGTTAATGGTGGACGTTGCCGGCTTGTGCGCTTCGGCACCGGCGTTGGAGGTAATCCGGCCGGCGGGGATGGCGCCGTTCTGCAGGGCCCAGATGAAGTTCTTCATGTGCTGGGTGCGCACGGATTTGTTTTCTACCTCGGCAAGGGCTTTGGCAACGCGTTCGTAGGTTGCGTTGATGTCCTTGTCTACGGGATCGCCAGTCTTGGTCTTCAGCTGGTATTTGCTGTGCCAGATGTCGATCGAGGCTTCCTGCATCGGGATTGTCGTTACCACTGCCTGTGCCTTAGCGTTCATTTCCACCCTCTGTCTTCCGGTATGTCTTCTTTTTGTGGCACCAGTCCTTGTACCGGCGGCGCCACTCCCCTTGAGAATCGTGTCTTTGGCCTTGGGCCTGTTTTCTTTTTAACCACTAGATATGGGTTGAATTCGAGATGAGTATAACAGGATATAGTGTTCTGTGAATAAGAACGCAACTATTGATAGACGCTTCGAGGCAAAGAAAATCAATCAAAACCGGCTTGAATCCGGGAAATTTTTTCTAAAACAGCGGTTTGGGGCTAAAGGTTCAAAACCACTACATGTTGTGGTTTAAAAATTAACCAGGCCCTAGGCCACTGCCCCAGATCAGATAGGAAAGTCACATGAATTGTGACCCCTGCACGTACCCGGTTTGAACGTGTCGCTAAAGTATGGACGTGGTGTCGAAAACTGCAGTGGCCCACAGGATGTGAAAGAGACCAAAAACAAGGAAATAATAATGAAAGGCCTGAAACCTACCTTGCTAGCGCTCTGCGTTGCGGGTGTTCCACCTGCAGCCGTAGCCGAGATCCAGATGCTGGATGACTCGGCGATGGGCATGATCACCGGCCAGGCCGGTGTGACCATCGAGCTGGAAACAAAGATTGATCTTGACCGTTTTGTGTACACCGACGAGGGCTCACTTTCCGTGAGTAATATCAGCATTGGCGGCGCCGAGCGGACAGATTTCTTCGGATACAACGGACTGACCGGGCCGACTGGTACGGATCGTCTCGATAACATCAAAATCGATATCGATGTCTATTCGGACGGCGACGCTGTAATCAACCTTTTACCAATTCAGTTCGCTGCCGTCGATTTCCGTGTCACCACGGGAGCGTGGGAGCTGTTGAGCACCGATGGAAGCAATCAGCAGACAACCTTAATGGACAATATGTTCATTGAGGGTGCGATCGGGCGTGGATCCATTGAGATCGATACGGCTACCGATGTGCTGAATTTCCGTGGCGCGTTTGCGATTGAGGTGATGGATTTTGACGTTCCGTTTCTTGCGCTTGGCGTTCGCGGTTTGCAGGTAACCGGTGCCGACTATGATCTCCGACGTCCAAGCCCACTGGATCTGTTTGCGGAGGTCGAGCTTGATGTTTACGAGGGCAGCCGTTTTTCAGGAACGGATTCGGCGTTGGCAATCGACATGGCGGAATTCAGAGCCGATGTCGGTATACGTGAGGTGATAGTGGGGCAGCAAACGATTGGCAGTGTTTTCCTCGATGATCTTGCAGTGACCAACACGGCGATGAGGATCTACGGCCACTGATACTTTTGTGTGGAAAACGAAAACGGGGGCCAATCAGGCCCCCGTTTTTCTGTCAGCCCAGCAACAGGCTGTCGTCGTCCACTTCCAGCCCACGCTGCTTTTCAAACAGCTCGAGCAGATCCTTCACTTCCAGACCTTCGCGGTCTTTGCCTGCGATATCGAACACCACCTGGCCCTGGTGAAGCATCACCGTGCGGCTGCCGACTTCCAGTGCCTGCTTCATGCTGTGGGTTACCATCAGTGCGGTGAGCTTCTGCTCTTCGATGATCTTGGTGGTGAGTTCCAGCACGAATGCAGCGGTTTTCGGGTCCAGCGCGGCCGTGTGTTCGTCCAGCAGCAGGATGCTCGAGGGCGTGAGGCTCGCCATCAGCAGGCTCACGGCCTGGCGCTGACCCCCGGAGAGCAGGCCCATCTTGTCGCCAAGACGTTTTTCCAGACCCAGATTCAGGGACAAGAGGCTGTCCTTGAATTGTTCCATGTACTGCTTCTTTACGGCGCTGGTGAGGCCGCGGCGTTGGCCACGTTTGATGGCCAGGGCGAGGTTTTCCTCGATGCTGAGGCCCTCGCAGGTACCGGCCAGCGGGTCCTGGAATACCCGGGCAACACGGCCGGCCCGTTTGTGGGTTGGGAGTTTGGTTACGTCCAGGTTGTCCACGATGATCTCGCCGCTGTCTACCAACACTTCGCCGGCCAGGGCATTCAGGAAGGTGGATTTGCCGGCGCCGTTGCTGCCTATTACCGTGACGAACTCTCCCTGGTTAACGGTCAGGCTCATACCGCGGAGCGCGGGGTTTTCCAGTGGTGTGCCCTTGCCAAAGGTAAGCCGGAGATCGGTTGCACTGATCATTTTGCCTCCTCAGGCGCCTTTGCGTGGAGAATTGCGGGAAAGTTTGGCGGCAATCGAAGAACGCACGCCGGGCAGCACGATGGCCAGGGTGACCAGAACCGCGGTAATCAGGTTCAGATCCTGGGCCTGCAGTCCCAGGAAATCCGCATTCAGAGCGAAGGCAATGGCCAGTCGGTAGATGATTGCGCCCACCACGCACGCGATGAGCGCGCGTACCACGGTAGAGGGAGTCACCACGGCTTCACCGCCAATCAGGGAGGCAAGGCCAATGACGATCACGCCAACGCCCATGGTGACATCGGCTGCACCCTGGCTCTGGGCGAAGAGCGCACCGGCAAGCCCGACAAGGCCGTTGGAAACGGCGACGCCGAGAACAATCATGGCGCCGGTGGCGATGCCCTGTGCCCGGGCCATTCTGGCGTTGGCGCCAGTGGCTCGCATGGCCAGGCCGGTTTCGGATTTCATGAAACGCCACAGCAGGATAAGGGCAACAAAGACCACAATAACGAAAAGAAGCACCGGTACCTGGTGGTAGGCCAGATCCAGGTCGTACCAGGGCGTCAGCACGGTTTCTTCGGTTAGCAGGGCCACGTTGGGGCGGCCCATGATGCGCAGGTTGACTGAATAGAGCGCAATCATGGTCAGGATCGAGGCCAGCAGATTCAGAATGTTGAGTTTCACATTCAGCAGGGCCGTTACCGCGCCTGCGGCCATGCCGGCCATGACGGCACAGCCTGTGGCTAACCACGGGTTCCAGCCTTCAATGATCAGTACGGCGGCAACGGCCGCGCCGAGGGGAAAGCTGCCATCTACAGTGAGATCCGGGAAATCCAGCACCCGGAAGGAGAGGTAGATGCCGAAGGCGACCAGGCCGTAGATCAGGCCGGTCTCAATGGCACCATAAAGAGCGATGTTACTCAGCATGGTCGGGTATCACCAATGATAAAACGGGCAGCCCCTTGTGAGGGCCGCCCGTTGGGTTCAGGGGGATTACTTGGCGCTGTTGATGACTTTCTTCGCGTCTGCGATTACATCATCTGACAGGGTGATGCCCATGCGCTCTGCGGCGGCCGGGTTCACGAACAGGTCCAGCTTTTCCATGGTTTCAACCGCCATTTCGCCAGGTTTCTCGCCATTCAATACCCGGGCAACCATCACACCGGTCTGGCGGCCATGGTCGTAGTAATCAAACCCGAGTGCTGCAACGGCACCGCGCTCAACGGTAGCGGTGTCTGCCGCGAATACCGGAATGCTGGCGCGCTCTCCGACAGAGATAACGGCTTCGGCAGCACTGATCACGGTATTGTCTGTTGTCAGGTAGATGGCGTCTGCTTTACCCACGAGGGAGCGGGCTGCGCCCAGAACCTCGGAAGTTTTGGTCGCAGCACCTTTTACCAGTTCAAGACCACGAGCCGCGAGGCGCTCTTCCAGCAGTTCCACCAGGGAAACGGCATTGGCTTCGCCCGGGTTGTATACCGTGCCAATGCGTTTTGCATCGGGCATTACGCGCTGCAGCATGTCCAGGTGTTTGTCGATGGGCAGCATGTCGCTTACGCCGGTAATGTTGGCGCCAGGCGCCTCCAGATTACTTACCAGCTTGGCACCAAGCGGGTCGGTCACAGCGGAGAAAATTACCGGTGTATTGCGGGCCGCAGCGGCAACGGTTTGCGCGGAAGGCGTTGCAATCGCCACGATCACGTCGGGACTTTCACCAACGAATTTGCGGGCAATCTGGGAGGCAATGGCAGAGTTGCCCTGGGCACTTTCGTGCATCACTTCGAGGTTGTCGCCCTCTTTGAAGCCGCGCTCGGCGAGTTCATCTTTTATGCCCTGGTAGACGGCGTCCAGTGCCGGGTGCTCCACAATCTGTGTGATGGCTACAACACGGGGTTCCTGTGCCTGAACAAGTGTTGCCAACGCCAGCAGGGTGGCACCGAACAGGGTGCGCAGGGTTGTCTTGGCCATATGCCCATCTCCGGGTAGGTTAACTGATATGTTGCGAATCTGAAGAGGCGGAAGTTTACCACAGGCAAGGGGTTCAAGGGGTAGGGGATGTTGCCGGTGGCGGCGTTTTGCTTGCAATAGATGCAGTTGGAAATTATTTTGCTTGTGTCACGTTTTGACCGCTCATACTATGTTGAAATACCCTACGAAAGTCTAATAATAAGTCATCTATAACTCGAATAACGAACTGCAAGGAAGGTCCATGGACACAACAAACAAGCTTCCCCTGGATATGGTTTATCACTGGGAGAAGGCCAAGGCGAACTCCGTATACATGACCCAGCCCATCGGCGACGGCAAGACGGTCGACTATACCTGGGGTCGGGCGGTGGATGAGGCGCGGCGCATGGCGTCTTACCTCAAATCGCTGAACCTCCCTGAGAAGAGCCGCATCGGCCTGATCTCCAAGAACTGCGCCCACTGGATCATGACCGACTGGGCCATCTGGATGGCCGGTCACATTTCCGTTCCGTTGTATCCCACCCTGAATTCCGACACCGTTAATTACATCCTTAACCACGCCGAGTGCGAGGTGGTGTTTGTCGGCAAGCTGGATGACTGGGACATGATGAAACCGGGCGTGCCAGAATCCGTGCGTTGCATCTCCTTCCCGCTGAGCCCTCCCAATGATTTCGAAACCTGGGACGATATTGTCGCCAAGTATCCGCCTCTGGAAGAAAACGTTCAGCGTGATGCCGACGAACTGGCTACCATCGTCTACACCTCTGGCAGCACCGGTAAACCCAAGGGCGTCATGCTCAGCTTTTACAACATGGCCTATGCGGCAGAGGGAGGCATGGAGGTACTCGGTGTGAGCTCCGAGGAGCGCATGTTGTCGTACCTGCCGCTGGCTCACGTGTTCGAGCGTACGTTTGTTGAGCTGGCGTCGCTCTATGCCGGTTTCCACCTGTTCTTTGCGGAGTCTCTGGATACTTTCGTGGAAGATTTACGGCGGGCCCAGCCAACGCTGTTCCTTTCGGTACCGCGCCTGTGGGTGAAATTCCAGCACGGTGTGCTCCAGAAGCTGCCGAAGAAGAAGCTGGATCGGCTGCTGAAGATTCCGGTGGTCAACAAACTGATCAAGAAGAAGATCCTCAAGGGGCTTGGGCTCGACAAGGTCAAACTGGCGGGCAGTGGCTCGGCGCCCCTGGCGAGCGACGTTCTGGACTGGTACCGCAACCTTGGCCTCGAATTGCTGGAAGGTTACGGCATGTCCGAGAACTTTGCCTATTCCCACATGAGCAAGCCAGGGCGATCAAGAACAGGTTACGTTGGTGAGTCCGCGCCGGGGGTTGAAACCCGTATCAGCCCGGAGGGTGAGATTCAGATCAAGAGCCCGGCCACCATGATGGGCTACTACAAGGACGAGGAGAAAACCCGGGAGACCTTTACAGAGGATGGCTTCCTGAAGACTGGCGACAAGGGTGAGATTGATGAGATGGGCCGGCTCAAGATCACTGGTCGCATCAAGGAAATCTTCAAAACCAGCAAGGGCAAGTACATTGCCCCTGCGCCCATCGAGAACCGCCTGATGTCCCACGATGCCATCGAGATGGTGTGTGTCTCCGGTGCCAATCAGACCCAGCCCTTTGCCCTCATAATGCTGGGCGAAGAGGCTCGACCAAAAATGGCGGATGAGGCGTTTCGGCAGGAGATTGAAGAGAGCTTCAAAAAGCTGATAGCTGATGTGAACAAGACTGTGGATCCACACGAGCAGTTGGCGTTCATCACGGTGGTGAGCGACGAGTGGTCGATCGAGAACAGCTTCCTTACGCCGACGATGAAGCTCAAGCGTAATGTGGTTGAAGACGCATACCAGGAGAAAGTCGACAAGTGGTATGCGCAGCGTCAGCCGGTTATTTGGCAGTAAAGCTTTCGATTACAGGTGAAGATGTTTTGGCCCGGCTCTGCCGGGCCTTTTTTGTAGTGGAAAAAACCGACATAAGTCGCATAGGGAAAAGGGTGAAGCGGGCCTAAACTGGAAGGATATCAGGAGGATGTTATGAGCCAGTTGTCCCTTTTCCAGAAGCGTATCCAGGACGAAATTCCCCTTTCCCGGGCGTTGGGGATTCAATTGCATTCCTGGGATGGCCATTCTCTGCTGCTCAGCGCGCCGCTGGAACCCAACAAGAACCACCAGGGCACGGGGTTCGGAGGCAGCGTGTATTCTGCGGCGGTTACTGCGGCCTGGGGCCTGACTGAATTGGCATTATGGGATCTTGGCTTGAAGGGCAATGTGGTGGTGCAGAGCGGGAATATCGACTACCTCGAGCCCGTGTCTTCCGATTTCTATGTGATCTGCCGACTGCCCGGTGAGGAGGTGCCGGAACGTTTTCGCAAAAGTCTGGCTCGGCATGGCAAAGGAAGGCTGGATCTGACGGCTGAGGTTTTTTGCGGTGAACCAAACACAATGCCTGAGGGGGATCCTGTGGCGGTTTTCCAGGGGCGGTTCGTGGTTCAGGATGTGAAAAGCCGGGTAACGTTCTGAGCTTGTCAGGCAATTGACCGGCTGTTGGAGATTGAGCGGCTCATCAGAATAATCGGAATGATGCCGGCCAGAACAATAATCAGTGCGGGCAGGGCGCTGTGGTACAGGCGCTCGTCAGAGGCAAACTGGTACACGTAGGTCGCCAGTGTCTCGAAGTTGAAGGGCCTGAGTATCAGGGTGGCCGGCAATTCCTTCATGCAATCCACGAAAACCACCAGCGCCGCTGTTACCAGTGTGCCTCGCAACATTGGCAAGTGAACCCTGACCAGGGTGTTGCCCGGGGTGTGGCCCAGAGAGCGGGACGCCATGTCCATGCTCGGCGTAATCTTCTGCAACGCACTCTCCACGCTGCCCGCCGAAACGGCAAGGAATCGCACGGTGTAGGC
The DNA here is from genome assembly GCF_040148675.1 of Marinobacter sp. NFXS11. Taxonomy (NCBI): domain Bacteria; kingdom Pseudomonadati; phylum Pseudomonadota; class Gammaproteobacteria; order Pseudomonadales; family Marinobacteraceae; genus Marinobacter; species Marinobacter sp. NFXS11. The sequence continues at coordinate 1,723,715 of NZ_JAGDDV010000001.1, read as the reverse complement.
AAACACCAGGGCGAAGGCCGAGCCACTCAGTAACAGGCCCGTGCTGATTCCGAATACGTCCCGCATCAGGCCATCCAGCCAGTTGTCAAAACCCGCCAGGGGTACAATCACGCCAACGGCGAGCACTGCTCCGGGCATGGCATAGCCCAGGCTGGAAAGACGCATCAGTACCTGCATTTTGCGAGTGTTGTGCAGGCGTCGGCTGTAGGCGAGCGTGACACCGATCAGCAGAGTGGTGAGCGCTGCCGTGCCAGAGAGGAACAAGCTGTTGAAGGTGTTGCGAACAAAATCCGGGTTCCAGCTTTCGCCAAAATATTCCCAGGCGTAGAGGCCGAGCGTGGCTCCGGGAATCACAAACCCGAACAGCACCGGCAATGCGCACACGGCCACGCAAATCATCTGGCGCGGAAAGGACATGGTGAAACGCTGGATCGGCTCACGGTTGTCCCGGGCTGCGAACTGTTGCTGGCGTCTCCGGGAATAGCGTTCCAGGGTAACCAGGATTACCACGAAGATCAGCATTGTGGTGGCTATTTGAGCTGCCCCGCCGAGGTTGCCCAGGTTCATCCAGGTATCAAACAGGCCGGCGGTCAGGGTCTGAACGGCAAAGAAGTCCACGGTGCCAAAATCGTTCAGGGTTTCCATCAGCACCAGAGACAGACCGACGGCTACCGCCGGCCGGGCGATGGGCAGAACCACCCTGAAGAACGTGCTGAGCGCGGAATGGCCGAGACTGCGGCTGACTGCAAACAGAGACGGGGACTGCTCCAGAAAAGCAGCACGGGCCAGCAAATAAACGTAGGGATACAGGACCAGTCCGATCATCAGCGTGGCGCCTTCGAGGCTGCGAATTTCCGGGAACCAGTATTCTGCAGCACTGCTCCACCCGAAAAGGTCTCTCAACGCACCCTGAACGGGGCCAGCGTAGTCCAGGAGACTTGTGTACACATAGGCAATAACGTAGGCGGGCACTGCAAATGGTAGCAGCATCGCCCACTCAAAGAATTTGCGGCCCGGAAACTCGCACATGGTGACTGCCCAGGCCGACGCCAGGCCTATAACCAGGGTAAGCGCGCCCACCCCAATCATCAGTTTGAGCGTGGTTGTCAGGTACCGGGGAAGTGTGGTTTGGATCAGGTGTGGCCAGATGTTCTCTTCGGGAAAAAACGCCAGAAAAATAACGGAGAGAACCGGAAGGGCGACGATGGCGGTGGTCAGTAGGGCGCTGATCATCCATTTCGGAGAGGTACGCTTAGCCAGCAGGGGCTGGGATAGCCCTGGATTAACGCTGGTTGCGGCCTCGCTCATAGTGTCCCTGCGCCTGGATGTGGAGTCTGCCCAATTGAAGGCTGCAGATTGTAGTCACCTGACCTGATGCCTGCAACGACTGGTGTCATACCGGAAGAAGGAAGCGCCCGCCGAAGGGCATGTGAGGGTGGTCAAACCACCCTCACTGTTGGCGATTACTCGCCGTCGTAATCGACGCGGTCAACGAGTTTGACTGCGGCGTTGCGGTTATCTGCAATCTCCTGCAGTGACAGGTTGTCGGGATTGATGTCACCCCACTCGGCAACCAGTCCGGAAGGCTTAACTTCCGGGTTTGCCGGGTATTCCGTGTTGGCCTCGGCGTAGATACGCTGGGCTTTCGGTGAAGACAGGAATTCCATCAGTTTGATGGCGTTCTCGCGGTTCGGCGCGCTCTTGGTCAGCGAAATACCACTGATATTTACGTGAGTGCCCCGGCCTTCAGCGTTCGGAAATACAAGACGAACCTGCTCGGCGATCGGACGCTGGTTTTCGTCCTGCAGCATGTTTCCGTAGTAGTAGCTGTTACCGATGGAGATGTCGCATACGCCCTCGGCAATGGCCTTGATCTGGTCACGGTCGCCACCCTGGGGTTTGCGGGCCAGGTTATCTTTAAGGCCTTCCAGCCACTTCTCGGTTTCGGCTTCACCATGGTGGGCGATCATGGAGGAGAACAGGGCGATGTTGTAGGGATGCTTGCCGCTGCGAGTGCAGATACGGTTGTTCCACTTGTCGTCTGCCAGTTGCTCGTAGGTGGTGATCTCACCTTCTTCAACGCGGTCCTTGGAAACGAAAATCAGGCGCCCTCGGGTGGTCAGAGCAAACCACTTGCCGTCGGGGTGGCGCAGGTTTTCCGGAATGTTCTCTTCCAGAGTCTCGTTGTCTACGTTCTGAACCAGATTACGTTCTACCAGCTCGTTGAGACGGGAGATGTCCACGGTCATCACCACATCTGCCGGGCTGTTGCGGCCCTCGCGCTCCAGTCGCTCGGCCAGACCCTGTTTGGCAAAGACCACGTTGCTCTTGATGCCGGTTTCCTGTTCAAAAGCGTTCAGCAGCGGTTCGAGCAGATATGCCTGACGGTATGAGTAGATATTGACCTCGCCATCTGCCGAGGCGGCCATGGGCATGGCAGAGAGGGCGATTGCTGCGGTAGCAGCCAGTTTCATTCGCATAATCCCATCCTTTCGGGTGTTTCCAGTATTGATTAGCCTTTGCCAGGATTGGCAAGTTTTTAAAAACGTCAACCATTCTCATTTCCATTGACTCCATAGTCAATCTCTCCGTTGGCATATTTTTCTGAAAATGGTGTTATGCTTCGGAAGACTATAAAAACTATGCAAAAAGTAGTGGAATCCTCAGATGGATGGGAACGATCGAAGAGAGCACATACGCACGGCAATGAGTGCGAAAGTAAAGGTGGTTCATGAGGAGCTGGGCGAGTTTATATTCTCGACCCGCGATATCTCCGACGGCGGCGTTTTTATCGTTGTCGACACTGAGCCATTTGCGCCAAGCCTTGGCGATACAGTTACCGTGCAGGTACAGGGGTTACCTGTTCCCGCACCGATACTTGAAATGGTGGTAGTGCGCAAAACCAATGACGGGTATGGCCTCCAGTTTGATCAAAATGGTGACTGATAGGCGGATTGATTGCGCCTGCCGTGGATAATGGCAGTGTTCAACCAGCCGCTGTCAGGGATGCACCAGCCAGATGATCTTTTCAGTCTTTTCCAGAGCTTACAAGCCAATTATTGCAAGCCTTGTCCTGGTTTCCGTGTCGGGCTGTGCCAGCTATTACTCACATTTTGCGATGTTTCCGGCTGAGAATTCATCCGGTGAGCCAAGACACGTGCGGCTGTCCTGGCAAAGCGCGGAGTATCCTGGTTGGTGGTTTGCCGGCGATAAAGCCACGTCCGTGAAACTGGAAACCCAGTGCAGCGACCGTGTCTGGCGCCTCCGCGATGACGAAGAGGCGAGAGGCTGCGGCGAGGGTATTCGTGCCTGTGGCGAAGCGCGCCGGGATCTGGTGGCGCAGACAGGGCAGCCGGCAAGCGGCTCAATCAGTTGCATGTCCATCAATCCGGCGGATCCGGATGCCCGTATTGCAAAAATAGAAGGGAAACTGGAGTTGCTGGTGTCCTGTAGCCCTGCCGTCGTGGCAGAGGGTGAGAGTGATGACGCCCTGAACCTTGACTATCTGAGAGCCTCGTCAGTTCCATACACGGTTTATGTCCGGAAGGCGCCGCGGGGTTCAATGCGTTCCCGGTTGCCTGAATTTGATGAATCGGTATGTGACGCAGAGTGACACTTTCTGACGTTGATATGTGACTCCCATCACGTTGCTACATTTTGTTTCCTGTTGAACATTAGCGTTACGTTTTGTCGCGTTTGGGTTACCTGGCGATACGATATTGTAATTGTGTCTTCCGGCGGTTCGGTCAGAATGGTAGCCATCGAAAAGTTTGTTGTGTGAGGTGGCCCGTGGGTGTCCAACAGAAAAAAGTCGCAGTGCATGATCTGGAAGTGGGCATGTTCGTGTCTGATCTGGACAGGCCATGGCATCAGACCCCCTTTCCTATTCAGGGTTTCCATATCCGGTCCCAGGATGACATTCGTGCACTGGTATCCCACTGCAAATGGGTTCTGGTCGATGTGGCGGAAGCAAGGGAATCCAAAGAGGTAAAAGGCGGAAGCAAGCCGGCTTTCGGAACATTGCAAGGCAAGCGCAGGGGTGGGCGGGAGCAGCTCCAGTTGCCGCCTCTGAGTATTCGCGAGCCAGTGACGTATGAAACCGTTACCAGTCTCAAGAAGGAAATGAAAACCTCAAAGCGCCTGCTTGACGATATGGAAGGCGCGCTGGATCAGCTTTTCGAGACACTTCGTGCCGATGGAGTGCCCGATCTCCGGCCGATCGCTGCGATTACCAGCAAAATGGTGAGTAGCGTTGTTCGCCAGCCAGATGCTCTATTGTGGCTCAGTCGCACCCGTGCTCACGACAGCTACCTGTACCGGCATGCACTGAATACCTCTGTCTGGGCCCTGGTGTGTGGGCGCCATCTCGGGTTGAACGAGGGGCTTCTGAACCATCTGGGCCTGGGTTGTCTGCTGTCCCAGGTGGGCAAGACCACGCTGCCTGCCGAGTTGCTGGCGCGGGAAGGCCAGTTAAGCTCAGAGGAGTATCTGACCTACCGGAGTTACGTTGGCCGTGGAGTCAGGATGCTTGAAAACAGCGGGCTCTCCCGTGCCGTGCTGAGTGTGGTTCAGGGGCATCGGGAACGTCATAACGGTTCCGGCTTTCCGGAGGGTGTCCGCGGCGATCGGATTCCATTGCTGGCCAAGGTTGCCGGTATCGCGGAATTTTTCGAATCGTTCATAGCGCCCCGGTCTCATGCCGAGCCGATGACGCCGGCAAAAGCGGTCACGCTGCTCTATGAAATGCGCAATATCGAGTTCCAGGAGGACCTGGTCGAGAACTTCATCCAGGCAATCGGTATCTATCCCACCGGGAGTCTGGTCGAGCTGACCGATGGTCAGCGCGGTATTGTGGTTTCCCATTCCCCTGAGCGCCGTTTGTGGCCGCGGGTAATGGTAATGACCGATGCTGCCTCAAGGCCGTTGAAAACAGCCAAAATTATTGATCTGGCCAGATACAATGAAGGCAAGGAAGCGCCAGAAACCGTGCGGGTCCGCGATTGTCTGCCGCACGGTACGGAAGGGCTTGATCCTTCCTATTACGACGTGACCGGTGTGGAATCACGCTGGAGCCTCTCGCGCCTGATCAGCGGATAAGCACTCGCAGCTGTTTGCGAACCCACCGATAGGTATCCTCCGGACGGAAGCTGAGCAGCAGCTCGGACTCACCGCCGGAGGGACCAGCGACAAAATACTCCACCTCTCCGCTCTGCCAGTCGGCTGAATTTATCTGGATATCCTGCGGGCGTGTGCTGATGGCCTCCAGCTCCGCCAGGGAAAGTCCGCCCCCTATTTTTCGAACCGCAACCTGCTTCAGGGCTGTATCAGTGGCCGGATGACTGGCAACGTCTTCATCCAGGAAATATCGGTTTGCGACGGTTGTACTTATCGCCTTGAGTTCCCGAGTGAGATAGGTCTGGGCATCCTCCGAATCGATGTCTTCCATGGTTCGCACGGCATTTTCGATTCGGTCCTTTTTGGCCTGCAGGTCTTCACTGTATTCAATGTCAGGATCGCGATCCTCATCATTCTCCGGTCGTGGCGGTGCGTTGTCGATTTCCTCCTGGGTGGGCGGCTCTTCACAGAGTTCATCGTCCTCGGGGTAAAAACAGATCGCGGCAAGCAGCTGGTTGGCGGGAGACATCGGGTTGTTGGCCGTGAATTCGGATTCGCTGACACTGAAATCAATCGGCGCTGTCAGGCCCGGAAGGGCCGCGTTCAACTGCGTAATAACCCGGTCGCGGATATCGATACCATCGCCCTCAGCAACATTCTGGCTCCAGTTCAGGAGCATCAGGAACCGGGACAGGTTCATCAGCGTTGTATTCTCCAGAACGTTTTGCTCAGTCAGCGTGTGGGTGCTCAAGCCCTCATCATCCACCATTGGCGTTTGCAGCCCCGTGCGGGTGGTCTCGAAAAATTCGAGCAGGGTTACGTATTGCCTGGCCGGTACATCGCTAACCAGCGGCAGCTCTCCAACCCTGAACGTGAGGGTTTCGCCGGGGTAGTAGCGGAATTCTCCCGCTGTGTTGGTGGTGCCGGACTGACTGGCGGTCTGATAGGAAAGACCGTTAAAACCATTGAAATTGATTCGGCCGGTGCTCGTGTCGTCGCCGGAGCCTCCGCCGTCATCCAGACAGCCGGAGAGAACAAGTGCGCCCAGCAGGGTGAACGTAAGTCGGGTGCGGTGAACGGATCTCATGGTTGGTCGTACATTCCCTTCGTTTCAGCGCGCCTGCACCCAGCGTGCAGCAGCCCCTTTTGTAAATTGTTGTAACCGCATTATAGGGGCGTGATTTGCCTCATATCGGGATTCCTGTCGCAGTTTCCATTATTGGTCCGGGGATGCCTCCGGCCGATAAGGGCCTTGAAATCAGCGACTTTGTCACAATAAATAGCAATCTAAATTCTGGCTGGCGGCGAGGGCCGTTCTTTGCCGTTTTTCACCGAATCGGGATGAGTTATGACCAATGCACTGGAAATTGAGGGCCTCACCAAAACCTATGGTGACGGCTTCAAGGCTCTCAAGGGGATTGATCTGCACGTCGCCGAGGGGGATTTCTTTGCCTTGCTGGGGCCCAATGGGGCCGGCAAATCGACCACCCTGGGTATCGTTTGCTCCCTGGTAAACAAAACAGCGGGAAAGGTGCGGGTGTTTGGATGTGACACCGACACCCATCTCTCGGACGCCAAGTTGAACCTTGGTGTTGTGCCGCAGGAGTTCAACTTCAACCAGTTCGAGAAAGTCTTCGACATTGTCACGACACAGGCGGGCTACTACGGAATTCCTCTGAAACAGGCCTCGGCATCGGCTGAAAAGTATCTGAAAAAGCTCGGACTCTGGGAGAAACGGGACACCCCGGCACGCATGCTGTCCGGCGGTATGAAGCGTCGTCTGATGATTGCCCGGGCCCTGGTTCATGAGCCCAAGCTGTTGATCCTGGATGAGCCGACTGCTGGCGTGGATATTGAGCTTCGTCGGTCCATGTGGACCTTTCTGGAAGAAATGAATCGTCAGGGCACCACCATTATCCTGACCACCCATTATCTGGAGGAAGCGGAAGCCCTTTGCCGCAATATTGCCATTATCGATCATGGCAAGATCCTGAAAAACACCAGCAAAAAGGCCCTGCTGCAGCAACTAAGCCTGGAAACCTTTGTCCTGGACACCGAGAAGAGCCTTGATGACGCGCCTGACCTGAATGGTTTCCCGACTCGATTGGACGGAGAAGGTGCACTCGAGGTGGAAGTGCAGAAAGGGCAGGGGCTCAACCAGGTGTTCGTGGAGCTTGAGCGGTTGGGCATAAAAGTGGTCAGCATGAGGACCAAGGCTAACCGGCTGGAGGAACTGTTTATTCGAATGGTCGAAGAGAACGCTGCGGAGTCAACTCAAACCGTGGAGGGTGCAGCATGACTCCACAAGCGCTCTTCACCGCCTTCAGTACCATCGTTGTCCGGGAGATACGCCGGTTTACCCGCATCTGGGCGCAAACCCTGTTGCCGCCCGCAGTCACCATGACCCTGTATTTCATTATTTTCGGCAACCTCATCGGCTCCCGAATCGGGGAGATGGGCGGCTTCGACTACATGTCTTTCATTGTGCCGGGGCTGATCATGATGTCGGTGATCACCAGTTCTTACGCCAATGTGGTGTCTTCGTTTTTCTCCATGAAGTTCCAGCGCAGCATCGAGGAGCTTCTGGTGTCGCCGGTACCGAACTGGGTGATCCTGGCCGGCTATGTGACGGGTGGCATGGCACGTGGCCTCGGCATCGGCCTGATTGTCACGCTGTTGTCACTGGCGTTTACCCGCCTGTCGATCCACAACTTGCCGATGATGGTTCTGACGGTATTTCTGACCTCGGCACTGTTCGCCCTGGGTGGCTTTATCAACGCTATGTTGGCGACCAAGTTTGATGACATCTCTATTGTGCCCACGTTCGTATTGACGCCGCTGACGTATCTGGGCGGCGTTTTCTACAGCATCGATTTACTGCCGGGGTTCTGGCAGGGCGTATCCATGGTCAACCCTATCCTCTACATGGTCAATGGCTTCCGGTACGGCATTCTGGGCGTGTCAGACGTTAATCCGTTTGTTTCTCTTGGTATGATTCTGGCTTTCATCTCCGTGCTGGCATTCATTGCTCTCAGAATGCTGGAGCGTGGTAAAGGCATTCGCCACTGATTTCAGGAACCACTATGGCACTTAACGACGCCCCGCTTGGCAAGACAAGCGACTACCCGGACAGCTACGATCCTGGGCTGCTGTTCCCGGTGGCGAGAGAGGAAAATCGCCGCCGCCTTGGTCTGGAGGATGGCCGTTGGCCATGGTTTGGCGAGGATCTGTGGCAGGCTTGGGAAATCTCCTGGCTGCGTCCAAGCGGCTTACCGGACGTTGCCTGGGCGGAGATTGTTTTCCCGGCGGCCTCGCCCGCAATCATTGAGTCCAAATCGCTCAAACTGTACCTCAACTCGTTGAACCAGGCGATCTACTCTTCTCGGGAGCAGGTCGCGGAGGTGATTACCCAGGATCTTTCCAGCGCCTGCGGCGGAGCTGTTCAGGTTAATCTGTTGAGCGTTGACGAATCCGGTGAAGCGATTGGCCGGCCAGAGGGCTTCGAGCTCATTGATGACGAGCCGGTCAGCGAAGTGGTTTTTGAATACGCGCCTGAGGCGCTTGCAGTGAGTGGGGGGGTGGTGACAGAACGGCTCTGCTCCCATCTGCTGAAGAGCAACTGCCCGGTAACCGGGCAGCCTGACTGGGCGACCCTCCTCATAAGCTACACCGGACCGAAAATTGATCGGGGCGGTTTGTTGCGTTATGTGGTGAGCTTCCGGCAGAAACAGGATTTCCACGAGCATTGCGTAGAAACGGTGTTTACCGATCTGATGGGGCGATGCAACCCGGAGTCGCTTACAGTGGTTGCCCGGTATACACGGCGGGGCGGGCTGGATATCAATCCGTGGCGAAGCACGGAAATCCGTGGCGATGCCGGGCCAAGGTTGATACGTCAGTAGCAGGCTTCTTTCCGAGCGTAGGGAAGCGCCTCAGGAAACATCCTCTTCCCGCCGCAGGCGGTCTGCGGCGTCTTCCAGAGCGATCAGGATGGCTTGACGCTCTTTTTCAGTGATCTTGTCCGAATCGAGATACATGGCGAAGCCGCTGTGTTCGTGTTCCAGGAAGCTTCGGTTGGGCCCCATATCGCGCCGGAAGTCGACCACTTCGTAAATCGGCACCGGCTTGCCAAAGCCCTTCACGGTAATCTCGCCCTTGTCTCTGCACATGATCTTGTCCTTGATCAGCGCAAAGGTCTCGTAGGAAACGAGGATTTCGCCCGGCTCCGCCAGGGACTCAAGCCGGCTGGCCAGATTTACTTCCTTACCGATAATCGTGTAATCCATCCGGTTCTCGGCGCCAAAGTTGCCAACCGTGGTATAACCGGTGCTTATGCCCATGCGGATTTCCAGTGGGGTCTTGATGCCCTGGCTGCGCCATTTCTGCCGCATGATTTTCATATGCTTGCGCATATCGATGGCCATGGAGACACAGGCGAACGCGTCCTCGCGTTGGCCTCGGCTGGTCGGGTCGCCAAAGAACACCATGATGGAATCGCCGACGAATTTGTCGATGGTGCCGCCATACTTGAGAGCAACTTCCGACATCTCATTGAAGTAGTGATTCAGCAGCTCGGTCAGCGCTTCGGGTTCCATTTCCTCAGACAACTCGGTGAAGCCCTTGATGTCAGAGAAAAACACCGCCAGTTTCTTGCGCTGGGTTTCCAGTCTAACGTCCCGCTCACCGGTAAAGATTGACTGCCAGACCTGAGGCGACAGGTATTTGGACAGTTTGTGTGAAAGCGCGATGGACTGCTCCCGCTGGTTCTGGATCTGGGTCTTTGCCAGCATCAGCGCCCGTGCCTGCTGGTGGGAGTAGTAAGCCGTGACGCAAATATAAAGCCCGGTGGATAAAATCGACACGATGCTGGTCAGCAGAGGCGAGTGTGGCCCATCCGCCGGACCGACGATCGCAACCGCACCCGCAATGGAAGCCGCCATGAAGCCGGTGCCCAGGACCCACTGACGTATACCACCAACAATCAGGCAACTGAACATCAGCATCAGTGCAACGGCGAGGGAGGGGATGACGATCAGTCCGATGCAGCCAATGAAAGCGCCACCAACAACGCAATCGAATATCAGCACTTTCTGACGGATGCGTGGCGAATTCCTCAGAAAAGTGCGGCGGGTCAAAGCGTGTGCGATGTGGGGCCAGGTGAGGGCCCCGGCAACCAGCCAGAGAAGCCATTGCGGAAAGGCGCCCTGGAGAGCCCCGGTTACGATAATGGCGGCCGTTGAAGTGTATGCCAGTACCCGGCCATTGTAATCGGGCATCGGGGGAATGGCGATCGGGTTGCCCGCCGACTCGGACGAGAGGGCTCTGCCAGCTGAGCTGCTGGCATTACGCAGGTCTGCCGGGGCACTCATCATTTCAGAAACGGATCCTGCCAATGAGCATGTCGCGGAACATGACCCAGTCACCCATTAGGCTGTACAGTGGATATTTGAAGGTGGCGGGGCGATTTTTTTCAAACTTGAAATGACCAACCCACGCAAAGCCATAGCCTATGACCGGCAAGGCCAGAAGCCATAAGAGCTTGCCTGAAGTCAGAGCCCATAGGGCGACTAACAGAACCAGAAGACTTCCAGCGAAATGCAAACGGCGACAGGTGACGTCGCTGTGCTCTTCGAGGTAGTACGGATAGAATTCGGAAAAGTTATTGAAGGTTTGCTGGTTACTCATTGTGATGCCACTCAACGTTGTACGACCGCGTCATTTATAATTGTTGGTAGACCCGACTACGACTAAAGGTTAACAGCATTACGTAGAACCCACAATTCACAGCCATGAATTGTATTCGTACCCACATTTCAACAGTCTTCAAACAGCGAGCAGATATGACCGCAGTTACCGATTTCCTCCTGAACCGCTCCTCTGAACCGAGGCTGGAATCACCCGCGCCGGATTCGAAAACCCTCGAAAAGGTGTTTTCCTGCGCAGCGCGTGCACCGGACCATGCACTGCTCAGGCCCTGGCGCTATCTGGTGATCAAGGGTAAGGGCCTTGAAGCCCTGGGGGAGCTGTTTGCGTCCACCTGTGCCAATAACAGCGACGAGAAAGAAATCGAGAAGCTCCGGCGTGCCCCCCTTCGCGCACCCATGGTCATAGTTGGTATCGCGTCGCCCAGGACGCATCCCAAAGTACCGGAGATCGAGCAGGTCATGTCGGCCGCTGCCGGCATGAGTTTTGTTGAGCTTGCTCTTCAGGACGCCGGTTTCGGCGTAATGTGGAGAACGGGCGGCGTTGCCTATCATTCCGCGGTTCACCAGGGGCTGGGGCTGGAAGAGCATGAGCAGATCGTTGGCTTTCTCTATACCGGAACGGTCTCGGCATCCAAACCGCCTGTGCCCAGGCCGGCGGTGGACGAGTTTGTGCGCCATTGGCCCTGAGATCTTGTCTGAATGCCCCCGGCTTCTGCCGGGGGAAGCAGCTTGCCGCTTTTTCTTGTCCCTTTCCTTTTTTCTTTCCCGTGACCACACCTTGGTATCCTCGCGGGGCCTGCCAATACTGGGTTTCCTGACAAATTAACACCTGGCCATAAATCTGGCATCCAGCTTGCTTTAGTCCTGTCAAAGAGCACTGCCGGCAAAAACAGCTCGGCATACCAGTGCAGTTTTCGGGAGGCAACATGGCAATTACGTTTGATTCGGCTCTGGGCATTCATCAACACGCGGTTGAAGCGCGGGTTAAGCGCGCCGAAGTTCTGGCAAACAACCTGGCGAACGCTGACACCCCGGGTTTCAAGGCGCGGGACCTGGATTTCCAGGCAATGATGCAGAAGGCCCAGGAGCAGGTAAGCGGATTCCAGATGGCCAAAACCCATGACGCGCACATGGATACCTCGGCATCGGCCTCGGAGAGCGATTTGATGTATCGGGTCCCCCATCAGCCGTCGGTTGACGGCAATACGGTAGACGCTCAGCAGGAGCAGACCCGCTTCATGCGCAACGCCATGGATTTCCAGGCCAGCTTCCAGTTTTTGAACAGTAAGTTCAGCGGTTTGACCAAAGCCCTTAAGGGTGAGTAAGCCGCAGTCACAGGATTAGCGAAGGAGAATTTTCATGTCACTGGGCAGCATTTTTGACATCGCCGGTTCCGGCATGACCGCGCAATCACTGCGGCTGAATACAACCGCGTCCAATATTGCTAATGCGGAGACGGCGAGTTCCAGCACGGGTGAAACCTATCGCGCCAGGAAGCCGGTTTTCTCGGCGATTCAGCAGTCTCTGATGAATCCGGGGCAGGGTGGCTTGCCCATGGCCGCCGATGAGGGCCCGGGTGCCGGCGTGAGGGTTGAAGGGATCGTTGAGAGTGATGCGGAGCTGCAAATGCGGTACGAGCCCCACCACCCGGCGGCCAACGAAGACGGTTATGTCTTCTACCCGAATGTGAATGTGGTCGAAGAGATGGCGGACATGATGTCGTCGTCCAGAAGTTTCCAGATGAATGTGGATGTCATGAACACAGCCAAGTCCATGATGCAGCGCATTCTGACTCTTGGTCAGCAGTAACAGGGTGAGGAGCACAACATGACTGCAGTAAATGCAACAGACGCGTCGGATGTTCTGAGCCAGTACCAGCTGAAGCAACAGAATGGCGGCCAGGGCACCAGTGAGCTGGGCCGGAACGAGTTCATGGAACTGATGCTGGCGCAACTTAAAAACCAGAACCCGCTGGAGCCCCAGGACAACGGCGAATTCATTTCCCAGCTTGCCCAGTTCAGCTCGCTGGAGGAGATGCAGAATCTCTCCGGTACGGTTGAGGATGTGGTTGGCCAGTTCCGCTCCACCCAAGCGCTGCAGGCGTCGGCCATGGTTGGCAAAACCGTGCTGGCGCCTTCGCAGATCGGGATCCTGGGCGCTGAGGGCGAAATTACCGGAACCATCGAGGTGCCAGCGTCCACTGGCGGTCTCCGTTTGTCCATCGAGGGGCAAAACGGTGAACGAGTGCGACAGATTGATCTTGGTGCAAGTCAGGCGGGTGTGGCGTCTTTCCGCTGGGACGGTCAGGACGGCAACGGCAATCCCTTGCCGCCGGGACCCTACCGCATTGTGGCAGAGGCTTCCTATCCGGACGGCCCGCAGCAGCTGGGCACCATGGTGAGCGCCAATGTGGACAGCGTATCCCTGGGCCAGGGCGGCTCGATAACCCTGAATCTTGCAGGCATGGGCTCCATTGCCCTGTCTGATGTGAAACAAATTAACTGATACCGGTGAAACACCAAGGGGTGAACCATGGCATTTAATACAGGTTTGAGCGGCCTTCGTGCGGCATCGGTGGATCTGGACGTCACCGGCAACAACATTGCGAACGCCAGCACTGTTGGCTTCAAGGGCAGCAAGGCCCAGTTTGGCGACCTCTACGCCAGCGGCTTCCTGAGCGCAGGCACCAACCCGATCGGTGACGGTGTCCGGGTTCAGGACGTAAAGCAGTCCTTTGGCCAGGGCAATATCAGCTTCACAGACAACGGTCTGGATATGGCGATTGCCGGCGATGGTTTCTTTATCCTGAATAACGGCGGCGAGATTCGTTATTCCCGTGCAGGACAGTTCGGCATCGATAAGGAAGGCTATGTGACGAACAACCAGAATATGCGGGTACAGGGATACACCGCAGACGAGGATGGCAACTTGTCTGGCATTCGGGGAGATTTGCAGATTGCAACAGATAACCTGGCTCCAAGGAGGACGACGAACCTCGACTCCGATCTGAATCTTGATTCCAGGGAGTCCGTGCTGGAGACCCGTGTTAGGGATGTCGGGCCTCTCACTCTTGCTTCCATACAGGGCGAGAGCTTTGATGTGCAGTATTCGGACGGCTCACCTGCCTTCAACGTGAATATCGACCCTGCAGCCAGTGCTCGTGAAGCGGCCTCCACTATAAACGATGCGCCTGGATTGAGTGCTTCGGCCACGACGACGGCGACTTTCGACGGCACGCCGGCTCTTGATGACGCCTTCATCTCCGGAGCCAGTTCGTTTTCATTCAGCCTCGATATCAATGGTTCGCCGCTGACCCTGGACACCTCAAATATCAATTCTCTGCAGGATCTGGTTGATTCAGTCAACAACTCCAGCGAGACCGCGATTTCCGCCTCGATTGTCACCGGAGGTGGGGGCAGCGATGTTCTGCGAGTAATTCATAACCAGGGTGAGACGCTCGACTTTACTTTTGCCGATGGTAATGGCAACGGCGACACCGGTACCGTTGAAGGTGATGTTAACGTGACTGCGGATCGGTCGGTGGCAGGGATCACATCAACCACGGCTGACAATGATTTTGAGGTTGCGTTCAACGCCTCACCAATCCGCGTCACCAATCAATTCAATCCGCTGGATCAGCGTACCTATAACCACGCCACATCAACCACGGTTTACGACAGTCTGGGTAATTCGCACGAACTGACTCAGTTTTTTGTAAAAAATCCGTCACCAGGCAATGGTGTCGGGGTGAGTGAATGGTCGGTGTATGCCCAGATTGATGGCGAGTTTGTTGGCGGCACGGACGTGACTCCCTACACGGCAAGATTCGATCAGGATGGTGCTCTGCAGTCGATAAACGGCGACCCCAGTGGCGAAATCCTCATTGATGACTGGATACCCAAAGACAGCGCCGGGCAACCAAATGGGGCAGATGGCCCTCCAGCTGCCGGCGAGGTGGTAGTAACACCGATTCCTGAGCCACCGACAACATCGGCTTTCGTGATCAACCTCAGTGGCACAACGCAATATGGCGCTGCGTTTGGCGTGAACGACCAACAGCAGAATGGCTATACCACCGGCCGTCTTTCTGGCCTGGACGTATCGGATCAAGGCGTCCTGTTTGCCCGATACACCAACGGCCAATCCCAGGCTCTGGGCCAGGTCGCGTTGGCATCGTTCAATAACACGAACGGTTTGTCTCCCGTAGGCGATACTTCCTGGGTGGAAACGTTCGAATCCGGTCAGCCAATCATTGGTGCCCCGGATACCGGCACGCTCGGTTCCATCAAGGCCAGCTCGGTGGAAGAATCCAACGTCGACCTATCGGCGGAACTGGTCAACCTGATCATCGCCCAGCGGAACTATCAGGCCAACGCCAAAACCATCGAAACCTCCGATGCGGTCACCCAGACCATCATCAACCTCCGTTAATCCAGCAATCTAGCGAAATGGCATGACTCCTGCAGGAAGACTGGAAACAGTCAAAATTCCGGCAGGAGTTTTCCCATGGACAAAGCCCTCTACATCGGTATGTCTGGTGCCAAGCAGAACATGCTGGCCCAGCAGGCCCACGCCAATAACCTGGCGAACGTCAGTACCACCGGCTTCAAGAAAGACTTCGCCCAGGCCCGCAGTATGCCTGTCTACGGGGAGCACCACCCGACTCGTGCCTATGCCATGACTGAGAGGCCCGGCACGGACCTTTCCGCCGGGGCATTGATGGAAACCGGGCGCAAACTGGATGTGGCTGTGGAAGGTGAGGGATGGCTTGCTATCCAGAACGATCAGGGCGAAGAAGTCTTCACCCGTAGTGGCAGTCTCCAAATGGATGTCAATGGCCTGGTGCGCCTGGCCAACGGCGAACTGGTACTTGGCAACGGTGGGCCGGTCGCGCTTCCTCCTTATGACAACGTTGAGATTGGCGCCGATGGCACCGTTTCAATTGTTCCTGTCGGTGGGCCGCCAGACCAGCTGGTTGAAGTGGACCGGCTGAAACTGGTCAGCCCGCCGCCGGAAACCCTGGAGAAAGGTCTTGACGGACACATGCGTCGAAAGCCGGATCAGGCTCTGGATGGGCCCGAGCCGCCGGATGCAAACCAGCGGGTTGCCTCAGGGTTCCTTGAAAGCTCCAACGTCAACGCGGTGGAAGAGATGATCTCGAACCTTCAACTGTCCCGGCAATACGAGATGCAGGTGAAGGTTATGACCACCGCGAACGAGAATTCCGAAGCAACGGCACGGCTGTTGCAGAACCTTTAAGTAACGACTGAACACATTGGCCTGGCGGGCTGAAGCGGCAAAGAATGGCCGCCTGACAACCCCCCGGCAAGGAGTAAACAGCATGCATCCAGCACTATGGGTCAGCAAGACCGGGTTGAGCGCTCAGGACACCAACATGTCCACCATTTCCAACAACCTGGCTAACGTCAACACCACTGGCTTCAAGCGGGACAGGGCCGTGTTTCAGGACCTTCTGTACCAGATCAACCGGCAGCCCGGTGGTCTGACAACCCAGAACTCGGAACTGCCATCCGGCCTGCAGCTGGGTACCGGCGTGCGGGTTGTGGGTACGGCCAAGCAATTTTCCCAGGGCAACCTGCAGATTACCGAGCAGCCCCTGGATATGGCCATCAATGGCCGTGGATTCCTGCAGGTGCAGCTACCGGATGGCCAGATTGCCTACACCCGCGACGGCCAGTTCCAGCTCAACGCTGATGGCGATGTGGTCAACCCGGATGGCTACCCACTCGAGCCTGCTATCAACGTGCCAGAGAACGCCACCAATATCACCATTGGTAAAGATGGCACCGTAACGGCAGTGACGGACGATCAGGCGGCACCGGTAAACCTCGGCCAGATTACGCTGGTGGATTTCATCAACCCGCAGGGACTGCAGGCCATCGGCAACAACCTGTTCAAGGCAACCAACGCCAGTGGCGATCCTGCGGAAGGTGAGCCCGGGCTGGCCGGACTGGGCAGTATTGAACAGGGCTCCGTGGAGGCGTCCAACGTTGAGGTGGTGGAAGAGCTGGTGAACATGATCACCACCCAGCGGGCCTACGAGATGAACTCGAAAGTGGTGTCCACCACGGACCAGATGCTCCAGTTCATCACTCAGAACATTGGCTAATGCGGCCAGAGGTGAGGTCATGAAACTGATCACAACCCATCAGACAGTCCGAAGAGCCAGCACCCTGGTGATTGTGATGCTTCTGATCCTGTTGCAGGGGTGCACAGCGATGAGTCGCCCGCGGGCGGTTCCGGATGACCCGGAGTTTGCGCCGGTCCGCCCCCAGGCCATGATGCAGCGTGATAGCGCTTCGGGGTCTATTTACCAGGTCTCCCGAAACTACAACTTCTACGGCGATACCGTGGCGCTGAACGTGGGTGATGTGCTGACCGTGAATCTGCAGGAATCCACACGCGCCAGCAAGAATGCCGAGACCAGCATCACCAAGGACAATGAAACGACTTTGCCGAACCCGACCATTCTGGGCAAGGACAACTTTGGGATAAACACGTCGTTCAACCATGAACGGGATTTCCAGGGCGCGGCAGAAGCCGACCAGAGCAACAGCCTTGCAGGTAGCATTACAGTTACGGTGACCGAAGTACTGCCGAATGGTGTTCTTCGCATTCGTGGCGAGAAATGGCTGTCGTTGACCAATGGCGATGAGTATATCCGCCTGACGGGTCTTGTCCGCCCTCAGGATATCCAGCCTGATAACACGGTGGCATCCAATCGCATTGCGGATGCCCGGTTCGCCTATGGAGGCACTGGTGATTTTGACCAGGCAAACCAGATGGGCTGGCTGGCACGTTTCTTTAACAGTGAGTGGTGGCCGCTATGAGCATGCGCCGTGTCATTGTCTGGGTACTTGCCCTGGCAGTTGTTTCTGCCCCGGTAATGGCGGACCGCCTGAAGGATCTCTCACGAATCAAGGGTGTTCGCAACAACCAGTTGGTGGGATATGGCCTGGTGGTTGGTCTTGATGGAACCGGTGACAAGGCACCGTTTACCAATCAGACCTTCCGGAACATGATGAATCAGTTTGGCGTGACCCTTCCGGAAGGCGTCAACCCGAACCTTGCCAACGTTGCGGCCGTTACGGTAAGTGCGACATTGCCGCCCTTTGCCAAAGCGGGACAGGAAATCGACATCACTGTGTCGTCCATCGGCAACGCCGACAGCCTGCGCGGGGGCACCTTGCTGATGGCACCGCTGAAAGGTGCTGATGGACAGGTTTATGCCATGGCCCAGGGCAGTCTGGTGGTGGGTGGCTTTGGTGCCCAGGGACAGGACGGGTCCCGAATCACCGTAAATGTCCCCAGCGTTGGCCGGATTCCCAATGGCGCCACCATTGAGCGGGAGGTGGCTTCGCCGTTCAGTCAGGGCGACACCATCACCTTCCATTTGCTTCGCCCGGACTTCACAACGGCTCGCCGGGTGGTCGAGGCTGTTAACGATCGGCTCGGCCCGGATATGGCTTATGCCCACGATGCCACGTCAGTCTCCGTTCGTGCGCCGCGTGATCCTTCCCAACGGGTCAGCTTTTTGTCGATCCTTGAAAATATTGAGGTGGATCCGGCCGAGGATGCCGCGAAAGTGGTCATCAACAGTCGTACTGGCACCATCGTGGTCGGCCAGAATGTTCAGGTCAGCGCCGCTGCCGTTACTCACGGCAATCTGACGGTAACCATTCAGGAAAATCCGAATGTGGAGCAGCCGAATCCGTTTGCTGGCGGAGACACTGCCATCGAGCAGGATACCCAGATTGCCATTACCGAGGAGCCGGCGCGGATGTTCAAGTTTGGCCCCGCCGTCACCCTGAACGAGATTGTTCAGGCGGTGAACCAGGTGGGCGCGGCGCCGGGTGACGTCATGGCGGTGCTTGAAGCCTTGAAGCAGGCGGGTGCACTGCGTGCCGAGCTGATAGTGATCTAGGTGTCGTGATGCAGGACTACAAGGTTCAACAGGCCCAGGTTTACACCGACTTCAACGGTCTCAATGCGTTGAAGGCCCAGGCTCGCACTGATAAGGAGTCCGCTCTTCGAGAGGTGGCTCGCCAGTTCGAGAGTCTGTTCCTGTCTGAAATGCTGAAGTCCATGCGCAAGGCCGGTGATGTTTTAGCCGAGGGCAACTACCTGAAGAGCAACCAGTCCGAGCTTTACCGGGATATGTTCGACAGCCAGATGAGCCTGACAATGGCTGGGGGCAAGGGCAGCGGCCTTGCCGAGGCACTGGTGCAACAGTTGAGCAAACAGATTCCGGGCATGGACGATGAAGGTGGCAGGCTCGCCGGCCACAAGGCGAGCCTTGCGGATTACGACCGAAGCCTGCCCGCCCTCAATACCGAGTTACCCGAGCGGGTTCGGGAGGTAATGTCTGTTGCACAGAAAGCGTCCTCGGCAGTGACGTCGACACCGTCGGACTTGCCGCATCAATTTGAATCTCCGGAGCACTTCGTGGCAGAGCTTCTGCCGGTAGCCGAGCGGATTGCCAGGGACTCCGGAATAGACCCGAAACTGATGGTAGCCCAGGCGGCCCTGGAAACAGGCTGGGGCCGGCACATGATCCGTGGGGAGCAGGGCGAGCCCAGTTTTAACCTCTTCGGTATCAAGGCGGATAGCCGCTGGCAGGGCGATGCGGTCTCCATTACCACCACGGAATACCGGGAAGGGCTGCCCATGAAAGAGCAGGCCAACTTTCGGGCCTACAGGGATTATGAATCCAGCTTCCGGGATTATGTCTCTTTCCTGGAATCCAATCCCCGTTACCGGGACGTCTTGTCGGTAGCAGATCAGCCTGAGGTTTTCGCAGAGAAACTGCAGGAAGCCGGCTATGCAACCGACCCTAACTACGGCAACAAGATCCGCCAGATCATGAACCGTGACTCACTGATGACACTGTCCATGGGCAGTGACGGGATGAAGGAGTAAAGCTTATGGCAGGGCTCATAGGTATTGGTCTGACCGGCATCCTCAGTCATCAGGCCGCGCTGAACACCACTGGCAACAATATAACCAACGCCAACACGCCGGGATACAGTCGCCAGGAAGTGCTGTTTGAAACCCAGGAAGGCCAGCGCACCGGTGCCGGCACCATCGGCAGCGGCGTGAATGTGGCGGACATTCGCCGTCTGGCCAGTGAATATCTGGTTCAACAGGTGCGGGAAGACAGCACCCTGTATGGTGAGCAGGAAGCCCTTAATTCGGAGCTGACCAGGCTTGATAACCTGCTCGGGGGTGAATCTACCGGCCTCAGCAACGCACTGAACAATTTTTTTGCAAGCCTTCAGAATGCCGCCGAAGATCCGACTTCCTTGCCGCAGCGCCAGTTGGTCCTGAGTGAGGCACAACAGGTTGTAAACCGTTTCCAGGCCCTGAATCAGGAATTTATCCAGCAGCGGGAATCCATCAAGACCCAGATGCAGCAGGGTGTGAAAGACGCGAATACGCTGCTGAAAAGCATTGCGGAGCTGAACCTTGCGATTTCTGAATCACCCGGCATTGCCCAGGGGCAAATGCCCAATGAATTGTTGGATAAGCGGGATGAGAAACTGCGTCAGCTGTCGGAGCTTGTTAGCATAAAAGTCAGTCCGGCGGACGGTAGCCAGGTTAACGTGTCTTTGTCGAACGGTTTGTCCTTGGTGGTTGGCAGTAACGCTTCGACCCTCGGCACCCGGGAAAATGCCGAAGATCCGACACGTCTGGAGTTCACGCTGAGCAACGGTGGACGCCTTCTCAATATTGATGAACAGATTACCGGCGGCAAGCTGGGTGGTCTTTTGCGTTTCGATACCGAAGGTTTGAAACCTGCATTCGATGAACTTGGCAGGATTGCCATTGCCCTCTCCGACACCATGAACCACCAGCATGAAATCGGGATGGATCTGGAGGGTGAACTCGGTGGTCTGTTCTTCACCAATATTAATTCGCTGGAGGCCCAGCGCAGCCGGGTGGTTCCCAATGGCAACAACGCTCCGTCCACGACAGGGCAGTTGGCCGTCGAAATCACCGACAGCTCGCGGCTTCCCGCAGGGCGCTGGACCCTGCAGTTCAGTGGTGACGGGCGGAGCTACGAGTTGATCGACCAGGGCACGGGCAAGACCGTGAACCAGGGCCGTCTCCCGGACCCGGTCCAGTCTGAGATTTCCATGCCCGGTTTCAACATCCGGGTGGAGGGCGGCACGTTCAATGCCGGGGACAAATATCTGATTCAACCTAGCCGGAATGCGGCGGAGAGCATCGGGCTGGTGGTCAATCGGGAGGAGGACCTGGCTTTCGCAAGTCCGGTTCGCGCTACCACCGGCGATGACAATATCGGAACGGGCAAGATCGATCAGGGCATCATGCTTAACGTCAGGAACCCGTTCACCAACTCCCTGTTGCCCGCGTTCCAATCGACCGGGCAACTGGCGAACGGGCCAATTACCGTAACATTCGACGATCCGGGAACCGGCCTGGTGTTCACGGTTACGGACGGCGGTGGAAACCCGATAGGTCCGGCAAACCGGCCCTACACGCCGGGCGTTGCCAATGAGCTGTTCAGCGACAATCCGGCGGATGGTGCCGAGTACCAGGGTTTCCAGTTCAAGATAACGGGCCAGCCGGCTGACGGTGACACCTTCGAGATCAATTACAACTCCAACGGTGTTTCGGACAACAGGAATGCGGAACTGCTGGCGGCGCTTGGCACGGCCAACACGCTGAATGGTGGCAGCCAGAACTTTTCCGAAGGCTATGCCGGGCTGGTCGAAGATATCGGGGTAAAGACGCGCCAGAGCCAACTGGACGTGGATGCCGGCAAAACCCTTCTGGAACAGTCGACCAATCAGCGGGAATCTGTATCCGGCGTTAACCTGGATGAGGAAGCTGGCCGCCTGATCCAGTATCAGGCCGCCTATAATGCCTCGGCCCAGGTAATGTCGGTAGCCCAGGATTTGTTCAATACCCTGTTGCAGAGTTTCCGGTAACGGTTGAGGTGATGTGACATGATCAGAATTTCATCACAGCAGATTTTTTCAGGCGGAATTAATCGGCTCCAGGAGCTCAATACCAGCCTGAATAACACCCAGCAACAGATCTCGACTGGCCAGAGGGTAAACAAACCTTCCGACGATCCGGTCGCTGCAGCGCGGATTTTGAAGCTGGATCAGGAGCTTTCGCGGGTTGAAACCTATCAGCGCAACGTCGACCTGGCGGACAGCCGTCTGAAACAGGAAGAAAATGCTCTTTCAAGTTCGATCGATGTGATTCAGCGGATCCGGGAGCTGACGGTTCAGGCGGGTAATGGGTCATTGTCGGCCAACGACCGGCGGTCGATTTCTTCGGAGCTGGAGGAGCGCCTGGGGCAGCTCGCCAATATTGCCAATACCCGTGATGCCTCCGGCGAGTACATCTTTAGCGGATTCCAGGGCTCGGTAAAGGCCTTTGAGCAGGATCCCTCAGGGAGTTGGGTTTACCAGGGCGACGAGGGGCAGCGAGTCCTCGAAATCGATGATGGTGTCACCGTTCCGATCAGCGATAACGGCAAGGACATTTTCGTACGGGTTCCTGCGGCCATCACCGGCGAACACAGCACAGTGAGCACGCCGGGCGCTTCTATTTCAGGCGTCAAACTGGTTAACGAGGCAGATCTGGCTGCCGCCTACCCCAACTCATTCCCGGACGACATCACGGTTGAGGTTGATGCCGGTGGCAATATTATCGCTACGGACAGCCAGGGTGATGTGTTGACGGTGGATCCAGCAACCTATCAAAGTGGTGAACCCTTTGAAGTTGCCGGTGTTGAAGTGACTCTGACAGATGCAGTTCCCGGTGGGGGGGATGTGTTTACGCTGAAGATCAACGAAAAACAGTCGGTGTTCGGCACCATTGAGAACCTGATTTCCGGTTTGAATAACATCGACAAGAGCAGTCCGGATGGGCAGGCCCAGTACGACGACCTGATTGCCAATTCCCTGATCAACCTCGATAACGCCCAGGAAAGCATTATCCTCAAGCAAACCGAGTTGGGCGGCCGGATGAACGCCGTGGAATCCACCAAGACCTTTCTTGAAGATTCCTCCGTTTATACCAATGAAATCCGATCGCAACTGCAGGATGTGGACTACGCAGAGGCCATCAGCACCCTGAGTTTCCAGAGCTTCGTGCTGCAGGCAGCCCAGCAGTCGTTTGCCCAGGTTTCGCAACTGTCGCTGTTCGATCGATTGTAAATATCTGAGCCAGCGGACAGTTGTGTCCGCTGGCTTATTGCTTTCGCGATTTAGCTCAGTATAATCCCCAACACTCTTCGATGGCGGCGTGGTGAAATTGGTAGACACGACGGATTCAAAATCCGTTGGGGTAAAACCCGTGGCGGTTCGAGTCCGCCCGCCGCTACCATCTTCTTTCCTTCGGCGTCGTTAACAGTCCATTCCATGAATGTCTCCGATTTTCATTTTGACCTGCCGGACGAATTGATCGCCCGCTATCCACTCAAGGATCGCAGTGCGTCCAGGCTGCTTTGTCTCGACGGCCTCTCTGGCAAGCTTGACCACCGGATATTCAGTGAACTCCCTGACTTGCTTCAACCCGGCGACTTGCTGGTGTTTAACAACACCCGGGTGATTCCTGCGCGCCTTTTTGGCAAGAAGGAGACCGGTGGGCAGGTAGAAGTTCTGGTTGAGCGGGTAACCGGAGAGTATGACATCATCGCCCATGTTCGAGCCTCAAAAGCATTGAAACAGGGGCAGAAGGTTATCCTTGAGGACGGCACTTCTTTGAGAATGGCGGGGCGGGACGAAGCGCTGTTTCATCTCGTCTGTGAGTCTGAGGAGCCAGTGCTTGAGGTGCTTGAGCGGATTGGCCACATGCCACTGCCGCCCTATGTGGACCGTCCGGACGAATCCACCGATCGGGAACGCTACCAGACTGTTTACGCCCGGGAGGCGGGTGCCGTAGCCGCCCCCACGGCGGGTCTGCATTTCGATGAGGGCTTGCTGGAGAAACTGGCCGCTTGCGGCATTGAAAGTGCCTTTGTGACCCTGCACGTCGGTGCCGGCACATTCCAGCCGGTACGGGTCGATAAAATCGAGGATCACACCATGCACAGTGAGGTGGTGAACGTTCCCCAGGATGCCGTCGGCGCCATCGAACGAACCCGTGCAAGGGGAGGGCGTGTGGTTGCCGTAGGTACCACGTCGGTTCGTTCCCTTGAGTCAGCCAGCCGTGGTGGTCGCCTGAGGGCGTTCACGGGCGAGACCGACATCTTCATTTACCCGGGTTACCGGTTTCAGACTGTGGATGCCCTGATTACCAACTTCCATTTGCCGGAATCCACCCTGATCATGTTGGTCAGCGCGTTTGCCGGCTATGACAACGTCATGTCGGCCTACCGGGAAGCGGTAAAGGAACGCTACCGCTTTTTCAGTTACGGTGACGCCATGTTTATCAACGGTCAGGAACCCAGCCGGGGCATGTTGCTCGGGGCGACCGTGGAATCCAATGAAGCCGGTAACGATAATGCCGGGGAGGCTTTGTGACACAAACCTGTTTCATGTCGTTCGAAAAACTGGGCGAGGATGGGCGCGCCCGCCGTGGCCGGCTGACGTTTCCCCGCGGAACCGTTGAGACCCCCGCGTTCATGCCTGTCGGTACTTACGGCACGGTCAAGGGTATGCTGCCCCGCGATATCCACGAAATCGGTGCTGAAATCATTCTGGGGAACACCTTTCACCTGATGCTTCGGCCCGGTACTGAGGTGGTCAAGGCCCATGGCGACCTTCACGATTTCACACAATGGCATGGGCCTATCCTGACCGACTCCGGCGGTTTCCAGGTGTTCAGTCTGGGTGAGATGCGCAAGATCACCGAGGACGGCGTTACCTTCCGTTCTCCGGTAGATGGTTCGCCGGTGGAGCTGTCACCGGAGATTGCGATCCAGGTGCAGCGGGATCTCGGGTCGGACATCGTTATGATATTTGACGAGTGTACGCCTTATCCGGCCACCGAGCGTCAGGCAAAAGATTCCATGGAACTGTCGCTGCGATGGGCGCAACGAAGCAAAGATGCCCACGAGGGCAACCCTGCGGCGTTGTTCGGCATCGTTCAGGGCGGCATGTACGAAGGCCTGAGGGACCGTTCTCTGGAAGGGCTTACAGAGATCGGCTTCGATGGTTACGCCATTGGCGGTCTGTCGGTTGGCGAGCCCAAGGAAGACATGATCCGGATTCTCGACCACTTGCCGCCGAAAATGCCGGAAGACAAGCCGCGGTATCTGATGGGCGTGGGCCGGCCGGAAGATCTCGTCGAGGCGGTGCGTCGCGGTGTCGACATGTTCGACTGTGTAATGCCGACCCGCAACGCCAGGAATGGCTATCTGTTTACGTCAACCGGGATCGTAAAAATCCGCAATGCCCGGCACCGTCATGACACCGCGCCGCTGGACGATCGCTGCGACTGTTATACCTGTAAGAATTTTTCGAGAAGTTATCTCCATCATCTGGATAAATGTGGAGAAATGCTTGGCTCACAACTGAATACCATCCACAACCTCCGGTTCTACCAGAACCTGATGGCTGGATTGCGTGGGGCCATTGAAGCAGGTACATTGTCGGACTTTGTAACCGACTTCTATGCTCTGCGCGGAGAGACCGTTCCGCCCCTGGGCAATGTTTGATCTATTCGCTAAACCAACGGAGATATTCAATGAAAGCTATTAAAATGCTCGTTGCCGGCCTTTTGGCTCTGATGCCTGCTCTTGCCATGGCGCAGAACCCGGCTGCTCAGGGAATGGGTGTTATGGGCCAGGTGATCTTTTTCGCCGGCTTCATCCTGATTTTCTACTTCCTGATCTGGCGCCCGCAGTCCAAGCGTGCGAAAGAGCACAAGGCTCTGATGTCCGGCCTGAATAAAGGTGATGAAGTTGTGACCTCTGGTGGTGTTGCCGGCAAAATTACCAAGGTGACTGACGATTTCATCGTTGTGGAAGTTGCTGACAACGTTGAGATCAAGGTCCAGAAAGTAGCCGTTGCTGCGGCGCTGCCGAAGGGCACGCTCAAGGACATCTGAGCGGGGGCCATTTAGCCGGCCATCCCTGGTGGCCGGTTTGAATCTTCCTGGCTGAAACACCAAGTCTGGCCGCTAGGCCGGCTACAAGGGATCCCATGCTGAACAAGTATCCGCTTTGGAAAAACCTGGTTATCCTGGTCGCGCTCGTGATCGGGTTTATCTACGCTTTGCCCAACCTCTTCCCCGACGACTACGCCATCCAGATTACCGGCGCCCGCAGTAGCACCGAGGTGAATGCCGGTGTGCTCGACAGGGCCGTTGGTGTGCTGGAAAGCCGGGGCATCGAGGTGAAAAGCAGTACTCTTCAGGATCGGGATGCTCTGATCCGTCTCACCAACTCTGAAGACCAATTGCAGGCCCGTCCCCTGGTGCAGGCTGCTCTGGGAAATGAGTACCTGGTTGCACTGAACATGGCCGCCTCCACGCCCGGTTGGCTGAAGAGCCTGGGTGCCGGCCCGATGAAGCTGGGTCTGGATCTTCGTGGCGGTGTCCACTTCCTGTTGGAAGTCGACATGGAAACCGCAGTCAGCCAGCGTCTGGATGCCATGTCTGGCCAGATCAAGCGGGAGCTGCGGGAAGAGCGGATCCGCTATCGTGGCGGAGATGTTCAGGATAACCGCGAGATCGTTCTCAGCTTTCGTGATGAAGCCTCCCGCACCGAAGCGTTCAACATGGTGCGTGACCAGTACAACGAATTCCTTCTCGATGAGCAGACCGAGGGTGATGAATTCCTCCTCGTCCTGACGCTCTCCGAGGCTGAGGTCACTGCGATTCAGGACTATGCTCTGGAGCAGAACCTCACAACGATCCGTAATCGGGTGAATGAGCTCGGTGTTGCTGAGCCCCTCGTTCAACAGCAGGGTGCCGACCGGATTATTGTTGAGTTGCCTGGCGTACAGGACACCGCACAGGCCAAGCGCGTACTTGGTGCAACCGCGAACCTTGAGTTCCGCATGGAGGCCCGCCAGGACGCCCCCAGCAGCGAGACCGAGGAGTTTGGTTTCCGGGACCAGCCACAGCGCACCGCGCGCCTCGAGCAGGAGGTGATTGCTACCGGTAATAACGTGGCCAATGCCCAGCAGGCGTTTGACGAAAACGGCCAACCCCAGGTCAATATCACCATGGATTCCGTCGGTGGCGACCTGATGAACCGGGCCACCCGCAATGCCATTGGTCGCCGGATGGCCGTGCTGTTCATCGAGTACCGCACAGAAACCGAAACCAGAATGGTAGACGGCGAGCCTCAGGAGGTGGAGAACCGCGTTGTGGAGAAAGGCATAATCAGCCTTGCCACAGTGCAATCCGCTCTGGGCAGCAGTTTCCGGATCACCGGGCTTGATTCCATTCCGGAAGCCGCAGAACTGGCGCTGCTCTTGCGCGCCGGTGCACTTGCGGCCCCGATGTACTTCGTTCAGGAGAGGACCATTGGTCCGAGCCTCGGCCAGAAAAATATAGACGCCGGCATGATGTCCGTTGCGCTTGGCTTCGGGCTGGTGCTGCTCTACATGCTTGTTTACTACCGCGGATTTGGCGTGGTAGCGAACATTGCGCTGACACTGAACCTGATGCTGCTCGTTGCGTGCATGTCGATCCTCTCGGCGACACTGACCCTGCCAGGCATCGCCGGTATCGTTCTGACCGTCGGTATGGCGGTGGATGCCAACGTGCTTATCTTTGAGAGGATAAAGGAAGAGCTGAAATCGGGTGTGCCGCCCCAGACGGCCATCAACTCAGGCTACTCCCGGGCCTTTGTGTCCATCTTTGACGCAAACATCACCACATTGCTGGTTGCCGTGATTCTTTTCGCGATGGGGTCCGGCCCGGTGAAAGGGTTTGCGGTGACACTCTGCATCGGGATTCTGACGTCGATGTTCTCTGGCCTGATGGTCAGCCGGAGCATCGTTAACATTGTTTACGGCGGCCGCAGGGTCGAGAAGCTGTCGATCGGAGGAAAGCTCGCCAATGTCTGAAGATCAAAAGCAACCGTTTGATTTCATGGGGTTACGGAAGATTGCTTCCATAGTCTCCATTTCGCTGGTCGTCGTGTCTATCGCGCTGCTGGCCACTCGTGGCCTGAATTTCGGGATGGACTTCACCGGTGGCACCTCCGTTGAATTCGAATACGCAGAGGCCCCGCAACTTGACGAAATCCGCTCCAGGCTTACGGAGGCCGGATACGAGCAGTTTTCTGTTCAGAACTTCGGGGCCGACACGACGGTATTGGTGCGGATGGCCGAGGCCGACAATGATCAGCTGGCACCGGAGGTTACCCGAACCCTGGAAGAGGGTGGCGCAGATCTTGAACTGGTCAGTTCCGAGTTCGTAGGATCCCAGGTTGGTGAGGAGCTCAAGGAAGACAGTGGTCTTGGTTTGCTTATCGCCCTTGCTGTAGTGCTGATCTATGTAGGCATGCGATTCCAGTTCAAGTTCGGTATTGCCTCGGTGGTGCCTCTAGCCCACGATGTCATTATTGTTCTGGGTGTTTTCGCGCTGTTCCAGTGGACCTTCGATCTTACCGTTCTGGCAGCGTTGCTTGCGGTCATTGGCTACTCGCTGAACGACACCATTGTTGTAGCTGACCGAATTCGGGAGAACTTCCGCAAGATGCGTGTGGGAGAGCCCTGGGACATTATTAACGAATCAATTCACCAGACCATTGCGCGTACCATCAATACCTCGGGTACGACGCTCGTGGTGCTGCTTGCGCTCTACTTTCTGGGTGGTGAGGCAATCAACAATTTCGCCCTGGCTTTGATTATTGGTGTGGTCGTCGGTACCTACTCTTCCATATACGTGTCTGCGAATCTGCTGATGGTGATGGGCGTGTCTCGAGATGACCTGATCGTGCCGGCAAAAGAAGGCGCGGAAAATGCCGAAGAAGAAGAGCAGCCGCCGGAGTGGCTGAACCGGATGTAATCGTAGTTGTTCCCCGATTTCCGGGCATAAAAAAACCGCCACACAATGTGGCGGTTTTTTTTGTGTCTCAGAGAGCCCGGGAGTTCAGCGAGGCAGACGGCCCCGGAACGGATGCAGGACCTTGAGCACTTCGCGGAACAGCTTCGGGTTTGCAACCACCAGCTGGCGGGCGTTCCCGGTGGACGGATTGCCTGAGAAATCACCGGTCAGGGCACCGGATTCCATAGCCAGTGTGACGCCAAGATCCAGCTCGGCCGCTTCCGGACGAAAGATGATGGCTGCGTCCATCAATCCGGCGGACACACGGGCGATATCCAGCACCACGCAGCCGGAGGTGCGGAACATACCGGAATCCCTGGCCAGTACAGCGGCCATTTCGCCCCAGAGCATCGGATCCTCGCTCTTTCGAGCCTGGTCCAGCAGGTTGGTAGCGATGGCGGCTTTCTCCGGCAGCTTGATTTCCGAAGCGCGCACGCGGCGGCTGTTGAGCGCCGCACCATGGCCTCGGCTGGCCGAGTATTCCTCGCCGGTAACGGGGTTAACCAGCAGCAGGTTTTCAGTTCGGTTATTCTTTTTCTGGGACAGGGCCAGAGCGAACTCCGGAATGCCCCGCAGGAAATTTTCACGGCCCAGGACAGGGAAAATGTGCCAGCTCTTTTCGCTGGTTCCGGCATCCGCTTCGTTCAGGGGCGCGATGCTGTGGTCCTTATAGGCTTTTTCGAGCTGTTCGGCAAAATTGTCATAAATAGATTGCTCAACCCGTTCCAGCTGACGACGGCGTTCTGAGTCGTCCTTGCCGGTAGGTTCTTGGCGCTCGAAATGGGCTTTCAGATAATCAGACCCCTGACGCGCGACGCGCAGGGCCATTTTAATAGCTGGTTGCATCTGAGTGTTCATTATCCGGGTGTGTGAAGGCCGGGTATCATAGCAAAAGATCACCCCGCTTGTATGTTTTTTGACTCAGCAATAGCACGGATAACCAGAGGTTACGGGTACTCCGGAGGGGCAGGGTGCCTTTGCTTTCTGCTATCATTGCCGCCCTGATCAATAACCTTGGGCCTGCTAACAATGCATAAAAGCGCACTTCCACAGGAAGGGACGGAAACATTCCAGGATCAGATCCGGATCGTTCTGGTTGAGACATCCCATTCAGGCAATATCGGCGCAGTCGCCCGTGCCATGAAAAATATGGGGCTCGGCAATCTGTGGCTGGTAAACCCGTCTTCGTTTCCCGATGAGGCTTCATACGCCCGTGCGGCGGGGGCTTCGGATGTGCTTGATAGCGCCCACGTGGTGTCTTCGCTCGATGAGGCGCTCGCCGACTGCGTTCTGGTTATGGGTACCAGTGCCCGGGGCAGAAAAGTCCCGTGGCCGGTGTGCGCGCCGCCGGAGGCTGCGGCCGCGGCCGCAGAACATGCCGGAAGCGGCCCGGTGGCCATGGTATTCGGTAGGGAAAATCATGGTCTCAGCAACGATGAGCTGCAGCGTTGCCATTATCATATCCATATTCCCTCCAATCCGGATTACAGCTCTCTCAACCTGGCCATGGCGGTGCAGGTCATGTGCTATGAATTGCGGATGTATTACCTCCGAAGCCTTGAAGGCGGTGAGGGAAGCCCATACTTAAAGTCGATGACCCGGCCCGGGGACGAAGGATGGGATGTGCCGCCGGCGAA
Source organism: Marinobacter sp. NFXS11 (assembly GCF_040148675.1). Taxonomy (NCBI): domain Bacteria; kingdom Pseudomonadati; phylum Pseudomonadota; class Gammaproteobacteria; order Pseudomonadales; family Marinobacteraceae; genus Marinobacter; species Marinobacter sp. NFXS11. The sequence continues at coordinate 1,693,249 of NZ_JAGDDV010000001.1, read as the reverse complement.
AGTCCACGATGTTGAAGGCTTCTTCGGGCATCTTGAGCAGGTGCTTATCGATGTTGATTTCCATCGGCGGGAGAACCCCAGGCAGCTTATGACGCGCTTGCGGCGGCTGTTCCAGCGAGCCAGACTTGATCAGATGGAAATCAATATCCTCCGGGGCATCCTCACCGCTGTGCAGAAAGCGGCAGGCACACGGAACAATAGCAAATCAACCGAGGCCGATACTGCGGCGACGGAACAGGATAATGGCCATGTTTGAGCGTTTGCGGGAAGACATTAACAGCGTGTTCCATCGGGATCCCGCCGCCAGGAACACCTTTGAAGTGCTTACCAACTACCCGGGTTTGCACGCACTGCTTTTCCATCGGTTTTCCCATTGGTTGTGGGGTTTGGGGCTGAAATGGCTTGCGAGGACCATTTCGACGATCGCCCGTTGGCTTACCGGCATTGAGATTCATCCAGGCGCAACCATCGGTCGTCGCTTCTTCATCGACCATGGCATGGGTGTTGTTATTGGTGAGACTACGGTGATTGGCGACGACGTAACCCTCTATCAGGGGGTTACGCTGGGCGGAACCAGCTGGAACAAGGGTAAGCGGCATCCCACGATTGGCAACAGTGTGGTGGTTGGTGCCGGCGCCAAGATTCTGGGGCCTTTTGAAGTAGGCGAGGGTGCCAAGATTGGTTCAAACTCGGTGGTTACCAAGGCAGTGCCAGAGGGAGCAACCGTTGTAGGTATCCCTGGCCGCGTTATTGTCAAACGCCAGGGCGAAGACGATGCCCGCCGCAAGGAGATGGAAGAGCGCATGGGCTTCGATGCATACGGCGTTACGGAAGAAATGCCGGACCCCGTCGCACGGGCCATGCGCTCGTTGCTTGATCACATGCATGCCGTGGATGACCGCATAGAGAATATGTGCAAGGCGTTGCGCAAGGTGAACAGTGAATACCAGAATGGCGAACTGCCACCGCTCCACGAGGAAGATTTCGATTGCGTGCGAGACGACGAAGAGGTGCGGCGCTGAATACTTGACTGAAATGGTTGGTCAATTCATACTCTGTTCTGCATTTTTGAGATTCAATCCCGCCATGGGGCTGACGCTATGAAGTTGACCACCAAAGGCCGCTATGCCGTTACGGCAATGCTGGATCTGGCTCTGCATGGAGACCAGGGGCCGGTGAGTCTGGCCGATATATCGGCGCGTCAGGAAATCTCACTGTCCTACCTGGAGCAGCTTTTCTCCCGTCTCCGCCGCCAGAAACTGGTTGTCAGTATTCGCGGTCCCGGTGGTGGATACAGGCTCAGTCGTCCTGCGGCTGATCTCTACATTGCCGAAGTTGTTGATGCCGTCAGTGAATCGCTGGATACCACCCGGTGCGGCAACAAAGGCGATTGCCAGAATGGCGAGAAATGTCTGACCCACCACCTCTGGTCTGATCTCAGTGATCAGATTCATCAGTTTCTCAGCGAGATCAGTCTCGGAGACCTGATGAGGAAGCATGAAATTCGCCAGGTTGCGGACCGGCAAAATCGCCGCCAGTCCGACAGTGGCTCTGAAACCATCAATACCGAACGCCTGTCCGATCAGGCGCCGGCCTGACACCAACAAGTTTCCGGAATCCATGAAAAAGCCCGTTTATATGGACTACGCGGCCACCACGCCCGTTGATCCAGCCGTTGCTGATGAAATGATGAAATACCTCACGCTGGATGGTGTATTCGGTAATCCGGCATCCCGCACCCACGCCTATGGTTGGCAGGCAGAAGCCGCAGTGGAAGCTGCACGCAAGAAGGTCGCCAGTCTCGTTCACGCTGATCCGCGGGAGATTGTCTGGACCTCGGGGGCAACGGAATCAGACAACCTCGCCATCAAAGGGGCGGTTGCCGGCCGGCAGGGCGCTCATATCGTTACCTCCAGGATCGAGCACAAAGCGGTTGTTGATACCTGCAAGTGGCTGGAGCATCAGGGTACTGAAGTCACCTGGCTGGAGCCGGCAGCCGACGGAACCATCGGTTTTGATCAGGTGTTGGACGCGCTCAAGGAAAATACCGTGCTCGTCAGCCTGATGCTGGTGAACAACGAGCTTGGAACGATCAATGATATTGCCGCCATTGGTGCCGAATTGCGCCAGAGAGGCATTCTTTTTCACGTGGACGCCGCCCAGGCTGCCGGCAAGATGGCAATTGATGTCGGCTCCATGCCGGTGGATCTGCTGGCGCTTTCCGGCCACAAGGTTTATGGCCCGAAGGGCGTCGGCGCCCTGTACGTCAGGCGGTCGCCGGATGTTCGTATCGAGGCGCAGATTCATGGTGGTGGTCATGAGCGAGGAATGCGCTCCGGAACGCTCCCCACCCATCAGATTGTCGGAATGGGGAAGGCGTTCGAGATCGCCCAGTCCGCGCTTGAACAGGAAGTGGAGGAGCTGGAAGCCCTGCGGGAGGCGTTTCTTTCGGGGCTCCGGCCTCTCGAGGGTGTCACTCTCAACGGCAGTGAATCCCGGCGCGTCCCGGGCATAATGAATCTTTCCTTTGAAGGCGTCGATGCGGAGTCCCTCATGCTCGGCCTTCGGGATCTGGCGGTATCCTCCGGTTCGGCCTGCGCTTCAGCCACGGTAGAGCCCTCATATGTGCTTCGTGGCATCGGGTTGAGTGAACAGCAGGCCCATCGTGCGCTGCGCTTTTCCATCGGCCGCTACACCACGAAAGAGGAAGTGGCGTTTGCCAGCGCGCAAATAGTTGATGTTGTTAGTCGCCTCCGCGCAGTGCGGTAGGAAGTTTGCCCCGGACTGCGTATAATCGCAGGCCAGAATTTTAACCATCCACAAACTGGAGAAATACCATGGCAACTGAGCGCACGCTCTCGATTATCAAGCCCGACGCGGTCGCAAAGAACGTGATCGGCGAAATTTACAGCCGCTTCGAGAAAGCTGGGCTGAACATCGTTGCTGCCAAGATGATGCACCTCACTCAGGAGCAGGCAGAAGGCTTTTACGCAGAGCACAAAGAGCGTCCGTTCTTTAACGACCTGGTTGCATTCATGACCTCCGGTCCGGTGGTTGTGCAGGTTCTGGAAGGTGAAGGCGCGATCCTGAAAAACCGTGATCTGATGGGCGCGACCAACCCGAAAGAAGCCGACGCCGGCACTATCCGTGCGGATTTCGCATCGTCCATCGACGCGAACGCCGTTCACGGCTCTGATTCCGCGGCTTCTGCCGAGCGCGAAATCGCTTACTTCTTCAATGACAACGAGATCTGCCCGCGGGGCTGATTGCGTTGATCGGAGGCGATCGTTCGGTCGCCTCCGAATTGATTATCTGATCGAGGTTATGAAATGACAGCGGCCGCTGAAAAAACCAACCTTCTGGGGATGCCGAAAGCAAAGCTCGAGGCTTTCTTCGAAACCCTGGGGGAGAAGCGTTTTCGTGCCACTCAGGTTCTACAGTGGATCCATCAGCGTGGCGCTGATGACTTCGATCAAATGACCAATATGAGCAAGGCGCTGCGGGAAAAGCTGAAGCAGGTTGCCGAGATCCGTGGTCCTGAAGTGGTTTACGACGAAACGTCCAAAGACGGTACCCGCAAATGGGTGATGCGCATGGACAATGGCAACAGTGTCGAGACCGTGCTGATTCCGGACGGGGAGCGCGGCACGCTCTGTGTTTCCTCACAGATCGGCTGCAGTCTCGACTGTACCTTCTGCTCCACGGGCAAGCGCGGGTTCAACCGCAATCTCACCGCGGCAGAAGTCATCGGCCAGGTCTGGGTTGCGCGCAAGGCCTTCATGCCCTTTGAACCGGGTCCGGATCGGCCGATTACCAATGTGGTGATGATGGGCATGGGCGAGCCCCTGCTCAATTTCGACAATGTCGTGGATGCCATGAACCTCATGATGGAGGATCTGGCCTACGGGATTTCCAAGCGCCGGGTCACCCTGAGCACGTCTGGTGTTGTACCGGCCCTGGACCGGCTGTCGGAAGTTACCGATGTTTCACTGGCCATTTCCCTGCATGCGCCGAATGATGAACTGCGTAACAAACTGGTTCCGTTGAATAAAAAGTACCCGATTGCCGAATTGCTGGCCGCGACCAAGCGCTACTTCGCCCGGTTACCGGACAAGCGAAAGGCGACGATCGAGTACACCGTGATTGAGGGGATGAATGATCAACCGGAGCACGCCCGTGAGCTCGCGGTGCTGTTGCGGGATCTGCCTTGCAAGATCAATCTGATTCCGTTCAACCCGTTCCCGGAAAGCGATTTCCGGCGGCCGAGTATGAATGCGACCCGACGGTTCCAGACGGTTCTGAACGAGGCCGGCTACATCGCCACCATCAGGACCACGCGGGGGGACGACATTGATGCTGCCTGTGGTCAGTTGGTCGGACGTGTCGAGGACAGGACCCGGCGTAGTCAGAGGTATATTCAGGTTCAGCAGGTTAATCCCTGAGCCAGATACGTCTTGCAGCCCAATCGAGGAAGGGGACACCCGTGATAACACCACCAGCAAACCGACGTTCATTTGTGTTGGCCACCCTGTTGCTGACCCTGCTGGTTACAGGTTGCGTTACCACCACCGACAGTCGGTTTTCACGGGAAGCAGATCAGCAGGAAGCGCTCGATAACTATGTGAAACTTGCCACGGCCTACATTGGGCAGGGCAACCTTGAACGTGCGCGCCATCACCTCGACAGGGCATTGAAACTGGATTCAGATGACCCGGGCGCCAGGGCTGCGATGGGGCTTGTCTATAACGCCGAGGGTGAGCCAGAACTGGCTGAGCGTAATTTCAAACAGGCCATTTCCGAGGATCCGGGGTACACAAGGGCACGGGTGTATTACGGAGCATTCCTGTTTGGCCAGAACCGGATGGAAGACGCTAGAGATCAATTCCGTGCTGCGTCCCGGGATACCGGTTATCAGGATCGCGGCTCTGTTTTCTTTAACCTGGGCATGACGCAGGAGCGGCTCGGAGAGCTGGAGGCTGCGGCCACATCCTATCGCCGGGCAGTGGAGCTGACGCGAGGCGATGCACGTTCCCTGCTGGCGCTTTCCCGGGTGTCCGTAGAGACTGGCGACTACGACGACGCGGCACGCTACTACTCGCGACTGATTTCATTGATGCAACGAAATCAGCGTCTGGTCCACTCACCGGAGAGCCTCTTTACCGGAATCCGCATTGCCCGCTTCTACAGTGATGAAAACCAGGAGGCGAGTCTTGCGCTTCAACTCAGAAACAAATTTCCGGAGTCAGTCGAATACCAACAATATAAGGTGCTGATTTCTAATGGCAACTGAAGAAAACTCACAGCCAGCTATGAAGGAGCCCGTAGGGCGGCAGCTTCAAAAGGCACGGGAGAGAACCGGTCTGAGTACCGGTGATGTCGCAGCAGCGCAGCATTTGCGTCCTTCGGTAATCCAGGCGATCGAGTCGGGAGATTACAGCCAGATTGACAGTGAACTCTTTCTGAAAGGGTATGTCAGGGCTTATGCAAAACAGGTTGGGCTGGACGCAGACGCAGTGATTGCCGACCTCGACCAGGAACTGGAACCCATCCGGCAACAGCGGGAACAGGAGCAGGAAGCCAATCCGCTGGTGGATATCGAGCGTCGCAGACGTCGTAAACGTCAGTTGGCCAAGGCTCTGTTTTTCCTGGTGGTGCTGGGCATTGCCGGTTACCTTGCTTTCACCTTTCTGGTTCCTGAGCAGGGCCCGGCTCCTTCCGAGCCGGTGACAGAGCCGGAATCAGTGCCGGAAGAGCCTGCTCCTGCTGACGCCGAGGAATCGGCTGCGTTGGTCGAGCCAGAACGTTCCGAACCTGTGCTTGTTGCCAGTGCTGAGGAGCCGGAATCGACAGCCATGGAGGCGGAAGCGCCGACCGTGCTACAGCCGGAAACTGAGGCTGAAGCGCCTGAAACCGACCAGATTCCCGCAGTCGTCCAGACCCCCGAGCCGGTTCTGGAAGACCCGAATGGGCTGTCGGATGTGTCGGACAGCGGTCGGCTCCAGATTCGCTTCAGTGACGATTGTTGGGTCCAGATCAGTGACGCAGACGGTAACCGCCTGGTGAATTCGCTACAGCGTAACGGGGATCTGATTGATATCGAGGGGCCGACGCCCTTAAGGGTTGTGATTGGCGCAGTCGATGCGGTTGAATCCATCCGTTTCCAGGGCGAGCCAGTGGATATCGGTGGCTACCGGGTTGTCAACAACCGGTCAGAATTCACCCTGACAATCTGAAGTTTGATCAAATTTTCCATATCGGTCAGTAAGACATGAAACAGGATTCCCCGATTACCAGACGCAAATCCCGCCAGATCATGGTGGGCAATGTTCCTGTGGGTGGTGACGCGCCGATTGCGGTGCAGAGCATGACCAACACCGAAACCTGTGATGTACAGGCCACCGTTGGCCAGATCAAGGCGTTGCAGGAGGCGGGTGCGGACATAGTGCGTGTTTCCGTTCCGTCCATGGACGCCGCTGAGGCGTTCGGGAAGATTCGGGAGCAGGTTTCCCTGCCGTTGGTTGCCGACATCCACTTCGATTACAAAATCGCTCTTCGGGTAGCAGAACTGGGTGTTGACTGTCTCCGGATCAATCCGGGCAATATCGGCCGTGATGACCGCGTCAGTGCCGTAATCAGTGCAGCCCGGGACGGCAACATTCCCATTCGCATCGGTGTGAACGCCGGTTCGCTGGAAAAGTCTCTCCAGCGCAAATATGGCGAACCCACGGCAGACGCGCTGGTGGAGTCCGCCATGCGCCACATCGATATTCTGGATCGTCATGACTTCCAGGATTTCAAGGTAAGCCTGAAAGCGTCAGAAGTGTTTATGACGGTCGATGCCTACCGTAAGATTGCCCAGCAGATTGAGCAGCCCCTGCACCTTGGTATCACCGAGGCCGGTGGGCTGAGATCCGGAACCGTTAAGTCCTCCATTGGCCTTGGAATGCTGTTGATGGATGGCATCGGTGACACCATCCGGGTATCGCTTGCGGCGGATCCCGTGCAGGAAATCAAGGTGGGTTTCGATATCCTCAAGAGCCTGCGGCTGCGCAGTCGCGGTATTAACTTTATCGCCTGTCCCAGCTGTTCCCGGCAGAATTTCGATGTCATCCAGACCATGAATGATCTGGAGGCCCGGCTTGAGGATGTAAACGATTCTCTGGATGTGGCGATCATCGGGTGCATCGTGAACGGTCCGGGTGAGGCAAAAGTGGCGGACCTCGGACTTACCGGCGGGAGCCCCAAGAACCTCTTTTACATGGCGGGCAAGCCGAACCAGAAGCTGGACAACGCGACATTGACGGATGATCTGGAGCGCCTGATTCGCGAGGAAGTGGCACGGCGCAAGGAACAGGAAGATTCGATTATTGCCCGGTCAGACAACTGATTGTTTCCAGTTCCCGGCACAACCATCCAGACAGAGTTAAGGGTTAACATTGGCAAAGATTCAGGCAATTCGCGGGATGAACGATATCCTGCCGGAGCAGACGCCGGTTTGGCAGTTTGTGGAATCCACGGTTCGCAGGGTACTGGCGCAGTATGGCTACCAGGAAATCCGCATGCCGATTGTGGAACAGACCGATCTGTTCAAGCGTTCGATTGGTGAAGTGACCGACATCGTCGAAAAGGAAATGTACACCTTTGAAGACCGTAACGGTGACAGTCTGACCCTCCGCCCGGAGGGCACCGCCGGTTGTGTTCGGGCTGCCGAAGAGCACGGTCTTCTGTTCAATCAGACCCGTCGTCTCTGGTACACCGGCCCGATGTTCCGGCATGAACGTCCGCAAAAAGGCCGCTACCGCCAGTTCCATCAGATTGGCGTGGAATGTTTTGGCATGAACGGTCCGGACATTGATGCCGAACTGCTCATCTTGACGGCAAGGCTCTGGAAAGAGCTCGGGCTTGCCGAGCACACGCGGCTGGAGATCAATTCCATCGGAACGTCGGAGTCCCGTCGGGTTTACCGGTCCGCCCTCGTGGATTACCTCGGTCAGTTCAAGTCAGACCTGGATGCCGATAGCCAGCGTCGCCTCGAATCAAACCCGCTGCGCATCCTGGACAGCAAGGATCCTTCGACGCGGAAAATCCTGGAAAACGCGCCCAGCCTTGACGACTATCTCGACGAAGAATCCCGCGAGCACTTCGAGCGTCTGAAGGCGCTTCTTGAGGCCGCAGGGGTGAATTATTCAGTGAACCCAGCGCTGGTGCGGGGCCTCGATTACTACGGCAAGACGGTGTTCGAATGGATTACCGACAGCCTCGGCGCCCAGGGTACGGTGTGTGCCGGTGGTCGATACGACGGCCTGGTGGAGCAGCTGGGTGGCAAGCCGACCTTTGCAGTGGGCTTTGCAATGGGCCTTGAGCGCCTTATCCTGCTGCTGGAAACGCTGGAACTGGTTCCTGGGCACGTGAACAGCAATGCCGATATCTACGTAACGGCGATGGGCGAGGGCGCATTGGCGCCTGCACTCGTTCTGGCTGAAAAGCTCCGGGCAGCCTTGCCAGAACGTGTGATTGTTTCCCATTGTGGTGGTGGCAGTTTCAAAAGCCAGATGAAAAAGGCAGACCGCAGTGGTGCCAGGTACGCGGTGATTCTGGGCGAGAACGAAGTGGCAAACGGCACGGCCGGGCTTAAACCCTTGCGAGCCGACGAGCCGCAGGCCGAGATCGCCCAGGACAAGCTTGCGGACACGCTGGCAGCGGCGCTGGCCGGCTGAGCCTGAACAAATTTACTGATATAAAAGCAAAAATTCGACTACAGGAGTCCTCATGGCAGAGTTGCGCACCGAAGAAGAACAGATCCAGGCGATCAAGGACTGGTGGAAAAAGAACGGCAGCTCACTGCTCATCGGTATTGGTGCGGCCCTGGCCATTGTGTTCGGCTGGCAGGCCTGGCAGAACCAGCAGGCCCAGCAGCGTACCGAAGCGGCCAATCAGTTTGCCAACCTGCTGAATGCCTTCAGCGATCATGCCGATGAAACCAGTGGCGAGACTGTCGCTTTTGTGGCGCAGACTCTCCGGGAAGACTACACAGACAGCGCCTATGCGGTTTACGGCAACCTGATCCTGGCCCGTCAGCAACAGATGCAGGAGGGCAACGCCGAGGCCGCCATTGAGTCCCTGAAGTGGGCCCTGGAGAACACCGGTGAACACGAGGCACTGGCACTTGTCGTACGCAATCGTCTGGCGCGCGCCCAGTTTTCCGCAGGCCAGTACGAAGATGCTCTGGCCACCATCGACGGAGCCGGTAATGCCGATGCGTTTGATGCCATGTATTCCGAGCTTCGTGGCGATATCCTGCTTGCGCAGGGCGACCGCGAGGGTGCGCGTGAGGCCTACCTCTCTGCCCGTGAGCAGAGTCAGCAGGGCCGTAGCGGTATTCTGGAACTGAAACTGGCAGACCTTGGCGTCGGGGAGGATGCCTGATGCCGGTTTTCCGCGACAGGATCTCGAGACGCGGATTTTTCCTGGGGCTGGTGCTTCTGGCTGCGCTTTCCGGCTGCAGCAGCACGGATACGTTTGAGCAACCTGTACCGGTTCCCGAGATTGAGGCTTCCGTCGAATTCGAGCGCGTGTGGAGCATGTCGGTTGGCGATGGCCATGATGGTGATTTTCTCTACCTTGCGCCATTGGTTACCGGTGATCTGATCTACGCGGCCTCTGCAGACGGTGAGCTCTACGCGGTAGCGACGGATTCCGGAGAGGTTGTCTGGGAATCCGAGTTCGGGGATCGCATCTTCTCAGGGCTTGGTGGTGATGGGCAGAATCTGTACCTGACCACCGAGAATGCCGATCTGGTGGCCCTTTCCCGAGAGGATGGCTCTGAGGTGTGGCGTACGTCTTTGCCGACGGAAGTGTTGTCTTCGCCACAATCCAACGGTTCACTGGTCGTAGCCCAGACGACAGACGGAAAGGTACTTGGCTTCAGTGCCACCGATGGCGAGAAGCTCTGGCAGTATGATGGCGCCGTTCCGGTGCTGTCCATGCGCGCTGCTGCTGCTCCCCTGGTTGGCGGTGATGTTGTTATTGCGTCTTTTGCCAGTGGCAAGCTGATCGCGCTGACGGCAGCATCGGGCCAACCCATGTGGCAATACGACGTCGGTCAGCCGCAGGGGCGTACGGAGCTTGAGAGACTGGTGGACGTAACCGGCCAGCCGCTTGTCATTGAGACTGCTGTAATGGTGGTTGGTTACCAGGGCAAACTCGCCCTCGTTGATATTCGTACCGGGCAGGAGATCTGGAGCCGGAAGGCCTCCAGCCTCTACTCTCCGATGATTGGTGGTGGTCAGATCTATCTTGCCGCTGCTAATGGCGAGATCGTTGCCCTCAGAGGCTCGGACCGTCGCGAGGTCTGGACCCAGGATCGTCTTGCCTGGCGCCAATTGACCCAGCCAATGGTTTATGAAGACTACCTGGTGGTGGGCGATTTCGAAGGCTACCTCCATGCGTTGGATCGTGAGGACGGTAGCCTGGTTGGGCAGCGCGAATTCGACGATGAGGGTATCCGCGTACCGGCACAGCGCCTCGCCAATGGTAACCTGCTGGTTTTTGGCAACAGCGGAAAGATGGCCGTATTCCAGGTTAAGCCGCAGGATTGATCCCCAATTATGACCCCAGTTATTGCCCTTGTCGGACGCCCTAACGTCGGCAAATCGACATTGTTTAATCAGATGACCCGTTCCAGGGATGCCTTGGTTGCGGATTTTCCGGGGCTTACCCGAGACCGCAAATACGGTGAGGGCAGCTACGAGGGGCAGCGTTTCATCGTCATAGATACCGGTGGTCTTACCGGTGACGAGCAGGGCCTTGATCTCGAAATGGCCCGGCAGTCCATGCAGGCGGTAGAAGAAGCCGATATCGTGCTGTTTTTGGTGGACGGCCGTGCCGGCCTGACCGCAGGCGATGAACTCATTGCCGACAGTCTTCGCCGCTCGGGCAAGCAGGCGCATCTGGTCGTGAATAAAACCGATGGACAGGATCCGGACATTGCCGCGTCGGATTTCCACAGCCTTGGCTTTGAATCCACGTTCCTGATCGCAGCCTCCCACAACCGCGGAATCCGCTCAATGCTTGAAATCCTGCTGCCCTCTGAAGAGGAGCGGGAGGAAGAGGACCGTGCAGATCGCTATCCCGGCATACGCATTGGCGTGGTGGGCAGGCCGAACGTGGGCAAGTCCACACTGGTCAACCGTATGCTCGGTGAGGACCGTGTGGTGGTTTACGACATGCCCGGCACCACCCGGGACAGCGTTTACATACCCTACGAGCGCCAGGGCAGCCAGTACACGTTGATTGATACCGCCGGTGTCCGTCGAAGAAAGAATGTCAGCGAAGTGGTGGAGAAGTTTTCCATTATAAAAACGCTGCAGGCGATCGATGACGCCCATGTGGTTATTCTGGTTATTGATGCCCGGGAAGGCCTGGTTGATCAGGATCTTCACCTGATCGGGTTTGTGCTGGATGCCGGCCGCTCGCTTGTCATTGCCGTTAACAAGTGGGACGGCATGGACCCGGAAGACCGCGCCCGGGTGAAAGAACAGGTTCAGCGTCGCCTGGACTTTCTGGATTACGCTGATAAGCACTATATCTCGGCGCTTCACGGCTCCGGTGTAGGCGTGATGTATGAGTCGGTGCAAGCCTGCTACGAGTCTGCCATGGCGAAATGGCCAACCAACCGCCTGACTGCGATTCTGCAGGATGCCATAGCCCAGCATCAGCCACCCATGGTGCACGGTCGCCGGATCAAGCTGCGCTACTCGCACCAGGGCGGTTCCAACCCGCCCGTGATTGTGGTTCACGGTAATCAGGTGGATTCGCTGCCGGGCGCCTACAAGCGGTATCTTGAGAATACCTTCCGTAAGGTTCTTAAAGTAACGGGTTCACCAATTCGCTTCGAGTTCAAATCGGGTGAAAATCCGTTTGCCGGTAAAGTGGATCGGCTGACTCCGCGTCAGAAGGTCAAGAAGGACAACGACGAGAAGAAGGGCCGTCGTCCGAAAAAACAGCGCCAGAAGAGCCTCAAGCGCTGAGTGAGTGGCCGGGCTCAGGACTTATTCCTGGTCCGGCCCCGCACTTTCCACCTGCTTGGCCTGCACAGCGGTCAACGCAACCGTAAACACGATATCCTCCACCAGAGCCCCGCGTGAAAGGTCGTTCACCGGCTTGCGCAAGCCCTGAAGCATTGGCCCGACACTGACAACATTGGCACTTCGCTGAACCGCCTTGTAAGTGGTATTGCCGGTGTTCAGATCCGGGAATACGAAGACCGTTGCCTTGCCTGCAACTTTGCTGTCCGGCGCCTTGCTTCTTGCGACGCTTTCGATGGCTGCTGCATCGTATTGAAGTGGTCCGTCTATAAGCAGATCAGGCCTGCGTTCGCGAGCTATCCTTGTTGCCTCTCTTACCTTCTCGACATCCTGACCGCTGCCTGAGTCTCCGGTGCTGTAGCTGATCATGGCGACCAGAGGCTCGATGCCAAAGGCTTCCGCAGACTCTGCACTCTGGATGGCGATGTCGGCCAGTTCCTCGGCGTTAGGGTCTGGATTGATTGCGCAGTCCCCGTAGACCACCACCTGTTGCGGCAACAACATGAAGAACACGGAAGAGACTACCTTTGCATGCTCATGGGTCTTGATCAGTTGTAAGGCAGGGCGCACCGTATTCGCAGTCGTGTGAATGGCACCGGATACCAGTCCATCAGCTTCATCCAGAGCCACCATCATGGTACCGAGAACGACGTTGTCTTCGAGCATGGCTTCGGCCATATCCGATGTCAGGCCTTTATGCTTGCGAAGTTCGACCATCGGAGCGACGTAGCGTTGTCGCACCTCCCCTGGATCAATGATCTCGATATCCCCGGGCAGTTCCAGATCCTGGGAATCCGCTACCCGTTTTATCTCTGCAGCATTCCCGATCAGGGCACACCTTGCCAGCCTGCGTTGATGGCAGATGATGGCGGCCTGTACGGTTCTTGGCTCGCTGCCCTCTGGCAATACGATGCGCTTATTCGCTGCCCGTGCTCGCTCCGACAGCTGGTATCGGAAGGCGGGAGGGGAAAGCCTGTCCTGACGAGCAACCTTGAGATGCTGTTGCAACCAGTTGGTGTCGATACGGGTTGCCACCGCTTCCATCGCCTTTTCAATCCGGTTGGGGTCATCAATCGGGATGGCCGCGGACAGGTTGGCCAGCATGTGAGCAGTTTCATAGGTATTGGCGTCTGACCCCAGAACCGGCAGGCCTGTTTCCAGGGCCCTGTGGCACAGGGTGATCACTCGCTGGTCGGGTATCAGGCCACCGGTCAGCATCAGGCCGGCGAGGGGGACCCCGTTGAGAGCGGCAACAGCGGTGGCTACCACAATGTCTTCGCGATCTCCGGGCGTTACAAGGAGAGTGCCTGGCCTGAGAGTTTCCGTCATATTCCGAATGCTGCGGGCGCAAACCGACACCTTCTGAACCCGTCTGGCGTGCATCTGCCCCTCATTGAGGACCGGCAACCCCAATTCCCTGGCGATGTCGGACACCCGGGGGGCCAGCAAATCCGCTTGCCATGGAATCTCGGCTATGAGGTGAAATCGGCCCTCGCTGAATACCGTGCACTCCGTCTGGTAGTCGACAGTGACGGGGGCAGGGTGGTTGCTGTTGGAACGAGGCTCAAGACCCGACTGCTCGGGCTCCCCAACCTTGTTCAGGATGACGCCGATAACATCCGGGTCGCTGGGACTGGCAAACAGGCGTGATGAGAAGTCCAGTTCTTCGTCCAGTTGCCTGGCGTCCAGGTTTTTGGGCGTGCTCACCAGGATTACTTCGGAACCCAGGTTACGGGCAACTTCCACGTTCAGCCTGGCGATATAGGCTTCGCTGCGGTCTGGAACCAGGCCTTCGATGATCACCACATCGACATCCCGGGCAACCTTCTGGTATTCACCCACGACTGTTTCGAGGAGGTAGTCGGCTTTGCCTTTGTTGAGCAGTTGTTGCGCTTCCTTGAGGGCAATCGGGTCTGGCGGGTTCAGGTGGCTGCTGGCCCTCACAAACGCCACCGAGGAGTCCTGGCCAGCGTTGTGCATGGATTCGGCGCGGTGAACAGCCTGGCAGAAGGGTTTGTAGAAGCCAACGCTGACGCCTACCCGTTCAAGGGCGCGCAACAGGCCCAGGCAAACGGAGGTCAGGCCTGAGTCCATGGACGTCGGTGCAAAAAAGAGACTCTTTGCCATAGTGGTATTCCTGATGATGCGTTTGGGTCAGGCCTGAATGTCAGAGCCTGCAAGCCGGGCTGCTTCCCGGGCAATGACCAGTTCCTCGTTGGTGGGTATCACCAAAACCGGGAATCGCGAGTCGGGGCTTTCAATATGTCCGTCGCTGAATTGGCCATGATGGATGTTGAGGTCCTGGCTGAGCTCGAATCCCGCCAGTTTGAGATGGCGAATGGTTTCTTCCCTGATCCGCGGGCTGTTTTCCCCGATGCCGCCGGTGAAAACCAGAGCGTCCAGCTGGCTCAGGGACGCCATCATCGCGCCAACGTAGCGGGCCAGGCGGAAGCAGAACACATCAATAGCGGTTTGTGACGGTTCATGGCCATGGTCCGCGAGTTCACAGAGTGAGCGCATGTCGTTCGTCTGGCCGGACAGTCCAAGGAGGCCACTCTCCTGATTCAGAACCCGATGAACCTCCTCCGCGGCGATGCCCTTGCTGCGGAGAAAGTCGAACAGGCCGGGGTCGACATCCCCGCTACGGGTGCCCATTACCAGACCCTCAAGTGGCGTCAGGCCCATGCTGGTATCCACACTGATTCCGTCACGGATGGCGGTAATGCTGCATCCGTTGCCCAGATGGGCCGATATGACAGAGGTGGTTGCCGGCGTTCTGCCCAGCAAGCGGGCGGCTTCTGATGCCATAAAGTCGTGACTGGTACCGTGGAATCCGTATCGCCGAATCCCCCAGTCGCGGTACCAGGCCTCCGGAAGCGCATAGAGGAAGGCCCGCCTGGGCAAGGTTTGATGAAACGCGGTGTCGAAAACCGCCGTCTGCGATACATCGGGAAACTGTGCCAGGGTTGCCCGAATTCCGGACAAGTTAACCGGGTTGTGAAGAGGAGCAAGGCCTGCGCAGCTTTCAATGGCTTTGAGCACTTCGCCATCAATGAGTACGGCCTCATGGAAGGTTTCACCACCATGAACGACCCTGTGACCTATGGCCCAGGGAGCTGTTGTCATCAGCCCCAGGTCCCGGAAAGCCGCGACCAGTGTATCAAGCGCCTGATCATGGTCGGCGCCAGCGTCCAGAGGAATCGTTCCTTCCTGGCCTTCAATGCGAGCAAATGCATCGTTCTGGCCGAGGCGCTCGGCCTGAGCGGATGCCAGTTTCCCGAATTGGTCGTTGAACAGTGCGAGTTTCAGTGATGAGCTGCCGCAGTTCACGACAAGTACGGTGTCTTCCATGGGAATGGGCGTCCAACGGTTTTAAGCTATACGCGATGATTGCTGGTCAGCCAGGCATCAAAATCTGCCGCCGGCAGCGGGCGACTGTAGAAATACCCCTGGGAGAAGTCACAGCCTTCCTTCTTCAGGAAGTGGGTCTGAGCCTCTTCCTCAACCCCTTCGGCGATCACGCGCAGGCCCAGGCTATGAGCCATGTTGATAATGGCTCTTACCAGTGAGGCGTCCTCAGGCTCCTTCATGACGTCCTGAACAAACGACTTGTCAATTTTCAGGGTATCAAACGGATAGCTCTTGAGGTAACTGAGCGCTGAATAGCCGGTACCAAAATCGTCTACTGACAACCGGATGCCGGCTTTGTCCAGTTGGCGAAGGATTTCGGCGGTTTCGATCGAGTTGTCCAGAATCAGCCGTTCGGTAATTTCGAGTTCCAGCTGTTCGGGCGCCAGGCCACTGGTCGCCAGAGCGTGCATAACAGCCTCGGTAAAACCCGGATCACGGAACTGACGGGGCGACACGTTGACGGAAATGCCAATGTCTTTCCCGGTGGCTTCCTTCCAGCCCATGGCGGCCCGACAGGCCTCCAGGAGAACCCACTCACCGATCGGTGTAATCAGGCCGGTTTCCTCAGCCAGGGGAATGAATCGATCAGGCATTACCATGCCCATGGCCGGATTGTTCCACCGCAGCAACGCCTCAACCGAGCAAAGCGTGCCCGAGTCGGTATTAACAATCGGCTGGAAATACAACTCGAACTCCTTCAGCTCCAGAGCCCTGCGCATGCTGGACTCCATCTTCAGGCGTTCATGGGAGACTTCGGTCATTTCTGGCGCGAAATGGGCAAACGAGCTCTTGCCCTTGTGCTTGGCCTGGTACATGGCGGCATCAGCGTGCTGCAGGAGCGTGCCGCTGTTGTCGGAGTCCGTCGGGAAAATGGCGATGCCGATACTCGTGGTTACAAACACCTCCTGCCCATTCAGTATGTACGGTGGCGAGAAGGTTTTAAGGATACGCTCGGCGACCTGCGAGGACGCCTCCGGGCCAGTCAGGCCCGGCAGGATCACGAGGAACTCATCCCCACCCAGCCGGGCAACGGTGCTGGTACCGCGAAGGCAACTGGAAATTCGACGGGCAGCCTCAATCAGCAAGTTATCGCCGGCATCGTGGCCAAGAGTGTCGTTAATGTGCTTGAAGTTGTCGAGATCCAGGAACATGACCCCCACAAGCGTACTTTCCCTGCGTGCCTGGGCCAGTGCCAGCTTCAGCCGGTCCAGGGCAAGCATCCGGTTGGGCAGCCCGGTAAGGATGTCGTAATTGGCCTGACGCAGCAGTTGTTGTTCATAGCGTTTCCGAATGCTGATGTCCTCACCGAGGATGAGGTACCCGGTGGTGCCGCCGGCCTCGTCCTTGATCGGGGTGACAATCAGTTGCTCCCAGAAACGTTCTCCGTTTCGGCGCACACTGTTTACTTCACCCTGCCAGACTCCGACTCGTTGCACCTGCAAGCGGATGGACTGCCACAGGTGTCGGCTATCACGGTTCTCTATGTCGTTTTCACCCAGTGCGCCAGGGTGTTTGCCGATGATGGAGGCAGCCTCATAACCGGTCAACTGGGTGAATTTCTGGTTGGCAAACTCGATACGCCATTGGCGGTCGCAGATCAGAACGGAGGACGGGCTCTGCTCAATGGCTTTGGAAAACTTGCGAATTTCCGCCGCATCCTTTTGTTGCCGTTCCATGTCCGCGTTGAGACGTTCACGCATCTGGTTGATGGCGTCCGTGACACGGCCGAGCTCATCGTTCCGATTAGACGGCGTGTTGGGCCTTTCGAGGGTAAGTGGCTTCGACGTTGTTGTCAGTGAGAAGTCGCGGGCGTAGTTCGCCATGGTGGTCAGATGGCGCGCAACGAAATGCTGGAATATCCAGATGATCAGTATCGAAACAAAGAACGTCTTCAGGAATTGGGTCAGCAGAATGACACCCACCTTGCGCTTCAGTTCGTCGTAGACGCGATCAAGGTCTGCGGTCACCGTCAGTTCGCCCAGCTTGAACATTTCATCGCCCTGATGGATGAGGCTGAAGCTGTGAGAAGTGGTTTTCGCGTCCCTCGGTATCTCGCCCATAACGAGTTCGGAATCGGGTTCTATTCGCAAGCGAAGGTGCACCACATCCGGCAGGCTGAGTATGCCCTCCATCTGGGTTTGCAGGAGCTTCTGGTCCAGGGCCCACAAGCTTCTGGCAAGGCTGGAGGCGTAGCCCGACTCTACAACCTGCATGCGGTTGTCGATTTGAGAGAGATCTTTTCGATAATCGGAGTAGATCTGGAGCGCGGATGCCACCAGTGTAAAGGCCGAGCTGAATAGCAGAATCCACGCTAACAGCCTGAAGGACAGGGGCGAGCCTGTGCGAAAACGTTGAAGACGCGTCGACAGTTTTGGCATGTCTTGAACTTCAGCCACCCAGACCGGTTAGGAGATCGGACACTTCCTTTGTTTCCGACTATAGCAGCAGTTTCTTTCGAATGCCTTGCAAATACAGGAAAAATCGAAGGAAATGTGTTGTGGTTCAGTATTTATGCGTACATCCGGTCTGACAGGTACGTTGACCTGGATCAATACCTTGCGGGCGGCCCGGGCGTAACCTGAGTTTAATCAAGTTAACTGCCGGAAGGAGAAACAAAATGTATATGGACGCCGTTGTGATCGCAGGTATTGCCACTGTACTGCTGATGCTTGGCTTTTTTGTGGGTGTTGGCATCTTCGTGATGAAAGATCAGAAAGCGCACGGACACCAGGATAGAAAAGAAGAGAAGCACGGCCATAAGCCGGTATGACGATGAAGTCGGGAAACTGCGGTTTCCCTGACACACCAGGGCAGAAAAATTGGCGTCCCCTAGGGGGTTCGAACCCCTGTTGCCGCCGTGAAAGGGCGGAGTCCTAGGCCACTAGACGAAGGGGACGCAACGTTTTCAACACCTTGCCTCGTCGAGGTGGCGCGTATATTAAGAAAGCTTCGAAACGCTGTCAACGTCTTTTGTGAAAAAAATCAGGGGGGCTGAACAGGGCACCCCCTTGGGGTCATCCTTTTTGTCCGGCTGCCCCTGGAGCAACGGATTGGGTCAATGCCTGATCCAGGTCCGGATACCGGAACTGGAATTGCTGGCTGACCAGCTTCTCCGGAATTGCCCGCTGGCCCGTCAGAAGAAGCCTCGCCATCTCCCCCAGAGCCACCTTGAGCACCGGAGCAGGTGCCGGGAAGAGGGTGGGGCGGTGTAAAACCCTGCCCAGGCTCCGGGTGAACTCTGCGTTCGTTGCCGGGTTCGGGCTTACGACATTGTATGGGCCTGATGCGTCCGGGTTTTCCATCATCCATATAAGTGCGCTGACCACATCGTCCCGGTGGACCCACGGCATGTACTGGGTACCGCTGCCCAGGCGTCCGCCCAGACCTAATTTGAAGGGCAGGAACATCCGCTCGAGGAAGCCACCATCCGGGCCTGCCACAACGCCTGTGCGGGAGAAGCACAGGCGAACGCCATCGTCGGCAAGTGGTTTGGCGGCGTTTTCCCAGTCGCGGCACAGCTGATGCGTAAATTCGTCATTCGGGCTGGTGCTTTCGGTGACCGTGGCTGATCCCTGGTCCCCGTAAAAGCCAACGGCCGATCCCGAAACGACCACATTCGGAACTTGTTCCCAACTTCGGATGACGTCAACCAGGGTTTCGGTGACGCCAATGCGGCTATCACGGAGTTCCTGCTTTCGGGACTCCGACCAGCGTTTATCCGCGATACCTTCCCCGGCAAGATTGATGACGGCATCGTATCCGGGGTGAGAGCGAAGCTGCTGAAGATCACGGATTGCCTCGACCCGCCCGCAGCTTGATTTGACCGTTTCGGCCGGCTGCCGGCTGAGAACCGTCAGCTCGTAATCCCGTGCCAACAATTCACGGCAGAGAACGTGGCCAATGAACCCGGTTCCTCCGGTAATCAGAATCCGTTTCGACATAATCGATACTCCTGTCGCGCACTGGCCTCTGGCGCTGTCTCAGAACGCCCGGTTCAGGCGGGTGTCTCTTCCAGTTGAAGCATAACAACATCGCGAATTGCCTGTCCCAGGAGAGGGTTTTCCCCAATCGGAGGTGCAAGCTGAATGGATACGCCGTGGGCTTTTTCAAGTTCTTCGATCATTGCCGGAACATCCTTGCGCAAGTGCCGGCCGGCCGCGAGGAACAGTGGAACGATCGTAAACTCGGTGATGCCTTGAGTCACACCTTCCTCGATGATCGCATCAATGGATGGTTCCGCCAGTTCCATATAGGCGACTCTGGCGTTGTCGACAGACGCGAGAGTCGGCGCCGCAAGCTTTTCGAAGGTTTCACACCAGCGCTTGTCACTGCTTCCATGTGCCAACAGAATAATGCGGGGGCTGCTCATTACCGCTCCTGAAGTAGTCAATTTTTTAGGGCCTGTCGTAAGTCGGGAAAGCCGGCCTCATAGAAGGGCCGGTACCATTAAAGTAACAGGGTGACGGTTAATGTTCGATTGGAAAGAGATTCTGGATTTCTGGTTTGGCGAACTTGACGAACATGGGCTGCCAGACAGCGACCACCGGAACAAGTGGTTCCGATCGGACCGCAGGTTTGACCAGGAGATACGCCGGCGTTTCCTTTCAATGGTGTTGTTTGCTTCCGAACAGGGGTTGGACCACTGGCGGAGTGAGGCCGGCGGGGTACTTGCCGAGATCATTCTCCTTGACCAGTTTTCCCGAAATATCTTTCGCGGCGGTGCCATGGCGTTTGACCAGGATCGCCAGGCGCGCAAGCTCTGCCGGCAAGCGATGCATAGAGGGCACGATACGATGCTGCCGCCTGTGCACAGAGCGTTTCTCTATATGCCGCTCCAGCATTCGGAGCTCAAGGACGACCAGGACATGTCCGTGGAATGCTACGAGCAACTGGCGCGGTCAACTGAAGGAATCCTTTCCGATTTCATGGGCAGCTTTCTGCAGTCCGCGAAGGATCACCGGGCGATCATACAGAAGTACGGGCGATTCCCTCATCGCAACAAGGCACTCGGCAGAACCTCTACGGCGGAAGAGCGCGAATACCTGGAGGGTGGTCGCCGGTTCGGCCAGTAGCGCGAGCGCCCCTTCCTTAAAGTTTTGTATAGAAAACGTACATTCAGACGGAGTTGGCACTTTTCCCTGATAAAATGCGCAACACTGAGATTGCATGGGATATCGATCCTTCTTTGGCTTGCAATCATTTTACCGGGGATCTGGAATGAAAAAGACGCGGCGGCTTTTACCCGCTGGCCTGCTTTTGGCTTTTTTGGCTGGGCTACCACTGTCATCGTTTGGCGCCTCTCTGGACGACGACCTCTTAGGTCGCCTGAGTGCCGCCGCTCCAAAGCTCGACACAAAGGTTCTCAGGACCGCAATCAGCGCGTCCCGGTGCGCTGTCTCCAGTGGTGTTCAGATGCCCGAGCGGCTTGCGGTGATTGATTTCTCGTTGCCGTCCAGTCAGGAAAGGCTGTGGATCTTCGATCTCGAGAAGGGCGAGCTGTTGCTTCGGGACCTGGTTGCTCACGGCAAAAATTCCGGGAATTTCAAATCGACCGCTTTCTCCAACGTGGAAGGTAGTTACCAGTCCAGTATCGGGCTTTTCCAGGCCAGGGAATCCTATTACGGCAAGCACGGCTATTCGTTAAGGCTGGATGGTCTCGAGCCCGGGATCAACGATCTCGCCCGGCAGCGCGCCATCGTTATACACGGTGCGGATTATGTGAATGATGACTGGGTGACCAAATACGGCCGCATAGGGCGTAGTCACGGGTGCCCGGCCGTTGATAACCAGATCATCAAGCGAGTTGTCGACAATCTCAAGGGGGGGCAGTTGGTGTTCAAGTACTATCCGGATCAGGAGTGGCTGCACAGTTCCGGATTCCTGAAATGTGATAACCGTACACTGGCAGGAAAAAACCTTAAAAAAAGTGGTTGACGGTTCCGTCGGGATCCGTAGAATACGCCTCCGTTGTCGGCAACAGCCGAACAGCATTGCGGGAATAGCTCAGTTGGTAGAGCACAACCTTGCCAAGGTTGGGGTCGCGAGTTCGAATCTCGTTTCCCGCTCCAGATTTCGAAAACCCGGTCCTGAAAAGGGCCGGGTTTTTTCGTTTTCGGGCACCTGCAACCTCGGCGCCGGGGATTGCGGTCAGGTATACTCATCAGCCTGTTTCGAGTCCCGATTCTCTGTGGGAGGTTGCCTCCATGAAGGTCCATTCGCTGTTCGTATACCCTGTCAAATCCCTTTCCGGTATTGAGGTGACCAGTTTTCATACTGACGATTTCGGTCCAGTCGGAGACAGGCGATGGATGATCGTTGATGATGAGCTGCGGTTTGTCACCCAGAGAGAGCATCCCGAACTCGCCCGCGTGGAAACGCAGTTGGATGGCGATCAGGTTGTTATCAACATTCCCGGTGAAGGTGAGTTTGGTCTGACAGCCTCCAATGACGAGCTTCGCGTACTGGTGTGGCGGGACTGGGTGAAGGCTCTGGCCGGCTTGCCAGAAGCCAGTGATGCTCTCAGTCGGTTTTGCCGCAAGCCTGTTAGCCTGGTATTCATGCCGGACAGCTCCTTCCGCCGCGTTGATGCGGGCAGGGTCGATGAGTACCGGCGAGTGGGCTTTGCTGATGGTTTTCCTTTCCTGGTTACCAACACCGCCTCGTTGGCAGACCTCAACACCCGGCTGGAGGTGCCCGTGGAGATGCGGAGGTTCCGTCCCAACATAGTGATTGAGGGCGCGGACGCCTGGGATGAGGACCATTGGCAGAGCTTGAGCATTGGCAATAACCGTCTGAGTATCGTAAAGCCCTGTTCACGCTGCGTAATGACGACCGTCGACCCCTCGACCGGCCTGAAGGATGCTGCCGTGCAGCCGCTCAGAACCCTGTCCCGCTATCGCAGGACCGGTGAGGGCGTGATCTTCGGCCAGAACGCGATTCATGAATCACCAGGACTTATCCGGGTTGGTGAACCCGTTACTGTCAATCAATCGGAGTAAAACCAAACGTGCCACTGTTAACGCTGGACTCAGTCTCCCTGGCTTATGGAATGCATCCGCTGCTTGACCAGGCCTCATTGGTTATCGATGCCGGAGAGCGTGTGTGTTTGCTGGGACGAAACGGCGAGGGAAAATCGACCCTGCTGAAGATTGTTAGCGGCGAGGTGACACCCGATGGTGGCGTGGTTCGTCTCGATGAGGGCGCTGTTCTGTCGGTGCTGCCGCAAAATCTGCCTTCCGAGGACATCCGCACGGCCTATGAAGTCGTCGCCGGGGCCTTTCCTGAAACCGGCAAGTTGCTGGCAGAGTTCCATCAGTTGTCCCAGCAGGGTGACGAGGCGAGCCTGGACCGGTTGATGAAAGTCCAGGAGCGTCTTGAAGCCCTGGACGGCTGGAGACTGGATCAGAAGGTAACCACCATTCTCGGCCAGTATGGCGTTGATCCGGATCAGACCCTCGATACCCTCTCGGGAGGCTGGCAGCGCCGTGTTCTCCTGGCAAAAGCATTGGTCGCCGATCCGGACATACTATTGCTGGACGAACCTACGAACCACCTTGACGTTCCCGCGATCGCCTGGCTGGAAGAGGCCCTGGGCCAGTTTCGCGGCGCCATGTTGTTTGTCAGCCATGATCGGGCGTTTATCCGGCGTATGGCGACCAGGATTGTAGAACTGGACCGCGGGAAGCTGGTGAGCTTCGCTGCCACCTACGACCGCTACCTGGATCTCAAGGAAAAAGCGCTGGAGGAAGAAGAACGGCAGAACGCGCTGTTTGACAAGCGCCTCAAGCAGGAAGAGGCCTGGATTCGGCAGGGCATCAAGGCTCGCAGGACTCGTAATATGGGGCGTGTTCGTGCCCTGAAGGCCATGCGTGAGGAGCACAGGCAGCGTCGTGTGCGGGGCGGAACCGCAACTTTCGCGGTGGAGGACGCGGCGCGCTCAGGAAAGCTTGTGGTTGAAACCCGGGATGCGGGCTTTGCTTATCCCGATGGCACTCCGGTCATCAGAGACATGAATCTCACCATTCTGAGAGGGGACAAGATCGGGCTTGTTGGGGAAAACGGTACAGGCAAGACCACGCTTGTTCGACTACTGTTGGGGGATTTGGAACCAACCGAGGGATCCATTCGTCTTGGTACCAATCTGCAGGTTGCCTATTTCGATCAGTTGCGCGGAGAGCTCGATCTGACGCGGAACGCATTGGACAACCTCTCCGAGGGTCGCGAGTTCATCGACATCAATGGCCAGAGCAAACACGTTCTCGGCTATTTGCAGGAGTTCCTGTTTACCCCGGAGCGAGCCAGATCTCCGGTCAGTGTTTTTTCTGGTGGCGAGCGGGCCCGGTTGCTTCTGGCCAAGCTCTTCAGCAAGCCCGCGAATATCCTGGTGCTCGACGAACCGACCAATGATCTGGACGTTGAAACACTGGAATTGCTGGAAGAACAGCTGGCGGAATTTGCCGGCACAGTGATCGTGATCAGTCACGATCGTGAGTTTCTCGATAATGTGATCACCGAAACGGTTTTCCTGGACGGTTCGGGCAAAGTGCGTGAGTACGTTGGCGGTTACACAGACTGGCGTAGGCAGGGCGGTTGCTTCCCCTCAGAAGCCACGGGTAACCGGCCGGACAAGCAGGATAAAAACGGCAAGACATCCGGTAGCGCCGAAAAGGCCGTATCAAAGAAACCGGCAGAGAACGCAAAACCGCGGGCAGAATCTGAAAAGGGCAAACCCGTGAAACTGAGTTACAAACTCAAGCTCGAGCTGGAGCAGTTGCCAGGGCAGATCGAAGGGCTTGAGCAGGAAGTCGCCGGCCTGCAGGAAAAAATTTCCCAGGCTGATTTTTATTCAGGCCCACCGGATGAAGTCTCGGCCACTCTGGAAGCATTGACGGAAAAGGAAAACCGTCTGGAGCAGGTCATTGAGCGGTGGATGGAGCTGGAAGAACAGGCAAATCAATGAATGTACATTACGATTTCAGATTTCAGGACGGCCGTAGGGTTGAGTTTAAAGTAACGGACAAGCCGTCCCGGCCTTCCGGAAAACTTCCGTCCTGGACACAGCTGGAACATTGCCAGTGCAGCAACTGTCCTTTGAAGACTTCCGAATCCTCCCACTGTCCTGCGGCAATCGAGATATTGCCGGTGGTGGAGGCCTTTCGGGATGAGGATGCCTACCAGAAGGTGGAAGTGAAGGTAACCGATGATCGTCGAAGCTATGAGAAGCAGACGGCGCTTGAGGAGGCACTTCGATCGTTGCTCGGGCTGAAAATGGCGACCAGCGGGTGTCCGGTTCTGTCAGAGCTCAAGCCCATGGCGGTTCATCACCTGCCGTTCGCAAACACCGATGAATTCATTATGCGCAGCGTTTCCCACTACCTGTTGCAGCAATACTTTGCGAAACGGAATCATAAGGCGCCAGACTGGGAGTTGAAGGGGCTGGTGGAGAGGAATCAGAGGCTGCAGTTGGTCAACCAGGCCCTGTGGCAGAGAATTCACTCAGTCTGCAAGGGTGACAGCAATCTGAAGGCACTACTGAACTTCTTTTCGATGGCCTCGAGTGTCAGTTTCTCGCTGGAAAGCCAGCTTCGCAAACTTGAAGCGAAAATGGAGGGGGAGGGGGGCTGAACGCCGCTTTCGTTCTCAACAGGCCCGGGTTCACGCCCCGGGCCTTTTTGTTGGCCAAAGCATTAATGAATGCGAACGGCCAGAACATCGCATTCGGTTCCATGCAGGACCCCGTTTGCGGTGGAGCCCAGCAACAGCTGAAAACCCTTCCGGCCATGGCTGCCCACGATCACAAGGTCGACTTCCTGTTCCTTCGCAAGCCTGTGGATTTCGGACTCGGGGCGCCCGACCGTCACCACCTGATTGTTTTTGGCCACACCGTATTTGTCGCCGTAGGTTCCCAATTGCTCGCGAGCTGCTTTGTCGAGTTGGTCCTGTAGCTCGGTCAGATCCATCGGAATATCGCCACCATAGGCATAGCCGACAGGCTCAACCACATGAACCAGCATCAGCTCCGCACCATGGGCTTCGCTTATGGCCTTTGCCTTGTCCAGTACCTGTGGGGCTTCTTCTGTCAGGTCAATCGCAACAAGCATCTTTTTATAGGCAGACATCGTATCGCTCCTTCGCACACGGGATATTATTCTGAGGATAGTACCTTAAATCGGGTCGGGAAAGTGTAGCGGGAAACTGACGGGTATCAAAAACAGAGGCGGAAAAGTGCTTTTCTGGCAGGCAATTAGGCCTGCCAGAAAAGCAGGGCGGTCAGGCGTTGCCCTTGAGCAACTCAATGGTTGTCGCAAGTCCTTTGAGGATACCCTTGGAATAGCGATCGATTACAAAGCCCACGTTGTTTTCGTTGTAATTAATGTAGGAGCCACGGATAAACTGCCATTTGGCGGAGATGTCATTCAGCGCGTCCTTGAGCTCCGGTGTTCCCTGGCCCTGTATAACGGACGCCAGCAACTGGTCCAGCTCCCGAGCCTGTTCATCAAGCGGGGTTTCGGTTGAGGAGCCCTGGAAGGTCTGGGCGACAGAGGAGTTTGTCCTGACCGAGTACTTCGCCATCATCTGGGCCATTTTTACGGCAGCCGAACGGGCCGCTTCTACCCTTGGGTTGGTCTCGGTCTGTGAGCTCTCCTGGGCCACCTTGTATAGCTCTGTGGCTTTCTCGTTCATCGTGAGTGCCTGGTTGGCCATGTCTGAGACCAGTCGCAAATCGGGGTAGCCCTGGTTGCGCACATCGTTGATGTTGTCCCGCATCAGGTTCTTGAACTTGTCAAATTCCTGGTTCAGCCCCTCAACTTCCTCGGCTGACAGCACGCCTGAATCGCTGCCCGCGATGGAATTCATGGAGTCGTTGGCCGAGTTGATGCCCTGTACAATCTCGTTCAGGGTGCCGGTATCACCGGTTCCGCTGAAACGGTAGTAGGCGTCCAGAGCCATGTAGTTGCTGACGCGGAAATTGTGAAGATCGGAGAGAAATCCGTCGGCACTGTCCTGAGCGCGGGCACCCATGGACGTGAGTGCAAGGAGAATCAGTGCGGCTACAAGGGAACGTATCCGCAGGTTTGCGTCTTTCATCGGATGGGTCTCCGTAATGCGGTTTTATTATTGTGGACCAAAGTCGTAGATCGAAGGTAAAGTAACTCCGTCAGCCAATCAAGCAGTTTTGGCGGCGGTGTAGCCCGTAAATGTAAACAACTTTGAAATTTGCGTGACGAAGTTCCGGTTTTTTCTGAGCAGTGGCTTCCAGTTCACTGAAACATAACAATTCCGCTCCAATTTTCTTCGGTTGCCCCCGGTATTGCGGGGACTTTTGCAGCCCTCCCGAAAGAAACAAATTGACAAATGCGCCGTTTTTTTTCATCGTGTGCCCTCACGATTCAAACGACTGTATGAATTTTTGGATCGGATGATCGGGCAGTGACCGAAATCTCGCTGCACAAACAGCCGCGCCGGTAAATCAAAAGTACCGCCCGGTTGGAAGCAGTTCCAAACACAGACTGGAGATCAGTTGATGATTTACGAAGGTAAAGCCATCACGGTTAAAGAGATCGAAGGCGGGATCGCTCAGTTGAACTTCGACTTGCAGGGCGAGTCAGTAAACAAGTTCAACCGTCTTACTATTGAAGAGCTCCGCGCCGCGACTGACGCACTGAAAGCGCAGAAGAACCTGAAGGGTCTGGTAGTCACCAGCTCCAAGGACAGCTTCATTGTTGGTGCCGACATTACCGAATTCACCGAGCTTTTTGCGGGCTCGGAAGAGGATCTGGTAGCCAACAACCTCAAGGCCAACGAAGTCTTCAACGCTGTTGAAGATCTGCCGTTCCCCACCGTTACCGCGATCAACGGCATGGCGCTGGGTGGCGGTTTCGAAATGTGTCTTGCAACCGACTACCGCGTGATGGACAAAAAGGCCAAGGTTGGTCTTCCGGAAGTGAAGCTTGGCATCTTCCCGGGCTTTGGCGGTACCGTGCGTCTGTCCCGTCTGGTCGGCGTGGACAATGCCGTTGAGTGGATCAGCGGCGGTACCGAGAACCGTGCTGATGTCGCTCTGAAAGTTGGCGCTGTCGATGCCGTGCTCGAGTCCGACAAGCTGGTCGATGCTGCTGTTGCCATTATCAATCAGTGCAACGAAGGCAAGCTGGACCACGAAGCCCGTCGTGAAGAGAAGAAGGGCAAGATCAAGCTCAATGCCATGGAAAGCATGATGGCGTTCGAGATCTCCAAGGCGTTCGTCGCTGGTAAGGCTGGCAAGAACTATCCGGCGCCTGTCGAGGCCATAAAGGTCATGCAGAAGCATGCTGGCATGACGCGCGACAAGGCGATCGAAGTGGAAGCCAAAGGCTTCGCCAAGATGGCCAAGACCAATGTCGCGGCCTGCCTGGTTGGCCTGTTCCTGAACGATCAGGAATTGAAGAAGAAGGCCAAGGCCTGGGAAAAAGAAGCCAACGACGTGAACCTGGCTGCCGTTCTGGGTGCCGGTATCATGGGCGGTGGTGTTGCATTCCAGTCTGCCCTGAAAGGCACGCCGATCATTATGAAGGACATCAACCAGGACGGTATCGCCCTGGGTCTGAAAGAGGCCAAAAAGCTTCTGGCCAAGCGTGTTGAAAAAGGCAAGATGAAGCCGGATCAGATGGCCGACGTGCTCAACAGCATCACGCCGACCCTGAACTATGGCGATTTCAAGAATGTGGATCTGGTGGTTGAAGCGGTTGTTGAAAACCCGAAGGTGAAAGATGCGGTCCTGCGTGAAACCGAAGATGCGGTTCGCGACGACGCCATCCTGACCTCCAACACCTCGACCATTTCCATCGATCTTCTGGCCAAGAACCTTAAGCGTCCGGAAAACTTCTGTGGCATGCACTTCTTCAACCCGGTGCACATGATGCCGTTGGTTGAGGTCATCCGCGGCAAGAAGACCAGCGATCGCGCAATCGCGACCACCGTGGCCTACGCCAAGGCCATGGGCAAGACCCCGATCGTTGTAAACGATTGCCCGGGCTTCCTGGTCAACCGTGTTCTGTTCCCGTACTTCGGTGGCTTTATCGGTCTGGTACGTGATGGTGCTGACTTCCAGCACGTTGACAAGGTTATGGAAAAGTTCGGCTGGCCCATGGGTCCTGCGTACCTGCTTGACGTTGTCGGCATGGACACCGGCAAGCACGCTGGTGAGGTAATGGCCGACGGCTTCCCGGATCGGATGAAGCACGAGGGTACAACCGCCATTGACGTCATGTTCGATAACAACCGTTACGGACAGAAGAACGACAAGGGCTTCTACAAATATGAACTGGACCGCAAGGGTAAGCAGAAGAAGGTTGTCGACGAAGAGACCTACAAGCTGCTCGAGCCTGTTGTTCAGGGTAAGAACGAGTTCAGCGACGAAGACATCATCGCCCGTATGATGCTGCCTTTGTGCCTGGAAACCGTTCGCTGCCTGGAAGACGGCATAGTTGAAGACCCCGCCGATGCAGACATGGGCCTGATCTTCGGTATCGGCTTCCCGCCGTTCCGTGGTGGTGCCCTGCGCTATATCGACGATATGGGTGTAGACAAGTTCGTCGAACTGGCAGACAAGTTTGCAGACCTTGGTCCTCTTTACCACCCGACCGAGAACCTGCGTGAAATGGCCAAGACTGGCGAAAAGTTCTTTGGCTAACCCTGAACGAGATTTCCGAACGGAGAAAGATCTATGAGCCTTAATCCGAGAGACGTTGTCGTCGTCGATTGCGTGCGGACTCCGATGGGTCGTGCCAAAAACGGTTGTTTCCGGAACGTGCGTGCAGAGACCCTGTCCGCCAATCTGATCGAAGCACTGTTTGAGCGCAACCCGAAGCTCGACCCGAGAGAAGTTGAAGATGTTATCTGGGGCTGCGTAAACCAGACCAAGGAGCAGGGCTTCAACGTAGCGCGTCAGATTTCCCTGCTGACCCGCATCCCCCATGAATCTGCAGCTCAGACCGTGAACCGTCTGTGTGGCTCGGCCATGAGTGCGATTCACACTGCTGCACAGGCCATCATGACCGGTAACGGTGATGTGTTCTTCGTTGGTGGTGTCGAGCACATGGGGCACGTACCCATGACTGAAGGCTTCGACCACAACCCGGCGGCATCCAAGTACACTGCCAAGGCCTCCAATATGATGGGCCTGACCGCGGAAATGCTGGCCAAGATGCACGGGATTACCCGTGAGCAGCAGGACGAGTTCGGTGCTCGCTCCCACCGTCTGGCCCATGAAGCGACCGTAGAAGGCCGTTTCAAGAACGAGATCGTGCCGATTCAAGGCCATGATGAGAATGGTTTTGTGAAGCTGATCGAAGAGGACGAGACCATCCGTCCGGAGACCACGGCGGAATCCCTGGGCCAGCTCAAGCCGGCGTTTGATCCGAAGAACGGTACCGTGACTGCCGGGACCTCCTCCCAGCTGACTGACGGTGCGGCTGCAATGGTGCTGATGTCCGCAGAGCGTGCTGAAGCCCTGGGGCTGAAGCCGATTGCCAAGATCCGCAGCATGGCCGTTGCCGGCTGTGATCCCGCGATCATGGGTTATGGCCCGGTGCCTGCTACCAAGAAAGCCCTGAAGCGTGCAGGCCTGAAAGTCGAAGATATCGACTTCTGGGAACTGAACGAAGCTTTCGCAGGCCAGTCTCTACCCGTCCTCAAGGACCTGAAACTGCTGGGCGTCATGGAAGAGAAAGTGAACCTGAACGGCGGCGCGATTGCTTTGGGCCATCCGCTGGGCTGCTCTGGTGCACGTATCTCCACAACCCTGCTGAATGTGATGCAGGCCAAAGGCGGTAAGCTTGGTGTTTCCACCATGTGTATCGGCCTGGGCCAGGGCATCGCAACGGTCTGGGAGCGTCTGTAATCCGTTAAGCGGGTTGCAGTACGCGGTTTCAGAAGGCCCGGCAAATGCCGGGCCTTTCTGTTTCAGTAGGCGGCCCCAACAGGGTTCCCGAATGTGAAAAAAAGCAGGATTGAAACCAAAGAATGGGTTGTCTTGCTATTCTTGACCCTGTAAAACAGTGAGCCTATACAAGATGGCGGCGTATATGTGTTTTCTAGCCGACTGATTTTACAGCGAGTTTACGGTTTGCTGATTAATTGACCGATTTATCGCCAAGGATACAGAATTCCGATATGGGTAAAAGTCTCGTAATTGTCGAGTCACCAGCGAAAGCGAAGACCATCAACAAGTACCTGGGCTCTGACTTCATCGTCAAATCGAGCGTCG
The DNA here is from genome assembly GCF_040148675.1 of Marinobacter sp. NFXS11. Classification (NCBI taxonomy): domain Bacteria; kingdom Pseudomonadati; phylum Pseudomonadota; class Gammaproteobacteria; order Pseudomonadales; family Marinobacteraceae; genus Marinobacter; species Marinobacter sp. NFXS11. Next base: position 1,662,505 of record NZ_JAGDDV010000001.1, on the reverse strand, counting down.
GGCATATTCGTGATCTTCCCGTCAGTGGCAGCGGATCCCAGTCCGATCCCAAGGAGCGTGCAAAGCAGGCTGCTATCACCCGCAAGATGAGCCCTGAAGAAAAGGCGGTGCACAAAAAGCGCAAGTCCCGTGAACAGCTGGTCGCCCGTATGGGTGTCGACCCGGACCAGGACTGGAGTGCCCGTTACGAGATCCTTCCCGGCAAAGAGAAAGTGGTCAGCGAACTCAAGCGTCTGGCCAAATCAGCAGACCATATCTATCTGGCAACGGATTTGGACCGTGAAGGGGAGGCGATCGCCTGGCACCTTCAGCAGACCATTGGTGGCGAACCCGAGAAGTACCGGCGCGTTGTGTTCAACGAAATCACCAAGCGTGCGATTCAGGAGGCCTTCAAGGATCCTGGCAATCTGGACAATAACCGTGTGAATGCCCAGCAGGCCCGCCGCTTCCTCGATCGGGTTGTGGGCTACATGGTGTCGCCTCTGCTTTGGGCCAAGATTGCCCGTGGCCTGTCCGCCGGCCGTGTGCAATCAGTCGCCGTGCGGCTGATCGTCGAGCGGGAGCGTGAAATCCGGAAGTTTGTTCCTGAGGAGTTCTGGCAGTTACACGCCGATCTTGCGTCTGCCAAGGCTGATCAACCGGTCCGCTTCGAGGTTACCCGGCACGATGACAAGTCGTATCGGCCGGTCAATGAGCAGCAGAGCAGTGAACACGTCAGCCGCCTCAAGGCCGGCACCTTCAAGGTCGCCAAGCGGGAAGACAAACCGACCCGTTCGCGCCCCTCAGCGCCGTTTATCACGTCTACGCTGCAGCAGGCTGCCAGTAACAGGATGGGTTTCAGCGTCAAGAAGACCATGATGCTTGCCCAGCGTCTTTATGAGGCCGGTTTCATTACTTATATGCGTACTGACTCCACCAACCTGAGTCAGGATGCGATTAACAGTTGCCGAACTTACATCGAGAAGCAGTTCGGCGACAAATACCGTCCCGAGAAGCCCCGCGTTTACGGCAGCAAAGAGGGTGCCCAGGAGGCCCACGAGGCCATTCGCCCGACCGAAGTCAGCCGTCGTCCGGCTGATATCAGCGGTCTTGAGAAGGATGCCGAGAAGCTCTACGACCTGATCTGGCGCCAGTTTATTGGCTGTCAGATGTCCGACGCCGAATTCCTGAGTACGTCCATCGTGGTTGCTAACGGCGATTACGAGCTCCGTACCCGGGGCCGGATCATCAAGTTCGATGGCTTCCTGAAGGCAGCGCCCCAGTCCGCCAAGAAAGACGAAGACATCGCTCTGCCTGATATTCAGGTGGACGAAATGCTGGATCTCAGGAAGCTGGATCCCACTCAGCACTTTACCAAGCCGGCGCCCAGGTATACCGAGGCCAGCCTGGTCAAAGAGCTCGAGAAACAGGGCATTGGCCGGCCGTCGACCTATGCGTCGATTATTTCGACGATTCAGGATCGCGGCTACGTGAGGCTGCAGAACCGTCGGTTCTACGCCGAGAAGATGGGCGAGATCGTTACCGAGCGCCTGTCGGAATCTTTTCCGAACCTGATGGACTTCGACTTCACCGCCAGAATGGAGGATGAGCTCGACGAGATTGCCGAGGGCGATGTCGAGTGGAAGAAAGTCCTGAATGACTTTTACGGTCGGTTTCGGCAGCAGCTGGAAAAAGCCGAGAGTGGTGAAGATGGCGGCATGCGCGCTAACACCCCGACTGAAACGGACATTCCATGTCCGAGCTGTGGACGGAACATGCAGATCCGGGTGGCCAGCACCGGTGTTTTCCTGGGTTGCTCAGGTTATTCCTTACCGCCGAAGGAGCGTTGCAAGACTACCATTAACCTCGTTTCCGGTGATGAGGTTGTCAGCGCCGACGATGACGTCGAGGGTGAGGGCGAAACCCGCCTGCTGCGCAAGAAGCGTCGCTGCCCGAAGTGTGGCACCGCCATGGACAGCTACCTGGTGGACGAGACCCGGAAGCTGCATGTCTGTGGTAATAATCCGGATTGCTCTGGCTACGAGGTTGAAAAGGGCACGTTCCGCATCAAGGGCTACGATGGGCCGACTCTCGAGTGTGACAAGTGCGGCTCCGAGATGCAGCTGAAAACGGGACGGTTCGGGAAGTATTTCGGTTGCACCAATGCCGAGTGCAAGAATACCCGTAAGTTGTTAAAAAATGGCGAGCCAGCCCCGCCCAAGATGGACCCGGTGCCCATGCCGGAGCTTCCGTGCCAGAAGGTGGATGACACCTACGTTCTTCGGGACGGCGCCTCCGGATTGTTCCTGGCCGCCAGTAAGTTCCCGAAAAACCGGGAAACGCGGCCGCCCCTCGTGATGGAGATCAAACCGCACCGCAAGGAAGTTGATCCGAAATACGATTACCTCATGGACGCGCCCGAGCGTGACCCCGAGGGCAATCCGACGGTGATTCGTTACAGCCGCAAGAGCAAGGAGCAGTACGTCATGTCCGAAAAGGATGGCAAGGCGACGGGCTGGTCTGCGTGGTATGTGAACGGTAAGTGGCAACCACAGGACAAGAAAAAGTAACGTCAGCTGGTTTCCGGGGTCGTGGGCTGATTGCTGTCAAATGACCCCGGATTCAATACCTTAGCGGAATTTCCTCAGTCTCTGTATAAGAGATGAGGTATCCCACCGTTTACCGCCCATCGACTGGACATCCGCATAGAATTGATCGACCAGTGCGGTCACCGGCAGAGACGCGTTCACTTTTCTCGCCTCCTCAAGGCAAATCCCGAGGTCCTTGCGCATCCAGTCAACGGCGAAGCCGTGTTCGAACTCTCCTGCAATCATGGTTCCCGAGCGGTTTTCCATCTGCCAGGATTGGGCTGCGCCTTTTGAAATCACGTCCACCACTTTCGCCACATCCAGTTCAGCCTGCTCGGCAAAGTGCAGGGCCTCTGAAAGCCCCTGGACGAGACCGGCAATCGCGATCTGGTTCACCATCTTGGTTTTCTGGCCACTGCCAGCTGGGCCCATTCGATTGAGTGCCCGCGCATAGTGCTCCATAACCGGCTCGGCTTTCGCATAGTCCTGTTCCGAGCCGCCGCACATGATGGTCAGTTTGCCGTTTTCAGCGCCTTGCTGGCCGCCGGATACAGGCGCGTCCACAAATCCCATGTTGTTTTTACTGGCAGCTTCAGCGAGATACTCGGCAATGCCGGCAGAAGCCGTAGTGTGATCGACCAGCACAGCGCCTTCAGAGGCATTAGCGAGAATACCTTCATCACCCTCGTAAACGGCCATAAGGTCGGTATCGGCCCCAACACAGGTCAAAACAATATCCGCGCCCCTCACGGCCTCAGCAATCGTGGTGCAGCTCGTTCCCGAGTATTCGTTTGCCCACTGCTCGGCTTTGGCATTGGTCCGGTTCCAGACCCTGACGTCGAGCCCCGCCTTCGCCAGGTGGCCGGCCATCGGGTAACCCATGACGCCCAGGCCGATAAATGCTGCTGTAGTCATCGCTTTCTCCTCTTATGTTTTTATCGGGTTAACTTAGCACATAAGGGCAGGGCAGCACGCAATAAAAAAGGCCGCTGAATCAGCGGCCTTTGCGTGCTTCGCCCGAAAGATCGGACTTATTCGGTCGGATAATCGCGGGAGTCCGAGCCGGTGTAGAGCTGACGCGGACGGCCGATGCGATAGTCGCCGCTTACCATTTCGTTCCAGTGCGAGAACCAGCCAATGGTACGCGACAGAGCGAAGATAACGGTGAACATCGACGTCGGGATTCCGATTGCCTTGAGGATCAGGCCGGAATAGAAATCCACGTTGGGGTAGAGCTTGCGCTTGACGAAGTATTCGTCTTCCAGGGCGATCTTCTCGAGACGCTGGGCGATCTTCAGCAGCGGGTCGTTCTCCAGGCCCAGCTCGGTCAGCACTTCGTGGGCAGTTTCGGCCATTACTTTGGCGCGCGGGTCGAAATTCTTGTATACCCGGTGGCCGAAGCCCATCAGGCGGAACGGATCGTCTTTGTCCTTTGCCTTGGCGATGAATTTCTCGATGTTGGATTCGTCGCCGATCTCGGCCAGCATGTCCAGAACCGCTTCGTTGGCGCCCCCGTGAGCGGGTCCCCACAGAGCCGCGATGCCGGAGGCAATGCAGGCGTAGGGGTTGGCGCCGGTAGAGCCGGCCAGGCGCACCGTAGACGTTGAGGCGTTCTGTTCATGATCCGCGTGCAGGATGAAAATCTTGTCCATGGCCTTGGCCAGGATCGGGTTCGGCTTGTACTCCTCGCAAGGAACGCCAAACATCATCTGCAGGAAGTTCTCGGAGTACGAGAGGTCATTGCGCGGATAAATGAAAGGTTGGCCAATGGCATACTTGTAACACCAGGCGGCAATGGTCGGCATCTTTGCAATCAGGCGATGCGCGGTAATTTCCCGCTGCTCCTGGCTGGCAACGTCCATCTCACCGTGGTAGAAGGCAGACAGAGCACCAACCACACCGCACATGATCGCCATCGGGTGTGCATCACGCCGGAAACCCTGGAAGAAGTTCCGCATCTGGTCGTGCAGCATGGTGTGGTTTTTGATGGTGTCGTGGAACTTCTGGTTTTCCTCGGCGCTCGGGAGTTCGCCGTGAAGGAGGAGGTAGCAGACTTCAAGGTAGTCAGAATGTTCGGCCAGCTGTTCAATCGGGTAGCCGCGGTGCAGGAGAACGCCGTTTGCTCCGTCGATGTAGGTAATGGCCGATTCGCAGGCTGCCGTGGATACGAATCCGGGATCGTATGTGAAAACGCCTTCCTGGACTAGGCCTCGTACGTCGATAACGTCAGGGCCGACGGTGCCTGAATAAACCGGTAGCTCAATGGACTTGTCCCCCACCGAGAGCGTGGCTTTCCTGTCGGTCATGGTGCTCTCCTATTTATCAGCTTTGACAGCTTTATCTACAGTTATAGATGCGCTAGAAGGCGCGTATTATCGCAAAACTGGCGGCAAAATATAGGGCGTTGGCTTTTTTTGTCAATGGAAGAGTCGGGAAAACCCATAATTTGACAGTGGCTGTAAATCAGGGATATCCCGAATGACAACGGATTCGTGGAGGAAAACGATTTGTCAATCATCCTTATAGCTGGCTTAACCCCCTGAAATACGCGGCCTGAGCGACGTTGCAGGTTTGTAATTGGTTAGGGTACTCCTTATAATCCCTAGCCCGGAATCGGGGATAAACCTTTTGTGGCAGCTTGTAGACAGCCGGTTGTGGAAAAGGTTTCTTCTCTTCCAAGCCAATCGTATGCCGGTTTCGTAGCGGCATGCCGATCCTTACATACCAACCATCCGCACCCGGTTTTCCGGTCCCGCGGAACTAAGAGAGAGTGTGAGAGCGCTGTGAATAGCAAACGACCAGTAAATCTCGATCTCGGCAAGTTTCATTTTCCGCTGCCAGCCATTACGTCCATATTGCACCGCATCAGCGGCATCATTCTGTTTGTTGCTGTTGCGTTCATGCTCTACGGGCTCCAGCTTTCCCTGTCCGGGGAAGAGGGCTTCAGTCGCGTAAGTGAATTGCTGGACAGCTTCCTTGCCAAGCTGATTACCTGGGGCATTTTGTCTGCTCTGTTGTACCACCTGGTTGCGGGTATCAAGCACCTGTTCATGGACATGGGCATTGGTGAAGAGCTGGAAAGCGGCCGCCTGGCATCAAAGATCACGATTGCGGTTTCCGTCATTCTCATCCTTTTGGCAGGAGTTTGGGTATGGGCATGAACAGTGTCACGAATATCGGTCGTAATGGAATTCAGGATTGGATCATCCAGCGCGTTTCGGCCTACGTATTAGCCCTGTACACACTGTTTTTACTTGGCTTTTTCATCTCCACCGATGTCGACTACCAAACCTGGTCTGCTCTGTTCGATCAGGCATGGATGAAGATATTCACGCTTCTGGCTTTGTTGTCGATTGCGGGGCATGCATGGGTCGGGTTGTGGACAGTTACAACGGATTACATGAAATCCGCTGGACAACGGTTGCTGGCCCAGGCAGTGGTTATCCTCGGTGTTTTTGTGTACGTCGTCTGGGGTATTCAAATTATTTGGGGGCTTTAATCGATGGCTAATATCAAGACCATGTCCTTTGACGCAATTGTTATCGGTGGCGGTGGCTCCGGCATGCGTGCCGCGCTTCAGCTGACCGAATCCGGCGTCAATACCGCGTGTATCACCAAGGTTTTCCCTACGCGGTCTCATACGGTCTCTGCGCAGGGCGGTATCACCTGTGCTATCGCCAGTGCTGATCCGAACGACGACTGGCGCTGGCACATGTATGACACGGTGAAAGGCTCGGACTACATCGCCGACCAGGATGCCGTCGAGTACATGTGTTCCGTAGGTCCTCAGGCGGTGTTCGAGCTTGAGCACATGGGTCTTCCTTTCTCTCGCACCGAGCAGGGTCGCATCTACCAGCGTCCTTTCGGTGGCCAGTCCAAGGGGCCGGATAACCCGACTCAGGCAGCGCGTACCTGTGCCGCTGCCGACCGTACCGGTCACGCGCTTCTGCATACTCTGTATCAGGCCAACATCAAGGGCGGCACCACGTTCCTGAACGAGTGGTACGCGGTCGATCTCGTCAAGAACAGCAAGGACGAAGTCGTTGGTGTGGTCGCCATCGAAGTCGAGACCGGCGAAGTTGCCTACATCAAGTCCAAGGCAACCGTTCTGGCTACCGGTGGCGCGGGCCGTATCTACGCCTCCACAACAAACGCCCTGATCAACACGGGCGACGGTATCGGCATGGCGCTGCGCGCCGGTTTCCCGATGCAGGATATGGAAATGTGGCAGTTCCATCCGACCGGTATCTACGGTGCCGGCACGCTGGTAACAGAAGGTTGCCGCGGCGAGGGTGGGTATCTGATCAACGCCGAAGGTGAGCGTTTCATGGAGCGCTATGCGCCGAACGCGAAAGACCTGGCAGGCCGGGACGTTGTTGCTCGCGCCATGGTCATCGAGATCCTGGAAGGTCGCGGCTGCGGTCCCGACAAGGATCACGTGCTGCTGAAGCTTGATCATCTGGGCGAAGAAACCCTGAACCTGCGCCTGCCAGGCATCTGTGAGCTGTCCCGGACTTTTGCGCACGTTGATCCGGTTAAAGAGCCGATCCCCGTTGTTCCGACTTGCCACTACATGATGGGCGGTATTCCGACCAACGTTGGTGGTCAGGCGCTGACCCAGGACGAGAATGGCAAAGACAAGCCAATCCCCGGGCTGTTTGCCTGTGGCGAGGCCGCCTGTGTATCTGTACACGGTGCCAACCGTCTGGGTGGCAACTCTCTGCTGGATCTGGTGGTCTTTGGTCGCGCAGCGGGTCTGCACATTGAAGAGCAGCTTCGTGGCGGCTTTGAGGTGGACGGTGCCAGTGAGGATGATATCAAGCGCGCCATGGCGCGGCTTGACCGCCTGAACAATGCGTCCGAGGGCGAAAGTGTTGCAGAGGTTCGGAAGGATCTTCAGAACTGCATGCAGCTTTACTTCGGTGTATTCCGTGACGGCAAGAGCATGGAAGAGGGCCTCAAAAAGCTGGAAGCGATTGGTGAGCGTGTTCGCAACACCAAACTGGCGGATACCAGCAACGCCTTCAACACCGCTCGTATTGAAGCGCTCGAGCTGGACAACCTTTTCGAGGTTGCCTTGTCTACCGCCATCTCTGCGTTCGAGCGTAAGGAAAGCCGTGGTGCCCATGCCAGGAACGATTTCACCGAGCGTGACGACGAAAACTGGCTTAAGCACTCCATCTACTTCCCGCTGGAAAAGCGTGTTGGTAAACGTGACGTGAATTTCGCGCCGAAGACTGTGGACACGTTTCAGCCGAAGGTCCGGACTTACTAAGGGGGACTCCGAAAATGTTAGTAAGCCTTTATCGTTATAACCCGGAGACGGACAACGCGCCTTATATGCAGGACGTGGATGTCGAGATTCCGGAAGGCAAGGATCTCATGGTTCTTGACGTGCTGAACCTGGTCAAGGAACGGGATCCTTCAATGGCCTACCGTCGTTCCTGTCGCGAGGGCGTTTGTGGCTCTGATGGCATGAACATGAACGGCAAGAACGGCCTGGCCTGTATCACGCCGGTTTCCCAGGTGGTGAAGGGCGACAAGCTGGTTCTTCGCCCACTGCCGGGCCTGCCGGTTATTCGTGATTTGGTTGTTGATATGAGCCTTTTCTACAAGCAGTACGAGAAGGTCATGCCGTACCTGATTAACGACAAGCCTGCTCCCGCAATCGAGCGTCTGCAGTCTCCGGAAGATCGCCAGAAGCTGGACGGCCTGTACGAGTGTATTCTCTGTGCCTGCTGCTCCACCTCCTGCCCGTCATTCTGGTGGAATCCGGACAAGTTTATCGGTCCTGCCGGCCTGCTTCAGGCCTACCGTTTCCTGGCAGACAGCCGGGATACAGCCCAGGAAGAGCGACTTGCCAACCTTGATGATCCGTTCAGCGTGTTCCGTTGCCGGGGCATCATGAACTGTGTGAGTGTCTGTCCGAAAGGCCTGAACCCCACAAGGGCTATCGGCCACATTCGTAATCTTCTGCTGCAACGGGCGACTTAAGCAGCAGGATTTGCGACAGACGCTATACTATTCTGATCAGGTTAGTACCCGGAAGGCCTCGCAAATTTGCGGGGCCTTCAACCAATGGCTTATAGTCAAAGGTCTTACCCGGGTGCACACTACGCAAGCCGTGGCGGGAACTTATAAAGTTTTCTCCCTGTTTTGCTGAGTATAAAAACCACCGGGGAATGGAAAACATCCATGTCGGGTGTGGTGGCCAAAGTCGATCCCGTAAAAACCCGTATTGACTGAGAAATACCCCTGGCCGACCATATCGGGCTCCCCGCACCAGCCCAAGGTGAGCTATTCAAGATGCACGAAAGCATAATGGAGCAGTTATGGCAGACTTCCCACCTCCAGGGTGGAAATCTCGCCTATGTTGAACAGCTTTTTGAAACCTACCTGACAGACCCCAACGCCGTTCCCGAAGAGTGGCGCAGCTATTTCGACAAGCTTCCCAGTGTCGATGGCTACAAGGGCCGTGACATTGTCCACTCTTCCATCCGCGAACAGTTTGAACACATTTCCCGCAATCAGCGCTTTCTTGCCAGCGGCGGCGTTCCCGCCAGTGCCACGTCTGATGCGGACAAAAAGCAGATTCGTGTTCTTCAGCTGATTAACGCCTATCGCTTCCGCGGTCATCAGGAGGCGAAGCTGGACCCGCTCGGCGTATGGCAGCGTCCCCAGGTCGAAGACCTTGACCCTGAATTTCATGAGCTATCCGACTCTGACAGGGATCTCGAATTCCAGACGGGTTCCCTGAACCTCGGTTCCGAGACCATGAAGCTCGGAGACATTGTCGATGGCCTGCGCCAGACCTATTGCGAAAGCATCGGTGCTGAATACATGCACGTGGTGGATACCCGCATCAAGCGCTGGTTCCAGCAGCGCATGGAGCCGGTTCGTTCACGTCCTGCGTACGAAGACAACACCCGTAAGCACATCCTTGAGCGCCTGACAGCCGCCGAGGGCCTCGAAAAGTACCTGGGGTCCCGCTATCCGGGCGTAAAACGGTTCGGCCTTGAGGGTGGCGAGAGTCTGATTCCCTGTCTGGACGAGCTGATTCAGCGCGCCGGATCCTATGGCGCCAAGGAAATTGTCCTGGGTATGGCTCACCGTGGCCGCCTCAACGTCCTGATTAACACCCTGGGCAAAAATCCGCGGGAGCTCTTTGACGAGTTCGAGGGCAAGAAACTCGCGGATTCCGGCTCCGGTGATGTGAAGTATCACCAGGGCTTCTCATCCAACGTGATGACGCCGGGTGGCGAAGTCCATCTGGCAATGGCGTTTAACCCGTCGCACCTTGAAATCGTTTCTCCGGTTGTCGAGGGCTCTGTCCGGGCTCGTCAAACCCGCCGTAACGACGATGAGGGCACCAAGGTCGTTCCGATTATCATGCACGGCGACGCGGCGTTTGCCGGCCAGGGCGTGGTGATGGAAACCTTCCAGATGTCCCAGACCCGCGGTTTCGGCGTTGGTGGCACCATTCATATCGTCATCAACAACCAGGTTGGTTTCACCACCAGCAAGCAGGAAGATGCGCGGTCCACGGAATACTGTACCGACGTTGCCAAGATGATCCAGGCGCCCATTCTGCATGTGAATGCGGATGACCCTGAAGCGGTCATGTTCGTGACACAGATGGCCATGGATTACCGCAACGAATTCAAGAACGACGTTGTGATCGACCTGGTCTGCTATCGTCGCCGCGGCCACAACGAGGCGGATGAGCCGGCAGCAACCCAGCCGGTCATGTACGAGAAAATCCGTAAGCTGAAGACCACCCGCAACCTGTACGTGGATCAATTGGTGGAAGCCGGTGTTATTACCGAGGAAGAAGCCAAGCAAATGGAGAACGACTACCGTGACGCCCTGGACAACGGCGAGCACGTGGTCAAATCTCTGGTCAAGGAGCCTAACAAAGAGCTCTACGTTGACTGGACCCCTTACCTCGGCCACGAGTGGACTGCCAAGTGCAAGTCGAGCGTTGCGCTGAAGACCATTCAGAAGCTGGGTAAGAAACTGACCTCGGTCCCTGAAGGTTTCAGCATCCAGCGTCAGGTCTCCAAGATTGTTTCTGACCGCGAAAAAATGACCGCCGGCGCCCTGCCTATCAACTGGGGCTACGGTGAAGTCATGGCCTACGCGACGCTGTTGGACGAAGGTCACCCAATCCGCCTTACGGGGCAGGATATTGGTCGAGGCACGTTCTCTCACCGTCATGCGGTGCTTCACAATCAGAAAGACGGCTCGACCCACATCGCTCTGGCTGAATTGTCCGAGGACCAGCCCAAGTTTGAAATCTACGACTCGCTGCTGTCGGAAGAAGCCGTAATGGCGTTCGAGTACGGCTACGCGACCACCGCGCCTGATGGCCTTGTGGTCTGGGAAGCGCAGTTCGGCGATTTTGCCAACGGCGCCCAGGTTGTAATCGACCAGTTCCTGACCAGTGGTGAGCACAAGTGGGGACGCCTTTGCGGCCTGACCCTGCTGCTGCCCCATGGTTACGAAGGGCAGGGGCCAGAGCACAGTTCGGCGCGCCTCGAACGATTCCTGCAACTGAGTGCCGAGCATAATATCCAGGTCTGCGTGCCGACCACGCCTTCCCAGGTATTCCATATGCTGCGTCGCCAGGTTAAACGCCCGTTGCGCAAGCCGTTGGTTGCTATTACGCCCAAGAGCCTGCTGCGGCACAAGGAAGCGACGTCTGATCTTGATGATCTGACCAGCGGTACGTTCAAGACGGTGCTGCCCGAGAAAGAACCGTCCGATCCGAAGAAGGTCACCCGCCTGATTCTGTGCTCTGGCAAGGTGTATTTCGATCTGTTGGAGAAGAAGAAATCTGACGAGCGTGATGACGTTGCCATCGTTCGGATCGAACAGCTGTATCCTTTCCCCGGAGACGACCTTGACGAACTTCTGAGCGAATACACCAAGCTCAAGCACGTTGTCTGGTGTCAGGAAGAACCGATGAACCAGGGTGCCTGGTATTGCAGTCAGCATCATATGCGTAATGCGCTGCATCGCAAGAATCCCAAGCTGTACCTTCAATATGCCGGTCGTGACGCTTCGGCTGCTCCCGCCTGTGGCCATATGTCGGTCCACATTGAAGAGCAGAAGAAACTGGTCAACGACGCGTTTGAAATTTGACGAGCTACCGAACTAAGGATCTGTAATGTCAACTGAGATTAAAGCCCCCGTTTTCCCGGAGTCGGTCGCGGAAGGTACTGTCGCGACCTGGCACAAACAGCCGGGTGAAGCCTGCTCCCGTGACGAGCTGATTGTCGATATCGAGACCGACAAGGTCGTTCTTGAGGTTGTTGCGCCGGCAGACGGCGTGATTGAAGAAATCATCAAGAATGAAGGCGATACCGTTGAAAGTGGTGAGGTAGTCGGCAAGTTCAAGGAAGGCGCCAAGGGCGATTCCAAGCCTGCCGAGGGCAAGAAAGAAGAAAGCAAGGAAGAGGCTCCGAAGGAAGAAGCCAAGAGCGAGGCGTCTTCCGGCGAAGCGATCCTGAGCCCGGCGGCCCGCAAGCTGGCTGAGGAAAATAACGTCGATCCGAACAGCATCAAGGGTACGGGCAAAGATGGCCGCGTAACCAAGGAAGACGTTCAGAACCACGTGGACAGTGCCAAGTCCTCCGGCGGTGCTGCTGCGCCTCAGCCTGCGGCGGGTATGCCGGAAGTCAACGTCAGCCAGGGCGAACGTCCCGAGAAGCGCGTGCCGATGACCCGACTGCGTGCGAGCATCGCCAAGCGACTGGTTAATGCGCAGCAGAGCGCAGCCATGCTGACCACCTTTAACGAGGTGAACATGGGGCCGATCATGGAGATGCGCAAGCAGTACCAGGACAGCTTTGTGAAGCGTCACGGTATCAAGCTTGGCTTCATGTCGTTCTTCACCAAGGCCGCCACCGAAGCCCTGAAGCGCTTCCCGGCGGTGAACGCGTCCATCGACGGTAACGACATGGTGTATCACGGTTACCAGGACATCGGCGTGGCGGTTTCCACCGATCGCGGCCTGGTGGTCCCGGTTCTGCGTGATTCCGACGCCATGGGTCTGGCCGACATCGAGAAGAAGATCGTCGAGTACGGCACCAAGGCGAAAGACGGCAAGCTGGCCATTGAAGACATGACCGGCGGTACCTTCACGATTACCAACGGCGGCATCTTCGGTTCGCTGATTTCCACACCGATCCTGAACCCGCCGCAGACAGCCATCCTGGGCATGCACAAGATCCAGGAGCGTCCGATGGCCGTGAACGGCAAGGTGGAAATTCAGCCGATGATGTACCTGGCGCTTTCTTACGACCACCGAATGATTGATGGTAAGGAAGCGGTGCAGTTCCTCGTTGCCATCAAAGAAATGCTTGAAGACCCGGCACGTATTCTGCTGGACGTCTGAGCCGACATTTAACGAATCGGAAACGGGATAAAAGTATGTCTGATAAGTACGACGTCATTGTCATTGGTGCAGGCCCCGGGGGCTACGTAGCTGCCATCAAAGCGGCACAGCTGGGTCTCAAGACCGCGTGTGTCGAGTCCTGGACTTCAGAAGACGGCAAGGCACAGGTGCTCGGTGGTACCTGCCTGAACGTTGGCTGCATCCCCTCCAAGGCGCTGCTGGAGATTTCCCACAAGTTTGAGGAGTCCAGCCACGATTTTGAGATGCAGGGCATCATTGCCAAGGATGTCAAAATGGACATCGGCAAGATGATGGAGCGCAAGAGCGGCATCGTTAAGCAGCTGACCGGCGGTATCGCAGGCCTGTTCAAGTCCAACGGCGTGACTTCCATCCATGGCCACGGCAAATTGCTGGCCAACCGCAAGGTGGAAGTAACCGACAAGGACGGCAAGTCAAAGACCTACGAAGCCGAAAACATCATTCTGGCCACCGGTTCCAAGCCGATCCAGATTCCGCCCGCGCCCTTCGACGGCGAATACATCGTGGATTCCGAGGGTGCCCTCGAGTTCACCGAGGTGCCGAAGCGTCTGGGTGTAATTGGTGCCGGCGTTATCGGCCTGGAGCTCGGCAGTGTCTGGGCACGCCTGGGCGCGGAAGTCACCGTTCTGGAAGCCCAGGACACCTTCCTGCCGGCCGTTGACCAGCAGGTAGCAAAAGATGCCCTGAAACAGTTCCAGAAGCAGGGACTGAACATCGTCATGGGTGCGCGTATGACTGGCGCGGAAGTAAAGCGCAAGCTGGTGAACGTGAACTATGAAGATTCCAAGGGCAAGCACGAAGCCAAGTTCGACAAGCTGATCGTGGCTGTTGGTCGTCGACCCTACACCGACAACCTGTTGTCGGAAGACTCCGGCGTCCAGATGGATGAGCGCGGCTTCATCTTTGTTGATGACAACTGTAAAACCGAAGCCCCGGGTGTCTGGGCGATCGGTGACGTGGTTCGTGGACCCATGCTGGCCCACAAGGCGTCTGAAGAAGGCATCATGGTTGCGGAGCGTATCGCCGGGCACAAGCCTCAGGTGAACTACGACTGCATCCCGAACGTTGTCTACACCTTCCCGGAAGTTGCCTGGGTTGGCAAAACCGAAGAGCAGATGAAGGCAGAAGGTGAGGAGTACAACGTAGGTACCTTCCCGTTTGCGGCCAACGGTCGTGCAATGGCTGCAAACTCGGCGTCCGGTCTGGTCAAGATCATTGCTGACGCAAAAACTGACCGCATTGTCGGTTTCCATGTAGTTGGTCCCCAGGCCTCTGAAATCGTTGCCCAGGGCGTAATCGCCATGGAATTCGGTTCCAGCGCCGAAGATCTGGCCCTGACCTGCTTTGCACACCCGACTCTGTCCGAGTCCGTGCATGAAGCAGCTCTGGCCGTCGGTGGTGGCGCGATCCATATCGCCAACCGCCGCAAGAAGAAGTAACGCAAACCAGGAATTTTTTAATTCGGGACATTAACTATGAATTTGCATGAATATCAGGGCAAACAGCTTTTCGCTGAATATGGCCTGCCAGTATCCAAGGGCATTGCCTGTGATACTCCGAAGGAAGCTGTAGACGCAGCTGGTGAAATCGGCGGTGATGCATGGGTTGTAAAAGCCCAGGTTCACGCAGGTGGCCGTGGTAAGGCTGGCGGTGTAAAGCTGGTCAAGAGCAAAGACGAGATCCGTGAGTTTGCCGAGAAGTGGCTGGGTCAGAACCTGGTAACCTATCAGACAGATGAGAACGGCCAGCCGGTCAGCAAGATTCTGGTTGAATCCCTCACCGACATCGACCAGGAGCTCTACCTGGGTGCGGTTGTTGACCGTGGCACTCGCCGTATCGTGTTCATGGCTTCCACCGAAGGTGGTGTCGAGATCGAGAAGGTTGCCGAAGAAACGCCCGAGAAGATCCTGAAAGCGGAAATCGATCCGCTGGTTGGCGCACAGCCGTACCAGGGCCGTGAGCTCGCGTTCAAGCTGGGCCTGGAAGGCAAGCAGATCGGTCAGTTCACCAAAATTTTCGTTGGTCTGGCGAAACTGTTCGAAGAGTGCGACCTGGCACTGGTCGAGATCAACCCGCTGGTTATTACCCCTGCCGGCGATCTGCACTGCCTGGATGCCAAAGTTGGCGTCGACGGCAACGCGCTGTACCGTCAGAAGAAAATCCACGAAATGCACGATCCCTCCCAGGAAGATTCCCGGGAAGCGGAAGCGGCCAAGTGGGAACTGAACTACGTAGCCCTCGAAGGCAACATCGGCTGCATGGTCAACGGTGCCGGCCTGGCCATGGGTACCATGGACATCATCAAGCTGTCCGGTGGCCAGCCTGCCAACTTCCTGGACGTTGGTGGCGGTGCAACCAAGGAGCGTGTTTCCGAGGCATTCAAGATCATCCTGTCTGACTCCAACGTCAAGGCGGTTCTGGTCAACATCTTCGGTGGTATCGTTCGCTGCGACATGATTGCAGAAGGCATTATCGGTGCCGTGAAGGAAGTCGGCGTCAAGGTTCCTGTTGTGGTTCGCCTTGAAGGCAACAACGCGGAGAAGGGTACTCAGGTACTCGCCGAGAGCGGCCTGAACATCATTGCCGCTACCAGTCTGTCGAATGCGGCAGAGCAAGTTGTTAAAGCCGCAGGGGGTAAATAATGAGCATCCTGATTAACAAAGACACCAAGGTTATCTGTCAGGGCTTTACCGGCGCACAGGGCACCTTCCACTCAGAGCAGGCGATTGCCTACGGCACCAAGATGGTTGGCGGCGTTAGCCCCGGCAAGGGCGGTACCGAGCATCTGGGTCTGCCGGTGTTCAACACCGTGCGTGACGCTGTTGCAGCAACTGGCGCAGAAGCAACCGTTATCTATGTACCGGCGCCGTTCTGTAAAGACGCCATCATCGAAGCGGCGGATGCCGGCATTCAGCTGATCGTATGTATCACTGAAGGTATCCCGACCATCGATATGCTGTACGCCAAGGAATACGTGGATCGCAAGGGCGTTCGCATGATTGGTCCCAACTGCCCGGGTGTTATTACGCCGGACGAGTGCAAGATCGGCATCATGCCAGGCCACATCCACAAGAAGGGCAAGGTTGGCATCGTGTCCCGTTCAGGCACCCTGACTTACGAAGCGGTCAAGCAGACCACTGACTTCGGCTACGGTCAGTCCACCTGTATCGGTATCGGTGGTGACCCGATCCCGGGCTCCAACTTCATCGACATTCTGGCCCTGCTCGAGAAAGATCCTGAGACAGAAGCCATTGTTATGATTGGCGAGATCGGCGGTACCGCCGAGGAAGAAGCTGCGGCCTACATCAAGGAGAACGTCTCCAAGCCGGTGGTTTCCTACATCGCTGGTGTTACTGCGCCTCCGGGCAAGCGTATGGGCCACGCTGGCGCCATCATTTCCGGTGGCAAGGGTACAGCAGACGACAAGTTTGCTGCTCTGGAAGACGCTGGTGTTCGCACTGTGCGCAGTCTGGCCGAGATCGGCCAGGCCCTGAAGGAAGTCACTGGCTGGTAAGCTGGCCTTCTTTCAGTAAAAACCCCCGTTTCTGCCCTGCAGAGCGGGGGTTTTTTATTTATAATGCCGGGTCGCCTGAACTATGATGGCGGTTCCAATACAAAATAAGGAGTTCGTGCTTTGAGTTCTGTAGATTCCCAGCAAAGGGTTTTGTCCGGCATGCGTCCGACCGGCAAGCTTCACCTTGGCCACTACCACGGTGTGCTGAAAAACTGGGTTAAACTCCAGCATGAATTCGAATGCTTCTTTTTTGTGGCAGACTGGCACGCGCTGACCACCAATTACGACGATCCCTCCGGCATTGAACAGAGCGTCTGGGATATGGTCATCGATTGGCTCGCGGCAGGCGTGAACCCGGGCTCGTCGACGATGTTCATTCAGTCACAGGTGCCCGAACATGCCGAACTGCACCTGCTGTTGTCGATGATCACGCCCCTCGGTTGGCTGGAGCGTGTGCCCACATTCAAGGACCAGCAGGAAAAGCTGCGGGAGAAAGATCTGGCGACCTATGGGTTCCTGGGTTACCCGCTGCTTCAGAGCGCAGACATCCTTGTCTACCGGGCAGGAAAGGTGCCGGTTGGTGCCGATCAGGTTTCCCATGTCGAAATCACCCGGGAGATCGCGCGCCGCTTCAACCATATCTATGGTCGTGAGCCGGGATTTGAGGAGCAGGCGGAAGGCGCCATCGTCAAGATGGGCAAGAAAAATGCGAAGCTCTATCGCAATCTCAAGAGGCGATACCAGGAAGAAGGCGACATGGATGCCCTGGAAACGGCCCGTGCTCTGTTGAAAGAGCAACAGAATATCTCCCTTGGCGATCGTGAGCGCCTGTATGGCTACATTGAAGGTGGCGGCAAGGTGATTTTGCCGGAACCGCAGCCACTGCTGACGCCGGAGTCAAAGTTGCCGGGGCTGGACGGTCAGAAAATGTCCAAGTCCTACAACAACTATATCGGTTTGCGGGAAGATCCGGACAGCGTTGCCCAGAAGGTTCGCACCATGCAGACCGATCCCCAGAGGGTCCGGCGCACGGATCCGGGTGAACCCGAGAAGTGCCCGGTGTGGGGAATGCACAAGATCTATTCCGATGCCGACACCCAGGAGTGGGTGCAGACCGGTTGTCGCAGTGCGGGCATCGGTTGCCTGGATTGCAAGAAGCCGTTGATCGACGCGATTGTCGAGGAGCAGCGGCCGCTCCACGAACGCGCCCGGGAGTATGAGAGCAATCCGGATCTGGTGCATTCCATTCTCCAGGAAGGCCGCGAACACGCTCGCGATGCCGCTCGCGATACCCTTGAGGAAGTCCGGGCAGCCATGGGGCTTCATTACCGCTGAATTCGCAGGAATCGGTGCCGCGCGCATACAGCCGGGGCGCCGATCCGGAGTGAAAGGTTATGACCGAAGAATCCACCGATCAGGCTACGCCCGAAGCTCAGGACGCTGCCCCGGAGCAGTCGCCGCTTGCGCGGGTTTCCGGCAAGCCGGTGGTGGATCTTCCCAAAGACCTGTACATACCGCCGGACGCCCTTGCCGTCTTCCTTGAAGCGTTCGAAGGGCCGCTGGATCTTCTGCTGTATCTTATCCGTCGCCAGAACATGAACATTCTGGACATCGACGTCAGCGAAATTACCCGGCAATACATGGATTACATCGGTGCCGTAGAGTCCATGCGCTTCGAGCTGGCTGCGGAATACCTGGTGATGGCGGCCACATTGGCGGAGATCAAATCGAGGATGCTGTTGCCTCGACAGGAAAGCGATGATGAGGAAGAGGTTGATCCCCGGGCCGAACTGATTCGCCGGCTTCAGCAATACGAACGTTTCAAGCAGGCCGCCGAGGATATTGATGAATTACCACGTCTGGAGCGCGATACCTTTGCCGCCTCGGCCGCCCTGCCCAAGATGCCCTCAAGTCAGCCCCATCCGGATGTAGAGTTGCGGGAAATGTTGCTGGCGCTGCAGGGCGTTCTTCAGCGTGCAGACCTGTTCACCAGTCACCATGTTGAACGGGAAAGGCTTTCGACCCGGGAGCGCATGTCCGCAATCCTGTCGGCGCTTCAGGATGATCATTTCGTGACATTCGAGAGCCTGTTTACGATTGAAGAGGGCCGGCTCGGCGTCGTGGTGACCTTCCTGGCCACGCTTGAGCTGGTCAAAGAGCAGTTGATCGAGGTTGTTCAGGCCGAGGTCTTGGGCCCGATTCATGTTCGAGCCAGGGCAGCCAGCTAGGGCCTCCCAACGTTCAAAGCACGGAAATACGGATTAGACACCATGAACGAAGAACACCTGCTGAGAATACAGGCGATTGCCGAAGCGGCCCTGTTGGCTGCGGGCAAACCTTTGTCTCTCGACCAGCTCCGGGAACTGTTCAGTGAAGAGGAACGTCCCGCGCGCCAGGTGATGGAACATGTCATGGTGCTTCTGGAAGCGGCCTGCGAGGGGCGTGGTTTTGAATTGAAAAAGGTCGCCAGTGGCTACCGTATTCAGGTACGCGAAGAATTCGCGCCCTGGGTAGGCCGGTTGTTCGAGGAAAAGCCCCAGCGCTATTCCCGGGCGTTGCTGGAAACCCTGGCACTGATTGCCTACCGGCAGCCCATCACCCGGGGTGAAATCGAGGACATCCGGGGTGTTACGGTAAGCAGCAATATCATTCGTACGCTGCTTGAGCGAGAGTGGGTGCGCGTCGTAGGACATCGGGATGTTCCCGGTCGACCAGCCATGTACGCGACCACGAAACAGTTTCTGGACTACTTCAACCTCACGGGCCTCGACCAGATGCCGCCCCTGAATGAAGTCCGCGATCTTGAAGAGATCGGCCGGGAAATTGAAAAGAACATGCAGGCGGAGATCGAGTTCGAATCGACGACTGCCCAGAACGACGACGAATCTTCGAGCCAGACACTTCACTGATGCCATTCGGGTGTCAGTCAGATACTAAGGATTGATTTCATGGCGGCAGAACGCCCCAACAAACCAGCCAGGCCAGCCCAGGACAAAGTTAGCCTGGGTGGGCCAGAGCGTATTCAGAAATTGCTTGCCCGGGCGGGCATCGGTTCGCGCAGGGAAATTGAAGGCTGGATGGAAGCCGGCCGCCTGGTGGTCAACGGCCAGCCGGTAGCGCCGGGCCAGAAGGCAACCGTGGAAGACCGTTTCGAGCTCGACGGCAAGCGCCTGGAAGTGTCCGGGGCGGCGGAAGTGCTGCGCCGTGTGCTGATCTATAACAAGCCAGAGGGCGAAGTCACCACCCGAAAGGATCCCGAGGGCCGGCCGACGGTGTTCGATCGTCTCCCGAGGCTCAAAGAGCATCGGTGGATTTCCATTGGGCGGCTGGATATCAACACCACGGGCCTGGTGCTCTTTACCACAGATGGTGAGCTGGCAAACCGGCTGATGCATCCGTCCAACCAGATTGATCGGGAATACGCGGTACGGATCTTCGGGGAAGTGGACGACGCCATGATTGAGCGACTGCTTCAGGGCGTTCTGCTGGAAGACGGCATGGCCAAGTTCACCGATATCTCCCCGGCCGGCGGCAGCGGCATCAATCGCTGGTTTCATGTCACCCTGCTGGAAGGCCGGAATCGGGAAGTGCGGCGGCTGTGGGAATCCCAGGGAGTCCGGGTCAGTCGGCTGAAGCGAGTACGCTACGGGCCGATCTTCCTGCCGAGCAGGCTGACGGTTGGCAAATGGGAAGAGCTGGATCAGAGGGCGGTAGATACCCTGAGTCGGACAGTGGGTCTGGACGCGGTTGAGATTCCGCAGAAAACGCCAAATGAGAAAGCGGCCCACGACCGCCAGAGGCGGAAAAGCCCTGGCCGGTCCGGCAAGAAGACCCCCGGCAACAAATGGGCTGTCAGCGACACCAAACCTGCCAAACCGGCCGGGCGTGCTTCCAGGCCAGATAGAGCCAGAAGTAAGACGCCCCGGGGCTGATCGTTACGAAATGGTGGCAAACACCCGGGTGCAATTCCGGCCCTGGTGTTTGGCACGGTAAAGTGCCTCGTCTGCCCTTGCCAGCCACGCTTGGGGTGATTCTTTGGGCAGGAAGGTGGCAACGCCGCAGCTGGTCGTTATCTTCAGCTCTTTCTCTCCGCCATCCACCCGAATGGCCGCTATGGCCTCACGAACCCTTTCTGCCACGTCTCTGGCATCCTGTTCCGGGGTGTGCGGCAACAGAATGGCAAACTCCTCGCCACCAAACCGGTAAACGGTATCGGACGTTCGAACAGAGTTTTCAAGTTCGGCGGCCGCGATTTGCAGTAGATGGTCTCCCACCACATGGCCATGCGTATCGTTGACAGCCTTGAAATGGTCGAGATCGCAAAGTATCAGCGAGTAGGGCTCGCCATGTCGCTCCGACAGCAGGCTTGAGCGCTGCAGGGCATCGTCCAGGGCGCGCTTGTTGGGGATGCTGGTCAGTGAGTCGGTCAGCGAAGCCTGCTCAATGGCCACGTACTGGCAGGCGTTGCGAATCGGGCAGATCGCCGCACTGAGAATCATCTCGACGCCTTCCAGTTCCTGTTCCGAGAATCTCTGGCGGCGTTGAAGAGTGAGAGTTCCGTAATTGATCCCTTCCAGGCTTAGCCGGTATTCACACCGGTGAGGGCCGCCCATGCCAGTGGCGTAGACGAAATCCTGTTTGCCAATCCGGTGACGATAGTTAAGAGCAGTGAATGGGACAATGGCACCCAGCTCTTCGGCCAGAATCGCAAGCTGTTGTTCCAGCGACAGCGTGGTGGACAGACGACGGGTCAGCCTGGTGAGCACATCCGGCGTGTTACTCCACTCCTGATGTGCCTGACGCAGCGCAGCCAGCTTCTGGGGCTGGGCGGGAGACTGCTTGATCGACGGTATGTTTTTCACTACGGTTCACTCTGTCGCAGAAGTTTACAGTGCTTTGCTTGTCCAAAGCAGAAACCGTGCCTAATCAATAAAAGTCAATAAAAACATATATTAATAATGCTAAGGTCATTTAAATTCTGCTTTTCCGGCTGCAGTTCACAGACGGTCGTCAAAAAACCGGCAGTGAATTGCCGCGACTTTTTCTGAGCTACGCAAAATGTCAGACAAGGGGTGGGGCTATAGATTCCCTGTGGTAAACTTCTGCGTTTGAAATCGTGCCGTCTTCAGGAATGAGTGACCAACTTTATGAGGTTTCAGGCCCCGGAAAGTCTGTCTGAACAAATTGCCCAGCATCTGGGGCAACGAATCATCACGCGAGATCTCAAGCCCGGCGAACGCATTCAGGAATTGAAGGTGTCGGGAGAACTGAATGTCAGCCGTGGCTCCGTTCGGGAAGCACTGCTCATTCTGGAGCGCCGCCATCTGATCGAGATTTTCCCCCGGCGGGGTGCGGTGGTCTCCAGCCTGACGCCAGAAAGCGTCAACAGCCTCTACGACATCTATATCGACCTCCTCTGCATGCTCGGGCGCAAGGTACTTGAGCGCTGGTCTGGCAGGGAGCTTGACGGTGTCATGGGCCAGGTCCGTGAATTGCAGGCAGTCATTGATGCCCTGAACGCCACCAGCGCCGACGCCGCCGAGCAGGTCATTGATGCGGGTTTCGGGGTGATGCGTTACGCCTACGGCCTGGTCGAGAACCCGTTTCTGGAAGAAACCCTCGAGAATTTCCGCCCGGCCATCAGCCGCACCTATTTTGTCGCGCTGGAACACTTCCGGGAAGAAATTGGTGAAACTGCCACCTTCTTTCGGCAGCTGGCGGATGCCGCCGTCAACGACGAAACTGAGCGGCTGCAAGCCGTTATCCAGGCCTTTGGGGAGCACCAGCGGCAGCAAGTGTTGACGATCCTCCGGCAGGAAGCGGGCGCCTGATATGCGGCTGAAGTCCATCAAACTGTCCGGCTTCAAATCGTTCGTAGATCCCACCACGGTTCCGTTCCCCTCCAACATGACGGCCGTGGTCGGCCCCAATGGGTGCGGCAAGTCCAACATCATCGATGCGGTGCGTTGGGTCATGGGGGAGAGCTCCGCCAAGTACCTGCGTGGCGAATCCATGACGGACGTTATCTTTAACGGTTCCAGTGCAAGAAAGCCTGTGGGACAGGCCTCCATCGAACTGGTGTTTGATAACAGCGATGGCTCCGCGCCCGGTGAATTCGTGAAATTCAACGAAATCTCCGTTCGTCGCCGGGTTTCCCGCGAAGGGCAGTCCGAGTACTTCCTGAATGGCTCCAAGTGTCGCCGCCGTGACATTACTGATCTGTTCCTGGGTACGGGTCTGGGTCCGCGGAGCTACGCCATCATCGAGCAGGGCATGATCTCCCGGTTGATTGAGGCCAAGCCAGAAGAGCTCCGGATCTACATTGAGGAAGCCGCCGGTATATCGAAATACAAGGAGCGGCGCCGGGAAACGGAAAATCGTATCCGTCGCACCCAGGAAAACCTGGAGCGGCTGACGGATCTGCGGGAAGAGCTTGGCCGGCAACTGCAACATCTTGAACGCCAGGCGGCAGCGGCGGAGAAGTACAAGGCCTACAAGCAGGAAGAGCGCCAGAAAAAAGCCGAACTGACGGTGCTTCGCTGGCAATCCCTCGACAATGACCTGCAAGCCTGGCGCGGCAAGATCCGGGATACCGAACTCGAGCTTGAGAAATACCTCACCGAGCGAGTCAGCCTGGAGACCTCCCTGGAATCCCTGCGAGACAACCATCACGAACGCACCGAGCATTTTAACCGGGCACAGGCCCGTTATTACGAAGCCGGTGCCGATATCGCCCGTATTGAGCAGAGCCTCGAGCACCAGCGTGAACGCAGCCGGCAAATGGCGGCTGAACTGGACCAGGCAATGGCCAACCAGCGCGAACTGGCCAGAGAACTGGAGCAGGATGAAGACAAGCTTGCGGGTATTCAGGAAGAACTCGACATGATGGAGCCCGAGCAGGAAGCGCTGGCAATACGCTCCGAGGAGTCTGGAGAGAAGCTACAGCAGGCCGAAGACGCCATGAGCGACTGGCAGCACCAGTGGGAAGACTTCAGTGCCCGTTCATCGGACGCGCGGCGCCAGGCAGAGCTGGCCCAGTCCAGAATCCGCTCGCTTGAGGATGCCATTGAGCAACTGCTGGCCCGCCAACGCAAGCTTCAGGACGAACAGGAATTGCTGGAAGGTCAGATGGACCGCGCCGAGCTTGAAGAGCTGCTGGAACAGCAGGAAACCCTGGAGCTGAAGCGCGAAGAGGCGGCCGAACGGATTGCATCAGTTCAGGACGAGCTCTACGAAGCCCGGCAGCAACAGCGTGATGCCGAGCAGGCGCTCTCTGAAGAGCGCCAACGGGTGCAGAGCCTTCGTGCCTCCCTGGAGTCCCAGCAATCCCTTCTGGGCGAGCAGATGGGGGCCGGGGATGACGTTCTGCAATCCTGGCTGTCACAAAACGCCCTCAGTGATATGCCCCGGGTGGCCAGTCAGCTTCAGATTACCGATGGCTGGGAGTTTGCTGTCGAACAGGTTATCGGGCGTTTTACCCAGGGCCTCTGCCTTCCCGATCTTGATCAGCTCTCATCCGCAATGAAAGAAGCTCCAAAGGGGTTGGCGCTGGTGGAGGCTGAAGCCACAGACAGCAATGAGCTTTCCGGGCTGGCGGTCAAGGTATCCGGAGTGCCGGGAATTGCCTCGCTGCTTCGCGGCATCGACACTGTGGAAACTGTCTCTGACGCCATGGGTATGCGAGCGGGGCTTCGGGACGGTCAAAGCCTGATGACACCCGAAGGCGTCTGGGTATCCCGGGAGTGGGTCCTGATGCCGGACTCTGACGCCGGCCAGGTCGGGGTGATTGAGCGGCAGAAGAAGGTGACCGAACTGACCTCGCAACTGGCCGAGGCGGAGGAGGCGCTGGAGGCGGCTACCGAACGGCTGGAAGAGCTTCAGGAACGGGCAGAACGCTCGGAAGCAGCCCGGGATGAGTCGCAGACCCGTCTGAGCGAGGCAGATCGTGAACTGAGCACCCTGGGGTCCAGGGTTAGTGGCCTGCGAGCACGTGCCGAGCAGATTGATGCCCGGCTGCAGCGAATCCGGGATGATATCCAGGACGTGTCCGAAAACCTCGAGGGCCAGAAAGACAGCCTGCAGGAGACCCGTGAAGAATGGCAACTGGCGCTGGCTTCCACCGAAGACAGCGATGAAGAGAAAGAGCGGTTGCTGGAGCAGCGGGACACCCTGCGCGAGAGCCTCGACCGGCTTCGCCAGGAGGCCCGGCACGACCGCGACCACGCGCATCAGCTGCAGCTCCAGCTGCAGACCCTGAACAGTCAACGTGACGGCCTCAGGCAGACTATTGATCGGATGCAGTTGCAGAAGGAGCGAATCGACGAGCGCCTGGAGATTCTGAGGGAATCCCGGGAAAGCGCCGAAGAGCCCATCGAGGACCTGCAGATGCAGCTCGAAGGGCTGCTGGACCGGCGATTGGCGGAAGAGGAAAAGCTGGGTGCTGCCCGTGACGCCCTGGAAGAGATCGATCGGGAAGTGCGGGAAAAGGAGCAGGGCAGAAGCGGAACTGATCATCACATTCAGGAAGTCCGGTCCCGACTCGAAAAACTGAAAATGGAGTCCCAGGCTCTGGAAATCCGTTCCGGGAACCATATCGACCAGCTCAAGGAGCTGGACGTAAAATTGCAGGAGATCCTCTCCCAGTTAGCTGAGGGCGCGAACGAAAAAGACTGGGCAGACGAGCTGGAGCGAATCGGCAATCGAATTCAGCGCCTGGGCGCGATTAACCTGGCGGCCATCGAGGAATATCAGGTTCAGAGTGAGCGCAAGACCTACCTGGATTCCCAGCATGAAGACCTGATGGAAGCCCTGGAAACACTGGACAACGCCATACGGAAGATAGACCGGGAAACCCGGCAGCGTTTCAAAGAAACCTTTGACCAGGTGAACGGTGGTCTGCAGGCTCTGTTTCCCAAAGTGTTCGGGGGCGGGAACGCTTACCTGGAGCTTACCGGTGAGGATCTTCTGGAAACCGGCGTTGCGATCATGGCGCGGCCGCCCGGCAAGAAGAACAGCACCATTCACCTGCTGTCAGGCGGCGAAAAGGCCCTCACGGCGATCGCACTGGTGTTTTCGATTTTCCAGCTTAACCCGGCACCCTTCTGTATGCTGGACGAGGTGGATGCGCCGCTGGATGATGCCAACGTGGGCCGCTATGCCAACATGGTCAAGGAAATGTCCAAGCAGGTTCAGTTCATCTACATTACCCACAACAAGATTGCCATGGAGATGGCGGATCAGTTGATGGGCGTAACCATGCATGAACCGGGGTGTTCGCGCCTGGTGTCGGTCGATGTCGACGAGGCAGCGGCTCTCGCAGAGGCTTGAGGCTGTTCAGAATTCAGGCGACCATGACAATAACGCCATCTGGCCCGGGTGTGCGTTGTATTCATTACGGGCTTTTCTTAGAGTAGCAACGTTACAGGATCTGCAAACAGGACAGCAGCACTATGTCACTTAGGGAATGGTTAATTGCCATCGGTACCCTGGTTATCATCGGCATTGTCATTGATGGCGTGCGCCGCATGCGGCGTGCCCGGAAGGAATCCATGGCAATCTCATCGGGTATGGGCGCCGATGAGCTCGAGGATTCACCACTTGATGACGAGTACAACCCGGAGTTGCCGAACGGGGGCGCACGAACCATCTCCCGCGACACCCTCGAAGAGCGGGGCTATGTAAAGCGTGAAAAGACCAGCCGATTTGGTTTTCCGAAACCCAAGCCGACCCGCCCGGTAACGGCCGCTGCAAAGGAAGAACATCGAGAGTCGCCAGAACCGGATCTGCATACGGAACCGGAAAGCGAACCGGTCGCCGAATATCACGATGAGCCTGTTGAGTCCGATACCAATTTCGGGTTGTCCAGCCAAGAGCCTGAAGAAACCGAGCTCGAATCAGGTTGGGGGGCCATCGAAGATGAGGTTGAAGCAGTCCCGCCTACGGTGACAACCGAAGTAGAGGAAGATACAGCACGGCGTGAACCTTCCCGAGCGGTCAGTGGTCAGCCTCTGGCAGGTGCGAATCGCCCTGAGGCCCGGGAAGTGATTGTGATCAACGTCCTGGCCAAGAGCGGTGAAGACTTCAAGGGGCTGGCCCTGAAGAAGTTATTCGAAGCCTGTGGTCTGGAGCATGGTGATATGGACATTTATCACCGACACGAGGAGTCCGATACCACCAGTCCGGTCCAGTTCAGTGTTGCCAATGCCGTGGAACCAGGCACGTTCAAACCGGGCGATATGCCGGCCCTGGCCACGCCCGGTATCAGTTTCTTCATGAGTATGCCCGGGCCCACCAATGCGCTGCAGGCGTTTGACTTCATGCTTGAGACAGCTCAGGCCGTGGTTCGTAACCTTGGCGGCGAGCTAAAGGATGAGCGCCGCAGCGTGATGACCCCTCAAACAATCGAGCACTGCCGCCAGAGGATTCGGGAGTTCGAGCGCAAGCAACGTTCCCACCGAGTCTGAAACCAGGCGGTATAAGACGGCCAGATGCCCGGTTTGTTCCGGGCATTTTTTTGAGAAACGAGAGTGCCAGTCCATGAGCAAAGCCACGCCCGACATCATTCAGCGTGTTGAAGAACTCCGTTCGGCGATTGATGACCATAACTACCGCTATTACGTGCTGGATGACCCGCGTATTCCAGATGCGGAATACGACAGGCTGTTCCGGGAATTGCAGGCCCTGGAAACCGATTATCCGGAGCTGGCTTCGGACACATCCCCCACGCGGCGGGTTGGCAGCGCTGTGGAAACCAGTTTTGAAGAGGTGGTTCACCGGCTGCCCATGCTGTCGCTGGACAATGCTTTCAGTGAGGACGAACTCCGTGACTTTGACCGGCGGGTAAAAGATCGGCTCGGTATGAGTGAAGATGTTGAGTATGTCTGTGAACCCAAGCTGGACGGGCTGGCGGTGAGCCTGCACTACGAGAATGGCGCCCTGACTACCGCCGCCACACGGGGGGATGGCTATTCCGGGGAGGACATAACCGCCAATATCCGAACCATTCCCTCAGTGCCGCTGAAGCTCCGTGGCGATGACGTGCCCGATCTGGTGGAGGTCCGCGGAGAAGTCTATATGCCGAAGGACGGTTTCGAGCAACTTAATCGCCGCCTGGCGGAGCGGGGCGAGAAGACCTTCGTTAATCCCCGTAATGCAGCGGCCGGCAGCCTCCGGCAGAAAAAGTCGACGGTAACGGCCAGGCGCCCTCTCGAAATGTGCGCTTACAGCGTTGCGGTAACCGATGAAAGCCTCTTGCCGGATACCCAGTGGGAGGGGCTCAAGAGGGTCCAGAGCTGGGGGTTTCGCATAAATCCCGAGATGCGCAAGGCCAGGGGCGCGGAGGAGTGCCTTGAAGCCTACAGCGAGCTGATGGACAAACGGGACGGTCTCCCCTACGAAATCGACGGTATCGTTTTCAAGGTGAACCGGCTTGACCAGCAAAAGGCCCTGGGCTTTGTATCCCGAGCCCCCCGGTGGGCGATTGCCCACAAGTTTCCGGCTCAGGAGGAACTCACGGTTATCGAGGACGTGGAATTCCAGGTCGGTCGTACGGGCGCGGTTACCCCGGTTGCCAGGTTAAAACCCGTGTTTGTGGGCGGTGTGACGGTGAGCAACGCCACCCTCCATAACATGGACGAAATTCGCCGCCTGGATGTCCGTATCGGCGATACCGTGTTCATTCGCCGCGCCGGTGATGTGATACCGCAGGTGGTTAAAGTGGTGGCCGAAAAACGCCCCTCGTGCGCGCGGGAAGTGGAATTGCCCCGACAGTGCCCGGTGTGTGATTCGGATGTTATCCAGATCGAAGGCGAAGCCGTTGCCCGCTGCTCCGGCGGCCTGTTCTGCCCCGCCCAGCGAAAGGAAGCCATCCGCCACTATGCTTCACGGAAAGCCCTCGACATTGAGGGCCTGGGTGACAAGTGGATCGACATCATGGTGGATCAGGGCATGGTGGAAACCGTCGCCGACCTGTATCGCCTGACCACCGACGACCTGGTCAAACTTGAGCGAATGGGGGAAAAGTCGGCCGCCAACCTGGTTGCTGCAATTGATCGGGCCAGGGAACCGGTTCTGTGGCGTTTCCTGTACGCGCTTGGTATTCGTGAGGTGGGTGAGGCCACTGCCAAGGCCCTCGCGGGCCACTTCGGAACCCTGGAGGCCATTGCCGCAGCCGATGAGGAGAGCCTGCAAACTGTACCCGACGTTGGGCCGATTGTTGCGGGTCATATCCGTAGCTTTTTCGAGCAGACCCACAATCGCGAAACCCTGGATGCCCTGCGTGAAGCCGGTGTGAAGTGGCAGGAAGAGGAAATCCAGCAGGGAAGCAAACCCCTGAAAGGCCAGACCTGGGTGCTGACCGGTACGCTTTCCGGAATGACCCGGGACGAAGCCAAAGAGAGGCTGGAATCCCTCGGTGCCAAGGTGGCCGGCAGCGTTTCCAAAAAGACGGCCTGCGTGGTTGCGGGTGAGGCCGCCGGTTCCAAACTGGCCAAGGCTGAACAGTTAGAGGTGCCTGTTCTCGATGAAGCCGGCCTGGTTGCGTTGTTGGAAGAGTACGGTCCGGGCGCAGGCTAACCGAATCTGAGAACTCGCGCAGATCCCCTGCGTATCAAATTGGCTACCATGGCGTTGTTCTGTAACGGTGTGTAAACCGCGCGGTGTTCATGTTTCATCCGGGCGGTCGCTGCCATAACAACAACGATTGAAACGGATTTTTTCATGGGCGCCGATTTAAACTCCCGCATTCATTCTGTTCGCCAACTTGTCGTTCTGGTCCTGTTTTGTCTTGGGCTGTCTGCCTGTAAGACCGAAAAAGATCCTGATCAGCCGACCATTCTTGGCGTTCCCCCGGTGTTTGCCTATCTCGGCGTTGAATACTCATACAATTTCGGGGCCTACGGTGGTGAGGATATCCTCGACTACTCTCTCACCAACGCGCCGTCCTGGCTGGCGCTCGAGGACACCAGTAACAAGGCCCGCCAGGGCATCATTATGCGCGGCGTTCCCGGCCTCACCGGCGGTAGCAGAGGCGAGGCGGATCTGGGCAAGACGGAAGGCATCAACCTGGTAACAACTGACGGCCGGATGGCAGGCGCACAGCCGTTCGATATCGATGTGAAGTACAACGTCATGTCTCTGGATGCAGAGCCGTTTACAGAAGGAGAAAGCCCGGAAATCCCTGTCAGTAATCGTGAACAGTGCACTTTGC
The DNA here is from genome assembly GCF_040148675.1 of Marinobacter sp. NFXS11. Classification (NCBI taxonomy): domain Bacteria; kingdom Pseudomonadati; phylum Pseudomonadota; class Gammaproteobacteria; order Pseudomonadales; family Marinobacteraceae; genus Marinobacter; species Marinobacter sp. NFXS11. Next base: position 1,632,779 of record NZ_JAGDDV010000001.1, on the reverse strand, counting down.
CCGATCTGGATACCGAGGGTGAGCACAGCTTTACCATCAATCTCTACAACGATGACGGCTCCGTATCCGGTACCAGGGATCTGACACTTCCGACGCGCCGCGTCTTCGTCAAGGTTACCCTGGATCAACCGTCGGTAACCCGGGTAGCGGTAGCCTTTGAGCTTTTGTCTGACTATGACGCATCCAGCTGCGACGTCGGATTCTCGCCTCCACATCAGAATTGCGATTACAGTGCCTCTAACGCAGGTGACGCCATCCTCGGCAAGGACATTGTCGGGTTGGGGAGCAACAGTTCAATGCCTCGCGATGAGGCGGGGGAAAGCGAGCTGGACTATATCGATTATGAGCTTGATGAACAGGGTTTCTATACGCGCGGCGTGATCACACTCGATCCGGGTATTACCGAGTGCTATCTGCCATTGGAGGTGGTCGAGGACAGTTTTGCGGAGCCCGTGGAATCCCTTCGCCTGGCACTGACAGAGGTGCGATCTGGTCTTGCGGGTCTTGGAAGCGGTAACGGTGGTGTCGTTACCAATTTGTCCATTCAGGACAACGAACCGGTTCTGTCGCTGGAAACTGTAAACGGTGGCGGCAGGGACACTCTGAACGTTGGTGCTGTGCGTGAATACCTCGCCAGACTTTCTGGAGAGAGAGACCGGGATATTTTTGCCAAGCTCAGCCACACCGAAGACTCCACCGCACGCCTCGAATCCGAGTTCGTTATCGAGCGCCTGCAAGACGGAAACTGGGTTGAGAATGACGAACTGGTTTTTCCAGAGGGGACCGATGAAGTGCCTTTTCGGATACGGGTACCGGAGGCCGGCTATGCCAATCCGGCCTTCAGCGACCGGTTTATCCTGCTGGGCCTCAACGCGAACTTCCAGGCCGGTCGCGAGGATTATGCCCGGGCAGAGACTGAAAACCTGATCCGGATCAGCCTCAACGAGCTGACCTCTCCACTCGCTCTGAACCCCGGTGATGGCTTTGTTGCCACAGACATCTCTATGGGCCATGACGGCAGACTGTTCGTTGCCGGCTACGACACCCAGGATAACGACAGGGTTCTGGTGCGGATTTTTGACCAAAGAGGCACCCTGTTGCAGCAGGCTGACATATCCTCCGCCAGCGACAGCCTGAGCGCTCCGGATCCGGTCATTAACGTGGTGCAGCGGAAGGTGACCCAGGGTGGGACCAAGGTAGACCGGTTCGAATTTGTCGTTGCCTACAGCACCGATCAGTCGGTGGCGGGAACGTCCGGTCTTGGCGGTCTGGATTCAGTGACATCGCTTTACTGGTTTGATTCCGCCACCAACGGTGGCGAATACGTTCCCACCTGGACCATCCGGACCGGAACGGATGCTGATGATCAGGTTCGCTGGGCCGGAATCAACCGTGACACCGGCTATGTCATCCTGGCCGGGGAAACGGAAGGTGTGTTTGATCAGCAGCAGGGATCGGGCGGCAGGGACAGCTTCCTGCAGCGAATTGATACCGAACTGGACGGCAACACGCAGCAGCCTGCGGTTGCCTGGACCCGCCAGGCCGGCTCAGCAGCCGATGACCGTGTTGCCGGCGGCAGCACGGAATCTGTTAACCCCGGATTGTTTGGTTCGGCCGCGGGATCTGTGGAAGGGGCTTCAGTCATTGGCGGCATTGATGCCTTCTTCTTTAACGCCTCCAGTGCCACCAGCGAACTTGATATCAAACAGGTTGGCACCACCGGCGATGAACCGGTTTCCAACGGACTGTATACCGGTAGCACGCTCTGGCTGATTGGTGCCAGCGATGGATCCTATTCTGTGCTGGAGCAGGACGAGGAAGACCCCGTTCTGGAGAGGGAGGCGCTTTCCAGTGCTGCCGGGTTCCTGCTGGGATATTCCGCCGTTGGGAATGTCAGTCGGGCCTTTACCCTGAATGACGAAGACGACCAGTCCAGTGAGGCATTTTTGGGGTTGGTTGCTTTCGATGGCGACATGGTTTTGGCCGGTACCACAAACGGTGACTTTGCCAGAGGGGGTGTGGTGTCCGGAATGGAGCAGGGCATCGCTGCCCGGGTATCGCTGGTTCCAGAACCGGAGACGGAAGGTGAAGAGTCAGAATTCAGAAGCAACTGGCGCTACCAGCTTGCCGCCGATGACTCTGCAATACTGGATCTCGAAAATTACCGTGATGACGAAATACCGGCATTAACCCGCATAGGCAGTAACTGGTATGTGCTTCTCTTCAGTCCAGAGGGAGAACTGTTGACGCCTCTGAATTAGGCAATGTGGGAACTACACCGTTCCCTGGTGGCGGCCGGCGCTGGCATAGAGTCGCAGGTAGTCCGTGCTGGTTACAATTCCGGAGGCGGCGCCTTTCGCATCTACCACCAGGGCTGCGTTGAGCTGGTGGGCCAGCATAAGCCTGGCGAGCTGGTGGGCATCGGTTTCGGGTGAGGCTGTCAGGAAGGCGGGCAACTCGATGTGAACCAGGCTCTGGCTCATGGCATCGGCTTCATTCTCGTGAAGCCAGCCCAAGAGCCAACGCAAATCGACAAGGCCAGCAACGTTGTTATCCGCCATGATCACAAGGTGATGAACCTGGTGCTCGTCCATGACGGTTAAAGCCTCAGAAATGGTTGCAGACGCCGGAACGGAATACAGGGTTTGAGACGAGATGCTGGATACCGGCAGATACGGGCGGTCTTCGCGGCGCTCGCCAGCGGCCGCAGCGCCGTATTCCTCCAGTGCTTTGTAGCGACCGGCATTGGCGGCCTGCTGGAACTCGGCGTCCGTTGCCTCACTTCGGCCAGGATTGATGCTCTGGGTTTCTGCCAGCTCTGTGACGTCGCCCACGGGCCTTGCCCGGAAGGTTTCCGGTAGCCGGGTTCCGACCGGGCGGCCGGGTTCGCTGACAAAAATGGCCATGGGTTCTCTCCGTGACTATGCCACCATTTCAGTGGTTATCGGCAGTCTGACCGGAAACTTCAGCTGGAGTTTATTACGAAACCACCACATCCGTCTGGTATAGGCGTCGGGTTTCAAGGCGTTTGGCCAGGTTCGCGGGAAGGCAGGGCGGTTGTCCGGTAAGCAGGTCGGCCAGATACTCGGCCAGGAGCGGCGCGTAGGTCAGTCCTTTGCTGCCAAGGCCAGTGAGCAGGTAAAGGTTATCGAGATCGTCGCCCTCGCCGTCGAAAACGGGTCCGGCCACCGGCTGGTAGTCATGGGTGGTACATCGGAAGGCAACCCGGCCACTCAGTTCCTCGCCACGAAGCGAATCGCTTTCACTGGAAAACACCTTAGGCAACATCGAGCCGAGTTCGTCGATGTTCTCGTTATGACTTTCCACGGTGGCCGATGGGTTGTTATCGCGCAGGTCAAAGGTTGCGCCGGTGACCGCAAACTCGCCCATTGCAGGGTTGAGATACCGGTTCCCACAGATAACGGCCGTTGGGCCTCTGAGAGCTGTGGCTGGCAGGTGGCTAACCTGGCCACGAATGGCTTTCAGCCGGAAACGACCCTTTGTCGGGATAAGCTCCGGGCTGAGATGGCCCGAGCAGATGACCACCCGGTCGGCCGCGATCGATCTGTTGTCGACCGTCGAAATGTTCCATGTTCCATCCGAAGGCCGAAGGTTGTTGACCTCGCTATGGAACAGCGTGGATATCAGCGGGTGGTCTGCCAGTTCCTTGCAAAGGTTTGCGGGTTCGAGCCAGCCACTGCGAGGAAACCAGAGCCCGGCGGATTCCGTGGGCACGCCTGTCAGGGCGCTGGCCTGTTCCGGGGTCACCGGGTAAAAGATACTCCGGGGATAGTCGTTCCTCTGGAGAAACCTTCGCTGCCGGTCCGCTTCCTGAGGGTTGTGGGCCAACTGTAGCAGGCCAGTCGGATGCCAGTGCTGATCGCGCCAGTTTTGGTAGAAACGCTGCGCGAACGTGAGGGCTGTGAGCGCCAGCTCGGTCTGGTCGTTGAACTCTACGCCCAGTTTCACATACAGAGCGCCCTGGGCATTGCCTGAGGCTGCTGCTCCGGGGCCATGGGCGTCAATCAGTGTTACCGGATAGCCCCGGTCTGCCAGGTTTCTCGCCAGTGCGCAGCCGGCAATGCCGGCGCCGATGATTGCGATGGATTTCTGTTTGTCGGTTGGAGCCGTACTGATTGGTACGGGGTTCTCCGAGACGAGAGCGCCTTTCAGCATATCCCGTTTGCGACCGTATCCAGCAGTTTTTTCCATCCGGAATCCGGCCTCCACCAAAGCCCGACGAATCCGGCCAACGGAGGTAAAGGTCGCCAGGGTTGTGCCCGGCCTGCTGTGCGCACGGATCTTGTTGATGATGTTTTCCAGCCACATATCCGGGTTGCGGGACGGGGCGAAACCGTCCAGAAACCAGGCGTCGGCGTGAAAATCGAGGGATTGCCAGGCCTTGGTGATGTCGCCGAAAAACAGCGTCAGTCGAACCCGCCCCCCGGCCAGGACGAGCCTGTGCACTCCGCGCACCAGAGGTGGGTAATGCAGAAGCAGTTCGTCGGCCAGCGCAGCCAGTTCGGGCCACTGTGCCAGGGCCCGGGCCAGGTCCTCGTGGGTGAGGGGGAAACGTTCAACGGAAACGAAGTGCAGCGTCGCCGCATGGGCCGGAGCGTGTCGCTGCCAGGCTTGCCAGGCAGCGAGAAAATTCAGGCCGGTTCCAAAGCCGTTTTCGGCAATAACGAAATTGCCGCCCTCGGGAATCTGTGCGAAACGTTCGGGCAACTGGTTGTGTTGCAGGAAAACGTAGCGTGTTTCCTCGAGCCCATTGTCACGGCTGAAATAGACATCGCCGAACCGGATGGACTCCGGGACGCCGTCGTGCCAAGCCAGTTCAGCGGGCTCTATTTCGGGCGGCAGGGGATCACGGTCCACGGTGTCAGCCTTCGGGGTCGACCACGGTGACGGTTTCGATGATCACAGGTTCAACCGGCACATCGGCCATCCCCTGTTTGCGGGTGGTCTGTTTGCGGGCAATGGCATCGACAACGCCCATGCCCTCGGTCACCTTGCCAAAAACCGCATAACCCGGGCCGCGAACTCCGGCGTTCAGGAACCCGTTGTCGGAAAGGTTGATAAAGAACTGGGACGTGGCGGAATCAGGCGCACTGGTGCGAGCCATCGCAATGGTTCCACGAAGGTTGGGCAGTGTCTCTTTCGCTTCGTTGCGGATAGGGGCCCGAGTGGACTTGCGGGAGAGATCCTGGGTGAAACCGCCGCCCTGGATCATGAACCCGGGTATAACCCGATGGAAGATGGTGCCGTCGAAAAAACCGTCTTCGGCGTACTGCAGGAAATTGTCGACCGTTTCGGGCGCAACATCCGGGCGAAGCTGAAGCTCGATAGCGCCTTCACTGGTCACCATGCGGACCTTTGGAAGTGGATCACTGGCCGGCTGCTCATTGGTTTGCGCCTGCACCGCGGCAGTCGGCATGAGCAGGGCGAATGCCATAAGCAATACGGGTGTCACAGTTTTCAGGGGTTTTACCATGTTTGTCATTTGCAGCCGTTCTCCGTGTTATTAGCAGGTGTGTTTCCTGCGACAATTCGGCGAATTCTGTTATCAGGTGCCAGATCTTACCAGATGGTGATGGTAAAACGGGCACTGCATCCACGCACATCGTTGTGTGATCGGCTAACCTTCCCGATATCGGAAGTCATGGATCACACTGGCCGGGCCGGGTTGTACGGTTTTCACTGTTTAAAAGGAGACACTGGGTGAGAATCCGTCAGGGATTTGAAGAGAAATCACGCCTCGGGCGATTGCTTATCAATCGTGGGTATCTGTCTGAGGGGCAGGTTAACGAAGGCCTCAGGCTTCAGCGCGAAACGGGACAGCGCCTGGGTGAGGTATTTATCCAGGCGGGCTGGATCAGCGAGAAGGAGCTGCATCGTGTCCTCAAGCACCAGTCCCGCTATCGCAACGCTGCCGCCCTGGTAACAGCGGTCACGCTGCCATTCCAGCCCCTGGTAACCTTTGCGGCCAGCAATTCGGCCGAGGCGTCTCAGGCAACGCTGGAAGCCGGCGAACTTTATGAGAGAGGCAATCTTGCCCTCATGAGTGAAGCCGAGCTGGCGGCGATTTCGGGTCAGGGCGATCCGACCCTGCTGCAGCGCATTGGTATTGTCAGCAATATGGCGGAGAACCCCGCAGGAAATGGGGAGCAAGGCACTGAGGCATCCGCAGATGTTATTGAAGGTCTCAAGCTTTCCGCCAATATCTTCGTGCCGGTTCTGAACTTCCTGGATTCAGATCTCAGCATTTCCGGTGTGCACTATCGTGAAGGGGAGCCGCGTTATCGGGTAAGAGAAGATGGCGCCCTGATGCTGGCGTTCCCTGAGCGCATCGAGGAAATCCGGATGGACAATATACGGGTTACGGGAGGCCAGGGAGCTTCAATTGGCAACGTGAGCATTCACGACATCCGGTTTCATCCCGACTCCCAGATGACCATCTACACCCGATGAATTGCAAAGCATGGCTCGGCAGAGCCATGCTTTCGGGGTCAGGCGCTGGCGAGTACCGTGCTGCTTGATACCGTGGTCTGCTGACCTTGTGCACCGTACAGCTTTTGCTGGCCGGTGGCGCCACGGAAAATATCGGTGAGTCTCGACAAACGCTTTTGCAAGTGGCTGATCACGCGACCATTGGTCTGGTTCAGCGTTTGACAGGTTCGCAGCTTCTGGTCCGCCTCCTGCCAGAGTTCGAAGAGATCCGAGAATCCGGCGCTGCGGATAAAGCGGGAAGGCTCGCCACTTTCGGGGCGATATCCCATCTGTACCAGCGTTCGGATTTTCTGTTTGGCGCGTTCGCGGACTGCACCGAGGAGATCATTCTTCTCTCTGGTCAGGGCGTCCAGCTGGCGGAGGTCGGAATTCGCAAGGCAGGTCTTTTCCTTGCCGAGAACGTCAGCCAGTGTTTCAAGCTGGCTGATATCCTGGGAAAGAAGGGTCTTCAAATCATCAATTGCGGCCATGGTCTACTCACCCGAAAATGCTTTCATCCATCTCAAGCATTTTCTGGGCCAGTTTCTCGGCATCAATCTTGTACGTGCCATTTTCAAGGGCGGAACGGATCTGCTCGATGCGGTCGTCATCCATTTCCGGATAATCGCCCAGCTTTTGTTCGAGCTGCTTCAGGTTCTTGGCCTGATTGCTCAGGCTGACGTTCTCACCACGGGCCCCTTGGGCCTGTGTCTTTGCCTGTTCGTTGGATGCCGGCTGGGTGTTCTGTGCGCCGGAGCTTTTGTCGGCCGTGGTTCTCTGGGTGTTGACCTGGCCGGGGCCAATTCCATTTAAGTCAACTGACATATCTGTACCTGCTTGCCTGTCGCGCCACGAATGCGGCGCTTACTCGAGTTTATGTCTTCTTAACGGCGGCGCCGCGAAAACCTTTAGTACTTTTAGCACTTTTTTTCGTCTGATTTTACGACCGGTTCTGCGGCATTCACTTGCCGCTCCGGCAAGCCTGTGCCGCACTTGGCTCACATCGGAATTTCCACGTGGCCCGGCGCGACAACGCTGGCTCTTATCGTGCGGGATGACCGCAGATTCTCAACCAGAACCTGTTCGCCAACACTGGCGCTTGCCAGGGCTTTGCCCCGGGAACGCACTGAAAATCCGCCGGTTTTGGCGGTGATGATAACATGATCGCCCCGTTCGACCGCATTCGGTGCCGAAAGCATGTCTGGTGTAACGAGCGATCCCGCATTCACTGCGCGCCGCACTTCCATGCCAATCGCCTGTTTCGCATCCGTTATCACGCCACGCCTGGATGAATTGATTTCAACAGACTGCTTTGCAAGAAGACCTTCGGTAATTCGCTCTCCACGCGTGAGTGGCCTCGCTGCCACCAGGGCTGGCCCATGGATAGAGACTGAAGCGGTAACAAACATTCGCCATGGGCGGGTTCCTTCGCAGGCTACCTGCAACGACGGGCTGGTGCTTTTCCAGGGGTCACCGCTGAACTCTACACTCAAAGGCTTTTCGCACTCGGCGAGAGCGAGGCGGCTGTCGATGGAACCGGGTTCGAAGGAAACGGTGTAGCCATGCTCGGCCTGTTCAGACGCGAAGCTGTCCAGAAACGCCAGCGTTGCTTTCTGAATCTGGTCGGCCGTCGTTCCAGCCTGGAGTGACATGCTCAGGCCAGACATTAGCAGTAGTAGGGCGAAATTCGTGATGCGCATACGTGTCAGTTTGTCCTATGCTGTCAACAACAGGGCAGAAAAGCCCGAATCAGGCTAAGGATTCGGTAAATATGGCCGTTAAATGGGCTAGCCCACCCCTGATATGACGGGTTTCCGTCGATCAGGCTATTATTCAGTGAACAGCAAGATATATGCCGTTGTAATTCCGGCAAGCCAGGAGAATCGAAATGGCAGGGGTTTTGGACAGTGTTAATCAGCGTACTCAGATGGTCGGAAAGAACCGCCTCGAGCTGCTTCTTTTCCGTCTCAGGGGGCGTCAGATCTACGGGATCAACGTGTTCAAGGTGAAAGAGGTTCTGCAGTGTCCGAAGCTGTTTTCCCTGCCCAATAGCCGGCCGGTCGTTCGAGGCGTTGCCCACAGCCGGGGTGAGACTATCCCCATTATTGATCTGAGCATGGCAATCGGTCTGCCCGGTATCCCGCAAGAAGACCTGTCGACCAGTTTCGTCATCATCACTGAATACAATCGCAAAACGCAGGGTTTCCTGGTGAGCGGCGTAGAGCGAATCATGAACATGAACTGGGAAGAAATCCTGCCTCCACCCAAAGGGGCCGGCAAGGATGTCTATCTTACCGCTGTCACGAAAATTGATGATAAACTTATTGAAATCATTGATGTAGAGAAGATTCTTTCAGAAGTTTCTCCGCTTGGGGAGGACGTAACCGAAGCCGTTCTGAGCAAGAGCGCGGAGCGTGTGCCGGGGCATCTGCCCGTGTTGGTGGTGGATGATTCGTCCGTGGCCCGGCGCCAGATACAGCGGTGTCTCACCGCAATTGGCATGGAAGTGGTGCTGAAAAACGACGGCAAGCAGGCTATTGAACATCTGAAGGAAATCACCGCGGACGGTTCCCGGGCCAAGGATCACTTCTCTCTGATCATCTCGGACGTGGAGATGCCTGAAATGGATGGCTACACCCTCGTCACCAAGGTGAAAGAGGACCCGGCGCTTTCGGATATGTTTGTTATGCTTCACACCTCACTCAGCGGTGTGTTCAACCAGGCCATGGTAAAGAAGGTCGGGGCCGACGACTTTATGGCAAAGTTCAGTCCGGACGAACTGGCAGAGCGCGTGATGGAAATCATCGACCAGGGTTGATGGAGCCGCTCAAAGATTCACTCAGAACAGAGACCCAATGAAAGCGGAAATAACGCCACAGGAATATGAAGCCTTCAAATCGTTCCTGCAGAATGCCTGTGGGATTTTACTGGGCGATAACAAACAGTACCTGGTTAAAAGCCGGTTGCGCAGGATTCTCGAAGAGAACAGCCTGAATACCCTGGGTGAGCTGCTCGAGCGCCTTAAACGCCCCGGGCGGGGCGGTCTGAAAGAGACTGTCATCGACGCGATGACAACCAATGAAACCCTGTGGTTCCGTGACAATCACCCTTTCCGGATTCTCCAGGAAAAACTGCTTCCTGAATTCGCGGAGCGCAACTCAGCACAGCCTTTGCGTATCTGGTCTGCCGCCTGCTCAACCGGCCAGGAGCCTTACTCGATTGCTATGATCATTGAGGAGTTTCGGCGGGCGAGGCCCGGGAAGCTCCGGGATGTAAAGATCACCGCGACGGATATCTCCAAAAGCGTTCTTGATGTGGCTCGCAAGGGTGAGTATGAAATGCTTGCCATTGGTCGGGGGCTCTCGCCAGAGCGCCAGAAGCAGTTTTTCACGCCGTCCCTGAACGGTGGCTGGCAGATCAAACCCCAGATCAAGAGCATGGTGGAGTTCAAGGAGTTGAACCTGCTTGAGCGTTATATGCTGGGCAAGTTCGATATTGTGATGTGCCGGAACGTTCTGATCTATTTTTCGGCGGACCTGAAAAAGGACATTCTCACCCGGATGCACGCCACCCTGAACCCGGGCGGCTACCTTGTTCTTGGTGCCTCGGAATCGCTCAACGGCCTGCCCCATCTCTACGAGATGGTTCAGTGCCACCCCGGAATCATCTACAGGAAAAAATAATCCATGCCCCTCAATGTCTGGGTCCTGGTTGCCGCTCAGGCGCTGGCCATGTGCACAGCGCCTTTTATCGTTTTTATAGGCAGCATTCAGGGCAGAATGCTCGCCCCGGCGCCCGAGTACGCAACACTTCCCGTCGGACTGGTGGTCGTAGGCACCGTTCTGGCTATCAAACCGGCAACCTGGTTAATGGAGCGCATCGGGCGCAAGCGCGTGATGCTGCTGGGTGCCATCATGGGCGTTGTGGCCGGTCTTATCGGAGGCCTGGCGTCCTGGACTGGTCTGTTTTCCCTGCTTTGTCTTGCGGCCGTGGTCGGTGGTACCGGGCTTGCGGTGGTTCACCAATATCGGTTTGCGGCCATGGAATCCGTGGCACCGGGAATGGCTGGTTCTGCTGCTGCTCGCGTGTTACTGGGTGGTCTGGTGGCGGCCTGGCTCGGGCCGGAAGTCGCGAGCCTGGGCAGCGGTGCCGCCGAGCAATATCCGTTTCTGGTCAGCTGGATTGCACTGGCGGCCGTACAGGGCACGGCTTTGCTGATCCTTGCCATCGGTTACCGGGCAGGGGCTGAGCGCGTTCAGGAATCCCGGCCGGGAGGAGGCCGCCCCCTGCGGGAAATTATGGCGAACCCTTTAATCTGGGCTGCCATGAGTTCTGCGGCCATTGGCTACGCGGTGATGAGTTTCATAATGACCGCGACGCCGCTGAGCATGACCGAAATGGCCGGCCATGACCTCGACGATGCCAAGCGAGTGATCCAGCTCCACATAATGGCCATGTATCTTCCGTCACTGATCAGCGGTTGGCTGACACGCGTGGTAGGCATTCCCCTGATGATGGCGGCGGGCCTGCTGGCCTATCTGGGCTGTATTGCCCTCGCTGCCAGTGGTGTCAGCTTCCACCACTATCTTTCAGCACTGTTGTTGCTTGGCGTTGGCTGGAATTTCCTGTTCGTTGGTGGCACAACGCTGTTGCCCCGGGGGTATCGGGATGCGGAACGCTTCCGCGTCCAGGGCCTTAACGACATTATGGTCTTTGGCTCCCAGGCGACCGCGGCGCTGTCTGCCGGCGCAATTCTGAGCTGGTTGGGCTGGGGCGGGCTGGTCACGGTTGCCGTGCCCTTCCTGATACTTCACGGCTTATTGATGACTTTGTGGCTATTGCGGGAGCGAACGCCCGAAGCTGCAGTTAACGGGAGAGAGTGATGCTTATAGATTTCGAGGGTATGGATCCGAAGGATGCCTACCACATCCTCACTCAGACAGTGATTCCGAGGCCGGTCGCCTGGGTACTGAGTGAAAATCCGGATGGGGACTTCAATCTGGCGCCATTCTCGTTTTTTACGCCGATCACCAGCAATCCCCCTTTGCTGATGATTTCCGTTGGAAAAAAACCGGCGGAGGGCGTTTCGAAAGACACCCGGGTAAACATTGAAGCGAGAAAGAATTTCGTCGTTCATATCGCTCACCGGGATCTCGCCGCGGCGGTTACAGAATCCTCGCGAACCTTGCCCCATGGCGAATCCGAATTGAAAAATCTTGATCTGGAGCTGGTGGATTTCGAAGGATCGAGTCTGCCTCGGCTCAAGGACTGCCACGTGGCTTTTGCCTGCGAGCTCTACGACATCAAAGAAATCGGCGCTGGGCCGCAGTCACTGGTATTCGGAAAAGTCACCCGGGTATGGGTATCTGATGATGCAGCCCGTTACGATGACAAGAATCGCCTGACCTTCAATGGCGCTGCGATTGATCCGATCGGCCGTCTCGGGGGAAGCGAGTACGTCACCTTCGGTGAAATCCTCAAAATTCCGCGGCCATCCTGAACCGGGGGCAGGGCAAAGGAATGGAACAGCTTAACCTCCGCCATCTCTACTATTTCTGGGTGATCAGCCGGGAAGGTTCGATCGCCCGAGCCAGTGAAGTCCTGGAACTGGCGCCGCAGACCCTCAGTGGCCAGCTCGCCACGTTTGAAGCCTCCGTGGGTGGGCGCCTGTTCTCCCGGGAAAGGCGCAAGCTGATCCTCACAGATTACGGCAGGCTGATCCTCGGCTACGCCGACGACATATTCGCCCTGACCGGTGAGCTCGCCGAAACCCTGCGGCTTGATCCTTCCGAGCGTCCGCTGACCCTCCGAGCCGGCGTCTCCGCGTCCATTCACAAACTGATTGCCTACTACCTGCTGCAGCCAGCGATGGCGGGCGAGCGGTCCATCCAGCTGGAATGCCAGACCGGGCGCACCGAAGATCTCGTGCTGAGCCTGAAGCGCAAGGAACTGGATCTGGTTCTGACCGACCGGGTGCCAAGGTTGCAGGAGGAGGGCAATCTCACGGTGCACCCTCTGGCTGGATCCAGCATGAGCCTGTTCGCCGCACCAGAGTTGGCAAGAAAGCTCAAAAAGGGGTTTCCCGAATCGCTGAATGGCCAACCGCTGTTGGCCAACGCCACGGATGCACCCTATTTCGAGCGACTGATGAACTGGTTTTCCCTGAATGGGGTTCGAATGAAACTTGTTGCCCGGGTAGATGACAGCGCCCTGATCAAGGTATTCGGCAGCCAGGGCTATGGCGTGTTTGCCGCTCCAACGTCGATTCGCGAGGAGGTCTGCCGTCAGTATGAGGTTGAGCAGATTGCCTCAATTGAAGACGTTATGGATGAGTTGTTCGCTATCACCCGCGGCCGGAAAACCGCCCATGAAGGCGTCCGTGCGATTGTCGATGCCCACGTGGGTGATCAGGGAACCTGAGTGCATCGAAAATATCGATTATAAAAGCTCACAAAAGCTTATTTTATCGAAGTCTGTTCCTGTTCATTATGGTGCTGTGAAAGGCAGCAACCCGAAGAGGAGCAGTAGCTATGAAGACCATCCACAAATTCCGTCTGGAATTGGGCAAAGAGCCGACCACGCTCACGCTCAAAGAGGGTTACAGGGTGGTGCGCAGCGAATACATCGTGCCCCATAAGGCCGTCTACCTCTGGGTGGAGCAGCCCCTGAACGTAACCACACCAACCCTTGAGCGGCAGTTCCGAGTCGCTTACTCGGGCGAACCAGTGCCTGACAGCTTCGAATATCTCGATACCGCACTGGATCCATTTGGCCCTGAGGCGTACCACGTGTTTGCAATACCTGCCGGTGAAGAAGAACTCTTCAACACGGCATCTGACGGTGCAAGCAACGACGCGTTCAGCAGGCGAAACTGGCAACACACAGCGATCTCTTGACCACTTCAGGGCCCTTCGGGGCCCTTTTTTATGGCCTCTCGATCGGCAGGTGGCCGGTTTTTACCCAGATGATTGTTTCCTTGTCCACGAACGGGTGATGCTGGCTCAGGTGGGGGCTCCGAATCCAGGTGCCCGCCGGGTATCGACCATGTTCATCGCAAAACTCACCGGACAGCACGAATATCTCCTCGCCGCCGAAGTGCCGATGGGGTTGGAAAACCTCGTTGGCCGGCCACTTCACCAGGGCCACATGCTCGTGCTCGAATTCGTGCAGCGGCATCACCTCAAGCCCGCCCATACCCGGCAGCCACGGCGTAGTGCGCGTATCGATGCGCACAGTGGATCCATCGTGTTCGTCGAACTGATGCAGCTTGACCAGCAGCGTACAGCCTTCCTTGCTGAAAGGGGCGTGTCCACTGCCTGGCGGGTTCCGTAGATAAGTGCCGGCCGGGTAGTCGCCGGTCTCGTCGGAAAACACCCCATCCAGAACGAGGATTTCTTCGCCCAGGGGGTGCTCATGCCGGTTGAAGGAGGCGCCAGGCTCGTACCGGACCACACTGGTCGCATGACCACGCTCTGCTTCCTCGCGGGCAAGAGGCTTTCTCAAAACACCACCGGCAGGGCTGGGCACCCAATCCTGCTCTTCGGTGCGGATGATGACTTTCTTGGAAAAGTCCATGTTGAGCATTGCGAACCTCAAAACCACCTGAAAATGAAGTGACTAGTTACGTGGGCGCCAGCTTTCCGGATGCCTCTATTTGATCAGGGCCTGAATGTTCCGGAACTGCGGATGTTTGCAATGACGCATCCATTCAAACGCCACCATCTCAAGCGTTACAATCCTGGCGCCGCTCTCGTTCAGGCGGTCCAGAGCGACGTCCCGGTCAAACTCGTTGCGTGAGCCAGTAGCATCGGCCACCACCCATACTTTGTAACCGGCATCCAGCAAGCTAAGGGCGGTCTGCATCATACACACATGGGTCTCGCAGCCACCGATGACAATGTGCTGCCGGCCCTCTGGCAACTGGTCAACGAGCCCATCGGGGCAGGCATCGAAATGGTGCTTGGCCAGGGTCTGGTTGCAGAGCTCCCGGACCGCTTCAACATTATGTCCCAGCTTGTCCGGCAGCTGCTCGGTGCCCAGCACAGGAACTTTCATGAGCCCGGCAATGGTGGCCAGCACGATGCAGCGATCCACCACCTCGTCGCCATGGCTAATGGCCGGCATCAGCTTTTCCTGGACATCGATGAGCAACAACGTCGATTGCTCGGCTTTCATCAGCATGAATAGTCTCTCCCCACAAACTGGATGATTATACTAGGCGTTGTACTAACGATAGTCCTGAATCTGCTCAACCGGTAAAGAGAAAACCCGTCTCGCCCGAATTTTTTTGACGATTTTCCCCGGGGGAGTTGCCAAGCGCCCGTAAAACCATTAAAGTTTGCGCCCTCAAATGAGCGACGACGTTGCTGATTTGAAACAGTTTATTGGAGAGGTGGCCGAGTGGCTGAAGGCGCACGCCTGGAAAGTGTGTAAACGTTAATAGCGTTTCGAGGGTTCGAATCCCTCCCTCTCCGCCAATACAAAACCCCAGCATTGCTGGGGTTTTTTATTGGCCGATTGGTAGGGTAAGAAGAACCCTCGCGGGTTCGACCGAAGCCTGCAAAGCAGGCTGAGGAACGTCGGAGCAAAGCGACGACGGCCCCGAAGGGGTGAGGGCCAAAGGCCCGAATAATCCCTCCCTCTCCGCCAATACAAAACCCCAGCAGAAATGCTGGGGTTTTTTATTGCCCGATATACCTCCACGCTATTCCAGAAAACTCCCCCGCTTTAGTTCTTGATGCTAACCATTTTAAGAGCTACCGTTTCGTTGTCAGATACCTTGAATTACCGATTGGTCAATATGCAAAGGACAGCAATTGGGGCTAGTAGGGTGTCTCCACGCCTTATCTGATGATTATCGAGGGAGAGACAATGAGCCATTACCATGGTATGCAAGATCTTAGCGGGCTGCCCGAGCATTGCAGGGTCGATTACCAGCCTTCCAGGGAAGACCGTTTTGGATGGATGTTTCCTCATCTGGCGCATTCCTACGTTTCACCAACCGTTTTGCAAAGCATCGGCAAGGCAGGTGGCCCGATGGACAATGGCGGATCGAGCGATCGGACGTCATCGGTGCCTGTCGGGATGGTTATTTTTGGGCAGTTTATTGATCACGATATAACGCTGGATACCAGCTCCAGCTTTGCTTCAGTGAATCATCCCACTGAAACTGCCAATGTCCGCACACCGACCCTGGATCTGGACTCGATCTACGGCAACGGTCCGGAAGCGCAGCCCTATCTTTACAATCAAACGGCTCCTTTCAACAACGCCAAATTGCTCACGGGAGCCGATGAAGTTGGCGCAGATGACCGGCGCAAAAACGACCTGTTAAGGGTTCCAACAGGGAGTGCCATCATTGGTGACCCCCGGAACGATGAAAACCGTATCATCAGCCAGATGCAGCTGGGCTTCATCAAGTTTCATAACGCCATCTGCGACAAGCTCCGCGCTGAGGCCACGGCAAAGGGTGAAGACCTGAAAGGTGAAGAGCTTTTCGAGAAAGCCCGTCGCGAGGTCACCTGGCATTACCAATGGGTGGTTGTGAATGATTTTCTCGTTTCCATGTGCGGCAAGGCGGTCGTGGATGATGTTCTGAGCCAGGGGCGCCGGTTCTACAAATGCAGCGCACCGTTTATTCCCATTGAGTTTGCTGTTGCCGCCTATCGTTTTGGGCACTCTATGGTGCCGATGAAGATACAGGTCCAAAAAGGGGATACCGCTTTCGAATTCTTTGGACAGATTCTCGGCCGCGGGTTTTCCCCGGTGGGTGATACCCGGGCCGTGGTCGATTGGCATGAGCTGTTTTTTACGGCTGAAAACCGCGTTGTTCAGAGAGCTGAAAAGCTCGACACGTTAATGGCAGGCGATCTTCTGGAGCTTCCTTTCGTTCCTGACGGCGGTGAAAAGTCCCTGGCGACACGGAATCTTCTCAGGGGTAACAGCTTCAGGCTTCCCGGGGGTGACACGATCGCTCGGGAAATGGGTCGGGCGGACGCTGAAATCAACGCCGTCATGGCCAGGATCAACGCCATATCGAACGGCGAAGTGACGTCTGGAGCACCCCTCTGGCTATACATATTGGCCGAGGCAGAGGTTGTTGGCAGGGAATCCTCACCCGGCAACTTCGAGCCGGGCGAAGGGCTCGGGCCAGTCGGCGCCAGGATCGTTGCTGAGGTCCTGATCGGGCTCCTGGAGCTTGACCCGGAAAGCTACCTGGGCTCGAATCGTAACTGGATGCCCTCCAGTGCCTACGATACCGTTGGGAAGATACTGTCTTCTGTCAATTCTGACCTGTTGTAGCCAGTACCCATAAGGAAAACTGGTCCGTCGCTGCGCCCTGGAAATGAATGGAACCGGTGGCGGACCACTTATGCAATTGCGCTCTGTTATCAAGTTCGCCGCCAAACCAACAACCGATTATTAGCCGGCATCCCGAAATCCTTTTCAAGCTTCAGACCGGTTTCTTCACCAAGAGCTTTGAGATCCTCCATATCCCGAATTCCCATATGCGGCGCCTGTGTTCTCAGCGACAGGTCGAACCGTACATTGTTTTCACTGGTGTGCCGCCCTTCATAGCTGAAAGGCCCATACAGGCAAAGGATTCCGTCCTTGGGAAGGGCTTCCGCCAGGCCGCGAAACATTGCCTGCACTTCTTCCCAGGCCATGATATGCGCGGTATTGGCGGAGAACGCGCCGTCGATGGCGGGCAGGCTGGACCAATCTCCGTTCAATACCTCCAGGGCAATGGGCGGGTTGATATTCGTAAGGTGGGCGTCGTCGATCCACGCCCGGGAAAGCTGGGCGTTCTGAGGGTGATCGGTGGGCTGCCAAACCACGTGGGGTAGGTGAGCGGCAAAGTGAACGGCGTGCTGGCCAGTGCCCGTGCCGATTTCCAGAATGGTGCCCGGCTGTTTGAAAAGCTCGGCAAGTTTTTCCAGAATCGGCGCCTTATTGTTTTCGCAGGCTTGGGAAAATGGCTTGTCTTTTTGCATGCTCCGACCTTTCGTAAGAGGGGTGTTCATCGAATGATGAAATCCTTGAACTCGCCGGTTGGCGATTCCGGAGCAATGTCCACAGCATCTACCCGCGCATCCGGCGGGCCCTCGGCACACCAGGTTTTGAGTTCGTTCAGGCGTTCCTCCGGGCCTTCGGCCACAATCTCAACTCGTCCATCGGGCAGATTGCGAGCGAAACCTGTCAAGCCCAGGGAAGAGGCCTTCTGTTCCGTGGAGGCGCGATAGTAGACCCCCTGTACCCGGCCGGATATCAGAAGTTGCCAGCGTTTGGTATCCATGGTTTGCTCCCGCTCGTTCTGTCGTGTCAGGCTTTATTTCAATCTACCGGTTCGGGCACGACCACTTCAAGGAGAGAGAACGCCGATGGCCTCCACCCACCTTAAACACAATGCGACTAGTTATGCCGATGCCCTGGTCTGCGAGGCGGAGGGATTGGAGCGCCTTGCAGGCGCGCTTGATGAGGCCGGGGTGACCGACGTCGGTGTGCCGCACGTTCATCGTGTGAACGAAACCGAACTCGAAATCACCGCCATCCGGTCTTCCGGTGGCTCAGATCGGGCGCGCGAGGTGCTTGGTGAAGGGCTGGCCAGAATGCATGCCCTGCGTCAGGGGGCGCACGGCTGGGGCAGGGACAATTACATTGGCCTGGCACCGCAACCCAATCGCTGGTGCGACAACTGGGGTGAGTTTTTTGTCCACGACCGCCTTGGCTACCAGGTCTCACGTATTCGTGACGCCAGCCAGAGGACTCGCTTCGAACAGGTATTGGACCAGCACGGGGGCTTGCTGATGGACTGGCTGAACGCCCACTGTGAGCACCCGAGCCTGCTCCATGGTGATCTCTGGAATGGTAACGTGCTCTATGGCACTGACCGCCCCTGGTTGATTGATCCGGCCGTCTACTGCGGTGATCGTGAAGCGGATATCGCCATGACACAGATGTTTGGTGGTTTCGGCGAAGCGTTCTATCGGGCCTACGACGCGTGTTACCCACGAACACCGGTTTATGGCATCAAGCGTGAGGTCTACAACCTCTACCATTACCTGAACCACTACAACCTGTTTGGAGGTGGTTACCTGGAGGGTTGCCAGGCGGGTTTTTCCGCGATTGAAGCAATAGGCCGTGGCTGGGCCTAGATCAGGCCGGTACTGCGAAGCACGAAGACTCCCAGAGTGACAGTGATGCTTGCCAGAAGGGTCGTCAGGGCGATGATATTGGCCGCCAACCGGTCATTACCGCCCAGCGCCTTCACCATCACGAAACTGGCGGCCGCCGTCGGGCTGGCGAAGAACAGGAACATCAGGCCGAGCTCCGAACCCCGAAAACCGGCCAGCCACGCTGCGGCGGTGCAAAGCGCCGGCAGTATCACCATCTTGAACAGGCTGGAGCCCAAGGCCGTTTTGCTGTCACTCCGGATGGCGCTCAGGGATACGGTGGCGCCGATGCAAAGCAGCGCCAGGGGCAGCGTGAGTGAGGCAAAGTAATCGCCGCTGGTCATGACCCAGCCCGGCAGTGAGATGTCCAGGGCGGCGAAGGGGATCGCCACGAAGACTGCCAGGATGAGCGGGTTGCGGATGATGTCGTGGAAGATCTTCGTCCAGTCCGTTGTTTGCCCCGGTTGGTAGGCCACCAGCACGATCACCGAAAGTATGTTGTAGGAGATGATCACCAGGCCAAGCAGGATGCCACCTGCCGACAGGCCGAAGTCTCCGTAGAGATTGGCGGCAAGCGCCAGGCCGACGATACCGCAGTTACCCCGAAACGCGCCCTGCACGTAAACGCCACGATCCTCCCGAACCACACGCCAGCGGGCCCAGAGCCAGGTGATGGCGAAACTTCCCAGAGTCGCGACCAGGTAGAAGACCAAAAGGCCAGGATTGAACGCGGTATCCAGATCCGCCCGGATGATGCTCAAAAATACCAGGGTCGGCAGGGTGGCCTTGAACACCAGCGCCGAAGCAGTATTCACAAACGCATTGTCGATCCAGCCGATCCGGCGAAGTCCCAGGCCGATAAAGACCATGGCAAACACGGGCAGTGTTGTTTCCATGGTTTGCAGGAACAGATCGATCAGGGTCATCAAGGGTGGCCGTCGGGTCGAGGAGAGTGACTGGGTTCTCCTGAATTATAAGCGGGGAGAAAGCTAGGATGCTATGGGAATACCACGAAGGTATGGGGCGGAGAGGGGGAATGGCGTAAAAAAAACAGGGCCCCGAGGGGCCCTGATCACTTTCAGGCTTTCAGTTGGTCGCCAACGGGCAGGCGCCGGATGCGTTTGCCGGTTGCGGCATAGATCGCATTGCACAACGCCGGCGCTACCGGAGGCAGCCCTGGCTCACCAACACCACCCATGGCCTCGTCCGGGTTGTCGACCAGGTGAACCCGCAGGGTTTTGGGTGCATCCGGCATGCGCGGGATCAGGTACTTGTCGAAGTTACCCTGCTGCGCCACACCGTCTTCGAATGTCACCTCGCTTTGCAGCGCGATGCCAATGCCCATCACTATGGCGCCTTCCAGCTGGGAGCGAATCCGCTCCGGGTTGGCTTGCGGGCCGCAGTCGAAGGCGATGTCTGCCCGGTGGATGGTGAGCTCGCCCTGATCATCCACTTCCACATCAAAGACAATCGCAGTATACGACACGAAGCTGTGGTGGAAGGCGAGGCCCAAACCCCGATTCTTGCCGGTGGATTTACCCCAGTCTGCCTCTTTAGTAACACGCTCAATCACATTGCGCATACGCCCGATGTCGATCGGGTATAGATCCGGGTCTTCGCCATAATTCCAGCCATCTCCCACCGTGAGATTGTGGATCTCACGGTCCGGGCCGAGCAGGTCCAGCACGTAATCGCGATGGTCCTTGCCGGCGGCTACAGCCATCTCATGGGCAAAGCTCTGGATCGCCCAGGCATGGGGCAGGTTGTAGACCGAGCGGAACCAGCCGATTCGCACATGGGCGGGTGCAGGTGGATTCTCCAGCCTCAGGGCCGGCACCGAGAAAGGCATGGTGTTAAAACCCATGCCCAGTTCGAATTCGCCCTTGTGTTTCGGGTCGGGCGCAAACAGCGAGCCGATACTGGGAGAGAGGGTCCGGTGCAGCCAGCCGGTGGCCTGCCCGTTGTTGTCCAGTCCCGCCTCCAGGTAATCCACAGACACGGCGTGATAGTAGGCGTGGTGAATATCATCTTCCCGTGACCACTGCAGCCGGACCGGCCGACCTTTGAAGGCCTCGGCGATACTGGCCGCTTCAATGGCAAAATCCGGTTTGGACTTGCGACCAAAGCCACCGCCAAGCAGGGTAACGTGAACGGTCACGTTCTCCGCATCCAGGCCCAGTCGCCCGGCCACGGTATCGCGGGTCGCCTGCGGATTCTGGACGGGCGCCCACACCTCAGCCTTGCCGTCCTTGATCCGCACGGTCGCCACCGGGGGCTCCATGGGAGCCTGGGCCATGTGGGGCATGTAGTAGGTGGCGGAAACCCGTTTGTCGGCGTTTTCCAGAGCTGTGTCCAGATCGCCATGCTGACGGACGACCTTGCCGGGTTGCTCCGCCGCTTTCTCAAGGGATTCCCTGTAGGCGGCCGACGTATAGCTTGCGTTGTCTCCGGCAGGCTCCAGATTCCAGTCGATCTTCAGAGCCTTGCGACCCTCCATGGCGGCCCAGGTATTCGATGCCACCACGGCAATACCGCCGAGCGGGCTGAAGCCCGCCGGTTGGCCGGTGCCCTCAACCTGGAGTACTTTCTCAACACCGGGCACCTTGAGTGCCTCGGTGTCGTCGAAATCGCCAACAGTAGCCCCGTAAACCGGTGGACGGGCGATCACCGCATAGAGCAGGTCCTCGAAGGGAACATCAGCGCCATACACCGCCTTACCGGTGACAATATCCTCACCGTCGATGGCTTTCGGGTATGCGGACTTCAGCTCGCCGTTAATGAGGCCGGTTTCCTTGCCGACAAACCGCAGCTCATCGTCGCGCTTGAGTACCAGTGCATTGCGCCCGGGAACGTCGAGTTCCCGTGCCTTGGCTGCGAGTTCCCCAAAGCCGAGTTCCTTGCCGGAAGGCTTGTGAATGATGGTGTGTACGCCAGCCTGCACCTCACTGACCGGCACGCCCCACTCATTGGCGGCCGCCTGCTCCAGCATTTGCCTGGCCGCCGCTGCGGCTCGGCGCATGGGCTGGTACCAGTGGCGCATGCTGCGGGAGCCGTCGGTGTTCTGGTTGCCGTATTTGTCGTGATCGCCTTCCGCCTGCTCGACCCTCACCTGGTCCCAGTCTGCGCCGAGCTCGTCGGCACCGACCATCACCAGGCTGGTCCGGATACCCTGACCCATTTCGGAGCGGTTGTTCACAATTGTAACCAGGCCATCAGCATCGATATGGATGAACACGTTCGGGTCGTCCACCCAGCCGCCGGGCATGGCTCCGGCACCGAATTGAGCCTTTTCATTGCCAGCCAGGGCCACATCCCAACGGGCTGCAAGTACCAGGGCAGAGCCACCCGCCAGGCCCATCAGGAAGCGCCTGCGGCTCACGTTGGCTATCATCAAGTTGTCATCGGCGCTCATGCTTCACCCTCCTTGCCGGAAGCTCGTTCGATCGCCGCCAGAATGCGGTTGTAGGTGCCGCAGCGACAGAGATTCCCTGCCATGGCATCCACAATCTCCCCGGTCTCGGGATTCGGTGTTCTTTTGAGCAACGCTGTGGCGTTCATGATCTGGCCACCCTGGCAGTAACCGCACTGGGCCACCCCGAGATCGAGCCAGGCCTGCTGAACCTTGCTGCCAACCGGGTCGTCGGCCATGGCTTCAATGGTGGTGATCTCGCCACTGGCCGCAGAGACCGGTGTGACGCAGGAGCGGATTGCCGTTCCGTTCAGGTGAACTGTGCAGGCGCCGCACTGGGACATCCCGCATCCGAACTTGGTTCCTTTGAGGCCGACAACGTCGCGGATTACCCAGAGCAGGGGCATGTTGTCGGGCACGTCGAGCTCGTAGCGCTCGCCGTTGATCGTGAGGGTAGCCATAACGTCCTCTCGTTTATGAGTTTTGCGTCTCCTTCACTGTAGCCCTACGAACTGGCAGAGTAAAAAGAGCAATCTGGATGAAAGGTAATAAAATCGCTTGCACGCTCGCCTCGGGCCTGGGCTATAGTAGGCCCCGGAAACAAGAGAAGAAGAGGATAAGGATGGACGCCGTTAATCCCACCCCCGAACAACTGCAAAAAGTCCTGGCGGATACCCCGAAAGACCAGCCCGTGGTTATGCTGAATCTGCTGCGCTTCCGTGATCGGGCCAATTACAAGGAAGAGGCGCCGGAGCGAAGCGGCCGCGAAGCCTACAAGCTTTATATGGAGGAGGCTGCCGCCTGTGTAAAATCGGTCGGCGCAGAAGTCATCTGGTCTGGCCGCAGTGTTGGATCGCTCATTGCGCCCCCGGATGAATCCTGGGATCAGGTGCTTCTGGTCAGGTATCCCTCAATCGATGCCTTCATGGCCATGATCGAAAGCCGGGAATACAAAGGCGTGGTCAAGCACCGCACCGCTGCCCTTCAGGATTCACGGCTCGTCGCCAATCTTGAAACACGGATGTGATTAAAGCCGGATCAAAGCCCGGCTTGCTGGATGGCCATATAGCTGATGGTTCCTGCGGCGATAGAGAGCAGGGCATTGCGGCGCCAGAGGTGAATGATCACCACGAGCACGCCAGGCAGCAGGGCATCGAATCCCATCCATGAGCCGGACCAATCCGCCGAGCGCTGCAGAAATACCGTAGCCAGCAACGCCATCACGGCCGCA
Organism: Marinobacter sp. NFXS11; assembly: GCF_040148675.1. NCBI lineage: Bacteria > Pseudomonadati > Pseudomonadota > Gammaproteobacteria > Pseudomonadales > Marinobacteraceae > Marinobacter > Marinobacter sp. NFXS11. Next base: position 1,609,477 of record NZ_JAGDDV010000001.1, on the reverse strand, counting down.
GGAAGGTAGCGCCCCAGATGGCGCACCAGCGGATGCTCCGTGTGCCTCTCAAAAAACAGGAAGGGAATCACCCTCGTGGCAAAGGTCGCGACTGCCGCAACCGCAATGAATGCCGCCAGATAGCCGGATTCACCCATGTCTGCTCTCCTCGCCCGGTGCCTGCCCGCGATGCTTACGGTATTCGAACAGCAGTACGGCAGTTACCAAAGCAATGGCACCGATCAACTGGTGTGCCGGAGGCAAAATCAGCATGGCAACGCCCGCGGCCACCGCCCCGAGCCAGATCGGGAAACCTTCTCCCAGGGCTTTGAATTGCTCCAGAGTCAGAACAATGAACAGAGCCACCAGCGCGAACTCGATGCCGGTGCTGTCAAAGGCGACATTGTCGCCAAGCAATGCACCGATTGCGCACCCCGCCACCCAGTAACACTGGTTAAAGCCGGTAATTCGGAAATCCACTTCCTGTTCGTGGGCCCGGTCACCTCCTCGTGGGCGACTGGTGAGCAGGGAATAGGTTTCATCGGTCAAACCGAAAATCAGGTACAGCTTTCGCCAGCCCGCGCCCTTGAACTGGCCCAGCAATGAAAGCCCGTAGAACAAATGGCGGGCGTTCAGAACAAACATTGCAATGAAGACTTCCAGCAGGCCCGCGTTAACGGCCAGAAGGCTGACGGCCAGTATCTGGCCGGCTCCGGCGTAAATCACGATTCCCATCAACGGCGCAGCCCACCAAGCGTAGTCGAGCTGGGTTGAGAACAGCACACCAAAGGCCATGCCCAGCGGAAGATAGCCGAACAAGATGGGCAGCGTGAGTCTGAAGACGGACTGGTTCATTAGCATCCAAACGGTCAGAAAGCGGCGATCATAGAGAATCGGTGGAATTTTTTGAAGTGGTTAACACCATTAACGAGGGCGGGCGATGAAAAGCTGACGCTGAGAGCGCAATAAAAGTGTCACAAAATCGGCATACCATCCGCGGCATAGCCCGCTGTTGGAGTTGTCATGTTCGGCACAGTAAGAACCCGCATCCTTTTTTTCGCCTTTCTCTCGGTCTTTGCCGTCGCAGGACTTTCCGCTCTGTCCTGGAGCATCATCCTGAAAGCGGAAGACGCCTCCAAAACCCTGATCCAGACCAACCTCAACGAAGCCTGGCTACTGGCGGACCTCGAACAGGACCATCGGCACCTTCAGGATCTTGCGTACAAGATCAAGGCCCAGCTTCTGCTGTGGGATGAAATCGAGACCGAGTTCAGCCGTTTGGAGACCGCTTTGCCGGCACATTGGCGGAGTCTGGAAACGGATCCGGGGTTGAGCGAGTGGGCAGAGGCGCATCGTGAGGGTTTCGAGCGGGTACTTGCGCTAATTGCCCGGATGAAAGAGGGCATTGCAGAGAAAAGCTATTACCGCGTCGGGCAGGTGGTGGATTTCGATCTTTTCCCGGCCATGGAGCCGATGCTCGAAGCGATTGCTGGGCGCCAGTTTCAAAGCAGGAAGTCTGTATCTGACGGCGCAGACGAGTTGCTGTCGTTTCTGGCTGGCCAGCAGACCTTTGTGATTGCCGGTTCCGTGTCCTTTCTGCTTATCGTTATCGCCATGACCTGGTGGCTGAGGCAGTCGGTGATTCTGCGCTTGCAGGGTATGCAAAACGACTTGGTTGCCATGGAGAAAAATGCCGATCTTACACGCGTGCCAGTCCTGAAAGGGCGGGACGAGGTAGCCGGTGTTGCGAATGCTCTGGGTGGTTTGGTTTCCCGGTTCGAGCACTTTATCGCAGACATCCGGTCGGCTGCCGGTGGTCTGGATGAGCGTTCCGGCGCCCTGGATAACGGTGCGGAATCCCTCCAAGCAGCATCGGAGAAGACTCGGTCGCAGATCCACGACGTCAGCCAGTCCATGGCCGCTATTGCCGATCAGGCCTCGGCCATTGAGCGAGCCACAGATGAGTCGGCCAACACCGTGAAATCTGCGGTGGCAGCTAACGAAGAAGTCCAGCACCGACTTACCATTAGCGAGGGCGCTGCGGAACATACGGTGGATGTCATTTCGCGCGTTTCAGGATCCATTCATGTCCTTAACGAATCCACGGGTAAGATTGAGCAGGTCATCGGAGTGATTGCTGATATTGCCGAGCAGACCAACCTGCTGGCACTGAACGCAGCGATCGAAGCGGCTCGAGCAGGGGAGCACGGTCGTGGCTTCGCGGTTGTAGCTGATGAGGTTCGGACCCTGTCCCGTCGCACCTCCGACTCTACCCGGGATATATCCCAGTGGGTGCAGGACCTTGTATCCGGCGTAAGCAGCGTCGATGCGCTTTTGGAGGAAATGCGCGATGCCGGCAGCAGCAACCGCGAGCATCTGGCTGCACTCAAGGGACACCTTCAATCCCTGCAGGGCCAGTTCGTGGATCTTGAGAACCACAGCGCCGAGATCAGCTCTGCGGTTACGTTTCAACGGGACGAGATCGGGCGGGTAGGCCGCCGTTCAACCGCACTGGACGAAAGCGCCGACTTCCTCATTGAAACCGTCGACCAAACCCGGGCCATCAGCGATGCTCTCAGGCAGGAATCGGTCTCCATGCGGCAGTTGATTGCAAGTTTCCGTACGGCCTCAGAACCTGCCTGATCAAGAATTGTTTGCCCGGAACCGTCCTCCGGGCTTCTACCTCAGCGCTATTACTCTTACCATGGAGATTCCGCAGGAGGTAGTATGACTGACAGTACCGAAAACCAGCCCGAGCAAGACCCCAGACAGGAAAAATTCGTTGTCGACACCGAGTTGCTGACCGAAGACCAGCTCCAGGGCCTGGTGGAAGAGTACTGCACCCGCTACCACGGACTGAACGACACCGAAAACCCCATGGGCGAGCAGAGCAGGGTAATGTCTGCGGTGCGCCGGGGCGATCTGGTGGTCTGGTTCGATCCCGTGGAAAACACCGCCGGGTTGGGTGTGCCGGCTTAGGCGTCAGGTGTGTCACGGTATTTGAGTTTGCACCTACCCGGGGCCAGAACTAAACGTTACAATCGCGCTGTTTTCCGAAAGCCGTGTGCGAGGTGAATTTTGATCAGGGTACTGGTTGTAGATGACCATGAGCTGGTGAGGTCCGGTATTACCCGGATGCTGGCTGACAACCCGGACATTGAAGTCCTCGGGCAGGCGCCATCCGGAGAGGATGCCATCGATTTCGTCCGCCAGGAGCGGCCGGACATCGTGCTCATGGATATCCGCATGCCAGGCATCGGAGGCCTCGAGGCGACCCGTCGCATACTCCGCATTGATGATTCCATTCGCGTGATCGTGGTAACGGCCTGCGCGGACGACCCCTATCCGACCCGGGTCATGCAAAGCGGCGCCACCGCTTACATCACCAAGGGCGCGGATATCAAAGAGATGGTCCGCGCCATTCGTATGGCCCACACCGGCCAGCGGTATATCAGCCCGGAAATTGCACAGAAGATGGCCCTGAAACAACTGGGCGGCGGTGATCGCGATGAAGACGGCGAGCTCTCTATGTTCGACCGGCTTTCCGAGCGGGAAATGCAGATCGCGATGATGGTGGTGGATTGCCAGAAGGTGCAGGACATTTCGGACAAGCTGTGCCTGAGTCCGAAGACCGTGAACAGCTACCGCTACCGGATCTTCGAGAAACTGGAAATCTCCAGTGATGTCGAATTGGCCCTGATGGCAGTGCGGCTCGGGTTGCTTGATGCCGACAAGGTCTGACCCTGAGAGCACCCACATCGGGGAGTTTGACAGCAAGAGCTTCCTGAAACAGTTGACCGAGCGGCCCGGCGTCTACCGAATGTACGACGAGGGTGGCTCGGTTCTTTACGTGGGCAAGGCCCGCAATCTCAAAAAGCGGGTTGGCAGTTACTTCCGCAAGACCGGCCTGGCGCCCAAGACCGAAGCCCTGGTTGGCAAGATTGCCTCTATCGAGGTGACGATTACCGGCAGTGAAACCGAGGCGCTGCTGCTCGAACAGAATCTGATCAAATCGTTACGGCCGCCCTATAACATCTTGCTCCGTGACGATAAGTCCTATCCCTATATCTATTTGTCGTCGCACAGCGATTACCCCTCGCTGACCTTTCGCCGTGGGCGCACGAAAAAGGGTGGCGGCACCTGGTTCGGGCCGTTTCCGAGCTCGGGTGCGGTCAAGGAAAGTCTTAATGTATTACAGAAGATTTTCCGCATAAGAAACTGTAGTGAAAGCTTTTTCAGGAATCGTACGAGGCCTTGCCTGCAGTACCAGATCAATCGTTGCACGGCACCGTGTGTTGAATACATCACGCCCGAGGAGTATCAGCAGGACATCCGCCACGCCACCATGTTTCTGGAGGGGAAAAACCCTGCGATCCTCCACGATCTGATGAATGCCATGGAGGCCGCTTCCAAGAACCTGGAGTTCGAGAAGGCGGCAGCCTATCGCGACCAGATCAACCACCTGCGCCATGTTCAGGAACAGCAGTCGGTAGACGGCGAGGGTGGTGATGCGGATGTCATCGCCATTGCCCAGGACGCGGGTATCGTCTGCATTGTGGTGATCATCGTGCGCGGTGGCCGTGTGCTCGGCACCAAGGACTATTTCCCCCGCTACTCCATCGAGCAGACCGAGGGCGAACTCCTCAGTGCCTTCCTCGGGCAGTATTATTTCGGCGGCAACACCCGACGGGAGATTCCGCGGGATATCCTGGTGCCGGTTGAGGTGGAAGGTCAGGAATTGTTGGCCCAGGCCCTCAGCGAGTCCGCAAACCGGGAAACCCGGATTCGGGGTAATGTTCGCGGTGAACGCCGCCGGTGGCTGGAACTGGCCATGACCAACGCCCGCCAGACCCTGCTCACTCATCTGGCGAGCAAGGAGACCGTATACCGGCGCCTGCTGGCCCTGAGGGATCTTCTGGAGCTGGCTGAGACGCCGTCACGCATGGAATGTTTCGATATCAGCCACAGCCACGGGGAAAATACCGTCGCATCCTGTGTGGTTTTCGATGAGAATGGCCCCCTGAAGAGTGATTACCGCCTGTACAATATCGAGGGCGTAACCGGCGGCGATGATTACGCTGCCATGCGCCAGGTGCTTTCCCGCCGTTACAAACGGATGGTGGCCGGTGAGGGCAAGCGCCCGGATCTGGTCTTCATTGACGGTGGTAAGGGGCAGTTGAACATTGCCCGGGAAGTGTTTGACGAGCTTGAGATTTCGGATATCCCACTGATTGGTGTCGCCAAGGGTGTGACCCGTCGTGCAGGCATGGAGCAACTCATAGACGCCATGACCGGCGATGTCTTCCGGGTGCCGGCTGATTCGCCCGCGTTGCACCTGATCCAGCACATCCGGGACGAGTCCCACCGGTTTGCGATAACCGGGCACCGGGCGCGCCGTGATAAAAAGCGCCGGCAGTCTACACTGGAAGGCATTGAGGGCGTGGGACCAAAAAAGCGACGCGACCTGATTCGATACTTTGGCGGGATACAGGAACTCCGCAAGGCCGGGGTTGATGAGATGACCAAGGTGCAGGGCATCAGCAAATCACTGGCCGAAACCATATACGCAGCATTGCACGACGAGTAAGGACAGCATGAATTTACCAAACATCCTCACCCTTTCCCGCATCATCATGATTCCGGTGTTTGTGGTGATTTTTTACCTTCCGGTGGGGTGGAGCTACCTCGTGAGCGCGGCCATTTTTGGTTTGGCGGCGGCCACGGACTGGCTGGACGGTTACCTGGCCCGCAAACTCGACCAGAGCACGCCTTTTGGCGCCTTTCTCGATCCGGTTGCTGACAAGTTGATGGTGGCTGTTGCGCTGGCGGTGTTGATCGAGGAGCACTCGGCGATTCTGCTGACGATCCCGGCCACAGTGATCATCGGCCGTGAAATTGTCATTTCCGCGTTGCGTGAGTGGATGGCAGAGATTGGCAGCCGCGCCAGCGTAGCGGTTTCCTACATCGGCAAGATCAAGACCACCGCGCAAATGGCCGCCATTGTGGGCCTTCTGGCGTTTCCTCCAGGCGTGCTCTGGGCCAACGTTGCTCTCGGATTGCTCTATATCGCTGCGATTCTCACGCTCTGGTCCATGGGGCTTTACCTCAAGGCTGCCTGGGCTGATCTGTTTCCGGAGAAGGCCTCAGGCCAGACGGATAGTCACACGTCCTAGCCCATTCAATGACCCGGGCGGCCAATTCGCTGCCCGCGGTACCGAAGGCCTCAACAATCTGGTCAACCGATGTGCCGGAAGCAGGCTCTACGATCAGGACGCTGCGAGTACACAGGGTGTCCTTCGAGCGGTCGTGAATCATTTGCATATGAAGTTCAATGACCACCTGCGGTCCGGATTCCGGGGTTTCCGAGTGAAACGCCGAGAGTTCGGTGACCAGGGTTAACTCAGCCTGCGCCGGATTGGTATCGGTAATGACGTTTGAGTAGGCACCACTCTGACGAAAGCTGTTGACCAGGGTATCCCGAACCACCACTGGCCCGGTGTCCCTCCAGCGTATCCCCTCATAGGCCCGGAATTCACTGGGTGTGGGCTTTGCCAGAATCCGCGATCCGGCTAAAGGCTCAGAGGCGTAGGGCGTGTCAACGCGAAGCGATGCCATAACGGGTTGCCCGGCCGCCGGTACCGCCCGAACCACAGCCAGGTCCATCACCCTGGGTGGCTCCGGGTTTGGAAACACCGTGCAGCCACTGGTGAGGGCAGCACCGAGAAGAAGCGTCAGGTTTCTGATTGACCTCAATGTCACTGTGCCATCTCCTTCATGGTTTCATTGCCGAACAGAGTGCCCGTGGGATCTTGCTCCAGCCGGTGGGTAAACTGATTCAGGCTGCGCAGCGTTGCCCGGAGCTCCCGTAGCGCGGGCGCCAACTCTCCCATACCCTGAAGACCGGCATCCATCGCCCCCTGGTTGTTTCGGGTCAACTCATCAATTCGCTCCATGGTGGTGGTAATTACCGTGAGCGCTTTGTCCATGGATTGCAGAACCCGCTGGCCATCGTTTTGCAGCAGTTCGTTGGCGTTATCCGACACGTTGGACACCTTGATCGCAGCTTCTTCGGCGCGAATGGCGGCGGCATCGAATTGCTCAATCAGGGCGATCAGCTGCTCCCGGCGGTCGAGCAGGGCATCTGTGGCTTCCCGTGTGTTTTGCAGGATGGCCGATGCGTTGTCGATGTTGTCAGCAGATAACAGCGCCGTCGTGCTGGTAAGCAGCTGGTCGGCTTTGGCCAGGAGTTGCTCGCCGTTGGAAAGCAGGCTGGTGAACGCCGAGGGCTCGGCAATGATCACCGGCGGGTTGTTCTCATCGCCTTTCAACGCGGGTTTGTCCGGGCTTCCGCCACTGAACTGCACGCTCATGCTGCCGGTGATATTGGCGAGCACCAGGCCGGCTTTCGTGTTCTCCCGAATGGGAACCGACTGATCCACCCGAACCAGAACCCGCACATGGCCCGGATTGTCCGGGTCCAGCCTCAGCTCCACCACATCGCCAATCTGAACACCGCTGTAAAGCACAGGGTTACCTTCGGACAGGCCACCGACGGCGTGATCGAACACAATCTCGTAGTAGCCCCATTCCCGATCGGCGGAGGATTTCGCCAGCCACAGAGAAAAGATCAAGGCGGCGGCAAAGGCCAGGATGGTAAACAGGCCAATGATCAGGTGGTGGGCCCTTGGCTCCATGGTTACTGCTCCTGATTCCGTTTTTCCAGATGATCCCTGAATGCGTAACTCGCTGCCCGGCCACGGGGCCCGTTAAAGTAGTCCTGAACCCAATCGTCCTCCGTGGCTGCGACCTTTTCCAGCGTATCAGCTACCAGCACCTTGCGCTGTGACAGTACCGCAACCCTGTCACAGGTTGAGTAGAGGGTGTCCAGATCATGGGTGACCAGAAACACCGTCAGCCCCAGCGCGTCCCGCAGCGTGACGATGAGTCGGTCGAAGGCGGCTGCGCCAATTGGATCCAGCCCCGCGGTGGGCTCATCCAGGAACAGTATCTCAGGATCAAGGGCCAGGGCCCGTGCCAGGCTTGCGCGTTTCACCATACCGCCGGAAAGCTCGGACGGATACCGAACCGCTGCGTCAGGCGGTAACCCGGTCAGCGCCAGCTTCATGCGCGCCAGCTTTTCCGCTTCGGGCCGTTTCAGGCCCGCGTGTTCGATCAGCGGAACGGCGATATTCTCCTGCAGGTTCAGGGACGTAAACAGGGCGCCCCCCTGGAACAGCACACCGAAGCGTTGCTCTATGCGCGAACGCGCGCGTGCGGAAAGCTGGATAAGATCCTCGCCAAACACCCGGATGTGGCCAGAGGCTGGCGTATTCAGGCCGACGATGCTGCGCAAAAGTACCGTCTTGCCAGTGCCGGAACCGCCGACCACGCCCAGAATCTCACCACGCAGCAGATCCAGGTCCAGGTCCTCGTGCACAATGTGATCGCCAAAGCGGTTGCACAGGTCCCGCACCTCGATGACTGGCTCATTGCTTGTTTGAGGATTCGGAGACGCTGCCATATCTGCCATGATCACCAGCCCATTTCCATAAAGAATAGTGCAGCAATGGAATCCAGCAGAATTACCATGAAGATTGACTGAACCACGCTGGAGGTGGTGTGCTCACCCACCGATTGGGCACTGCCAGCCACCTTGAACCCTTCCAGGCAGCCAATCACGGCAATCAGGAAGGCAAAGATCGGCGCTTTAACGATGCCCACAACGAAATGCTGAAGGGCGATGTCCCGCTCCACAATGGCCATGAACTGCGTCGGCGAAATATCCAGCACCAGCGCGCAGACCATTGCGCCACCCACCATACCCGAGATCATGCCCACAAAGGTGAGAATGGGCAGGCTCACCATCATGGCCATCACCCGAGGCAGCACGAGCAGTTCAATGGGGTTCAAGCCCAGGGTGCGGATAGCATCCAGCTCCTCGTTAACCTTCATGGCGCCAATGTGGGCGGTGAATGCACTGGCGGTTCGACCGGCCAGAAGGATCGCGGCCAGCAGCACCCCGAATTCGCGCAGGAAGGAAAACGCCACCAGATTCACTGTGTAAATGGTTGCGCCAAAATCATCCAGCACGGTCGCACCCAGAAAAGCCACCACAGCGCCCACCAGAAACGTCAGCAGTGCCACGATGGGCAGGGCATTCAGGCCCGTGTCATGAACCGCAGCCACAAAGGGCGTCATGCGCCAGCGCCAGGGTCGGGGAAGGTTCCAGGCCAGGGTACCGAGCGTCTGGCCAATAAAGCCCACAAGGATCCACAGCAGCCGGAAGATGCTTTCCACCTTCTGGCCGGTTCCGGTCACAAAGCTCCAAACGAGGGAAGGCGCGCGCCGATCCGCCTCGGGCTGATTTTTCATGGCCTCGCAAACAGCAGCGATCAGGGCGGATGTTTCCCGGGGCAATTCGCTATCGGCCGTAGCGGCTTCGAGCAAACGCTCCGGGCCGATCAGGGTGGCCAGTTGTGAGGCTCCGGCGGTATCAATCCGCGTCAGCCCCGAGAGGTCGATCGACAGTCTATTCGTATCCCTGGAGGACATGGATGAAGCCAGGGACGCCAGAGACCGGTAATGGCTCAACAGCCAGTCGCCGTTCACACTCAGAGTGCCGGCTTCAACAGTGACGGAGCCGGGGCTGGACGTCGGTTGTTGTGGATCGGTCTGCTCGGATGAATCAGGACTGGGCACGTTCTGTCGAATCCCTGAGTGATGTTGCCTGCCAATCCCTAGCTTAAAGAGTGCGGGGGATCTCTGCCAGTGACGAAGCTGCATGTTTGCATGCTGCCGCGCAATTGGCCAAACTTTGCCCACAATCTCCAGTAAAACAAAAACTTGATAAAAAACTATTGACGCCCGAACGGTAATCCGTAGAATACGCAGCCGTTGACGAGGCAATGCCCCGAAAACAAAGAGCGGGAATAGCTCAGTTGGTAGAGCACAACCTTGCCAAGGTTGGGGTCGCGAGTTCGAATCTCGTTTCCCGCTCCAATTTCAAGTCTCTCATTGCCCACCTGAGAGCACAAAGATCCGATCCCTTCGATCTTTTCCGGCGCGGTGGCAGAGTGGTTATGCAGCGGACTGCAACTCCGTGTACGCCGGTTCGATTCCGACCCGCGCCTCCATTATTTTTCCTTCTTTCTATCATTTCAGCTTCAGGCCAGATTCGTCTCGCTATGCAGCAAATTTGCGATCATCTGGCGCCTCAACACCCTGATATGCTTCAATGACTTGTATCTTGTCAGACCAGCCACCACGGCTGTCTGCTGTGTCTCGGTGCGTGGTCGAAAATAATGAAAACAGACGAACAGAAGGTCAAACGCAGGCGTTCCGGCCTTCGTGGCCGACAGCTGGAGCCCACTGTGCTGTCGGGGCTTCGGGAACTGATCGGTGACGAATGCGTTGATTCGTCATTGCGTCATCGCGATCGACTGATCGAGCACCTGCATCTGATTCAGGATGCCGACGGCTACCTCTCCATGCCCCGTCTGCGGGCCCTTGCGTCTTTCATGAACCTGCCCATGGTCGCCGTTTACGAAACGGCCACGTTCTACGCCCACTTCGATGTTGTTCACGATGAACAAACGCCGCCACCGGCAATAACCCTGAGGGTCTGCGATTCGCTTTCCTGCCAATTGGCGGGTGCAAGCGCATTGCACAAGGCACTGGCGGATGGGGCTGACCCGAGCCAGGTGCGTGTGGTCCACGCGCCTTGCATGGGCCGCTGCGATACGGCGCCGGTGGTGGCCGTAGGGCACCATCATGTGGGCAACGCAACTTCCGAAACCGTTGGCGACGCCGTTGAACAACAGCAGGTACAACCCGACGAGATTCATTGGCAAAAGCTGGCGGATTATCGCTCCGCGGGTGGCTACCAGTTACTGAAGGATTGCCGCGAGGGCCGGGTTACCGTTGATTCCCTTGCGGAAGAGCTGGAGCACGCCGGCTTGCGGGGCCTCGGCGGCGCCGGATTCCCCACCTATCGCAAATGGCAGGCCGTGCGCGCCGAACCCGGGCCACGTTACGCAGTAATTAACGCAGACGAAGGAGAGCCTGGCACGTTCAAGGATCGCTATTACCTCGAACGTGAACCCCATGGATTCCTGGAGGGCGCCCTGGTCGGTGCCTGGGCGGTTGAGGCTCAGGCTCTGTACATCTACCTTCGGGACGAGTATCCCGGCCTCCTTGTTGTGCTCAAAGACGCCGTTGCCGAATTGGAAACTGCCGGCATCGTAGAGCCGGGCTTTGTGATCCTGCGCCGTGGTGCCGGTGCCTATATCTGCGGCGAAGAATCCGCCCTGATCGAGTCTCTGGAGGGCAAACCCGGCAAGCCCCGCCACCGGCCGCCTTTTGTAGCCCAGAAAGGCCTGTTTGGTCAGCCCACCCTGGTCAACAACGTCGAGACGGTTTACTGGATCCCCCGCATTCACGCCCAGGGCGCCGAGTGGTATGCGAACCAGGGGCGGCATGGTCGAAAAGGGCTTCGAAGCTTTTCGGTCTCCGGCCGGGTGGCTCGCCCCGGCGTTCATGTGGCGCCTGCGGGCATCACGCTTAATGAGCTCATTGAAGAATACTGCGGCGGCATGGCAGAAGGTCATCGCCTTCTGGCCTATCTGCCCGGCGGCGCTTCCGGCGGCATACTGCCGGCCAGCAAAGCCGATATTCCGCTGGATTTCGACACCCTGCAGGAACACGGCTGTTTCATCGGCTCTGCCGCCGTGATTGTTCTGTCTGATCAGGACGATCTGCAGGCCGCAGCCGCCAACCTTCTGGGTTTCTTTGCGGATGAGTCCTGCGGGCAGTGCACGCCTTGCCGTGTGGGTACTGAAAAAATGCTGACGTTGCTGGAGCGTGATACCTGGGATGAACAGACGCTCCAGCAACTGGCCGCCGTGATGGCCGATGCGTCCATCTGTGGCCTTGGCCAGGCCGCCCCCAATCCGGTGCTGAGCCTGCTGCGGGATTTCCGCAGCGAACTGGCCAGCCAAAACCTGATCGCCAAAGGGTAGGGAAGGCAGCCATGAGCGAACCGAAAAAAGCCATGAGTGATTCCAGCACAAGGTTCACCCTCACCCTCGACGACGTGGAGGTTCAGGCCTACCCCGGCGAAACCCTCTGGCAGGTCGCCAAGCGGGCCGGAGAAACCATCCCGCACCTGTGCTTCAAAGACGCGCCGGGCTACCGTGCCGATGGCAATTGTCGGGCCTGCATGGTGGAAGTGGAAGGCGAGCGGGTACTCGCCGCAAGCTGCATTCGGGAGGCTGCGCCCGGCATGGTCGTGCGAAGCGCGGGCTCTTCACGGGTTCAGGCGGCCCGGAAAGGCGTTCTGGAATTACTGCTGGCCGACCAGCCTGAGCGGGAGAGCAGTCCCGATCGGTCCAGCCATTTGTGGGACACGGCGGACCAGCTGGCCATCGATGCCGCTATCGTGCGCCAGCGCCTGCCGGCACGTTCAGACCGGGACGGGCCCACCGTTCACCATGTTGAACCCCGCTCCGATTCACTGCCTCACGCCGGCGGCCACGACGCCACCCATTCGGCCATGAACGTGAATCTGGACGCCTGCATCACCTGCGGCTTGTGCGAGCGGGCTTGCCGGGAAGTTCAGGGCAACGACGTGATCGGGCTGGCTCACCGTGGTGCCGCGTCGAAGGTGATTTTTGATTTTGATGATCCCATGGGCGACAGCACCTGTGTTGCCTGCGGCGAATGCGTGCAGGCCTGCCCGACGGGCGCGCTCATGCCCGCCACCCTGATGGATGCCCAGGGCCGCGGAGACTCCGCCACGGCCGACCGCATGGTGGATTCCGTTTGCCCCTATTGTGGCGTGGGCTGCCAACTGACCTATCACGTGAAAGACGAGCCTGCCAACGCCCAATCAGGAGCGGGCGAGCAGCGAGGGCGCATTCTCTTTGTGGAGGGTAAAGACGGCCCCTCCAACCAGGGCAGGCTCTGCGTGAAAGGCCGCTTCGGGTTTGATTATCCGTCTCACCCTGCGCGGCTCACCCGGCCACTGATTCGCCGGGAGGGCGTCCCCAAAGGGCTCGATCCCAATTTTGATCCGGCCAATCCGTTAACGGACTTTCGAGAGGCAAGCTGGGAAGAAGCTCTCGAACTGGCGGCAACTGGATTAACTACACTGAAAGACCAGCACGGCCCCAGCGCCCTGGCCGGCTTCGGCAGCGCCAAGTGCGCCAACGAAGAAGCCTGGCTGTTCCAGAAGCTGGTGCGCACCGGTTTCGGCTCCAACCATGTGGACCATTGCACCCGGCTTTGCCACGCCAGCTCCGTCGCGGCGCTGATGGAGTGCCTGGGGTCCGGGGCCGTAACCGCCTCCTTCATGCAGGCGCTCCAGGCAGACGTGGTGATTCTGACCGGCTGCAACCCGGCGGTGAATCACCCGGTAGCCGCTACCTACTTCAAGCAGGCAGCGCGCAACGGCACCAAACTGATCATCATTGATCCCCGGGGCCAGTCGCTGGACGCCTATGCCTGGCGCAGCGTGCGTTTCTCGCCCGGTGGCGACGTATCGCTGTTCAACGCCATGCTCAATGTGATCATCAGCGAGGGGCTTTTCGACAAGAATTACATCGATACCCATACCGAAGGCTTCGAGGCGCTGGCGGCAAGTATCGAGGGCATGACGCCGGAGGTGATGAGCCCCGTATGCGGCGTCGACCCCGACACGATCCGGGAAGTGGCCCGCGCCTACGCGCAGGCCGAGAACGCGATGATCTTCTGGGGCATGGGCATTTCCCAGCATGTACACGGCACCGACAACGCCCGCTGTCTGATTTCCCTGGCGCTGACGTGTGGCCATACTGGCCGGCCCGGCACCGGTCTGCACCCTCTGCGGGGGCAGAACAACGTGCAGGGCGCCTCCGATGCCGGCCTGATCCCCATGGTACTGCCAGACTACCAGCCCGTTGGGGATGCCCAGTTGCGGGCCGCTTTTGAAGAACTCTGGAGTACCGAATTGGACCCGGAGCCGGGGCTGACCGTGGTGGAGATCATGGACGCCATCAGGGCTGGCACCATCAAGGGCATGTACATCCTGGGTGAAAACCCTGCAATGTCCGATCCGGATCTCACCCACGCACGGGCCGCGCTTGGCGCCCTGGAGCACCTGGTGGTTCAGGATCTGTTCGTTACCGAGACCGCCCAGTTTGCCGACGTTATCCTGCCGGCGGCTGCCTGGTCAGAAAAATCCGGCACCGTCACCAACACCAACCGGCAGGTGCAAATGGGCAGGGCTGCGCTCACGCCCCCGGGTGAAGCAAAGGCGGACTGGTGGATTATCCAGGAAGTCGCCCGGCGTTTCGGGTTGGGGTGGAACTACAGCGGCCCCGAGCAGGTGTTTGCCGAGATGAAGCAGGGCATGCACTCACTGGATCATATCTCCTGGTCCCGGTTGGAGCGGGAAGGGTCTGTGACCTACCCGTGCCAGGCTGACGACGCGCCGGGCGATGATGTGGTCTTCGCCGATGCGTTTCCCAGATCCGGGGGCAAAGCCAAGTTCTCTCCCGCCAGCCCCCTGCCACCCGACGAGCCGGTGGATGAGGCCTATCCCACGGTGCTGACCACGGGGCGTTTGCTGGAGCACTGGCACACGGGCGCCATGACCCGCAGAAGCCGGGTACTGGACGAGCGGGAACCCGAAGCGGCGGCGTTCCTGGCGCCCTCAGAGCTGGAGCGCCTGGGCGTGGCCTCTGGAGAGGACATCCACATAGCCACCCGGCGGGGCAGCATCACCCTTACGGCGCGGGCCGATCAGACCATGCCCGAAGGCATGGTGTTCGTACCTTTCGCGTTTGTGGAAGCGGCGGCCAACCTGCTCACCAATCCGGCTCTGGACCCGTTCGGGAAGATTCCGGAATTCAAATACGCCGCCTGCCGGCTGACCCCGGCCTAGTGCCGGGGCAGTTCGACTTGCGCGGAGCGACGCCCATTGTCGCCTCGCGTCTGTAAAGTATCATTGGTTGGTCTAGAATGGCGCCAAAATTCCCCGAATTCTCAGGTAGATAAAATGCCAAAGTTTTTGCACACGGCAGACTGGCAGATGGGCCGGGCGTTTACCCGTTTTGAAACCGAAGACGGTGCAGCCCTGGTCGAAGCCCGGTTCGAGGCCATTGAAACGCTCGCCCGGCTGGCCAATGAACATCAGTGCGATGCCGTGCTGGTGGCCGGTGATGTGTTTGATGCCCAGACGGTGTCTGATCGCACCATCCGGCGGGTATTCAACGCCACAAAGGGGTTTGCCGGCCCCTGGGTCATGCTACCCGGCAACCACGACGCCGCCTTGGCAGAGAGCGTCTGGACGCGAGCCCAGCGCCTGGGTGCAGTACCTGAGAACGTACACCTGGCGCTGCAGCCCTGCGTTATCAATCTGGAGCAGCAGCGCCTCAGCATCCTATGCGCGCCGCTCACTCAACGGCATACCTACGGCGATCTCACCGAGCCATTCAGCGGCCACGAGTCACCGGAAGGCTTCCTACGGATCGGCCTGGCCCACGGGAGTGTCCAGGGCCTGTTGCCGGACGAGATCGATTCCACCAACCCCATAGCGCCGAACCGTGCCGAAGCCAGCAGGCTCGATTATCTCGCCCTGGGCGACTGGCACGGCACCAAACAGATTGATGAACGCACCTGGTACAGCGGCACCCCCGAGCCGGAACGCTTTCGGAACAACGAAGCCGGCAACGCCCTGATTGTTGAAGTGCCCGAGGCAGGGGCAACGCCGACGGCAACCCGAATACCCACCGGTCGGTATCAATGGCACCAGTGGCGGGAAACCGTCGCTGTGCAGTCTGATCTGGACCAACTGCTGGAGCGGTTGAACGCCTTGCCCGAATCCGCCGTTGTTGATCTGCGGCTTGAGGGTTCGATAACCCTGGCTGGCGAGGAAACACTACTGAAGGCGCTCTCGGTGGCTGAAGCCCGATTCCGTAGCCTGCGATGCGAAAGGAGTGGGCTTCAGCTTGCGCCGACCGACGAGGACATCGCAGCCCTGAAGGCGGACGGCTACGTGGGCGAAGTCGTCGAAAGCCTGCGCGAGCGTCAACAAGAGGGCTCGCAGGATGACGCCGCCCGGGATGCTCTGGCGATTCTGGCTGGCTTGCTCAGAGAGCGGGAACAGGAGGCCAGCCAATGATACTGCAGCGCATGCGCATTGAGCAGCTACGCCAGTTCCGCAAACCCTTTGTTCTGGACAACCTGCAACCCGGCCTCAACCTGATTCACGGCCCCAACGAGTCCGGCAAAAGCACCCTGGTGCGCGCCATCCGTGCCGCGTTTTTCGAGCGCTATCGCTCAACCGCCGTTGACGACCTTCGGCCCTGGGGCGATTCCGCCGCGGCGCCCACCGTTGAACTGGATTTTGAGCACGAGAACCGTTCCTGGCATCTCACCAAGAGCTTCCTTCAGCGTAAGCGCTGTGACCTGAAAGTCGGCACCGAGACCTACAGCGAAGACGACGCGGAAGAAAAGCTGGCGGAATTGCTCGGCTACCAGTACCCGAAACGCGGCGCCAGCAAAGCCGAACATTGGGGCATACCGGGATTGCTTTGGGTGGAGCAGGGCACCGGGCAGGACATCGAGCAGGCCATAGAACACGCTGGTGATCACCTGAAGTCTGCCCTGAACTCCATGGTGGGTGAGGTGGCCAGCTCCGGCGGCGATGACCTGATCGAGACCGTCCGTAGCCAGCGGGACACCTTGCTGACCGGTACCGGCAAACCCCGGGGAGACTACCAGCAACTGGAAAAAGACCGCGCCCAGTATGAACTTGAAATCGAAGAACTGAAGGAGCGGGTGCATAAATACCAGGAACAGGTCGACCGGCTTGGCAAACTGACCCAGGATTACGACCAGGCCGAGGCCGAGCGCCCCTGGGAAGAGGCCCAGCGACAACTGGAGCAAGCCCGGGCGCGCTATCAACAGGTGGAGCGACTGGAACAACAGCAAGCCCAGGAGAAAGCAACGCTCGGCCAGCTGCAGCAGAACCACCGATTGTTGCAACAGAACAAGGAACACCTGGAAGGCCTGAGCCGCCAGCTCGAGGGCCGAAAAGCCGACCTGGACCGTGCGGAACGAGACCTCGCCACCGCCCAGGCGCAAACGCCGATGATTGCAGGCCGTTTGCAAGAAGTCAGAACCGCCTATGAGCAAGCCGAAAAGCAACGCAAGCTCGCCGGCTTGCTGCAAACCCGAGAACGCTTGGAGCAGGATGTCCGGAGGCTTGAGCAACAAACACAGGTGCTGACCCAGAACCTCGCCAAAGCCAGGGACTACCACCAGCAGCTGGAGCAGGCCAGGCAGCAGGCCAGAGACAACCGGATTGATGCCGCCGCGGTCAAAAACCTGAAAGCCACCGCGAACCAGTTGAACGAAGAAACCATCCGTTCACGAACCATCGCCACCCGTTTGAGCTGGCAGCTGGAGCCCAGTGCATCATTAACCCTGAACAACGAGCAACTGACCGGGCAAGGCGAGCAGCAACTCCTGGAAGAATCCACTCTGGTGATCCCCGGCGTGGGTACCTTGGGAATAACGCCCGGTGGCGAAGAGCTGGCCAGCACCCGCCGGAAGCTCAAAACCCTCGAGGACAGCTTTGCAGAACAGCTGAAGACCCTCGGTGTGGCATCGGTGGAACAGGCGGAGGACCGCTTTTCAGCCTTTGAAAGTGCCGGAAGAGCCCAGAAGCACGCCGAAGATTTGCTGAAATCCGTAGCATCGGCCGGCATTGAGCAGCTTGTCTCCGAACAAAGCGAGGCAGAAAGCGAACTGGAGAAAGCCAAAAGCCAGTTGCAGGCCACGCCAGAACCGGACCAGAAAGCGAGCGTGCCCACCCTGGAAGAAGCGGAGGCCGCTTTCGTTCAGGCGGGCACCGCGCTGGATAAGGTCGAATCTGATGAGCGCGAACACCAGGCAACGCTCTCGACTCTGAAGCAGGCCCGGGATAACGCCACAACCGAATGGCAGCGGCTGGCCGATGAAGAAAAGAGCCCCGAGAGGCAGCAGCAACTTCGCCAGATAACCACCGACCTGGCGAACCTCGAAAAGCAACAGACCGAACTGGAAGCCAGCCTCGAACGCCGCGACCGGGAAATCCGCGAGGCCCGCCCGGAGTTTCTCAAGCAGGACATCGAACGCTACCAGAATGCGGTCAATCAACTGCGCCAGACCCAGGAAAACCGCGGGCGTGAGCTTCGCGATATCAAAGTCCGGCTGGAAGCCTGGGGTGCCGAAGGGCTGGAAGAACAGCTCAACGAGAAAGAGGCGGAACTCGACCAATGCAACCGCCGCTTTCAGGAACTGCACCGCCGTGCACAGGCTCTGGATCTGCTGCTGACCCTGCTCACAGAAAAACGCCAGGCCCTCACACGGCGCCTGCAGGCACCGCTGCAAAAGCACCTCAACCATTACCTGTCGGTGCTTTTCCCGGAAGCCTCGCTGGAAGTCGACGAACAGCTACGGCCCGGGACTTTCAGCAGGGGCTCCGAACTGGGGCAAATTACTGAACTGAGTTTTGGTGCCAGGGAACAGATGGGACTGATCAGCCGCCTGGCATATGCCGATCTGCTGCGGGAAGCAGGAAGGCCGACGCTGGTGATACTGGACGACACCCTGGTGCACAGCGACAGAGAGCGCCTGGAAGATATGAAACGCATTCTGTTTGATGCGGCCAGCCGGCATCAGATATTGCTGTTCACCTGCCATCCGGAGAAGTGGCAGGACCTGGGAGTGCCGCCTGTGGATATTCAGGCATCGAAGGAGCAGAGGGTGTAGTCGTCGGGGTGAAACAAGGCAGGTCTTCTCCGTCACCATTCGACCCATTCGGCGCGACCTGAAGACCACAATATCCAGTCAGTTTGTATTGACGTTTCTCAGGCCAGCGACGACCATCCCTAAGCGGACACAGGTTACGAAAATAGTCACCCATTACCGGAAACATAATGTTCGAACAAACCTTCAGAAACATCGATAACGTCCTCTGGAAAGAGGCCGGTTGTGCAACCGAGCTGGACTACACTGAACAGACCTCCTGGATGCTATTCCTCAAGTACCTCGACGACCTCGAGTTTGAGCGTTCCCAGGAAGCAGAACTTCGCGGGCAGTCCTATGAGTTCATTATCGATGAAGCCCACCGCTGGTCCCGTTGGGCCGCGCCTAAAAAGTCGGATGGCAGCTTTGACCACGACAATGCCCTGACCGGCGATGACTTGATCCAGTACGTCAGTTTTGAACTGTTTCCCTACCTGCACGGATTCAAGGAACGGGCAGCGAGCACCGATACGATTGAATACAAGATCGGGGAAATCTTTGGCGAGATCCGCAACAAGTTTGCGAGCGGTTATAGTTTGCGGGACGCCCTCGAACTGATCGATGAACTCAGTTTTGGCTCCCAGGCCGAGAAACACGAGCTGTCACATCTTTATGAAGCCAAGATCAAGAACATGGGCAACGCCGGGCGCAACGGCGGCGAGTATTACACGCCGCGCCCGCTGATCCGCGCGATGATCAAAGTGGTTAATCCGACCATTGGCGAGCGGATCTACGACGCTGCAGCGGGGTCTGCGGGCTTCCTTTGCGAAGCGCACGATTTTTTGCGTTATGGTCCGGACGGGCAGGGCGATGACAAGCGACTGTCCACGACGGACTTGGAAACCCTCCAGACTTGCACCTTCTACGCCAAGGAGAAAAAGAGTCTGCCGTATGTCATCGGGATCATGAACATGATTTTGCATGGCGTTGAGACGCCCAATATCGTCCACACCAACAGCCTTACTGAAAACCTGAGCGATATTCAGGAGAAGGACCGCTTCGACATCATCCTCGCAAATCCGCCGTTCGGCGGCAAAGAGCGTAAAGAGATCCAGCAGAACTTTCCCATCAAAACCGGCGAAACGGCGTTCCTGTTCCTGCAGCATTTTATCAAGTACCTCAAAGCGGGTGGCCGTGCAGCGGTAGTAATTAAGAACACCTTCCTGTCCAACTCGGACAACGCTTCAAAGGCCTTGCGCAAAGAACTGCTAGAAAGCTGCAACCTGCACACCATCCTCGATTGCCCTAGTGGCACCTTTCTAGGGGCCGGTGTGAAAACCGTGGTGCTGTTCTTCGAGAAAGGCAAGTCCACTCAGAAGGTCTGGTATTACCAGCTTGATCCTGGTCGCAGCCTCGGCAAGACCAACCCGCTGAATGACGACGACCTGAGGGACTTTGTTGCCAAGCAGGCGAATTTTGAAAGTTCTGAGAATTCCTGGGCTGTCAGCATCGACGATGTGGACCCGGAGACTTTTGACCTGTCGGTAAAAAACCCGAACAGGGAAGAGGAAGAGCCGCTGCGCGATCCGGAAGTGATCATCAACGAGATTGAGACGCTCGATAAGGAAAGCGAAGAGATTCTGGAAGGAATTAGGGCGATGTTATGAGCAATCAGGTTCGTTTGGGAGATATTTTCGATTTCAAAAATGGAAGAGCTTTTAAGAAGACCGAGTGGTCTAGTTCTGGCCTGCCAATTATTCGAATACAAAATTTGAACAACTCACGTGCTTCCTTTAACTATTATTCAGGAAGTTATGACGAGCGAATTGAAGTAAAAAAAGGGGACCTTCTATTTTCATGGTCAGGCACCGTTGGTTCATCTTTCGGGCCACATATATGGAATGGAGAGACGGGCGTTTTAAATCAGCATATCTTCCGTGTGGCACTCAAAGATGGTATCGAAAAACGGTATGCATACTATGCGCTGCTTGAGATAACCAGCGAAATAGAAAAAAGTGTTAGTGGTGCAGTAGGGATCGTACATGTCACTCAGGCGAACCTGAAAAACTTTAAAATCCCTGTTCCCAATGTCTCTGAACAAAAACGCATCGTCGCTATCCTCGATGAAGCCTTAGCGGGCATCGACGCGGCGATCGCCAACACCGAAAAGAACCTCGCCAATGCTCGGGAGCTGTTTGAGAGTTATGCGAGTTCAGTTTTTTCATTAGCTCCCTCTCACTGGCAAAAGATTGAGTTGGCACAGATTTGCTCTATCAAGCATGGGTTTGCCTTCAAAAGTGAATATTTTTCAGATAAGGGGCCCTATATCGTACTAACCCCCGGTTCATTTCATGAGTCGGGTGGTTTCAGAGACCAGGGTAAGAAGACCAAGTTTTATGTAGCTAATCCTCCAGCCGAATACGTCTTGAAAAAGGGGGATTTTTTAATAGCAATGACTGAACAAGCTGTGGGTCTTCTGGGTAGCTGCCTTGAAGTACCTGAATCAGGACGGTTTCTTCATAACCAACGTCTTGGTTTAGTTGAGGTGCATAATGGGGTCGATTGGCACAACGATTTCTTTTTTCACCAGTTCAACACATCCAAGTTCAGGTCGGCAGTGCAAGCGACAGCCTCCGGTGTGAAGGTGCGCCATACATCACCGGGCAAACTTGGAGCTATAGAAGTTCTTGTTCCCCCTCTTACTGAGCAGGTTGAAGTGAGTGCCAAGCTCAACACACTCTTGTCGGAAACGCGCCGGCTTGAAGAGGTACAACAACTTAAACTCGCATCATTGACTGAGCTTAGGCAGTCTCTTCTGCACAAAGCCTTTTCAGGTGAATTCACAGGAGATTCCGCTGAAATCAAAATGGAAGAGGCGGTAGCATGAACGAAGCCGAAACCC
Source organism: Marinobacter sp. NFXS11 (assembly GCF_040148675.1). Taxonomy (NCBI): domain Bacteria; kingdom Pseudomonadati; phylum Pseudomonadota; class Gammaproteobacteria; order Pseudomonadales; family Marinobacteraceae; genus Marinobacter; species Marinobacter sp. NFXS11. The sequence continues at coordinate 1,587,825 of NZ_JAGDDV010000001.1, read as the reverse complement.
GCGCCGAACTGATCGATCCCGCCCTGAAAGTCGCAGGGTGGGGTGTGATTGGTGCTAGCCGCATACGCCGCGAGGTCATCGCGCCGGGACGGCTAAAGGGCGGCGGCCGGCGTGGTCAATCGGACATTGCTGACTATGTACTGATCTATAAAGGTCAGAAACTGGCGGTGATCGAAGCCAAAAAACGTGTGCTGCCAGTGACCGAGGGGCTGGCCCAAGCCAAACGCTATGCCGAGCGTTTGCAGGCTCGATTTGCTTACAGTACAAACGGTAATGGCATCTACCGAGTGGATCTGGCGACGGGTGAGGAAGGCCCAGTAGAGAGCTACCCTACGCCAGAGGAGCTTTGGACGGAGACCTTCGCCGAACAGAGCGTCTGGCGTGAGCGCTTCGGTGCCGTGTCTTTTGAAGACAAAGGCGGTTTCTGGGAACCGCGGTACTACCAGCACAATGCCATCACTCAAGCTCTCGAAGCCATCGCGGATGGGCGTGACCGTGTTTTGCTGACGTTGGCTACCGGAACGGGCAAAACCGCCATTGCGTTCCAGATCACCTGGAAGTTGTTCCATGCCCGCTGGAGCCGGTCGGCTCAGATTTCCGGGGAGCCGGGGCGGTTGCCACGCATTCTGTTTCTGGCGGATCGAAACATCCTCGCCAATCAGGCTTTTAATGACTTCTCGGCTTTCCCGCAGGATGCGCTGGTACGCATTGACCCGGAGACTATTCGCAAGAGGGGCCGGGTGCCGAAGAATGGCAGCATCTTCTTTACTATTTTCCAGACTTTTATGACCGGTCGGGACGAAAATGGCGAACCCGCACCGAATTTCGGCGATTACCCGCGGGGCTTTTTCGATTTCATCATCGTTGATGAATGCCATCGGGGTGGCGCCAACGATGAGAGCAACTGGCGCGGCATTCTGGAATACTTCAGCCCCGCTGTTCAGCTCGGCCTGACTGCAACGCCAAAGCGCGACCACAATGCCGACACCTACGCCTATTTTGGTGAACCGGTCTACATCTATTCCCTCAAAGAGGGCATTAACGACGGTTACCTGACGCCCTTCAAGGTGAAGCAGATTGCCACTACCGTCGATGATTACGTCTACACCAGTGACGACGACGTGGTTGAAGGTGAGATCGAGGAAGGACGGCGTTACACCGAGACAGATTTTAACCGTGTAATTGAAATCGAGGCACGGGAAAAATACCGAGTTCGGGTGTTCATGGACCAGATCGACCAGCGGGAGAAAACCATTGTCTTCTGCGCGACGCAGGAACATGCGCTGGCAGTGCGTGATCTGATCAACCAGATGAAGACCAGCACGAACCCGCATTATTGTGAGCGAGTAACGGCGGACGACGGTAAGGCTGGCGAACAGTTTCTCAGACAGTTTCAAGACAACGAGAGGACCATCCCTACCATCCTGACCACCTCTCAGAAACTCTCCACCGGCGTAGATGCGCGCAACGTTCGCAACATTGTCTTGATGCGCCCTGTGAACTCCATGATTGAGTTCAAGCAGATCATCGGTCGTGGCACCCGGCTTTTCGATGGCAAGGAATACTTCACCATTTACGACTTTGTGAAGGCCTACGAGCACTTTAACGACGAGGAATGGGACGGTGAGCCGCTCGCGCCAGAACCTTGCAGTCAGTGCGGTCAGATTCCATGCATCTGCGCAGTAGAGCCACCACAGCCTTGCTCTGAATGTGGGCAACGACCCTGTGTGTGTGAGAAGGAACCACCGGAGCCGTGTTCGAAGTGCGGAGAGCGCCCCTGCATTTGCCAGAAGAAGCGCAAGGTGAAAGTAAAAATGGCCGATGGCAAGGAGCGCATCATTCAGCACATGGTTGCAACGACCTTCTGGGGCCCGGATGGCAAGCCCATGTCAGCCGCTGAGTTTATCCAACGCCTTTATGGCGATCTGCCCGGGTGGTTTGCCGATGAAGACAAACTCCGCGAACTATGGAGTCGCCCAGATACTCGGAAAAAGCTGATGGAAGGGCTGGAGGAGAAAGGCTACGGCGCGGACCATCTCCAGGAAATTGGCCGTATGATCGAGGCCGAAAAAAGTGACATTTACGATGTGCTTGCCTTCATCGCCTTTAATCAGCCACCAGTCACTCGCTCGGAACGGGTCGAGGCTCATCGAGAACAGATTTTCGGCCACTACGATTATCGTCAGCAAGACTTTCTACATTTCGTTCTGAACCACTATGTGGAGCGTGGTGTTGGTGAGTTGGATCCTGAAAAACTGCCACAGTTGATTGAACTGAAATATCACTCTGTCGGTGATGCCGTGCGTGAACTGGGACCTGTGGGCAATATTCGGGAGGTGTTTGTTGGGTTCCAGAAAGACCTGTATTGAGCAATTAAACGGTTTGGTGAATGGTTTTTAATCGCAGTTAATGCGCGTTTAGTGATTATTAAATGGACATGGCAGAACTCGGTCGCTGCAAAAAGAGTGTGATGAGAATCCGGGGCAGGGAGTCAGTGTGAAATCTATAACATCGGAACCGAGCTTTCAGAATTTGGTCCAGTTGCTCGAAGTCAGATCAGATGTCCTTAAAGATTTAAGAAGTCTTATTGATTCATGGCGTGGTTTTAACGGAATGATTCAGGGCGCCGCAACATTTTCCATTGTTATAGATACTAACGTGGTGATTGGCGATCTCCTGTGGCTAGTGGTCAAGCGCCGGAATCCAGAGGCGAGAACGGAGCTGATGGAAATTATCGATGCGGGGACAGCAGTGGTGTATGTGCCCCCTCGGTTATTGGAAGAGGTTCAGGAACAGATACCTCTAATTGCCGCGGAGAAAGGTCTAGACCGGGAGAAGCTGTTTGCTGAATGGGAAAACTATCGGACTAACCTCGAGGTTATAGATCCGGGTCAAGATAGCATTAATGCCCATGCAAACGGCGTCGACCCTGACGACGCTGATTTTGTCGCCTTAGAGCAAGCCATTTCCGCTGCTGGAATTTTTAGCAAGGACAAACATATCACCATGATGGGTGGCAATCAGATTTCCATAGAAACTATCGCTTCGCTTCGTGGTTATTCTCGAGCAATGGCTATTGAGCTGACAGTCAAAGTAAATGGGCTAGTTTTAACGCTTGTCGGGATGGCGGCTATTCGCAGCTTATTCTTTGGTTGCAGGGCATTGATTGAGAGCCTGAATCGTGCCCCTGAATGGGTGAAATTCGCGCTGGTGGTTGGAGGTGTTTTTGCTGCCTCACATCAAGGGGCTAGAGAATATTTGATGCGTCAATTCAAAGTTGCATTGGACGGCATTCGTGGTGTCAGCCCAAATGTCATTGAGGAGTTGGCTGCAGCCATGGCACTTATGCAGGACCAACAGAATCTCGCAAAAGCACACCTCGAGCGCGCGATGAAAGAACTCCAAAAAAGTGACGTTAGTGATGCTGATCCAGAAGACTGCAATGCTCGCCGATAGCATAAAAATTTGAAAGGGCGTGCTAGCAACAACTCATGATATTCCCAGTTTTGATTCTATAAGGTTGTTATGGATATTTCCCCGGACAAACAGAATATAGATGCGGTGTTTTCGAACACGCTTTATCACATCGATTTCTATCAGCGTGACTATCGATGGAATGATGAGCCGGTGCTTCGATTACTGGACGATATTTTCTATAAATTTAATGAGCACTACGAAGAAAATAGCTCATTGCCTCCAAGCGCAGAAGTGATCGACGCAAAATACTCCTGGTATTATCTCAACACCTATGTGACTAATAAGGTTGATGGGAAGGTATTTATAGTGGATGGCCAGCAGCGCCTTACCACTTTATCTTTGATTCTCATTAAGCTTTTGCATATGGCAAAAGCAAATGATTCTAAGGCCGTTAAATGGCTTGACACCAAAATTTCAGGACAATCCGGTTTCGAAAGTCGCTTCTGGATGAATCATGAGGCGCATCGTGCAACGCAGCAGGCGCTATACGATAATGAGTTTGAGCATGTTGATACATCAACAGGCATCACCTCGGTCAACATGGTGAAGAACTTCCAGACTATAAGTCGATGGTTGGACAGGGACCTGACTAGCAAACATAAGTTAGAAACCTTCATCTTCTATTATCTGCGCCGCCTTGTGCTTATCAATCTTACTGTTGAGCAAACCGATGTCCCGATGGTTTTTGAGGTAATCAATGATCGTGGCGTGCGCTTGAAGCCTTATGAGATTCTTAAAGGCAAGCTACTTGGGCAAATCGATAAAACGGTCATGGCCTCTAAAAATTATAATCGGCTCTGGGAAGAGAATATTAGAGCTATCAACGCTTTTGATGAGGATGAGGCAGATCGATTCTTTAGGTTCTATTTGAAGGCTAAGTTCGCAGATTCTAGGCCAGAGGGTCAGCGGTTTGATGGTGATTATCATCGACTGATTTTTACCGCCGAGTTTGACGATAAACTAGCTATTGCCCACAACCAAGCTGGGGTGATCCGGTTCCTCGATTACGAATTCTCATACTATGCGGAGCTTTATCGAAAGGCCCGTAGCGCGTATGCCAATGATGAGGAAACGGCGTTTACCTACAACAGAGTAAATGACCTCGATGGTGCTTTGATGCTTATCTTATCGTCTTGTGGCAGGCAAGACGAAGATGAGGAAAATAAGCTCAAGTTAATCCCTGCCGAGTTAGATCGCCTGTTTGCGTTACTTCAGTTACAAGGTGCCTACGACAGCAACGCCTTTCAAGAAATGCTTTTCAGGATCTCGTCCCGAATTCGAGATAAGCGAATCGGGGAGATTCGTACCGCTTTTGATCATGAGTTGATAACTGCCTTGGCAAAGAGACGCCTAACAGAGGTTGAGGAGCCATTCCGATACGCCTTTTTCAAACAGACGGGCATCAGCTTAAATACTCGTTTCAAACGGTACTTTTTTGCCCGAATTGACGAGTTCCTTGCGAGGGAACTTAACCTCAATATGAAACACAGTATTTCTGACCTCGTTTCGAAAACCGGCTCGAAAACAGGGTTTCATATTGAACATATCTTGGCCCATAACGAGGAAAATATGGCGCTTTTTGAAGGTGATGAAGAGCGTTTTGATATGGAGCGAAACCGTCTGGGCGGCATCCTACTCCTGAAAGGCAAAGACAACATATCAAGTAACAACGAAGCATACTCCGATAAGCTCAAGACGTATGCCAATACTCTTTATTGGAATGAAACTCTACGAGCGGATGCCTATAAATCTAAGCTGGACATGACTCAGCTCAAGGAGCGGTTTGGCCTCCAGTTGGAGCCTATCGATCACTTTGGCCCTGAAGAACTAGAAGCGCGGCAGAAACTACTGTTCAAAATAGCGTCGGTCGTCTGGCAGTAACTCTAAGCGGACTAGGAGCTAGCATTAATGCCTTTACAAAACCGAGTCCTCCCTCAGGGATTCATTGAACGCCACCGTGCCAGAGGCACGTTCATGGGAAATCGGGGCGTTCTTCATGGCAGCAACAAAGAGCTCAAGCGCTTGTTCAAAACCAAGGCCTGGATCATTTGCCTGCTGGAGTTCAAAGGTCGGAAGCGGGAGTTGATGTCACCTAATACCTATACAGAGCTTTTCTTTCTCGACGAAGTGACGGCGCTTGCGGCAGGCCATCGACCTTGTGCGGAGTGCAGGCGCAGTCGCTATAACGAATTTCGTAAGGCCTGGATGAGCGGAAATCAGTGGGATGGGCGTTCGGCCATCCGTGCTCCGGAAATGGATGAAGTTCTTCATCGAGAACGAATTGAGGGCGAGAACAAAGTAACCTGGAGTGGCCGGTTGTTGGATCTGCCCCATGGCGCCATGTTTGAGGTTGATCAAAAGAGCTACGCTATTTGCGACGGCAAAATTCTGGAATGGAGTTTTGACGGGTATAGCTCAGTAGATCAGGAAACAATCCCTGAGAAGGTTGATGTCCTGACTCCACGTTCGGTGGTGAACGTCTTGGCCACAGGCTTTCGGCCGGAGTTTCATGCCAGCGCCACATCGTGAGCGGCAGGCAAAATCCTTGGAGAGGCTGTGGATTGTTCAAAACTCGCGCGTGCCCGAAATCCCTAGCTGGAAGTTTGCGATGAAACCTAGCTGTCCATTTTGCGCCACAAATGAAACATCAGAGCGTGATTCAATGCCGTCCAATGCGTTGGCTCATATCCGCCTGGATGGTTTTCCGGTTTCTCAGGGCCATTTGTTGATCGTCCCCAATCGCCATGCCGCCGACTGGTTTGATCTTACCGCCGCTGAACAACAAGCGATCATGGAGTTGGTCGAGCAAGGGAAGCAGTGGCTTGAAGAACGCTACCAGCCGGATGGCTACAATATTGGTATGAACTGCGGAACGGCGGCAGGGCAGACGGTGTTGCATATGCATTGTCACCTGATTCCCAGGTATGCGGGCGATCAGCAAGATCCGCGTGGTGGCGTACGATGGGTCATCCCGGAGAAAGCGGATTACTGGAGTGGCCGGTGAGTTTGCTTGATTACGAGAAGCGCTTCTCAACGCTCCGAGTGAACAGGGGTGCCGCTAATAAGAGCCCTCATAAGGTTGCCATGTTGCAGGCGGTGATGGATCTCGTCGAGTCGGGTGAAGTTGCGAATAATCGTTTCTATTTTGACGACAACCTTAGAGGTCACTTTACCAAGCGCTTTCAAGAACTGGCGTCTCCTTCGGATCGGAACAATCCCCACTTGCCGTTCTTCCACCTTCGGAGCGAAGGGTTTTGGCACCACAAAGTCAGACCCGGTCAGCATGAGTCATATGAGCAACTGACAACGGCGACATCGCAAGGCGTTATTAACGACCATATCGATCATGCGTTTTTGGACGATGAGTTGTTTGAACTCCTGGGCAACCGGATTGCCCGAGAGCTTCTGAGATCCGCGCTGCTGATTAGCCTTGACGAGAAGTCGATTCGTGATCTTCTTCAACCTGAGCGTGGCGGCTGGGACTGGTTGGAATGTGAGTTTCTGGTCAATGACTACGTGACGATGTTGGAGAAACACCTCGTCGGCGCGTCCTACAGTAAGGCAGCACACCGCAGGGCACTGCAGCCGCATTTGAATAATCGCACCGATGGATCAATCGAATATAAACACCAGAACGTCAGTGCTGTGCTTTTGGAACTCGGACTCCCATATATCCCTGGCTACAAACCCGCGTTTAACTATCAGCAACAGCTCAAGCAGGTAGTTCTGTCCTATCTTGCCGGCAATCAGAAGGTCGTTGATGACGTAAACCTGGTCGCTGATAAAGTCGCCGATGAGCCAGAGTATTATGATCGTGGCTGGGATGCGGTGTTTGATCCGGAACCGCCAGAGCGTATTCCTCATGTGGCCGAGGGCAGGCCCAGTTATCTAGCTAAACGTATCGACTTCTCCGAACGTGAACGCCGCAATCGCCAGTTGGGGGAGAGGGCTGAAGAATTTGTACTCCGTATGGAACGGCAAAGGCTCACTGCGCAAGGTAGGCCTGACTTGGCGGCAGAGGTTGAGTGGTCTAGCAAAGAGCGTGGCGATGGATTGGGTTTTGATATTCGCTCCTTTGATGCGGCTGGCGATCAAGAGCGCTTCCTGGAAGTTAAGGCGACGAACTCAGGGAAGTATCTGCCGTTTTTCATTAGCGAGAACGAGCGGGCGTTTTCTAACGACTACTCAGACGCGTTCCGCTTGTATCGGGTTTACGAATTTACCACTGCTCCGAAATTCTTCATCTTGCCGGGGGCGATTGAGCAACATGTTCATCTGTTGCCGCAAAATTACAGAGCTCGTTTTTAATGCGAGACATTTTCCAGGCGCCTTATCCGAAGATAGAAAACTCTATTAGCCAAGCGCTGATTCCAAAGGGATGTCTACAGGTAGACCTCGATCCTGAAGGTAAACATGAAAGGAAACATTATGCTTAGACGGAACGCCGCGCTCTTAATCTCCCTTTGCTCAATGTTCCTATCGGCAACCACCATGGCGACGGAAGAAGCGGAATACACAGTCCTCCTGAAGGAGCAGAATCTGGAAGTGCGTCTTTACGAGCCGCATATTGTTGCAGAGACAGTCGTCGATACGGAATTCGAAGACGCGGGCAGTGAAGCGTTTGGCCGCTTGTTTAAATACATTTCCGGCAATAACCAATCCCAGCAGGAAATCGCCATGACCGCGCCCGTTGGCCAGGTGGCTGGGGGTCAAGAAATAGAGAGCGAGGAAATCGACATGACGGCACCGGTAGGCCAGACGGAGGTCGACGGGAAATGGGTGGTCAGTTTCATGATGCCGGGATCATTTACGATGCAGACCACTCCGAAACCCAGGGACGAGAGGATCACTATACGCCAGGTGCCAGAACGGACGATGGCAGCCATCGAGTACTCCGGGTTTTGGAGCAAATCAGGCTATCAAAAGAATAAGGCGACGTTGGAGGAATGGATCAACAAAAAGGGATTCATTATTCAGGGCAAGCCAGTCTGGGCACGTTATAACGCACCGTTCATGCCCTGGTTTCTGAGGCGAAACGAAGTTTTGATCCCAATAGACCATTTGCAGTGATAGCGCGTATCAGGCTACTCACCGAAGCATAACGATCATCATGGGAAGTTTATTCATGCAAAACGTGCGCGTCGCCATTGTTGGCGCCGGCCTGGCGGGTTTATATGCCGCCTATGTCCTTGAGAAAAAAGGCATCAAAGACTATGTCGTTCTTGAGGCGAGGGACATTCTCGGTGGGCGCATTGCGTCTACGATCCACTCTGAGGGTAAATTTGATGTGTCGGGTGAGGGCTTCGATCTGGGGCCCGCCTGGTTCTGGCCTGCCTTCCAGACCGATATGGCGCGGCTGGTGGATGAGCTCGGGTTAGAGACCTTTCAGCAATTTGAAACCGGCGATATGCTTCTGGAACGTTCATCCAATCAGTCCCCTCAGCGAACGGGTGGGTACGTTAACTCGCCACCTTCAATGCGAATCGCCGGTGGCATGTATTCGCTCATTGATGCGTTGTATCAGCGGCTTGATCCAGCGCGGGTTGTGACGGGCCAAACGGTTCGCAGCCTGAGCATTTCAGAGCCCTCTATTGAGCTACTGAGCGAAGATGCTCAAGGGCAAACCGTGAGCTACAGCGCTGACCATGTGTTGCTGGCAATGCCGCCCCGGTTAGTTGAGTCTCAGCTAACGTTTTCGCCTGCCTTACCGGATGAACTTGCCAGGCAATGGCAGGCGACTGATACCTGGATGGCCCCTCACGCAAAATATATTGCCGTGTTTGATCAGCCTTTCTGGCGAGAGCAAGGGTTATCCGGGGAAGCTCGAAGTGCGCTAGGGCCAATGGTTGAGATCCACGATGCCTCTACCCAGGGAGGGAAGGCGGCCTTGTTTGGTTTCCTGGGTGTGCCTGCGGACGTGCGCCGTCGTGTTTCTGAGGAAGAGCTTATTGCTGCTTGCCGCACACAGTTCGTGCGACTGTTCGGTTCGCAAGCGGAGAATCCAGAGGCGGAATTCATCAAGGACTGGGCTAAAGAGATTTACACCGCCACCCATAAAGATGAAATATCCTCTGGCAATCACCCTATGCCTGCCTTGTCGCCGAGCTCAGGTGAATGGGCTAACCGAGTAACCGGAATTGGCAGTGAGTGGTCACGCGAGTTTACGGGGTATCTGGCCGGCGCTATTGATGCGGTAAATCGCGGTTTAGACTCTTTTTAGGAATATTCGCGGAAAGGGGTGGAGCCCCGGCGCGAGCTTAGAGAGCCCGCCCGTGCCCGGGGAACAGTTGCCGGGTTACTTCTATTTCTCAGCTGAGGATTCGTACTCGCGAATCATGCCAGAAAGCTGGTCTTTCAGATTGAGGCGTTGTTTCTTGAGATCCTCCAGATGCTCGTCAGAGGTGTTCTCTGCACCACCCTCGAAATGGTGAACTGCATGATCTACCTCATGGTACTGTTCAAACAGTTTCGCGAAATGATTGTCGCTGGTTTTCAGGTGATGAATGGCTTCTTTTGATTCGGGGAATTCATGAATCAGGTCGTGTTTTTCAAGTGACATAAAGACAATCCCTTTGATTGCGCTGTGTGTTTGAATCTGCACTGTCAACGCTAAACGATACGGCAAGGTGATGACCGGGGACAACCGGTGCCAGCGTGGGCATTTATGCTTATGATTGGCTTTGTTTCTTAACCTGGAAAAGCCAACAATTCACAAACATCAGGATGATTTCATGCCCCAATCGCCCCTCGCTCAATCCCTGAAGCTACCCTGCGGAGCAGTGCTGCCGAACCGACTTGCCAAGGCTGCCATGACCGAAGGGTTGGCAGACGATCGACTGCATGCCACCCACCGCCATGAAACCCTCTATCGCCGCTGGTCCGAAGGCGGAGCGGGGCTGTTGATTACCGGCAATGTGATGATTGATCACCGGGTGCTGGAGCGGCCGGGTAACGTGGCCATTGATCCCGCTCCGGCTGACGGCGAGCCGGAGGGTATGGCGCAGTTGCGTGCCTGGGCCGCAGCGGGAACCCGTAACGGGAACCATCTGTGGATGCAGATCTCACATGCCGGTCGCCAGTCGCCGCGTTACGTTACTACGCGCCCGATGGGGCCGTCGGCGGTGCAGCTATCGCTGATGGGCAACTATGCCCGCCCACGGGCACTCACGGAGCCAGAGATCCTCGACTTTATCCAGCGCTTTGCCAATGTTGGCCGGGTTGCCAAAGAGGCGGGCTTCACCGGGGTTCAAGTGCATGGGGCTCATGGGTATCTGCTGTCGTCTTTTCTGTCTCCGGTCACCAATCAGCGCACGGATCGCTGGGGTGGGTCGCTGGAGAATCGCGCCCGTTTCCTGCTTGAGGTGGTGCGGGCGACGCGTGCCGCTGTGGGGCCGGAGTTTCCGGTGGCGGTAAAGCTGAATTCCGACGATTTCCGCAAGGGCGGCTTTACGCTCGATGAGTCTGTGAAGGTGGTGCGCTGGCTCAATGAGGAGGGTATTGATCTGCTGGAGGTGTCCGGCGGCACCTACGAACAGCCGCGGCTGCTCGGGTACAGCGGTGATGCCGACACGGCAAGCGATGGGCCGGCCATGCGGGAAAGCACGCGCAAGCGGGAGGCTTACTTCCTGGATTACGCCCAGACCATTCGCGAGGTTTGCGATTGCCCGCTGATGGTCACCGGTGGATTCCGGACGCGCGCGTTTATGGAAGAGGCAGTCGCCAATGGTGAAACCGACGTAATTGGCCTTGGCCGGCCGCTCTGCACGGATCCCGATACGCCCAAAGATCTGCTTGAAGGGCGCATTGATAAGACGGTTTGCCATGAAGACCACATCAAGCTTGCTCAACGAGGTTTCTTCTCGCCGGCGAGTCCGCTGATGCCGCTTAAAGTCATTAACGTGTTGGGCGGCCAGGCGTGGTACTACCAGCAGATTTTCCGGCTGGCGGATGATGGTAAGTCTGATCCGGACCTGGGAATTTTCAAGGCCATTGGGGCTTATTTGAAGGATGAAATGGGCCAGGCCCGGCGGGTGAAGAAGGCCCGCTCTAGCGCAAGATGATTCTCTGGATCGACCGGGGGATAAACCGGGTGATAAATTCGGCAGCGTAGGTCTGAGGTGTCACCAGGTATCGAGGCTTTGGCCGGTTAGCTTCTGCAGCCCTGACAATCTTTTGGGCGACATCCGACGCACTGGCGGTAAACGGTTTGATGCTGGCGCCTGGCGCGAGAGCGGCTTCCATGGCTTCGTACTTTTCCCGGTGCACTGCGCTGGTTCGCCCAAGCACGGGCTGTAACGCGGCCAGGGCATGCTCCCTGAACCGGGTTTTCACGGGCCCCGGGAGCACCAGGGAAACGCTTTCCAGGCTTTTGCTGCCCTGTTCATCAAACCAGAAGCTTTCGTGGGCCGTGTTCATCGCGGATTTGGCGGCACAGTAGGCGCCTTTCATTTTTTGGGGCGCAATGGAGAGAACGGAGCTAACCGCGATGACCCGTAAGGGTGTGCCGTTTTGTTCGCAGAGTCTCAGGCAGACGGCGGCCAGTTTGATGGGGCCGAATACGTGGGTACTGAACTGTTTTTGCCACATGGATTCGGAGAGGTCGCAAAGCGCGCCGAATTGCCCGTAACCGGAGTTGTTCACTAGAATTACTCGCTCGGCTGCCGCAATTTCTGCCTCCAGCGTGCCGGCAAGGCCTTCGATCTGCTCAAAGGACTCAAGATCCAGCGACAGCTCCAGATCAGCAGACTCGACGCCGGTTGGCTTTCGCGACAGGGCGACAACCCTGTAGCCTTCGCGGGCAAAGAGGGCACAGGTCTCGTTGCCAATGCCGGCGCTGGCACCGGTCACCAGAGCGAGTTTGGTCATTGCATCAATCCCCAATCCAGTTTGCTTTATCGACAATTCGCTTCAGCTTGTAGCCGAGAAACCGATACTTGCCCCAGTGTTGAAAAGCGCTTTGGGCATGCTTCGGGTCAAACCCTTTTTGGCGCAGATAGGCGCTGACTTCAGAGTCCACCGGCAGCGTCTCAAAATTTCTCATGAGCATCATGGTGTGTGCGGCGGCATAGGGGCCGATGCCCTTCAGGGAAATCAAGTAGTCGTAATCGACCATGTCACCATGGGCAGAACCATCGGTCTGGATGGCTTGATCCTGGAGTAATTGATCGGTCACCGTATCGACGGTCCTGGCTCTGAAACCCAGCTTGCATTCTTCGGCCAAACGGTCGGGGCCAATCCTCTGGATTTCCCCGGGTTCAGGGAAAAGGCCGTCGCCCAGATCAACCAGGGAGGCGACCATGGATTTGGTCTGCTTCCAGGTCGTGTTGATGGTGCAAACCGTTTTAATGAGATCCTCAAAGAAGGTGTCGCCGCGCAGGAATCGCCCGCCACCGGAGCGGATGAAGTGGGCAATGTCCGGATCGTTCCTGTCGCAAAGGGCAAGAAACTCGGAGGGGTCCCAGTCCAGCTGCAGCCAGCGGGCGACGCTTTCGGAAACAGCCGCGGTGCTTGATGAGGAAGTTTCGATAAGAAGCTGATCCTCAGAGGGCTGGTGAACGCGGGCCCATTCCGCATTGGTGCCTACTCTTACGGTTCGCTCAAGACTCTCACCGTCCCAGTGCCAGGGCGCAAGCTGGCACCAGCCGTGGCTCTCCACAGTCATGCGCAGATTGAATGGCCGTTGTAGATCCAGGGCAAAGGTATTTGTGGTCATCGCCGGTTGAGCTCCATCAGTACAGAACCCAGTCCTGCATCTTCAGTTCGAATTCACCAACCTGTCGCCCGGAAACGAAAAGGCTGACTGAAGCCAGATGCGAAAGATTCAGTGCTGCCTCATCGGTCAATGTTTTGCCGCGCCAGGTAGGGATGAATTCACTGAACGGCAGGCGTATGCGGCTCCAGTCTTCTGTACCCGGGGTGAATGCATGCTGGTAAACAATGCTTCGCCGGTTGGTGCTGTTTCGAAGGCCGATTTTATAGGTCTTTCCGTCGCCTTTTGCCAGCAATTCGATTCCTGTGAAGTCGGTAGCATCGATGGGTTCCGGCAGGTCCGCTTTGACGGAGGCAAAGCCGCCGCCGTTATCCAACCGCACGATGCCGTGAAAGAGGCCGATTCCTTCGTCAGAATGAATCAGCTCGCCATCAGACTGTCCGCCCATGACCTGGTCACCCAGGGAGTCCCATTCCAATCGCTCGCCCTTGGTATCGAACGTAACCAGGGTATGTCTGCCTCGGCTGTTACTGTGCGTGTCTTTCATTGGCTTTCCTTCACCCGTTTTTCAGAGATTCCGGGTAACAGTCTGGATTCAATGTTCCCGATACAGTAGGCGCCTGATAGCGTTACACTCATCCTCAAATCTACGTTCATAAACTGTTTTAAGAGTGATTGTGGTGAGCTGTTGAACGACTATCTCGACAAAATCCTCCGTGGCCAGCCCATCAACTATGAAGCTTTCCTGAAGAAACTTCCGGATTCGTTTCGGCGCCGGCATAGGGAATTGTTTGCGGCGGAAAAGGTAAAAACCAACCGTTGGCTTGTCACGATTCTGGATGAAAGCGCTTTCGCTGAGCTGCAGAATGTGGCGCAAACGCCTTTGAGCCGGCTCGACGCCGCGAAAAAGGGTAATTCCCACCGCCATGGCACCGAGGTCAGTTTTCTTCTCGTTTACCATCAGGGTTTGGCGTCCAGCCGGCCGGACGTAGTTGTTGTAGGCTCGCAATCGGTAGATATAGGTTTCCAGCCGGCCCGTTCGGTGCTGGTGGTGGAGAACGAGCGGAATTTCTTCCAGTATGCGCAGATGCTCGACTTCGGCAGTGAAACATTGGGCAAGCGCTTGGCATTTTCGGAGTGCGACGTGCTGTTGGGTGGTGGCAACCGGGTAACTCGGGGCGCAATTCTTGACTGGTTGAAGGGCTATGAAGAAGTATTCTGCGCATTCGATTATGATGCGGGTGGTCTGCAAATGTTCTCGACGGTCGCAGCCTCTCTTGGTGACAAAGCCACCTTTGTTCAGCCTAGCGACTGGCAACCATGGCTGGGCCGGTTCCGCAAACTACCGGACACCACCGAACGGTTCACGAGGGCGATTTCCTTGGCGGAGGGGCATGGCTTCTTTGCCCTCGCACAGGCCTTCCGGGCAACCGGCAAATTCATGGAACAGGAGATGATTCTGGATGAGTGACTCCCAGGGGAGCCCAGGCAATTTCAATTTTGGTATTCGCCGTCTGGTGTTGGTGGATTCCGCCGGCTTCTGTTACGTGGAAATTCCGGTGGATAACCATGGCCTCATTCTTGGCCCGGGGAACCTTGGCAAATCCAGCCTCTTAAACAGTCTGCGGCTGTTCCTGCTGCCGGAGAACAACTTCAAGAACAGCCGCAAGAAATTTGCCTTCCGCAATGCCAGCGCCGGTAGCTTTTACACCAACGAGGAAAGCTACCAGCATTACTTTCCCAGCCAGTTCAGTTTCCTGATCATGGAGGCCGAGAACCCGGCCGGGGTGCATTGCCAGATCCTGTATCGGGACAGCGCCAGCCAGCTCAGCTATGGCCGTGCTTTTGTGCCGGTGGGGTACGATCAGCTGCGGCCGCTGTTCTGGGATGGAAATGATGAGGACGGCATTGGCCAGGCGGTGCCGGAGCTGTCGTTCAGCCGCTTGTCCGAAAAGCTGAAAAAGCTCTCCAGGGAAACCCGGCTGGTGAATGACCCGGCCAAACTCAAACAGATGCTGTACAGCAGCGAGCTGATGAACGCCGATGCGGTGCGTTATTCCGTGCTGCCCCTGGGTGAGTCGGACGAGCGCCGGGTGCAGTCGCTGCGCACGCTGATCCTGTTGCTGTTTGAGATGAAGGCGGACGATCAGGCCATGTCCAATGCGGTGGCCAGCATCATCGAGGCAGACAAGAAATTCGCCGACGATGCCTTTGATTTCAACATCGACGACTTTCTCAATCGCCATGACCAGTTGAAGCAGCAACAAACCCAGCTCACGAGAATCGAGAAAGAGCGCTCACGGTTTGAAAAGCTCCAGAAGGATTACCAGGCCTACCAGACGCTGCTTCGCAGCCAGCATGATTTTGCCGCGTTTCGGGATGGTGTGAGCCATGCCCTGCAGGATATTGGCGCCAGGTGTAAAGCCGCGGTGGAGGCCTTCAACGAGCAGAACGAGACGCTGCGCCATGTGCTGCAGGCTCTGAAAAAGCTGGAGCAGGACGCCAGCGGCCTCAAAGGCGAGAACCGTTCCGCCGATCGGCGTATCAAGCAGGCCGAGCAGAATCAGAAAGATGGCGATCTGTTGGTTTCCCAATACGGCGAGATGACTCTTCAGGAAATCGAGGAGATCCAGAAAGAGGAGCTCGATAGCAAGAAAGGGCACCTGGCCGCCCTGAAAAGTGCCGCCCAGGCCGAGATCCGGTTAGAACAGATCCAGAAGAAGAAGCAGGAGCTTGAGCGCAAGCTGGAATCCCTGAAGGAACGGGAAAGCAAGCAACATTGGCAGCTTCAGAACCAGTTGGACGAGGCCACCGCCGCACCGCTGCGGGCCGTGGACCCCCGATTGGTGATGGCGAGCCCGGGCCAGGATCTGGACGCCGACAGTAAGGCGGCCATCGAGGCATTCGCCCGGCTGTTTGTGCCCACCGATAAAGGCTTTGACTGGTTCGATGCCGAATATCAGGCCCAGCCAGCCCGGCAGACCGACTTTGCAGAGCAGCGCCGGCATATTGAGGGTGAACTTCATGGGCTGGAAAAGGAGCGGGCCGAGCTGGCGGACACCGCCAATCAGGAACATGATCGGCCACGGTTGATCGAGCGCACCGAGAAAGAAATCCGCGCCATCGAGAAAGACCTCGAAACGCTCCAGCGCTACCCGGCCGCCGCGACCACTCTTCGGGACGCTACCGACGAAAAGCAGGCGGCGGAGGAGCAGCTGGCCAAACTGGAAGAGCAGGCCCGGCTGGAGCAGGAAAAGCAGGATGCGGTGCAGCAGAAGGCCGCCAAAGCCAGGGCCGAAAAAGAGCGTATCGAGGAGCGGGAGCGTGAGCTGGCAGGCCTCAGCCGGAGCGTTGGCACGGTAGAGCATCGGTTCCCGCATCTGAAAGCGGTGGAAGCGGAACAGCCGTTGGGCATTGAACAGGTGTCTGTGGCGGCATTTGACGACCTGCAAACCCAACTGGACGACCTGGAAGAACGCCGTCGCAGCATCCTCGACCACCTTCGCCAGTTCGTGTACCTCGGCATCCACGAAGATACCGAAGGCGAATTGCAGAAAGACAGCCCCGCGTCATCGGCTATTCGGGAAACGTTCAAAGGCCTCTCAGATCTGTTTGCCGGCATGGCAGAGCGCTGGAATGTGCTGGAGCAGCAGGTGGGTATCCACAATGAAACCGTGGCCAGCTACCGGCAGGCTCTGAAATCCAACCACGAGCACATTGCCCGTTTCGAGGCGCAGCTGAACCGTGAGCTGGAAGGCGTGCGCATCAACGATCTGGTGGAAATTCGCGTGGATATCCACACCGATCCGAAATTCCGCAATCTGGTAGAAGAAGCCAACAACATCGACCCTTATGGCAACCAGCTGCAGTCCGATGCGTTTTATGACCGTTTGCGGGTGTTTGTGGCAGACTTTTTCGGGGAGCAGGGCGGCAGCAAACGCCTGACCATGGACAGGGTGATCACCGGCATTTCCTACCGCACCCGCAAGGAAAACGCCGCGAACCTGGACAAAAAAGGCCAGTCCACCTCCACCACGGCGCTGATCAATCTGGAACTGGTGTACCGGCTGCTGAAGCGGGTGTTGTATCCCGGTGTGCAGCTGTCGTTTCCCATGGTGCTGGACGAGCTGGCCAGCGTGGACATCAGCCAGATGCCCTCGCTGCTGGACCGATTGCGCAAGCAGGGCTTCAACCTGTTCTCTGCCGCCACTCACAGTGCCAGCGCGGAAGTGATTTACCTGATCGGACGGCATCTGGAAGTCGGGCAGATGCGCACGGCACGGCCATACAGCCCGCAGCGCACCCTGGTGTTCTGGGGCGGTGCCGAGGGTTTCACCAACGGCGAATCGCTGAGCCACTGGGCCGACCAGACCCAAAACAATCTGCTGGAGCCTGTGGATGAGTAAACGCTTCAGCACCCTGGATACCACCCGGCTGCTGTTCGAGCACCCGAAGATCCTGTTCCGGATGATTGAACGGATGGACCGGAACGAAACCCGGTATATCCTTGAGAGCGATCTGGTGGCCGAGGTGATGGACTACACCCGAACCCTCGGCAACGCCGACCGGGACAGGGTACGTTTTGCGCTGAATACCGACAATCTGTTCCGCAGTGGCCTGGTGATCGACATCATCAAGGCCGAAGGTGAGCGACGATTGGTGTTCCAGGATGCCCTGATCAATCTGATGCGGGCCTGCAACGCGTCACTGTACCAGGAACTGACCGATGCCCGCCTGAGGGGACATCTTGTGACCTTGCGCGATGTGCGTAATCGCCTGGAAACCAGCAGCTTCAGCGATGCGGACCCGGACTACACCGAACTGCGGGACGACCTGAACGAGCGGGTCAGTCAGCTTATTGGGCTGTTGCGCCAGAATGTGTTGCGCATGCAGACCATCAGTGCCCAGCTCGCGGATCTGTCCGGCGACGCCAGCCGGGCGCCGGAGAAATATCTTGAGTTCCGCCAGAACTTGTTTGAGCAGATCGTTACCCTGTATGAGCGCCACATCAAGCCGACCCTGGTGTTTCTGAACCCGGACACACGACTGCCCGATGGCAGCAACCTGTTCGAGACCCTGGAAGCCATGGTCCGGCTGCTGGAAAGCCACGACGACCACAGCCTGGCGGACCAGTTGTTCCGTTCATCCATCAGCCTAAACGCCCTGTACAAGCCAATTCAGGCGGTGGCCCAGGAGGTGGAGCACTTCCTGCGCAAGACGCGCCAGGGCATGGTCCAGTACAACGCCATGGAGCATTTCTACGGCAAACTGCAGGAACTCAAGAGCGAAACCGAAACCCTCAGCCTGAAACGCAAGTGGCTCGAAGGCGGGGACTTTGCCCGCAGCACCGGCTTCCTGATCGGCCTACGGGCCCAGCAGCGCCCGAAACACTATGCCTTTGGTGAATCATCCAGCTACTACCAGCTGTTGTTCAGCGAACTGGACCTGCGCCTTAACGATCTTCGCCGCAAGGCCGAGGTACCGGTTCTGCAGGCGGTGGATGGAAGCGGTCGCCACACCCGGGTTGATGTTCAGCGCATCAACCAGCTGTACCAGTGGCTGGAGACCCTGGAACTGCGGCCGACCACGGACCTGGTGCGGGAGCTGCACGGACGCCTGGACGGCTTTATCCCCGGTTACCGCTTTCCGGACCTGTTGGCGGCCCTGAACAAGTTGGTGAATTCGCCGCCGGAGGGTCTGCAGGTGGTTACCACCAACCGCTTCCGAATCCTCGATCAGTCATCCGACAGCGAGCAGTTCGTCTACCGCAAACGACGCCTGGAGCAACACCATGCCTGAATTCTCTGAAGCCATGGAAACCAACGAATCCGTGGAGCATTCCCAAAGTTCTAGCAGCTTCGAGCAGATCCTGCCGGCCCATAGCGCGGCGATCTACCGGGAATTCCAGGCCGGCCGGGTGATTGTGCGTGATGTGTGGGACAGCAACCGCTCCGAGTTGCGAGCCAATCCGCTCTACAACCTGCTCTATAACCATCTGTCCCACTTCCGGACTTTTTACGAGCATCTGGGCAGCGAACTGGTGTTCAACGAAACCGGTGCGTTTTTCTTTCTCAAGGAAAGCAGTGACGACGAGAATGAAGAGCACGATGAAAATGCCTTTCGGGTGCAGGTGATCCTGCTACTGATCGGGCGATATTTCGCGCGCAGCGGTCGGGATCTGGAATACCTTGGCCGGCCCGATGCCGGTCTGAACGAGCAGGATCTCGAAGCTCTGGCGGGCGATGAGGAATATCAGGAAATTCTCAGGGCCGCCCGCTTTGAAAAAGGGTTGCAGGAAGCCCTGGATTACCTGGAAAAACGCCATCTTCTGTTTCGCGCCGGTGCAGGGCGCTGTTTCCTGAGTTCCGCCGGGCTGTATTTTCTGCAGGAGTTGGTTCGGGAGTTTGAGCAGGGGTAGTGTTTTCCTGGTCAGAAGCTGGCCAGGAATTCTTCAACCTTGTTCGCCGGCATGGGCTTGGCATAGAGGAAACCCTGAGCGAAGTCACATCCAAGGTCCGTTACCAATTGGGCCTGTTCATCCGTCTCAACGCCCTCGACCAGCACGCTTAAACCGAGACTGTGGCCGACGGTAACCATTGCCTCCATGATGGCCATGTCGGCGCTGTTTTGCATCGCATTTTGAAGAAAACTCCTGTCGATTTTTATTCCGCAAACCGGGAGCTTTCTGAGATAGACCAGCGAGGAGTGTCCGGTACCGAAGTCATCGATCGAAATGTGCACGCCTGCCTGTTTCAGTTTTTCCAACTGTTTTGTCTGGCTTTCATCGCTCCCGAAAACCTCGTTCTCGGTCAGCTCCACCCCAAGCTGGTGAGGCTGAAGGTTGTAACGTTCCACCGTTTCGAGAATATGGCTCGCAAGGTGTGGATTGGTGAGCTGTCGTCCCGAGAGGTTGATATCAACCCGCAGGTTTTTTAGAGGGGTTTCCTGCCATGCGTCGAGTTGCTTGCAGGCTGCTTCGATTACCCATTCGCCAATCCGGTTGATGAGACCGGACTTTTCAGCCACCGGAATGAAAGTAGCTGGCGACACTGCCCGGGATTGACCGTGAAAACAGCGGAGAAGTGCCTCGCAGGAGTCGCTTTTTCGATCAGCCAGGCTGATCTGGGGCTGGAAAAACAATTCCAGCCCATCGTTATTCAAGGCGTCTCTGAGCAGGTTGGTGATTTCCTGGTAACGGACCAGCCTGTCATTGATGTCCGGGGTATAGAAACACACGCCGTTCTTGCCGGTTTCTTTGGCCTGATACATAGCGGCGTCTGCATTGCCCATAAGCTCAGCCACGGTAGTGCCATTCTGTGGAAAAAGGCTCACACCAAAACTGGCGGTAACCTGGTAACAGTCGCCTTCCAGATGCACTCTGTGTTCCAGAGCGTCTATCAACCGGCAAACAAGTTCATGTATACCTTCAGGGCCTTCGAAATCGAAGATCAACAAGACAAATTCGTCCCCGCCAAAGCGACTCAACAGGTCTCCGCCTCGCAGTTCCGCCCTCAAGGTTTCGGATACCGCTTTCAGGAGGCTGTCACCATGATGATGGCCAAGCGTATCGTTAATGATCTTGAAATTGTCCAGATCGATAAAGACGACTGCCAATTCCTGTTGCAGGCGATCAGCCTCATCCAGTCGACTCGACAACTCGGCTTCCATGAAATGCCGGTTGGGTAACCCGGTCAGGTCGTCAAAACTCGCTCGCCGATAAAGCTCATCTCTTGCACGCTTCTGCTCTTCGAGACTGATGTCGATGCAGAACATCTCACAGGCACCGGTTTCCTGTTTGATCATCACGTGGCTTGAGTAAACTGGAACCAGGTGTCCCAGTTTATGTTTAAGCTCAAGCTCGTCGGCGGGGATACTGATGTTATTCTCAAGCCAATTGCGATGCGCTTCGATCACACCGGCACGCATGTGATCGGGGATGATGAGGTCTTCCAGGAGTTGTCCGAGAGCTTCCTCGCGGGAGTAGCCGTAAATGCGCGCGCTTGCTTCATTCCAATAAATTACCCGACGGTGTCTGTCGTAACCCTGGACAGCCACCATTGGCAGACTCTCGATCAGCTCGTAAAACCTGTTTTCACTGTCCTCTGTAGCTGATCGAATTCCTTGTCTATTTGTCATTGCGAGTCAGCATCCTTTTGGTTAGCGATGAACGCACCGCAAAGCGATGATGCAATAGAATGAGAATAGTTCGGGATCCCAGGGTTATCTAGTTGATTTACACATCGCTAAGCCGGCGCTTTATTTAGAGAGGCGCTGCGTTCTGCTCCGGGGTTTCCTGCTCCAGCTCGTGTTCCAGCCGGGCGATACAGCGATCGAATGCCCGACTGATCCTGGTCTGGTCCTGGATCATGGCCAGCCGTGGCCAGGTGGCCTGTTCACCGAGATTGATATACATCTCGAGATCTTCAGGGGTCGGATTGGAGAGAACCTTGCGATAGAGGGACGCCCTGGGCGGGAAATGGATGTTGATGTCCCCGAGGTATTGCTGGCTGGTCATGGCGTAGGCCTGCTCGATGAGCGGCCGTATGATGCCAGGATGCGGGCTCTGTTTGGTCAGTTTCACGGCCGTGGCGATCTGGCCGTGGGCGAGAGACAGCGCGGCCCTTTTGGCCCAGGCGGTTACGCCGCTCTGGTCGTGATGGCTGATGAACGGCACCACGTGGGGGTTGGCCTGGCTAACGATGGTTTTGTTCACGTTGTGCAGGCGTGCCATTCGCATTAGTGGCAGGTCGCCATGCACGCTGCCGTCAATCCAGCTTTCGGTGGGCATATAGGGCACGCTGCTGTCCCGGCTACCGTTTGATTCCCGGGCCTGAAGAACCACAGGCGGGAATATGCCCGGCACTGCACAAGAGGCCATGACTGCCGAATCCACCAGCACCGCCGGCGAGGACAGCCAGTTCAGCAGCCGTGGCTTCTGCTGGGTGCGGGTGGGGGAGACGGAGATATTCAGTGTTCGGCCACTGTGCTCATACGCTTCCTTGAAACTGACGCTGCCCAGATTGTGCTGGAGATGCTCCTGAAGCTGGCGCGGATCCATGGCATGGCCAGCCCTCAAGCCTTCTGCGACGCCGAGCCAGCGGAAGGCATTCAGGTGAATCCGTTCCGGATGGTTAAAGAACTCTGCCAGTTCCTTGTCGTCCCGTGTGCAGATGGCACCCGCCACGATGGCACCCATGCTGGAACCGGCCATAACATCCGGCAGCAGGTCCTGCCGCCAGAGCGCCCGGGTAACACCGATATGGTAAATACCAAAGGCCGCACCACCGCTGAGCATCAGGGCCGGCCGGCCATAGACCCGCTCGGCGTCCTGAAACATTTTCAGTTTTCGAGCGGTTGTCACTTCGGGAATAGGGTGGTCACAAATGAATTCCATGGACGTCTCGACGGCATCCAGAAATTCACCTACCAACCGGTTGGTGCCGCTGCGCGCCACTGTGTACAGATCGGGATTGGATAATTCGCCCAGGTGACGGTAGAGGCTCTCCTGAAGGATACGGATTAATCGCCGTGTGTCGCCGTTTTGCCGACAATGGTCCATGAGGCCCATGTGCTTGCGCATCAGGCTTTCATGCAGCATCCCGGTTTCTTCCTGCTCGCGCCAAGCCAGCAGCCCGTCCATATCATCGAGCGCGGTAGCGGCCTCGCACCATTGCTCATAGTCGCGGGCCTGTTCCAGTTTCTGCTGGAGCTGTTTGCGGGTCTTCGAGGCGTGTTTCATGCCTTTTACCTTAACTCATCCTGGCGGGAAAAAAGAAACCCCCGCCGAAGCAGGGGTCGCTCTCTGAACCGGGTCCAGGACCAGTCGGCTATCAGATCGCCACGGGATCCTGAATAACCGTATGGATAAACTGAATCACGTTACGAGTATCTTCCGCCTGTTTGACGAAAGCCTCGATATTGCTGCCTGTGTAGCCATCGCTGCCAAGCACACGAATCCAGAGGTCATCTGTTTTGTCAGTATAGGCGCAGCTGAGGTTATCCGGCTGGCGTTCCACGTAACTTACGTCTACACCAGAATAGATTGATTCGGTTGAATGGGTGAAGTTGCTGTAATCAACGTAGCCATTGCCAAGACGCTTGGCTCCGCAGTCTGCGGCATTGCCCTGGCATGCTGCGGTGCCATGCTTGAGAAACAGCAGGCCTTCATCAGCCAGTACCTGATCCGGCAGCTCAATGGCGATCTGCTTGGTAACCCAGGTGCCCTCGTCCATAACTTCAATAGTGCCTTCCAGCTTGCCCCAACGCATTAGCGCCCAGTACAAAGCCAGGCCGGCCAGGGGAGAGTCCACGGTCTGGTAGTAACTAGCGGTGCCGGTTCCGTCATCAACTCCGTAGGCCAGGCGTCCGGATAGGTCCAGCTTGAGGCCCACGGAGGCGTTGATGGAGTTCATCACGTCGTTCAGGGTTCGATCGAGTACGCGGGGATTGCTGAGTGCAACCCGTGCCACGTTAAGACGTCCGAGTTCCAGCTCAATGACATCATCTTCGAAGCCGGCCACTATGATGCATTCTCCGGTTTCGTCCAGCTCCATGGGAACAAAACCGCCGTTCACCGAGATCGGCTGAGGGCAATTGTTCTCGTCAAGGACGGGTACACCATTTTCATCCCGCTCCAGCTGCCACAGATCGCCGAACACCTCGCCTTTGTAGGTGAACTCAACGCCTTCGTTCAGCCCAAGTACCGTGTTCAGGAAGACCAGTCCATCAATGGTCAGCGGCACGCTCTTGTTGGAAGCGCCACCGAGGAAGGCCGCCGCCGCATGCATCAGATCAAAGCTGTTGGGTGGTAGGGTTTCCAGCGGGGTTTCCGGCATGTCCTGAATGACATCATGGGTAAAGACGATAGTCCGTCTGGCATCGTCGGCATGCGTTGTGAAGCCGGCAATGTTCTCGCCGTAGTAGTCTTCCATGTTGAAAATACGGCTCCAGGCATTCGCAACCTGATCTTCATACAGGCAGGTGGAGCCTGAGTCGATGTACTGAACATAGGAAACAAACTGGGTGACATAATCGGTCATCCGGTTATGCGTCATGTTTGAAAGATCTGCATAACCCTCATGCAGACTCACACCACCGGTACGGCCCGGCGTTCCGTCCCGCAGATAGGAAAGGTCGCCCAGTTCCAGATCATCGCGGATTTCCTTCCATTCCGGCGGGACCACCTGACCGCCCTCGCGGCCCTCGGGGCCATAACCCGCGATTCGCCCTTCCTTGAGGAGTGCATGATAGAGCGCAAGATTTTCCCGGGGTGAGTCTATGGTCTTTTCAACCAGCTCTCCATCAACTTCCGTGATCATTACCAGTCTCCCGGCGGGGTCGGTTTTGATCGCAGTTGAGGCGTTGATGTTGTCGATCGCCTCGGCCAGTGCCCGGGCAAAAACGGTTGGATTCTGGGTCACGGTCCTGATCATGTTCAGGCGCCCGATTTCGAGCTCGATGGTATAGCCTTCATAGCCTTCTACCACCGTACAGGCGAAGTCCAGTTCGGAGTCGTCGAATTCTTCAACGACCATTGGCACGGTATCGTGTTCAGTGCCGTCCGGCCAGGTTACGGTTTCGGACGCGATTGGCTGTATACACCCGTTGCCATCCAGTACCGGCACACCGTACTCATCACGCAACACCATCCAGAGATCGCCGTATAGGTTTTTGGGATCTGTAGGAACGTCGTTGAGCCCCAGTGCGGAGTTTACAAATACGACGGAATCAATCGTTAAAGGTACTTCTTTACCAGTTGCGGCTCCAAGGAAAGAGGCCGCACTGTCCAGTACCTTTTCTGATATTTCAGGTTGCTCAGTTGAGGGGGTTGTACCTGGGCTAGTGCTTGAACTTGAGTTAGATCCATTCAGATCGCACCCGCTGACGACGGCCAATGACGCGATCAATGCTGGAGTTACCACGTACTTAAGCTGTTTTCTGCGAGACATAACCAGACTCCTGAAAGAATGCGCCGGAGACCGCAAAGGGAAAATCCGGACAGAATGCAATCGCCGTATAACAACCTGGTGGAGCGTCCGTATCGCTACGCCTATCTTAGACGATCTGGTTCTGTGTATATTCAAGCGTAATACATGTCTCATGCCGGATTGTCTGACATTGATCAATTTTTGTCATTTTTTAAAGACAGGCGCGGTAGTTCCATGCCCTCCGGTTATTTGCTATGTTTACGTCCGTGGATTGGCGATTATTACCAATCAGACATGTCTGCGGGAGAGACTGAATCCCTTGCGATCAGCGCCGAAGGAGCAACTGCCCCGGAAACTCTCAGGCAAAAGGACCGCTGACATGAATACTTTCCGAAGAGCTGCCGACAATTGCGTCAGTCGGCACACCGAAGGAGCAAGCGGCCGGTTTTTGTAAACCGGCCTGTGAATCTCTCAGGTCCCGTGACGGAAGGGGTGCTTTCTGCCATTTCGAGCAGAGAGGAAACCCTGGGCGCCTCACGGAGAATGTATGAAGCGAATCGCTGTCATTGGCGGTGGTATCACTGGTATTACCACGGCTTACACCCTCGCCAAACGCGGGCTTGATGTAACGGTCTACGAGAAACACCGTTACGCTGCAATGGAAACCTCCTTCGCCAACGGTGGTCAGCTCTCCGCCTCCAATGCGGAAGTCTGGAACAACTGGCAGACCGTCATGAAGGGCATCAAGTGGATGTCCCGCCGTGATGCGCCCTTGCTGGTGAACCCCAAGCCGTCCTGGCACAAACTGAGCTGGTTCGCCGAGTTCATGGCCGCTATCCCCCAGTATGAGAAAAACACCACGGAAACCGCCCGACTGGCCATTGCCGCCCGCGACCACCTGTTTGCGTGGGCGCAGGAAGAGGGCATCGATTTCGATCTCAAGAAACAGGGCATCCTGCATATTTATCGGGATAAGGCCGGGTTTGATCACGCCGCCAAGGTGTCACGACTTCTGGCCGCAGGCGGTCTGGAGCGCCGCTCCGTTTCGCCCGAGGAAATGAAATCCATCGAGCCGACTCTGGCCGGAACCTACTACGGAGGCTTTTTCACGGAGAGCGATTCCACCGGTGACATTCACAAGTTCACGAATGGATTGGCTGACGCCATCCAGCGCCTTGGCGTTAAAACCTGCTATGGCCATACCGTGACCGAGCTGAGCGCCGACGAGCGTAATGCCTGGGTTACTGCTCACGACGGCACCGAGCAATCCCGGGATACCTTCGATGGCGTGGTGATCTGTGCCGGTGTCGGCAGTCGCGGGCTGGCGAAAAAGCTGGGCGACCGGGTGAACATCTATCCGGTTAAGGGTTACTCCATCACTGTTGAGCTGGACGACGAGGCCTCGCAGAAGGCGGCGCCAACGGTCAGCTTGCTGGACGACGCCACCAAGATCGTAACCAGTCGCCTGGGCGATGGCCGTTTCCGGGTTGCCGGTACCGCCGAGTTCAGCGGCTACAACCGCGATATTAAGGACGACCGGATCCGCCCGCTGACCCGTTGGGTTGAGCAGTGCTTCCCCGGAGTCTGTACACGCAAGGTAGTTCCCTGGGCCGGCTTGCGGCCAATGCTGCCCAACATGATGCCAAGGGTTGGGCCAGGCCGCCTGCCGACCGTGTTCTACAACACCGGTCACGGTCACCTGGGCTGGACGCTGTCAGCGATTACCGCTGAACTGGTCGCCGAGAGCGTTACCGGGGATAGCCGGTAATCTCCCGAATTTTCCGGTACAGGGGTTGAAGCTGAGGGTACATCTTCAGATAAACCTCGGAATACAGCCGCTGGTAAAGCGCCCGGGTTTCTTCGTTGGGATGAAAAACGTCGCCAACCCGGGTCATCTTCGCCACGGCGGTGTCGAAATCCGGATGCAGCCCCAGCCCTACAGCCGCATCAATGGCGGCGCCGAGCCCGGAGGTCTCATAGGTGTGAGGCCTCTCGGCCGGTAACCCGAACACATCGGCGGTGAGCTGCATGGCCGCATCGCTCTGTGAACCGCCACCCGCCACTCGCAACTTCCTGATTTTCACACCGCTTCGCTTCTCGATTTTTTCCTTTCCTTCCCGGAGCGCGTAGGCAAGACCTTCGAGGATGGCGCGATAAATGTGGGAACGGGTGTGAACGTCCCCGAACCCGATGATCGAGCCTTTCGCTTCCGGCCCCGGCTGGCGTACGCCGGGTGACCAGTAGGGCTGCAGCATCAGGCCCATGGAGCCTGGTGGCACTGCCTTGACCAATTCATCGAACAGCGCTTCCGGCTCGATACCTCGTTCTTCGGCCAGTTTCTGTTCCCTCAGCCCGAACTCCCGCTTGAACCAGCTCACCATCCAGAAGCCCCGGTAGATCATCACTTCGGTGGAGTAGTGGCCGGGCAATGCGGAAGGATAGGGCGGCATCAGCCGGATCGGCTCCACGTAACGCTGGCTGGTGGTGTTGATGGTGGCGGTGGTGCCATAGCTCATACAGCCGATGTCGGGTGTCAGCCCGCCGGAGCCTAGAATCTCGCAGGCCTTGTCGGAAGCCGCGGCGATCACGGGCAGGCTTTTGGCCAGGCCGAGGTGCTTGCAGGCTTCGTCGGTCAAATGGCCCAGTGTTTCGCCGGGTGCCACCAGCTCAGGCAGCATGGAAGGCTCGACCGGCATCGTCTGCCATTTGAAATCCCGCCGGCCGGCCCAGCGATGCTTTTTATAGTCGAATGGCAGGTATCCCACCTGGCTGCCGGTGGAGTCCCGGAATTCCCCTGTGAGTCGGTAGTTGAGATAGCCAGACAGCAGCAGGAAATACCGGGTTTTGGCCCAGATCTCGGGTTCATTCTGGGCGATCCAGTTGGCCTGGGTTTTTTCCCGGAACCGGTTGATAGTGTCTTCCAGACGGGCAACTTTGAACAGCCATCCCCAGGGCCCTTTGACCGGGCCTTCGACCCTTGCATGGCGCTGGTCGAGCCAGATGATGGCCGGGCGCAGAGGTTGGCCGTTTTCATCCAGGTTGATGACCGTGCCCCGCTGGGTGGTCACGGTGACACCGGCGACCTGGTCAGGAGTCGCGTCTGTGGAATTCCAGAGCAGCTTGCAGGCTTCCCCGAGTTGTTCCCAGAAATAGTCCGGATGCTGCTCGGCCCAGCCGGGTTCTCTCGAAAAATAGGGCTCGATTTCCTGCTTGCCTTTGCCCACCAGATTGCCACTGGTATCGAAGAGCAGCGCCCGAACGCTCTGGGTGCCATTGTCGATGGCCAGGATGAGCGGCTCAGCTGGCATCGGAGGACTCCTGCGGTGGCAGCGAATAGGCGTTGTGATAGATCGACAGGTAGCGGGCCTGTTCCTCCTCCCAACGCTGGTCAGCCCAGCCAAGCAGGGGCTGGCAGTGGTTACGAATCTGCGGTAGAAGGGCTTCGCCCGCATTCGGTAGTACCATGCCTAACCGCGTTCGTCGCAGAAGCAGGTCATCCAGATGCTGCACATCTTCTCTCCGGCACGCCCAGCAAAGCTCCGCCCAGAGCAGGTCGGAAGCCCGATTGGGAGTGACAGGCTCCAGTGGGCCCGAAGCAAGCAGTTGATCAAGCTCGGGGCCATAGAACCCCTGCAGTCGCTGCCAGCACTGGTGGCTAATGGTGGCTGGCCTTGAGGGGTGTTCTGTGCCCTGAAACACCGGTTTGGATGCTGGCCGCAGAACCTTGCTGGCGGCTTCTCCAAGCCCCTGGACCAGCGCCTCGCGGGCGATGACCCGGAAGGTGGTGAGCTTGCCGCCGGCAATGCTGACCAGCCCCCGATCCATCCGAAATGCGTGTTCCCGGTTTTCCTTGGACGGTGCCTTACCCGTGCCATCGGTTACCACCGGCCTTACACCGGCCCAGGTTGAGAGGATGTCGTTTCGCGTAATGGGGCTGCCCGGAAACAATCGTGAAGCGATCTCGAGCAGGTAGGCGGTCTCGGATTCAGAAATCACCGGCTCCTGATCCAGGTTGCCCTCATGGTCGATGTCGGTGGTGCCGAGAACGGTGGTGCCCAGCCATGGGAAGGCAAACACCGGGCGGCCATCTTCCGGATGAAGCAGGGAAACCGAACAGGACACAGGCAGACTGGACCAGGGCAGCACGAGATGGCTGCCACGCAGGGGTCGGATGTGCATGGCGTCTTCAGAGGTCTTGCTGGACTGCAGCCGATCTGCCCAGGCACCGGTGGCATTGATGACCAGGGGCGCAAGGACCTCAATGGGCGTATCGTTTCCCTCTGCCTGAATCAGCAAGCCGGATACATCACCGTTGCTGCGCTTTATTTCATCGGCTCGCGTGTAATTCAGGCACATGGCTCCGTCCCGCCGGGCTTCGGCAATCAGGCGCAGGACCAGGCGCGAGTCGTCGGTGACTGCATCGGTAAAACCGCTGGCGCCGGCGAGTTTTTCGCTCGTCAGGCCCGGCACCCAGAGCATGGATTCGGCCGGGGTCAGAAAGTGGCGGCTTCGGTTGCGGGCAATAAAGTCGTAAACCCGAAGCAGTGTCTGGAACAGGCGCGGCCCGGGGAACTGGCCTTTGAAATGCGGCATGATGAATCGCAGGGGTTCAATTAACCCCGGTGCTTCCGCCATCAGTCGTTCCCGCTCGCGCACGGCGTCCCGGGTAAGACCGTAATGTCCACTGCCCAGGTATCGGAGGCCACCGTGCACCATCTTCGAGGAGCGGCTGGATGTACCCCAGGAAAAGTCCTTTTGTTCTACCAGAAGCGTGCGCAGCCCGCTGCCTGCTGATTCCCGTGCCACGCCGGCGCCGGTAATTCCGCCGCCGACCACCACCACATCAAATTCGTTGGTCCCTGAACGCAGCGCATTGAGGATTTCAGTCCGGTTCATATTGGGGCTCCCTTTCGGCGTTGCGCTCATTTCACCAGTGTTTCCGGGTTCAGGATCGCGTCCGGGTCAAAGGTGCTGCACAGGGAGCGTATAGCCAACATGCCCAGTTCGCCTTTTTCCACCGGCAGATAAGGGGCGTGATCCTTACCGACACCGTGTTGATGGCTGATGGTGCCGCGGTTGTTCACGATCAGTTCAGAGGTGCGGGTTTTGAGCGTTTGCCAGCGCGCGAGTGTTTCCTCGTAGCTGTCGCCCACCCGGAACACGTAGGTGGTGTAAATGCTGCAGCCCTGGCTGTAGAAGTGGGAGAGGTGGGTGAACACATGGGTGTTCTCGTTCTGGTCTTTCAGCCCGTCACGCAGGCTGGTCTCGATCAGACCCAGCAGATTGTCGACGTTGTCCCAGTCAGTGGCCGTTTCCAGAGTGTCGACAGCATAGCCCATCTGCCAGAGGGCCTCTCTCAGATAGGGCATGGTAAAACGCTTGGCCGCCCATTTGTCGCCGAGCCGCGTGCCGGTATAGACGCCGTTTTGGGCCTTGCAGATGCTTCGGGCCTCTTTCAGGGCGTTTCGGGTCTGCAGTCGGGAGCCGGTGATCCCGAAGGTCATCATGCATTTGCCCTCACCAGCGCCCCTCAGCGAAAGGAAACGCTCGAGCATGCCGATAAGCCGGGGGTGGCCGGCCAGCGCGAGCTGGGTCTCGGTCTCTACGGCATTGCTGAGCCTGAGCATGGATAACTGGGTTCGGTTCTGCACCAGCAGGCGGCTGGCGGTGCGGGCACTTTCCCAATCCGGAAAAAAGACCACATGAAAGCTCTCGTGGTCGGGCAGCGGAGTAACCCGCACCTTCACCTCTGTAATCAGCCCAATGCGGCCTTCCGAGCCAAGAATCATTTCCCGGATGTCCGGACCTGCGCTGGAGGCCGGTATCGTGGGCAGGTTAAGAGTGCCTTGCAGGGTTTCGACCCGCCCCCCGGCAAAGAGTTGTTCAATGCGGCCATAGCGCAGGGATTGCTGGCCACTGGATCGGGAGGCCACCCAGCCGCCAACGGTTGAAAGCTCGAAAGACTGCGGAAAATGCCCCAGTGTGTAGCCATGGGCCCGGAGTTGCGACTCAACGAGTGGCCCGGGCGTTCCCGCGCCAAACGTCGCGATCTGGCTGTCCGTGTCCAGGTCGATCAGGCGGTTCATCCGGCTCATGTCCACCGTCAGTACTGGCTGGCCTTTATCCACGGGATTTATGTGCCCGGCCACACTGGTGCCGCCACCGTAGGGAATCAGGTGAATGTGTTGCTTCGCGGCCCAGGAGAGCAGGGTTTGAACCTCTTCGCTGGTGGTGGGGTAGGCCACGCCATCCGGGAACACACCAAACTCGCCGCTGCGCATGGCCAGCCAGTCCGCAAGACTCTGGCCGCGGGCATGCCGCACTCGTGCTTCCGGGCCTGTATCGATCAGTGATTCCAGCTCTGCCGGCCGGGTAAGGCGGGTTGCCGGTACTTTGGCGCAAACAGAATCCAGGGTCGCGTCCGCCAGAGGCCGGCCAGTACCGATCCGTGATGCCAGAAAGTCCTGGCCCTGTTCCGGCATTGCCAGATTGAATCCCTCGTCGCCCCAGCCGTTCCAGCGTCGCATGTATTTTATTCTCCAGATTAAAAACGAATGTGGCGCATTCTATAGGCTCTGCGTCGTTCGCCGCTGTCGCTTGGCGCCATGGTTCCTGTCATTTGCCGCCATTGGCTGGCTTTGGCAACCCGCTCAGGGTCGGAGCGATTCCGTCAGTCGGCTGTTTAGGTCCTGCCACCGTGAGAGTTTGCCCGCTTCGCCGATCCGGGTGCGCGCTCCGCCGGACTGGTTCAGCCAGAGGCCTTCGCCGTTGAAGCTGTAAACGGGTTCAAGATCAGTGCGTTGAGATGCAGGTTTAATGTCATTTATAAGGTTGTCCAGAATCAACGGATCGGCGTCTGGCTCCGGGTACCATGCCAGCACCATGTGGGCCTGGTTCAGTTCCAGCGCTTTGACATACACGATCCGGAGCTGATCATCAGGCACGCCCATGGACTTGAGGGTCAGGTATTTGGCAATCGAGAAATCCTCACAGTCGCCTCCGTTGGTGGTCAGCAGTTCTACAGGGGTTGCCCAGTAGTCTTCCTCGCCCCAGTGGCGTATATCGCTGACAAACGTGACTCGATTGAAGAAGGAGTTCACCAGCCGGAGCTGCCGGTCGATGGGGGCATTTGCGGCAAGAGCATGCAGGCGTTGCCAGTTTTCCAGGCGCTGGTGGGCTTCGGTTCCGAATTCTTCCTGAACATAGTTCATCAGACGCGAGCCCAGCTCAAAGGCACTCACAAGAGAGACCACGAGCAATAACGCAGGCAGAAGCGTGGAACGGCGGCGTATCTGAAGGGCGGCCGTTTCCATAGCGCGCCTCAGTTATTGTTCCGTAGGCGTTCCCTGAGCTGCTCAAGGCGCCGGCGGATTTCCTCCCGGCGCTGCTCATCGCTGGTGGCGGAAGCGGGCGCTCTCGAGGGTGAGGGGGATGCAGCCTGCTGGACGGCGGGCGAGGGCTCTGCCTGCTGGTCGGCCGTGAAGGATATGCCGCTGCGGTCTTCGGATTCCGGGAAGTAGAGGTTTTCGAGTTTGCCGGAGCGTTCAATGATCACCCGGTTCGGATGAACCGAGCGAAGTGTGGCATTACCGGGCAGTTCGTCACCCACCAGGTAGGCTTCGGTTTTACTCTTGTCATCTTCGATCAGCGCGCTGCCCGGGAAATCACCATCCGCGGCCAGCACGCCCCGAAGGAACAGTCGGAGGTTGGTTTCAGGGAGATTCTCGGTATTCATTTCTACCGGCTCGCTTTCGCCGGATGCAGCTCCGAACAATTCCAGGGAGGAAAGGTCCACGCTGGGTGGCTCACGACCGGCGGCCGGGTCGGAGACCAGTGGCTGCACGTTATTGTACTGTCCCTGCTGGCCTTCCATTTGCCAGAAACGGTAACCCTGCCAGGCTGTCAGGGCGACCATGGCGGCCCCTGCCACGAGCGCGAGAATCAGGGGAAACCGTTCATTGTTTAGGAGCATTGATCATCCTGAATGCAAGTTTGTGGGCCGGGAAAAAGCTCACAGGTTATCAGACTGCAACGTTTTATTGGGAGTATAGTGTATAGAGTTATTCAGCGGGTCCATATCCTGTGGTAGCCTTTCTGAATTAGTTGAATCGAAAAGGGTTTCACGAACGAGGACGACCTTGACCATAGACACTGAACTTCAGCCGCAGGATGCTCCGCTGGGCCGTCTTCCGTTTACTTTTGCCAAGCGCAACGGAGTAATCCTGACCCGTTCGGACGCCGGCGAGCCGGTTATTCTGGTGCGGCCCGGTGCGTCCCATTCTGCGCTGGCGGAAGCGAACCGTATCAGTGGCGGTCGTGCCCGTTTTGCCACCATCGATCCGGACCGTTTCGACCAGGCCCTGAATTCCGCCTATCAGAACGATTCTGCAGAAGCGATGCAGATGGTGGAAGGCATCGGCGATGACATGGACCTGGCCTCCCTCGCTGACTCCGTGCCGGAAACCGAGGATCTGCTGGAGCAGGAAGACGATGCTCCAATTATCCGTCTGATCAATGCCATTCTCACTGAAGCAGTGAAAACCAGCGCCTCGGACGTTCACATTGAAACCTATGAAAAGCGCCTTGTGGTTCGCTTCCGGGTGGATGGTGTGTTGCGCGAAGTGGTAGAGCCCAAGCGCGCACTGGCCCCGTTGCTGGTGTCCCGGATCAAGGTTATGGCGAAGCTGGATATTGCCGAGAAACGGGTGCCCCAGGATGGCCGTATTGCGCTGAGGGTAGCTGGTAGGGAAGTGGATATTCGTGTGTCGACCATGCCGTCTTCAAGCGGTGAACGCGTGGTTCTGCGTTTGCTCGACAAACAGGCAGGTGCCATACGGCTGGAATCCCTCGGCATGGCGGGGCAGGACCTGAAGCTTCTGCGCAAGCTGATTTACCGGCCTTATGGCATTTTGCTGGTCACTGGCCCGACGGGTTCCGGTAAGTCCACCACACTCTATGCCTCGCTTCAGGAAATCAACGATCGTAGCCGCAACATCCTGACTGTTGAGGACCCCATCGAGTATAACCTGCCCGGCATCGGCCAGACCCAGGTGAATACCAAGGTGGACATGACCTTTGCCCGGGGTCTTCGTGCCATTCTGCGTCAGGACCCCGATGTAGTCATGATCGGTGAGATCCGGGATCTGGAAACGGCAGAAATTGCCGTACAGGCGAGTCTGACTGGCCACCTGGTCCTCTCCACGTTGCACACCAACACCGCCGTTGGCGCGATTACGCGGCTTATGGATATGGGCATCGAGCCCTTCCTGATTTCATCAAGCCTGGTGGGCATTGTTGCCCAGCGGCTGGTTCGGGTTCTGTGCAAGGAATGCCGGGAGCCGTATACACCTACAGAAGAGCACTGCGAGTTCCTGCAGCAGGATCCCGCTAACCCGCCGACCATTTACCGGGCAACCGGCTGTAGCCATTGCAACCAGCTTGGTTACCGTGGGCGTATTGGTATTTATGAGGTGGTGGAGATCTCCGAGGAAATCAGTTCCCTGATCCACAAACGGGCCGGGGAGCTGGACCTGGAAAAGGTGGCTCGTCAGCGTGGGCCCAGTATTCACGCAGACGGCGTGCAGAAAATCCTGGATGGTGTGACCACGGTGGAAGAAGTACTCCGCGTTACGCACCGGGGTCAGTAAACCATGCCAGCTTACGAATACAAGGCATTGGATGCCCGGGGCAAGCAGAGGCATGGTGTCGTCGAGGCCGATGCACCAAGAGCCGTCCGCCAGCAGCTCCGGGAACGTGGCCTGACGCCGCTGGCGGTTGAGCCTGCGGCGGAAAAACAGGCCCGAAGCAATCCCCTGAGCAGCCGGGGTTCACTGGCCGCTGCCGATCTGGCGCTGGTTACCCGCCAGTTGGCAACGCTGATTCAGTCTGGCATCCCCATTGAGCAGGCACTCTCTGCGGCGGCGCAGCAGTCCCCAAAGCCAAGAATTCGCAGCATGCTCATCGCTATCCGGGCCAAAGTCATGGAAGGTTACACTCTGGCAGACAGCCTGGGTGAGTTCCCCCGGGCATTTCCGAGGCTGTACCGGTCTACCGTTGCTGCCGGGGAGCACGCTGGCCACCTCGATCTGGTTCTGAACCGGCTGGCGGATTACACGGAAAACCGTCAGGAG
Organism: Marinobacter sp. NFXS11; assembly: GCF_040148675.1. NCBI lineage: Bacteria > Pseudomonadati > Pseudomonadota > Gammaproteobacteria > Pseudomonadales > Marinobacteraceae > Marinobacter > Marinobacter sp. NFXS11. The sequence continues at coordinate 1,552,582 of NZ_JAGDDV010000001.1, read as the reverse complement.
GCTCGCCAGAAAATTCAGCTGGCGGCGATCTACCCCATCATTCTCAGTATTGTTGCGATTGCCATCGTGGTGTTCCTGCTTACTTACGTGGTGCCGGATATCATCGATGTGTTTCTGAAGCAGGGGCAGGAGCTGCCAACGCTGACCATGGCCATGCTTGCGGTGTCGGAATTTCTGGCGGATTACGGTGTCTATCTATTTATACTGCTGGTCGCTGCATTGATGGTGTTCCGGTTTTTCCTGACCAAGCCCGGGTTCCGGCTCCGGTTTCACAAACGGTTGCTGCATTTGCCGCTGTTTTCCGGGATGGTACGTGGGGTGAATACCGCTCGCTATGCCAGTACCCTGAGCATCCTTACCACCAGTGGTGTGCCGCTTGTAGAGGCTATGCGCATTGCCGGTGAGGTTCTCTCCAACGATTTTCTGAGGCAGGAATTGAGGGGCGCGGCCAGAAAAGTCAGTGAGGGCGGCTCGCTTCATCGCTCTCTTGATCAGACTGGATATTTCCCGCCGATGATGCTGCACATGATCGCCAGCGGGGAGGCCAGTGGTGAGCTGGACAGCATGCTGGAACGAACCGCGCGCATGCAGGAAAACACCCTTCAATCAAAGATCGCTGCGATTGTGGGACTGTTCGAGCCGATGATGCTACTGGTGATGGGCGTGGTGGTGCTCATCATCGTTCTGGCCATCATGCTGCCGATACTGAATATGAGTAATCTCGTGGGATGAAACCCGCGCCGGAGCGTCAGTAGACGAATCCGGACCGAAAGCAATCCATGCCAATGACGAGTGAGACAATGACCATCAATAACCCCAATACACACAACAACAGCCGCGGCTTTACCCTGATCGAAATCATGGTGGTGATGGTGATCCTCGGCCTGCTGGTGGCCATCGTGGCTCCAAACATCATGGGCCGGAGTGACCAGGCAAAGGTCACCGTGGCGGAAACCCAGTTGAGCAACATAGCCAATGCGCTGGACCTTTATCGCCTGGATAACAGTCATTATCCTTCGACCCAACAGGGTCTCGAGGCGCTGGTCTCCAAGCCAAGTGGCAGTCCGGAGCCCAGGAACTGGAATTCGGACGGTTACCTGAAGAGCGTGCCGGAAGACCCCTGGGGTTTTGAATACCAGTACGTAAGCCCGGGTACCGAAGGTCCCTACGATCTGTATTCCTATGGCTCTGACGGCCAGGAAGGTGGCGACGGCGACGCTGCGGATATCAGCGTCTGGGACACCGAGGGCTAAATCACTGTGCAGGTCAGATCCCGACAGACCGGTTTCACCCTGATTGAAATACTGGTGGTCCTGGTGGTTGTGGGTCTGCTGGCTTCGCTTGCCGTGTTTACCATGGGGGGAAGCTCCCAGCAGCGCGAACTGGAAAATGAGGTCCGGGAGCTTTACCTGCTTATGCAGACAGCCTCGGAGCAGGCCGTTCTCAATAACCTGGAGCTGGGCCTGAAGCTGGAGGAAGACGGCTACCAGTTCGTGGCCTATCAGGATCAGACCGGCGACTGGAAGGCCTCCGGTGAGCGTATGTTCCGGGCTCGGAGCCTGCCGGAGTGGCTGACGGTAACCGAGTTCATCGAAAGCGACGCGCCCAGGCTGGCGTCATCCGAGGATACCCTGTTACCGGACGTGGTTTTTTTCTCCAGTGGCGAGACAACGCCGTTTGAGCTTGAATTCACCATCGGAAACGGGTCAGACACCATGCACGTTCTGGCCTCGGATGGGGTGTCGCCCATGGAGTGGCGCAAACCGGGCGATGAGGGGAGCAGCGGGTGAGGACGCAAAAAGGGTTTACCCTGATCGAAGTACTCATCGCCCTGCTTGTGTTCGGCCTGATTGCAACGGCTGCGGCCGAAGTTGGAAGCCAGTACATTTCCAGTTACGAACGGGTTCGGGACAAAACCCTGGCGAGCTGGTTGGCAGATAACCGAATTAACGAAATTCGACTCCAGGAAAACATCCCGGGCATCTCCGAGAACTCCAAGGATACCGACTTCGGGCCGTATCGTTGGCGGGTGACCACCGCGATTCTTGCAACCGCCGAGGCGAAGATGCGTCGTGTGGAGGTCACGGTTGCGCGTTATCGCGAGGAAGGCGCAGCGCCGGAGCCGATTCATACCCTGTCGGCGTTCGTGGGGGCACAATGACGTTCACGTCCGTACACAGCCGCCATCCGCAACAACGTGGTTTCACCCTGCTTGAGGTCTTGATCGCGGTAACCATCACCGCCGTCATCGGGCTTGGCGTTTGGCAGGTTATCAACGGAGTGGTCAATTCCCGTGATCGGGTGAACGAACTGGCGGAACAGTTCGACGGTTTGCAGCGGTCCATGCTCCTGCTTGAGCGGGATGTCATGCAGGTGGTCAACCGGCCGGCCAGGGACATTTACGGGGATTTCCAGCCAGCGCTCTCCAGTCGTGAGGATGATTTTTCCCTGTTGCTGACCCGGCAGGGCTGGCGGAACCCCCTGGGCATTCGCCGCAGTGGCCTGCAGCGTGTCGGCTGGGAATATACTGGCAGCGAACTGCGGCGCCGGTACTGGCCCATGGTGGATCAGGGCCAGGAGGATGACAGCCGCGACGTGCTGCTGCTGGAAGGCGTAAAGCGCCTGGAGGTACGGTTTCTGGATGCCAACCGGAGCTGGCAGCCCCAATGGCCAACCGATGAGGTGATGGCCGGACTGACCCCGGGTAGCCGCCCGGATATTCCAATGCCGCTGGGCATGGAAGTAACTCTGGAGCATGAGCGTTTCGGAACGCTGGTACGGACCTTTGCCTTGCCGGATTTTGATCCGGCTGTTGCCCAGGGTGCCGTGAACCAGGCCAACCAGGCTGCCAGCGAAGCGGAAGAAGAAAGCACAGAAGAAGAGCCTGCCGCAGAACAGACCGGAGAGAATACCGGCACAACGGGGCAGGGGGGCTAGGTGGCGATGGGCCAGATCCCGAGATTACCGAATCGTCAGCGCGGCGTCGCTTTGATCATGGTGCTGTTGGCCATGGCTCTGGTGGTCATGCTTGCTTCCGGGATGACTCAGCAGCAGAGCTTGCGGGTGTTCAAGGCGGGGCATTATCTGGCTCAACAGCAGGGCCAGAGTATTGCACTTGGCGCCGAGGCTTTTGCCCGTCAGATCCTGCGCAGGGATTATGATGAGGACAAGCAAGAGAACCTGATGGTCGACAGCCTAGACGAGTTCTGGGCCGCCAATGCGGCCGTTCTGCCTCTGGATGATAATGGCGTGGCTGAGGTTCAGATTGACGACCTCGGAGGTCGGCTCAATCTGAACGACCTGGTCGGCGCCAATGGACAGGTGGACCCCATCGTCAGGAATCGTTTCGTTCAGTTGTTTGCTGCACTGGGGATTACTGCAGTTTCTGTAGATTCGCTGGTGGACTGGATCGACCCTAACGACCAGACGGTTACCGCCTATGGCGCCGAGGATGGCCAGTATCTGATGGCTGAGCAGGGTTATCGGGCTGCCAACCAGCCGTTTACGACGGTGACCGAATTGCGCCTGATCGAGGGCATGACCGAAGAGATTTATCGGGCCCTGCGGCCCCACGTGGCGGCGCTACCTGTGAATGGTGCGGGGATCAATGTGAACACCGCGACTGCCATGGTGATCCGCTCTCTCCATGAAGAGCTGACGGACGCCCAGGCTGCGTCTATTCTTGAGAAGCGGGAAGAGGAACGGTTCGAGAATCTTCAGGACTTTCTGGCGTTACCGGAGTTCGCAGGGCTCGGGCTCAAGTCGGTTGGACTAGGGTTGCAGACACGGTTTTTTGAAGTTGCCTCGCGGATTACCTACGATAACCGTGTCGTGAATATGGTCAGTACCGTGTTCCGGACTCCGGAGGGCGAAGTCCAGACGGTTAACAGGGATATCGGGCAGAAGAACCGAATTACCAAAGAGCCTTTTACCATTTCAGAAGGATAATCATGTCTTATCGCCTTTACGTCCGCCCAATACCGCCGTTTGCGGACGCTGACCAGGACCCCGGTGCCCAGATGTTCAATTGGGTCCTGCACGATGCCAGTGGCGATGCGCAGGCTCGCGGCGCAGGCGACAGTCGGGAAACCATCGAGCATACCCTCGGCCAGAATGCACTGGATAATGTTCTGTTGATCGGCCTTATTCCTGGCGAGGAAGCCATTTACTGTCTGGCCGACATTCCCGCAAAACAAAGCCGGTTCATTAACCAGGCCTTGCCTTACGCCGTTGAGGAGCAAATCGCCCAGGACATTGATTCTGTTCACCTGGCGCTGGGCGCCCATACCGATCACGGCTACCGCGTAGCGGCCATTGATCGCGAACGGATGGGGCAGTGGGTGAATCTGTTTAGCGGCTGGGCGTATGCTCGGCTGGAAGCCATTTTTCCCGATGCCTCCTTGTTGCCGCGCACGGAAGGCGGCTGGTCGGTCTGTCTGGACGGCGAAACAGCAATGATGGTGAGCGAACGCGGCGAGTGGCTGAGTATGCAGTCTGCGAACCTGGGAATGTTTGCCCACACGCTGACTGCTCCGTCTGCGGAGGAAGTGGTGGCTGAAATTCCGGTCACGCTTTACGGCACCGCTGATGAATTTGATCTCCAGCAATCGGCCATCTCGGAGTTGAACGGTTCTGGTCGGCTTGCGGTTCGCAAGGAAGTTCTTGAGCTCATGCCTCTGGAACTGCTGGCCTACGCCCATCACCATCATCTGTGCGAACCGGTAAACCTGTGCCAGGGCATGTTCTCGTCCAAATCGGGCAAGGCGAGTCCGCTCAAACCATGGAAGCCCCTCATCGCAGTTGCCGCCGTCTGGTTCGTGGTTCAGGTGGCGTTGAATGCCGGAATGGGTTTCTACTATCAGAATCAGGCAGAAAAACTGCGAAACGAGGCCATGGCAATCTACCGCGATGCGTTTCCGAATGACCGGCGTACCCATGCCGGCAACGTCCGGCGCGTGATCGAAGGCCAGTTGCGGGTTGCCGGCGCCAGTGGGCCGGAGGTGGACTTTATCACCCTGATGAAATACACCGGACAACAGTATTCCCGTCTGCCGGGCAGCCAGGGAGTGAATTTCAATTCAGTGAATTACAGCCGCTCACGGGGTGAGCTGGTCGTAGACGTAAGAGCCGATAGCTATGACCGTTTGAGCGCTCTGCGCAACGGCCTCGCGAACCAGGGGCTGGAGGCGCAGATTGGTTCGGTGGTGAACGAAGCGAGCGGCGCCCGCGGCCGCCTGACGGTCTCAGGAGGTTAAGGTATGCTTTCCCGAATCAAGGATCAGCCGGCGGTCGGCAAACTCATTGCTCAGTATGATCATTTGCCCCGTCGCGACCAGCAGGCTTTGGTGGTGCTGGCGATCGCTGTGTTTCTTGGCCTTCTGTATTTTGCCGTCTGGCGACCGGCGGCCGGGTTCTACGACCAGGCGGAAGCTGCCCGAGACAACGCCGGCGAGTTGTTGGCCTGGATGCAGGCGAACCAACGGACGATTCAGCGTCTTGGCAATACAGGCGGTGCCAGCACCACGGCGTCGGCAGACAAGCCAGCGGATGGCAGAGCCCTGATGGCTCTGGTGACCCGCTCCGCCGGGGAGGCGGGTCTGTCCCTTCAGCGCTTTGAGCCCAGCGGTGAAGACGCCATCCGGGTCTGGCTTGAGAATGCGCCTTTTGCAGAGGTTGCCGCATGGTTAGAGCGATTGAATGGTAACCATGGTGTCGTCATTGACCAGGCGGCCATGGACAGGGCCAGTGAGCCGGGGCGGGTTTCCGTTCGTCTCACACTGGCCATCTGATTCTGAAAACCAGATTCCGGGCCTTTTGTCCGGAACTGACGCAGGAGAGGGAAGCGATGAGTAACGGCAGCGACAACAAGAACAAATCCGAGCCAGCCATTGTTCGCCTGGACGAAACGGCGCGGAATGAAGCCAGATCCATTCTGTTTCACGCCTACCGGAACGAGCCAACGTTCCAGTATCTGTTCGATCACCGGCGTCCCGGCTACGATCAGAGGGTGCGGGCGACCATAAGGGAATTGATAGACCTTTATTTTGAGCTTGATCAGGATTCGATCGGAGTGATGGTTGACGACACGCTGGTGGCCGTGGCGTTCATCGGGGATCCCGAATTAAGGATGAACCTGGCTGATCAGATCAGCTGGCGGATTCGTATGGTCCTGACTACGGGGTTTGCCTCCACACGTCGGTATCTGGACTACCACGAGAAAATTCGCGACATGCTGCCACAACCACTGGCGCACCAGTTGCCCATGATGGGAGTGAATCCCAAATACCAGAATCGCGGCTACGGTCGTTTGCTGCTGAAAACTGTTGAAAAACTCTGTGCCGAAAACCCGCGTGGCAGCGGGTTGGTGCTTGATACCGGTAACAACCGTTATCTGCCGTTTTACGAATCCGAGGGTTTCCGGAGCCTTGGCAAGATTCAGCTCGGCGACTTCGAAGATCATGTGTTGTTCAGGGAAGTGCATCCGGAAACCAAAACGGCCACGTCCGGCCAAACCTGATTTTTCTTAATCTACAACAGGAGAAGCTGTGTCTGACCAGCAGGATTTTGATCTGATCGTTATCGGAGCCGGCTCCGGCGGCGTTCGCCTCGCGCGCATGTCTGCCCAGCGCGGCGCCAAGGTGGCTGTGGTTGAATCCAGGTATCTTGGCGGAACCTGCGTAAACGTTGGCTGCGTGCCCAAGAAACTGTTTGTGTACGGCGCCCACGTTCACGATGAGCTGGAAGATGCAGCCGGCTACGGTTGGCAGGTTCCACTCGACGATGTCAGTTTCGACTGGCCGAAGCTGGTTGCCAACAAGAATGCCGAGATCGAGCGTCTGAATGGCATTTATGGTCGGTTGCTGGAAAACGCCGGTGTGACCATCATCGAAGGAACGGCGTCATTGTCAGACGCCAATACCGTGGTCGTCGGGGATACCTCCTATCGGGCCAAACACATCACGATTGCCACCGGCAGCTGGCCGGTAATTCCCGATGTGCCCGGCAAGGAATGCATTCTTACGTCCAACGAGATGTTCTACCTGCCGCAGCTGCCGAAGCAGGCCGTTGTTTGGGGCGGTGGCTATATCGCTGTGGAGTTTGCCGGCATCCTGGCCGGGTTGGGTGTTGATACAACCTTGCTGTATCGCGGTGATCTGTTCCTGCGCGGGTTTGATGGCGACATCCGACGGTTTACCGAACAGGAAATGCGGAAAAAAGGCGTAAACCTGCAGTTCGGTGTGACCATTGAATCGGTTGAAGCCGAGAATGCCCATTACCGGGTTCAACTTAACAATGGCGAAACCCTGGAGACTGGCCTTGTGATGGCGGCAACCGGTCGTCGTGCCTTGGTTGACGGTCTCGGTCTGACCGATCTTGGTGTTCAGCTCAGCGCCTCGGGACATGTTGTGGTGGATGATCACTTCCAGACTGCCGTGCCCTCAATTACTGCGCTGGGTGATGTGATTGGAACTCCTCAGCTTACGCCGGTTGCCTTGGCGCAGGGCATGGTGCTATCCAGACGTTTGTTTGGCGATGGCAAAGGCGAGATGGACTATTCGGCGATTCCAACGGCGGTATTCTGCCAGCCAAACATCGGGACGGTTGGGCTGACCGAGGAAGAGGCCCGGGAAGCGGGACATCAACTGCGGATTTACCGCTCTGAGTTCCGCCCGATGAAATACACCCTCAGTGGTCGTGACGAACGGAGCTTGATGAAGCTGGTGGTAGACGACGAGACTGATCGCGTATTGGGTGCCCACATGGTGGGTCCGGACGCTGGTGAAATTACCCAGGGGCTGGCGGTTGCCATCAAGGCTGGTGCGACCAAGGCTCAGTTCGATTCCACCCTGGGCATTCATCCGACATCTGCCGAGGAGTTTGTCACCATGCGCGAGCCGGTGGCGTGATTTAGTGCCGGCGTCCGGTTCAGGGCGCCGGCACCTTCCTAGAGCTTGATCCAGCGGCTGAGCACTTCGCGCAGCATTTCCTTGCGAACGGGCTTGGCCAGATAATCGTTCATACCGCAGTCGAGACAACTCTTTTCTGTCCCGGGTAGCACGTCCGCCGTTAATGCAATGATCGGTGTCCCCATCTGGCCGTTGCTCTGTTCCCATTCCCGGATATAGCGGGTGGCCTCGTATCCGTCCATCACGGGCATCTGACAGTCCATCAGTATGATGTCATAGCCCGTGTGATTGGTGGTCACCCTGTCCAGCGCTTCCTTGCCGTTGTTGGCGGAATCGGTATGGAAACCCAATCGTTTGAGCATAGCCGTGGCTACGCGCTGGTTCACCGGGTTATCTTCCACCACCAGGGCATGGCTGGTGCCATTGATCGTTTCCCTTGGTGGTGTCCCGGTCGGCTCGGGTTGTCTGGGCCGATTCGCCAGCTCGAACGGCAGCTCAAACCGGAACGAGGAACCCTTGCCCAGATCCGTTTCTACCTGAATGTGTCCGCCCATGAGTTCAACCAGTCGCTGGACCAGGGACAGGCCAAGTCCGGTGCCTCCGTATAGCCGGCTGTTTCCGGCGTCGATTTGTTCAAACGAGTTGAAAATGTCCTGAAGGCGCTCGGTCGGAATGCCGGATCCTGAGTCGCTTACCGAGCAGTTCAGAATGATGCAGTTGTCTTCGAGAGCGAAAAAGCCCGCCTGGATATTGATAAAGCCATCGCCAGTAAACTTGATGGCGTTGTCAGCCAGCCCCGCCAGAATTTGCCGCAGACGCGCGGGGTCGCCGATGACGACGGGGTTGTCCGGCCAGTCGCCGAAGAACTTGAGATTGAGGGCAAGGCCCTGTTGCTCGGCGAGGTGTCGGTAGGTGGCGGTGCAGTTGGAAATCAGTTCCCGAAGGTTAAACGCCTGGCTGTCGAGTTTCAGGGTGCCGCTGTCCATTTGCGAGTAATCGAGGATGTCTGCTATGACCGTCAACAGATCCTCGGTGGACTGCCGGGCAGTGTTGAGGTATTCGCGCTGGCGTTGGGTAAGCGGTTCTTCCTGGATCAGATCGACCATCCCAAGCACCCCGTTCAAGGGCGTACGCAACTCATGGCTCATGGTGGCCAGAAATTCGGATTTCGCCTGATTTGCCATCTCGGCCTTTTCCCGGGCACCTTCGGAGGCGGCGATGGTTTGGTCCCGGGCTGTTTTCAGGCCGGCCAGGTGATTAGCCAGCTGGTTAAGTTGCTCTTCAATGGCAACGATCTCCTGCGAACTCTGGTGAGTATTCAGGGGACGCTCCTGGTAGTCACCATCGGTGAGTTGACCGATTCGCCCGGCGAGGTCTCGTATCGGTGCCAGAATTGCTCCGAGGAAATGATTGATGATCAGAATGCTGAACAGCAGCAGGGCCACACCAACGGCGATCGATGTCCACAGAATATCCTGCCGCCGTTCCGCAAGAACATCCTGGCTCACGCCAACCTGAACAGTGCCAACTCGCAGAGAACCGGAACCGAAGCCATAGTCCGGTTCAAACCACTCTGCAGTCCGTTCCGAACCAAATTCCAGGGGCTGCTGGAGAATTTCGGCTTCATAGATCTGGTCGCGCTCGGGTATCTCATGGGGCTTGATCGGTTCGCGGGAAACGAAGCCAATCTGGTCTCCCATAACGTCGGAGACCCGGATCCAGTCGGCTTTGCTGCGACGCAGCGACTGGGAAAGGATCTGGTCGAGTGCCAGAGTGTTGCCAGAGACAACGGCGTACTCCAGGGCAGGGGCGAGGCTGTCGGCAAGCATCTGGCTGCTGTCGGACAGATCCCGGCGTGCATCCTCAAGACGCACAGACGTGAAGAACACCATCAGCACGATGAACATGACGATGGCTGGCAGAGCTCCGAGGAGCAGCAGCTTTCGGGACATGGGGCGCTGTTGTCTGTGGCTGTTATTCATCAGACGCCTCCCCATTGATCGTTAATTGTCGGTCCACCCGTGTGGCGATATCCTCACGGCTGGGCAATGGAATGTTCAGAGAGCGCGCAACCTGGGCATTGACCTCGACCCGGAACTCTTCCGGATACGAGGGCTTCGGATATGTGCCGGTTTCAAAAAACGTCGACAAAAAGTCGCCCGCCATCTCAACCATTTCAGGGAAAGGGGCATAGCTGGAGGCCAGGGAACCTGCTTTAACGTAAGCCTGAGTGGGGCCGATGACGATCTGATTACGGCGGTAGGCAGTCAGCAGAATATGTTTGATGGTTCGGGGGTTGTAAATGGCGCTGTCTGGTGCTGCGAGCAAGAAATCACCATAACCGAGGGCGCGGACAAGCGTCGGGATCAGCTTGTCGTTGCTATCGACCAGAAAGATCTTAGCCGACATGCCGTAGGCCGGCAGTTCATCAATCAGGGGCTCATACAGTTCGACGGAATCTGCAGTTGCCAGCAGGGCAATCTTGTTGGCCTGGGGCAAAATGGCCTTTCCCGTCAGAGCCTGGCGGATCAGCGGCACGTCGTACAATACCGCCGAGATCTGGCCCGGTGATCGCTCGGCAAAGGCGGAGATAAAGGATCGGTCGACCAGCATGGCCAGGATCGCTGCGGAGCGGTTGGCTTGACGTGCCCGGGAGAAGGCGGCGGGGCCAACCGTAATTATCGGGCTGTTTTCCAGAGTGGACAGCTGGTCGTCGGAGACTTCGGTCAAGGAGGTCGTTGGCCCCAGTTGCCGTTTCAGGAGCTCAATCAGATGTTGATCCAAAGGTGCGTTGCCTGAGCCGACAAAATAAACGACCCTTGCCGTTGCTTCCTGGGCATTGGCAACCGTGGCGCAAACGGCGAAAAGCAGAATGCACAGGGCCTTGAGTAAAAGGCCCGGATTTCCGCATCTATGCCGGTTTCGGTGAATCGTGCCTGTCCTTCGCTCCATACCGTCCAGGGCTCGCGCTTTCCTTGTTAACTTCAGAAACGAATACCAGCCTCAACAAAAAACTGGTTCTGATCTTCAATCCGGTTATCCGGGCTGATCCATGGCTTGGGATTGAGGTAATGTTGGATCGTTAGTGCCAGCATATAACTGTAATCGCTTTTGTCCACCCGGCGGGCCAATCGGAAATCTGCACGTTCGAACCGGGTCTCACGGACTTCATTGGTCCAGTACATCGCCGCTGACGTCATGAAACCCTTCGGCAGATCCTGGATCCAGGCAAAACTACCTGAATCCCGGGCCGAGAGGCGGGCCAGAAGATCGACAGCCCGTTCCTGTTTGTCTACCGGTAGTGCAGCCGGATCGCCGGTGTAACGGCCTTCCTGTTCCAGATAGGCGTAGGTGGCCCGGAGCTTGGTTCCGGAAAACTGCAGTGAGGTTTCCAGCTCAACGCCTTCCTGCTCCAGATCCACGTTGTTGGCGATATACCATTCTTCTTCATTGATAACGCCACTGATCATGTCGTGGAAGTCGTCGTTGAAGTAGCGAACTTCCACCGACAGCAGGGCGCTCTCGAGATGGAACTGACCGAAGTAGCTGATTTCACGTGAGGTGATCCATTCCTCTTGAAGTTTCTGGCCGTAGGTGGATGTTGTCGGGTCCAGAATGTCGGCCACTTCGATTCTCTCTCCGTCCAGTGCTTCAAACGGGGCCTGCACATTTCTCGGCGTATAGCCCCAGTCAGGATTCTGTTCAAAGGCGTCCGGTGTGCGCACCGCCCGAGAAAACACGAAACGCAGGGCATGGTTGTTGTTCAGGATGAAGTTCGCGGCGGCCCTGGGCGAGAAATAATCTTCATCAGTGGTGGTGGTCTGCTCCCAGTTCCCCCCGGCGTTAAAGGTCAGCCATCGGAAGGGCGAGTACTCGGCATTGGCGAATACCCGGGATTGGTAATTGTCTCCTTTTCCGTTGAAGTAGGTCTCGGAATTGAAAGAATCCTTTCTATAGCCCACGCCGGAGACCAACTTGAATTCATCGCTGAAAATGATGGTGTCCTGAAGTTCGATTTCCTGCCGGGTTTCCTCGAGGTCTTCGTTCAAATCAGCAATGAACGGACCCTGGTCTTCGGGGAAGGGCGGGAACCCGGATGGCAGAAGCGCGTTGATTTCTGCTGCCGGGGCGGAAACCGTCCAACGCTGGCGTTGCCGTTGGTTCTGATAGCTTGCCTGAATATGGTAGAAGTGACTGGGAGAGGTCGCCCCGTCGAACCGGACATGGAGATAATAGTCGTCCATGATGATATCCGGGTTGGTGATCGCCCCCAGCTTGCCGGACTTCTCGAAGTCCTCTTCATTTACGCCATCCAGCACGCCGGCGCGAACGTCGATGGAATGCTGACGGTCAATCCGGAACACGCTGTCGAAATTGAAGTTGTTGATGTCATGGCCATCGTGGAAGGGGATTTCCTCGCCGCCGTCAATCTGGTTATCGAAGCCGTTGGATTTGCGCTTTTCGTAAGACAGCCGCCAACTCTTGTTGGCATCGGTATCGCCCACTGACGTGAAGGTTCGCAGATGTCCCCGCGAGCCGACCGAAGTGTAGGCTTCTATGCCGGCCGTGTCCTGGGGTGAGCGGGTGATGATATTGATGCTTCCAAGAAACGCGTTGATGCCATAGGCCGCGGAATTTGGCCCCCGGCTAACCTCAATGCGCTCGATATTTTCCAATGCCACGGGCATCCCGAACCAGTCCACATCGGCCAGACTGATCCGGTAGGCGGTTCGTCCGTCAATCTGAACCTGCAGCCGACGCTGTTCGTACTGAGACGTACCGTGGTAGGTTGCCACCGGATTGGTGCTTCCCCAATGACCAACAACCATACCCGGCACCAGCCTGAGCGCCTCTACCAGGTTCATGACTCCGAGATCACGGATCATGTCGCCGGTAATGATAGTGGTCGTGCCGGGAACCCGAAGCTTGGACTGGCGCAGTCGTGTTGTGGTCAGCACTTCGGGAATTTCGCTCTGTTCGCCTTCCAGGGCAAGTAATCCGGGCATGAAATCAGGTGTGTCAGTCTGTGCGATTACGGTGGCTGGTAGCAGAGCGGAAAAAGCGATACTGACGCCGAGGCATGTTGCGAGGGTGCGGCCGTTACATACCGTTGCCGTTTTTGTCGATTGATGCATGGTTGACGTTCTATAATCTGCCGAGAAAAAGGATAAAGCACTTTTATTATGTTTGGGTCCTATCGTAAGGGACTACAGACGGTTTGTCTCTCTGAAATGTAATGAATCTAGGCCCGGGAGTTGCAGCTTTATGAATTGTTGGGAAATCCTTGGAATTGAGCCGACCGGCGATCGTCGGAAAATCCAGGATGCGTATGAGCAACAGCTCAAATTTGCTTCGGAAGACGAGGCGAAGAGCCTGGAAGCGGCTTTCCGCGAGGCAGTGGGGGACGACCCGGGCCCGGTAAAGGGGGCTTCTGACACGGTTCAGACTGAAACGTATCGCGAGGCGCAGGACCAGAACCAGGAGCCGGATCGTCCGCTGGATGCCAACGAGGGCCAGGTGGTTCGTGAGGTGGTTATCCAGATCAAGGCCTTGCTCAATGACCCCTCAAGAAGTAAGGACCCGGGCATCTGGAAAGCCATTCTGGACGAGCCGCCCGCCGATCAGCCGCGGTTGCGACGCGAGATTGGTCGCCAGTTGGAGCCCCAGATACGTCCGATGGCGGAAAACGGCACCTTTCCGGCACCGGTGGCCCAGTTTCTCGGTGAGTGGTTCGGCTGGTTCACTATGGAAGAAGCGCCTGAGGCGGCCGACGATCGGAATTACCCGGAACCCGACATGGCTGAAGAACAGGGCGAACAGCCACCGCAAATGGTCAATTTCTGGCCGGCGGTGATTGGCTGGATTGTCGGGCTGGCGATTCTCGCCACACTCTTTGGCGGAATGGGGGGCGGTTGAACCCGCCTCCCGGATCAACCCGTTTTCTCTGCATTCGCCCTTTCAATTCTTTCCCGGTACTTCTGGGCCAAGAAGGCTCCGACGATAACCTGTATCTGGTTGTAGCACATGATCGGCAACACGATCATGCCGAAGCCGGGGTGCCCCGAGAAAAGGACCTTGGCCATGGGCAGGCCAGATGCCAGGCTCTTTTTTGATCCGCAGAACACCACCGCGGCTTCATCCTCCAGGCTGAACCCGAATCGCCGCACCAGGAATCTGGCGAACACCATAAATAGCAGCAGTAAGCCCAGGCATAGCACAATGGCGAAAAGAATGGCCTGCAGCGGCAGATTCTCCCAGAGTCCGCTCTCTACCGAATGAGAAAAAGCGGAGTAGACGATCAGCCAGATCACGCACTGATCGTAGCGGGCCATCAGCGTTTCGTTTCTGCCAAGAAACCCGCCTAGCCATGGTCTGAGCGCATGCCCGACCGCAAAAGGCATTAACAGTTGCAGAATGATGTCTTTCAGGGCTTCCGCTACGGAGAAATCCCCACCGCCGGATGTGCTTACCAACAGCAACAGCAGGAATGGCGTCAGCATCATGCCAAAGACATTGGAGGCGGCCGCGCTGCAGATTGCCGCCGGAACATTGCCCCGCGCCATTGCGGTATAGGCGATGGAGGAGGACACCGCCGACGGCAGGACGCCCAGGTAAAGAAACCCCAGACCAAGATCTTTCGGCATCCATGTGGGTGCGATATTGCTGAGGCCATTAATCGGCAGCACCGCCAGCGGAAAAAATACGAACGTGAGCGAGGTGATCAGAATGTGCAGTCGCCAGTGGGTAGCGCCGGCAATAATTTGCTCCCGGGACAGCGCTGCGCCATGAAAAAAGAAGAGCAGGGCGACGGCGACCGTTCCGGCAGTGGCCAGTGCCTCGCCAGCCTGGCCAGTTGCAGGCAGGAAGGTAGCCAATACGATGGCGCCAAGGAGCAGCAGGGTAAAGGTATCGATCCGGAACTTCATGAATCAGGACTCCCGACGCTTCAAGGCGTGGAGGCTGGGTTTCAAAAGCGACCGGGCCAGGGATTCTGCCTTGCCCTCATCCTGGCGCCGGACCGCGGCGAGCAAGAGTTCATGGTCTTCCTGGGAGGGTTCCGGCAGGTCTGCATCGGTTTCGGTCTGCTCGATGGTCTGGCTGACAGCGTGGGAAAAGTAATCGTAGAGTTCGACCAGCGCTGAGTTATGAGAAGCCGCAACCAGAGCATGGTGGAAGGCTTCATCGTGCCGGATGCGAGCCCGCAGGTTATCCCCCGCTTTGGCGCGAGCATCCAGGGCTGCGGTCATGTGCCGGAGATCCTGTTCTGTACGCCTGTGCGCTGCCAGCTTGGCGGCCTCCGTTTCCAGCATGATCCTGACTTCCAGCTGGTCCGCCAGCTGGGTGCGCGCAATTCTCCGCAGTGTTTCGCCGGCATCCCGTGTCGCTCGAACATAGGTGCCATCTCCCTGGCGGGTTTCCAGCATCCCCACATGTACCAGCACCCGAACCGCCTCGCGAACGGTGTTGCGGCTTACTCCGAGGGATTCGGAAAGTTCTGATTCGACGGGCAGGCGACTGCCAACCGCCCAGTCACCTTTCTCGATGGCGTTTCTGAGGCTCTCGATGGCGGTCTCTACCAGCGAGCCTTTACGAATACGTTCCAGCATGTGTTTATCATCCTTCCAACCGATAACCCAATCATCCTATGAATATCGCCGAGGTTCAAGCGCAAAGGGCTGTCACCCGATTAACCCACGGTCTGGCCGGGGTAAAGAAACTGGTAATCAGCGGTGTCTACCCGGCGGGTGGCGAACCGGTAGGTGAAGGTGAATCCCGGCCAGTTGATGGTATTCCGGCCATGTTCATCCAGGTACCAGGAGGTGCAGCCGGAGCTCCAGACCGTGTCTTCCAGGCCCTGTTGGACCACATGGGTGAAGCGGTCCTGTCGGTCTTGTCGGACGTCCATGGCGGAGTGAGGGTACTTTTCGAGCGCCTCCAGACAGTCCAGAACGTAGCGAAACTGGGACTCTAGCATGTACAGGATCGAGTTATGGGCCAGGTTGGTGTTGGGCCCATAGAGCATGAACATATTTGGGAAGCCGCTGACGGTGATACCTTTGAACGCTACGGCGCCGTTCTGCCAGGCCTCGTTCAGGGTCTTTCCGCCCCGGCCTGTTATCCGGATGGGTGACAGGAACTCCGAGGCCCGAAAACCAGTGCCGCAGATAATGGCGTCGACCTCATGGTGGTGTCCTTCGTGCGTAACAACGCCGGACTCGTCAATGTGATCAATAGGGTCGGTAATCAGGTTCACGTTCGGCCGGTTGATGGCCGGATACCAGTCGTTGGAAATCAGGATCCGTTTGCAGCCGATCTTGTAGTCCGGAATGATCTTGTTCAGCTTGGCGGGATCTGTGACCTGTTTTCTGGCCTCCCGCTTTGCCATGTTCGCGTAATACTCGAGAAGGCCACTGAATTTGGTGAAAGCGAGGGCGCGACTCTCGTTTTTCCAGTAAATAAGGTACCGATAGAGGCGATCCCAGGCCGGCACTTTCTGGAACAGCGTCTGCTCCCAGCGCTTGAAGGGCCGATCCGGCTTGGGCAGGACCCAGGCCGCCGAGCGCTGAAACAGATCCAGCTGCTTTACCTTCGATGCAATCTCCGGAACAAACTGAATGGCACTGGCGCCAGTACCGATGACCGCTACCCGTTTATCGGACAGGTCGTAATCATGATCCCAACGGGCTGAGTGGAACATCTTGCCCTGAAAACGGTCCAGGCCCTTGAGGTTTGGCCAGGCAGGTTGATTGAGCTGTCCGGTGGCGGTGATGAGTACGTTGGCGGTCAGTTGCTCACCGTTTGCGAGGGTCACCGACCATTGATTTGTTTCGTCGTCAAACGCGGCTTCCTGCACCTCGGAGTTAAACCGGATGTGACTGCCCAGGCGATATTTCTCAACGCAGTGCTCCATATAACCGAGTATTTCGCGTTGCAACCCGAATTTCCGGGACCAGTCGTGCTTCGGTTCGAAGGAATACGAATAAAAGTGGGATTGCACATCGCAGGCGGCACCGGGGTAGGTGTTATCACGCCAGGTACCTCCGACCCGGTCGGCTTTTTCCAGCAGGGTCAGGTTATTGAACCCGGCCAGTTTCAGTTTGATGGCCATGCCCAGACCACCAAAACCGCTACCGATAATCAGAATGGACGGGTGTTCTCGCAGGCTGGCTTGGCTCATGATCATATGTCCGGCGTTATTATTGTGGTCTTTCTGCTTCAGTATACGGATGTAAGTCAGCCTTATGGATGACATTTTTCGCCACTCGGGCTAGTCAGAATGACCAATCGGCGTTCGGGTCAGAAAATTGTCCTGGGTCTGGGATAGAAGCTCCCTCAGTGCTGGCGTCTCGAACTGGCGCCGGATACTGATGGCATAGAACTCCTCGAAGACGCCCGGCAAAGCGCCGTAGTCTGCAAGGGTTCCGCTCTTCATTTCATCGCGAACGACCACCGGAGGCATGATGGCGAAATGACCGGTATCCCGGGTGAGAAGTCGCATCATCGCCATGTCATCCACCTCGGCGGCGATGTTGGGACGCAGCCTGTGATACTCGCACAACTGGTCGAAGGCCTGGCGTATGTTGTTGTCCGGGCCCGGCACAATCAAGCTTCGGCCACGCAGTACGTCGACAAAATCGCCCTGAACGTCTATTCCCCGCGGCCCGATGATGCTGACCGGCTGTTTGGCGATCAGCCGTGACCGCCAGGGATTCTGTTCATCTCCCTGTACCGCCTGGTTTGCGAGGATCAAGTCCAGTCGGTGCGCCGAGAGGCGTCTCAGCAGCTCATCCATGTGGCTACTTTGCAGGCTCAGCTCGAGGTCTTCCCGATTCAGCAGCGGTTGCAGGAAGCCTTCCTGGAAGTTACGGGAGAGGGTGGCCACCGCTCCAATTCGGAGCATCTCGCGGTTTGGCTGAGCGCCGGAGGCAAATAATGCCGTCAGCTCCTCACCCTGGCGGAAGATCTCCTCGGCGTAGGAGAATGCCATTCTCCCGGCTTCAGACAACTTGAGACGACGCCCCTCACGAATGAATAGGTCGTGTCCCAGGCTGTCTTCCAGCTTGCGTATCTGGCCCGACAGCGCCGACTGGGAAATATGCAGCGAATCAGCAGCTCGCGTCAGGTGGCCGGTTCGGGCGACCTTCCAGAAGTAGTAAAGGTGATGGTAATTCAGCTTCATGTAATTTCGTTCTCTAAAAACGAATGATCTGATAAGTATAAACCATTTTTTATATGTGACGAAGATCGGCAAAGTACTGGCAACCAGGAGGTTTGCAAGTATGAATCCAATCGCCGAATTTTCATTGCTCTCGATCCTCGCACTCTGGCTGCTGCTGCCGGTCGGTCTCTTCCTGCTTGCCGGGTTGACTGGCTGGCTGAAGAATCCACTGAAAGTGAACCACTGTTGGCGACTTGCCGGGTGGGCGCTGTTGGCCTCCATGGCCGTTTCGGTCGTGATGGGAATCCTGCTCCTGATTCAGTCCCATGTAGGAGGCGATGGCAATCGTCTGGCGACCCTGGGTGGGCGCTTCGGCCTGTATCCAGACGGGATAGCGGTCTGGATGGCCACGATGGTGGCGTTTATTGGCTGGGTCATTCTTCGGTTTGCAGACAACTACCTTAGCCAGGACCCTGGCCGTGACCGTTTTCTTCCCTGGTTTCTGGTGACGGTTGCCTCTGTTCTGGTACTGGTGTTTACCAACCATCTGCTGATTCTGGCAGGCGCCTGGATTGGTGTCAGTCTGGCCCTGCATCATTTGCTCACCCTCTATCAGGACCGGCCCCAGGCGCGAATGGCGGCGGTGCAGAAGTTCATCGTCAGCCGGGTTGGAGATGCGCTGGTGGTCTCGGGTGTGGTGGCGCTCTACCTGCACTACGGCACCTTTTACCTGCCAGACATGATCCAGAATGAGGACGCCCGAGCCGGTGGCTCAACAGCGCTGACAGTTGCCTCGGTGGTTCTGGCTCTGGCGGCGGTTCTCAAGTGCGCCCAGATTCCCTTTCACGGCTGGCTCATCCGCGTTATGGAAGCTCCGACGCCCGTGTCTGCGCTGCTCCATGCCGGGGTGATCAATCTTGGCGGTTTCCTCTGGCTGCGTTTATTCCCGGTGTTTGATGGCTTTACCGCCGGCCACATGATTCTGCTCGTGATCGGCGGCATGACCGCGGTCGTTGCGGTTCTCACCATGATGACCCAATACTCGGTCAAACATGCTCTTGCCTGGTCAACCTGTGCGCAGATGGGCTTTATGCTGTTCGAAATCGGCATGGGGGCCTACACACTGGCACTGCTGCATCTACTGGCCCATTCGCTGTACAAGGCGCATTCGTTCCTGGCTTCTGGTCGCACGGTGGCCGTATCGGCAGCAACGCGTTTTCCCGAATCTCCCTCTGCTAACCGGCTCGCCTGGGCCGGGCTTACCGGCCTGTTGGCGGCGGCGATCCTGGTTCAGTTCCCGTGGATCGTGGAAAACAATCCGGTTTTCGGAGCATTGCTGGTGCTGGCGGTATCTGCGGCTAGCATGGGCGTCCCGGCCGGAGCGACAAGAGCGGTGAAGCTGAGGCTTGCAGGTCTGGCGGTGCTCCTGGTTCCGCTGTACGCATTGTTGCATCTTCTCATCGGCCCGGCCGTTCCCGAGCAGGAAGGGTTTGCTATCCCCGGCATTGCTCTGGGAACGGGCGCCACTCTGGTAACGCTGCTCGCCGTGTGCTCTTTGATGATTGTATTCGGTGCTCGCTTCCCGGCCACCCGTGCTTTGGGCGTTCATTTTCGTCAGGGGCTTTACCTAGAATTGCCCTTTGATCGGTTGACCCGCTTCCTGGCGGCGGAGGCTTTGAAGGTGCCGGCCATGTTCCGCAGGGTTCCCCATCATCCGTTCCGACGGGAGGAGAGATCATGAGCGATGCGAGCGCGCCATTGCCGGAACTGCAGTGGCTGAGCGATGACTGGCGGAAGCCGATTAAACAGGCCTGCGACCTGATCGCTCCTGTTTGGCCTCTCGATCAATGGATAGCGGTGAATCCGTTCTGGGGGCTGAGACACTTTCCGGCCCCGCGGGTAGATCAGGTGCTCAACGAGCGCGCGGGTTTCAGTATGCTTATGCCGACCGAGTTTTACCGGGAAGCCTGGGAAGGTGGCCGGATTCGAGAAGACGATCTGAGGGCAAGTATTGCCGAGCGTGGTGATGAGCGGAATACCGCCTGGTACCTTGATTGGCTGGGACGAAAGGGGGCGATAACTGCGCGACTGCGCGGTTCCATTCTGGATACCTTTGCGGTTGCGAACGCCCACGAGGAGGCCGGTGTTCTGACTGACACCGTTTGCGACCAGGTTTCTCGCGTTTGCGGCGCCTTTTTCGATCAGCGCCAGAGCCGATGGTCCGTTTCGGGCAACCAGGCCAATGGGGGGCTTTTCGGTTTTTGGCTTGAATCAGTCAGGCAGGACCTGGCGCTTGATTTTACGACCGGGTTGAAAGGGAGCCGTGCTTTCTTCAAGACGGTTCCGGACGGCAGGGATCAGGCAGTACAGGAGGCGCTGAATCGGATCGGCGCTCGTGGAGATGAGTTGGAAGCGCTGTGCCATAGCCTGTTGTTGAGAGTGAACGGCTGGGCCTCCTGGTGTCGCGGAGAAGACTGGCGGGCAGGCCTTGAGGGGCGTTCATCCGATCGGTGTGAGGACATTCTGGCGATCATGCTGGTCTGGGAGTCCGCAGGGGTAGCCTTCGCCTCGACGGCACAGAAAGCAGAGTGGCAGAGGCAGAGAGCCCGCGCGAGTCGCAGGGGGGACTACGATGATCGCAGCAGGCTGTGGGTGTGGCAGCGAGCCTTCGAAATTGGTTACCAGCGCACCTTGTGGCAGGCACTTGAATCTGCGCCGGTAAAGCAGGCGTGGCCAGACTCCGGGCGTGGGATACCGGCAGCCCAGGCCGTCTTCTGTATCGATGTTCGCTCCGAAGTGATGCGCCGCCACCTTGAAGCAGTGTATCCCGACGTGCAGACGCTCGGATTCGCCGGTTTTTTCGGAATGCCAATCGATCATCAGCAACACGGACCGCTTGCCCCGGCCCGCCGACTGCCGGGCCTGTTGCCCGCGTCTTTCCGGTTGATTGATACCAAGGGCAGCCTGCGAGAGGATCTGGCAGTGAATCGCTCTCTCGATCAGAGAGAGATCGCCCGTGAATCCGTCAGAAAGGCGAAATATACCAGCTTGTCGACGTTCACACTGGTTGAGACCACCGGTTTGGCCTGGGCCTGGAAACTGGTGAAAGACACTTTGAAAAAGGGCCACAAAACCCGCCCTGACCAAAGTGTAGAGGGGCGCCTGGTACACAGCCACGGAGGCGATCCGCTCTCTGATGCCGAGAGGGTTGCGCTGGCGGCCAATATGCTCCGGGGGATGTCTCTGACCAGTGGTTTCGCGCCTTTGCTGGTGCTTGTTGGTCATGGCAGTCATACCGATAACAACCCGAACCAGGCTGGTCTCGACTGTGGTGCGTGTGGCGGCCAGAGCGGCGGCGTAAACGCCCGGCTTGCAGCAAGCCTGGTCAATGATCCACAGGTCAGGACAGGGCTTGCTGACGCGGGTATCAGAATTCCGGACTTCACCTGGGCGGTCGCTGCTGAGCACTGCACAGCAACGGACAAGGTAACGATTGCTGATCGCCATCTTATCCCGGACTCGCACATGCAGCATCTGGCAGATCTGGAAGCCGGATTCGAAGCAGCCGGTATCCGGGCGCGAAAAGAGCGGGCAACGCCACTGAAATTGAACGGACTGGGCGACGATAACCTTAAGCAGGCCATGGAAACCCGGACCCGGGACTGGTCAGAGGTTCGTCCGGAGTGGGGGCTGGCCAACAACGCGGCAATCATTTTCGCGAAGCGCAGCAAGACAAGGGGCTGCAACCTGTCCGGGCGCGTATTCCTGCACGATTACGATCCGACTCTGGACGAAGATGGCGGTCTCCTGGAGGCTTTGCTGGCAGCACCGATGATCGTCGCCAACTGGATCAACCTTCAGTACTTTGCTTCGGTAACGGTTCCCGACGTATATGGTTCTGGTAACAAACTCCTGCACTCCGCGGTTGGCGGGAATGTCGGCGTTGTGGAAGGTGATAGCGCGCGGTTGAGAATTGGCCTGCCGCTGCAGTCCGTCCACGATGGCACTCATTGGCGCCATGAACCGGTTCGTCTTACTGTTCTGATTGATGCGCCGGAGGATCGGATTGAATCCGTGTTACGTCGCCAGCCAGATGTGGCGGCTCTGGTGGAGAATCAGTGGGTCAGTTTGCATCGGATGTCTGGCCAGGGCGTAGCGCGTTATGACAATGGCAGCTGGGTAGCCGTGGCATGAGAGGAGGGCGGCCGCGCCGCCCCTGTCCAGCTATTCCTGTTCTGCGTTCAGAAGCTCGGGCTTCTTGAGCGCTTTCTGGAACAGGTCTTTGTCCTCCGCTATGGCCATGGCACAGCGTTCGGCCAGATCGTCGCTCAGGCCTTCAACCTTGCGGCCAAGGAATACCTGAATTTCCTCCGCCAGTTCGAGCACTTTGTCCCGGGCATCGGCTTCGGCTTTTGAAGTGAACAGCATCGTCTCAGGATTTTTCAGTGCCATATCCAGGCCGTCCCTATCAGAAAAGTAGACTGCTTGTACTGCCATGGTTATTCCTCGCAGTGAGCGTTATTGGTACTGTATAAAAATACAGTCTATCTGACCGGGTGCGGTAAACACAATGAAAAAACGGGCTTCAACAAGAGTTGGAGCCCGTCTATGGTTGAAAACGAGTGGCGATCCGAAAGATGGCCGATCAGTAACGGAGCAGTGCAGAGCCCCAGGTGAATCCGCCACCAAAGGCCTCAAGGAGGAGTACTTCGTTGCGTTTGATTCGTCCGTCACGAACGGCGACATCGAGGGCCAGGGGAATGGACGCAGCCGATGTGTTGCCGTGCTCATTAACTGTCACGACAACCTGGTCCATGGACATGTTCAGTTTCTTGGCCGTGGCCGAGATGATTCGAAGGTTGGCCTGGTGGGGAACCAGCCAGTCGATCTCTGATTTCTGCATCTGGTTGGCTGCCAGGGTTTCATCAACAATCTTGCCTAGCGTGTTCACCGCCACTTTGAACACTTCATTACCTTTCATCTCGACGAAGGCCCGACCCGCCTTCACCTGATCGTAATTGTCCGAGATACCGCAAGGCACGTGGAGCAGATCCTCGTATTGACCGTCGGCGTGAATATGGGTGGAAAGAATCCCGGTTTCCTCGTCGGCTTCCAGAATCACGGCACCGGCCCCGTCTCCGAAGAGAACACAGGTGCCGCGGTCTTCCCAGTTAATGATGCGGGAAAAGACCTCAGCGCCGATAACAAGGGCTTTCTTGCTGCTTCCGGTCTTGATGAACTTCTCTGCCGTTGCAAGGGCGTACACAAATCCGCTGCATACCGCCTGTATGTCGAAGGCGGGGCAGCCATGGATGCCGAGACGCGCCTGCAGGATGCAGGCGGAACTCGGAAAAATCTTGTCCGGGGTGGAGGTGGCAAACACGATCAGATCGATGTCCTGCGCATTGATGCCTGCGGCATCAATCGCATTCCTGGCAGCCTGCTCCGCAAGATCCACTGTGGTCTGGCCTTCAACGGCAATATGGCGTCTTTCGATTCCCGTGCGCTCGCGAATCCACTGGTCGGTGGTGTCGACCATTTTTTCGAGGTCTTTGTTGGTAACAATGTTTTCAGGCAGGTAGGAACCGGTGCCGGTAATTCGTGCAAAGGTCATTCGCAAGTGTCCCGAGGCGTAACTGGATAACGTACTAACATGCTATACCCATGCAACGTCGTGCGTAATTAGCGATTTGTCAAAGACGCCCAGAAACTGGCACGCTCGTCTATGATGAAGGTGATCAGCCTTGATCAACACTCTGCAAAGAAGAGGAGAGTATTACGATGGGCATTTCCAGCCATGAGCTTCACGTAGAATTCCCGCAGTACCGAGACCTCATTCAGGAACTCAAAAACAATGATCTCAAGTTCAACGAAAAGCTTCAGGAGTACACGCATCTCGATCACGAAATTGAAGGGCTGGAAAAGAGGGACTCTCCTGTTGGCGACGACAAATTGCACCGCATGAAACAGAAGCGGGCGCAGCTCAAAGACGATCTTTATCAGGTATTGATTTCAAACGCCAAGGCTTCATGAAATCGTAATTGAAATGAAACACATTGAAGCCTGAAAATGCTGGGAGCCCCTGTGTATAGGGGTTTCCAAGTATTCAGAAAGCTCCTCGTCAAGCTTAGAATAGGACCCTAATTAAACAAGGTCCCGGTTTTTAGAGACCAATATTCTGGGTTGACTAAGGAGTAATGAAATGAAAAGAGCTGCTTCGCTTTACAAAGGCTGGCGGATGAAGCGCAACTTTATCCATCTGGTGATGACTATGGATCGTCGGTTGCTGAACGATGTGGGATTCTCTCCTGAACTGGTTGAACAGAAACTGAGCACTCCGTTCTGGAAATTCTGATTCTCGTGACTGATCGACTCTGCTTTCGGTAACCTTCTGAACTGGTTGAAAAATAATCAGACCAGAAGGTTGCAGACTGTCACAATAATGAAATATCCTATTGTTCTTAAAGCCCTTTTATCTCGAAAAAATCTAAGAAAATTGATCTGAATCTGTATTCTCTTCTAGCGGATCGTCCTATAGTTACGCTACCTCCAGAACCAGACCGGTTCACCCTGAAAGGAGAGCTTGACGATGATCCAGGAATTCCTTCAAAGCAATTTGCCCTTAGACTCCTCCGTAAGCCTCAAGCGTTCAGATACCGAGCCTGATAAAGACATTGCCAACGCCCGCAGCGAAGCCTTTGAGATCGTCTCGGACTCCGGTGAAACCGTAGGCTTTGTGAAGGCCTGGGAAGATGACCCGAGTTTCCGCGGATACGTCCATTTCGATTCCGATGGCAACGTGATTGACTGGAAAGTCTTTAAAGACCGGTTGCAGAGCTGACGCTCATACCAGCCAGCCGAAAAAGAAATCAAACAGGGCGCTGAAAAAGCCTCCGCCGGTGCTCTGAGAATTATCGGCAACCGCGGAATTAGTCGATGCAGTGGTTTCTCCCTCGATTGGCTGGGCTTTCTTCGTATCCGTTGCTTTCGGCTCGGCAGGTCCCGCACTGGTGGGCTCTGCAGGGAGCTGGGCCAGCACCGGGGCTGGTTCTTTGGTGGCTTCCGGTGTTGTTTCCTCGGCGACCGCAGGTTCCGGCGCGGGGCCTGGAGCTGAAGGTGGCGCAGGAGGCTCTGAAGCCACCGGTTCGGGTGTTGTCGGGGCTGCTTCCGCCACTTTTTCTTGTGGCTTCACTTCAGTGCTTTTCGAAGTTCCCTCAGTATCTATCTGGTTTTCATCAGGTTCGGCATCGAGTGAAGTTGTTGGCTCGCCCTGTTCGGATGATTTTTGAATGGGGTCCGGGGTAGGTTCTGGCGCGGGCGCAGGCTCTGGTTCAGCCCTGGCAATGGTCGGGGTATTGGACGCTGGCTTGGGAAGGGACAAACCGAGCTGTGCCACTGACGCCTTTCGACTGCCGACTGAATTTGCAGTGATGGTTGCGCTGGATGTTTTGGTCACGCCGAGCGCTTTCAGTGTTGCCGTATCCAGGTTGCCGTTGGTTTGCAGCCCATTTTGAGCTTGATAGGCGCGTATGGCCGCTCGGAGTTGCTCATCAATCCATCCATCCGCGCGTCCGATATCATGACCGGCACCGTAAAGTGCATTTTCGGCGGCGAAAATGACTTTTTCGGGTTCGGCGGCTTGAGCAGTGCCGAGGCAGGCAGCCGCTGTTAGAATGACAATGGCAGGGCCGCGAGCGCCTTGCTTCCTAAGTGATTGAGAGCGCGTCATGGCGAAATACCTCCGGGCAGTCCGTTTCCGGTTACATTGTGTAACTTGAAACCCAAAGGTATCAGGTAATCATCTGCGCTCTCGTGAATTGGTTAACATCTGCAACCATTGTGTGTTCAGGATTCACTGGCCCTGAAGCGTCGCACGAGCGTATTCAATTCATCAGCCATGTTCGCCAGAGAGCGGCTTGACTGATTCACCTGGGAAATGTCTCCGGCCAGTTCCTCAATTGCGCCGCTGCTTATTTCCACGTTCTGGGTCATCTCTGCGGCGGTCGCTCGCTGTTGCTCGGTCGCGCTTGCAATCTGGGTGGTCATTTCAACGATGCTGTTAACCGCCGCGAGAATGTCCGTCAAAGCTTCGCCCGACTTGCTTGCCTCCTCGCTGGCCTCTTCGGCCATCTGCTTGGCCTTGCTCATGTCCACTACTGCGCCGGCCGCGCCACTCTGGAGCTGGGACACAATCCGCTCGATATCGACGGTCGATTCCTGAACGCGCTTGGCCAGTCCTCGAACTTCATCGGCAACCACGGCAAATCCCCGCCCGGCGTCACCGGCTCGAGCCGCTTCAATGGCGGCATTGAGCGCAAGGAGATTCGTTTGCTCAGCAATGCTCTGGATAACAGCCAGCACATTGCCGATTTCGGCCGACTCGTTCTCCAGTTGTTGGATCCGGTTAGACCCCTTCTCAACCTGATTGGCCAGGTTCGTAACCGCCCGAATGGCAGAGCCAACGGTTTCCTGTCCGGAATCCGCAAGCGATGAGGCCTTACGGGCCGATTCGTCAGTTTCGCTGGTGTTCGAGGCGATCTCTTCGGAGGTGGAGACCATTTCCTGCATGGCGGCAGACACCTGCGTGATCTGGTCGCGCTGTTGCTCAGAGTTGGCGGTTGTGCGCTCCGTGATTCCGAAGAGGGATTCGGACTCGCCAGTCAGTTGCCGAGACGCCGTTACAATACGGGAAATCGTTTCCTCAAGCGTTTCCAGGAACGTGTTGACTGCGTCGATGAAGTCACCGATCTCATCGGGACGGCCCGGAGTGAGTCGGGTGGAGAGATTGCCGTTGTTGTTGGCGATGTCATCGAGGTAACCGAGAATTTCAGCCTTGGCGCGTTTCACGCTGTTGCCCATCAAACGGCTCATCACAATGGCAACAATCAATCCGAGTACGGCAGAAACCAGGAAAGCTGCCAGGGTAAATTTCAGAGCCAGATCCGTTTCTGCGGTTGCCTCATCGGCCTCTTTGTCCAGGGAGGCAAATATACTTGCTTCAAGTTCCCTGGCCATGCTCGCAATTTCCGGTCCCAGAACGTCCAGCTTTTGGGATTTAACGCCAACGAGAATGCTCTTCTGCTCAAGGATATTCTGAACAGCAGCCCGATAGGCTTCCAGCTCTTCAACGACCGTATTCAGGTACACCTGAACAAATTCCGGACCATTTTCGGCATCAATTAGTTCCAGGGCGTCAGACAGGTCCTCAATGGCCCAACCGAGGGCCTTCTGGGAATCCTCGTCGCCGTTTGCCAGATACCGCTCGGCAGTCATCCGCATGATCAACGCATCGTTGAGGAGTTGCTCCAGACCAGCTCTCAGTTCACTGTCTGGCTCACGGTTGGCCACGCCATTTAGCGCAAGTCTGAGGGCCTTTGTGGCGTTGGGTCCGTGTACATCCAGCTTTTCAGAGATAATGCTGAGTACCTGACGTTTTGCCGGAACCAATTCGCTTCTGAAAGCATCAATATACTGATTGGTTGTCTTTTCAATTCGATCAACCAGCTTGGCTCGCTCGGGCTCCTGAATGTTGTCCTGCGCTTTGGCCATGACGGCTCTGAAATCCGTTTCCATTTCGTCGAAGCGTTCCAGGGTTTTCTCATTGCCAGTGGAGAAATAATCGAACACCCGCAGGCGCATGCGGTAAACACTGATGACCGACTCAGTGCCAATGGCGGTGTCTGGCGCAAGATCCCGGGCAACCGTATTCATTCGACGGTCCAATTGCTGGAACCCGAATACGCTGAAAAACGTAACCGCTGCAAAAAGAACGAGAATAAAAGCGGGTGCAATCAACAGCTTGCCGGGAACACCTAATTTTCGTTCTACGGATTCGAGGAAAGAGGAAGCCAAAGCGTAGCCCTTCTATTAATTTGTTTTAACAGTTAACGGCACGGTTTCTAAAAACTGAAGCTGTGTTCTTCCTCAGGTGGAGGCGTGCCCGGTCCTTGGATTTCGCGGGTAGTAGCGTTCCGGCAGGCGCTCTATGTGGGGAAAGAACCGGGTGTCTTTGTAAGGCATTTTCATGAACCCTGAAACCCCAAGGCCGGTTATCTGTTCGACTGCCGAGAGAATTTCATCCAGCAGCCGGCTGAATTCAGGTTCTTGCTCAGGATCGAGTAGCCGATAGTGGCTGTGGATTTTTAGGTGGCGGGGCAGGGCTTCGAAGATGATCATGCCGGTATGATGAATGGCGTTAAGCTCTTCCAGGGCATGGATAATGGTGTCGGGTAACACTAGGAATTCCTCCGGGTCCGGGCCGTCCTCGAAGTAAGAGTGGACCCGGCTTTCGTCTTCAACCTCAGGCGCGGGGCTTATCTCGTAGTGCAATTTCATATCCGGTGATACAACAAAGGGGTGGGTTGGTTCATCGCGATCAACGTGCAAGGTATTGCGGGCGTTGAACAGACAACTTTTGAAAATCCCCTTTCGGTAAATAGCTTGGGCCAGGTAAACCATGTTGTTGACGGCCTGCACGAACGCGGATTTCAATGCTGGATCATGCAGATTCAGAGATGTGTCGATGTAGATGCCATCGGTTTCCCATCTCACGGCCAGGCCGCCTTCTACCGGGTAGCGCCCGAGCCGGCTGACGGCTGCCAGAAACGCTTTTTCGGTTTCGCCCATGCCCTGCATGAAGTTCTTATAGTAGCGGTCCAGCTGCACATCGTTGACGTCGTTCAGGGTTTCCGGTGCCCCTTCCTCCCTGAGAAAGGATTTACGAGAGCTGTAAACCACGGTGTCAATTTCCTGGTCGGAGGCACGCACCCACACGGGTACCTGGGCCGCGACCGGTGTTTCCGGCAGATCGATCATCACCGTTCGGGCCATACGCGGCATCTCTGTCAGGTAGTAATCGCCGGCTTTGCGGCGAGTGTCCGGATCCGGGGATAGCATGCCATCCAGCATGCGGGCGAATTCCATGGGCAGGCCCAGGGAGGTGGCCGGGATGGCCCGATGGCCAAAGCGGCAGGATTGGGCTGACGCCAGGGCATAGAGTGTGCCGGCTGCTCCCTGTTCGTCGAAACGGGGAGACGACAGCCCTCCGTTGAGCTGTTCCTCGCCGATAAAATACACATCGCCGAGCCGGGCGTTGGTTTGCTGAAGGTTATCGGACATCAGCTCCATCACGTTGGCGGTAATGAACTGCTGGTTGGCGTCCAACTGGGCAAACACGGAGGAGCCCCAGTCAATCAGGGCAATGTTTTCGGTGCTGGCGTCGAAGACCAGATTGGAAGGTTTGATATCGCCATGAACGATTGGCCTGCCGCCCGGACCATTTTCACGGCGAAGGTTTCGCAGGATGTCGGCCAACTGGTCCGCGATGCGCATGATGAGCCGTGGTTTCAGGCGGCCTTCCCGCAGGGAAACCTCTTCCAGGTTCAGGCCGGTAGCACGCTCCATCACCAGAATCGGTTGGTTATTGGCTCGCTGGTAGGAAATCAGCCGCGGGACTCTGGGGTGGCGGACCTGCTCCAGGATGTAGGCTTCATCTTCAAGCCGGTCCTGAAGATGCCTGGGCAGGTTGATGCGGGTGAATTTAAAAACATGTTCGGGGCCGCCGATGGCCGTGCCCGGCAGGCGACCGGCGAATACAAAGCCGTAAGCGCCCTTGCCAATTAGCTCGATGTCCTGGTAGCCGAGTTGGCGGAGTTGGGCAGCGCAGAGCGCCACCCAGTCCTTGAGCTTCTTGGCATCATCATGGCTGAGCAGATAGATCGACTGCTCTTCAGGAATGTAGAACTGCTGCAGTTGCGTCTTCTGCGCCATGATGAACCGTCAGCCCATATGCAGGAGCATGGTTTGTGGCGATTCCAGGTAGCCCTTCCAGCGGTTGCAGAACCGGGCAATGGTTCCTCCATCGATAATTCGATGATCGCCGGCCCAGCTCACGGTCATGATGGCGCGTTCAACCACCTGGCCGTTGGCGTCAAACCGGGGCAGTTTCTGGGTGCGCCCAAGGGCAACGATGGCCACTTCCGGCGCGTTGATAATGGGCGCGGTGTAGGTTCCGCCCAATGCGCCAATGTTGGAGATTGTAATGGTGCCGCCCTTGAGGTCTTCCTGGCTGACGCGGCCAGATCTGGCCGCTTCGGTCAGGCGCGCAACCTCGTCGGCAATGCCCAACAACGAGAGGCTTTCCACGCCTTTGATGTTCGGCACCGTCAGGCCGGCTTTGCCATCCACCGCCATACCGATATTGCATTGGGGCAGGTAGTGAATCTCCGTGACGTCCTCGTTGAGCTGGCTGTTGAGTACCGGGAATTCCTGAACCGCCAGGGCCATGGCCTTCATGAAGAAGGGCATGAGCGTCAGCCTTGAGCCCCGCGCTTCTGCCTCCGGTTTCAGTTGTTCCCGCAGCTTGAGCAGATCGGTGACATCAATATCCTCGCTGTAGATAAAGTGAGGAATGGTGGTGGCCGATTTCACCATGCTTTTCGCCATCGCAGCTTTTATTCCGCGGATGGGTTCGACTCGCGCTTCCTGTTTGGCGGCAGGCGCCCGGCGGGCACTGCTGGCCGTGGCAGTTTGCGCATCGTCGGCGGGAGCCTGGTTCTGGGCCTGGACGTGGGCCTGTTTCGGGCCTTCCTCGATATGAGCCAGTACATCGGCTTTCAGTACGCGGCCATCTTTGCCGGATCCCTGAATATCCGAGAGGTTGAGTTCATGCTCCCGAACCAGGCGGCGAACGGCAGGGCTGGCCGGAATACGCTGTCGGCTGGCCGTAGCTACAGGCGGGGCCGTCGCCGTTGAGAGTTGAGCCGCGGGCTCCGGTTTGGTTTTGGGCTCAGCCGGTTCTTCCCGATCCCGGGGAATGAACGCAAACAGCGGGGCATGAACTTTGGCCATGGCCTGCTGCTGGTGGTAAAGCTTGGTGACGCGCCCGGCTTTAGGGGCGGTAATCTCGACCATGGCCTTGTCGGTCATGACGTCCACAACAGGCTGGTCTTCCTCGATTTCGTCACCTTCGGCAACGCGCCATTCCACCACCTCGCACTCAACGATGCCTTCGCCGATATCCGGCAGAATAAAGTCTTCGGTGGCGTTATCGTCCGACTCGGCGCCGGAGGCGGGTTGTTTTTCCGCCTCGGGGACGGGCTTTGCTTGGGCAGGTTCCGGAGAACTGGCCACCGGCGCCTGGCCACTGCTTTCGCTTTCATCCACCAGCTCAAACAGCGGGGCATGGACTTTGGCGACGTCGCCTTCCTTGTAGTAGAGACGTGTCACGCGGCCTTTGTAGGGTGCAGGAATCTCCACCAGGGCCTTGTCAGTCATTACCTCGGCGACCGGTTGATCTTCTTCAATCACATCGCCTTCGCTAACCAGCCATTTGACCAGTTCACATTCCACGATACCTTCGCCGATATCGGGCAGTATAAAATCACTCATAGTCGCTCTCCTGTCCTGATATCAGCCTAGAATTCAACGCTCGCCCTGATGGCCTCGTAGACCTTCAGATGGTTGGGCAGGTGCTCTTTTTCCAGCACCAGCGGGAAGGGAGTGTCCATCCCGGTTACCCTTGCGATCGGAGACTCCAGATACAGGAAGCAGCGTTCCTGAATCGTGGCGGCGATTTCACCGGCGAATCCGCCGGTCAGGGGAGCTTCGTGGGTGACCACCAGCCGTCCGGTCTTGAACACGGAGTTGGCCACGGTTTCCACATCCCAGGGCAGAATGGTCCGCAGGTCGATGACCTCACAGGAGATGCCGTCTTTCTCGGCCCGTTCCACCGCCTGGTCGATGACTTCCATCTGGGCGCCCCAGCCCAGGATCGTCACGTCCGTACCTTCCTTGGTGACTTCGGCTTCGCCCAGAGGCAGGCGATAGTCTTCATCCGGCACGTCACCCACCGATGCCCGGTAAAGACGTTTGGGCTCAAAGAACAGGGTCGGGTTGGGATCGTGGATAGCGGCAAGCAGCAGCCCTTTGGCCTGGTGCGGGTTGCGGGGCACAACAATCTTGAGACCCGGCGTGTGGGCAAAATAGGCTTCTGGCGACTGCGAGTGATACAGACCACCTGCAATGCCGCCGCCGTAGGGAGCACGAATGGTCAGACCGCCAACGTTGAACAGGTTGCCTGAGCGATAGCGGAACTTGGCGGATTCGTTCACGATCTGATCAAATGCCGGGAAGATGTAGTCGGCAAACTGGATCTCGGCCACTGGCACCGAACCCTGGGCCGCAAGGCCGTTGGCAAACCCGATGATGCCTTGCTCTACCAGAGGCGTGTTAAAGCAGCGAGCTTTGCCGTATTTCTGTTGCAGGTTACTGGTGGCACGGAATACGCCGCCAAAAACGCCCACATCCTCACCGAAACACAGAACCCGCTCGTCCTCCGCCATGGCGGTGTCGAGGGCATTGTTGATGGCCTGGAGCATATTCATCTTCGACATCTCAGGCTCCTCCCTTGGCGTGTTCGGCACTCTTCGGATATTCGTCCGGATATCTGCGGATATGCGCCTTCAGTTTGTCGAACTGTTCAGCCAGGGCAGGTGGCACTTCGTCGTAGACGTCGCTTACCAGGGATTCGAGCGGTGGTGGTGGACGCTTCTGGGCGCGTTTCATCGTTTCCAGTACTTCGCGGCGCATGTTTTCCTGCAGCTGCTTTTCGTCGTCCTCACTCCACCATTTCTTGCTTTCCAGCCAGAGGCGCATACGCAGGATAGGATCTTTCTCGCGCCAAACTGCTTCTTCATCCTTGCTGCGATAGCCGGAGGGGTCGTCCGAGGAGGAGTGGGCGGCCAGGCGATAGCTCATGGCCTCGATCAATACCGGACGGTTGTGTTCCACGGCCAGTTTGCGGGCTTCCTGAGTGGCCTGGTACATGGCAAGAATGTCGTTTCCATCCACGCGGATCACGTCCATCTTGTAGCCATAGGCCCGCGGTGCAACACCGTCGGCAGCAAACTGCTCGGCGGCCGGCGTAGAAATGGCGTACCCGTTGTTGCGGCACAGGAAAATCACCGGAACCCGATGAACTGCAGCCATGTTCAGGGCAGCGTGAAAGTCGCCTTCCGAGGCAGCGCCTTCACCAAAATAGGTAATGGTGCAGAGACCTTCGCCCCTGAGTTTCTGACCATAGGCATAGCCCGCGGCCTGGGGAATCTGGGTGGCCAGCGGCGAGGAAATGGTCATGTAGTTCAGCTTCTTCGAACCATAGTGGACCGGCATCTGGCGGCCCTTGCCGTAGTCCATCTCGTTGCCGAACAACTGGTTCATGAATTCATCAATGGTAAAGCCGCGGTAGGCCAGGGCACCTTGCTCCCGGTACTGCGCCATGATCATGTCGCCATCATCCAGTGCTGCCGCACTGCCGATCACGGCAGCTTCTTCGCCGGTGCACTGCATGTAAAAGCTCAGGCGGCCCTGGCGCTGGGCTGCAAGCATGCGTTCGTCGAGTATTCGGGTGGTGACCATGGCCCGATAGATACGAAGGGCCTTGTCTTTGTCGAGATCAGGAGCTTTGGCACCCTTGTAGAGCTTGCCGTCCTGTTTAAGAAGCTTGAACGTGGGAATCCGAAATTCCGCACCGTCGGTAAACACTGGGGAATACACAACTTTGGACTTTGTTGTTGTCATAATCCTCTTCCTGGGGTAATGGCCTGAGGAACAAACACTCCTTGTGGGAGTGTAGTTAATGTCATTGTAGACAGCCTGGCAAAATCTGGTGTGATTCGTGCCAAGTGATGTTTACCTTAACGTAAACTGTAAGATAGGGGTAGACCCTCGTATCGAGATTTTCCGGATAGAGGGACCGCTCGCCACGCGTTTTCCGTGCCTGGCGAAGCGTGCTACCGTCATTACACACACGTTTTCAACCTTGTTCAGACATTCGACTCACGCGGGTAGGTTTTAATGAATGTAATCATCATTGGCGCAGGGATAATGGGCACCACTTTCGCGACTCTCGCGAAAGAACTGGCACCGGAACTGGATATCACCATTCTCGAAAGACTGGATGGCCCCGGGGCGGGCAATTCCTGGGTGTTCAATAACGCCGGCACAGGGCACGAAGCGAATTGTGAGCTGAACTACACGCCGGTAGACGAAGAGGTTATTTCGGTTGAAAAGGCTGAGAAGATTCACGCTCAATTTAATGTGGCCAAGCAGTTCTGGGCATACCTGATCCAGAAAGGCGCCATCAAAGACCCCAAATCGTTTATTAACCAGACCAAACACTGCACCATCGTCTCCGAGCCATCTATCCCTGAATTGAAACTCCGCTTCAATGAGATGTCGGCTCATCATTTCTTCGAACAGATGCGCTACTCGGAAGATTTCGATGAGATCAAAAGCTGGATTCCTTACACCATGGAGGAACGCCCACGCCACGAAAAAATGGCGGCGACGGTTATCGAAACGGGTACAGACGTCAACTTTGGCACCCTGACAGAGCAAATGGCCAAGCATGCTGTTGACGATCTTGGGGTGAAAATTGAATACGGGACGCACGTCAAGCGAGTGCATCGCAGCCCGGCCGGAAGCTGGCTCGTGGAGACACAAAGCAAGGGAGTTGATCGCAGGTACAAGGCTGACGTTCTTTTCGTCGGTGCCGGTGGCGGTGCGTTCCCGATCCTAAAAAAGAGCCACTTGCCTTTCGCGCGCCGCTTCACCGGTTTTCCCGTTGGCGGCCGGTTCCTGCAGGCCGAGATCACCGCCGAGCAGGCCGAGCAGTACAGAGCCAAAACTTACGGAAAGGCGAAAGTGGGTGCACCTCCAATGTCCGTTCCGCATCTGGACCTACGGGTGTCGGATGGAAAGTATTATCTTCTGTTTGGTCCCTTTGCCTCGTTCAAACCGGTGCTGGAAAGGGGCCGGGGTTTCCTGGACTACCTTCGCTCAATGCGCCTCCACGACATCCCGAGCCTGCTGAATGTCGCCATTGAGCACTTCCCGTTGGTCAAATACCTGGTTTCAGAGACCTTCAAGGGTGAAAAGAGCATGTTCGAGGAGCTGGACAGTTTCGCACCGGGCATGAGCAAGAAGTTCAACTGGAAAGCGGTTGACGCCGGGCAGCGAGTGCAGATCATACGCGACGGAGATCTGCAGATGGGCACAGAGATACTCGTCTCGAAAGACAAGACCTACGGTACGCTCCTGGGTGCATCGCCCGGTGCGTCGGTATCGCCGGAAGTCATGCTACGTTGCCTTGAACAGCTTTTGCCGTCTATTTTTACCAGTGAGGAAGCCGGCAAAAAGAAAAAAGAGATATTCCCCGAAGACAATCTGGATTACCTGGCGAAAAATCCCGAGCGTTACCGGGAGATCCGGGATGCCGTCAATGAACGGCTAGGGATCAAGCAGTCGGCATCGCAGCAGGACTGACCAGGCCAACAAAACAGCAGGGAGATTTTCATGGACAGTAAAATCAGTGTGACCTCGCCCCTCGTCATCCTTCACGGCGACGAGATGGCTCAGGTTGCGTTTGAACACATTCTCAAGAAGTTTGTGAGCTCACGGCTAGATATTCAGCTTGAGGAAATCGATCTGTCTGCGGAAAACCGGCTGCTGACCAATGGCCAGGTGGTTATTGATGCCATCGATTCGCTCCAACGCCACGGAGTGGGTGTAAAGAACGCCGGCATGACGGTAAACCGCCAGCAGTTGGAGGACTTGCTCAGGAAACACCCGGATGTGGATGGGGACAACTTGCACCCGCTGGCGACCAAGTCCCCGAATGGTGCTATCCGCAAGGGCATCAGTGGGAATATTACCCGCGAGGACATCCAGTTCCGAAACCTCAACATCCGCCGCCCCCAATGGGTAGGGCGCGACATTGAGGTGGATACCATGGAATTCGGTGGCATCAAGGACAGCTTTAACCAGCTTTCCCTGGCAACCGGCGTGGTCAAGCTGATGTTTGTAGGCAGCAGTGGCGACCCGGTAGAGCTTCATCGGCGAGAGATTCGCAAGGGCGATCCCTGGCTGCTTGCCACGAATGACATCGAGGACGTGAAAGCCTGGGCGCATCGCTTTTTCCAGCGTGCAATCGCAGAAAAACGGGACGTATACCTCGGCCTTAAGGATACGGTGATCCCCGGCTATGATGGGGCAATGCGCTCGGTGATCGAGGATGTCTATCACAGTGACTACAAGAAGCAGATTGAAGCCCTGGGGCTGAATTACTACTACGAACTGATCGATGCCCAGGCGGCCCGCATTGTTTCCAACCCGCCGGAGCGCGCGCTTTGGGGCGTGCCGGATAACACCACCGGGCGCAAACTGCTCAAGCTGGTGAACCAACTCAAGGAATTTGGCATTCCAGGCCGCGGGGCCCATGTGTCCATCTCACGAATGAGCGCTGGCGGCGGCGACCAGTATGGTAGCTTCAACATGGCGGCCAAGGAGGACGGCATTCTCAAGGTGATCGTCGATGGTGACGAGAAGCATGCCCGCCCGGTCCGGAAAGGCGATCCAATGTTGCTTATGTCCAATGACCGCGAAGCCATCAAGGACTGGGTTCTGCAGGTCTTCCGCGATGCGTCGCGCAAGGACAAAGAGGTGTATTTTGGCCTCAAACGCGAGTACATGGAATACGATGAAGTCTACAGCGATGTAATTACCGAAGTGCGCCGGGAGCTGGCCAGCGAACATACACCGCCGCCCTCGTTCATGATCATGCGGCCGTCCAGCCAGCTTAAAAAGATGATCACGGATCCACCGAGAAATGCGCTTTATCCCTCCCAGAACCTCGACGGGGATATCTTCTCGGACATTTCCGCCGCTCTCGGGGGAAGCCTGGCGACAGCCAGTTCAATCATCGAGAGCAAGGACGGAACCATGCTTTTCGAGGCGCCTCACGGCACCGCCCATGATCTGTATCTAAAGTATCTGGAGAGCGACGGGAAGGTCGCCCATTTCAATCCTTCGGCGTTGATCTTCGCGCTTGCCAACGCGCTTGAAACTCTCGGTGAGCGCGAAGGTAACGAACCACTGAGTCAATACGCCGTTCAATTGAAGGCCGCGTTAACGGATACGGTCGACCGTGGCGTTGTCACTGCTGATCTCAAGGGCAAGACCGTCGATCCGGATTCGGAGCAGGTGGTCGATATGATTAACTTTATCGAGGCTGTGGAGAACGCGCTCTAACAGCTTGAGCCGTTTCACCGGGCGTTTGCCACATTAAGCGTCGCTTCAAAACCGTCCTGCCGTCCTGTTGCCGGAGATCGGAGGTGTAGTGTCATACCTGCACCAGTGGCAATTGCGTCGGCAATCGCCAGGCCCAGGCCAGATCCGGCCGCATCTGTCTTTGCGCGCGCAAATCGGTTCCGTAGCAGGGCGAGCTGTTCCGGCGGCACAATCTCCCCGGCATTGCAGACTTCCAACGTACCATCGTCGACGATGCTTACCTCAACAGGCTGTGTTTTGGAGCCATGCTTGAGTGCATTTTCAATGAGGTTGCGCATCAGGATGGCGAAGGCATCGGGATTCAGGAACGAGTTCACTTCCTGTTCGGGCAGGGTCAGTTTAACTCGCCCAGGTACCTGATTCTCGAAATCATCAACGATCATCGCCAGTATTGGCACAAGATTGTGCGAATCCTGTGATATTGCACCTCCACCTTCGGCTTTCGCCAGCTCAAGCAGCTTTCCAGAAAGCAAAGACAGATCGCGCAGCGCTTCCTCAATCTCAGTAACATTGTTCTTGAGTTGATCGTTCTGTATCTGGGTCTTCAGCCGCTGAACTTTGGCAAGCGCCGTTGCTAGAGGAGTCCGCAATTCATGGGCGCTGTTGGCGGTAAAACTCCGTTCTGTATCGAGAGCACGGTGCAAGCGTTCCAGCAATCGGTTAACAGCAACGGCAATCGGTTCAAATTCTGTTGGCAGCCGATCCCCGTCAACGGGGGAGAGATCACCCGCGCCTCGGGATTCTATCGCTTGCTGGAATTCGACCACCTTTCGCAGGGAAATCCGTACGATCCACCAGACACCCAAAAGGCTGATCGGGATCAGTACAATTAGAGGCATCAACAATGCCAGACCCGCCTCCAGGGCGGCTTGGCGACGGTGCGCCAGGGGTTCGGCCACCTCAATGTAGATCGTGTCGCTGACGGCCGACGCGCCGTATATCCGGTGCGTCGATGTATTCGAAAAACCTTCTTCCGGCCGCAGTTCCCCAAAAACACTGGGATCAGCATCATGGGATTGAAGAAGGAGGTTTCCGTCCCTGTCCCTGACCAGGTAGGTGAGGTATTCGTCATGGTCTTTAAGGGCAGGGGCTGTTTGATTCCCGGTACCATTTTCCCGGTTAAGGATGTCGGTAACGGCCAGGGGCAGAATGCGTTGAGCGGTTTCTTCCAGTGCGCTGTCGAACACCTCATTCATTTCGTGCTGTGCCACGAGCCCCGAAGCGGTAACGCCCAGCAGCCAGAGAACGGTGACGCCGAGCGTGAGGCCGATACTCAGGTTTTTCTGTAGGCTCGTTTTATTGCTCATGTGTTCCCAGGCGATAGCCCATCCCCCTGACGGTTATGATGGTGTCGCGCCCCAGTTTTTTACGCAAACGGCTGACATAAACCTCAATGGTGTTGCTTTCGATTTCTGCACCGAAGGCGTAAAGGCGATCCTCCAGCTGGGATCGCGATAATAGCATTCCTGGTCGTTGGATAAAGCCTTCGAACAGGGCCCATTCCCGGGCAGTCAGTTCTACCGGCTGGCCGTCGCGACTGATGCGGTGATCACCAAGATCCACTTCCAGCTGACCCACCTGTATAAGCGGGCTCGGGTTGCCGCGGTAACGGCGGGCTACCGCGGCCACACGGGCTGACAGCTCGGAAAGATCAAAGGGCTTTACCAGATAGTCGTCGGCGCCGGCGTTCAGCCCTTCAATTCGGTCAGACACCTGATCCCGAGCGGTCAGTATGATAACGGGTGTTGTGTTTCCCGCTGTTCTCAGCTTCCTCAAAAAGCCGAAGCCATGGCCGTCGGGCAGCATCAGGTCGAGTAGAATCAGGTCGTAGGCTGTGGTCTGAACGCTGCCTTCGGCAAAATCCAGAGTTTGGACCCAGTCGACTGCATGGCCGTCATCGGTGATTTGATCCCGCACTGCCTCGCCCAGCCCCGCAGTATCCTCAACCAAAAGTACCCGCATAGTTCACCTCTGATCCAGTTCTGAGAGAAAGATACTACAGCCGCAAACTGACAGCAGCCTGAATGACCCTGAACGGGGATGAGGTGAGATCTATCGCACCCACAAATGGACGGCCAATCAAACGGGGTGAGGGCGCGTTCAGGTCACTGTCAGGTAAAGGTCATAAAGTATTCATCGTGGATTCAACAGGAGAAAGCTCATGAAGACCAATCCCGTGATTTTAAGCCTCGCTTTATTGTTGGTGGGCACTCCGCTGCTGGCTGACGACGATTGTGATGATCCGGTGGCCAATTGGCAGCCCAGGGAAAACCTCCGCCAGAAACTGGAAGGCGAGGGCTGGACGGTATACCGCATCAAGGTGGATGACGGTTGCTATGAGGTAAAAGGCCTGGCACCGGCGGGTTTCCGCGCAGAGGCGTCTTTTGCACCGGCCTCCCTGCAGTTGATGGAACTGGAACGTGAAGACGATGACGATGAT
This sequence comes from Marinobacter sp. NFXS11, assembly GCF_040148675.1. Taxonomy (NCBI): domain Bacteria; kingdom Pseudomonadati; phylum Pseudomonadota; class Gammaproteobacteria; order Pseudomonadales; family Marinobacteraceae; genus Marinobacter; species Marinobacter sp. NFXS11. The sequence continues at coordinate 1,512,948 of NZ_JAGDDV010000001.1, read as the reverse complement.
GACTATGAGCACGATGACGACGATCGCGGCTACGGCAACCAAATGCGGGAAGGTGCTCAGGGCAATAATGGCCAGGCGCCGGCTCCAAGCAATGGCATTGTCAAGGGTCGCCCGAGCGTAACGGTTGAATAACCCGCCAGTGCTTTCTGTTTATCTTTCACGCAGCTCACGTTTTACCGGAGACACGATATGAAAAAAATCCTTTTTGCTCTGGGCCTGGCGATCGCAGTTTCTGTGCCCGCCCTTGCCCAGGCCCGTGAAGTGACGTTCACGACCGAATTACTTAACTATGGCGGCGATGGTGCCTACCTGGCGCTTTACCTCACAGATGCTTCCGGGAAATATCACGGAACCCTCTGGGTCGCAGGGAAAAAATCCAAGTACTACAAGCATCTGAGTGGCTGGGCACGTGGCAGCAGGCTGAATTCCGCAGAGTACGACGGCCTGACCGGAGCCAGTGTAACCAGTGGACGAACCCTGAAAATTACCCTGAATCTGGATGATGCCCTGATCGACAACGGCTACGAAATCCGTGTCGACACTGCCGTTGAAGATATGCGGGATAATCGGGCGGATGTCGCCGTTCCATTGACCGCCGACGGATCCGGTAAACCGGTCACCGGGCGTGGTTATGTTCGCTCATTTCGCTACGACTTTTAACGGACTGGCAGGAGCTTAGGCGATGTTACGTAAATTGCACGGTTTGCCGGGCCTGCTCGCAGCTTTGTTCATGATGACACTTGCCGTCACCGGCGCGGTTCTGGCCTTGGTGCCCGCAATGGATAGGGCAGCTGCGGTAATCCCGGCTGCCGGCGAAGTGAGCGTAGCGGAGCTGGCAGGACGGGTGGTGGAACACTACCCGGGAACCGAACAGATTGTGCGCGGGCTTTCAGGGGAAGTGATCGTTTATTACAGCCGTGACGGCCAGCCCGGTGCGGATCTGGTCAATCCTTTAACCGGCGAAGGCGTTGCACCCTACGAGCCATCGGCTTTTTTCATCTGGATCAAGGACCTTCATCGCTCGTTTCTGCTGGATAACACCGGGCGGGCGCTGGCCGGAGTGATGGCCGCAGTGATGGTACTGCTATGTATCTCGGGAATTCTGCTGCTGGTCCGTCGCACCGGTGGCTGGAAGGCACTGTTCCGGCCGTTGGTTGGTAGCGGCGGTAAACGAATCCACGCCGAGCTGGCACGGTTTGCCGTTCTCGGCTTGTTGTTGTCGGCATTGACCGGAAGCTATATGTCGGCGCAGCGCTTTGGTTTGCTGCCCGGAACGTCCGAAATCGGGCCAACCTTTCCTGCTGAAGTATCTGGTGGGCAACCGGCTTCCGTGGACACCCTGAGCGCACTTTCTCAGGTTGATCTCACTGCACTGCGCGAACTGGTGTTTCCCTATCCTGATGACCCGCAGGATGTCTATTCCCTGACAACCAGCGGTGGGTCCGGATTTGTTGATCAGGCTACCGGTGAGCTGCTGAAGTATCAGCCTCGCTCTGAAGGTAGCGTATTCCAGCAATGGATCGTCAGTTTGCACACCGGCGAGGGCCTGTGGTGGCTCGGCCTCATTCTTGGAGTCGCTTCTCTGACGGTACCGGTGCTCTCGGTGACGGGGATAACAATCTGGTGGCAGCGTCGCCGGGCATCAGGGCAGGTTGCCGACAATGCTGATATCTCTCAGGCGGATACTATTATCCTCGTTGGCTCCGAAGGCAATAGCACCTGGGGGTTTGCCCAGGCACTCCACGTCAGTCTGACCAAGGCGGGGTTTCGGGTGCATTGTAGCGAGATGAACGCGTTGCCTGACCAATATCCGCAAGCCTCCATGGTTTTCGTGCTGACCTCGACGTACGGCGACGGCGATGCTCCGGCGTCAGCCAATCGGTTTATGGCGAAACTTCGTGATTTCCGGGGCGACAAGAGGCTGAAATTCGTTGTGCTGGGCTTTGGTGACCGACAGTTCCCGAACTTCTGTCAGTTTGCATTGGACGTGGATGCGGCGCTCGCCAGCAAAGGATTGAGCCGCCTGCAGCCCACAGAGCTCGTTGATCGGTGTTCCGCTTCGCACTTCAGGGAGTGGGGAGGCAAGGTCGGTAAACTTATCGGGGCGCCTCTTGAGCTGACCTACGATCCGTTGCCGCCTTCCACGGTAGAGCTTGAGCTGATAGAGCGAGCAGATTATGGGGTCGCAGTGCAGGCACCTACCAGTATCCTGCGTTTCAAGGCGGCGGAGCCGGAACGGCGCTGTTGGCCGAAGTTTCTTCCCCGATTGGGCAAGAGTCTACCACCATTCGAGGCGGGTGATTTGCTGGGAGTCATGCCTCCTGATGGGCAAGCACCGCGGTTCTACTCTCTGGCATCCTCTGCCACAGAAGGGGTATTGGAGATATGCGTCCGCAAGCAGCCAAATGGTCTGTGCTCCGGATATTTGCACGACTTAAGATCAGGGGACCGTATTGATGGCTTTATTCGCCATAATCCCGGGTTTCGGCCCGCCACTGGAAATACCCCGGTCATCCTGATCGGAGCCGGTGCCGGGATTGGTCCATTGACCGGTTTTATCAGGAAAAATACCGAGCTCAATCCAATGTATCTTTATTGGGGAGGGCGCAGTTCGCAATCTGATTTTCTGTATCAACCCGAGCTGGGGCGATACCTTGAGGACCAAAGGCTGACCGGGTTGAATACAGCGTTCTCTCGGTCTGATGAACGCGCTTATGTTCAGGATAAGCTCAGGCAGGATGAAACGGCTGTACGCCAGATGGTCAAGGCGGGGGCTCAGATCCTCGTCTGCGGTGGCAGGGATATGGCGGCTGGGGTAACACAGGTTATTGAAGAGATTCTCAAGCCCTTGGCAATCGATGTGCAGACGCTCAGAGACGAGGGGCGGTATCTGGAGGATGTTTACTGATGCACACCCATCGCCACGGAATATGACCCGGAAGACGGTTCTGTAGTGCTCCACTGACCTTTGGAATCAGTGGAGCGCCGACTCTTGAACCTTACTTGACGGTATTGCCCTGAATCAGCATACCGTTGCCCTTGATAACGCCATCCTGGCGAAGCACCATGGATGGCCCATCGATGCTGACCGCGTAGCAAGTGGGCTCCTGACCATAGGCAAAGCACATTTCGCCCTTTTTGGTTGTCCACTCGCCTTTGTAGTCCACGCCATGAATGGTCCCGTCCGGAGCATAGTACTCGTTAAAGCCGGAGTTCGGTTCAAGCATGCTGCCCTGGTATGAGTGATCGCTGACCGCTTGGGCAATCTCTTCAGCGCTGAGTGTTTCCGATGCGCTAACCGCACTTACGCCTAGTAGCCCAGCTGCCGCAAATGCGATGGGTACTGCAATGGTCTGTCTTGCGCTGCGATTCATAGTGATGTCCTTGTTGTCTTCGGAATTAGAAGTGCGAGTTAAAGCGTACGCGCTGTGCACTCGTAGGGATCTGTTTCCTGGCTGAGGTCCTTCTTGATCTGATCCGGTCGAGGGCGGCAACGTAAGGTTGTGGGATGCGACAGCAAATACTTTGCTCCCCTGTGACGACGAATAGACCTTGGAGACAGGAGCCTTACTCGATGGCGTTTTACAACCGAAAGAAACTGGAATTACAGGAAGCGCTCGCAAAGCTTGAGGCTGCCAAAAGCCGCGTTCAGGAGCTGGAATCGGATTTCCAGGCTGTCGAGAAGGCCATGGCGGTTCTTGTTATGACGCAGGATGGCATTATCGAGCGGGCGAACCACAGGTTCCTGGAGATGGTCGGTTATCAGCCAGAGGCTCTGATTGGTCAGCACCATCGGGTTCTTTGCACCAGCGACTATGCGAAAAGCGAAGACTACATCCGGTTCTGGCGAGAGTTGGTTACTGGCAATGTGAAGCAGGGCAGTTTTGCATTCGTTCACGCTGATGGGAATGAAGTCTTGTTCGAGGCTCGCTACGCGCCGGTGAAGGGAGAGCAGGGCGTGGCTACGCGAGTCATTGCACTTATAAGCGAATCATAAGGAAGCAGTTTATTGATAATTAGGTCCGGGTGCTTTCGCCCTTCGGCAGAGTTACCATGATCGAGGATCCGGATTCTCTGGACTTCATGAGGGTAAAACCCAAGAGTCTGTCGTTGGAAGGCTTCTGAGTTTTCGAGAGCGGTCAAATCGCCCGCCTCGAACTGGCTGCGACAACAAGAAAACGATTATTTTGCTTTGTAAGTCGTCAGAAAATGCTAAGTTCTTGTTATCCACATGACCTTCTTATAAAGGATAGTAGAGATGATGCGGACTGAGTTTCTTCAGGAATTGATCAAGCAGCTCTCGCCCAAACTGGATGCAACAACCTACGTCTACTGCACGGTTCCCAAGGCCAGGTATGGCGAACTGGAACACCTTAACCCGATTGTCAGCATTGCCGAACTGGAAGGTCTGACACTGGTAATTCCTCTTGAGCAGGCAAAAGCCGAGGGCCTGGACTACTACAGAATCTTCCGGCGCATCACTCTCGAAGGGCATTCCAGCCTTGAAGCGTTGGGCCTGACATCGGTGGTAACAAGCCTGCTGGCCGAACGGGGCATTACCACGAACGTTATTGCAGGGTTTTATCATGACCACATGTTTGTGCCCAGCGATCGAACCGATGAGGCCATGAAAGCCCTTAGGGAGCTTGCCAGCCAACCTGGCGGCTGACCCTTGTTGACGATGCTCGGCGGGGATTCGAACCTGCCGGTTACCTGTCCCGCGAATAGGTTGCCTTATTGAAGCCAAGAACCACCAGTGTGCTGACGGCACCGGAAAGCAGATAGAGCGTCACTGAGGTGACGCCGAACTGTACCGACAGGCCCAATGCAACCAATGGTGCAAACGCAGCGCCCAGCAACCATGCCATGTCCGACGTCAAGGCGGCTCCGGTGTACCGGAAACGCGTCTCAAAGTTGGCGGTGACGGCGCCGGAAGCCTGCCCATAGGAAAGCCCGAGTAGTACAAAGCCGATAGTGATGAACAGATTCTCGCCCAACTCGCCGCCTCCCAGTAGGGTCGGGATGAACAGACTGAATACGGCTATCAGCACGGAAAGGGAACCGAGCATGGTGCGCCGACCAATACGGTCAGCCAGCACACCTGAAAGAATAACCCCCGCGATTGCAAAGCCCGCCCCGATGATCTCGATCATGAGAATGTCAGTGATGGCCCTGTCAGAATAAAGGCTCAGCCAGGATAACGGGAAAACGGTCACCAGATGGAACAGTGCATAGCTGGCCAGCGTTGCCAGGGCGCCGATCAGGACGACCCGCCCCTGATGACTCATCAGTTCTCCGACTCTGGATGGCTGAAGCTCTCTTTCATCGAGCAATTGGGCGTAGTCGTCAGTGGCAACCAGTCGCAGGCGCGCGAACAGGGCGACCACGTTGATGGCGAAGGCCGCGAAGAAAGGATATCGCCAGGCCCATTCAAAAAAGTCTTTTTCCGACACGCTGGACAGCATGTAGGCAAACAAACTGGCTGCGACGATAAAGCCGACCGGAGTTCCCAATTGGCCAATCATTGCGTACCAGCCTTTTCGGTTGGCGGGTGCATTCAGGGCCAGCAGCGAAGGCAGCCCGTCCCAGGTGCCCCCGAGCGCAACCCCCTGGCCCAGCCGGAACAGTGCCAGCAATACGATGGCGTAGAAACCGATGTCGTTGTAGGTTGGCAAAAAGGCAATTCCAGCAGTGGTGGTGCCCAGCGCAAACAACGCCAGTGTGAGCTTGGCCTCGCGCCCAAAGCGTTCCTGCAACCTCATGAACATGACGGTGCCAAAGGGCCTGGCGATGAATGCCAGCGAAAAAATCGCAAAGGAGTAAAGGCTGCCGACAAGCTGCGTCTCGAATGGAAAGAACAAAGCCGGGAATACCAGCACAGACGCGATGGCGTACACGAAGAAGTCGAAATACTCCGACGCCCGCCCGATGCTCACACCCACAGCGATTTCACCGGGTGTGATCGGTGCCTGATGACCGGCGGTGTTGGCAGGCCGGGCCTGGCTGTGACTCTGGGTAGTCGTCATGGTCGTCGTGCCTCAAACAGAACGTATCAACTACCAGTGTAAGACGGTTTCCACGGATAAGGTATTGGACAACATGTCCAATCGCGAGGGCGATTTCCGGTCGCCATAATGGGCAATCCCTTATCTCGATACCGGATTTGCTTGCATGCTTTTTCCACGATTCCGACACGGATTAACACTTCTTCCGCTGGCTTTGCTCGGCGGGTGTGACATGGTCGTCATGGATCCCTCGGGGGACATTGCCGCTCAGCAGGCGGACCTCATCATCGTCTCCACGCTTCTGATGCTGATTGTGATTGTGCCGGTGATCCTTCTGACGTTCTTCTTCGCCTGGCGCTATCGGCAGAACAACAAGGACGCAACCTACGACCCGGAGTGGGACCATTCCGCCAAACTGGAACTGGTGATCTGGGGTGTGCCACTGCTAATAATCATGGCGCTGGGTCTGGTTACCTGGATCAGCACCCATAAGCTGGATCCCTACCGACCTCTCGACCGGATCGACACGAACCGGCCCCTGGCGGCAGATCATGAACCATTAACTGTTGAGGTGGTATCGCTCGACTGGAAGTGGCTGTTCATTTACCCAGAGCAGGGTGTGGCGTCAGTCAACGAGCTGGTAACGCCCGTTGATGTACCCATCCGCTTCCATATCACGTCGTCGTTCACCATGAACTCCTTTTACATCCCAGCCTTGGCGGGCCAGATCTACGCCATGGGCGGCATGCAAACGACGCTAAACGCGGTCATTAACGAACCCGGGGTCTATGAGGGCTTCTCTGCCAATTACAGCGGAGCGGGATTCTCAGATATGCGTTTCAAGTACCTCGGCGTGCCGGACGATGAATTTCAGGCTTGGGTCGACAAGGCAAAACAACAAGGCAGCATCCTTGACCGCCCGGAGTATCTGAAACTGGCCAAACCCAGCTCCGACGAACCGGTCAGTTACTACAGCACAGTGGCACCGGATCTTTACCACGCCATCCTGAACCGGTGCGTTGTCGAGGGGAAAATGTGCATGGACGAGATGATCACCCGAACTGACTCAAGAGACTGAGAATGCAGGATAAAACAGATCTGACAAGTTTGCTTTTCGGTCGGCTTTCATTGGAGTCGATCCCTTACCATGAACCCATACTGGTTGTCACCTTTATCGTCGCCGCACTGGCAGGCCTGGCGGTGGCAGGTTTCGTCACCTACAAAAAGTTCTGGGGCACATTGTGGCGTGACTGGATAACCAGTATCGACCACAAGAAAATCGGCATCATGTACATCATTCTGGCCTTCGTTATGCTCCTGAGGGGCTTCAGTGATGCCATGATGATGCGCCTGCAGCAGGCGATAGCCTTCAGTGGGTCCGAAGGCTATCTGCCGCCAGAGCACTACGACCAGCTGTTTACGGTCCACGGCGTGATCATGATTTTCTTTGTCGCCATGCCATTGATCGTCGGCATTATGAACTACATTGTGCCGCTGCAACTGGGCACCCGTGATGTCGCGTTTCCATTCCTGAACAACTTCAGTTTCTGGATGACCGCCGCCGGCGCAGGCCTGACCATGGTTTCGCTGTTTATCGGCGAGTATGGCAAAACCGGCTGGCTGGCCTTTCCTCCACTTTCTGGCATACAGGGCAGTCCCGGTGTCGGCGTCGACTACTACATATGGTCGTTACAGATAGCCGGGGTGGGGACCCTGTTATCGGGGGTCAATTTTACGGTAACGATCATCAAGAACCGCGCGCCCGGCATGACGCTCATGAAAATGCCCATATTTACCTGGACAGCGTTGTGCACAAACATCCTTATTGTTGCCGCCTTTCCAATCCTGACCGTAGTGCTGGCCATGCTCTCAATGGACCGGATGCTGGGAACTCATTTCTTTACCAACGATATGGGCGGCAACATGATGATGTATGTCAACCTGATCTGGATCTGGGGCCACCCGGAAGTCTACATCCTGATTCTGCCTGCCTTCGGCGTGTTTTCTGAAGTGGTTGCTACGTTCAGTGGCAAACGCCTGTTCGGTTACACCTCCATGGTGTACGCCACCATCGTGATCACTTTGTTGTCTTACCTGGTATGGCTGCATCACTTCTTCACCATGGGGGCAGGGGCCAGCGTGAATTCCTTCTTCGGGATTACCACGATGATCATTTCCATCCCCACCGGGGCCAAGCTGTTCAACTGGCTGTTTACCATGTATCGCGGCCGTATCCGCTTCGAGCTGCCCATGATGTGGACGATCTCGTTCATGGTGACCTTTACCATCGGCGGCATGACCGGCGTTCTGCTGGCCGTGCCACCCGCTGACTTTGTATTGCACAACAGTCTGTTCCTGGTTGCCCATTTCCACAACGTCATCATCGGTGGCGTGCTGTTCGGGATGTTCGCCGCCATTAACTACTGGTTTCCAAAAGCGTTCGGCTACAAGCTCGATGAATACTGGGGCAAGTGGTCATTCTGGCTCTGGACGGTAGGCTTTTACGTGGCCTTCATGCCGCTCTACGTTCTGGGCCTGATGGGGGTCACCCGGCGCATGAATCACTTTGATGATCCGTCGCTGCAGATCTGGTTCGTGATTGCAGCGTTCGGCGCTCTGCTTATTCTTGGAGGCATTATCGCTTCTATTATCCAGTTTGTGGTCAGCTATCGTCGCCGCGATCAGCTCCGCGACGTCACCGGTGATATCTGGAATGGCCGCACACTGGAGTGGTCCACGTCATCACCACCCCCACAGTACAACTTTGCCTTTACTCCGGTTGTCTATGACAACGATGCCTGGACCGACATGAAGAAGCACGGGTTTGAGCGCCCGAGAGACGGCTTTCTGCCTATCCATATGCCGAAAAACACGGCAGCTGGCTTCGTGCTGGCGATGCTCAGTGCCGTGTGTGGTTTCGGATTGGTCTGGCACATGTGGCCACTGGCAGGCGCGTCCTTTATCGCCCTTGTGGCCGGGGTCATCATTCATACCTTTAATTACAACCGTGACTACCACATCCCGGCGGAAGACGTTACCCGGGCTGAGGACGAACGGTCACAACTACTGGATAGGTACGCCTGATATGACCACGAACGCGACCGATGCCAATTCAATGCTGCCAAGCTCCCATTTTTATGTGCGGGAACACCACCCTGAGCAGGGAACGCTGCTGGGCTTCTGGCTCTACCTGATGAGCGACTGCCTGCTGTTTGCGGGTCTGTTTGCGACCTATGCCGTGCTGGGCAACAGCTACGCCGGCGGCCCAACCGGGGCCGAGATCTTCGAGCTGCCCCTGGTCGCTGTGAACACAGGCTTTCTGCTGATTTCGTCCATCACCTATGGCTTTGCGATGCTGCAGATGCAGCTTGAACGGGTCAAAGGCACGCTCTTCTGGCTGGCGATTACCGGCCTCTTCGGTGCCGCCTTTATCGGCCTGGAACTCTTTGAGTTTACGCACCTTATCCACGAAGGGTACGGACCTCAGCGCAGTGGCTTTCTGACCGCGTTTTTCTCACTGGTGGGAACCCACGGCCTGCACGTTAGTGTCGGCATCATCTGGCTGATTGTTCTCATGATTCAGGTCAAGCGTTATGGCCTGACAACGGAGAACGGCCGACGCCTGATGTGCCTGTCTATGTTCTGGCACTTCCTTGACGTGGTCTGGATCGGCGTCTTTACCTTCGTCTATCTGATGGGAGTTCTGTAATGAGCGAACATAACACGCATCCTGACCACGGCAGCTTCAAGAGCTATATGACGGGCTTCGTGCTATCCGTGATCCTGACGGCAATTCCGTTCTGGCTGGTTATGGCCAACGTTATTGAAAGCGCGGGCCTTACCGCATTGATCATACTGGCTTTTGCCGCGGTGCAGATTTTCGTGCACATGATTTACTTTCTACACATGAGCCCGAAATCAGAAGGTGGCTGGAACCTGCTCGCTCTGGTATTCACACTTATCCTGGTGTTTATTGCCCTGGCAGGCTCCATCTGGGTTATGTACAACCTTAATATCAACATGATGCCCGGCCTCATGTCTGATGCCTGAGCCGGTCATGGAACTGCAGCGATCGTGAAAGGCAAACCGTTTCACGCCGACACCAGAACGTCGACTTACGACACCGCACGGCAGCCTCGCTCCTTGGCCTTTATGGTTGTCTGGGGACTGATTGCAATCCTGGCCTTCAGCGGGTTTCTGGCGCTGGGCGTCTGGCAGGTGCAACGGCTGGACTGGAAGCAGAAGCTGATAGAGCGGGTCAACCAGCGGGTCGAAGCGCCCGCATCGGCTGCTCCCGGCCCTGATGACTGGCCCGCAATCAATGAGCAGGACGATGCCTACACCCATGTTCAGGTAACGGGGCGGCTACTGTATAAAAAAACCACCCCGGTACAGGCGTCGACCGAATTGGGGCAGGGCTTCTGGCTGATGACGCCATTGCAGCAAGCCGACGGTCATCTGGTGATGATCAATCGGGGATTCGTGACAGAGCTTACCGGTGGCAACGCAGCAGGGCAGTCGGACACAAAACCGGTTACCGTGACCGGCCTGCTGAGGCTCAGCGAAAGCGGGGGCGGCGTCTTGCGGGACAATGATCCAGGCAATAATCGCTGGTATTCCCGTGACCTACAGGCGATTGCCAACGCCCGGGGTTTGCCTGCGGCCAGGGTCGCACCGTACTTTATCGACGCCGACGCCCGGGGAAAGCCACGGGCACCTCATTCCCTGAAACAGGTCTATCGTGAACCCGTCGGCGGCCTTACGGTGATTTCGTTCTACAATCATCATCTGCAATACGCTCTTACCTGGTTTACACTGGCCCTGATGGTCGCAGCGGGCACATTCTGGTTTGCCCGCGAAGAGCGGCTGGTGCGCAAGCAGCATCAATACTCCTGAACCAAACCCTGAATACAAAGCCTGAGAGAGACCAATTTGATAGCACAATGGCACCAGGCGATCAGCAGCGCCGGTCGCCACAAGAACATGCAATTGCTGATTCAACTACGCTGGATCGCCGTGCTGGGGCAGATTACGATCATTGGCGTAGTCAGCCTGCATTTTGGGTATGAGCTGCCACTGACGCCAATGCTCCTGGTCATTGCCCTGCTGGCTTTGTTTAATGTCGTCAGCTTCTGGCGGGTGCGGTGGCGACGTTCGGTTACCAACAGGGCCCTTTTCCTGGCCTTGTTGGTGGATTTCAGTGGCCTGACCGCGCTTCTGTATCTGAGTGGAGGCATCACCAACCCATTCGCTTTTTTGTTTCTGCTCCAGGTTATCCTCAGCGCTGTGCTACTGGAAGTGTGGGCGACCTGGATTATCGTTGGCCTCACCAGTACCAGCCTTGCCGTAATGGCATTCTATTATGTGCCGCTGGCACCTCCGACCAGCAGCCCCGGTAAGTTTTCCGGTCCTTACCTCGAAGGTCTTCTGATCAGCTTTACCCTGAACGCCATTCTGGTGGCCTACGTTATTACCCGGATCATTGGCAATCTTCGTTCAGGCGATGCCCAACTGGCGGACTTGAAACAGCGGGCCGCTGAAGAGGAACATATTGTCCGGATGGGGTTGTTGGCCTCTGGAGCGGCCCACGAGTTGGGCACGCCACTGGCCACCCTTTCGGTTATTCTCGGGGACTGGCGACGGATGCCGGAGCTTGTCGGAGAAACCGAGATGCAGGACGAAATCGAGGAAATGCAGACCCAACTCCAACGATGTAAAAGCATCGTCAGCGGAATTTTGCTATCCGCAGGCGAAACGCGCGGCGAGTCGTCCACAAAAACCACCCTAGACGATTTTTTGCAGGATCTGGTGGACGAATGGCAGGAAATACGATCGATTGAGACGTTTCAGTATCACAATCGTATCACCCAGAACTGCTCAGTGGTTTTCGATACGGCACTGAAACAGATGATATGGAATGTACTTGATAATGCTCTGGAAGCGTCTCCAAAGTGGGTGAGGGTGGAAGCTCGTCGGGATTCAGATAATCTGCAGTTGGAGATTTCGGACCGGGGGCCGGGCTTCCCGCCGGAGATGTTGGCGGAATTCGGTAAGCCCTACCAATCGAGCAAAGGCAAACCAGGTGGTGGCCTGGGACTTTTCCTCAGCGTTAATGTTGCTCGCAGACTGGGCGGCACCGTGACGGCGTTTAATAAATCTGAAGGGGGCGCCAGTGTTACGCTGACGTTACCACTGTCGGCAATAGCCTCTGAATAAAGGACTCGATGCAGCACTTTTCAGAAAGGAAGGAACATTGATGTCAGCAACGCGTTTGCTGTTGTTAATAGAAGACGACGAGGCACTTGCCCGTACTCTGACGCGCTCCTTCAGGCGGCGCCATTATGAGGTTGTGGTCGCCGCAACCTATGATGAGGCGGCCGCGCTGCTGGAGACCTGCTCTCCCGGCTATGCGGTAGTCGATCTGAAGCTGAAGGGCAGTTCGTCCGGGCTGGAGTGCGTGCAGTTGCTCCACAAACATGACCCGGAGATGTTGATTGTGGTGCTGACAGGCTTTGCCAGCATCAATACTGCAGTCGAAGCGGTCAAACTCGGCGCCTGCCACTATCTTGCCAAACCCTCAGACACCGATGATATTGAAGCAGCCTTTGAACACGTGGCGGGCAGCACCAGCCTGAAAATGACCAACCGTGTCACGTCCATCAAAACAATGGAATGGGAGAAGATTCACCAGGTGCTGGCAGAAACAGATTTTAACATCTCCGAAACCGCTCGCCGACTCGGCATGCACCGCCGCACTCTGGCCCGCAAACTGGAAAAGAGGCCGGTCAAGTAACCTTAGATGCCGGAAGAGCGCCGAATTCTCGCCAAAACATCAATCTGGCCGTGCTGAGGGACAAACCGGTGGCATCGAGGCTAAAAGAGAATTATGAGCCGGTAAGACTATCTCGGTTTTGCTTTTGAAACATTTCAGTTTTTCCGGCTGCATATGTCAGCGCTACCGCCAGGGTGAAAAATGCCGCCAAGCCGCCAAAGAGAGTAATTACAGGAACAATGTTCATAGGATTGAAACCTCCAGTAGGACTAATTGCGGCCTGTCGTCTGTTGTCAGCGTTCTGGGCCTGAACATCAGCGATGTCTGACCCCGATCTTTGCACGACAGGTTATGTGCAAGCTCACTATTAGTCTACGACGAAGAGGCTGTGATGGGCGTAGGCAGAAACCATTATTACGGGTATGCAAATACCCTTAGGCGAGCGCCACTCGTCCGTAGCCTGCCGAATTCACCGAAACGGCAGCGCCGCTCCGAAAATCATGAAAAATCCCCCGCACAGTTTGTTGAACCGTTGACCCATGCGGGCCAGCCACGGCCTGACTCGATGGGCGGCTAAAGCGACAGCGAACTCGACCAGGAACTCGGTGGTCGCGTAGGTGAGGGCGATCACGACAGTCTGTATGAACAGGTTGCGCGTTGGGTCCAGAAACGGTGGAATAAAGGCTGTAAACAGCAGTAACGCTTTTGGATTTGATATCGCCGCCAGTAATCCCTGACGAAACAACTGACCATTGCTGCCACTGACCATGCCCGTAACGTCGATGCTCATGGGGGCAGCCCGCCACAGACTGATTCCAAGCCAGATCAGGTATAAACCGCCCAGTATCTTCAGAAATGTGAACAACGAGACTGATGCCTGAATCACCGCTCCCAGCCCAAGGGCACACAAAGAAAGCATGGCAATCAGCCCGAGTACTCCGCCTGAAATCGTGAAGAGCGCTTTGCGTTGGCCGTGGAGTGCACCGTGGGTCAGAACCAGCAAGGCATTAGGGCCCGGTACAACAGAGATACCGAAGCAAGTCAGCAAGTACAGCAGCCAGATCTGCAGATCCATATTGATTTCCTTGGGCTAGGAGGCGCGTTGAGAAGGGATTATCCGACTTGCAAAGCCTCTTTTAAAACGTATATTTATAGACGCTTCTATTCGAAAAACGAATGAACGGTTCGTCATGGTGCCCAGGGATCTTCAAATCGATTGGTTAAAGTGTTTTGTTGCTGTGGTCGATTCCGGATCGCTCTCGAATGCTGCCTTGGAGGTCAATCGCTCTCAATCCGCAGTGAGCATGCAACTTAAAAAGCTCGAAAGCGCTCTCGACCGTACCTTGCTCACTCGCAGCCCCCATCATCTGCAACTCACCAGTGATGGCCAGAAGCTACTGGGTTATGCACGCAGAATGCTCTCCCTGCACGCTGAAACTCAGGCAGCATTCTATTCATCGCTTACAGGACGAATCCGGCTAGGTGTTGCCGAGGACTACGCTGCGCCTTATCTGACACCGGCGCTCCGGCGCTTTACTCAGAACCATACCGGGATAGAGATTGAACTTGATTGCGAGCAATCGACCGGCCTGATTCCACGAGTCACAGAGGGTGAACTGGATCTGGCCTTGATCTCGAGAGACAGTGCCCGCCAGGGCCCGGTACTCTTCCGTGAACCGATGATGTGGGTAGGGTCTCCGCAGTTCGAGCTCTGGCGCCGCGATCCGCTGCCCATAGCTTCATATGAGACTGAGAGCCTGGCTCGCCGCAACGCAGTGAACTCCCTGGCACTGCAAGGGCGTCGTTATAAGGTGGTCTACAACAGCTCCAGCCTGGCGGGCCAGATCGCTGCCGTTGAAAGCGGGCTTGCTGTGGCGGCGTTGACCCGTTGCTGCATTCCCGAATCTTTACAGATACTGGGCGAGCACCACAATCTTGGTCCTTTGGAACCCATGGAGGTTTCTCTTTACCGAAGCCAGGCTTCACGAGGGCTGAAAGCGGTGGATTTGCTCAGGCAGTTTCTTAGCAAAGTGGACGACCACAGAAAGTGCTAAATCTCTGAAACGAAAAATCAGCAGGTTGCGGCACGAATTCCACGCAAAGTGCTAAACAGACTTAAAGTAAATTCTAGAATAGCGAGCGTATTCCAGTTTCCACACAAAGTACTAAATTCGGCGTCCAGCTCAGTAATGGGGGTTTTTGGGGTAGAAACGGTTCAGGCGACCCACGTACTCGTCCTGGTGGCAAGGTTTGAACGTCAGCAATCTGCCGGTCAGCCGACCTTGGGTTTTCAGGACTGTGGACCTGGAATCGGCCAAGAGCGGTCCCTCGGTGAAGTTGCTCATTGCAGACTTTTATCCTGCGGTAAGCTTAAGGACCTTGGCGGATGGACGTCGATAAGTGAGGTGCCCAATTTGTCGGCCTGGTAGTACGCGGCTACCTCGCCACTCTGGAAGAAGTTGCGCAACCGACCGAATATAGATTATCTATATCGCCATGGCTCAAATAACGTCACTGTATGTCTATAAGGTCGTCAGTCAGGCGAGCCCAGGCGTCGAAACGCGGGACTTGATACGCAAACTTGGCCTTGCCGTGGACGGCCCCATCGATCCAACTCAGATGGTGTCTTCATCGGAGTACTACGACTTTTTTGCTGAACTGGTTGATCGAGATCCCAACGGCCTTTTATTGCCGTTGAGGATCGGCGCTGCCATGCGATGCGACGAGTACGGCGCTTTCGGCCTGGCCTGGAAATCCGCGCCGACCTTGCGCGGCTCATTCACAAGGGCAGAGCGGTACGGGCATGTTCTGGGCAGTGCAGAAACGTATTCGCTTGAGGAAACGACACAGGGATTCCTATTCAACCTTGAAAAAGCAGGGGATGGTTGTCCCGGCATGCTGCTATCTAATGAAGCCAGCATGTCGGCGGTATATACCATCAGCAAAGAAGTCAGCTCCTCAGATTTCATTCCTTTTGCCATTTATTTCAAGCATGCGCCGAGAGGCGATACCAGAGTTTACGAGAATCATTTCGGTTGCCCGGTCCATTTTGAGACGGGACGAGATGCGGTGCTTGTAAGTAAAGAAAGCATCGAAACTCCCAACAGACTGGGTGATGAATCCATTGCCCAGTTTTTTGACCGCCATCTTGAACAGCAACTGAATTCGCTTAAGGGCGACATTGACCTGCAACAACAAGTTCGGCGTGCTGTCGCTAACGTGCTGAGCGAAGGGGTACCGAAGCTGTCACGGATTGCGTCCGAACTGAATATGGGCGCACGGACACTGCAAAGAAGACTGTCAGAGCAGGGTTATTCCTTTCAAAACGTTGTCGACATGGCGCAAAAGGATCTCGCGCTGAGATTGCTTCGGGAAACAGACTACAGCCTTGCCGAGGTGGCCTTCCTGACGGGGTTTGCGGACCAGAGTGGGTTCACGAGGGCTTTCAAGCGCTGGGCGGGGCAGACCCCACGATCCTATCGACTCTCGAAGCGTTGACGCTCGGTTTGAAGTTGTCGCCCTCCGCACAAACTTTGACATGCTGAGGCAATAACAAGCGACGTTGTTTCACGAAAATAGACTTGCACTTACATCAAAGGGAGCAAGTCAATGAAACCATCCAACCAGGCACATCAAACAATTCTTGTCGTAGGCGGTACTGGAAAAACCGGCAAACGCGTCGTTGATCAGCTGAAAGACAGCGGTTATGAGGTTCGAGTTGGATCCCGCTCAGCCATCCCGCCTTTTGATTGGGGCAACGAAAAAAGCTGGGACCCGTGCCTCACCGGTGTAACTTCAGCCTATATCACGTACTCACCAGATCTGGCCATGCCCGGCGCAACCGACGCTATTCAGGCGTTTGTCAGCCTGGCCAAACGACGCGGAGTGAA
This sequence comes from Marinobacter sp. NFXS11, assembly GCF_040148675.1. Lineage (NCBI taxonomy): Bacteria > Pseudomonadati > Pseudomonadota > Gammaproteobacteria > Pseudomonadales > Marinobacteraceae > Marinobacter > Marinobacter sp. NFXS11. The sequence goes on along the minus strand of NZ_JAGDDV010000001.1, from coordinate 1,496,281 downwards.
GCGGCTCGTCCTGTTGTCCGGGCGTGGCGAATCCGAGGCACAAGCCTGCGAAGATATTGTTCGGGAATCCGGCCTCGAATGGACAATCGTCCGCGCAAGCTGGTTCAACCAGAACTTCTCTGAGGGCGCATTCATCGACATGGTGTTGAATGGTGCCATCACTCTGCCAGCAGGTGACCAGGTCGAGCCTTTCGTGGATGTCGATGACATCGCCGATGTGGCTTTCGCTGCGCTGACTCAGGACAATCACAGCGGGCAGATCTATGAAGTGACGGGGCCAAGATTGATGACCTTCGCGGATGTGGCCAACGATCTATCCCGCGCGACCGGCCGCGAGATTTCATTCATCGATTTACCTCACAACGGCTTTATCGCTGAGATGGAGAACTCTGGAGCGCCGGAGAATGTGGTCTGGATGCTGGATTATCTTTTCGCAACGGTTTTTGACGGCCGCAATGCCCATTTGGCCGATGGTGTTCAGCAGGCACTTGGTCGCCGACCGAAAGACTTTGCTGTGTTCGCAGATGAAGTGGCGAAGACCGGTATCTGGGAAGGACGCTGAAGTCGGCTACAGAATTTGAATATGAGGCTGTTTAAAAATAAAGGCGACGCGATGTAACACTTGAGCCGGCCGGGTTACTGATAACTAATAGGAAGACAGGTTTCAGAGAATCTTAGGAGCCCATCATGGCGCACAAGTTTGCGGAAATCGCTTTTACCCGGACCGTTAAGCAGGTTCAGGAGGAGATGGGCAGCCGGTCGGGTTACTCATCCATTGAGACCGGCCCAGACCGAAATCATCTGCTCAGGGACCGGGAGCGCAGCTTCATTGAAGCTCGTGACAGCTTCTACATTGCCAGCGTCAGTGAGACAGGCTGGCCCTACATCCAGCATCGGGGTGGGCCAGCCGGTTTTTTGAAGGTAATAAACCAGTCGACCATCGGATTCGCGGATTACTCAGGCAACCGTCAGTACGTCACAACGGGGAACGTGTTGAACAATGACCGCGTGGCGCTGTTCCTGATGGACTATCCGAACCGTAGAAGACTGAAACTCCTTGGACGGATGTCGCTTGTGGGTCCCGACCAGTCGTCGATTCTCGACGACCTGCAGGACGACAGCTATGAAGCAAAGGTAGAGAAGGGCATGGTCATTCGGGTCGAAGCCTTTGACTGGAATTGTCCGCAACATATAACCCCCCGCTACAGTGAGGCAGAGGTCGAAGCCCTGCTTGAGGTTATGCGCGACGGAGCTTGAACCGATATCAAAGGGTAGACTGGAGTTTACTGCTGTAGCGTCGGAGTTTGCCCACGGTTTCTGACCAGTCATCTGCCCCTACCATATCGGTGAACTCACCGTGGGCTTCCTTCCATCGCGCCAAGGCCTGCTGGTAAATTTCTTCGCCTTCCGGTGTCAGCGAAAGGCCCAGTGAGCGCTTATGGCCGGTTGGCTGGGACTGCAGCAAGCCCTTGGCAATCAGCTTTTCGACCGTTCGCTGGAGTGATGTCCGCTCCATGCCGAGAAGCTCGGCCAGCTCGTTAATGGAATTTGGGGGCGACAGCTTAATGGCATTGAGAATTGAGAACTGGGTAATCCTGAGGCCGGTATCGGAAAGGTGATGGTTGTAGTGACGGGTTACCAGCCTGGAAAAAACACGGGAGTAGAGCGCCGCGCAGGTTCTGGCAACGTCAATAGGCGTTGTTTCCTGATCAAATGACTGCTTAGACATGATGGGCTCCCGCTTCCTGAAGTGTATATGCATTATGCTAGGTTGTAACCCGGGCAATGTCCAGCCAATCAAGCTCATGGAGTTGACGGAAATCTCGTGTAGTTCCAGTAACAGATAGGCCTCCAGGACGTCTGTGCAGTAAGGATCACTCTTTTACGTCCTCATCAAACACGAGGGAGGCACCATGAAAAACCAGGAACTCAACCTATTACACGTGTTCAGCGCCATCATGACGGAAGGCTCGATTACACGAGCGGCGGATCGCCTCGGCATGACCCAACCGGCAGTTTCGAATGTTGTTTCCCGAATGCGAACGGCCTGGAAAGATCCTCTGTTTGTGAAGCGGGGACGGCATGTAGAACCGACGTCGTATGCCCAAAGTCTTTGGGACCAGATCCGCAATCCCCTGTACGAACTGTCCAATGCGGTAAATTCCACCCGCTTCACACCGAGCGAATCCCGCAGGACGTTCAGGGTAGCTGTCACTGATTTGATACTCGAGATGGTCTGGCAACCGCTGGTCTCCGAGTTGCAGCAAAGTGCGCCGGGTATTGATCTGCATGCGGTGCCTTTCTCGCCCGCCACCGCAGCGAACCATCTGCGCGAAGCGAGTGTCGATTTCGTGATCGGCTTTTTCGAGCAACATGATCACAGCCTGAGAAGCCTTTGGTTGTTCGACACTGGTTATGTGTTGGCCATGAGAAGCGGCCATGATCTGAGCGGTCAGCCAGTGGACCTTGATTCGTTTCTGAATGCTCAACATCTGCTGGCAACTATGTCGGGTGAGGCTCACGGTGTTGTCGACGATACGCTCCACAGGCGGGGCCTGGAGAGACGGGTAGCGGTGACGGTGAACCACTTTTCTGCGGTCCCGAATCTGCTCAGGAACTCTGATCTGGTTGCAACGATTCCGGAAGTTATTACCGGAGACTGCGAATTCTGCGCTGGTATTTCGATAACCAATCTGCCAATTGAGGTGGAGCCGACCAGTCTCTATCTCGCATGGCATACCCGCCACGACCGGGATCCTGGCATTATCTGGATTCGGAGCGTGATCGAACGAGTTGCCAAGGAGTGTTGGGCAAAAGCGATGGCCGCCAGAGAGCTTGATTGCGGCCCACTGACGGTTATTGAACCTGGTTTAGACAATCGGCCCATTAACTAGAACGCCTGTCCATTTGTGCGCCTGCTCCAGTGGTTACTATTTCTCTCGTAGACATCAACCACTGGAGAAACCCATCATGAAAAACGTAACTGCCAAAGCACTGCTTTTTGTTTCCATCGCCCTGATTGCCGCTTCCGCCAGCGCGTCTCTGGCGGACCGCAAGTCAGACATCGACGATTACAGCCACTCCGTGAGCAGCCCATACAGCGGCCAAAAGGTAATCCGCGGGCAGGTTGTTCTGAAGTAAAACGTTGTACAAATGCTTTACCAAAAAAAAGGGGCAAGGATTCAGAATCCTTGCCCCTTTTTCATTGCAATAGCTATCAGGCCACGTTGGCGTTTTCCTCAACTACTGTGTTCTCAGCTTCGGCGGCTGTCGCGTTCAGCTTCTTCCATTCCCTCGGCGTCATTCCGGTGTTCTTTTTGAATGCCCGAGAAAAGCCTGATGCGTCCTCATATCCCACCTCGAAACAGATAATCGACATCGGCTTGTCTCTCAGGATAAGTTTCTTGGCTGAAGATATCCGGGCGTTTTGAACATATTCCCCGGGTGCCAGTCCAAGCACGTTTTTAAAATGTTGAATGAATGTTGATCTAGACATCATCGCAATCTCAGCCAACCTTTCTACGGAAAGATCCCCATTCAGGTTTCGGTCAACCCAGCTAAGTACCTTGCTCAGTTGTTTGTCTGCCAGGGCCGACAAGACACCTTTCGATGTATCTCCTTCCGAAACAATGTGCCGAAGTACATTCACAAAGATGACTTCCACCAGGCGGTTCATGACAGCATCGCGTCCCTCTTGCGCCTCTTCCGCTTCAGTGAATAGAACGTCCACAAAGGAGCCGAGACCCTGAACCGACGAAAGTGGAAGCACTACAGAGGATGGAAGTGCCTCTACGACTGGGTTTCGGGACCCGGTCTGAAACTTGATTGAAGCACAGATCATTTCTGCACCTTCGCGGTTACCACCGAAAAGCTGGTGCGGCTCAGAGCGCACCGAAAAGATCATGGTCGGTTCCTTTAACGTTATCTTCTCCCTGTTAGCTGTCGTGATGTCGAGCACTCCTGAACGGAGTACATGAATGTAGCCGGTTCCTTCCTCCTCAAAGGAGGCCAGCCCGCAGAGCTGGCCCCGAAAGAATACGCCTGCGTTCACATTAAGTTGGTCGAGAATGTAAGAAAGCCTGTCCATAAGCACTCCAGATAATTGGCATAGAAGTTTGAACGATCGTACGCATTCAGTACCGCTCGAAGCCTTATTGTTTCAAACGTAGTCATCATTCATTCAAAGGAGATACCCAATGACTCGTTTCAAGAAACTTCGTGCCTTCGTTGCTATTGCCTCCATGAGCGCCGCTTTTGGTGCTTTTGCTGCCGATATCGACATGAACGCCAATGCCAATGATGTCGCCATCAGCGGCTACGATCCGGTTGCTTACTTTTCCGATTCAGAAGCCACCATGGGTTCTGCGGAATACACAGCGACCTACAAGAACGCAATCTACCACTTCTCCAATGCAGAGAATCGTGATCTGTTCCGTGCTGACCCCAGTGCCTATGCGCCCCAGTACGGTGGTTACTGCGCGTTTGGCGTAACCATGGAGAAGAAGTTCGACGTTGATCCCGAAGCCTGGCGAATCGTCGATAACAAGCTTTACCTGAACCTGAACAAAGATGTTCAGAAGCGCTGGCTCACTGATGTACCTGGCTTCATCGCCAATGCCAACGACATCTGGCCCGAGATCAAAACTGTGGAAGCAGCCGAGCTGTAATCCTCTGCGAATGATATGAGCAAGTCCCAGGGTCCTTGGCGTTTTCGGTCAGGGACCCTGAAACAAACTTTGAAGGTGATCGATATGAACCAAAAGCTTCTTTTCAGCGCGGCACTGGCCGCGGCCTTGGCCGGTGCCATGTCTGCTCCCCTGGCTCACGCAGGCGGCAAGGAAAAGTGTTACGGCATCTCACCGGTTGGCGGGAACGACTGTGCGAACCTTGCGGGAACGCACTCCTGTGCAGGGCAGTCCAAAGTCGCCAACGACCCGGGTGAGTACAAGATTGTCGAGAAGGGCACTTGTGAGGATCTGGGTGGCTTTGACAAGGAAACGGCCCTGACAATCATTGCTGAGAAAAGCAAAGGTTAAGTCGTATGGGTAATCGTCAGGAAATAGTCCCAGCCAGGCCGGAACTCGGAAACAGCACTGTTGGGGTAGGGTTACGACCAGACCACTATCAGGACGTTCTCGAACACGCCCCTTCGGTAGATTTTCTTGAGGTGCACTCGGAGAATTTCTTCGCGGAGGCAGGAATCGCTGTCGATCTGTTGAAGGAGGTTTCGGCCAGCACGCCAATCAGCCTTCATGGTACGTCGGCAGGCCTCGGGTCCGTTGAGGCTATCCCTGACGATTACCTCAAGCAACTCAAACGTCTTGTGGACCGGGTGAACCCGATATTGGTGTCAGACCACCTGTGTTTTACCTGGGCAAGGATTGGTGGACGCCTCTTTCACGGTGGTGATCTTCTACCCATCCCCTACACCGAAGACAGTCTCAGGCATGCGGTGAACAACATTGACCGAATGCAACAGGCCCTGGGCCGCCAGATCTCGGTGGAGAACGTCTGTGCGTACATCGAGTTTGACCACAGTGACTTCGACGAGGCCGCTTTTCTCAGTGAAATCGTTGCCCGCACGGGCTGCGGCTTAATCCTTGATATCAATAACGTGATGGTGAACGCCCGTAATGTGCAAGTCGCCGAACCGGCGGATTTTGTTGACCGTTACGTTGCGTCTCTCGATCAGGCCGCTATTGCGGAAATTCATCTTGCAGGTTCTACGCCCGTGGATAGGGAAGCGCTACTGATCGATGACCATGCCTGCCCTGTATCGGAGGCTGGGTGGCACGCCTATGGGCGAGTGGTTCGAGAGATCGGCCCAAGGCCCACGTTGATCGAATGGGACAACAACCTCCCGTCGTGGCGCGAACTTCTGGGGGAAGCCACCAAAGCCAGAAAAGCTCAACGCCGTGTGTTGAGCAGGGAGCGTAGCTATGAACCTGTCTGATTACCAGAGCCAGTTTCTGACGTTCCTGTTCGGCGGTACCGACGAACAGGCGCTGCCCAATTCGGAGGTGTATCGATTCGGGGTGGAGGCCAAGGCGGTCCGGGCCCTTGAGCACAGTTATCCGACGGTGAAGGCACTGATAGGACCGGCGGCCTTTGAGGAACTGGCCCTGGATTACTTCAGAATGATCCGCAAACAGAGCGGCGACTGGAGCGATTTTGGCTGGGGATTTCCGAGCTGGATAATCTCGCATCGAATTTCAGATCGGATTCACTATCTCTCCGATGTGGCGCGACTCGACAAGTACATTGGGCAGGTTGAGCGTAGCCAGTATCAAGATGTGGACTTCGAGAGCTTTTCTGCGATTGGAGAGAATCTTTCGTCCTGTCGGCTCATTCTCAATAGCGGGCTTCAGTTTTTCAGGTCCGTTTATCCAATCGTCGGCATATGGGAAGCACACAAAAGCCATACCCCTCAAGACACACTCAGTTTTGCTCAAGCAAAAAGAATGATCGCCAAAGGCCGAGGCCAGAACGCCCTGGTTTATCGAGCGGGTTGGCGAGGGATGGCAGAAGCCATTTCTGAAAAGGATCTTGCGCTGCTCGAGCGTCTCAGAAAACAGCCAAGTATTGCCGAAGCCTTCGGTGAAGGTGTTCTGAATGAAACGAATTTTACCGGTTGGCTGCAGGACATGATCTCAAAAAGAGTCATCGTTGGTGCCAGAACCATCTATTGATAGGAGATTGATATGAAAACCTTAGCTTACAGTTTTTACGCATTAAACGATTCGGTTCAGCGAATCGTCCGAGGCCTGCTACCTGTTGCACTGCTGCTTGGGCGTCTCTACGTGGCATGGGTGTTCTTCAAAGCCGGTCTCACCAAGATTGACGACTGGGGAACGACGCTGTTTTTGTTTGAAGAGGAATACAGCGTGCCGTTGTTAAGCCCGGAGTTGGCTGCCTTTCTGGCCACATTCGGGGAACTGGTGTTTCCCGTCCTGCTCGTCCTTGGCCTGTTCTCGCTGGTGTCTTCCCTGGGGCTGTTTGTCATCAACATTGTTGCGGTAATCAGCCTGGCAATGATCGCCCCGGCAGCCGAGCTGTATCACGTGGTCTGGGGCCTGATCCTGATGGCTTTAGCCATGTGTGGGCCCGGGCTGTTCTCGCTGGATAAGTTTATTGGCGACCGTTTGAGAAGAGCCTGATCCAGAATTGTTCACCCCTTGGCGTATTCGGCATTCACCCTCGCATCGATAGTGTTCGCCGAGTACGCCCTTTTTCTTAATTGAAGTTTTTGTCCGGAGGATATCCGCTGTGCCGATCGTAAACCTGAATACATTTGACGAACTGGGAGATCTTGCCAACAGGCACGAGTGGCTCCTACTGGATTTTTGGGCTCCCTGGTGTGCGCCGTGCAAGGTTATGAACCCGGTTCTGGAGCAGTTCAGTCAATTGAACGCTGAAACTGCAGTGGTAAAAGTGGATGTGGACCAGAAACATGATCTTGCCGCCAAATTTGGCGTCAGGGCCATTCCGACCCTGGTTCTGCTGAGACGAGATCAGTTCATGGGCCAGGAAACCGGGTCTAAATCCCTGAAGGATCTGACCAACTGGATAGACGGTCTGAAACAGAAGGTATCGCAGTTGGCGTGAGTTGTTGGCGATTTTCAGAGTAAACTCATTTTGCCGGGCTCAAGCCCGGCTTTTTTATGCGGGGATAGGGAGTGTTTTGTACTCTTTTCGTAACTCAGATGAATCGTTTGAACGTGCCTTGGAGAAGAATTAAACAATGACGGTCGAATTGCCGCGATACCAGAAACTTGAGAATACTCTGCGACAGAGTATTGAAAGTGGCCGCTGGCAACCTGGCGAACGACTCCCTTCAATCAGGACACTTTGTCGCCAGCACGGCTTTTCCAAGATTACCGTTCAGCATGCACTGCAACGACTTGAGGCCCGAGGGTTGGTCCAGGCCGAAGAGCGCAGCGGCTTTTTCGTTGCGCCTGGTCATTGCGAATTCGAGACTCCCTGTCAAGCCTCGACTCTCGCCGCACCCAAACCTGTTTCGGTGAGCCAGGTGTTTCAGGACATCATGACCCGAAGCGCTGCTTTTGATTTGCTCCCTGATCACCGCAGCGAAGTAACGCTGCCAGGCATTGTTCAACTTAATCGGTCGATCGGGCGGGCACTGAGGCGTCAATCGGCAAGCTTTCAATACTATGACGAGCCGGCTGGTGACCCTGAGCTGAGATCCCAGCTTGCCCTGCGATCAGCCCGAAGAGGGTGGGCGGCTGATGCCGATCAATTCTGCATCACATCTGGCTGCCAACAGTCCCTGTTTCTGGCCTTGATGGCCGTTTGCAAGCGCGGTGATGTGGTTGCAGTGGAAGCTCCGGGATTTTATGGAGTTCTTCAGTTACTTGAACAACTTCAGCTCAAGGTAGTCGAGATACCTGCATCGCCGAACAGTGGTATGGATATACAGACGCTCGAGGAGACTCTTCAGACCTGGGACGTAAAAGCTTGCGTGGTTTCACCGGCATTTGCTACTCCGACCGGCGCTGTGATGCCTCATGAAACCCGCGTGCGGCTGCTCGCGCTAGCCGACCAACATCAGCTTGCCATTATTGAGGATGACATTTACGGCGATTCGGGTTGGTTAAACGTACCCGACACTTTGAAAGCGATTGATGAATCTGACCGGGTCATCCATTGCAGCTCTTTTTCCAAGGTGCTTTCGAGAGATCTCCGTTTGGGGTGGGTGTCGGGAGGAAGATGGCACCAGCAAATCGTGCAACTCAAACTGACGTCCCAGTTGGCGAGTAGTCGGTTTTTACAACAAGGAGTGGCGGATTTTATTGCAGAGGGTGGCTACTCATCCTTCCTCCGGCGCTATCGTCAAAGTTTGCGCCAGCAGCGAGATCATTTGCTGACTCTTCTGGGAGACTGGCCGGTGCCTTTGCGTGCAACGGCTCCGAATGGAGGCCTGGCCCTGTGGGTAGAGCTGCCTCCGGAGGTCGACACCTTGAGTCTTTACGCCGAAACGCTGAAAGAGGGCATTGTCATCACCCCTGGCAGCCTCTTTTCGGTATCAGGAAAGTTTTCAAACTGCCTGAGAATCAGTTTTGCCCATCCCTGGAATGGCGCCCGGATTGCCGCTTTGCACCGGTTATCCGAACTGGTGTCCTGAAGACTCCTTATCTGTCCCTATTGTTTATTAAAAAAGTGGTCCTGCCCCTATTTAAAGCGAGCGATTATCCTCGTGCCATCCGTTTCTGATCGAATGTGGCAAGGTGCGCAGCGAATGAGTCGCCTGATCTCTGTTAAGCAAATTGAATCTTCATCAACAACTCGTGAGGCTGAACAGAAAATTCAGCCGCGAAGCTTTTCTGGGCTTTACCGCCGTTTGAGGATAACCGGCGGGTTTGTACTCTTCGCCCTGTATTTTGGCGTAGCCTGGCTGAACTGGGGTGGCCGGCAGGCCGTACTCTGGGACCTTTCCGAAAAGAAATTCCATATATTTTCAGCCACGTTCTGGCCAGAAGACCTCGTGTTGCTTTCTGGAATCCTCCTGATTTGTGCCTTCGGTCTGTTCTTTCTTACCGTGCTGGCCGGGCGGGTATGGTGTGGCTACGCCTGCCCCCAGAGCGTTTGGACCTGGGTCTTCTTGTGGGCAGAGCGACTAACAGAGGGGGACCGCTCAAGAAGAATCAAGCTTGATGCCGCGCCTCTGAGTCTGCGCAAGATCGCTCGCCGGGGTTCCAAACATGGGCTCTGGTTGGTTATCAGTCTGCTAACTGCAATAACGTTTGTAGGCTATTTCACGCCGATCCGGGATCTTGTCAGTGATCTTTTTGCCATGGAAGCATCCGGCTGGGCCGTGTTCTGGGTCCTGTTTTTTACCACGGCTACTTACCTGAATGCCGGTTGGTTACGCGAAAAAGTCTGTTTTCACATGTGCCCCTATGGGCGGTTTCAGTCGTCCATGGTGGATGCGGACTCCCTGGTTATCTCCTATGACGCCGCCCGAGGTGAGCCGAGAGGGTCGCGGAGAAAGGACGCTGCGCTGTCAGAAGGCGGGCTTGGTGATTGTATTGACTGCCAGATGTGCGTCCAGGTGTGCCCGACCGGTATCGATATTCGCGACGGTTTGCAGATGGAGTGTATCGGATGCGCGGCGTGCATAGACGCATGCGACTCGATTATGGACAAGATGGGGTATGAACGCGGCCTGGTGCGTTACGCAAGCGAGCGCGAACTAAAGGGCGGAAAAACAAACCTGTTGAGGCCACGACTGGTGGGGTATTTCGCGTTCCTCGCATTGATGATTGCGCTATTTTCCTGGGGCGTGGCGTCCAGACCACTGGTAACCCTCGATGTGGAAAGGGACCGCGGTATGTATCGCTATACAAGCGAGGGCAACATTGAAAATAGTTATTTGCTCAAGCTTACCAACAAAGACAGCAGCCCGAGATACCTGGTGGTCGAGGTTGGCGGTGTTGAAGAATTCTCAACCACAGGTCCCGGAGGTGTGGTGGTGGAAGCAGGTGAGAAGATCGAGATTCCGTTCTCCGTAGCCTTGCCATCGACTTCCCTCGATGCTGGCCCCAACGACATAGTATTTGAGATCAGTACGCTGAATGGAAAAGGGGCTCTAATCACGGAAACCACTACGTTTCTTGGCCCACGGAAAGACTGATGGCGCTGCGCTCCTTTGAAGACCTTAAAAAGGGACGACTGCCAGTCCGGCGAGTCGTCCCTTGAGCTTCAAGGATTCATGATGCGATTAAGCTCACTCTCTGGCGGCAGACCAAGCCGCATCCTCACATTGCCGCTGCCATCTTTGTAATAGATACCGGGGGTGGCGCTAACGCCAAGTTCCGACATCAGGCGATTATTGGTTTCAACCTGGGCTTTGCCACGCTCTGAAGCATCGTGTACCGGCACAATGCCTCCACTTCTGAAGGTCTCAAAGTTCTTGATGTACGCGCCGTGGGGCTTTTTCGAACCAAGGATTGTCGAAGCTTTCGCGACACTGTCGCTGGCAAGCACTCCGACTACGATATGCCTGATTTGAACTTTGCCCTCGTTAATCCATGGCAAGGCGGCTGTCCGGAACCTGTGACAATATGGGCAGTTTGGGTCTACGAAGGCGTAAACCACGGTTTCTGCGTTCGGATCACCGTCCTGAATCCAATGGCTGTTTTCAAGCTCTGCCCAGGCCTGTTGATTTTTTGCGTCATGGAAAAGCTCTTGAACTCTGGGAGCAGAGAGATTTGAACCTTTCTTATCGATCAGCGTTCCAACAAATGCATGCTCTCCGTCTCGGGTAACGTACAGAGTGACCGGAGAACCGTTCGAATCGAGTATATAGCCGGTCATACCATCAACGGCCTTGAAGGAAGAGACAACCTTCAGCCCACGATCCGTTACCTGTTTGATAATCGGAGCATGACCTGCGGAGCCATGAGCTGTTGCCGAGAAAAGAAAGGCCGCGCTGATCACTGCCGCCAGCCCCGAGATCGTTTTGTCCATGACGTTTACCCTTATACAGAGGTGGATCGAGTCGTTGAGGGCTCTAATCTAGTGCTTTTCAAAGCCGGGGAGGCGGCGAATCGTGCTGAAAACTCGGCAGGATGTCTGGAGGAGTTGATTTGGAGGAATTTTTGGTCAGCTTTGCCAGGAGCTGGGCGGTCCGGTGCGCTTAATGAGAACGATGACCGGTCCGCCCTTATAGGCTATTGCTAAGAGCCCTTGCAGAAAAATTCGATGCGAATTCCGCTGGGCTCGTAGCACATCATATGCCTGGAAGGCCCGTCGCCGACGTCCTCTGGAGGAAACTCGATTCGAAGGCCTGAATCAGAAACTCTCTGGTGGATCTGCTGAAGCGTTTCCTCATTTGCCACCTCCAGAGCCAGATGATGAAGACCGACATTAGATCTACGGTCGAACTCCACGCGATGATTGGATTTAACCTGCCACAAGGTCAGCATTATCGAGCCATCACTGACGAAAATGGCAGGGTATGAGGGCTTACGGAACACTTCTTTCCAACCCAGAAGCTGAGTAAAAAAGACAGCACTTTCTTCGAGTTTGGATACGGTCAGGCCTATGTGGTGCGTGCCTTGGGTGAGAGCAGACATGTGTTATCTCCTGAATCAGTTAGAGATCAGAGACCCAGGTCACTGAGGCTGGGGTGATCATCCGGTCGGCGACCGAGGGACCAATGGAACAGCCGATCTGATTCTTTGATCGGAGTGTCGTTGATGCATGCAAAACGTCTCTGCATGAGTCCGTCAGCATCGAACTCCCAATTTTCATTTCCATAGGACCGAAACCAGTTCCCGCTGTCGTCGTGCCACTCGTAGGCATAGCGCACGGCAATCCGGTTGTCGGTATAGGCCCAGAGCTCCTTGATAAGGCGGTAATCCAGTTCACGATTCCATTTACGGGTAAGAAATTCCTCGACCTGTTCGCGGCCATTGGCGAACTCCGACCGGTTGCGCCAGCGGGTGTCCGCTGTGTAGGCGAGGGCAACCTTCGCCGGGTCCCGGCTGTTCCAACCATCTTCGGCAAGGCGGACCTTTTCAATGGCACTTTCCCGGGTAAACGGAGGTAGTGGTGGACGTTGGGTACTCATAAGCGTTCTCCAGTTTTAGCAAAACATAGTGAACAGGCCGCCTGGATTAGAGCAGGGCGGCCAGTTCATTTCGTGCACGGTGCAGGATGACTCGCAGGTTTCCGTGGGAAATCTCGAGCACATCAGAAACCTGCGAGCCGGTGAGTGGGCTCATGCCCTTGAGCAGAATCGCGTTGGCGTGATCCCGGTTCATATTCTTCATTTCAACGCGAATGCGTTCCTGAACCTTTGCAGTCTGGGTAGCCAGCTCCGGTTCGCTAAGATGCCCGGCGGCGCCATTAAATTGGTTGTCCGGTGAGCTGTCTGATAACAGGGCGAGGCTTGGCGTGGCAGGAAATTCCTTACGGTTTTCCCGATACGTGTTGAAGGCTTTATTGGTGACAATCCGGCACAGCCAGGTCTTGAGTGACGAACGGCCCTCGAAAGAACCAATGGCTCCAATTGCCGCCATCCAGGCCTCCTGGGCGATATCATCGGCCATGGCCGCAGAAGTGTACTTGGCCGCAACCCTCAGCATCACTGGATGATATCTCCGGTAAGCTTCCGCAAAGGCTTGTGGGTGCCCGGTCTGCAAGCCATCTATCAAATCAGCTTCATGCCCAAACACGGGCGCCTTTCGGGTGGTTTTGATTTGAATGTCCATCGTGCTCTTCTCCGTGCCGTGTTCGCTGGTGGTTCGTAAATGGAACCGACAACAACACCAGTCAAAAAACACCCTGTTAATAACGCCCGAGGTATTTCTTGAAGTAGACAGGTCGGTCTATTTTTAATTCTAGACAGATCTGTCTAAATTGGTCAAGATATATTCAATGAAAAAAACGGAGGTCTGCAAATGGGGCGAAGACAGGATTTGATCGATACGGCATTGCGACTGTTCTACGAGCATGGGATCCATGCAATCGGTATCAACCAGGTGCTGCAGGAGTCGGGCGTAGCAAAGCAAACCCTCTACAACCATTTCGAGAGCAAGGACAAGCTGGTAGAGGCTGCCGTCGAGCACCGAGACAAGCTGTTTTTCCAATGGCTGGAGTCGCGAATGAACAGTCGGCCGGCGGGGAGAGAGGCTCTTATGGAGATGTTTGATGCAGTTCACGATTGGTTTAATAACCGCGTACCAACACTGCATCGTTTCTATGGTTGCTTCTTTATCAATACCTGCGGTGAGTACAGTGATCCCGAGCACCCGGTACACAAAAGATGCGCGGCTCACAAGACCCGTGTTTTCGAGCTCCTGAAGCGGCATTCTCTGGAAATCTGCACTTCAGTAACTGATGCAGAAGAATTGGCTAACGCGCTGTTTTTATTGAAAGAGGGTGCCATTGTTAAGGCGCACGTTGAAGGCGATCTGGACGCGGCACTGAAGGCGAAGGCGATTGCCTCAAGGATGATTTCGCCGCACTGAGATACAGCGCGGCGAAATCCAGATGGTTAACGATACCTTGAAACGGGCACATTGAGCCCGGAGGATTTCTGGCAATCCCGCTCGCTGGACAGCTTCCCGAGCATGAAAACGCAGAACGGAACGCAGTAGGTCAAAACTGCCGGCAGCCATTGTATTTCCTGGTATCCGAACAGCGCATCATGCTGGTTGATCAGCAATAGAATCGTACCGACTACAAGGGCAATCTTTGCCGCCTGTATGTGGTACCGTCTGAACAATTCAAGCAACTGCATGGGGCGCCTCCTCACGTTGTGTTCTTTTGAGCTGTTCTGCAGCATCTCGGAAAGCGGTGCGAACACCTTCTTCAATGACCGGGTGATAGAAAGGCATCCCGAGTATCTCGCTTACCGTAAGAGACTGCTGCACGGCCCAGGCCAGGAGGTGACCAATATGCTCCGCTGCCGGCCCAAACATTTCTGCGCCCAGTAGAATGCCGGTGTGCTTGTCTGCATAGATGTTCAGCATGCCCTGGTTTTTGGCCATTACGCGGCTTCTTCCCTGATTGTGAAAGCTGACCTTCCCAGTGATGAAGGTGTATGGCAGCAGTTCGTGCGCTCGTTTGCCCACACTGGCAATTTGCGGGTCTGAAAAGACGACGCCCAGCCCGGCACGTCGATGGCCGGCTTCCACAGTGGGAAAGGTTCCCGCGTTGCTGCCCGCAATACGCCCTTCATCTGAGGCCTCATGCAATAAGGGCAGCTCATTGTTAGCGTCACCTGCAATAAAGATGTGCGGTGCACTGGTCTGCATGGTGAACCGATCGGAGTCAGGAACGCCGCGGGCGTCCAGGGCAATGCCGGTATTCTCGAGGCCGAGTTTGTCAGTGTTCGGAGTGCGACCGGTTGCCGCCAGAACATAGTCAACCACTACTGTGTGAACGATGCCTCCGGACGTCCGGTAGGTTACCTGCACGCCGTTCAGGGTTTCTTTTGCTGCGAGGACTTCCGCGTGAAGGACCAGATCAAATTCGGACCGGAAAGTATCCGCCGCAATTTTCCGGATTTCGGAGTCAGCAATTCCACCAATCGAGTCGTTCCGCGACAGCATCGTAACGTTAACGTTGAGCCGGCTTAGAGCCTGTCCCAATTCCAGACCGATAACACCGGCCCCGACAACAAGTACGGATGTCGGAAGGTGCTCCAGTTCGAATACATCGTCGTTAACGAGCAGGCGGTTACCGGCGCCCTCAAGTGCTTCAGGAATGAACGGTCTGGAACCTGTTGCAATAACGATTCGGTCGGCAGTGATTTCAAGACCGTTATCAATCAGTAAACGATGGGAGTCCACGAATCGGGCATATCCACGGACCTTGTGGCTATCATCAAACTCGTCGACATCTTCGACAACAAACCCGACGAAACGGTCGCGCTCTCTTTTTACCCGATCCATAACCGCCGCACCGTCAGTTTCAACCGTCGGAACATTGAGTCCGAAAATCCCCGCGTGCTTTGCGCCGTGTGCGGCTTCTGCGGCGGCAATCAAAAGTTTGCTGGGCATACAGCCGACACGCGCGCAAGTGGTGCCATAGTGGCTTCCCTCAATCAGTGCGATGCTGTTGGTATGTTTGCGAACTTCGCGATAGGCACCCATACCGGCTGTGCCCGTGCCAATGATGGCAACATCAACTTTTCGTTTGAGCATTTTCACTCTCCTGTACGTTTTGAGGATCGTTCACAAGGTTTGTTCGTGATCAGCCGCCTGGGCTGCATGGCGCTGCAGGTAGTGGACGATATCCTGGGATTCATACAGCCAACTAACTTCTTCGTTGGATTCGATTCTCAGACATGGAACCTGGGCTCGACCGCCACCTTTGATCAACTCCGCTCGGTAGGCAGGGTTTCTGGCGATGTCCCGCTCTTCCACCTCGATGTCGATGTGCTTCATCGCAGAGCGGGTGTATGCGCAGAAAGGGCATGAGCGAAAGTGGTACAGAGAGAACGATGTGGTTTGCGAACTGACGGACATGGTCTGTCTCCTTCGTAATGAATGTGCCTGCAATTTTCTGTTCTTTGGCCAGAGTTGAGGCGGCAGGACGGTTGGAATAGTTGTCCATCTGTTTGACGAATCGGTTGGGCGTGCTCAAAAAACAATCAACAAACGCTTGCAACCCCCATAGAGATGTATATACACTTTATATAAATCGATTCGATATCGGAAGGGGTGTTCCTGTGTCGATTAGTCAATGGCCACCAAAATGAGGAAACGGGGCATGAACCTTTCTCTTAATATTTTCCAGGCAATTTTTGGCGTTTACAGCCGAATATTGCCATCCAGGGCGGCCTTGAAAGCCGTCGAACTCATGACAAGTCCCCGAATAAAGGCAGAACGACGGGCTTCATCCCGAGAGTTATTTGAGAAAGTCGTGCCGCTAAGCAATGACGGTTTGCTGTCGATCACCGGGAACGGCCCAAAGAAAATCTTGTTCTTGCATGGCTGGTCAGGTTGGGTCGGGCAATTCAAGGATCTAATGAGTGAGATTGATCCCGGCGAATACACCATTTATGCCCTGCATCCGGCCGGCCACGGAGAGTCCCAAGCCACCGAATCTCATCCGGGGCGCTTCATCGAAGCAGTCTTCGCAGCGCATGAATACGTTGGTGGGGCTTTTGATATTGGAGTCGGTCACTCACTCGGTGCCGCTGCGCTGGTTTATGCCCAATCCACGAGAAGTTGTTTCGAGCGTCTGGTTCTGGTTTCTGGGCCGGCAACGATTGAAGGCGTGCTGAGCCGATTCGCCCGGTTTGTGAATCTTGGTGCGCGGAGCAAACGTCTTTTCGTTCGCGATATGGAAGAAACGGTGGGGTTGAATGTTAATCGATTGGATCTGATTACGCTGGCTCCCTCAATCGAGGCACCCGTGTTGTTGATTCATGATGAACTGGATTCAGAGGTTCCTGTCGCCGAGTCCAGAGCGCTGCATGAGGTTTTTCCGCGAAGCCGTTTGACCCATACATCGGGATACGGGCATAGCCGGCTTCTGCAAAATCCTGAAGTGGTCCGCGAAATTGTCGACTTTGCCCACACACCGTTCAGGCCTTAGCCCGAACACCTGCGTGAATACTGGAAAACGAGCGGACGTAGCAGTGTCTTTTTTATTAACTTATGAAGTGTAGATACATCTTGGAAAGGGGATCGTAATGGCTGAACATCAAGAGCATCGTTCAACGGCGTTTAGCTTTTTTAAGAAGCTGATTCGTTATCGCTGGATCTCGCTGATTCTGGCATTGCTGGTTATTGGCAGTCTTGGAAGTCAGTTGGGGGAACTGAAGAAGAACACCCAAGCTGACGCCTTTATTGATGCCGATAAACCAGCTCTCGTCTACAGGCGAGCTGTTGAGGATATCTTTAACCTCAAGGATCCCCTGGTTATAGCGATACAGAACACAGGACCCCACGGGATCTACAACCCGAAAAGCCTTGAAGTGGTGAACTGGCTGAGCGACCGCCTGATCTCTGTGCCGAACATAGATCCACAGGGCATAACCAGTCTCGCTACTGAGTCCAATATCCAGGGAGACACCTATGGAATGCAGGTCCGGGAATTCCTGGACGGGCCGCTGGATGAAGGCCACATCCAGTGGATTAAAACGAGCATAGAGAGTTTCCCCCTTTACGAAGGAAGTCTCGTAGCTGGCGACGGTTCAATGACGTTAATCATCGCTGAACTGTTGGACCAGGAAAAGGCGGAAACGACCTATCGGGCTGTGATGCAGCTAGTCGAGGAAGCACCGGCAGGAGAAAATGAAATCCATGTGGCAGGCGAGGGAGCCATCGCGGGTTACCTGTCTGAATACATAGACCGCGACGCCAAACGGTTGAATCCGCTAGCCGGACTCATCATTGCCATTGTACTGATTGCTGCGTTCTTCACCGCCCGGGCAGCCATTATTCCCAATCTGATTGTCGCTGGAACCGTGGCAGGAACACTTGGGGCCATGGCAGTCGCCGGCGCTGAGTTTTATGTCATTACCAATGGCCTGATCGTTTGCATGATTGGAATTGCAGTTGCAGATTCCATTCATATTTTTTCCGAGTATTACGAGGTCCAAGCTGCGGATCCGGCGCTATCCGAGATCGATGCAATTGCCCTGGCAATGGCCCGCATGTGGCGCCCGGTCTTTCTAACAACTCTGACCACAGCAGCGGGATTCCTTGCGCTGTATCCCACCAACGACATGCCGCCACTTCAGTACTTCGGCATCTTCGGTGCTTTCGCCGTTTCGATTGCCGGCATTCTGACGCTATTCGTTACGCCCGCACTCCTGTCTTTTTTCCGCACCCGGCCGAGTCGTCTTTTTCGGCGCCAGCGCAGTGCTTTCTCAAAGCAAATCCTGGCGGGTGTGCTTGGTCATATTGCGCTAAACCACCCGAAGAAGGTTCTTCTGTCCGGGGCTGTGATTGCAGCCCTGGCCGTCATCGGCGCTGCTAACGTGGTGGTCAATGAAGAGCGAATTGAGAATTTTCAGCCGCATGAACCCATCTACGTTGCTGACAAGATGATCAATGCGTCGATGAACGGCACCTACTACCTTGATGTCGTGATCGAGACCCCTGATTCGGAGGGCATCTATGATCCATCCGTTCTGAGAGCTATCAGCGAATTGCAGGGCTTTTTAGAGCAGCAGCCGGAGATTCATGGAACCACCTCTATCGCTGATTACATCAAACAGATGTACAAGGCCGTCAATGAAGACGATCCGGCATTCTACCGCTTGCCTGATGACAGAAACCTGATTGCCCAGCTCTTTCTGCTCTATACAGCGTCTGGCGATCCTACCGATTTCGAAGAGCGAGTGGATTCCCGGCGGAAAACGGCACTGGTGAGGGCAAACCTGAAGACAGGCTCATACCAGGTTAGCCGGTCTCTGATCCCAAGGTTGGAGAGTCACCTTGCTTCCAAGTTCGATGGCGAAGTGAGCGCGCAAATAAGCGGCCGGATCAATGTCGATTACCACTGGATTGATGGCATTGCTGAAACGCACTTTAACAGCGTCATCGTGTCCTTCCTGGCGGTGTTCCTGATGGCCGCTCTGCTTTTTCGGTCAATTATGGGCGGTCTGATGGCGGCGATTCCGGTCGGTTTGTCCATTCTGGTGATCTACGCCGTGATGGGCATAAAGGGCATTTGGCTCGGTGTGGGAACATCCATGTTTGCGGCCATCGCGATTGGTTTGAGTGTCGATTTTGCCATTCATACGATTGATCGGCTCCGCGAAGTGATGTCCAAGCCCGGCAACATGAGCAACTCAGAGCGCATCACCAGTGTTTTTGAATCTACCGGGCGGGCACTCTGGTTCAATCTCTTGGCGGTTGCACTCGGGTTTGGCGTTTTGATGACCAGCCAGGTCCCTCCGCTGGTTAACTTTGGCATGTTGGTGGCCTTGTCTGTATCGGTTGCGTTTGTCGCCAGCCTGATTTTGCTCCCGGCCTTTACTCTGGTTTTTCGCCCAGCATTCATGCTGGGCGAAAACGGAAGCTTCTGGAAAACCGGAGTGATTTTGCTAGCCCTTCTAGCGGTGGGTGCGATGACCAGCAAAGCGTTAGCTGATGAAAACCCTCCCACCGCGGATGAGATTATTCAAAAGATGAACAACCGCCCTGAGGGTGTCGCTGTTCAGCGAGATATGTTCATCACAATGACAGACCGCCGAGGTAACACCCGTGAAGAGCATACGCGAGCGTTCCGCCGTTATTTCGGAGAAACCAAGAAGACCGTCATCTTCTACACCCACCCGGGAACTGTAGCAGGTACCGCATTCCTGACCTGGGACTATGCCGAACAGGAGAGAGACGACGATCAGTGGCTTTACCTTCCCGCCTTGAGGAAGGTGCGCAGAATTTCTGCTTCTGACCGCGGGGATTACTTTCTGGGCACAGACTTCACCTACGAGGAGATCAAAAAAGAGAGCAAAATCGCTGCCGAGGATTACGAGTTCTTGCTGATCGGCGAAGAGGAAGTAGACGGTCATCACGCCTGGAAAGTCGAGGCAACTCCGGTTGATCCTGAGGTAAGTAAGGCTCTGGGATATGGACGAGTACTGCTGCGGATTGACTCCACACTATGGATTCCACGGCTGACGGAATATTGGGATGTAAACGGAAATTTTCTCAAGACGGTGCGTGCCAGAGCCATAGAAAACATTGACGAAATCTGGGCCATCACTGACATCAAGGCAACCAACCGCAAAACCGGCCACAGCACCCGCATTCAGTTCGAGAACACCGATTACGAGGCATCCGTTCCGCCACGATTGTTCGAGCAGAACGCGCTGAAGCGGGGTTACTGACATGAAGCGGCTACGATATTCAGGGATCGCGATCGCCTGGTTGCTGGTCAGCACGCCCGTCTCGGCGCTGGATGTTCAGCATTCTTCTCTCGTCGACGTGGGGGCGGCCTATGCTTACGAGACCGGGAGCTGGCAGAAACAGGAAATCGTGTGGCGTCCGGAATGGGTGATGCGTTTTGATTCAGGAATGCGGCTCACGCTCCTTGGGGAAGGGCGTCTTGATGCAAAGGATGAGCTGGACCCTGGCCGGCCGGATCAACCCTTTCGTGCACGGAATACAGAGAAAGGTTTTCCCAGTGATCATGTTGATCTTGAGCTGAGAGAGTTTTTTCTGGATCACTACGCTGGTGACGCCTTTGTACGTTTGGGCAAACAGCAGATTGTGTGGGGGCAGGCCGACGGCTTGCGAGTACTTGATGTTATCAACCCACTGAGCTATCGGGAGTTCATCCTGCCCGATATAGAACACCGTCGGATTCCGCTCTGGTCCGCACTCGTCGAGTTTCCGCTGGATACCTGGACGGCCCAGTTGGTGTGGGTTCCGGATGCCACGGTGACGGAAAGTACCTTGCCGGGGGCCACTTATTCGTTGATTCCGGGTCTTTATGGAGGCGGGCGCCTGCAGGTCGATCGCCCTGAATCGTTGAAAGACAGTGATTTGGGGGTGAAGTTCTCCAGCTTTCGGGATGGCTGGGATCTATCGCTGAACTACCTGTATCACACGATTGATGATCCACTGATCCGGATCGATAGTTCTGATCAACGGGTGGTAGCGGACTATAACCGCTCGCACCTGGTCGGCGGCACCGCGTCAAAACCGTTCGGGGATATCACTTTTCGAAGCGAAGTCGGGGTGGAGAGCAAGAAGCGTTTTCAGGACTCCGTGACCGGCCAAACAACAGATACAGAGATCGGCTCTTACGTTATCGGCCTGGATTACAGTGGGTTGACTGACTGGTTCATCAGCTCACAGTTTTTCCAGACCTATCGTTTTGCCAGCACCGGCGAAGACACCCGTTCAAATGAGCAGATCACTTTGTTGATCAGGCACGAGGCAATGAATAACGCGCTCAGGTTGGAGGCCTTGAGCATATACGACCTGGATAAAGAAGATTCACTGGTTCAACTGGAGGCCGAGTACACCGCATCCACCAACGTGGTCCTGAGAGTGGGTGCCGACCTGTTTTTCGGTGATCGGTCCGGCGCTTTTGGCCGGTACCGCGAAGAGAGCCGCCTGGTGACCGGGTTTACTCTGAGCCTTTAAACAAAACTAACATTGTCGAATTGAGGTGAGAAATGCTGGATAAGGTGCTGTTAACCATTGGTGTTTTACTTTACGCGGCTGTTGTTCCCTATCTTGAGATCAACGACAGCCATGTATTTAACCCGGCCTGGGTGGCTCATGCGCGATTGCACGAGGTGTGGCAACTGTTCACCAATTCATCACTCGGAGTTATCGCATTGTGGCTTACATGGTTTACTCCGGAAGGAAGAGGTAAAGCGAGCCTGATCGCGCTTTTGGTCACCGGAGGATTTCTTGCAGCCTTTGCTTTACAAGACGTCTATGGCGGATCGATGGTACACCCGGATGGGAGCGAGAAAACGGCCTTTGGCATCAACGTCGGTGTTCTTGGATTTGGCTGGGTATTCCTGAGCTCTCTGTTTACGTTCACACGAGCAGGGCGGCGCAATGTCTGAGCGAACAAGACCCACTACGAATTCAATCCCCCGAGGTATCCAATTATGAAATGCCGATTAGTGGACGTCTTCGCCAACCAGAAATTTCATGGAAACGGACTCACAATTTTCTACGATTTTGAACCGCTGAACGAGCAGGAAATGCTCATGCTTACCCAGGAAATGCGACAGTTTGAATCGATATTTCTCAGTGGAAGTCCCGGGGGCTGGTCAGCCAGAATTTTTACTATGGAAGAGGAACTGGAGTTTGCAGGACACCCTTTGTTGGGGCTTGCATATCACCTGCACCAATTACATGGCTCAGCGACGGAGTCCCAAGAATGGCAGATTGATTTGAATGGGAGAGAGGTGACCCTGTCGAGTCGTTGGGAAGACGACGGAGCCTTTAGAGCCTCCATGTCCCAAGGCAAACCGGTGCATCTCAAGACCCTGTCTTATGATGAGGCCGCAGGGTTCTACGAGGCTTTGAGTTTATCGCCAGAGGCTGGCGTGCCGTATCCGGCAGAAGTAATCACTACCGGTCTTCCATACCTCATTCTGCCGGTTAACGGACATCTGGATGCTATCAAGTTCAACGTCCCGGACCTGAGTTCTCTGCTGGCTTCATACGGAGCAAAATTCATCTATGTGCTGGATACAGGAACCTTTGAAGGGCGAACCTGGGACAATGCTGGCAAGGTTGAAGATATTGCTACCGGAAGCGCTGCAGGGCCTGCGGCAGTTTATTTATTTCGGCAAGGTCTGATGCAGAGGAATCCACTCACGATCTTTCAGGGGCGTTTCTGCGGGAGGCCAAGTGAGATTGAAGTGTTGTTGGAGTTTGATAGCTCAACGATATCAAACGTTGATGTTTCCGGGAACGTTGTCGATGTGGCGGACATTCGATTTAACAGTTGATCTGTAGACATGCTTAAAACGCACCGTCCCTGGCGCCAAGACGCAAATGAAACATCTAGAATTCAGCCGTGGTTTTCAGGCTGCACTTGGCCGCGGATAACAATCTGACCGCTGTACGGGGCCGGCTCGGCAGTATCGTTCTTGGCGTCGCGATCCTGAATTTCACCACGAATCACAATCTGGCCGCTGTAAGGAGCGGGCTGAGCCTGTTCGGAGCGGGGCTCATCGGATTTACGGTCTGCCAGGGTAGCGTTTGCGGGCAGGGCGGTGGCGGCAAAAAGTGAAGCCAGAGTGATCAATACAAATTTACGCATAACATTTTCTCCAAAGTTCGATGGGTTGATGCTAATACCGGAGTCGCCAACCGACTCGATATCAGATGCAGCGAATTATGGAGCTGAAGATTGGCGAGGAATAATTCCCAAACGGTATGCAATACATCATTTAGGGTGATGGGCTTTAGCCTGGAGAGTAAAGAAAATGCCCGTAGAATTACTTATTCATAAGCATTGATGATGTTTTGAATACCGACGCTTAATTAGTCCTGAGTGCCAGCCAACCGAAAAATAGCAGCCAACTTTACCGACACATTTTTCGGAGTTGGCTATGAATTCTCGTTTTTTTGCACCGTTCCTTGCGGTCTCCATATTGGCTTTTACCGCGCACGCCGAGTCCTCCGACTCGGTAATAGCTCTGTCTACGGATAACGATCTCTTTGCGCCAACGCAGACAGATCGCGATTACACCGCTGGTGTGGCCATTACTTATTCCTCTAATTCAGAGGGATTTATAAATAACCCGGTTTCGAGTATCACTCAGGGGCTGGACGGGTATGTGCTGCCCTACCTGGGGGGACAGGTTGAAAAACCACAGAGTGCTGCAATTGAGTTTGGTGTTTATGGCTTCACCCCGGAGGAAATCAAGGAGTCGGCCATCGACCGGAACGATCGTCCGTACAGCAGCTTGGTCTACGTATCCTCGAGCCAGAGCTACCAGGCCCTAGGCGCAAAATCGGGTTGGACGACATCGACGACTGTGGGCGTGCTGGGACTGGATGTTTTTAAATCCGGCCAGAATGCAGTTCACAAGGTTGTCGGTAGCGACCGTGCAAACGGCTGGGGTAACCAGATTTCCAATGGCGGAGAGCCGACTTTCCGCTACTCGGCTGCCTACCACCAATACCTGGATGCCAGCCAGCCGAATCGGCAGTTCAAAGTGACGTATTTCGGATCGGTCGGATACCTGACTGAGTTTGGTGCGGCCCTGGTTTTCAGGGATGGCCTGATCTCTTCACCCGATAACCGCTTTAACCCTGAATTGATGGCTTACGGTGAGCGCGCGCCCGGGGTGTCAGCTCCTGGTGGACGGGAAAACTATTTCTGGGGCGGAATGTCAGTCAAAGCCCGCGCCTTCAACGCCTTCTTGCAGGGCCAATTCCGGGATTCGGACCATGAACTGGATGCCAACGAGCTAAACATTCTTTTGGCAGAGGTCTGGGCTGGGTATACCCACAGCTTCTTTGCGGGCACCGAACTGAGTTATGTCCTGCGTGTTCAGAGTTCGGAAATCAAATCCGGCACAGGAAATCGCACGCTTGCGTGGGGTGGGCTGGTATTTAGCAAGCGACTGTGAGGGCCAGGTACGGAATCATCATCACAGAAAATAGAGCTTATACAGTCCTGCAATTGGTTTTCACTGGCAGAAGGCTTCAGTGTTTGAAGCAAGTTTTTGTATAGAGGAGGTTTGCCGATGAGCAACATGATTGAAGTAACAGATGTAAATTTTGAGCAAGCGGTTGTTAAGAGTGATCGCCCAGTACTGGTGGACTTCTGGGCACCCTGGTGCGGCCCATGCAAGACGGTCGGGCCTATGCTTGAGGAAATCGCAGAAGAGTTTGGTGAGCAACTGACCATTGCCAAAGTGAACGTGGATGACAGCCCGGACATTACTGCCAAAATGCGTATCCGGGGTATCCCGACCCTTTCACTGTTCCAGGACGGCGGTGTTATTGCCCAGAAGACAGGGGCTGGCAGTCTGAGCGAGCTAAGGGCATTTGTAAAAGGACACCTATAGCGCACATCCAAAGCCTCCCGAACGGGAGGCTTCTTCTGACCAGGAACGTTGAATGAAAACGCAAGAACTCCAGCTGTTGTACATCTTCGATGCCATTATGACTGAGCGATCAGTCACCCGTGCAGCAGATCGGCTCGCCATGACTCAGCCGGCTGTGTCCAATGCGATTTCGAGAATGCGTCAGATCTGGAACGACCCGCTGTTCGTGCGCAAAGGCCGAAACATTGAACCGACATCCTATGCCCTGAGTCTGTGGGACCAAGTTGGCGATCACATGTATGCGCTCACCAATGCGGTCAGTGCAACGCAGTTCGATCCGGCTACTTCCAAGCGGAGATTCCGAATCGCGGTAACGGATGTGATTGTTGAAATGATCTGGCGTCAGCTGATTGAACTTCTCGAGCGGGAGGCGCCGGGCGTGGATGTACACGCTGTTCCCTACACGCCGGAGGGAACCTACGACGACTTACGGGAAGCCCATGTTGATCTGGCTGTGGGTATGCTGAATCAACACGACCGCAGTCTGCGGAGCACATGGCTGTTCGAGGGTGGTTATGTACTGGCGATGCGCGCGGACCACCCGCTTGCGGGCCGGTCAATCACAATGGATGAATTTCTCAACGCGCGGCACCTGCTTGTGACGATGTCGGGCGATGCGCACGGTTTCGTGGATAGCTACCTTGATCAGAAGGGCCAGAGCAGACGCATTGCAGCGACGGTCAACCATTTTTCGATCGTTCCCCAGGTTCTCAGGGATTCGAACCTCATTGCAGCGGTACCCGAACTGATCAGCCAGGACTGTGGCTTCGTGGATGGGCTCTGGATGGGGCAGTTGCCCTTCGAAGTAGACCCGACCAGTCTGTATCTCATCTGGCACACCCGCCACGACCGTGATCCCGGAATTGTCTGGTTGCGAAACCACGTGGAGCGGCTCCTTCGCGAGCGCTGGCATGACATTATGACCAACTCGCCCTGTGGCCATTCGGCGGTAAAAGCCATCGCCTGAAACGAGTAAAAGTGCAGTCATCATTTTTCATGATGACAAAGATACCGCAACGGAATTATTCAGCCTCCCGAAAACTTCCAATAATCCTCTGCAGATGTCGCGAGTTGCGGCATCGGCAAGGGCTTGGTTAAACCAGGATTGATCCGGCCAGCTTGCCCAATAATCTGCATATCTTGGAGTTGGGAGGGGGAATGAACGGCCAAACGAACTGCCCGTCGATGGGTTCCAGCTGGCAGCCTGCTGCAATTACCGATGCCGCTGACCAGAAATGGTACAAGCCAATCATCTCTGTAAACGCCGACAACAGCGGCAACCGGCACGTCTACAAGGCTTTCAGATTCTCCCGGGGCCTGCTCGGGAATTACTTCCGGTTTCTCGCGTCCCACGAATTCAGGATGCTGAGAAAAGTCGAGCACCTGGATTTCACGCCTGATCAAGTCAGCCGGCCATCAGACCCTTCGCCTACCATCCATTATCGTCTGATAGAGGGAAGGCCGGTGAAGGAAATTGCGGCGGGCAAGGGGGTACCGCACAACTTTTTCTCACGACTTTTCAGTGATGTGAAGACCCTGCACCAGCATGGGGTTGCCCACATGGACCTCGGCAATTCCGGAAACATTCTGGTGTCGGGACGCGGCGACCCTGCAATCATTGATTTTGGCTCAGCTATCCCCTTGAGTTGGCTGCCATCATCTGTCCAGAGCTGGGCCTGCCGCAAGGATATTCTTGGTGTTCTGAAGCTCTGGCATCGCTTCGATAGTGAATCTATGCCACTGTTTCTTCAACATTATTACCAGAGCAATTACCGCAAAAATATCTACACGCCCACGCGTTTTCTGAAGGCGTTAAGGCGCTGGGTAACAAGCGGCGCTGGCGCTGAAGACCTGTCCGGAGTGGCGACCGTGATCAGTG
The DNA here is from genome assembly GCF_040148675.1 of Marinobacter sp. NFXS11. Classification (NCBI taxonomy): domain Bacteria; kingdom Pseudomonadati; phylum Pseudomonadota; class Gammaproteobacteria; order Pseudomonadales; family Marinobacteraceae; genus Marinobacter; species Marinobacter sp. NFXS11. Next base: position 1,469,375 of record NZ_JAGDDV010000001.1, on the reverse strand, counting down.
TGTTTTTCGGGCTACTGGTACTGGTATCTTTCACCTGAAGAGCGGCGTTCTGCCGCTCAATTTAATGCTTTCCGATGGGCGACAATTGTTGGACGGGTCACAGGCATAAAAAAGGGGCGGTCATGATGACCGCCCCTTTTCGTTGTGATCAGCTTAGTTGCTGATACCAAGATCGACTGTTTCGATCGCTGGATTGTTTCCACGCTCGATATCTTCCTGGCTGACACCCTCGGCCTGTGCGAATGCAGAGAAAGCGATTACAGAGAAAACGAGAAAGAACTTGTTGATTGCGTTCATGTGATATTCCACCTTGTAAGAGAGTTAAGTTAAACAGCATCGCCGTATTGGCTTGATGGTTATTCTCTTGGTTTCCCGTCTACAGAAAAAATTGCTTTGCGGTATACAACACATCAGCTCAGGTGATGGGTTTAGACGAGCGCGTTAGTGCTCGCCTAAGGGTCATCAAAAATCAACTTCAATAACTTTTCTGATTGCGCCCCGACCACCCGCGAACAGGTTCTTGATCCTGCTATCGGTTCCAATAGTCAGCCGCACGTTTATGACGCTAGGTGAGGGTGCGGGCATCCAGCGACCCTGTTCGATAGTGAACTCCTGCTTCTGGATAGCCAATTGCTCACGCAGATAGCAGGCCAGCGGGCCAGCAGCCATTCCTGTCGCAGACTCCTCCAGGATGCCATATCGGGGTGCGAACATGCGGGCTCCTGCGTCTCTCCCATCGCCAACGCCGTCGAAGGAGAATACGTAAAATCCTATAAGATCCAGAGCTTCGCTAAGCCTCTCGATGAGGCCGAAATCTGGCTGAAGACCCTTGACTGTCTGGCCGTCTCGAATGCCAATCACCACAAAGCTGTTGCCGGTATTGACCAGCATCGGCTCGGCACCCTCGATCAGATCGTCGGTGGTTATTCCAAGGGACAGCAGGGCGGTCTTTAGATCATTCTCGTCCAGCGCCTCAAAGCGAGGAGCCCTCTGTTCCATATAGGCGGCTTCGTCCTCCATGTTGACCGATCTCAGGCCATCAATGGTTTCCTTTGATGACTGATCATGGGCTAACAGACCTTTTTGCTTTAGAAAACTGAATGTCGCGATCGTTGCATGGCCACAGTGAGCGATCTGCTGGGTTGGTGTAAAAAATTCCAGTTTTATGTCTGCCAACTCCGACGCAGACACAAAAGCCGTTTCCGACAAGCCGACAGCCGCCGCGATCTTCTGTTTTTGCTCGGAGCTGAATAGGTCGGCATTCAACACAACACCTGCAGGGTTGCCGCCGGAATCGCCGTCAACAAAAGCACTGATGATTGGGACTTCAATTTTCATGATGAGTATTCCTACCGTTGATTTAGTCACCTTATGTTTTCAGTCAACGGTTCCCCGAACAAACGGGTAAACCTGGTCTATGCTTAATTAAAAATTAACCGTGAGCAGAATGGAACCAATGCAGAAACTACCTCCGCTTAGGGCATTGCAGGCATTTCGGTACGCTGCGAGAGAGCTAAGCTTCAAATCGGCGGCAGAGGCCCTGAACATTTCCCAGGCGGCCGTCAGCACCCACATTCGTGGCTTGGAGGATTTTCTGGGGTTGAAGCTTTTTGTTCGTTTAACCCGCGAAGTGAGGCTGACGCATGAAGGCAGAGCACTTTCGGGGTATGTGGAGACTGGCTTTCAGGAGCTGGAGAGAGGCATTGCGCTGTTTGCACCAAACTCCGATCCTGGACGACTGACCGTTGCAACAGTGCCATCCTTCGCGAGTCGGTGGCTTGTGCCCAGAATCGATTCGTTTCAAAGAGCTCATCCTGAGATCCAGCTAAGTCTTCAACCCAATTTGCAGTTGGTTGGTTTTCAGGGTGATGGCGTGGATCTCGCGATCCGGTATGGCAGCGGTAATTATCCCGGGCTCGAGTCCAGGCTATTGCTCGAAGAAAAACTGCTGCCGGTGTGTCACAGCATGCTCACTGACAGTGAGCCTGTAACGCCTGAGAGTCTGGCAAAACTTCCGTGGCTTATCGATGAATCAAGCGACCTGGAAAGCTCGTGGAGAGCGTTTCAGGAAGAACTCGGCATCGAAATACCTGACAGCTCCATAACGCTTCGGGTAACAGAGGGATCGACGCTCGTGGAGGCTGTGCTGGCTGGCAGGGGGATAGCATTGATGCGATACAGCCTCGTTGCCGATCTTTTTAAAGCCGGCTTGCTTCAGAGCCCGATTGAAATTTCGGTCCCGGCAGAGTACCAATACTACCTGGTTGCACCGGAAGCGAAATTCCGCACGGACAAGGTTCGCGCATTTGTATCGTGGATTTTGGGCGAAGTAGGTTCTTAATCGCCCATGTTCATTTTGGCTATTTGGAATGGGAGTAACCTCCTCTCATTATCCAGCGCCAGAACCTCGAACTCATGAAAAATGCTTTCGTTGAGATACTCGTATGTCCATAGATAATTAAACCCCTGTTCTTCCGCCTCATATCGACTCGACAACACAACGACTTTCTGAATCCCCGCCATACGAATTGCCATATAGCAGAGGGCGCAAGGCTCTCCTGACGCAATCAACGTTGTCCCGCTGAGTGAGACCCTTTTTACAGTCCGTGAAGCCTCTCTGATCGCCTGGATTTCAGCGTGTGCGGTACAGTCCAGTTGCTTGGCGACCTGATTCACGCCTTGGCCAATCAGGTCCCCATTTTGATCCAGAATAATTGCCGAAAAGGGCAAGCCATTGGCCTTTACATTGCTGACAGCCAAATCAATGGCGATGTCAGCACACTCCATGAGACGTTCTTCGTTAATCGCCTTACACATCGGCAATCTCATAATTCGACGGTTGAGCCAGGTTTGAAATGCTTAGTTCAAGGGCGAGCTCCTCGGCTCGCTGCCTGGCATTGGCGACTGATATCCGATGCCTCTCGTCCCCAAATTCCTGGTACTCGGCGGCAATCTCGTAGACTGTGTCTACGCCGAGATACTTACTCAGCGTGCGCAGGTGCGGTGCCAGGTGACCAGCGACCTCTCGTATTCCACCTTTTTCAAAGCCAAACTCTCCGCTGGAAGTCACTATGATCAGAGTTTTACCTGAGAGCAGGGGCTGCAGGGGGAATTCTCCTCGTGAGAGATCAAAATCATACGTTTTGTCGATGCGCACGATCTGATCGAACCAGGCCTTCAGATGAGCAGGCACGCCGTAGTTGTACATTGGCGAGGAAATGAGGATAACGTCGGCTTTGGCCACCTCAGCTATCAACGTGTCGGACAGCGCCAGTCTTTCCCGCTGCGCTGGGGTTCTCTTTTCTTCGGAGTGAACACCGCGCCTATCTTCCAGCTTGGATACGGTCAGGCCGATATGGTGCGTGCCTTGGGTGAGATCAGACATGTGGTATCTCCTGAATCAGTTAGAGATCAGAGACCCAGGTCACTGAGGCCGGGGTGACCATCTGGTCGGCGACCGAGGGGCCAAGCGAAAAGACGATCTCTTTCTTTCATAGGGCTGTCATTAATGCACGCGAATCGTCGCTGCATCAGCCCGTTATCATCAAATTCCCAATTTTCATTTCCGTAGGACCGAAACCAGTTCCCGCTACCGTCGTGCCACTCATAGGCATAGCGCACAGCAATCCGGTTGTCGGTGTAGGCCCAGAGCTCCTTGATAAGGCGGTAATCCAGTTCACGATTCCATTTACGGGTAAGGAATTCCTCGACCTGTTCGCGGCCATTGGCGAACTCCGCCCGATTGCGCCAGCGGGTGTCCGCTGTGTAGGCGAGGGCAACCTTCGCCGGGTCCCGGCTGTTCCAGCCATCTTCGGCAAGGCGGACCTTTTCAATGGCACTTTCCTGGGTAAACGGAGGTAGTGGTGGACGTTGGGTACTCATAGGCGTTCTCCAGTTTTAGCAAAACACAGTGAACAGGCCGCCTGGATCAGAGCAGGGCGGCCAGTTCATTTCGTACACGGTGCAGGATGACCCGCAGGTTTCCGTGGGAAATCTCGAGCACATCGGACACCTGCGAGCCGGTGAGTGGGCTCATGCCCTTGAGCAGAATCGCGTTGGCGTGATCCCGGTTCATATTCTTCATTTCAACGCGAATGCGTTCCTGAACCTTTGCAGTCTGGGTAGCCAGCTCCGGTTCGCTAAGATGCCCGGCGGCGCCATTAAATTGGTTGTCCGGTGAGTTATCGGACAACAGGGCGAGGCTTGGCGTGGCAGGAAATTCCTTACGGTTTTCCCGATACGTGTTGAAGGCTTTATTGGTGACAATCCGGCACAGCCAGGTCTTGAGTGACGAACGGCCCTCGAAAGAACCAATGGCTCCAATCGCCGCCATCCAGGCCTCCTGGGCGATATCATCGGCCATGGCTGCAGAAGTGTACTTGGCCGCAACCCTCAGCATCACTGGATGATATCGCCGGTAAGCTTCCGCAAAGGCTTGTGGGTGCCCGGTCTGCAAGCCATCTATCAAATCAGCTTCATGCCCAAACACGGGCGCCTTTCGGGTGGTTTTGATTTGAATGTCCATCGTGCTCTTCTCCATGCCGTGTACGCTGGTGGTTCATAAATGGAACCGACAACACCGCCAGTCCAAAAACACCCTGAGTCACTACGCCGAGTGGTATTTCTTGAAGTAGAGACGTTCTTCGTTAATCGCCTTACACATCGGCAATCTGATGATTCGACGGTTGAGCCAGGTTTGAAATGCCTAGTTCAAGGGCGAGCTCCTCGGCTCGCTGCCTGGCATTGGCGACTGATATCCGATGCCTCTCGTCCCCAAATTCCTGGTACTCGGCGGCAATCTCGTAGACTGTGTCTACGCCGAGATACTTACTCAGCGTGCGCAGGTGCGGTGCCAGGTGACCAGCCACCTCTCGTATTCCACCTTTTTCAAAGCCAAACTCTCCGCTGGAGGTCACTATGATCAGAGTTTTACCTGAGAGCAGGGGCTGCAGGGGGAAGTCTCCTCGTGAGAGATCAAAATCAAACGTTTTGTCGATGCGCACGATCTGATCGAACCAGGCCTTCAGGTGAGCAGGCATGCCGTAGTTGTACATTGGTGAGGAAATGAGGATAACGTCGGCTTTGGCCACCTCAGCTATCAACGTGTCGGACAACGCCAGTCTTTCCCGCTGCGCGGGGGTCCTCTTTTCTTCAGGAGTGAACACCGCGCCTATCCAATCCTGGCTAATGAAATCAGGTGGATTCATCCCTACGTCACGATAGATATAGTCATCCGTGGGCCGTTTCTGTCGCCAGGTCTCAATAAATCGACGAGCGATGTTCTTCGATATGGAATCGTGATCCGGGTTCGGGTTGTTTGCGGCTCTGACGCTTGAGTCGATGTGTAATAGTGTGCCCATTTTGCTTGCCTCGGTTGGTGATTAACAGTGGCTATTTTGTGAGCCTATGGAGACCGGGACAAACGAAAAGAATGCACTTACAGATGAGTTAAGTTCACCTATAATGTTCCTAACTTGGTGGTGGATTCGGAGATTACGTGTGCAGGTATCGTTACAGGCACTGAAAGCCTTTGAGGCGGCTGCCCGACTGGGAAGCTTTAAATTGGCCGCAGAGGAGCTCTCGCTGACGCCGGCCGCTATTTCGCACCACATCGGCAACCTGGAAAATCGGTTAAACATAAGTTTGTTTCATCGGCAGGGGAGACGGATATCCCTTACGGGAACAGGTTCAAGATTGGCAAAAGCCACCTCGGAGGGATTTCAGAGAATTGACAGTGCACTGGAGGAGGTGATGAAGGCGGGCAGTGCGGTCAGGGTGACAACAACATCATCCTTGGCAGCCATGGTGCTGATCCCTTACCAGCATGAGTTTGAGCAAGCCAACCCGGATATTTCTGTCGAAATTTCGACAGGCGAGTCTGTAGAAAACCAGCCCTACATTATTCCGATCCGGCTCGGCGATGCCTTGACTGTTCAGAAAGCTGATGTCGTCAAATCCGAGTCGTTCAATGTGTTTGGCGCGTATGGCAAGGAGCCGCCCGCGTGGGCAAATGAGACCATTACCGTGTTTTCAACCGAGTGGAAAAATAGATCGCTACCGGATCCTCCATTCGGCGCCTGGTTGAAAAAAAATGGACTGGGTGGGGCCGATATAAGACTCAAAAAGTTTGATCAAGAGATTTTCGGAATCCAGCAGGCAATGGCGGAAAACGGACTGGTGTTTTGTTCGACAACGCTGGCTGCAAGGTTGTCAAAGGCCAAACTTCTACACCAGTTTGAAACTCAGCCGGTAGAGTCAAACCTTTGCTATTACGTACCAAACAAGAACAGCTTTGAGACCCGCGGTGCAGTCAGGTTTCTGAAGTGGATGGAAGATACTTTGAACCAGTAGTTCGTACGTAAGTAAACTTCTTAATTCGGCGTCAAGATCATTGAAGAGACCTTCCTGTAACATTCTGGCCGCCCTGATCGTCAAAGTAATGACTATCGTTGATTAAGTTCGGGAGGGCTCCATGACCGGTTTAACTCAGGTATCGCAGGGAAACTATATACCGACAGAAGGAATGAAGGAGCTTTTGCGGCGGTGGTTTTATCTGAAATTCGTCCAGAAAAAGAGCACCGTTGAATTGATGGCCACAGCCTGCGATCTTCGCAATAAAAGCGCGTTGAGTATTGTCGCGCTGCTGGACGTTGATGAGCAGATGATCTCTCAAGTGGTGGGAAAGAAAAGGCTCATTTTTGTTCAGAACTGCCACGCGTATCTGAAGGACTCAGTAAATCCTGCGGGGTTGGATTCCGGCTTTTTAAACGACTCATATCTGAATCAAAAAAATCCGCTGATCAACCACCAAATGTGACTCTGCAAACTGCATATATTTTATGATCTGTGAGGACGGGAGTTTGCCACTATTCGCCCGATTTTCTACGATATTTTTACTAGGTAGGTCGGCAAAGAAGGTTCTGGAATAACGGACAAGGACTTCATCCTTTCAAGGGTCCTGATCTCTGCATTCAAAAGATGGTTATGAAGATGCTCCGATGCATCGGAGTATTTCCCAGAGATCAGCGATTCAATAACGGCAAGGTGCTCCCGTATGCCAGGTTTTTCAACTGACGCTTTCACGGCGTCGCTGAACACTAGACCTACCACCAAGGGTGTCAAACTTTGATTGATAAACTTGGCGATCTTTTTATTCTGGTTGAATGAGTGGCATCGCTGATGAAGGTCAGCTTCAATCGTTTCCAAAAGTCTCTGATCTTTGTTGTCAGGGCTTTTCGTAAGTGCTTCCTCGAGGCGAAGTTTCATTTGCTCAAGGAGTTCCATCGGAATTAATGGTCCGCAGGTTTCCAGGGAGTACGGTTCTAACAGCCTTCTTGTTTCATAATCCTGCTTTACGTCCCGAGCCGTAAGCGGCCCTGTAATCCAGTGCCCGGTGTTGTCTTTTCCAACAAGACCCTCGTCCATCAGTTTGCCGAGAATTTCCCTGGAGATTGTCCTGCTGACTCCAAAATGCTGGGAATGATTTTCAGAGCGGATCCTGAATTGACCAAACGTCATAGCGATTGAGATGGATCGTTTAGTTGCTTTGTAGGCATCGTCAATAATACTAGGCTCTGAGGGAGCGCTAGCCTGAGCTTTTTCGTCCAAACCAAGCGTGTCTGGTCGAATTTCCTGCCTATGGATAATGTCAGAGTTGTCGGTTTTGTAGCCTCTCCCTTCGAACTTAAAGAGTTTGCCTTCTTCATGTAGCTCGGCCAGAGCGCGTCGTACCGGTGCTCGGCTTGTGTTGAATATCTCGGCAATGTGTCCTTCGAGAATAACCTGTCCTTCCGGGAAGGCGCCCCTTTCAAGCGCCGCCTCCAGTGCGTTCTTGATGACCTCAAAATTCGGTTTTTTTCCACTAGCCCTTTGTTTTGCCAATGCCTTTTTCCTCCCGAAACGCTTGTCGGAGCATAGCGACTTTGCACTGTAATGCAAATTGGACCTAACAGAGACACGTTAATCACGAATAGGTATTGTATCCAATAGTCATTTTAAGCTATCTTTCAAAAATAGAACAATACGTGGAAGGCACTGTGATGAGAATCAGCGAAATTCTTCGTGAGGGGTCCCTGAAAAGTCGAATTGAGGCTCTTAGCTTTGGGATGAGATCAGGTCGATTAACTCCCGTCGATGTCTTTAGGGAAACTCGGTTTAAACAGGGGTATTCCAAGAACCAGGGGATCCTGGTGGAGCCTCTGGGCGAAACTCCGTTGGTCCAAGCTCGCTCCAGTGAAAAAAGGTATCTGAACGATGAGCAATTTGGATTGCTCGACGGCATTCCTTTTGGAGTAAAAGATCTTATCGATGTTGAAGGGTGCACTACCTCTCGCGGTTCTCTTGTATATAGGAATACGCCGCCTGCGAAGAGAAGCGCTGAGGCCGTCGAGAGACTTGGTTTTCAGGGAATGGTTTTCGGCGGGAAGACAAATCTGTCCGAGTTGGCGTTTTCAGGAGTCGGGACAAACGACTTATTTGGCAGTCCCATTAATCCGAGAGCAACTACCGGTAAATACATCACGGGTGGTTCGTCTTCGGGAAGTGCCGCAGGTGTCGCCTCAGGACTTTGGCCTGTGTCACTGGGTACTGATACCTCGGGATCGTCCCGGATTCCCGCTGCGTTTTGTGGCGTCGTCGGATTCAAGCCATCTTTCAATAGATACCCTTTGAGGGGAGTGGCTCCTCTAGCACCCTCACTGGATCATTTGGGCATCAATTCTCTCACAGTACAGGACTGCATCATTCTGGATCAGGCCCTGAGAGGTCTGGCCCCTATACCGAAAGTTCGAATGCTCTCCGAGCAAACCGAGTTCCTGGTACCACGCAATAAGTCGATCCAGCCACGTGATTCGCACATCAAAGACAATTTCGATAGAAGCCTGGACTTGTTGTCCAACCTTGGGTTCGAGATTCACGAAGTTGATTTTTCACCCTACACAGAAGTTGACCGGCTCTTCGAAATACATGGAAGCCTGGTCGCTCATGAGGCGGCCGAGCAGTACGAAGAATTATTTAAGAACGGACTCACTTCGTATCTCGACCCGAAGATCTTGCAGAGGCTAAAAGAAGGAACGTTACTCAACCGCAGGAGCTATGCACTCCTTCAGAAGGCAAAAAGAAACCTGCGAGCAGAGCTGCCTTCCAGCATTGGTAACAAGATCCTTCTCCAGCCAACAGTAAGAATTCTACCGCCTGCTATTGCATCGGTGCAGCAGGGCGTCGAGCAGTTCAAGGCGTTCAATAAACTCATCCTCGGCAACACGATGTACGCGAATTACCTCGGGATGCCAGCGATAGCCATTCCGAATGGTCATGCCCCAAATGGATTTTCGACTTCAATCCAGTTGGCCGCCGGGTCCGGCAAGGATGACTTCCTTCTAAAAACCGCGCTCTTTCTAGAAGCGGCGCTTTCAAACCACAACATTTACACACCTGACACAGTGTCTCATTGAGGTGATACCGATGAAAAAAATAATGGTTGCCTATGGAGTAGATCTTGATGCCGTTGCCGGTTGGCTTGGTTCCTACGGAGGCGAGGACTCACCCAGCGATATCTCCAGAGGCGTTTTCGCTGGTGAAGTCGGCACTCCACGATTGATTGATCTATTCGATCGTTTCGGAATCAAAGCCTCATGGTTCGTTCCCGGCCACTCGATTGAAAGCTTTCCCAGTCAATTTATGGAAATAGTCGAGGCAGGGCACGAGGTTGGATTGCACGGCTACAGTCATGAAAACCCGATTTCAATGACTTACGAGCAAGAGCGTGATGTCTTGGATAAATCCATCAAATTGGTGGAACGCTTCAGCGGACAGCGGCCGGTTGGGTACGTCGCACCATGGTGGGAATTCAGCAAAAACACCGCCGATCTTTTGCTTTCTCGCGGAATCAAGTACGACCACAGCCTGATGCACCACGACTTCCAACCCTATTACTTAAGAAAGAATGATCGTTGGACGAAGATCGACTACTCAAAGGATGCCGCAGAGTGGATGAAACCGATCGAAAGAGGGCAGGTGACTGACCTCCTTGAGATCCCTGCAAATTGGTACCTGGACGATGAAGTCCCAATGATGTTTGTGAAAAACCAGGCAAACAGCCATGGGTTTGTCACGCCAAGGCAAATTGAAGAGTTGTGGAAGGACCAGTTTGATTGGGTTTATCGAGAATACGATTTTGCGGTTTTTCCAATGACGATCCATCCAGATGTTTCGGGAAGGCCTCAAGTCCTTCTTATGCACGAAAGGTTAATTGATTACATGTTAAGCCACGAGGGTGTGGAGTTCTGTACTTTTAAAGAAATTATGGAACAAGCACCGTCCTATATGTGAAATGGAGTATGTGATGAAGACTATAAAAAATAGCAACACAGAAGAATTAACAGTCTTGGGAACATCAGTTACGCACCTGGAAGTAATAAAGAAGAAGGCTGAATCCGATCTTGGGTTTCCCATTAAGTACATTACATTGGACGGAACCGAGGCGCAGCGGGTTGCTGCGCTAAGTCCCCAAAAGTTCGATGTATATGATCAGTGGTTTCACGACTTGGATTTGATTTGGCCAACTAAAAGCTTACAAGCGATAGACATCAACAGGATTGCTCATTGGGATGACATATCTGAGTCCCTCAATAGTTTAAGAGTTTCTTGCGACTCCAAGGGAACTCCCGGAGGAAGTCCATTTTCAAGACTTTTTATCGATTCAGCGGACCGTTTAACCGGAGATTGCACGGAAAATCTGAGCATGTTGCCAACGGTGTACAACGCCGACACTTTTGCCATGGTCGGCAAGGAAACGCACTACGCCAATAGTTGGGCAGCTTTATTTGATCCCGAATTCTCCGGCCAAGTGAGCATCCAGAATGATGCGGCAATCGGTGTCATCGACTGTTATCTCGCCTACCAATCGTACTCCGGGAAAAGTTTTAAGGATGCGGGAAACTTTGAAATTCCTGAAATAGACGAATTGATCGATTTTCTTTTGGGATTAAAAAAGAAAAAGCATTTTGCACAGTTCTGGAAAGAAGAATCCGAAGTGGCTAATGCAATCAATGCTAAACGAGTTCAAATATCAAGTATGTGGTGGCAAGGATTTGTTTATCTTCGCCGCCTCGGAATAAACGTCAATATGTGCACACCAAAGGAGGGATACCGAGGCTGGTTTGGTGGGCTCTCAATATCCAGTGAAGCGCAAGGTAGCAAACTTGATATGGCATATCGGTACCTGAATTGGTGGCTTGACGGATTTGCCGGCGCTTCGATGACCAGAAACGGTGCATATGTTGCGAACCCGAAAAGCACCAAGAAGTTTCTGGAAAAGGATGAATGGAATTATTGGTACGAAGGTCGCGAGACCAAAAAATCTCTTAAAGACCCGTTTGGCAACAAAATCATTGACCCAGGGGAGGTGCACGAAGGCGGAAACTATCTCGAGCGTAGATCAAATATAGCAATTTGGAATTCGGTGATGGACGAACACAACTATCTCTCAAGACGATGGTTGGACGTCCAAGAATGAAGTTTGATCAAATTACAAGGATAAGGCTATGAACAGTCAAACTAACAAAGACGAGCTGGAGAGTCATGGTGACTACGCATTAACAGCGGTCCCTCTTAATGCAAGAAGGGGCTTTATTTCTATGACAGCGGTGATGCTGGGATTCACATTCTTTGCGTCGAGCATGTGGACCGGCGGCACGCTAGGCCAGAATTTCAGTCTTTGGCCCGATCTTTTGCTGGTTATTCTTGGTGGCAACCTGCTACTTGGGATATACGGCTCACTCCTGGCGTACGCTGCATCTAAAACCAACCTCTCAACGCACGTTCTATTGTGGCATTCCTTCGGAGTTAAAGGATCGAAGCTTCCCTCTTTCATGCTGGCCATAACGCAAATCGGATGGTTCGGTGTAGGGATAGCGATGTTGTCTGCCCCCATTACCAAGTATGTGGGCATCCCTTATGTTCCTCTTCTCTTGGTCGGCGGTCTGGCAATGACCTATACCGTTGCGGTAGGTTTCAAGGCCATTGAATTGCTCAGCATGATTGCGGTTCCCGCCATACTCATTCTCGGCTTTACTTCTGTCTTCAAGGCCATATTTGACGCGCCCGAAGGCATCGATACGATCCTTTTCTCAGAGCCCAGCGGGTCTATGACTATTGCTGTCGGGATGTCACTCGCGGTTGGTTCTTTCATCAGTGGGGCGACGCTTACTCCGGACTTTGTGCGCTTCTCAAAGAATAAGCGAATCGGTGTCTTTTCTACTGCAATCGGGTTCGTTTTCGGTAACAGCCTGATGTTCATTTTTGGCGCTGTCGGCGCAATCGCCACAGGGGTTTCGGACATTGCAGAGGTTCTGGCTCTTCAAGGCCTGTTGGGTGCCGGGATTATTTTGCTGGTCCTCAATATCTGGACAACCAACGACAACGCACTTTATGCCTCAGGTCTCGGACTGGTGAATATTACTGGCCTGAAGCGATCCCACTTGGTATGGGCTGCTGGCATTTTCGGCACTGTCGCATCGGATTTTCTCTATAACAACTTCATAGGATGGCTCAGTTTCCTGAGCGTGTCGCTGCCACCGATCGGTGGAATCATCATTGCCGATTTCTTCTTCCGCGCCAGAACAAATTACCCATCCGTTGAGAGCTTTAAGCCACAAAGATTCAACGGAGTTGCGATCGTTGCCTGGCTAATTGCAATTGCCGTCTCGGTGGCATCGCCAGACACGGGTGTTTTCAGTGTCGCACCTTTGAATGCCATCGTTGCGACCATCGTTAGCTATGCAGTTCTGACCGCCGCCCTTGAGAAGGTAGCAAAAAGGGCCATTCCAAAATCAGTAGAGGCGTTGAAATCATCATGAACGAGACCTTTCTCAGTTTTGCTCCAGGGATATCCGAGGGCAGTAACGATTCTCTGACTAGCGCAATTGCCTCGGATGGCACCCCCAGTCCGGGACAATGGTACAGGGTTCCGGCTCGTTGTGGTGTGGCCGTGCGCCTGAAAAAAGGCAACACGCTCGAGTTAAGGAATGACAGCGGGAGCCAGGTCTGTGATTTCTGGGCGTTTAAGGAAGATAACCTGCATGAATCGTTATCTATGGAGCATTGCAGGACTCATCTGGGAAGGAACTCGATCAAGGAACAGGACGAATTGGTCACGAACTGGCGGCGTCCCGTGTTGAAGGTGCTCAGTGACACCTCTCCGGGTGTTCATGACATGCTCATCGCTTCCTGTGATCTCAATCGGTACAAAGGGCTCGGGGTTAATGGCTATCACGATAACTGTACTGACAACCTGAGGATGGCACTCGCAGTACTCGGTGAGACTGCCACGCATCTTCCATCGCCTCTGAACTTATGGATGAACGTAGGGCTTGGTGAGGATGGTGCCATTGAGTTTCTTGCACCGATTTCAAAGCCGGGAGATGTAATCGAATTTGAGGCATTAGAGGATCTGATCGTTGCAATGTCTGCCTGTCCGCAGGACATCACACCGGTTAACGGTGACGATAGAGAAATTTATGACCTCAATTTCAGGGTCTTCTGAGGCAATGGAGAAATCGCAAAGCGTTTTAATTGGTAGCGCGAAACCTTCGCAGCATTTTCCGATGGTATTATTCGTTCGCCGCTAATTACGCGAGAGAGAAGCAAGCACCTTTGGCACTGTTCATCAGAGTCAAAGGTGCTTGTTTGGTTTTCAGTAAAGCAAAATAGCACATCCGCCCGCTTGGTCGCTGGTGCTTTTAGGCGGTCTGGGGTTCAGAGGCAAAGGCACTCAATAAATGGTCAAGCTTTTCAACCAGATCGCTATTCGTCAGCTCGCCGCGATCGACATCAAAGTTATCAAAGAAGCTTGAAATGCTGAGGCTGCCTTTCAGGAAAGGTCGTGATCAGCTGTTCGCTCGGTGTGGCGCAATTTGTTCTGCTTGATATCGTTACTGATTTCGCCAGGCAGCATCCCAAAGTGCTTATCGAACAACGTGTCTCCAACACCATGGTCGACCTGATTACTGAAGGGATAGACATCGCCATTCGAGGCCATAGTGGCGAATTGCCTGATTCGAGCTTGGTCCAGCGGTTTATCGCCAATGTGGAATGGCAGTTTTATTACTCGCCGTGCTATCTGGAGCAACTAGAACAACTGGAAACACCCTATGATTTAGCCAGTTGTCGTTTTTAAAGGTGGGGAGAGCCGGCGCGAAAGAGGCGATTCCCTTACAGCACAAAGACGGCCTTCGAACCCATCAAAATACCCATATCGGGCTTTGCTCAGAAGATATGTCGACAATCAGACAAGCCGCGATTGATGGCCTGGGCGTTACTGCATTGCCTGATTATGTCTGCAGAACAGCCGTTCAAGCTGGCCAGCTCGAACGGCTGTTCTGCCGGAATGGGTATCCCAGTACGCAAGCCTCAGCCTGTTGATGCCATCAAGCCTGGGTGTGCCACCACATACAAAAGCCTTAGCCGAGTTCATTCGAGAGCGGCTGCCACTGGCTGTGAGGCCACGATAGTCGGAGCAGGGTGGATACACAGGCTTTCAAGCATTGGCCCGGGCAAATTCCGCAGTCTTATCTACTGTCGACTCGCCGAGGCTGAGTTTGAGGTTGTCGCCCTCTGCACAAACTCTGGCGTGCTGCGGCAATAACAACCGGCATTGTTCCACGAAAATTGACTTGCACTTAAACCAACTAAAGTTCATTGCGCGTCTAATAGAGAATAGATCATGACTTTGCTTGAACTCGCATTGATCGTGGCTACATTGCTATCTGCCTTGACGGCCGGGTTTGTCTTTTCCTTTGCATCGGTGATTATGCCAGGAATTGGAAACTTGCCGGATAAGGAATTCATCCGTGCTTTTCAGGCTATCGACGGCGTGATTCAGGCCGGTCATCACATCTTTGGTCTTGTATGGATAGGCTCCGTCTTTGCTTTAATGGCGGCGGTAATTCTGGCAGTCCTGCAACACGATGGCATAGTCCCAACCCTGGTTGTTGCCAGTGCGATCGCTTATATCCTTGGGGTACAACTACCAACCTTTCGAATAAATGTTCCGCTGAATAACGCGTTGCAAACGTTGAATGTGGATGTCATGGATGAATTCACGCTCGACTCAGCACGGCGCTCTTTCGAACATCGCTGGGTACGATAGAACCTGGTCAGGACTGTAGTCGCTTCGGTGGTTAGCGTCTTATTGATGTTTGTGTTGCTGTGGCTCTGAAAGAACCTGCCGGCAGGAACATGGTTGTGGGACGGTGAGAGGTCGTTTAAATGTTAGACGACCACACAAAGAACTAAACTTTCGGTGACCTGCCCCTAGTCTTTAATCCAACTGCTCCCCAGTAATATCCGTTACTGACCCTGACTCCGTATTAGGCCCATCCGGAGTTGGAAAAATCCGGCTCAGTCGCCAATCAGGAACTTAACAAGATCAAGCACAGGCTTGGGCTCATAGCCTCGCACGAGCCACTCCCGAGGGCTGAATTTTTGATCCTCGTGTTCCAAGTCTTGATGGGGCGTGAGCATAAAACGAGAGAAGGCTAATGGACTCAAGGGGGCCATGCAGTTCAGCACGGACTGTAAGTGCGGTATGGGGCCAGACTCAGTGAATTGCCAGCCCGGCAGGACAAGGCGATTATCTTTGAGTTGAATGCCGTGAAAGCGTGGAGGAACACGAAGCACATGCCGCTCTACGGCAGATTCCGACATGCCCAGTAGTTTTGCCACGGCCTTTGTGTCATACGCCTCAGAAACCAGCCTTCGGCTCTCAGTCACAAGTTCAAGGAGGCGGGCCTGGGCTACGACTTGATCGAGGCTCCCGTTATCTAAGCGGGCTCCACCGGAACGTAGAACGGCACGCTCAGAGCGCGACAGAGCAGAATTGGTCTTCCGAGTACTTCTCAAGGGCACCCAATTGACATCAAGGCCAGAGGCTTTCAGAAGGCTGGAGAGGTAGGCAGCTGAGGCGCCGAGCTCGATCATCAGGGAAACATCGGCTTTGGTTAGGGGTAGTTTTGTGGCCATCGCTTAGCTCCTTTTATTCCTACCCTTGGTTTGTCCGTCTACATAGGCATTGATTAGGGCTCCGGGTTCCGAGAACCCCAGCTCTCGCGCAAGAGCCGGGACGTCGTGCAAGTCCGAAGCTGACAGCTTTTGGGTCGCGCCGGTGTGTCGAAGGGCGTTGGATTTCGTTGACATTTCGCGAAGCAAAGCGGCCAGTGCCAAAAGCTTTCCATGGTCAGTGTGCTCGCGGTTTGGACGGTGCGTAACTCTTTCCAGGCGATCAGCGACCCGACAGAAAGCCTGTTCAACCAAGCGTGTTATTTGTCGACGACGCAATGGTTTCCCTGCTCGACTGGTTAATAAAGGAATGGCTTCTCGGGGCGAAGGCAGCGGACTGAGCCTCCGGTAACAGCGATACCGGCGAAGGAAGGGAAAGTAATCATCCGGGATGGCGATTTCTCGGTAGACATCCGCTCTTCCCGTAACGCAGAACAGCCACTGGCCGTCACGGTGGCTGGGCTGTTTGATGCAACTTCCGAAAGTAGGAACACGATCCTCCCCGCCGGCGACCGGCCAAACGGCGAGCTCGCTTACGTGCAACTGCAGGCTTTCCATCGTGACCACGATAAACAATTCTCGCTCAATGACCGGGTTATCGTTGGCCAGGGACATCAGGGTTGTTAAAAAGACAGACCAGTCTTCGCGGGTCAATGCCTGATCTTTGCCGGCAGCTCTTTGAATAAAAACCGGGTTGAGCCGCCGGTCGTTCGAGTGGAGGGTTTCCATCGGATTCTGTGACAAGACCCCCCGTGTTAAAAGCCAATGGCACGTGGTGTGGAGAGCGGCACAGGTTACCTCGAAACTGCCGGGAGTCATGTGATAGGTCGTGGGTTCTGAAGACAGATTGCCGCTGCGCTTGGTATTTTGACGATGGACGAACGGCCGCCACGCCGGATTGGCTTCGAAGGCCACACCGTTCCTTCGGAAGGCGCAGACGTTGTGGGGAGCAATCCAGCCGACCGGCGGGTCTTGGCGCCAACGTAGATACCGGGAGAGGCTTTCTGAGTTTATCTGGCTTAACGACACGCTCTCGACAAGCCACAAGTACAGCAAGAGCCGCTGGCTCTCGGTTCGGTATAGGTTGAACGTACCCTTGGTCTGCTGATAGCCCGAGAGGAACTCCAGAATCCATTTAAACTCCTCGAAGGCGGTTTCGATGGTAAGCCCTTCAATGAAATGAGCCAGCGTGGGGTAGCGCTCAACCTGATGTTGATCGTCACATCGTCTGGCCACATCAAAGAGTGGGTGGGGGCGCAAAGCGGTTTCCCTGGCAGGCATGGCTCGTCTCCTATCATCATTTTTTCGTCGACGTTGCACGCGACGGCGCCGTTAAGCAGCACGGGTGACCGGGGACGAAGTGAATGACATTACAATGGTTGTTCATAAGAACCTCTGACTGCTCGGAGCTTGCACAACGGACGCGTTCGAATAACGTTGGAGCGGATCCCCCGGCCAGTCCCAGTGGTGCGTCGTCCAGCTGGAAAACGCTGCTCGCCCACAGTGCATGGATGGCGCGGCGCTAGAGAGAAACGCAGCCACGTGCTTAAGCTTCAGAGCCCGAGGGGCCGAATCAGCGGACCAGAGAAGGGGAGCTGTGCCTTCTTTTTCACCGTGACATCGGTCTACAGAGTCCCTGATTGACTGGGCAAGTTGGAGTTCCTGTAGTGGTGTCTTGAACCAGTACATCAGATCGAGCCCGTGATGAGTTAACTGGTAGTCGATCAGTCGAGAGGCAAATTGGGGAAAAACCGTTCGGTAACGCGAGTGGTATTGCGTCATTGAAAAGTCGGCGGGGGTCTTCACCAACTTGTCGTGGACACTGGTCACCAGGCTGATGAGTTCCAGGAACAGGAAATCCGAGGCTCGCAGGTAGAACCATCGATCCAGATTTGGGGTCGGCCGAAACAGACGGCCGTCGTTACTCGCTACGAACACCTGCTCCGGTGTCTGAGAGAAGCTTGAATAACGTCCCATCCGACAAATTTCATGCTGTCCGGGCGTCGCAACCTGCCCGGGCGCGAAGTATTTCATGGTAATCGCCTGGCACCACAAGCTGAACGCGAGACACAGCAAACAGACTGTTCCCTCGGCACCAAAGTGCTTTGGCCGGGCATGGCGAAAGTCACGCCAACTGAGCCGGTGAGGTTGAGTAATCTGACTCCGATGCCACACCAGAAGGCGACGAAGTGCCAGACAGAGCAGTGTGCGGCTCAAAGGCGTAATGTTCACGCCACTAGGCCTCAAGGATTCGTTTCGAGCCCTGGACACTCCAGGTGCTGGGGGTGTCCACGGATGAAGCTTGGCCGACCTGGTTTTCAGGGTCTCCCTGACCGTTTTCACCTCGAGCGACTCGAGTTTTCGATCCCAACGTCCGTGCCGTCTGGCGGATTCAAAGGCCAGAAACAGGGGATCGGACAGCACTGGCACTGTAAAACGGGCTTTTTCGGCATCGCTGGTCCAAGCGAGAGTGGCTCGCCGGTCGCAAATGCTTGCATAATTGCGAGAGGCCTGAGTTTGCCAGCACTCTTGAATCCGTCGGTTCAGCCACCCCAATCGCCGGTAAGTCTTCGACGGCAATTGAACCCGTCCGCGTTGTTCAAACGGCAGCACCCCACACAGCTCGCAAATAGGCTCTAGCGCTGTGAGTGGGCGATCCCACGGCAGCCCACACCCGGGGCAACGGCTCGTAAACGCCCTGTGATGGATGGGGCATTGCTGAACGCTTGGCAGTTCGTAGATCAGCGTGTGAAAGAGGTGTTTTGCACAGATCGGGCATTGCCTCGGCCCTTGCCAATAAACGGCCTGCTGCCAAGAATCAGCGTTGCCCTCAACTTCCTGTGACCGGAAGTGCTGTCGAATCCTATGTCGGCTACAGGCCGGGTTGGCGTTCAGCCATCGACGACCCCGGGAATACGCGCTCTCCAGAGGGTGGGCAAAAGCCCACCCTTCGTTTAGGACGCTTTTTCTCAAGCTTGAGATGTTCACGGCCCCTTTCTCCGGAAACGCTGTTGAACGAAATCATCGGCCACATGCGTTATTAACACGGCCTCGCGCAGGAGATCGTCCTCAATGTCCTGCCAGCCATATCGGGGCAGCAGGTCGGTGACCAAGAGGTTGAGAGTGCCCACCGCGTATTCCATGCCCCAGGAGTCGAGGCTGTACTCACGAGCAATCAGCGCGTACACCCGCCAGAGGTCCTTGGCTAAGCTTTTAAACCGCCACCCGGCATCGGTAGCCGCCGGCAGAAAGGCGGCTGTGTAGGTCGGTCCATCGGCAGGAAACCGACGTGTGTCGTATTGCTCCATTACAAACGCCAACTCCTCGCGATTGCGAAGACCGAAATACTCAACCAGTCGTTTACAAAACCGGCCACGGATACGCTGGTACTTCTCGCCAATCATCTGCTCAAGCAACGCATATGCTTCGTCCTGATTACCCACAAAGACGACCATGATTGAGCGATGTAAGTAATCCAATCGATTGAAGAATTCGGCAAACGCGTTGAATTGGCGAGGTTCGAGATGATCAAATTCATCGACGATCAGCACCGACGTTCGAACGCCGGCTTGCGCCTGCAAGTCACAGATGTGTGTCACAAACTGCTCAGAGAGCTGATCGGCATTCGCACGTGGATTGACTGGCAGGCCGGTATCAATGCAGGCCCGACGAGGGACTTCGGCGACCGATTTACGATCGCGATCGACCATCGCCATGTAGGTGACCGGCACCGTCGATCCATCTCGCAGCTGCAGCTGATCTTTTAATGACCGCATGGCCCAGCTCTTGCCGATACGTGGTGTGCCTACGATGAACCCCCCGGTGGTGCCCTGCCATAGCCACTCCGTCAATGTCTTGACCAGGTTCAAGTACGCCGGTGTTTCGAATTGAACCGCTTTCAGCGCCAAGAGCGGGTGATCGGCAAGGGAGGGTCGTTTGCGGTTAGTCATGGCTTGGCTCCCGGGTTGAGGCTGATGGACCAGTAACGTTTCCGTGGGGGTGCCATGGCCTTTGCGGCTGGTTCGGTGCTCGGACCCTTAACCGGGAGCGGTTGGTGACTCTCGGCGTCAATATCTTGCGCCGGATTGGGCCACAGGTAGGTTGGCAGCCCGAAGCCACCGATGAACTCCTGATAGGTGCTCAGGAACCTGGCCAGGGCGGTGGGACTTCGGGCTTGCTCCCGCTGCCGATAAAGGTGATCAGTCAACGGGTCCAGGCTGCGCCGGAGTATGGCCCGTTGGCGTTGAAACAGGTAGCGCCGGGTTCCTATGCCATGGGCGAACGACTGCCATGTTCCGGGACAGCGCACGGGACCGAGGGGTTGACCATTGCGCCGGAAAACCTCCAGTTCGCGAATATCACGGCGGTCGTAACGAACGACGATCTTCTTCTCGCCGGGTGGAACCGCGAGTAAGCCCGGACCCTTGTACTTCAAATACTCGAAGTTGATGTAAGGTTTGCGCTCGGGGTTCGATTGATCGTGGAGCGTGACGGTCTTGACCTGGCTGAAAGGATTCCATTGAGCCCGGATGTCATCGTCCACAGCGACACCGAACACCCGGTCCGCCTGAAAGTGCATCGCCGATAACGGCGTTGCCGTGGCCCGATTCGCCCTCGGGCGGTTATTGGCTTCGGCCAGGGTGACATAGAGTTCCTCTTCGAAAACCGGCAAAGACACCACGGGCGGTGCCTTCCGATTTTTAGCCGATTCACGTTTGGGGTCGGTCACACTGGAGCCGGTCGTGGACGCCAGTCGATGGGTGAATTGCTGATTAACGCGGTTGAAAGCCTGCTCAATGGCTCTGCGCACGGTGGGGGAGCCGGGACGCCCATAGCTCAGCGTGGCGCCCAGCTCTTGGGTGACGAAGACCTCGACGCTACTGGCGTGATGCATCCAGGCGTTGTCCAGCGCAATCTCACGGGGTAGCGGTAAGGGCAGGCTGGTCTGTGTGTTTGGGAAGCCACTTTCCGGCGACACGGTCAGCCCGGGCGTGCTCAGTTGCCGCTTCGCGCCGCGGTGAAGGCATTCCTGAAGCAAACCGAGCAGGTGGTCCTGCGTGGGATGCTTGGTCAACGCCAACCGAAAGCCCAGGATGCAGTCCGTCGCCACATCAATAGCCGCGAGCAGTGTCAGTCGAGGCAGTCTCATGGGCGGCAGTTGTTCCCCGATGGAAATCTCAATCCCCACGGCCGACTGCTGGCAGTCAATGATCTGTTCGTCGATTTCAATGCGGTCATAGAGCTGCAAGGCTGGAGCCGGACCAGGAAGGGTTTTGAAGGCGGTGCGGTGGGTCTTGGCCGCCTGGCAAAGCAGCGTCCAACGGGCGTGCAGATCCCGGCGCACCGATTCGTAGGCCAGCGAATCGGTTGTGTAGGGATAGCGGTCCAGAGGCCAATTGGCTTGCGCCAAGAGATGCTTGAACAAGGCATGGTAGCTCCCCGGGGAAGGCACCTCGGCCCAGCGGGAGTCTTTCAGCCGATCCAATAGCATGCCATCGAGTCCCACCCGCAGCCCGGGAACGTCTTGCAGTAGACGGGCAAACTGACCCCGCTCGGAGCGATCCGGATGGTGCGTATTCAGCACCTGATGGGGCACTAAGCCCCGGAGCAACGACGGTGGTGCGTTCACCGGCCCCCCGAGGCAGCGGTCAAGCAATTGCGTAACGCGGCCGGGGCTCACCCCGTGGAACGTAGCGACCTCGGACAGGGGAGAGCCCGCAAGGACCGATTTGACGATGCGTTGATTGCGCAAGAACGCTTTGCGCTCCTTCTTCGGGATCACGCCGGGGTCCAACGGCGGCCACGCGGAGAACTCGGCTAATCGAGGGCATTGGCGAAGGCGTTCGCGCCAGGTTAGGTTCATGGCAACACCTCCGTTTCAAAGCTCACACGATGATCCGACAGGTCGGTATGGAGTTTGCCTTGATGCAAGAGGCGGAATAGGGCGATTTCTTGAACTCGGGTGGCGGAACGATCCTTCGCCAAGACCCAATCGCCGATTCGTCCCCCTCCGGCCCGAAACACTTGATCGAGGATCGCCTGTTCGTCAACCCACGTGTCGACGTCCCGATGGAGAACGAGCATCTGTACGATCGTGAGCCAGTTACAGGCTTCGATACGCCGCGCGAGAACCGCTTCGTTCGCCAGGACCGAAAAGTGCATGTGGTGATCCCGAAAAAACGCCTCCAGGGTTCTTCGCTTCTGAGGATCGAATTTCGCCCTCGGTTTCAGCTCCACCACGTCCACACGATGGTCACGAACCACATAGCAGTCGGGTTTGTAGTGTTCTTTGCCGATCTTGAGGACAAACGGCTGTGGCACGTAGTGGGAGACCGTGGGATCGCCCTCAAGCAGAGCCGCATGAAAATACTCCGCCAGGGAATGGAATTCGCTGGGGGGCTGGTGCTTGAGCATTTGCGCGACTCGGAAATCGGCGGCCGTCCGGAAATCGCGGGCAGTGGTCTGCTGGCAGGGGGTTAGCGATCGGGCGCCAATCGTCGTCCCAAGTCCTGGTTTGCGGGGTCGCTCGGAAGACAACTGCGCTGCACTGCGGTGGTCATGTCCGGGCAACGTTGGCGTTTCGGAGGGACCTGATCGGTCATTGACAAGGAGCCCAGGCGAGGGCGAGTGACCAGCCACATATGGGTTGGACACTTTAGGCCCGTTGGATTTTGTGTGCATAAAACCAACCTATGCCGATTGTCGCCACGCCAGGGATCCCTACAATCCAGACGAAGGCGCCGAGACCGGCGTTTAGAGAATGTTTTACGCACTAAACAAGTCAATTACGCACAACTTTATTATCGCCCTAAATTCCAAATTGGTCAATATTTGATCACGTTGACTTCAGTTGGTAGTTCGTCAACCGACCCCCGTTTCTTGCGGTTTTCCCGCTGGTTGCCATACTTATGAGACCGGAAGAGGGCGCTTGTTCAGGCCTTTAATTCCAGCCCAAAATTGACAGAACCCCGGAGGGGAAATGTCAAAATACATCACCAGCGCGCGGTCATTTCCCCGCCCGTCCCGAAACAAGCGTTCGCTCGGCTTTCAGGAGCGTCCTCTGGTGTCGTTCCCAATCACCGAAGTCACCATCGATTGGGACCGGCTCATCGACAAGCGACCGTTGCTGCTGGAAACCCTCGACACCATGCCCAAGTACCTGCTCAAGCCCGAGGTGCTGACGCTGCTGGAGGCCGAGACCCACCCCATGCACCGGCTGATCCTGGATCTGATGTGGTGCACCGGCGCCCGGGTCTCCGAGGTGCTGGCGATTACACCGGCGAGTTTCCACGACGACGGCTACGACTTCGGGGTGGTTCTCAAGACGCTCAAGCAAGGGGCAGGGCGGCCGAGCAAACGCAGCCTGCAACGCTCGCCCAAGCGGTTTATTCCCATCTTGGATCGGGACTTCCAGACCCGGATCCAGAGCTACCTGTGGATGGGGAAGTTTCGGAAGGACGAGCGGATCTTTCCGATCACGCGCCAGGCGGTCAGTGCCAACATCGATCGGTTGATTGACCAGGTGGGGGGAGAGCCGCCGTTCAAGATCGGCTGTCATACCTTTCGACACAGCTTTGCGGTGCACTTGCTCCTGCACGGCCGGCCGTTGAAGTTCGTGAGCCAGCTTCTAGGACACAGAAGTGTCGAATCCACAGAGGTTTACACAAATGTGTTAACGTTCGACGGAGCACATTTTTTGGAAGGCGTGGAGTTTCATTAGCGGGCGCCTACCATCCAAGCCGAGGTTAGAAATTGGACCAAGTATCGCTCTTTCGCTGTTAACCAAATTGCTACTCTCCACGTTAGATGGAGGCCGCTCTGTTAAGTAACGCTCAGCAAATGTATTTAACGAGGTCCTCAGAAACAGGGGTTACTTAAACCGAGTAGTTAGCATATGTTTATCTAAGTCGGTTGTGGTCAACCGAGCTCTCTGTCAGCGGAACTCACTAATCTGTGAGTCTCAAAGAAAAACATTAAAATAACGGTTCAATCCGTAAGAAGCTGTTCTTAAGGAATTTATGTCCAAGGTAGACCTCGTTCGACCTAGCAGGGATGGAGACCAATTTCACTATCACTGGGCAGCACGTCAGTGCCTGCAACTATTGCCCGGGCAGACGGATCTTGTAGCGATCACAATTGAAGGAGCGTCGACGCAAGAAGCAAAAGGTGGTGAGATTGATGAGGGAGAAGAGCTGATTGATGTCGGGCTCTATTTTGGTTCCGAGAACATCGATCAAGCTGATTTAATCCGCTATGTTCAGTTGAAACATTCCACGCGAGCGAATGCTGTGCCCTGGACCGTTGGCGGACTGAAAAAGACGATCCAAGGCTTCGCCGGCCGTTACAGAGAGCTTACGGAAGATTTCTCCGATGAAGATGTAGCGCGGAGGTTTCGATTCGAATTTACAACGAATCGCCCAATAGATCCCAAGCTTCAAGAAGCTTTAGCCGACTTCGCTTTAGGAACAAAGAAGCGCCATCAGGCAGTGCATAAGGCTCTACTAAATTACACCGGCCTGGAAGAAAATCGGGCAGCGCTTTTCTTTAAGTTGTTTGTAGTTGACGGTGAAGAGGACGATCTCTGGGGACAGCGAAATCTCTTGGTGCAGGATCTTACCTCTTATCTTCCAGACGCAGATTGCGACGCTCCATTGCAGTTGAAAGACCTCATCACGCGCAAGGCGACTACAGAATTTGAGTCAAATCCGTCCGTTCGCCGACACGATGTGCTTCGCGCCCTGAAGTCATCAGAAGATGATCTACAACCTGCTCCTTGTTTAATTCCGGATCCCTCAGGCACCCTTCCTCGCGATCAAGAAAATGAAATTCTTAGAGCGTTCCTTGCCGCAACATCCCCTATTGTAATTCATGCCGAAGGCGGTGTTGGAAAGTCGGTGCTCGCTTCTAGATTGGCGGCTGAAATTCCTCCCGATTCTGAGGCTGTTCTTTATGACTGTTTCGGTGATGGTCTTTACCGAAGTTCTCTTTATTCTCGTCATACTCATGCTGACGCCCTCGTGCAAATGGCCAATGAGTTGGCGGCGAGGGGATTGTGTCATCCGCTGATACCGACTGCGCATGCTGGCACTAAGCAGTATATGCGCGCTTTCATACACCGACTCGCCCAGGCTATTGGGTTGTTGCAGGCCAGGAGTTCAGACGCAAAGCTTTGTCTAATTATTGATGCTGCTGACAATGCAGAAATGGCGGCAAAGGAAAAAGGAGATTCTTCCAGCTTTGTTAAAGACCTTATCCGAACCCCTCTACCGGAGGGAGTGCGTCTTGCATTTACTTGTCGGACCCATCGTTGCTCGATGCTTGAAGCACCCCCTGATGCTCAAGAGATAAAACTGCGTCCGTTCAGTGACGAGGAAACTGGGAGGCATCTTCGCGGTTCCTATCCTTCGGCAACCGAGCAAGATATTTTGGAATTCGCTGTTCTGAGCAGCTCGAATCCGCGTGTGCAGGCATTGGCACTCTCACAAGACTTACCCCTTCAAGAAATGTTTAAACGACTGGGCCCTGAGCCAACGACTGTCGACCGTGCAATAGGTGAGCTGCTTGACCGTGAAGTGGCCAGACTGTGTGATAAAGAAGGTGCCATCGAAGCTTCTCAGATTGAGGTGATCTGCCAAGGACTGGCGATCCTGCGCCCGCTGGTACCTATCCCTGTTCTTGCCAAACTTTCTGGAACCTCAGAAAGCGCTGTCAGAACTTTTGCCCTGAGCTTGAGTCGTCCATTGTTGGTGAAAGGAAATAGCCTGCATTTTCGTGATGAGCCCAGCGAAACTTGGTTCCGTGAACGGTTTAAGCCAGAAAGCTCAGACTTGCCTCGATTTCTTGAACGACTGAGGCCAATTGCGACACAGAGCTCTTACGCCGCTGCGACACTTCCACATCTTCTTTTGGAAGCTGGGAACATGAGCGAACTTGTAGAGCTGGCCCTTTCTGGAGAGGGCTTACCCTCTGAGAATCCTCTTGAAAAGAGGGATGTTGAGCTGCAGCGCCTTACTTTCGCACTGAAAGCCTGCCTGCAACAGAAGCAATATTTGGCAGCTACCAAGCTTGCTATTAAGAGTGGTGCTGAATGTGCAGGAGAACATCGGCAGAACAATCTGATTCAAGAAAACACTGATATTGCGGCTGAGCTTTTGGCTCCTGATCGTGTGGAGGAACTTGTCTCACGGAGAATCTTTGCCTCCACCTGGATGGGGTCTCACCATGCTTACTATGCTGGCATCCTTTCCGGACCCAAAGAATTTTTTGCTCTTGCCTCCAGCCGACTTCGAATGGCACTGGATTGGCTTTGGACTTGGGCAAGATTGCCGGAACAGGAACGACGACATGAGGATGTCAGCGACGAAGATAAAACAGAGATTGCGCTGGCAATTCTACGATTACGCGGTCCTGAGGAGGCAGCGAGTTTTCTGAGACGCTGGAGGCCCCGCCGGATTGCTTTTGAAGTCGGGTGCCGGTTGGGGAAACGCCTTGTGGATCTCTGTCAGTACGAGGAAATCGATGCTCTTGCGGAGGCTGCAGGCAACGATATTTGGTTGCTTTTGGGCCTGATTTCGAGCGTGAGTAATACTAATCATTCTATTCCCACTTCTCCTTTAACGAGGCTGATACATTTGCTTTCTGATCGGCGTGTCGACCTGACAGGATCCGAGACTTGGAATACGAAATGGACCATTCTGGACGCCATTCGATCCGTCATTGAAGTGGCTGTCCGTGTGTTGCCGACGAAGCCAGATGAATGGGCTAGGACACTTCAACGTTACCTTCCTGATCAGCCACCTCCCGATCTTTACGACCGCTTTGGATCTGGCCGGATGCCATTGCTTCGAGCTTATGCACTTGACGCAGCGCTCAGAGAAAAGCGACTTAGCCTGAAAGATATCGCTCCCTCAAATGTGCGTGAGCACTTGGATTCCTCACACCATTATGGCCACAGTCGTGAGGTGGATACTTTCCAGAGAGAGGTTGGCGGGCTATTGCCGTGGATTGTTCTATCCGCTGAGATTATTTGTGGCCGTCGGCCTGAAAACTTGGCGGAGACAATAGAACATGCTCTTCAAAAGACCTCCGCATCGGAGTCCCGAATTTACCGAGAAGACAAGAGTCTCCGACAAGCGATGGTACTTGAGTGGTTACGCATCTTACGAGTATCTTCCTTCGCAAACCCCTCACCACAGATAGGAACCTTCAAGTCATGGTTGGATAGCCAGCAAGACCTACTCTGGCCAAATACACTTACTGCGTTATGCCACGAATCTGCCAGGGTGCCTGGATTCGAGTCATTAGCGGTGGACTTTGCTTCTCAGGCATACCAGGTGTTAGAAGTTTCGCGAGAACCTGCGGAATCACGCTCTGATGCGTACCTAGACTTGGCGCGTGCGATATTAGCGGTAAATCCAGCAGAAGCCCGGGTCTATTTTGATCGCGCTGTGGATATTGCAAGCCGTATTGGTGATGAGAACCTTGATCGCTGGACAGCTTTTCTGCATCTCGCAGAATCTGCAGGTGGGCAGAGCAAACCACTTCCGCATACGGCGTACCGACTTTCACGCATAGCCGAACTTACATACGAGTACGTGGCACGTGATAAGCATTTTGACTGGAACGGAACCACTGGTGCTTTGGCCAACCTTTGCGCTTCGTCAGCATTGTCCATCCTCAGTCGGTGGCGTGATCGAAGATTCGGTGAAACCGGGCGCCTTCTGCCGGTAGTAATATACCGTCTTGTTGCCCAAGAACAACTGCCGGAAATCACTCCATTAGCACTCGTAGGGCTAGAAGCTAGATGGGATCGGGTATCAGACTTAGAGCGTCTGGTGATCAAAGAAACTGATAGTTTAAAGCGCACATTGTTTGCTCAGATTGCGTATCGCTACATTCGAGTTCAGGAATCCGCTCCGGCAGTTTCGAGTGAAATTAAGCATCTCGCCGTTGAATATGGACTGGAGTTTCCGGACATTGACCGTCTTATTGCTGCCCGCAAGAGAAAAGCCTCGGTTGAAGCGTCCGAAGCGCAGACATTTGAGCCCACAGATACGGATACTGAGAGACGCTCACCAAACTGGGACACCATATTCCAGGACATTGATTTGACGGACCCTGGAGACCTTAGAGCAGCGTATGCTGAGTTGCGAAACTTTGATCCGCCTTTTGAATTTGAGACCTTTTTTCGAGAAGCTTTTGCAAGATTGAAAGTAGGTCAAGAGCCCCAGTTGATTGGCTGTATAAGCTCTTGGCCAGATTTCAGAATCTTCGAGTTAAGATATCTGCTGGATTCAATACCCCAGCAAGCGCTCAAACAGTTATCAGTTAAAAATGCTCTAAAAAATTCAGTGCTTTCGGTGTGTCGACGTGAACCCGAGTTTATACAAAGACGTGGCTGGGGCGTGTTCTTGCCCTTCGAAAAACTCGACAACGAGGGTCTGGTTCCAGATTCAGAAGTTGTTCAAGCAATCCTGGAAGGCTTCCTCTTGCGGTTAGACAAGCTCGACGCTAGAGGATTATTTCAGTTGGTTGACCCTCTTGCGGACTGCCTTTCCCCTGAAGAGGCCAATGAAGCACTGAATTTCGGTTTTGACCTTCTTGAAGAAGTGCTTCGACCAGAGGACGGAGATGGTGCATGGCGCCCAGAACTGGAACCTCCGGAATCTCTGTTATCCGCTCTTGCCGGTTATGTTTGGGCAGGCTTAGGAGCGCCAGAATCGTCAGAGCGTTGGCAGTGCGCGCACGTTGTAAGATCAATTGTCGAGCTTGGCTGGACGGAGTTTGTCGAGGAGATCGTTTGCATTGCTGAATCAAAAGCCGGCGGGCCCTTCATAGATCAGTCACTGCCATTCTATTTGTGGCATGCACGCATGTGGCTACTGATCGGACTTACAAGGGGTGGAATCGAAAATCCGTCTGCCTTGCTGCCGATAGCGCCAGTTTTAAGACGATGGCTCAATGAAGAGCATGTTTTGATCAGAGACCTTTCCGCTCAAGCGCTTCGGAATGTCTTGAAGGCCGAGAAAGTCCAAATGCGCGAGTTAGAGGAGCTGGCCCTCATCAATAGTCCCAGCTTACCTGAAGAAGTTTATGAAGGATGGCGTGATCCAGCGGACGATGAAGAATCCTCCGAGGAAGAGGTACTTAGCGATGACGAAAGGTTTTATTTCGGCATTGATATCGGCCCCTACTGGTTAGCCCCTCTTGGACGCGCATTCGGACTGACACAAAAAGCTACCGAAAGACGCGCACGTCAAGCTTTGCGGAAGCATATGGGTTGGCAGGGAGAGAATACTCGAAGAGGTGATCCTCGGTACCTCAGGAGAATTTTTGGAGACAGAGAAACAAGTCATTCACATGGAGAGCTACCCCGAACAGACGACTTGTGCTCTTACCATGGATATCACGCGATGATGTTTGCGGCAGCGGTTTTATTAAAAGAGAAGCCAGTGCGACGAAATGTCGATGATCCTCAAGACGAGTTTAATGATTGGCTGTCGCGCTATCTCCCAGCTCGCAACGATGGAGGATGGCTTTCAGATCGCCGCGATCCAAGACTCGTCGAAGACCCTCCCCCTCGAAGCGGCTATAACGACAGCAACTGGTGCTGGGAGGTGACGAAAGGGTATATCGACCAAAAACATTCTGCTGATGATGGTTCTACTGTGCTTTGGGGGCATTGGACTGGAGGAGAGGAAAATCGCGATGAGACGGTCTCAATTCGTAGTGCCTTCGTCTCAAAATCAGTTGCTGAGGCGCTCGTTGCAGCACTGCAGACCGCGACGGAGTTGGATAGGTTTTCCCTTCCTAGTTTTGACATGAATGACGGTATGGGGCGTGCGCCGTTCAACTTGTGGGGATGGGTAACTGACTATGTTGCCGCGCCAGGCCTTGATCGAGGAGACCCGTGGTCTGAAAAATTGGAGTACCCGGGGCCAGCACCATCTGAGGGCATTATTGGACGCCTTAAACTAGAAGCCTCCAATGATGGGCGTATATGGAAAGCCAACGACGGGGCAGTGCTACGGAGTGAAACCTGGACCCGAAAGCAAGGCTATGGCCTGAATGAAGAAACGGTACCAGGGACCAGACTTTGTGCAAACCGGGGGTTTCTACGTGAGCTATTGGCCTCATATCCTGATGAGCGGCTCATTTTAAGTGTATCGGTCCGTCGCTTTCCCCCGAAATACGGTACTGACAGGGATGTCTTCGAGTCATATCCCTGGCCCTACGTTCGTTACTATCTGATGGAGGATGATGGTGTCGCTTACGCGCTCTGAAGCAGTTATTCAACTTGGGAAACGTCTCGTTAAACAATTCGACGCGAGCGATGATCTACTAGCTTCCTGGATGGCACATGACATCGCACAGAGAATCGAAGATGCACGAACGGCCGCTCCGGGTGAGAAGGAGGAAGCGCATAATATTTGCGCAAGGGCAATATTTGAACTGTGGGAGCATCGCAGCGCGATACCAAAACACCTTCAACCATTGCGCGAGCTGGAACCCATAGTTCGCACTATTGCTTCTATGGATTTGGACCAGGCAAGTTATCGATATTATCCGGAAGTTCTCCGAAGGGCTGCCACCGCAGAGGCAGACGAAGCAACAAAGAAATGGCTTGAATTAGCAATGGGGTTGGACTATTCGGCGCGCATTCTTATTCAGTTTGCGCTCCGATCTGCTGCTCAAAGCAGTATTTCTGATGCAGAGGCTTGGGTTGAATTAGCTCGAGAGGCGGGGGCGGACGAAGGATATGAAGCTCCAGTTGTGCGATTTATTCGCGATAACGAACTTTCCGGAGAAAAGCCGGACGAAACTGAAAAATGGGAAGAGCGTTTGTCTCGCCTCGAGAGTTTTGCTGAGCTTTCATCCGGTCTTGCTAATGAATTGCGCGAGGAATTAGGGGTAAAGAAGAATGAAGACGGCTAGTCTCGCCGAAGCATCTATGCAATTTGTGTGGAAGTTAAGTACGTTGGCAGTCCCCCCAATGCAGGCGGCAAAAAGCGTTCGTTCCAATATAACGAGATAGATTTGGCCTTGAAGCATTGGCAACAGGGCAGGACAGAACCGGGTACAGAAATCCGGCTGATATCGGATCAGCAAAAACTAAAAAGAACACAGACATTCGAAGTTTAGAAACTGAAAGTCAAAAAAGGACAAAGACGAGGACCAACCTAGGGATATTTTCCACAGCGGCTTCTCGACTGGGACAATCTCCGGGATCATGACTGATGCTTGATAGAGATTCCTCTCAAAAGGTCCTCGACCAACTATAGAGTGAGATTAATGGCTTACCTTTATATCCTTTCAAATAAGTCTATGCCGGGGCTTTTGAAGGTCGGGATGACCACTAACTCGCCGCAGGAGCGAGCAGCTCAGTTGTCGACTACGGGCGTCCCGGGTGAGTTTGTAGTTGAGGAGTATTGGGAATGTAGCCCTGATGATTTGCGCAAATCTGAGAGAGATATTCACCGAACGCTTAATCCATATCGTTATCAGAAGAACCGTGAATTTTTCAAAATATCACTTGAGAAAGCTAGATCTGAAATTGAGGGTTATTTTAAGAAAATCAGTAATCTTCAGATAGAAAGAGAGCAGCGACGGGAAATAGCAGCTGCCAAAGAAGCCCGAATTCAGCGTGCGCTTGAAATAAGAAGGCAGCTTGAGGGTGAAATAATAGACGGTGTTAATGAACTCGTTAATAGGATTAACGAAAAAAGCAAAGGTATTGAGTCTCAACTGGAAAGAATAGTTCCTGCAGAGCAGGTAGTCAGATTTATTTACCCTTCGAAGAAAAAAGAGATGAACGGTCGACTTGTTTCTCATTCTGGATGGGAGCTGAAATCGACATTCTTGGGGTTTAATCGGGGAAAGATTCCTCGAGAGTTGCAAGAGGATCAAGTAAAAATTTACATTTTTATTGCTGTGACAACAAAGCCTCTTTTTGGTGAAACCCGCAATTATGGAGGTTTTTTTGCTGTCTCCTACATGCTGCACAGCGGAAAGATTGAGTCACTTAGGGAAGATGCTAACGTCGTAAACGATCAATTCGGACACAGCGTATTCCCCAAAACCTTGGCTGAATTCTTTTCCAACCTAGGTTTTGAGGACCTGGCGAATGAATGGAAAAACCGGTTTGGCGAATTTTCAAGACTGAAACAGGAAGTTAAAGAAGGTCTGCAGTGTCCGTCATGCGCGGATGGCAATCTTGTCATGAGACGGAGGAAAAGGGATGGACAGCCGTTTTTAGGCTGCTCTTCGTGGCCCTCATGCAACTTTACATTCAATGCCCAATCCCCAGATGCGGGAAGTCAGCGATGAGAAGGTCCGAGGACTTAGCGTCACACTCACTCAGGCCATCAAACCATTGTTAAATGATCAATGTGGCCCAGTTACACTCGTCTAATGGGCTAATCAACATATTTGTACCCAGCGTCCTGAAGCGCTTTCTTAAGTGACTCTTCTGGAGGCTCTTCATAAATCAGCGTTGTTGACGGTGAAACATGGCCGGCGATTTTTTGTGCAATTTTTACGGATTTTTTTTGATCATGAATGATATTTGTCATCAATGTCCGGCGCCCGCTGTGGGAGCTTGCTCGCTCAATTCCTGCCCAGTGCCGCTGCATGAGAGCGAAGTGTTCCTGGAGAGTATTGGGAGAGTAGGGGCCTCCTTTTTGAGTCAGGAATAGGGGGTCGGTCTTTTTCACTGAAGGATGTGCTGCCAGGCGGATCGCAAGATGATTTTCTATAGCCGTTCTCAGCGCAGCGTCATATAAAGGAAGATCGCGCGATTTTCCACGATGCTTCTTGACCTCAGGATAGAAATCCTCTGGGTTAATCTCGGCACCCGCCTTGGCCATAGTCTCAATTTGCCGCACCAACTGGTCAAAATCGTGAATGCTGAAACTGATCCGGCGCCGCTGATATGTAGATTTGGATCGCTTCAACGCATCAGCACCCTTAGTGTAAGCCGCAGGCAACGCAAGAATTTCCTTAAGCTTGAAAGAGCGCTGACCAGACCTTTCAGGGCCGAGCTCGGCGACGTCCTTGATCTGAAGAAGCGCGATTTCCTGAACTCGCAGTCCAAGCTTAAAGCTGATCTGAACCAGAGCGGTGTTCTTTTCCGGGTAACGATGCTCTTTGATCTCACTCAAGAGGTGGGCGAACTGTTCGGGCGTGAGCACGCGTGCCTGGCCGGTTTTGCTCATCGGAAAACCTCCTGGTAAGCCGCTAGGATGCGAGGAGAGGGCAAGTATAAAATCCGTAATAATGTTATTTTAACGGATTTATGAGCAAACAACACCGGAAGATCAATACCAAGGGTTGTCGGGACTCCCAAGCTCATTACCCACAGGGCCGCCAAGGGCACCTTGCAGTTTCCGCTTCTTTATCCAGGCGATCGCAATGTCGTCCATAATTTCTGCTGGAATTTCCACAACCAAGTTATCGATGACTCCGTCCCGCGTCGTTTCTTTCGCAAAGGAGAATTCGCGGGGCCGGATGAGTTCAAAGAAAACGTTCTGTGGTTCGGTATCCAAATACTCCTGGAAATAGAGATGGTGTCGTTCGCCAGCGGTAATCGATGCTTTGGTACTCATAAAATTCACCCCGAAAAATTCTCAGATCCGAATAGCGATAGTGCCACTGAAGCGAACTTGGTGGCCAGTATCGA
The DNA here is from genome assembly GCF_040148675.1 of Marinobacter sp. NFXS11. Taxonomy (NCBI): domain Bacteria; kingdom Pseudomonadati; phylum Pseudomonadota; class Gammaproteobacteria; order Pseudomonadales; family Marinobacteraceae; genus Marinobacter; species Marinobacter sp. NFXS11. The sequence goes on along the minus strand of NZ_JAGDDV010000001.1, from coordinate 1,435,642 downwards.
ATCTCTTGCACACCCGTAAAGTGACTTGAAAGACAGATAACTCAAAATTCCGAAGAATCATATAGATAGACAGGTGGGCGACCGTTTTAGCGGTTCTTGTGGAATTTTAGTACTTTCTGTGGCCATCCTTTAGCACTTTCTGTGGTCGCCCACAAAGTGCTCAGGTCTGTTGCATAAAGGCTACCACAACTGCGCATAATGTATATTATGTTAAATATGATAACCAACGTACCGCGCTTAGCCACTTTCCGACTGTAGAAACATCTCGGCGGTGAAAAAAAGCAGTTTAGAGGAAAGTTCCATAACCTATTGATTACCTTGGAATCGGCACTGAATAGATTACTATCAGGGTTGATTGCGCTAACCTGCTTGGCCGCAAATGTCGGTACAATTCCAGCAAAAACTATCGATCGGTAACTTAGCCACCTGCTACCCCTGGGGTCAACGGCCTCCAAAAGCTCAGAAACGCGTCACGACATGCTTAAGCATTACAGTAGCTTGCGACTGCTCGATCTGATATTTTCATCAATAAATTTCAGGAATCGTTCCGAAGCCTTACACAACGTTTAGTCGTTTAATTCCTGCCCGTTAGCCTTTTCCCTGACTGTTGGAACAAACATGTTTATCAATCGCGAAACCCTAGAGAACGCCCTTCACGCTACTCAAGGTACCGCCAGTCATTTTTTGAAGCTATGGTTGGTATTAAAACACATGGGCTTGGAAACAGATGCGGCCCCGGTTGAGATAACCACCTCGAACTCCACCCCAGCTCTGACCGAACTTTTCTCGTGTGGATCGCCAGACGGATCATTCTTTATTCCTTTTGCCCATACCAAGCGCTATGCGAGCATGAAGAGCGATGCTGCTAGGAGCATCGTCCAGACCAATATAGAGCGTTGGTGTTCGAGTGGTTCAGTAGTAACTTGTGACCCCACCAGTTTCCTTAATGTCACGAAATCAGCAGATGGACGGCTCCTGGTAGGTACGAAGCGCACCTATCCCCTCGGTTTAGGTCACGATCAGTCAGGTTTTGCGTCTTCGGACGGCCAGAGTCTAAGAGTTCCTTTATTGCCGATGGCAGTTTGGTATTGTCGCCAAGCCAGCATACCGGATGAGCCGGAGCCGAAAAAATTTATTATTGAACGCTTTTGTCGCGATTTAAACTTATCAGAAGCCGAGTCAAAATTAGTTTTTTCCGATTTCGATCTACCATTGGCTTTTCAGGCAACGCCATTGAGTGATGATGATATCTTTAGCGTATGCACACCTTTTTTGAATGGCGATGCCAAGCCGACCCAAACAGTATTTCAAGAAGAAACTCAGGACTATCAGAGGAGAGTTAAGAGCATGGTATCTGATCTAGAACTCCCGGCATGGATGCGTTTTGATCCGGAAAGCGAAGTGAAGGAGTTGATCGCAAAGGGAGAGAAAAACATTCTTCTTTTTGGTCCTCCCAGGACCGGAAAAACTTTCCTGGTTGATAATTTGGCTCCAAGAAATTCTACCGATAGAGTTACAATACAGATACATGACGGATGGGGATACGATCATTTAATCGAAGGTTTTAAGCCTGATGGGGACGGGAAATGGGATTGGGTCGACGGTCCGCTCAAAGAGGCCATTGAAAATGGTAAGAAATATATCATTCTCGAAGAGATTAATAGAACTAATATTTCACAAGCAATTGGCGAAATATTTTTATTATTGGAAAATAAATACAGAGGACAAGAAAATGCGGTTTTGTTAAGGAGTAAAAAGCCATTTTTTATTCCAGAAGACGTAGTAATTTTCATGACAATGAATACTATTGATAAATCAACAGAGGAAGTTGACGACGCACTAATGGGGCGAGTGGCTAGTATCGAATGCCCACCAAAAGCTGAAAGCCTAGCTGGAATTTTGAGGAATAAAAATCTCAATAGTGAAATTCAAGAAAAGATAATGCAGCTATTTTCTGAAATTCAGCCCATTTATCCCCTGGGACACGGTTACTTTTCGACTTTGCCAGAGGAAGCGTCAGGTCCTGATATAATTTTTCATTATAAATATAGGATACGTCCCGTATTGATGAATTTTTTAGGCGAACTTCGCACAAACGAACTTTCTAATATAGACAACTTGGTAGACAATCTGTTCTCTAGCCATGATTAGAATCATCAAAGAAGGCGAAATAGGCTGGCTCCCGGGTATACAAAGCTCTGAATTGCCATCGCCGTTGCCTAAAGGGCTATCACTTCATATTCGTGGGACAGTGATTGGCATTGAATCTCAGGGATTGATTGGTGCCCTTCCCCTCAAAAATGGAGATACTTTGCAAATCCTGCCGAAGGTTGGGCAAGCAAATTTTTTAAAGATGCTCTTCCGAGCAGAAGGATATTACCCTCTCAATGAACTGGGGCGCGATGAATTTGTTGAGGTTGGGCATGATTCAGATGAAACGTTATCCGCTGTCGTAATTCGTAGATTTATAAGCTCCACAGAAGAAATAATGCGGAAAAGCGCAATACAAGGAAGAGTGAGTAAAAAATACAGTGGAACTTATCTCAATGGTACCATCGATGCAATAAAAACCTCTTTTAACATTGCGCGAAGAGCTGAGGATCCGGTTTGTGGGACTACAAAACAGAAGACCGTAGACATACCGGAAAACAGGATTATTTCAGAAGCAGTGGCAATAGCGTTAAGGACTTTGAAGTCGCAAACGAACCAGTCACTTTACTTACAGATATTGCAGAAATGGCTATCGAAATTCCCTCGTTCAAAAAATGTCAGAGCAGACCTCAATCACGTTGATCAGGGATTGTCTGGAGAAAGGTATGGGGGAGCAAGGGGGTATTATCGGCAAGCTTTGATGTTGGCCAGGATAATTTTAGGTAGCGACGGAATAAGTATTGATGGAAGCTCGAAAAAAGAGTCAGATAGCTTTTTAATAAATACAGCCGATATTTTTGAGAAATATTTGAGAAGTACGTTCATAAATATCTTTAAAGAACAGGGATATGTAGTTTCGAGTTCCTCCGGAAGCAAAGTTAGCCTGTACACCGACGGAAGTTTTGAGTTGAATCCTGATATTATGATATTTCAGGAAAACAAATTGGTTCTATTAATTGACGCCAAATATAAAACACCAACTTCTTCCGATCATTATCAGCTTCAAGCATACCTAAATAATTACAAGCTAGGAAGCGGCCTTCTGATATCGCCAAATATGGAATCCGACGAAGTCAAAGTTAAAGAATATATGACTCCGTCAGGGATTGTTGTTCGAGAAATTTACATCCCGTTGGGAAACCTTATGATCACAGAGGCATTTCTAGGTTCGGTGATTCAGAAATTTGCTTAGTCAAATCTTCGAATTGAACCTTTTCTGCCATTGATATTTTGCGTTCTGCAATATCTAAATACTCTTGGCTAATATCGACGCCAATAAAAGAACGATCGAGTGCACGAGCCGCCACTCCAGAATTACCTGAACCGACAAAGGGGTCCAGAACGAAGTCATTCTCAGTGGTAGTCAGAGCAATGCAACGGGCTGGAAGCGACACGGGAAATTGTGCTCCGTGACCGTCCCTACCGCTTGAGGTTTGGAGAGTCCACACATCTGATAGTTTGTCGGTCTCCCAACCATTGTTGCGGCCTCCCATGGTCGAAGGCAAGCTTCTATAAATATCTTTTGAAAACGTCGGCGTGCGGTGTTTACTTAGGTGTATAATGTACTCAAGACTTCTACTTACCCTTGAGTTTTGCGGCTCAGGAGTAGTACTTACCTTGGACCAAGTAATAAGTGATTTGACGTAAAACCCAATTCTCGCAGCACGTTGTGCTATAGCAGTGGGTATATGACATTGCTCGCCATCTTTTAGATAGGAGTGTCCAGCGCTGTAACGACGACAGTCGTGCTCCGACCATGATCTTTTATCGTTTCCCTTCATTGCGGCTAAAGCCTCAGCGGCATTTCCTCGGATTTGTGTCCTGGTATTGAATGTATCCATAATATTCCACCAGATCGAACCTTTCTCTTTAAGAAGCGCCTTCAGAAGATAAAGAATTTCAATTGTGTGCCGAATAAAACCTTCCGGGGTCTGTTCGTGACCAAACGGACAATACTCGCCATCCGCCCATTGAACAGCGCTCGCCTCTTTGTAGATTCGCATTCCCCAATAAGGGGTTGATGTAACCACGCACTGGATACTATTCAAGGGGAGTTTCTTGATAAGATCTTTAGCGTTAGCTCGATAGAGCTGATGTTTTTCGGGCACAACTTTTAGCGGAGGTTCTTCGTAGAAATTTTCCTCCTGTACTGTTTTCAGGAGATAGTCAAGTATCTTGCTGCGCGGTACAAAGGTTTCGGAAAATGCATCTTGATCGAGAAGGTCTAAAACATCTGCCGCATTGAGAAATCTCTTTCGGCCACAGACTTTTTTACAAAATCCTTCTGACATGCCGACTAAAGCAGCAACCTTTTCAATTGAAAAGATTTCCTCCACCGAGAAAAAATCATCACGTTTAAAAACACTAATTGGTGTTTGAGGCTTAATATCTGGAAGGATGTCGATATTTTTTGTCAACTCACTCTCCAATCGAACTTCAGTCTAAAAATAGATTCTTAAAATAGACGCGTTAAAAAAGGATTAACATTATACTCCAACTGATCCATTGTTTGCGAGTGCTAAACCGGCCTGTATGCGGAATTGTAATTTCCTTTTGTTATATAAATCAGAGCTTTTCGGCATCATTATCGCTGAACTCTTTTGCTTCCTCATAACGTTCCAACCTTTTGATAGCAGCATTAAGTGTGGCTCTGTGCACTTGAAAATAGCTTGCAAGCTCAGCTTTGGATTTTGCTCCCTGTAGAAGGAGCTTCCGAGCTGCTCTTGCATCATCTAAGGTTATCTTTGGCTTTCGGCCCCTTGATTCAGAGACAACCCTAGCTTTCCTTATTCCGATTGATGTTCGTTCACTGAGTAAGTGTCGCTCGAACCTACAAAACAGTTTCAAATTTTCAGCCAATCGTTTTAGGTCTTTATTCGAGAATAAACCTGCATCCTTTACGGCCAATGATATATTTTTTGAGATTAAGCTATTTAAAGTTGTTTCTAAATTGGAAATCGATGTGGATAGAATGCTTAAGCTGTAAACGTATAGTGTGGAGCCGCTGCTCAAGTAATCAATACACTTCCAAATTTCGTCACGATTTTCTAAGTCAAGAGTCGTTTTATCTAAAAAGTAGTTTTGGCATTTTGATTGTGATATATAATCAAGTTGATCTTCAATACTTATAATATGATACCCTTCTCTGGCATAACCGATCTTCATCATTCTGTCCACATTTCAGTTTACATATCAGAGATCTGACACCCCTAACGTCTTTGCTCGCTCAGTGGTAGCGCCGCTTCCCTACTGTTGTGCAACGAGATCCAGATTCCTTCGGGCGGTGGATGAATACCAACAATAATCATTAAAACCCCTGGCAGCTGATGGATCGACTTTTCAAATATTTCTGCCATGCTCAGGGTGTCGCTTGCAGAGGGCTGCGGAGACCGCTGCGGGTGTGTGTGCCAATCTCCTACGTAATGGTTACCTCGTACAAACTCTGCGTGTATTTCACGTCGCTCAATTCGCCTATCAGGTTTAAAGAGAAACCGTGACCGCTTATCACTGGGTCTTGGCCCGGTGGCACTTGTAACGACCCAGTGACTTCCGTCCTTGGCAATATTTGCAAACAATTGTCCTCCAGCCTCAGGGGACTCGTCTGTGTGTTGCGCATGTTTGTTGAAGTGGGCCAGGACCGAATCGGATAATTCGACGGTCAGGAAGGTGTTATCGATTTTGAATCGGTAGATCATCCTTTTCTCTTCAGACAACTGACACATCCCCCATTTGCGTCCCAATTGGTTTCAACTATCTGTCCAAACTTCTCTGGCGCACCGTGCGCTGCGAGCCAGTCTTGATTCAAGGAACCACCATACCGAAAAAGAGCGTCTTCCCCCGAAATCCATGCTCGCCTTGTTGTTTCCGAGACCTTATTCGTCAAGACATCAATCGACAAGGAGGCTGTGAGCGCGTGACCATTGGCGAGTTCCGCGCTCCCATAAACACTGACACCTCCGCCACATTGGAGGTCTGCCTTAGCCTCGGGCCATCGGGTGACGGGCACGTTGGCTTTTCCCGTTGACCCAAACCCACATGCAAAGCAACCACGGTTCTCCCTAAAAACGACAAGAGCGTGGGCAGCAGCTGCTTTTTCTTCGAGCCAAGAGTAGATGATCGGGCAATGAATCTCACCCTCGATCTGCAAGTCGTTCAGGGCGCTTTCAGAATTCCAGTCGGCTGTCGCTGATATGATGAGATCACAGCCCTCGAATAACCGCGAATCCTCAGAAATCGCACCAATGAGATCTTTGTTCACTGAGCGAATGTCTTTTACGTGGGGAAAGCGCCTGCGAAGGTGCTTCTCTAAGCCTCTTGCTTTACGATCTCCGACATATTGAGCGCCAAGCTCATGCCTTCCTATATTTTCCCACCCAAGTAACTCCGGGTCGACCAAGACCAAATTGTTTACGCCACTTTGGACGAGTATTCGCGCCACTGAGGAACCCACGGACCCGCAGCCAATAATGGCCACTTTTTTCGAGGCAATTACGGAACTGATAGACGGATCCATACGAGTACGACTGGAATCCAATGCCGTGACCTGTGCCCGCCTTAAGCTATACCGAATGGCCAAAATATTCCCTGGAACACGGCCAGGTCGGAACCCTTTTGAAAGAGGTTTTCTCACACGGTTGGAGTTGCTTCGGGGGTTACTCGCCCTCTGGATGATTAGGCCAGCAGTGACTATCTCATCTGTTGCCGTTAAACCTTCTAGCAACACAACCACGCGCTGTGGCTCCTGCTGTAGCAGCCGATCAAGAACGCTCAGGCCACCATGGGATAAATGAGCGAGCATATGACGGAGTTGCACGACCGTCGATGGGTATTCCGCAGGCTCGGGTAGGCGAATTAACTTTATTAACCCAGCTGGTTTCGTTTTTCCCTCTGGGGGCTCTCCATTTCGGTTCTTGAACCAGCCCAGAAGGTCACCCGGTGTCTCTCCTACCCAGTACCCGCTCTGTCCATGCCAGGCACTGACGATTCGACTCTGATCCAGGTGGTCGGTAATCGAATAAATCGTGGATTCTGATGCATCGATGTTCCTGCGCCAATATGCATGAAAATCGATCAAATAGTCATCTTCGAGTTCCCCGCGCTCGTTTTGTTGAAGCAGGGTTTCAGCCTCGCACAGGGTGTTCCGAACTATCTCAAGTGGCTGACATGTCGCAACGTTTGCGTTGTCACCTGCGATGCAGAGGAGTCCGTTGTGCTCGACATGAGGCCAAATCAAAATGTCATCGCGTTCTAAAACGGCGATTCGAGGAACGGAATATGGAAAACGACTGTCGAGCAATAGGAGCATTGAGCCGCCACCATCAATCGGTACCGGCATGGACCAGCCCTCGCTGAACCGACCAAAGCCTAAGCGAGATAGCTCCGATTGAGCGAGACGTTCGACGGGCAGCTCCAATCCTTGAAGCCACTCATCAATTTCGGATATTGCCGTTGTATGCCGCTTCTCAATGGGATTCATAGGGCATCTCAGGCGAACCGCCCACCACCGCGCTTATCCACTGCCTCCGTTGGAACCCCGAAAACGGACGCCTTTTTAACAGCCTCCCCCGATTCGGGTTGATGGATGAACCAGTCTGATTTGAAAACCTTATCCCAGGCCTTCATTGCTTCCTTGTGAGTACAGCCCTGGTCATCGAGAACGGAAAGGTGCGCCAGATTTTCATCGAGACATTTTTTTAGGAAGGCCGGACGTCCATCATTATCGTTTGTCAGGGTTTCCCCTGAAAGAACCGGATGATTGACGGTTTCATTGAAGGACAAGCGGTTCGAAATTGCCTTCATCGTGTTACGCAACGCATTATCGTCCCGCCCATCCGAGGCCCGGAACTCTTCCTGCGCTAATTTGGTGAGCATAAACCCCGAGGCCATACTGGACTTCCATGATGGCCTGCTGCGAGCAAATTTCTTCAGCAAACGAACGACCCGACGGAACTGCCCACCGTTCGAACTAGGGTCTGGACTCATCTCTTGATTTACCTGAGTGAACCATCGGGTAACCGCTCGTGGATCTGAACTTTTCCAGTCAGCACTGGCTAGCTCATATTCATAGGTCGTCTCTCCGCTCAAGAAGTCTTCGGTCGCGATGCGGCGGTAGGCGGGCACATCCACATGGTGCCCTTCCTTGTAATAAACGCGGACACAGTTTTTGAGAAGCTCTGGCGGGCGGGAAAAATTATTTTCTGTCCCCAAAGCATCGCAGACCATCTGGCGTACCTGAAGGGCAGTCATCACTCCTCCATTGCGACCAACGAGATCAGCCTTTTCAAAATACACGCCATCGTCGATGTCAAAGTCGCAGTTTGCGTCCTGTACCATGGTCCACATGGCGTAAGAACCCTGGGAATGACAACCAACGGGTGAAGGCTTCTGATTTTTAGCCAACCCCTTCTTCAGTCGTTTCCGATTCGCGTCGCGACGCGAACGCATCTTGTCCCGCTCAGCTTTCGGTAGGTTGACCTGGTCGTTGTGGTACTTCGATATCTGGTTTGAGCTGTCGAACATATTCAGTCACCTCACTCGGATTACCGGCGTCTAAAACGGGTTCTTCTAACCCGCAACTGCCTGCAAATTTGAAAAAACCTGTGCGCAGAGTGCCTTACTCTTATCTCCTGTGGTTGCTTCACTGATATTCAGGTCGATTGCTTGATGGGCAAGCCCTACTAGGGCGCTGATATTTTTCTCGGACGGGTTATCCATCCTCAATTCGCTGGCAATTTCCGTGCTAACAGGAGGGTCTGAGAGACGGACATATTTCACCCTGCCCGCCAAACTGGTGGATAGGGCTTTCGCCATGTAGTCGTATGCACCGGATTGAGAATCTAGAGCCATTTCCATCATGCCAATACCGCCAGACCAACCCATTAATCCGCGATTACAAGAGGTCGAATCGACCCTTGGCGCTTTGAATGGTGGGCAAGTGCTGACAGAGATAATTTCAATCGGGGCGTCTTCCGGCGCGAAGCTCAATGCCTCAACCAATGCCACCATAATTGGATTGTTGGCCCAGAGTCCGCCATCCACAAACCAGTTAACATGTCCTGCGGCGTCCTTAGGTTTTTCCACTCCATGAATTGGAAGGATCAGTGGCGCAGCCGCAGAGGACATGCAAACATCGACCAACCGGTAATCGTTGTCTCGTTGTAGTCGATGCTCGCGATTGTCATGCGGTGTCTTCCAAACCCATGCCTGGTGGGTTTCTGCATTGATGGAGGGAATACAGAGTGAGATTCCTCGCCTCTGGTACATCTCAGCGACGGTTTCGTTCCCAAGTACGCTGAGCAATGCTTCTTCGAGTGCGTTTGAGCCATTTGCAGGTTTGCGGAGACACCTACCTATCCACTTGTAAAACTTCATCTTTGGATTACTTGGCGGCGTAGGATTTGAGAAGATTCGGACGGCCTGCTCTTTATAGAGCTTTATGACGTCTTCTAATGCCACCCCCGAGGCAAGGGCTGTAGATAACAGCGCACCAGTACTGGTGCCTACCACCAGGTCAAAAGCTTTTCCAACATCCAGCCTTTCTTTCGGGGCACCATTGGCATCTGCTATCCGTTTGGCGAGGCCATCCAAAAGCACCGCACTGTATATGCCTCGAATGCCACCGCCATCGATTGATAAAACTCTGTAAGGTCGCATCACCGCCCTCTCTTAAGCATTGATCAACTATTGATCACCTTACATAATCATAATGATGATGGCAAGCGATAAAAAAACGATTTCACTGCCACGGGGAACGTGGCAGAATGTCTACATGGAAAATTCGACGAATGAACCTCAGTCCGATGCACTCTCAGAGTTGACGCAGAAGCAGCTTGAGCGACTCTCGTACATAGACCTTCGCCTTTATTTTCTTGGGGACATCGGTCGCCAAGATCTAATGAAGCGCTTCGGTATAGCCCCTGCCATGGCAACCAGGGATTTCGGCCTTTATCGTGACCTCTTTCCCAAAAACATCAGTTTTGATGGACGGGAAAAATCCTATGTGACGGGCCCCCTCTTCAAGCCAGGCTTTCCTCATATCCCAGAGCGCGTATTGACTGCGTTGTCACAGGGATTCGGAGATGGCGCGAATCCAGCTGGTGAGGCACTGATCCGTTGCGAACTACCAACCGCGCTGAATAAGCCTGATCTGGACGTGCTAGCCCCCGTCACCCGAGGAATGCATAGGCGACAAGTCATTTCACTCAGGTACCATTCCCATACAAGCGGCCTTTCTCAGCGAGAAATAGTGCCATTCGCCATGGTGAATGACGGATTGCGCTGGCACGCTCGGGCTTTCGATAGAAAATCAGGAGAGTTCCGAGATTTCGTGTTTACGCGGATGGAGGGGACTAAAGTTGTTGAGAATTCGAAGATTGAGCGTCACGAGACTATGCCAGCTGATGATCAGTGGAACCGAATTGTAGATATAGACCTCATTCCTCACCCAGCGCAGAAATCACCGGATATTATTGAGCGTGACTTCGGAATGACGAATGGCGTGAAACACGTGAGAGTTCGAGCTGCTAATGCGGGCTACATACTGCGACACTGGCAAGTGGATTGCTCACCCGACCGCAGCCTAACCGGTCCAGAGTATATGCTCTGTTTGAAAGACCCTCTTGCGCTATACGGTGTGAAGAATGCCTTTTTAGCACCTGGATACCAGAGCCCGAACTGAACATATTGGCATTTAGTCACGAGCTTGCGCTCAGGTGTCCAAAGCATGGGAGCAATGCCTATCGCACGTATTCGAATCTCGAACTGCGATGCCTCTGAAAATCAAAGGAATTCCAGCAAAACTCTGAGATGGTGACACAGGTGAGTAAAGAGGACGTGAGTCGCGAAACCCTGTATGAGCAGGTTTGGCGGGAGCCCATGACTTCGCTCGGGAAAAAATATGGTGTGTCCTCGAGCTATTTGGCTCGCGTCTGCACAAGCCTTAATGTCCCGCGACCTGAGCGAGGCTACTGGAGTAAGTTGGCTGCGGGTCACAAAGTTCCGGTTTTTCCTCTCCCTGCGCCCACACCCGATCACGATCTGGTCTGGTGCCGCTCTGGAATCATCGATCCCACGAAAAACGTTGTTAAGCCAAAGCCACTCAAATCGCACAATCGTCGAACCAAGCGCCGTAGCCCAATTCGTGATGGGTCACCCCATCCACTCATAAGAAGTGCGAAGGATCTGTTTCTTCGGGGCCGTGAGACCGGCAACGGATATTTGAAACCGTTCAAGTGGAACCTGGTGGATATCATCACCTCAGAACAGAAGCTTGATAGGGCACTGTGTATCGCAAATACGTTGTTCCAGGAATTTGAAAATCGCGGTTGGGCGGTCAGGCTTGAGGCCTCGACCAAGCAGTTTCAAAGACCTCAGGTTGATGATCGACCTCAAGGTGGCAAAGACCGCTACGACGTTAACCATTGGTCACCTGGCCGCTCCACTCTCGTCTACCTCGAATCTGTTGTCATCGGGCTGACACTTATTGAGAACAGTCACGAAGTTGAAGTCGTTTACACGGACGGCAAACATGTTCCCGTCACTGACCTGAAAAAGTCGCAGCGATGGATGGCGTCTCGCTGGCCTAGCAAGCAAGACCGTCCATCTGGGCAATTCCGTCTGCGAGCTTACAGCCCTTATCTCAGAACCAGTTGGCAGAAGGAATGGACAATTCGAGATGCGCAAGATTTGAGCCGGTTCGCGAAAACTGTGGCACGAGAATTACGGAAAGCGACAACCGAGATTTCTGAAGAGTTCGCAGTGGCCTCGGAACAAATTCGCCGAGAGCGAGAAGAATGGGCGCGCCAACGAGAGAAGTGGCGAATAGAACAAGACAATAAGATCAGGCAGGAGGCTGTAACCGAAAGCACAAAAGCGCTCGAAGGGATCATTGCGGAATGGGGTCGATTCAAGAGGATCCATGAATTCTTCGACGAGCTGGAAACTGCGATTGGTCACTCCAGCGAAGAAGACAAAGCACTGCTGCATGAACGCTTGCGTTCGGCTCGCGCATTAGCGCGGATACCGGATGTATTAGAGGTCTTAAAGGCTTGGAAGACGCCCGAGGAGATCTACGATGCGAAAAAACCGCGTAATTAACGCGAATTTGAGTGACGTTCAGCCGAGGTACTTCCGAAAACGGAACCGTTGCCAAAAAAAGTAGCTCGGACTGTTAACCCGCAATGTGTGGCCTACAAAGTTTCTCACTATGAATACCCATTTTCGCCTATAGATGTCTCGATATTTGATGGTCACAGTCTTTGGACGGAGCCGGTCGCCAAATGCGCTGTTGCCAAGATCAACCAGTCCCGGTTTTACTGTGAACCCAGCTAAAGCCGGATTTTTCCAACTCTGGGTGGACCTAATACTGGGTCAGGGTCAGTAACCCATTGAACTAGATAACCTTTGGACCAACCATCTTCCATCTCTCCGTTATCGCCGTTGACTTTTCCTCGATCATAGCATATTTGGTTTGGAGCTGTAGCTGTTACCGATCGCCAGTACGTTTCGCAGAAGGACGGAGGATTACTCCGCGCACTGCATTCGAAGCGAACTGATGAGCCCGAAGAAATCCTTTTAGCGAGGTTCTTACCGTCGTTTCAACTGGAGTTATACGCGTTTTGAATTTTGACGTATAACTGGCTCCGTCGACCTAAGAAGCTCTGCCATATCAAGGCCGAAGCCGAGAAAACTCCCTGTGAACTCAACGTCGAGCTTCAAGTGATTTTTCCGTCTGTAGCAAGCTAGCAGACATCTCAAGAGGTGGATTCAGGGACGCATTGAACTAACACTCGCGTTCAAGAAGACGTCGAAGCTCCTCCTTTTGATTGTTCGATCCTGGTGCTGTGGAATCGAGACCATAAAGCTTGGTGATGCGCAAAAACCTTGCAATGTACTGGCATTTGCCCGTTGGTGGTAACCATTCCGTTGGTCCCCTAGCCCCTTTGCTGCGATTCAAGCGGGCTTCAACAGGCCAAAGATTGCGTGGGTCATTCGCAAAGGCCTCTCTTTTCCCATCTGGCCAATCTCGCGCGCCATGATCCCAAGCCCATCGGAGTGGAACAACATGGTCTATATCGATTGAAGAAGAATTTTGGATAACTTCTCCCGTGAAGGGGCTCACCCAGCGCCCTCTCACGACTCGGCAGCCATTGGAACTATCAAACATAACGGGCGTGCTCGAAGCTTCAATCAGTGCCTCAGCGCGACTGTCTTGGCAGTCGTTATCAGTATCGGACCAGCCGTGCCCGAAACGTTCCCTGGCATAAGTTTCAGCTCCATTGGGTGCGTGTTCATCTTTTCCCAGGTCAGATAACAGAGTTTCGGAGAGGCCCTTGGGTAACCGGCCTCCCGACTTAAGGCAGCTCTCCACTGAATCAAAGTCTTGAAAATCCGTCGTGCGCTCGTACCAGCGACTTTCGGGAGGATGGCAGAGTCCCGAACCTGACTTTTTCACGACCGAATTGCTGTATACGCCTTGTGTAAATGAAATTAAGCACACACCGAGAAAGCAGAGCACGGTATTCCTGGCATTAAACTTCAAAAGTCTCTTTTCCTTTTTATCGTTGTTGAGAAATTGCCGAGCGCGTTCCGTTATCGAGGCGTGGTGGGGTAACTCTATTCACTGTATGCGAGCAGCTCGGTCCGTCACTCCGATAGTTGCTGCATCCCCAAAAGTCTCCGTACCGGCCATGGCGTTTCTTCATTGGGGCACCACAGGTTGAACAGAGTGGCACCCACGAACCGCAGGCGTCATTGATACAAATTTTGAAACCACCCTGTTTTTTCATGGCACTTCCACATGAAGTGCAACCAGGTTCTGTATTCGAGCAGTGCGGGTAGTTTGAGCAGCCAAAGAACGCAGAGCTGGAAGAACTTCGTGGCACCATCGTCCCTGATTTGCAGAGAGAGCAAGACAATTCGGTTGCATGGATTTGATTGAGAGAGGTTGAGAACTCAGCGGTCTCTACCAGATAATTCTCGTTTAGAAGTTCCTTAATAAAGACTGAGGCGACGCTCATATCGGTGATCAGATAGGCTCGGTGACGGGCTCGCGTCAATGCTACGTAAAAGAGTCTGCGTTCTTCTGCGAAATCATATGGCTCGTCGGGCGGCAGCAATGCATTCAGCAATGGGTGCGTCTCTTTGGTGGAGGGAAAACCGTAATGGCCCTTATCGAGCCCTACTACGATCACAAAGTCTGCCTCTTTCCCTTTGGACGCATGAAAGGTTAAACGTTCGATGCTCAGCTTGGGAAATTTTCGCTCAAGTCCTCGGACGGCAGAGCTATCAGGTAGTCGAAACCAGAATCTCCCCAGAATATAAACTTTTGCTTTACTCTCCACCTGATCCGAGATTGCTTGACACACCTCGTCCAGTTCTGAATCTCGTCCGCGCTCAGCTTGTCCCCGTCGGAGTATCGACACCGCGTTTTGGGAAACAATTTTGTGGGTCCTCAGCTCCTTTTTGACCTGTGCCGGATTTTTCATGACAAATTTTGACGCGACGTCGCAAATTCGATTGTTAAACCGGAAGGTTTTGTCCAATGATGTCGTTCTAGTGGAACCAAACTCCTTTTCGAACCCTGTTGTCAGTGTTACGTCGCTGCCCGTAAATCGATAAATCGCCTGCCAATCATCACCAACGCAGAACACGGTACAGTTTTTGGTTTTATCCCTTAGCGCTTTTACCAGTCTCGCTCGTGGCCGTGATATATCTTGGAACTCATCCACCAAAATATAACGCCACGCGGGCGTAAAGCGTCCCGATTCGACATAATGAATTGCTCGACCGATCATGTCGTTGAAATCAATGCATTGATTTGATTCAAGATAGGTATTGTATTGATCCACAATAGGTTTCAGAAGGTCCATAGCCGCGTGAAACTGAGCTGGGTTTGGTGTGCGGCTGGCGCGTGCTCTCACCTCCTCCCATGTTTCGTGGCTACCTTTAAACGCTCCTACCAACTGGCTCATGAGACGAGAAAATTCATTGATCACCCCTCTTTCCCTGAGCGTGTTGAGAATCGCCTCATTGGGCAGAGGCTCAAATTTCACACCCAATACGGAGAGCTTCCGTTCAAGTTCACTCAGTAGGCACCCTTCACTTCTCTCGTAAGAAAAGGTTTCAACGAGCGTTGTCTGATGCTCTTTGTGTAATTCGCGTTTCCAGCGGATCCCCTCCAGGTAAAGCTCGGCATCAATATAGGGAGCTGTGGAACCATCGCGTCCTATTCCAAAGTGCTCAAGATAGATATCGTAGTCAGGCAGGTAAAAGTCCGGAAGATAGGACCGAAAGTCGGGTGTCCGAGTTGGCGCTGCCCTGTAAGGCGATTCGTACTGATATTCGACGCCCATTCGAAACAGCCAGTTCGCAATGAGTGCCTCTTCAAGGCTTTTGACGTTTTCGCCTTTCAGAGAATAGATTTTGTTGGCCCGAATGTATTCGAAATATTCGCCTTCATCAGCGAAGTCGAAACAGTTCTTTTCGGGGTAGAGATAGTCGGAAAAGTAGCGTACCACCTTCTCCTGATAGCCTTTATCCTCTAAGAGCGATTGGAGCCAATCATCGACAGTTTTTGCCAGCAAATTTTCATCTTCAGATAGTTTACTTATCTGAGGTTTCCCGCCCTCGACTTCGCCGATAATTTTCAAGCCGAGGGAGTGAAAGGTGGCGGCTTTCACCTTGGCCCCTGGAATTTTTGCTGCGACCCGTTCTTCCATTTCCTCCGCTGCCCTGCGTCCAAAGGCCAGCATTAAAATATCGCTATCCTGGGCTCGTCTACTCTCCAAAAGATAGGCGGTTCGTCCAATCATAGTGCTGGTTTTGCCCGTCCCGGCACCAGCAAGAACCAGATTGTTATCCTCATCGATGACGCAAGCTTCCCTTTGCTTCTCCGTAAGAGGATTGGATTCAACAGCGTCAAATAAATCCCGGAATCTGGTGAGTTCATCGCGCAAGAAATTGTCTCTCGTGTGCTCGATGAGAACCGGGTCCGACTCGGCCCATTGCCGGAGCCTCTTATAGGGATGAACTAAATTTTCAGGGAAATCGATATCTTCAGGGGGAAGGATCAAGCGATGTCTTTGGGACTCTGCAAAGCGGGCTATTGCTGCTGCATGGGTTGATCGAAGATAGCCTGCTTTTTCGACGAGATCGTGGATTCGTTGGAGAGCTGCCGTTGCACGCACGCCATGCAACTCAAGGAGTCGGCTACAGAGGCTTTCTCTAAGCGCTCTGGTAGAGGCTTTGCTGAGCCAGCTAATGCTCTCTTTCTGATTATTGGCTGTGAATTCGAGTCTTGAGAAAAAAAGCCCTTTTCTGACAACCGGAGAAGAAGAAAAGGCTTCCCAGGGGACGCGACGAACAACGCCTTTTCCTGGCTCCAGGAAAAGGCCCTCGTCTGAAAGCTCTAATTTCAGAGGTGATCGCCCTAAGAGTCTCATGAACCACGATTGACGAAAAACGCTCATCAGACAGCCCCTTACCGAGAATCCTTAGCTCTGCACGCTTTGTTGAGCGGAGAACCTGAATCTAGATTGCGTGTCAATGCAACCACCACGGGGATTGGTCGGTGAGAAATCACCACTCCATTCCAATTTAACCGAGGAGTCCTCTCAGCGATGCCTGCGCGGCATTATTCTCACTGCCCTCCAAAAACGGTTTGCCTTGGAGTACAGCATCCTCATTGCAATTGAGAGGTTTAAAGGGATCGCCTGTTATCTCAATTTGGAAGTCTCTCAATGCCCTCCCAAATTTTCCGAGAGAAACGCATATCACTGAATTTGCGCCTGCTTTGTGTAGCAAGCTTGAGGCGACACCGAATGACACCCCATAAGTTGTGCAGTCATCAACCAAAACCACATTCCGTCCCGAGATGTTTGGTGAGTAGACTGGGTTAATGTGAAGCGATTCAATCTGATCTTGCGGGTCAAGCCGATTGACACCTGCGCCTGCTGATGAGCGCTTTGTCGAAGGTTTGTGGCGTATGAAAAGAGGCTCCTCGCGCCTCGCCATTCGGACATTTGAGACCGTTGTCCTCAAGCGATGAGTGAAGTCACTCAGCACTTCGGTGTCGTTGTTACTGCTGTTAGACGACGGAAATACGCCCCAAAGCAGGCGTGGAAGGGTGCCAATGCCCTCGGCGAGCATTGACCTTGCTGTAATTGCAAGTAGCGCATTTAGCCGGGGGCCTCCGTTCTTTATTGTGTTAGTCAGATGAGCCCGGAATTGCTGTTGATCAAAGTCTTTACCATACGTGGACAGGTCGGACAAAGCGTGAACTGAGTATGACGAGCCTTCTCCACTAAACCACCATCTACCGTCCCATTCCGAAGTAAGGTGAAGAACTTCCCGGAGAGCAGATGGAGAATCCACTTGAATCCCCAAATCAGATACTCTAGGCGCAGTAGACCAGCCAGCCGCCACCAAGACCGCCTTGCCATTTTTCCCCATGGCGATGTCGTTCTCTGAAGCGGCAAGAACTAACGCGTCCTGGGGTGCCAACCCCTGTTTCTCTGCGGTCCTTTTGACGATTCCCCCATCTCTACGACCAATCGATTGCTGGAATTGAACACCCGTTCCATCAAACAACCCGTCGAACCAGTCCGGTTTCGGTCGATTTGAGGTTACTCCTACAATGTAGCCATTTTGAACTGCTTCTATCAGAACCTCAGCAATTGCCTTGTCAGCCTTTCCGTCAACCAACAATGCACTGGGGGAAGTTACGAGCAACATAAAATTCCTTTGAGTGTCATCCTTTAATGCAAATATTTTCTAAATATTGAGACTTTGCTGTTGAGGCTCTTGAGAAGAGTCGTTTGTTTCCAGAAGGGATGGGTCAAACATATCTGCAAGCGATGAGTTTTGCTTCGGCACCTCAAAAGATTTGGCTCCGCGTAATCGCTCGGAGAATGCCAACTCAGGGCGATTTAACGCTGTTCCAGGCAAAAAAACATTGACCACTTTCTTACCGTATTTGTAGGCGTACTCTACAGTGTGAGCAGTGCCGCTCTTGATTTTCCACTCCACGGGAACGATCAAGTCTGCCAGTGCTGCTTGAATCCGGTTGCGCCTTACAAAATTCTCGCCGGAGTACGTTTGCGAAGGCAGATATTCTGTGATTATTGTCCCTCTGTTCCTCAGGATTTCATCGCGTACTTCTTGTGACCCTTTGGGGTAGTCCAGGAATATGCCCGTCCCCAAAACAGCGACGGTTGATAAGCCGAACCTCAGTGATTCTCTGTGTGCAATCTGGTCGATACCGAAGGCGAGTCCAGAGACAACAGTAAACTCTGTATTCGCCAACAAGGCCAAGATATATCGAGCCAAAAACTCCCCATCCTGAGAGGGTTTTCGGGTCCCGACCACAGCAACTGAGCGACGATGAAGATTGTTGACCTCGCCCTGCACAAAAATCCATCGAGGCCCATCTTCAATTGCTCTCAGCTGGGGTGGAAACTCGTTCTGGTCCCTGAAGTATAAACGTACGCGCTCCTGACCTAAGTCCCTCGCAAGTTGAAGTCCAGCGTCCCAGACTCGACGCTGCCACTCCTCTGGCGTTTCATCATCTAACAAGTTGGATACTTTCAACTCTCTTTCGAGAACCGAAATGGGAGAATTTTTTAAGAAGTCCTTGAAACCGCCCTCGTTCAAGTCGAGGCGATACAGGGTCCAGTATCCAACGCCCTTAATCGTCGAAAGTGCCAGAAACGCCACGACCTCATTTCGCCAATATTCAGCATTTTGGTTCACGCTGGAAATTCCTAATCCATCACTTCGTTGGTGGCTAACGTTCAAAGGGTACTGTAATTCATGCACTTAAAGAAGAGCATTACATGAGGCTCTCTCAAACTGCTGCGGCGGGAGCCGTTCGGTCTGTCAGCAGGGGCAACAGCAAGAACAAAGTTTTCCCGGTTCTAGGCGGATGATAGACGCGCGCCAGGTGCAAACGCGGTAATAGGTCTGAGGCCAACACCGTGTTAAGAGGATGATTAGTTTTATTTAGTTGGTGGCTGGGATAGTGAATGTCCCCGACCACAAATCATGCATCGCGGCACTACAAACGCTGCGGCGAGGTTAAAAATTGACCATCAGTAGCGTTCTTCGTCGCGCAAGGCGCGGGAGGCCTCCGTAGCACTTTCTTTTCCGGGTGGAAGGGACGATCTCAATTCAGACCTATCAGGAAATACTACCGGTTCCGAGACAACGGAGGTGAGGCGAGCCACAGCTATTCCATGGCGCATGATGATAAATTCCTTCCCTGCCTCTACCTCGTCCAGCAAACTGGCGAGCTTTTGTCGCATGTAGCGTACATTGATAGTCTGCATCTTCATTCTTCAATGCTGTACCAGACATGAACATACATACAGTTCAACTCTGAGAGCAAGAGTTCTGTACGAATAATGACCAAAAAGCTCTACAACTCCGGCAGAGTCCCCTGTGGCAGTTCTTTGTCGTAGTATCCACGCAATGCTGCGTCAGCAAGGGCGTAGCCCCAATGAATCAGATTCTCAGTATCCGTTTCACTGAAGGGGCGGAGCTGTGTACCCAACGTCTGAAGCTTTTGAAAAGTAGGCGTGTATCGAACGAGTGTCGAATCGACCGGGTACTTGCCTATATCGACATCAATTCCCCAGTACGCGCCATTGTAACTGTCATCAGACATCAAATTTTTCATCAACCAACGTTTGCGCAAAGCCCTCTGCTGATAAATCATGATGTCTGTCATTCGCCTGAACTGTGAACCCCAATTTTTGCGCCAACCAATTCCTTTAAGGAATTTTCCCCAAAGTCCGCCTGATTGCTTCACCGGCGCTGCAAATGGAGCACCTGCGTCGCAAGAAAACACCGTGTCGTACTCTCGATCAGATCCGGTTTTCCAAAGCATCTCAAGACCAAGATTGTCGTAAAGGCCCCCATCGCATAGGTAAAGTTCCCTTTTGAGTTGCTCCATATCGTGAAGATCGGAATATTTAGTGTTCTCCCATATCCAGTCTTCGTTTTTTACAACGATCGGGGCGAAGAATGGAGGAAAACTACTGGAAATGCAGACGGCTTGAGCGACGGTCAGGCCGTGATTTACGACCTTCCCGAGACGCCAGTCCCTGAGACACTCTTTACTTATTCGGACACTGACGCCCGTGTCGTAGTTTGTCGCGTAAAACACGAACTGAGGTGCTCTCTCGTTGAGAATACTGTCGAGCCTGGTGTCACCGAATAGAAGCGACTCATATTGCTTCAAAAGTTGGTCCCCAACGCTACTGGTCGGCAAGATCATCCCTTTTATGGCTGACGGAATGTCGATGTTGTTCTGTGTGAATCGAATCAGTGGTTTCGCGATTACTGCTTGGAAATTCGTCGCTACTGATTTACTTCCTATTTCTTCAAAATCGAGATCGTCCCACCTCAAAGCAAGATAGCCCGCCGTAATTGCCCCACCGGAAACACTGGTGATTGTGTCAAGTCGGCGGAGCAACCCAGCATCATTAAAACGCCAGAGGCTGCCAAGACAGAACAGAGTTGCCCTATAACCGCCGCCTGAAAGCGCTAAACCAATTTTAAGTTCGTCCATGAATCACCTTCCGATGTCAGGCCAATGTCTTGTTTCAGGCCAAGCAGGCAGATAATTGGATAAGTCAATCTCTGTGTACAGAGGCTCTTGGTCAGAATGGCGGGCTTGATTACTCGGGATGTTTTGTCCTGGGAAAACTGCTATCACAGAAGGGTTCGGATGTCCGTAATGATTCTTTCCGTACGAAACCAACATCAATGAGTCCGCATCCATGTATATCCGGCAGCAAATTGTGAAGTCCCCCAACCCTTTTTTAGAGCCATGGTGAGGTGCAGAAAGTAGTGAAATTCTAGTACTCGGTAAGTGAGGTATTCGATGTAGCGGGCAGTCACCAGGAAGGACGACTTGCGACGACTCAGTTACTTGATAATTGTGAATCGTAACTGCCAGGCCGGTTGAATTTCGATCTTCATAGGGAATCTCCTTGTCGTGTCTACCACATTTCCTGATAAGAAGCGTGTGATCCCGAAGATTTACTCCAACAAGCTTCTCCTCATAATCCTCCGGCCACCTGAACGCATTTTCAAGCTCAGCAGAGAACTTAGCGGCCTGGGGCGAAATCCATTGGTTCGGAACAAGCCACATCGACTTTTTTGCATCGGTGTTTTTCTTTTTGGCAGACCAGTAATGATCTTTATCCCAATGGGAGAGAACGATAACGCTGTTACCAAATTCGTGGTCTATAGGCATTCGAAGTTTCGTGCGTTCAATTTTCTCTCGGTCCGGATGATCCATTACCCCTCCATAATCAACATACATTAGAGGGAACGAGGTGCCGTCTCTTGTGGCAACGATTGCGAAGCAGTCGCCTTGCCCCACGTCCACAAGCCTAATACCTGTAATGTGACCATCCGCCAGGTTCGTAGTGAGATGGTCATGCAGCTCACCGTCCAATTGCATTAAACATTCGAGCGAGGTGACGATGGTGTGGTGTCTCGGCATGATTTGGTTTTCTCCATGTTGTATGGAAAAGCACAATCCGGGGTAAGCTGCAAAATGTCCTGGGCCTAGACCTCTCTCGGCCGATTGGCAGGATGATTCGTGCCTGTCTCATTCCCAACACTGATCTCAAAAAAATTAATTCTGAGATTCTGGTAAGGTGTAAATTGATAATAAATTGGCTTATGAATATTAAAGTCAGCCTCTGCCAGATGGTCCAAGCTAAAAACGTTCCTTAATTTTGATAGCTCATTCCCTTCAACACGCCTTTCAAAAACAATCCAAACCTCCTCGATCCTTTCCAGCTCGTAGTCAGGCGACTGGAGGCCCGGAACACTGTCAGTTTCTTGCGAATCACAAATGCTGACCTCAAGCCAGGCGGTTTCAACCAACTCGTCGAAAAATGCCGAGTTATCGTCCTTATGAAGGGCCAACAAGAATACGGATAACTTATTTGGGTCCAAGGAATTGAGATGATCTTTGCGTTGCTCTCGATCTAATTGGGAATTGGAGTCACATGGGGTGTCAATCCATGTCAAAGATTCAAAATAAGGTTTTTCAATACCATCTAGCCACACCAGATGAGTCGGCTCTTGTCCTAAGTTTTTTCGATATAATTCAATGACTCTCCCTGCCTCACTGGATTCATCAGCGATAGAACTTGAAGCAGAAGCGTCCTCAACAAAAGCCAAAAATCGATGGGAAGTCATAAAATCTCACTCCCTGAGACGATATAACTCAACACTGCGAATGGAGAGTGGAACCAAAAGGTCCATGGGTACGGGTCAGTAGTCATTTTTAAACGTAGTCTGACTACTCATTATTTTCAATAATGCACACCCTCGGCCACGGTATGGCTTGAAATAATTATTCAGGTGTCGCTTGAACGAGTCATTGACGAAACACGGAACAGCTAGTTCCTTCGTAACAACTGCAATTGAGGAAGGCTAAGAGAACTCCGATGTGAGGCCCCGGTTTTGTGCTATACCCTTGAGATGAATTGCTTATGATGTGCCTCGCTGAGGCTTTCGGCTCAAATTGACATCCACTCGAAACCAGGAAGCCAGTTCAATGACCAAGCAGCAATCACAATCGCCCCTGTCGGTTCCGGAAACAGTGACAATTAGCGATCTACGTCGCAATCCGACACGCTGCTTCTCAGATGCGACGGTAGAGGTGACCTACAGAGGAGAAAAGGTAGGTTATTTGATGAGTTCAGAGCAGTTCGAAATCGGTCTGAAAATCCTTGCTCAAGTTGAGGATCCGGAAGTTCTTAAAGAAAAACTGGGACTTACTGACTCTTGGCTAAAAAGTGTGGGCGAGCCAGGCCAACCGTAAGTTGGCTCCGAGCTGAGACCGCCTAGGCCATCCGCATTGAGAGTGCTGCCAAGTTCAAAGTGAGCTTGGGGAATCTTTGCGAAACCGTAAGGCATTGAAATTAGATAACTCTGGGTCCAACCATTTCCTTCCCTCTCCCCGCGACGTCTATGAAATCTGGCCCCTGATCCTAGCGAGTCATGATTTTCAGTACCAGTGTATGCTAGAACGATAGCATGGGCAGTACCTCTGAATGAAGCAATCATCGCTCATGGATTATTCCGTCGGTCAATGCGAATCCGAGAGCTGTGTTTGAAGGTCGGCCATCACTTCTAATTCCTCTGGCGAGTGCCCTGCCCTAAGCGCGTAGATAGCTTCCGCTGGGGCAGTTACCTGCCTGCCTGGGCCTTTGCCTCGGTAAAGACGGTTCTTCCTCTGAAAAAAACCGATCCCTCAGTCATTGAGCCGAGGCTTGTGCAGCAATAAACGCCCGGTACCCACCTCCCTTTTAGATCCTGGACGAGGATTCCCCACAACAACGGCTTGTTGGTTAGCTCGCCGCCATACCCACAATCAATCGAAAACTAATTATCAATAACTGTGTCTGCTGCTAAATCCTGTTTCATTTCTCAGCTCACAAAAATTTTCTATGACTGATTCGATATCTGAACAATTTTTGTTATATCAAAACGTGATATCCAATAATTTGGTTATTATTAATTGGGTGGAAGTTTTCCTTTTGAAATTCATTTAGGTAGTCCAAAAACCATCGTACCTCATTAATATCAGAAAAATTAAATATCTGTTTTATATGCATTTTTTAGGGTTTGTTATTAGATTTTCTAGTATGGACGTCCCTGTTTTCTGCCGCTAGTCTTCTCCCAAATTCTGGAGAAAAAGACATGGCACGAAAAAATCTTGACCGCTTTTCACAGGTCAAACCAACAATCAACTTCTACTCGAAGAAGAACCGCTCATTGATGTTTTGCGAAAGTTACGTAGAGGTAGGCGCATTGCTGGAGTTGGAGTTCGATCCAACCATCTCACGATATGTGACCCAGCCTATTTCCTTTCAGCTGTATCGTGGCAAAAGAAAGACCAGGTATACACCTGACATTCTGGTTAAAGCACAAGACGGAAGTTTCTGGTACGAGGAGGTAAAGAGCGAGAACAAAGCAAAGTCGCCAAAATTCATCGAAGACCATCACTTCCATGCCTCGGCCCTTTTTGAGGGTACGGGTGTTCCCTTAAAGTTGAGAATCTCCGATGCACCCCACCGCTGCACTTACAGGCAAAATCTAAAGTACTTGTACCGGTTTCTGGAGCACGGATTCGATGATCAGGAACTAGATCTGTTTCAAGGCGTACGTCAACCGACTGCCTTGCAGAAAATTCACAGGCAATTGCTTTGTCGAGGTCTGAGTAAGGTCGCAGCGTTCGCTGCACTTGCGCAGGGTCTGCTGAGATTCGACAAAAAAGTTCGCGTAGATGATGACTCCATCGTCTGGAGGGGTCAGTGATGCAGAATTTTCTTCGACTTGGCTCGAACATCGTCTACGAAAACCGGAAGGCGACCATTGCATCAGAAGCCAGTAACGCCTTTCTCCTCCGATTCAAGGGTGGGGAAACGGAGTCGGTACCAAAATGCGCTATACAGACTGCGGTTAACCAAGGCCGACTTGTGCCGGATTTAGACCCACCCGGCTCAGACTCAACTGGTCTTCCATTTCTTTCAGAAAAACAAGTGCGTGAAATCGAGCGAAAGTTCGCCTATATCAAGCCTCTTCTTGATGTTGAATTTCCGAACAGCGAAAAGGAAAGACGGCGGGTCATTGAGATCGTTGCGAAGCAACGAGGTGATTCGTTGGCCAAAAGCGAAAAGGATGAAACATCGCGAGAGAAAGCGCCTTCGCTATCGCAAATTCGTCGTTGGCGACAACGCTTTGAGGAATCTGGGCGAAACCCACTGAGCCTAGTGCGCAAGCATGAGCACCGGAAGCGCACAAGCAAGGTCGCCGAAGTCTATCTGGAGTTAATGGATGAGATGATCGACGAGCACTACATGTGCCGAAACCACATGTCCATTACGGGTGCCTACGCTCAATTTTACGCTCGTTGCCTGTCCCGAAATTATGATCCCAAAACCATTCCGACGTACGAGACCTTTCGAAAGCGCGTAAAAACTATTCACCCGCTAGAGGTCTTGCAGTCGCAGGAGGGGGCCGCTGCGGCTCGGATGGCTGGACGCACGGTAAACGGTGTTTACATGCCGCGTAGACCTTTGGAACGCGTAGAACTCGATGCCGTTCATCTCAACTTGGGATTGCTGAATGAAAAAGGCGATTACATTGGGATGGTAGTGCTCTTCATCGCAATAGATGTCTATACGCGGTGTGTGCTTGGATACTCCTATAAAGTAAAGCCTAAGCCTTCAGAGGACGGAGAAACTGCCATTGAATGCCTGAAAATGGCAATGCGTTTCAAGCCAAAGAATAGCTTCCCTTTCCAGCTAGTTAATGAGTGGGAAATGAGCGGCAAAATTGACACCGTTGTCGTCGATCCAGGCACCGCTCTGATTGCGAAATCCATGACAATGTTCCTCGGGGGCCTTGGAGTGCATCGGGAAACTACTGCATCACGCAGCCCTTGGCGCAAACCCTTTATTGAACGGTTTTTCCGAACCCTTCGTGGCGAGTTGATGGAACTTCTTCCTGGATACGCTCGGAAAAGGACAGAAAAATATCTGGTCGACTATAAGCTCCCAAAAGACGCATGCATGACGGTTCAGGAATTCGAATACTGCTTGACGAGGTATATTGTCGACGTGTACCACCAGGCTCAGCATCGAGGACTCGGCGGCAAAACACCTCATGAAGCATGGCTTGAGGGGATTCAAGATCACGGCGCTCCGGAACTAGTCCACAACATGGACTTCTTGATGAACTTTGCTGCGAACCAACTCACGTACGCCGCCACAGTGAAGGATGGTGTCGGCATCAAAGAGGTCAAATATAACTCCCGGGAACTTCAAGACCTGATCCTACGGCTACAAAAACCTAATGGTAAATGTCGTGTCGATCTTCTGCGATGCACTCACGATATCTCAAAAATCCAGGTTTACGATCCATTTGAAAAAAAGTACATCGTCGTTCCATCGAAATTCCCAGCATTACGCGAAGGCACCAGCGAAGAGGAATACATGGCTGGAAAGAAAAAGGTGTCTTACGGCCCAAGAGTAAATGTCATTAATAACAATAACCCCGTTATCGCAGGGGCTAAAGACCGGCAAAAGAAAAGAAAAGCTGACAAAAAAGTGCGGAACCAGCCAGCACCCTCCGGACTTAAGACGCTATCTACGATGGAACTCAATGCCCAGCTAAACGAAGCGAACATCGATTTGAACCCGAAAGCCGCTGAAATGACTGAGGTATACCAACAGAGCACTGTATCTGCCCCCGAAGCGGAAACATCTTCGAAACCGAAGAAGTCCGGGAAGAAGCGTTTTAAAACCTGGAGCGCATCATGAATAGACCAAGACTGAAGCCTGAAACTGTTCACCTTCAAAACACGATCATTCTCCATCCGGATTTTGAGGTGGCAATGGATGCGCTGCGCATGTGCCATAAGACTTCCGGCTTTGACGCCAGAGGAACGGTTATCTACGGAGACCCAGGCGTTGGTAAAAGCACACTCTTGAAGGCCTACAAAAAGCAGTTTCCGGATGAAGAATTCCCCGACCGGACCACCAAGCCAATTGTGTACTTCAAAGGACGTTTCGGACGCGCGCCAACGACCAAGATGGTGCAACAGCGGGTATTGAGCACAATGGGGATACCCTACAAGGGCCGGGATACGGAAGCGGACCTCACGGATTCCTTAGCACAAAGCTTCAAAGATCTTGATGTTCAAATGGTATTACTTGATGAATTTCAAGACATTCTGAAGCGAAGTCGAGATTCAGAAGACATCATTCATTTCATCAAACAAATGATGGATGACACCAATGTGCCTTGGGTGCTCGCGGGCATTGAAGAAGTTTGTGACTTCATGGACCGATCCGATGATCAGATTCAGCGTCGATGGCACGGAGCGTACAGTCTTGATGCATTCTCTATCACCACGGATGACGAGATGGAGGATTTCGCTTGTTACATGGAATTGATAGAGGAAAACCTGCCGTTCCGTTGTCCATCGCTTCTGGAAAGAAACATGTTGCTTCGTATCTTTCTGGCTACAAAGGGGGTTCCGGGGCTAATTTCCGACCTGATGACAATGCTCGTAGAGTTTCATGATGGTAAGAGTGCGGTGACGTTAAAAGACTTCACTCGGGCACACAGATTAGCGAGGCAGGGAAGCCGCCGGATGAAAGGGTCCGCACCATTCGCAAGGGACCCTTTTGACCTGACGCCACAGGAATTACGACGCATTACGGGGGCGATGTGATGGATCCCATTCAAACCGTTCTACCTTACAGGCCACGTCCCCGCAGCGAGGAGGACATTCAAGGATTCACGTTGCGATTGGCTTCGTGGTACGGCTATAAGAACCATACCACGTTTGCTAAAAATGTCTTTGAGTGGACTCTTCCGAAATATTTGGACGCCGAGTCCACGTCTGGACAGCGTTGGCTGGAGCACTTAGAGGCTGCATTGCGAATCGGGCCGCATGAGCTTTCTCCAGGATGGGCCTCGTCTGCGGCAACGCAGTTTACGCTCGGCTCATCCAGGCTGATCCAGGATGTCAGAGTTCGTTCTCCTCGGCTGTGTGAGCATTGCGTAGCGCAACATGGTCGCTTCAACAAAGAATGGCAAATTGCACATCATCTCGCTTGTCCCGTGCACTACTCTCCTCTTCTAAATTGCTGTCCAAGTTGTCAGAGTCCTTTCGTGTGGGAAAGGTCTCTCTTTAAAGGCTGCAAAAAATGCGGGCACGAATGGCAAGCCAAGGAAACAAATTCGACAGCCGCATACGAGCTACTCGCAAATCTGCAATCCAGCATCTGCCCCGAATCTGTCTACCGAGCCTACTTGCATGCGATAAATCCAGAAGGTCATTCAATTTGGCTCCAAAAAAACATTAAATTCGATCCGAGAACTCATCATGATGTGATGCTAACTGCTTACGCTCTGGCTTCATCGCCGGAATTCAGTGAGAAGTTCTTGACGGATTTTTCAGTCGATAGTAATTCAAGCCAAACCGCTGTCGGGGAGCAGCTCGATCGATTGAGAAAGACTCGGATTCGCAACCTGTTAAATGAAGATGCAGCCGGTATTGAAAGTTCGATATTTCCAAGAACTGACTTCATGAGGCCTGATCCAGAGAAGCTTTGGGCCATGGTCCTTCCCAAATATCGCCGGTATCGCGACAACCGAACTATTAACGATCTGGCTGATAGTACTACTGCGAGCGAAGTGTTGGGTATCACGGTTCATGATCTCAATCGATTGGTCGATACTGGCATCATTGACTGTTTGGGAAACTCGACGGTGCTTCGAGACCGGGTATACAGCCTTGCAGCGTTAAATGCACAGGTTGAGCAATTCTTCAAAAAGGCGGAAAAACCGAAGGCCCCCTCTACTGGCCTCAGTCTGAACTCAACGCAGAAGGTGCTAAAACGATTCGGCTTTTCAATGATCGATGCAGTGATTTGGGCATTCGACGCAAAATTACCGTTCTGGATCGCTCCGTCGGTTAAAAATGACGGGGCACTGAAATGCGTGTACCTAGAACGGACCTCGCTTGTTCGAAGATGCGAAGAGGAATTCCACAATCGTAGTGATGATGAGGTGCTCACTCGACAACAGGTACGAGACATCACCTGCCTTTCAGACGATGCACTGCATCAGGTTTCTCAGATGGGGCTTCTGCCATCTAAGCGTTGGTCCGGTCATGGAGCACAATTTGAAATCAGGACGATCAAGAGTTTCCTCTCACGATTTCGGAGTACCAGGAGAGAAGCTGCGATCTTGGGAGTTCAATCCAAAGTCGTGAAATCAATTCATCCCGATCTTCTCGATGATCATCAAATTGTACATTTGAGTAAGGTGCTCCACTCCCGTCCTTCCCATTCGTCATCTTCACTGAGGAGTAATGCATAGTGGCAAATCATTGGCGCGACAAAAAAGTGGTGTCTCTGTCGGACTATCGTTCCAGACGATCCCTGTTTAATGCCGCAAAAGATTGGGTTCAGTCGCTGCCAAGTCCTTCTCAACAATTTCAATCACTAATTTTCGTCTACGATGAAAAGCTTGCCATTGAAGGTAGGCAGCTGTTGTTTGCCAACCTCGACCAAATGGCGAACAAGAACAGTCAGATTCTTGTGATCACAGATGTCGGGTATAGCCGGACGAGATTCTACGTAAACTTTGATGAGATCGGCGAGGGTTTGCAGGATGATCCAGGATACGATGACCTCATTGATACGTGGAGTACTTCACCCCTCAAATAAAATGCTGCCCATCATCGGCTTGCCCCAACTTGCTTCAGCGACCGCTTTAATTTCCGCATAATCAACTCGACACCACCACACCAATCCTGCCCAGCGATTTGCCGTTTTACTTCCATCAGACTTTCTACTAATCTGTTTTCAGGTTTTTCATATTTATCAGTATCTTGTATGCTTTATGACTTACGAACTTCCATCTTTAGCCTGCATTTTCTGAATACTTTCAAAATTACGTTGCAGTTTTTCTGTCAGTAAAATTGGAAGTTTTCGTAACCCTTTGAATTAGGAGAGCGGCGACTTTCAACTCAAAGTTTTTCCTACACGACATCATATAAGACACCAGCGTTTTCGAACCTAGCTTCTCCAGAACTGCGGAGAAAACATCACAAAAACGCTGAGTAACTCCAATCGCCCGAGTAACATCGCCAGCATTAATACCCATTTCGCCGCATCCGGTAAGGGTTGGAAGTTTCCAGCGGGGCCAATAATGTCACCAAGGCCCGGCCCTACGTTCGCCAAGGCGGTCGCGGCACCGGTTAAGCTAGTGACAAGATCCAGCCCCAGGGCCGCAAGAATCGCAGCGACTACCGCCAGTGTTGCCAAAAAAATGAATGAAAATGCGACGCTGGAGGCTACGATTTCGTCACTGATGATTCGCCCATTGTAGCGCCTTCCAATGACTGCATTTGGATGAAGCAGTCTTATCACCTGCTCTCGCAATAAGAGCATGGACAACTGGAATCGAAAGATTTTCATGCCTCCACTTGTAGATCCGGAACAGCCACCAACAAATGTTAGGAAGAAAAACAGAACGACCGCAAAGGGACCCCAGAGCGTGTAATCCTGGGAAGCGTAGCCAGTGGTTGTTACAACCGACGTCACGTTAAATAAAGCATGAACGAAAGCGTCCAGAGGCAACACGTCATCATTTAGGACCTGATAGAAAGCAATAAGAACAGCGATTACAAGGAGAAATTTAAGAAAGAAATGAATCTGTTGATCGCGAAGAAGAGGCTGCGCCTGGCCATTCAACAGCCTTACAAACAGAAAAAACGGGATGCCGCCCAACATCATAAAAATGCTCGAGGCAAATAAAATGGAAAGTTGATCAAACTGGCCCATTGAGCTGTCCGAAGTCGAATAACCTCCGGTCGAAACGGTGGTCAGGGCATGATTTATGGCGTTGAACAAGTCCATGCCGAGAAGCCAATACGTCAGTATGCAGCCGAAAGTTAGTGCGAGATAGCTGAAGACCAGCCCTCTGGCCAGCCGATTTGTTCGCGGCACCGCTTTTTCGGTCCATTCGGAGGATTCTGTGGCGAACAATCGCATTCCGCCGATTCTGAGGAATGGCAGAATGGCGACGGCCATGCCAATAATTCCAATGCCCCCCATCCACTGCATAATGGAACGCCAAAGCAAAATATCACCTGGCAGATGATCAATGCCGGTCAACACAGTGGAACCGGTGGTTGTGACACCCGAAATGCTCTCAAAAAACGCGTCAGTCACAGTGAGGTTAAGATCACTGAGTAGTAAAGGAAGGCTTGAAAACAGAGGAATGAACAGCCACGCCGAGACCGTGAGAATGAACATCTGTCTTTGTTTCAACGCATGTCGCCGCTTACCCCCGGCGCTAAGGAAGCACACCAAACCAACTCCAAAACAGATACTTGCTGATTTCACGAAAGCCAGCCAGTCTGGAGTATCGCCGAACATTGACAGGTTCACCGGCAGTGTCATTAGAAAGCTGAGCAGGATGAGCAAGAACCCAAGTATCTGAATTACTGGTAAAATGTTAAACAATCCCATCATCGAAGATGCCTGGATCTTTTACGGATTAATTTGAAGACAGAGGTGAAGAAACGCCCTACTTTCGTCAATGTTCGCGTCGAAGGGCGTAAGGAAGAGAAAGTTTACTGTATTTTTTTCGATGGCGTGAGTAAGTGGCGAGGTTAATGCCGACATCACCACATCTGATTTGGCAAACTTCCGAAAGCTGTTTCGGGACCGGATTGACCTGTTCCAGGTGAATCCGGTCCCTGTTGAAGCCATGCGCGCCGGGCAGCTCGGCTCTCGTGTATTAGGATTAACCTACCAGCATCTACTTTCAAGTATCCGGGTCGGTTTCCTCAACCACATCTTCTGCGTGTCTGGCAGCTAATTCTTCCAGGGTCATGTATTCGCAGTCTCGTTCTGCCAAAAACGCGTCCGCAGAATCGATCAGGATATTATCGTCCCGCATGAAACGGCGTCCCAACAGTGCTGGATAGGAAAATTTGCTGCGGTCCGTGAGCGAAAACTGGGTGGTATGGGTGGTCCCGGCGATGCAGAAATCCATCATTACCACGTAACGTTTTTGCGAAGGCGCGCCTTTTCTTTTAATCAGAACGGTTCGCTCAACCGGTCTTTCAAATTCAAGGATCACGTCCTCATGGTCCAATTCACCCTCTGTTGGCTGGTCCTCGTGGTCGCCAAGCGGAATCTGAAAACTGACCCACTCATCGCCATCCCTCTCAAAGGGTTCAACGTTTACCGCGTGCAGCGATGAAGTTTTTGCTCCCGTATCAAGCCGTGCCTTGAGACGAAGACTGGTATCCTGCATGACAACCCATTCCACGTATCCCAGAGTCTCCGGCGCCCGCCCTTCACCGGTGGCATCGTTTTCAGCGGAAACTGCGATAGCCGGTGGCAAAGCCAAAGTAGTGGCCAACAACGCCGTTTTCATAAACCTCATTCAATACCTCCTGCAAATTCCTGTAAATCCGGGAAAAATGATAAAAATTTGTGCTCCAGTTCTTCCTGGTTTGCGCGGATTTCCGTGATCATACCGGCGAAATCATTTCTGAACCGTATGCGCCCTGCAACGCGGTCCAGTGCCTTCCCGATGTTTTCAAGATCCTGATAAGCCCCGAACCAGTCGTTCCACACCATCATTCGGGTAACTCTGGCCATTTTGTCCGGCATTAGATGTTCTTTCTGCTGCAACTCGTTGTATATACGGCGAATAAACGCCTCTTGCTCAATTTCACTGAACCGGTCCCAGTGTTTGAGAAGAAAATGGTCATAGAGAATATCGAGCGCAACGCCGGCAAATCGACGACGCTGACGGGAGAAGACCTGTTTGCTGGCAAGTACGTCGGGGTGCTGGTCGGTGAAGCTGTCGACCGCCCGATGGTGGCGGACGCCCTGCTTCACCGGGTCCGGCAGCGTCGAGAGATCGACGCCCCGGGTAAAGTCACCGAGGATGCTCCCCACCCGGGCTTCAGGTGAGTCCGGCGCGAGAAATACATGAGCCAGATGGTTCAAACAGTCTCCCCGGTGGCCTGGTTTCAGAAGTTGAACTGAATGCCGACGCCCAGACCATCGATTTCGGCATCGCTGTCTTCATAGTAACGCATGTATTCGAGGTTGCCGGACAGGTTCGGCGCAAATTCCATATTCATGCCGATGCCGTAGGACACGTCCGTTTCATCCTCGGTGGCTGTGCCCAGAAACGAAGAAGCTTCGATTTCAACCCGGGTGAAGCCGAGGATGGCGTATGGCGTAATAGGTGATTCGTTGGCCAGATTGAACGTGGCGTAGCCGCCGAAAAAGTTATCCAGTGAATAATCGACTCCGCCGATGCGGTCATCATCCACACCAAAACCGCCACGCGCTTCGATGCCCAGATACGGCGTCGCCATCACGCCAACTTTGGCAGACAGCGTGCCTACGTCGGCATCCGCGTTACCGCTCTCAAGGTTCATGAAAGTGTAGTTCAGGCCTGTGTAGAGCCCGCCAACGCCAGACTTGTACATATCCTGGGCGGACGCGGTTCCTGCAGCAGCCATACCGGTGGCAAAGATAACGGCAATTGAACGTACGTGTTTCATTTTTTATCTCCTTAACCGAATTGTTCGGTGTACATCGCTGAACTTGCACCAGACTCACGCGTTTTGCCATCAGAAAGATCCGCATTTACGCGTTATTTACACCGATTTAATTCGCCGGTAATTTCAGCATCCGCGCGGTGTTACCTTGCGGAAGGCCGACCCCAAAGGTATTCTGACGCCGTCTCCCGGTATCAGCTGGCTCGAGCATCCATTGAGAAATCTCTACCCCGTCATTTTCATTGTCAGCGTCATGTTTGTGCTTTTGAGCATTTTCATGACATTACCTGTCATCCTGCTTGCGGGCTCTGAAGCGCCGAATGCCATGGCGTTTGCGGAATCGGCCGCCATTGTCTGGGTCCTCGGTATACTGGGAATGGCTGCCACCTTCCGCAAACCGAGGGATCTCAAGCCCCGGTACATGTTCGTGCTCACGGTATCTTCGTGGTTCATTATTGCCCTGTTTTCATCCCTTCCCTTCTATTTGAGTGACCTCGGCATTTCTGCCGCAGACGCCTTTTTCGAAGGCGCCTCGGGCATTACCACCACTGGCGCAACGGTGCTCAGTGGCCTCGATAACATGGACAGGGATGTATTGCTCTGGCGGTCCATTCTGCAATGGATTGGTGGTATCGGAATTATCGGTATGTTCGTTGCCGTGCTCCCGTTTTTGCGGGTAGGCGGCATGCGGCTGTTCGCCACCGAGTCTTCGGAATGGACCGATAAGGCTCTGCCAAGAATGAAAACGCTCAGCCGCGGCCTGCTGGTGGTCTATCTCGCGTTTTCGATCATTGCGGTGGTTACCTACTGGTTTTCTGGCATGACGCTCTTCGATGCCTTCAATCATGGTCTTACCAGCATCGCCACCGGTGGCTTTTCCACCTCGGATCTGTCCATGGGCAAGTTCAATGATCTGATCCTCATGGAAGCCACGCTGTTCATGATTATCGGCAGCCTGCCCTTCTTCCTGTTTGTGCGTGAACTGCATGGCCAACACGGCGTTCTGTTCCGGGATCAGCAGGTGCGATTATTTCTCGCGATCCTGTTTTTTGTACCGCTGCTTCTGACCCTCTACCGCTGGATGGTGTCACCGGTTCCCTTCGATCCCATCCATAACTATGCCTCTACCCTGTTCAACGTCACTTCTGTGGTAACCACCACCGGCTATGCTTCCGAAGATTATTCGGCCTGGGGCCCCCTGGCGTTCGTGCTGTTCTTTTTCCTGATGTTCGTGGGCGGCTGCTCCGGTTCCACTGCCGGCGGCATGAAAATCTTCCGATTCCAGCTTTCCCTGATCATTCTGCGAGAGCAGTTGATGCGACTGCTGCACCCTCGGGCGGTTCTTACCCGTAATTACAACGGCCGGGCAGTGAGCGATGAGATTATCTCGTCGATGATTGCCTACACGTTTATCTTCCTGCTCTGTCTCTTGTTGATTACGGTTGCCCTGGCCGCCATGCAGTTGGACTTTGTGACGGCACTGTCCGGCGCCCTCACCTCGCTGACCAATGTCGGCCCCGGCCTCGGGGACATAATTGGCCCTGCAGGTAACTTCGGGCCGCTGCCCGATGCCGCAAAATGGGTACTGTCTGTGGGTATGCTGATGGGACGTCTGGAGATACTGAGCGTGGTGATCGTTCTTTCGCCGGCGTTCTGGCGTAGCTGAGGCCTACCTTAGCCAGAGTATGGCGGGGTTTTCCAGGGGAAGGTTCAGCCGTTCATCCCGCACTCGCAGCCTTGGAGTGTAGTGTCCTTCGGGGCGTGAAGGCACTGTGCATTCATAAAGATAGGTATGAGGGGAACCACCCAGCGGATGCTTCATCTGCATGGCAGTAATGGTTCTTGGGCCATGCTCGGAGTGCTCTGCCACAAGCTCTGCCGCAATCCGCTGCTCGTCAATTCCATCCAGATAGACTTCCACGGTGAAAGTCTGGCTTCCCGAAGCTTCGATTGTATTGAAACTGTTGAAGCGCAACCGGGACCAGTGCCTGGAAATTTCTCCGTACTCATCAAGTAGCTCCCGTGCAGTCTCGAAGCTGCGCCGGTTCCCCATCTCTGCCATAGGTAGATAAAACTGCTCGACGTATTCCCGCACCATCCGGTTGGCGGAATAGGCGGCCGTCAGTTGATCCATGCTCTCACGCATACGCCCGACCCATTTCCGGGGAATACCTTCGCTGTCGACATCGTAGAACCCCGGAATCACCTCGTTCTCCAGTAAAGCAAAGAGCTCCTCCATGTCTGAGAGATCGTGGTCGTGATTGTTTGATCCACTCAGCTCGTCAAAGGTAGCGCCGGGGCGAATAGCCCAGCCCACATCCTGGTTCCATGCCTCCGCCCACCAGCCATCATACTGTGACAGGTTGAGCCCCCCGTTCACGAGCACCTTCATGCCACTGGTACCGCAGGCTTCCCACGGATGTCTCGGGCAGTTGAGCCATACATCCACGCCCTGGATAAGCTGGTTGGCCACGCCCAGATCGTAGTCTTCAATAAATACCACCTTCCCCTCGACATCCGGTCGCCGGGAGAAGGCCTTCCAGCGCCGGATGATGTCTTTGCCCGGGAGATCGTAGGGGTGGGCCTTGCCCGCAAGCACGATCTGCATGGGACGATCGCGGCTGGCAAGCAGCTTGAGCAGGCGCTCCTGATCCTTGAGCAGGAGATCTGGTCGCTTGTATTCCGTAAACCGTCGGGCAAAGCCCAACGTGAGGGTTTCATGGTCTAGCAAAAGACCACACGCGGCTTCATGGTTGTTCCCGGGGTTCTGTTCGCAATGCTGGCTTGCAAGCCTTCGCCGGAGGTAGGTGATCAGCCTTGCGCGCTGCAGACGCCTCATTTCCCATAACGCTTCGTCAGCGATGTCTGTCATCGGGCAGGTCTTCTGGAGAGGCCTGAGCCAACGATCCTTGCCACAGGCCCGGGTCCAGATGGCGTCGGATTCCGGAGAATCCCAGCTCGGCGTGTGGATGCCATTGGTCACATAGTCCGCCGGAATGTCTTCGGCTGGCCAGCGCGGGAAGAAGGGTTGAAAAATGGTCTGGGTGACCTTCTGGTGAATGCGGCTGACACCGTTGAACCGACCGCTCATATTCAGGGCCAGCAAGGCCATGTTGAGTTTATGGTCAGTCGACGGATTATCTGCGTTGGAAGGTTGGCTTCCCAATGCCAGCAATTGATCGACATTCAGGTCGCGGCCCTCAAGCCAGGGTGTCAGATACAGTCGCAATAGCGATCGGGAGAAATGATCAAAGCCGGACGCAACTGAAGTGTGCGTGGTAAACAGATTGGTCGCCCTGGTTGCGGTCCGAGCCGTCTGGAAGTCACTTTCATGGCCATCCTGCCAACTGAAAGCCCGCTCTATCAGCGCCAGGGCGCAGTGGCCCTCATTCAGATGGCAGAGCGAGGGTGATTTCCCCAGTTGTTCCAGCAGGCGCCAGCCACCGATGCCCAATACCATTTCCTGTTGCA
This sequence comes from Marinobacter sp. NFXS11, assembly GCF_040148675.1. NCBI lineage: Bacteria > Pseudomonadati > Pseudomonadota > Gammaproteobacteria > Pseudomonadales > Marinobacteraceae > Marinobacter > Marinobacter sp. NFXS11. The sequence continues at coordinate 1,398,879 of NZ_JAGDDV010000001.1, read as the reverse complement.
GGCGCTTTTCCGGGTCGCCGGTATAGAGTTCGCTGGTGATACCGCGGTCGCCCGGTTCGTTTCGGGGGTCGTTGCTATCGAGCAGCAACAGCTCGCACCGGCCCACCTGGGCCTTCCAGGCCCGAAGGCGCACGTGTCGTCCCGGGAAAGGCACCATCACCCTCACCCACTGGTCGTCAGCATCCCGCAGAGGCGAGACGGGCAGCATGGTGGGATCGTTGTAAGGGTAGAATTCCAGCTGTTCGCCATCGGTGCTGATGGCCTGGCGAAAGTAGCCCTGCTGATACAGCAGACCCACCGCCATTACCGGTGCACCCAGATCGCTGGACGCCTTCAGAAAATCGCCGGCCAGGACGCCCAGTCCACCACTGTAGAGCGGCAGCGATTCGCTGAGACCATATTCCATGCAGAAATAGGCAACGCCCTCGCCCAGATCGCCCGGACAATCGGACGAATACCAGGTGGCAGCCTCTGTAAAAGCCCGATGGGCGTGGATCTGCTCACGGTACCGCTGCTGAAAGTCGGGGTCTGCGGCCAGCTCTTCCAGCCGCTCCCCGGACACGCTGTTCAACACCAGCCACGCGTTCCGGGTGGTGTCCCAGATGTCCGAATCAAGGGCGCGCCAGAGCTCATCGGTACCGTGATGCCAGGTCCACCGCAGGTCCAGTGCCAACTGGAACAATCCGCTCAGGGATTCCGGCAAGGACCGCGGGGTGTAGGCTGCCAGGGTCAAATTTGAACTCCGCTCAGGTTGGTCGGGACATCATCGAGCGGTATAACCGCCATCAATCACCAGTTCGCTGCCGGTCACAAACTTGGATTCGTCCGAGGCGAGATACACAGCGCCCCAGGCAATATCATCCGGCTCGCCCATATGACCGACAGGATGCATTGCCGCTGTCGCTTGTCTGGCTTCTTCCGGGTCTTGCCCTGTGGTTTTGAGATGAGCCTCAACCAGTGGGGTCCAGATAAATCCGGGATGGATGGAATTGCAGCGAATGTTTTCAGTGGCATACAACAAGGCGTCGGTTTTCGACATCAGCCGCACAGCGCCCTTGGAGGCATGGTATGGCGGAATATCCGGCGCACTCACCAGGCCGTATATCGAAGACAGGTTGATAATGCTACCAACGCCCGCTTTTTTCATTAGGGGAATGGCGTGCTTGGTGCAGAAAAATACACCTTTGACGTTTACAGCCTGCACATGATCCCACTCTTCCTCGGTCAGCTCATGGGTGGGCTTGTTGGCACCCGCGATTCCGGCGTTGTTGACCAGTACTGTCGGACTTCCGAAGTTTTTGGCAACGTCATCCAGAACCTGCTTTACCTCTTGCTCCTTACTAACGTCACAGTGCCAGTAACCGGCCTTGAAACCCCGATCTGCAAGTTCTTTTGCAAGGGCTCTACCTTCGGAGTCCTGACAATCCAGTATGGCGACCGCGGCGCCCTCCTCTGCCATACGGATCGCGGTTGCGGCTCCGATGCCGACAGAGCCACCGGTGACTAAAGCAACCTTACCTTTAAGCCGTTCCATGAGAGATCTCCCTGATCAATTCAATAGGCTTGCTGCCGGCGAACCGGAAAATAGTTGACGGGCATATTATGGCTTTTCAGCCAGTGCATCAGTGAGGAGATGGTGAAACTGTCGTTTTCAACCCCTTCAAAATCGACACCCAGCCCTTTGTCTGACTTACGGACAACGTGGGCCTTCAGACGACGGAACCGCTTCTCCTGCGTATCCGGAAAGCGGAATTCCAGCTCCACAGTCTGGTTTAACTGAACGTCAGTGTAGTCTGTGGCAATGAACAGACCACGTTTGGAGGCATCGCGGATCAGCCCGGTTGCAACCGGCATCCCGCGCTTGTATACCAACAGCCCAAGCTTTCCCTGTACGCGTTTACTGAGTCTGTGTTCCATGTTCCCCCCTCGTGACTCATCAAGAACGCCAAATGTTGATACTGCTTGTGTGTTATATCGAAGGTTGGGTCCCGCCTCTTTGATGCTGATCAAAAAATACTCAGACCGGAGGAAGGCGCCCATGTCGCTTTACCGCCTCAGCAATAGTTTTCGACAAGTCTTTCTCGGGAAAATTCCAGTCGAGTTGCCACGTCCAGTTATTTGTAATGGTGCCCGGTGTATTGAACCTTGCCTCGGTTCCAAGGCCGAGGACATCCTGCATCGGCACCACGGCCAATGAGCAGACCGAACGGAACGCCGCCTCAATCAACGGCCATGGCATCCCCTCACCACTGGTTGCCAGATAATCGTTTACATAGCGCCGGGTACGATCATCCAGGCTTCGGTACCACCCCAGTGTTGTATCGTTATCGTGGGTGCCGGTGTAGACAAGATCCCGGGGATGGTGGTTGTGAAGCAGATGTGGATTGTTCGGGCTGCCGTCAAAGCCAAACTGCATCACAGTCATCCCTGGCAGTCGGAAGCGATGGCGAAGTTCTTCTACATCGTCGCTGATGATACCGAGGTTTTCGGCCACCAGGGGCAAATCCGGGAACCGGTCGAAGCAGGCCTGCAAAAAATGGTCAGAGGGGCCGGCAACCCAGTAGCCGTTTCGTGGTTGAGGCGCCTCAGCCGGGATTTCCCAATAGGCCTGAAGCCCACGAAAATGGTCTATCCGGATCAGATCGAACAGATGGCGCTGGCTTTCGAGCCGTTGCAGCCACCACTGGTAGCCATCTTCCGCCATGACCTGCCAGTTGTAGAGTGGATTGCCCCAGTGCTGACCCTCCGCGGAAAAATAGTCCGGCGGGACACCGGCAACCACAGTGGGTTCGCCCCGGGCGTCCAGTTTGAAGAACTGTCGGTTGGCCCAGACATCGGCGCTGTCCTGAGCGACAAAAATGGGGATATCACCAAACAGCAAAACACCGCGGCTTCTTGCATAGTCCCTGAGCGCCTGCCACTGGTGATTGAAGAGGAACTGCTCAAACCTGATGCGAGCCAGTCTGGCCTGGTTCTGGTCGACGAATGCCTGCAAGGCAACGGGCTCCCGGTCCCGGAAGTGCTCTGGCCACTGGAGCCAGCCTGGCGACTCCTGAACCTCCCGGATTGCGCAGAACAGACAGAAATCATCCAGCCAGTAATCATTCCTTGCCCGGAAAGCGTCAAATCCGGCCAGATCGAGGCCCTTCCGGCCTGTGCCCTGGCCCTCGTAAAACCGTCGAGCGGCAATAGCCAGCAGCTGCTGGCGGGATTCGCCGATGGGCTGGGCCAGTTCAGCGTCGGCCAGCAGTCCAGTCTGCAGCAGTTCAGCGAGGTCAATGAAATCCTGGTTGCCTGCGTGGGCACTCAGGGATTGGTACGGTGAGAGATCCCGGTGTGTTGGTCCAATAGGCAGTGTCTGCCAGACAGTGATGCCACTGTCTGCCAGAAAATTGACGAACCGGCGGGCACCGGCGCCCAGAACACCAAGGCTTCCGGGCAGGCAGGTCGGGTGAAGCAGGACACCGGCCCTGCGAGCGCTGAACAGATCCTTGTCGTTCGCTGAAGTCATGCAGGACTATCCGCCTCATGGCCCGGTCGCATGGTACCGCCGCGAGCCGGCTCTCCGCTGCCCTGGCTAAGCTGCTGGAATACCGAAGGCGGTGCGGGGAACCCGATCATTTCATAAAGGTTTACCAGGTGGCGGCGGTAAAGATGCTCGAAGTCGCTAACGATCTGGGCCGGGTTGTAGTCGCCAAACCACCAGAACCAGTCGGAGCCTTCGCAAATCGCCAGTTGCTGCATGGCGGCTGCTTTCTGCTCTGAATTGAGGCTGCCGTTGTCCATCACCCGGTCGAAGTGGATTTTGGCTTCACAGAGCAGATCCCAGGCCCTGTTCTTGTCCGGGTCACCAATCCAGGTTGAAAAGGTGCCGTAAATCCAGCTGCCGGCCACCAGGTGTGGCAGATGAACCGGCTCAACGACTGGGGTCGCGACCAAGTCACTGTAGGTAGTGAGTTTCAGTTTCGGATGGTCTGCAAGTACCCGATACAACTCGTCCAGAAAATGGAACCCGTTTTCCGGGTAGTATTCCCAGGCGTTCTCGCCATCCATAATCACGGAGACCACAGGGCGCGCCTTACCTTTGCTCTGCCCGGCGATATTTTCCATGTGATACACCAGGTCGCCAACGGCATCCTTGGCGTGCCAGTCCGCGTAGGTAAACCCGATAAGGTCGGACAGGCCGTCGTCTCTAAAGAACACAGATGTGGCCGATTCACCAAAGGTATAGGGCCGGTGGATGCCGTAATCGGGCAATTCCGGGTTCGTCGCCCTGGCGCGGTTAAGACTGTTGTGGACCACGGAATCCCCACTTGCTGTCCATCGGAATTGATGTTGGTCCAGCAAGCCCAGGGTGGCCTGGCTGAGGCCGCCCTCGGAGGCCCAGCAGCCGGATGGTTCAACGCCGAAGAACCGCTTGAATACGGCCTTTGCTTGTTTGAGCTGCCAGCCAGCCCGCTCCTCGCCAGCCGGATAATGGCTGTGCGCCGGCAAGGCGATGTCCGGCATGGCCTCGCGGGCGGACGCCAGGTCAATGAGCAACGGCAGCATGGCATGGGTATAGGGGCTGACAGAGAGTTCAACCTGGCCTTTCTCGGCAAGATGACGGTACCTGGGGCCGATGCCGGATAACACATCAAAAATCACGTCCAGCAGTGCGCGCCGGTCATCCATCGAGAAGTTATGGCCTTTTTCCTGAAGACTCTGTATGCAGTGGCTTTTTCGGCGGATGGTCTCCCCCATCCAGCCCAAGTGGTACCAGACCAACAGGTCCGACAGAAAACGGCCAGAAATGTACCTCTGGAGTTCCGGCTTCCCGCGGTAGAGTTCGGCCAACTCTGCCAACCTTGCGTAGGCGGGATAACGATTGATGATTCGCTCCCGATTGGCCCGCAGGGACTTCTCCATCAGACCCAGAAACGCCGGTGTACCGGTTTCCGGAAGTTTCTCCGCTACCAAAGCGGACAGCAGAGGGTCACCAATCTCTCCGGCACCATGGCGCCAACGTTCTATCTGGATCAGGTAGGTTTCGATCTGCTCAAGCAGAACGGGCGCGAAATTGACCACTGCTCGCGCCTCCGGATTCGCTTCCAGATGCGCGGCCATGTCGCTGTAATCCTTGATGGTATGCAGGTACACCCAGGGGAACAGGAACTGATTGGTACGCATATCCTGATATGAGGGCTGATGCATATGCCAGCACAGGACAACCGGCGTTTTTGTGTCAGAGGCCATGGGGGTAATCCTGCCCGAGCATCTCGGGCGTGATCAGCACAATACCTTTGGGGGAAACATAAAACCGTTTCCGGTCTTCGGCGTCGTCAAACCCGATGCGCGTGCCTTCGGGAATACGGCAGCCTCGATCAATCAGCGCGTTGCGGATGTGGCAGTGACGGCCAATATCCACATCCGGATAGATAACCGAATCTGATATTTCACTGAAAGAATGCACCTTAACTTGCGAGAATAGAAGGGAATGTTTAACCAGAGCGCCGGACACGATGCAGCCTCCCGCAATCATGGAATCCACGGCCATCCCCCGCCGATCATCATCGTCGAACACGAATTTCGCCGGTGGCAGTTGCTCCTGGTAGGTCCATATCGGCCAGTGAGAATCGTAGAGGTTAAGCTCCGGGCTGATGCCGATCAGCTCGAGGTTTGCCTGCCAGAGTGCATCGACGGTGCCCACGTCCCGCCAGTAGGCAGGCTTGTTCTGAACAGGATTGCGGAACGGGAATGCGACCACACGCAGGCGTTTGATCACGGAAGGAATGATGTCCTTGCCGAAATCGTGAGAAGATTCGCCGTCCAACTGCTGGTCGCGCATCAACTCATCAAAAAGCACCTGGGTGTTGAACACGTAAATACCCATCGAAGCCAGTGACTTGCCGGGCTGGCCTGGCATCGGCTTAGGCTGCTCCGGCTTCTCTACGAATTCCGTGACTCGTAGCTCATCATCTACGGACATAACGCCGAACGCAGAGGCTTCATCGATCGGCACTTCGATACAGCCAACGGTGATATCGGCATCGTTTTCCACGTGATGGGCCAGCATGGTGCCGTAGTCCATCTTGTACACGTGATCACCCGCAAGAATCAGCACATACTCCGGCCGGTGGCTGCGAATGATGTCGAGGTTCTGAAGCACAGCGTCTGCCGTTCCCTCATACCAGGAAGTCTCGATCCGCTGTTGCGCAGGTAAAAGCTCTACGAACTCATCCAGTTCCCCCCGGAGAAACCCCCAGCCCCGCTGGATATGGCGGATCAGGGAATGGGATTTGTACTGGGTGACCACACCAACCTGCCCGATGCCGGAGTTGATGCAGTTCGAAAGGGGAAAATCGATAATCCGGAACTTGCCGCCAAAGGGCACCGCCGGTTTGGCCCGCCATTTGGTGAGATCATGGAGGCGGGATCCCCGCCCTCCGGCAAGTACCAGAGCAAGAGTCTGACGAGTGAGACGACTGACGAAACGCTTGGCCGTTTGCATAGCTGCTTCCCTGAAGAAAACCTTCCCTGTGACCGGTCGTTTAACCGCTAGGGTTTGCCACGTTTTTGACGCCTTAAACTATAGTAGAACACTAGCACGGAATTATGACGTAAACTTGTTTTGGGTCATTTTTTAAACAGGCCCTTTCGCGTCCAATGAAGGGACGCTCAAAGCGCCTCATCTGGTCAGGAACAGCACGGTCTATGGACAGTCCAACGCTCAGCGAATTCGACCTCCACCTTTTTTCCGAGGGTCGCCACTGGCACATTTACAATGTGCTCGGTGCCCATGTCTGCAAGAACCGAGGTGTGGAAGGTGTCCGGTTTGCAGTCTGGGCGCCCCATGCCAACGCCGTCAGTGTTGCCGGGGATTTCAACCACTGGAGTTCTGGCTCCCACCCAATGGCTCCGCACGCTGAAACGGGGGTCTGGTCCTGCTTTATTCCTGGCATTGGCACCGGCGCCCTCTACAAATTTGCCATTACCACTGAGAAAGGCCATCAGCTCCTGAAAACAGATCCCTACGGGCAAGCCTTCGAACTGAGGCCTTCTACTGCCGCCGTAGTAACTGAGCGCGGGCATTTTGGCTGGGGCGATGGCGATTGGCTTGCCCGGCGGGGTCGCTGGAACTGGCAGGATTCGCCCATCTCCATCTACGAGGTTCACGCGGCCTCCTGGCGACACCACGGTTCAGGTCGATGGCTGACCTACCGGGAACTGGCGGACCAACTCATTCCCTATGTGCTCGAACTGGGCTTCACCCACATTGAGCTTTTGCCGGTGACTGAACACCCCCTCGATGAGTCCTGGGGCTACCAGACCACCGGCTACTACGCTCCGACCAGTCGTTTCGGCGGCCCGGACGATCTCCGATACCTCGTAGACCAATGCCATCGTCACAACATTGGTGTAATCCTGGACTGGGTTCCGGGGCATTTCCCCACCGATGAACACGCCCTTGCCCGGTTTGATGGCAGCGCGCTTTATGAACATGAAGATCCCCGCAAAGGGCGTCATCAGGACTGGGGCACGCTCATCTACAACTATGGTCGGCATGAGGTGCGGAACTTCCTGATCGGCAGCGCGCTGTTCTGGCTGGACGCCTTTCATATCGACGGGCTCAGGGTGGATGCCGTGGCTTCCATGCTGTACCTCAACTACTCCCGCAAGGAAGGCGAGTGGGAGCCTAACGTACATGGAGGCCATGAAAACCTGGAAGCCATTGAGTTCCTGCGTGAACTGAACCAGGTCTGCCAGAGCCGCTTTCCGGGAACGCTGGTCTGTGCGGAAGAATCGACCTCCTGGCCACGTGTAACCCGGCCACCGGAAATTGGCGGACTCGGGTTCAATCTGAAATGGAACATGGGCTGGATGCACGACACCCTGGACTATCTGGCGCAGGATCCGGTGTATCGTCAGTATCATCACGACAAGCTGACCTTTGGGCTGCTCTACGCCTTCTCGGAGAATTTCCTGCTGCCGCTTTCCCACGACGAAGTGGTTCACGGTAAAGGTAGCCTGATCAACAAAATGACCGGCGATGAATGGCAACAGAGGGCTACCTTGAGGGTACTTTTTACCTACATGTTCAGTTACCCCGGCGCCAAACTTCTTTTCATGGGCGGTGAATTCGGGCAGCGACGGGAATGGAGTGAATCCCGGGAGCTGGACTGGTCGCTGCTGGCCTACCCGGAGCATCAGGGAATCAAAAAGCTGGTTCAGGACCTGAACGGCATATACCGGCGGGAGGTCTCCCTGCACGGTGCCTGCTTCACGCCGAATGGTTTCGAGTGGATCGACTGCCATGATTCCCCCCAATCAGTGATCAGCTTCCTGCGTACGGGCAAGGGCGAAACTTCGGTGATTGTGGTCAATTTCACCCCCATGCCCAGACACAATTACCGGATCGGGCTACCCCAAGGCGGCAACTGGCGGGAAATTTTCAATTCCGATTCGGAATACTATGGTGGCAGCAACCTCGGTAACCCCTACCCCATGCCTGCAGATCAGCAGCCCTGGATGAACCGTGACTGGTCAGTGGAGCTGACGCTACCACCACTGGGCGCGATCATTCTGAGGCCGGCTTTATGATCCGGGTGCTGTTTGCAACCAGTGAGGTTTATCCATTGATGAAAACCGGCGGTCTTGCCGACGTTTCAGCAAGTTTGCCGGAAGCGCTCTGCCGCCTGGAATACGACGTACAGATACTTCTACCGGGCTATCCCGATGCCTTGAAAGCGGCAAGAAAGGCAGGCTCCCGAAGGAAGGCGCGGTTTCAGCTGGGGCAATACAATGTGAGCCTCTGGCAGACCCGACTGCCGGGCACCGCTGTCACGCTATGGCTTGTGGACTGTCCGCCACTGTTTGATCGCCCAGGTAACCCCTACAAGAACGAGGAAGGCAGAGACTGGTGGGACAATGCCCATCGTTTTGAGCTGTTCGGAAGGGTCGGCGCCATGATCGCCATGGGAGAAGCTGGCCTGTCCTGGAGACCGGACCTGGTGCACTGCAACGACTGGCAAACCGGGCTGATACCGGTATTTCTCGAGGCCTACCACGACAGGCCCGGCACTGTGTTTACCATCCATAACCTCGCCTACCAGGGACTGTTCTCCCATGAGACTTTCCGTGCCCTGGGTCTGCCTGATTCACTCTGGAACCTCGAGCAGCTTGAATTCTACGGGCAGCTTTCATTCATCAAGGGCGGCCTCGTTTTCAGTGACCGAATCACCACCGTCAGCCCGACCTATGCGCTCGAGATCCAGACCCCGGAATTCGGTCATGGACTTGATGGTTTGCTCCGGCACCGGCAGGACGCACTCACCGGCATTCTCAACGGCATCGATAACCGGGTCTGGAATCCTGAGGATGACCCTGAACTGGCCTTCCACTATGGCCGGGATCACCTGAAGAACAAGGCGCAGTGCCAGGCCAGCCTGCAGCACGAGCTTGGGCTGGAGGTAAACGGCGGCCCGCTACTGGGCTTCATCGGTCGACTGGTCGAACAGAAAGGTGTGGACTGGCTGGTTTCGGTGATGCCGCATTTGCTGGAACAGGGCTGCCAGTTTGTAGTTCTTGGCTCCGGCGAAGCCAGTTACGAGGAGCCACTGAAACTCCTGGCCCGGCAATGGCCGGGGCAAATGTCTCTCACGTTGGGCTATAACGAGGGGCTCTCCCATCGCATCACGGCCGGCTGTGACCTGTTCCTGATGCCCTCGAGATTCGAGCCCTGTGGGCTCAACCAGATGTACAGCCTCAGGTACGGCACGATTCCGGTGGTGCACGGTGTTGGCGGACTGGCAGACACTGTTCAGGATCCTCAGGAGGCTGGAATCGACAAGGCCAACGGATTCGTTTTCGCCGGTCCCAATGCCGATTCGTTACTGGCTGCCGTAAACCGCGCGCTACAGGTTTTTGAAAAGCGTAAGCAATGGCGGCGATTGCAGGAAAATGGCATGGCAATCGACTATTCCTGGAAGCAGCGGGCTCGTACCTATGGTGATCTTTATCAGCGAATTCTCAAAGAACGTGACCAACAACAGCTGGATTAGTGCGAGCGTTTGCCCGCCTGGAGGCAACCAACATGCATAAAGCAACCGAATTCCGACTTGAAGCTCATCCCCTGATTCCCGAACCCCTGGAGCGACTGGAAGAGCTTGCCAACGATCTGTTCTACAGCTGGGACCACGGGGTCCGCAGCCTTTTTGCCCGTATTGACTTACCGCTCTGGAAGAAAGTCGAGCACAACCCGAAGCTGTTCCTGCGTCGGGTTGCCCAGGATCGACTCGATGAAGCGTCTGAAGACCGGGCGTTTCTGACCGAGTATCGTCGAGTGCTGAGCAGCTACGATGCCTATCTGGAGGCTGGCCCCGGCCCGGAAGTGACGGAAAAACTGGACCCCGAGCAGGCTCTGGTGGCTTATTTCTGTGCCGAATTCGGCTTTCACGAAAGTTTTCCGATCTATTCCGGCGGCCTGGGCATCCTGGCCGGGGATCACTGCAAGGCCGCCAGTGACCTGGCCCTGCCCTTTGTGGCTGTGGGTCTGTTGTATCGGCAGGGTTACTTTATCCAGAGTATCGACGCCCACGGTCAGCAGATTGCACGCTACCAGTCCCATTCCAGCGATGAATTGCCTATTACACCGGTGGAGATAGACGGCAAGGTGCTCAAGGTGTCTGTGCCCTTCCCCGGGCGTGATGTTGTGGCACGGGTGTGGGAAGCCCGCGTCGGCCATATCCGCTTATACCTGCTGGACAGCAATACCGAAGAAAACGGCCCGGAAGACCGGGATCTGACGCTCCAGCTTTACGGTGGCGACGAGTCCACAAGGATCAGCCAGGAAATGCTGCTAGGCATTGGCGGAACCCGGGTTGTAGAGGCGCTGAACCTCAAGCCGACCGTCTGGCATATCAACGAGGGCCATGCCGCATTCCAGATTCTGGAACGCTGCCGGCACACCATGGTCTCCGGGTTGAGTTTCGAGGCCGCGCTTGAAGCCGTTGCCGGCGCTACGCTGTTCACAACGCATACACCGGTACCGGCCGGCCACGACATCTTCCCCCGCTCCCTCGTTCATCATGCCCTGGGGCGATATATCGAGGAATCTGCCCTGGATTTTGATCAGGTGTTTGCCTTGGGCTCGAAGGACGGTGGGGACAGTTTCAATATGACCAGTCTGGGCCTGCGCGGCTCTCGTTTCCATAACGGGGTGAGCCGGATTCACGGTGGTGTCGCCTCGTTGATGGAGGGCGATATCTGGCCCCAGGTGCCGCCTGCAGAAAACCCTATCGGGTACATTACCAACGGTGTGCACGTACCGACGTTTCTGGCGCCGGAATGGTCCAGCCTGTTCGATATACAGGCGCCCACGTGGAAAAGTGAACTCCGGAACCCGGAATTCTGGAAGTTTATCGACCAGATCCCGGACTATCACTACTGGAGCGTTCACAAGGCCCTGAAACAGCAAATGGGCGAATACATTGTCCAGCGGCTCAAGCGCCAGCATAAACGCAACGGCACCGGCCATTCCGTCACTGACAGGATGACCCGGCAGCTTGTTTCCTCGGAAAAAGACACGCTGGTTATCGGGTTTGCCAGGAGGTTCGCCACCTACAAACGCGCGACGCTGATCTTCTCGGACCTGGAACGCCTCGAAAGCATCCTGACCGATCCGGACCGCCCGGTGGTGCTGGTATTTGCCGGCAAGGCCCATCCCAAGGACAAACCCGGTCAGCAACTGATCAAGGTAATCCACGACCTTTCCATGCACCCTTCGTTGATGGGGCACCTGATTCTCCTGGAGGACTATGACCAGGCCATGGCCCGCAGGCTGCTCAGTGGCGTCGATGTGTGGCTGAACACACCGGAATACCCGAAAGAGGCCAGTGGCACCTCCGGCGAGAAAGCAGCCCTCAATGGTGCTCTTAATCTCAGCGTGCTCGACGGCTGGTGGGGCGAAGGCTATGACGGCAAGAATGGCTGGGGCATCCCTCCCAGGGATACCGGACTGGACCCTGAATTCCGGAATGAGGAAGAGGCCCGGGACCTGATCGATCTGCTCGAATTCGAAGTGGTTCCACTCTACTACGAGCGCGCCTCCCAGGGCTTTTCAAAAGGCTGGGTCCAGCGCTCCAAGGCTTCGATGAAGTCGATCACACCAAGGTTTAACGCCCGGCGTATGGTGATGGATTACGTCAATAACTATTACCAGCCGGCATCAACCCAGGGTGCTTTTCTGATGGCCGACAACGGCGAGGTTGCCAGCGAACTGGCAGACTGGAAGGCAAGGGTCAAGCATGCCTGGCCGGGAGTGGAATTAAACGTGGTTGGCTGCGTCGAAGCTGCCTGCCCCCATGATGGCGGCGTAGAACTCAGAGTCGAGGCAAGGCTCAATGGCCTGTCAGCGGAGGATGTGCGGGTGGAGTGCCTGGTCAGCCCAGAATGTACCGGCACCCATAACAGCCCGGGGCCCGACAGTTTCTTGCTGGATAAGGAAAGTGAAGCGGAGGGGCGAACCGTGTTCTCCACCCGCGTGCAACCACCCTATCCCGGCTTGCAGACTCTCAGGCTCAGGATGTACCCCTATCACGAATCACTGACGCATCCGCTGGAGATGGGTGCCATGCTCTGGGTCTGATCCGGGGCATGGCGGTGCCTCAGAGCAGGTGCCGGCGAATGAATCGCCCGATGTCCTGTATTTCCTCAAGGCACACACTGTGTTCCATGGGGAACGTCTGGTACGAAGGGTCGTAGCCCATCTCCTTCAGGGTTTCGACACTGCGCACACCCAGTGATTCCGGCACCATCGGATCGAAGGTTCCGTGATACACGCTGATCGGCACATCGGCATTGGCCTCTGAGCGTTGAACCGTGTCCGCGGTGGCGAAGTAGGTTGAAAGCGCCAGGACACCGCCAAACCGTTCCGGGTAGCTGAGCCCCAGTTCATAGGCAACGGCGCCTCCCTGGGAGAATCCGGCGATGATAATACGCTCCGACGGGATGCCTTTTTCTTTTTGCTGCTCGACCAGTTTGGCTACCGCATCGGCAGACGCCCGCAACTGTTCCGTATCCACCACACGGTCGATATCCATGGCCTTGATGTCGTACCAGGCGGGCATGGACATGCCACCGTTGATGGTGACAGGCAGATTGGGCGCATGGGGAAAGATGAAGCGCACCGCTGTATCTTCCGGCAGGCCCAGTTCCGGCACTACGGGCTCGAAGTCGTGGCCGCTCGCACCAAGGCCATGAAGCCAGATGACGGCTGCTGTCGGGTTTTCCCCGGTTTCAATCTCAATGTACTGAAGATCCTGCACGGTTTACCTCATGTCAGAAAATTATGTGCCGGTTTATTCGGAATAACCGGATTTTTCGGCATTAGCCTCGAGCGCGGTGACCACTGGATTGGCATACATATCCAGCAGATAAGGCCGGATGGCCGGATCGCAGGCTTCCAGTCTCCGCTCCATCTCGGCTTCAGCAGCTTCCATTTCCGCCGGTGACCAGGTTTCAGCAGTGACCACCGAATCGCTGACGGTATCCGGCGTATCGTGGGCCTGGGGATGAAGACCACGCTGCTGATAAGCCACCAGGTTTGAGGCATGCAGGTGATAGTTCGCATGCATTTCCCGATCTATACGGGTGGCCAGATCTTTCGGGTTATCCGGTGAATCATGGATGGGCGCACCAAAGTGCACATGCACGTGCCCTTTGAAACCGGTCAGTCCCTTCATGATCTGCTCGGTATCCTCGCCCTCTCGCTTGATGTATTTGCCGGTCCGGGCCCGGGTTTCCAGCTCCTGGGCTTTGTCGGCATCGCAGGGATCGTACTCGTAGGCAATGGAAACTGGCACCACATGCAGTCGATTCATGGCTTCGTCAAAACCGAGCCCGCTTTTTTTGCGGCTCATATAAAACATCTTGATGATGGCGGGGTCGGTAAAATCCAGCCCGTCCTTCGCCCGGCCCTCACGTTGGGCAATCCAGATGCTGTGATTGGTATCGATGCTGTGGTTGATAAAGCCGGAGAGCGTGATGTAGGCATCACGCATCTCGCGGGGACTTGTCATGCTGCGACGCACCACAAAGCTCTTGTTCAGTCGCATCATTTCAGCGAACACCCGGTTGGCCAGCAGATTGTCGCCAATGGCAATCCGGGTGGTGTGAAAACCATTCTGGAACAGCTGGTAGTTCACCACCATGGGGTCGAAAACAATGTCCCGATGGTTCGAAATAAACAGATAGGCGCCGCGCTTGTCGAGGTTCTCCAGCCCGCTGGTTGTTACTCGAGTGGTTGTGCTCTCAACCAGCTCACCCACGTAGCCGGAAAGCCCGGCCTGGAGATCATCGACTCGTGTGTAGTGACCAAAATGGCTGTTTAACCAGCGACGGGTAAACACACGCAACATGGCCGGCGCCCAGCGGGCGAGAGTCGGTGACTTGAAGCGACCGACCATATCCAGAAATTCCTGATCGTTGACCAGGCGGTTGATAGCAGCGCCGGTTTCTTCGTCCGAATAGGGACGGATGGCATCAAATTCCTGCATGGAAGCCCTGTTGTTATCAGTGTCTGTCACAGTATGGCGTGAAATGGTGGTTCAAAAACGCGGTATTGTAGCGTTTCTTACACTACTTTGCCTCCACCCGGCACTTGGGTTTGCTGGCCAATCATCAGGGTTAATCTGGTATCATTCGCCCCTGCGCCAAACCCGGCGCTCCACCCGAATCAATACAGCGGCTTCAGGCCGAGCAACCGGTTATTCTATGTATCTTGATCAGGATTTCGAACAGCTTTCCACCGAGCGACCAACCACCTCGGGCCGTGATCCGGAACAGGTGCTGCACGAAGTCTTTGGTTATGAATCCTTCCGTCCGCTTCAGGGTGACATCATCCGGGAAGTATCGGAAGGCCGCGATGCACTTGTGCTCATGCCAACAGGCGGCGGTAAATCTCTTTGCTATCAGGTGCCGGCGCTCGTTCGCTCGGGCACTGCGATCGTGATTTCACCCCTGATTGCGCTGATGCAGGACCAGGTTGCAGCACTGAAAGAGCTAGGGGTCCGGGCTGCGTTCCTGAATTCAACCATGGATTTCGAGCAGGCCCGGGCGACCGAATACGCGCTCATGACCGGTGAGCTTGACCTTCTCTACTGCGCCCCTGAAAGACTGATACAGCCGCGCACCATCGAATTGCTTTATGACGCCTCCATCTCGCTGTTCGCTATCGACGAGGCCCATTGTGTGTCCCAATGGGGTCACGACTTCCGATCCGATTACCTTCAGCTCAGCATGCTGGCAGAACAGTTTCCCGGCGTTCCGCGCATTGCGCTGACGGCAACCGCCGACGAGCGTACCCGAAAGGAGATTGCGGAACGACTGTCACTGACAGAGGCAAGACACTTCGTCAGTGGCTTCGATCGCCCTAACATTCAGTACCGTATAGCGCCAAAAATAAACGCGAACAAGCAGTTACTGGACTTTATTAAAGCGGAACATGAGGGCGATTGCGGCATCGTTTACTGCCTGTCCCGGAACAAGGTCGACGCCACCGCGAAAACCCTGGCCCAGAAAGGCTATACCGCTCTGCCCTATCATGCAGGCCTGTCCTCGGAACAGCGTGCCCATCACCAGGAGCGGTTCCTGCGTGAAGACGGGGTGATTATTGTTGCCACCATCGCCTTCGGCATGGGTATCGATAAACCGGACGTGCGCTTTGTCGCCCACCTGGATCTGCCGAAGAGCCTTGAAGCCTACTATCAGGAAACCGGTCGGGCCGGGCGGGACAGCAAGCCGTCTACGGCCTGGATGGTTTATGGCCTGCAGGATGTCATCAAACTGCGCCAGATGCTGGAAAGCTCACAGGGTAACGATCATTTCAAGCGCGTGGAACGGCAGAAGCTGGATGCGATGCTGGGCCTTTGTGAGGTCACCAGTTGCCGCCGTCAGGTGCTGTTGCGCTATTTCGGGGACGAGCTTGAGCAACCCTGCGGTAATTGCGACACCTGCCTGAATCCACCGGACACCTGGGATGGAACCGTCGCCGTCCAGAAAGCCCTTTCCTGCGTGTTCCGCACGGGCCAGCGTTTCGGCGTCACCTATCTGATTGATGTTCTGCGAGGCTCGGAAAACGAGCGGATTCTCCAATCCGGGCACCACCAGGTGTCAACCTACGGCATTGGAACCGAACTGAGTGCCAACGAGTGGAAATCGGTCTACCGGCAACTGGTGGCCAATGGTTACCTCCGCGCAGATCCGGAAGGCTATGGTGCGCTCCAGTTGACCGAGCAGTGTCGGCCACTGCTGAAAGGACGTCAGACCATTGAGCTGCGCAAGGACCCGGAAATCAAGAAGACAACCGGCCGGGCAAACGGCAGCCGGTCGGGTTCGCCGGTCTCAGAACAGATTACCGACAAGGCCGGCTGGGAGGCGCTTCGAGCCTGCCGCAAGGAGCTGGCTGACAAACAGGGCGTGCCGCCCTACGTCATTTTCCATGACACTACCCTGTTTGGAATGCTGGAACGCAAACCACGCACCCTGGATGAATTGGCGGAAGTCAGCGGCGTGGGCGCCGCCAAGCTTGAGAAATACGGCGAGATTTTCCTGCAAACCATCGCTGGTCTCGAACAGGCCTAAACTATTCAGGCCTCTGCTTTAAACCCTTTCTTCCGCACGCGGTAATGGGCGATGGAGGTCGCTACATGATTGCCCTCTTCGTCCACCAGTTTGCCTTCCAGGGAGAATTTCGCCCGCCCGGTCTCGTCAGCGTCGGCAAGAATGGCTGCCACGGTTTCCGGATCCAGGGTGAATTCTACGGTGACATCGCTGTTGGCTGGTTGGAGAAACTGCAACGTCATTTCCTTGAGAATCGGCGTGTACGAAGGCCCCAGATCAAATAAGGTCAGCACGCCACCGGGAATTTCGGCTACCAGAAAGTATGCGCCCGCATAAAGGCTGCCGAAGTGGTTTTTGTTGCCTTTCAAGCGGATTTTCGCTCTTACATAGCCTGGCCTGACCTCCTCAACGCTGAAGTTGTTCCGCGGTGCAAACGGAATCGACAGACCGATGATCTTGTTCACCGCAGCGTACCCGCCCGTCTTCTTCAGCCAGGCCAGAGGGCTGGCCAATGTGGCCTTGGGGTCGGTACTTGCCACCCATTGACCGGTCGCTCCGATGAGATTGTCGATAATTGCCATTACCAAGCTCCGAAATTGATTGGGAACTGATGATTACAACGGACTCCAGTGCTCGCAAGAAGGTTTTACAATTTTTTTGGATGTTGTCCGATTTATTTTTGAGTTTCTGTTCTAAAGTGAGGATGCGTGCCTGAATCATGACTACTTGTTAGCCGGTTTTTCCAGTAGTAAGAAAGGATTTCTCATTTGGAATATTCTCTGCCCGCTTCCCTGGTCTTCCACCGGTTCCGAAAACTGGTTCTTTGCCTGATGCTATTGGGTTTCTGCCTGGCAGCGGGACCCCTCTCAGCCGCAGCGTCATCGACCACTGCGTCGCAGGCAGCCGTGCGCGGTTACGTACTCTGGTACCGGAACTACGACAGCCCTGCCATCCGGGCCCTGGTGGAGCTTGCTCTCAAGAAAACGCCCGAGTACGGAGAATTTCAGATCATCAGAAGTGAAGAGCTGAGCCAGGGCCGCGTACTGAGGGAACTGACAGATGGCCAGTCACGATTAGTTGACATTGCCAATGTCGCTACCTCCGCAGAACGGGAGAAGTCCCTGACCGCCATACCGTTTCCGGTCGATGGCGGGTTGCTCGGTTTTCGGGTTTGCGTGGTCATGCCGGAATCCCTGCCCAGGTTTGCGGGAATCAAGACTCTGGATGACTTGAGAGACAGTCAGATTCGGATTGGCCAGGGCGCCCACTGGCCAGACACACCGGTGCTTGAAGCCAACGGCATTCCGGTGGTCACTCATTCCCGATACGAAATACTGTTCGGAATGTTGCGTAATGAACGCTTTGAGTGTTTTGCCAGGGGCGTAAGCGAAGTGCTTTACGATCTGGAATTGGAGCAGGATCCCAATCTGATAATTGAGCCTGATCTGTTGATCGCCTACCCGATGCCGTCTTATCTCTTTGTCGGTCCCGAAGACCAGGAAACCGCGCATCGCCTGCAGTTGGGAATCGAACGCGCCATCCTCGATGGCAGCTTCAATGATTTCCTCAGGCACTACTACGCCCGCGCGGTGAAAGAGCTTGATCTCGACGAGCGTACGGTCATTACCCTCGAAAACCCGTACCTGAGCGAAGAATCCCGTTACGTTGGGCGCAAAACCTTCGAGAACCTGCGCCGTCGACTGGAAGTCCTCAGTCGCTAGCAGTCGCCCTTCGCTTACACCCGGAACCTCGACACGTTCTGGTTCAGTGCGGTGCCGATGCGTTCAATCTGCCCGCTGTAAACATCGTTTTCGGTGGCCGCGGCGGCCGCTTCCTGGCCCTGATCCGCAATCCGGGTAATCGACGAGTTCAATTCCTCGGTAACCGACGTCTGTTCTTCGGAAGCTGTGGCAATCTGCGACGTCATCTGGCTGATGGATGTGATGGCCTCGGCAATCCGGTTGAGAGCCTCCATGGCGTCCTGGGCTTTTTCCATGCTGACATTGGATACCGCGGTTGAGGCATTCATGACATCGACCGCATCATTGGCGCCCTTCTGCAGACGCTCAATCATGTTGTTGATTTCCTCGGTGCTGGACTGAGTACGCTGGGCAAGGTTGCGTACCTCGTCTGCCACAACTGCGAAGCCTCGCCCTGCTTCACCGGCCCGAGCCGCTTCAATGGCAGCATTCAATGCCAGCAGGTTGGTTTGCTCTGCAATACCCTGAATAACTTCAAGAACCGTCGTGATGGACGCAACGTCCTTGCCAAGCGTGTTGATGACCTCCGCGGCTGCATTGATCTCCTTCGAGAGCTTCTGTACGGCGTCCCGGGAGGCAGCGACTGTCTCCAGCGAAGCCCTGCTGTCCGCATCCGCGGTGTTGGCGGCATCTGCGGTTTGCTGTGCGTTCTGGGCGATCTCACCGGCAGCGGCCGACATCTCGTTGATTGCCGTCGCCACCATGTCGATCTCGGCCTGTTGGCTTTCCACGCTCGAACGACTGGTACTGGCGGTATCTCTAAGCGAGCTGACATTATCCCCGAGTTCGGCGCTACCCTTCTGGACATCCCGGACGACCGTCTGGATATTCTCGGCAAACTGGTTAAAGCTCCGGGCCAACTCACCGAACTCATCTTTTGCACTGTCGTCCAGGCGCTGGGTCAGGTCGGCATCACCACTGCCAATATCCGCCATGGCCTTGTTCAAGCGGCGAACCGGCGCCATCAGAACCTTGATGCCCAGATGCAGGATCACCAGAGAAAAGATCAGGCCGATCACGGCCATGATCAATCCAGTCATCCTGGCGCTCTGGACCGGTGCGTTGATCTTGTCCGCGTTTACAAAGGTCCCCAGATACCACTGTACCCCGCGCGCTTCACTGATCGGATGGAAACTGGCCTCCCAGTTGCCATCATCATTAGTGTATTCGTGGGCATCCCCGCCAAGATCCGGCTTGCCGCCAATGAGCTCACTGATGTTCTTGCCGACAAGGTTTTGCCGTGGGTGGAACAGTATGGTGCCCCGCTCATTGATCAAAGCGGCGTAACCGGTGTCCGCCAGGGTGACTGTGCTCAGGGTTTTTGCTATGGCGCCCAGTCCTATATCAGCACCGGCCACGCCCTCGTAGTCACCGCGCTTAACGGGCGCAAGTGTGGAGATGATCATGTCGTTGGTGCTGGCATCCTGATACGGCTCGGTGAACGAGGCGCTGCCGAGGCTCATCGCCTTCTTGTACCAGGGGCGCTGGCGGGGATCGTAATCCGCTGGCAGCGTGGCATTCGCCTCGGGTGATTTCATCAGCATGTAGCCGTCGGTACGCCCTACATAGACATCCCGGAACCCGCCGCCGGTGGTAATAGCCTGAAGAATAACCCGCGCCTCTTCGTCGTTCTCGGCATTCTCCAAGGCTTTTGCGGTGGCTTCAGTCATCACCAGCCGGGTATTGAGCCACTCGGCGATGCTCGACGTGCTCTGCTGCACGGTGTCGTCAATCAACGCGTTCACATAGGTTTCTGTGGTGTTTTGTAGCCGTAAATCGCCAGAGAGCGTAAAAGCCCCCATAACCAACAGCAACAGAATACCGAAAGCAGTCAGGAGCTTTTGCCCGAATGTCAGCTGCACGGTCGAGTCCTCAGCAATAAATTGATATTCGTTAATGTGTGTTTCGGCCCATGGTGCGAAGTCTTTAGCGGCTTCTGTTAAACTTTCTAATTATTGGCGCAGACGCTGAGATTGTCCTCATTCCATAACGAACGGGAGCCGAACTGAATGGCCCATGAAGAACTGCACCTCAATCTCCGGAACCTGAGGCTTGATGACTACGATCAGCTTCAGAAGCTTATGGATCGGGTATACGACGACATCGGAGGCTCCTGGCCGAAGGACACCATCAAGGCATTGGTGGAGCAGTTCCCCGACGGCCAGATCTGCATTGAGGAAAGTGGCCAGCTTATTGCGGTTGCGCTGACGGTCTGCGTTAAGTACGAGCGTTTCAGCAACCCGCATACCTACGACGATCTGATCCTCCGTAACGAAAAGATCTGGCACAACGCCAATGGTGACTCGCTCTATGGGCTGGATGTCTTTATCCACCCGGACTATCGGGGCTACCGCCTGGGTCGCCGACTCTACGAAGCGCGAAAAGAACTCTGCCGCTCCATGAACCTGCGTGCCATCCTGGCGGGCGGGCGCATACCGAGCTACTTCAAATACGCCGAACAGTATTCACCCGAAGAGTATATTCAGCGGGTCGATCGCAAGGAAATCTACGATCCGATTCTGAGTTTCCAGCTTTCGAATGATTTCCAGGTTACGCGGTTGATGCACAAATACCTGCCCGAGGATGAGAAATCCCAGGGCTACGCGACGTTGCTGGAATGGCGGAACATTCTCTACACCCCACCTTCCCCGGTTCTGAGCGTCAAGAAAACCCAGATACGGCTGGGCGCTGTGCAATGGCAGATGCGTGAATTCACCTCGGTTGAGGAGGTGCTCGAGCAGGTTGAGTACTTCGTGGATGCCTTGTCTGACTACAAAAGTGACTTCGCTATCTTCCCGGAGTTTTTCAACGCGCCGCTGATGGGGCTTACCGATCAGATGGACCAGACCCGGGCCATCCGTTTCCTCGCCGGATTTACCCAGCAGTTCCGGGAAGAGATGTCTGAAATGGCGGTGAGCTACAACATCAACATTATCACCGGCTCCATGCCACTGATCGAAAACGATCGGGTGTATAACGTGTCCTATCTCTGCCACCGGGACGGTCGTGTTGATGAGCAGCGCAAGATTCACATCACGCCCCACGAACGCCGCGACTGGGTTATCGAGGGCGGCAACCAGTTTGAGGTATTCGAGACCGATGCCGGCCGGGTTGCCATCATGATCTGCTATGACATCGAATTCCCTGAACTTGGCCGTATTGCTGCCAGCCAGGAGGTTGATATCATCATGGTGCCGTTCTGGACCGACACCAAAAACGGCTACCTCAGGGTTCGCCAGTGCGCCCAGGCTCGCGCAATCGAAAACGAATGCTATGTGGTAGTCACTGGTAGCGTTGGCAACCTGCCGAAAGTCGAGAACCTGGACGTCCAGTACGCCCAGTCTGCCGTATTCTCACCGTCGGATTTTGCCTTCCCGCACGATGCAGTCATGGCGGAAACCACGCCGAATACGGAGATGATCATGTTCTCCGATATGGACCTGGAAAAGCTGAAACTGGTGCGTAACGAGGGGTCTGTCACCAACCTGAAGGATCGCCGCGTTGATATGTATGAATTGAAGACCAAGTAAACTGGCCCGATCAGCCAGGTGAAATTGTTAAATAACTGCGTTAGCGGTCGATCGTATGGCACTGATGGCGTTGCAAAACTAAAATTCAGTGTCTATTGTTTAACCAATATCCAGCCTGTCTCCCAATGAGACAGGTTGCTGTGGATACGGAAATCACCAGAGAACCCGATTCATGAACGAAGCATTGCCGGACCTTGTCGCACGATTCCGAGTCAGACAGGGCCTTTTTCGAAAGGAACTTGTCGAGGCCGCCCTCTATGAACTGGACGGCTACGGTTGTGTTATGAAAACCGACAAAGTGTTCAACCCGGGTGATACCGTGGTGCTGGATCTCGTGATGGACATGCCGTTCGACAAAATCCGCGCGGAAGGGCTCGCCGGCCTGGTGACCGAACGAAGAAAACACTGCAGCAATTTCTTCTATTCAATCGATTTTGTAGAGCTCGACTCCAACGGCAGCTCGTCGCTGGCGGAAAAGCTCCGCAGAATCCGGGAAGTGCTATCCAAGAAACAGTCGCTCAAATCACGTCGTTCCCCAGGCTCCATGTCCGGTTTCCGGCAGATGGCCTGATATTGATTTTCGTTGAAACCTGCCCGTAAGGAGACATTCCATGGCGAAGAAAGCCAAACAGAACGTTGATAAAATCGTTAAAAAGGTCAACAAGGAGTTCGAAAAGACTTCTTCCCAGATCGAAGGCCTGGTGAACGATGCGCTGAAGCAGTTCGACAGCCTGCAAAACCAGGTTCAGGAGCCTGTCCGCAAACTGCTCAAGGAAATCGACGAGCTTCGCGATCGCGAGATGAAGCGTTTCCACGAAGAATTTGAGCGTCGCCTGGAAGAGTTCCATGAACTGCAGAGCAGCATTCTCGAGCGGCTTGGCGTAGCGTCCAAGGAAGCGGGTCAAGAGGTCAAGAAACTCACAGATGAAGTGAGTAAAGAGGCCGGCACAGCGGCCAAGAAATCAGCGCCGAAGAAAACCGCCAAAACAGCTTCCAAAGCCAAAGGCGCGACCAGCAAGCCTGCGTCGAAAAAGCCGGCTGCTAAAAAGCCTGCAGCCAAGAAAGCACCAGCGGCCAAGGCTGCAAAGCCGGTCGACAAGAGTGACCTGACGCTGGTTAAGGGTATCGGCCCGGCAACCGCCAAGAAGATGAAGGACGCTGGCATTACCTCAATCGACCAGATCGCCAATCCGTCTGCAGAAGACCAGGAAAAGCTGAAGGCCTTCTCAAACGTCAAG
The DNA here is from genome assembly GCF_040148675.1 of Marinobacter sp. NFXS11. Lineage (NCBI taxonomy): Bacteria > Pseudomonadati > Pseudomonadota > Gammaproteobacteria > Pseudomonadales > Marinobacteraceae > Marinobacter > Marinobacter sp. NFXS11. The sequence goes on along the minus strand of NZ_JAGDDV010000001.1, from coordinate 1,375,752 downwards.
GGATACAGCCAATTCAGCGCTGAAGCCAAGAAAATCGGCTGATGCGAACGCCTGACCAGCCTGTTTTACGGGACATTGTCCTGATTGGCGGCGGGCACAGCCACGTCGGGGTACTTAAACGGTTCGCCATGAACCCTCTCCCCGGCGTGCGCCTGACCCTGATCTGCCGCGACACCCACACCCCCTATTCCGGCATGCTGCCTGGCTACGTGGCAGGCCACTATAGCTACGACGATGTCCACATCGATCTGAGCCGCCTGGCGGAATACGCTGGTGCACGCTTTTACAGGGCTGAAGCCATGGGCATCGACCGGGATCGGAAGCGGGTTATCTGCCGCGGTCGCCCGGATGTGCCCTACGACATACTGTCCATCAATATTGGCTCGTCTCCGCGGGTCAATGAAGTGGAAGGCGCTTCTGACCACGCAGTTCCGGTGAAGCCGATCACCGGCTTCAACAACCGCTGGCTTGCACTGCTCTCCCGTATCGAGAATCACGACGGGCCGCTGGCGGTTGCGGTTGTTGGCGCCGGCGCCGGTGGCGTTGAGCTGACGCTCGCCATGCAGTTTCGCATGAAGAATGAACTGAAACAGCGTGGTAAAGATCCCGGTCAGTTGCATTTCCACCTCTTTGACGCCGCCGATGAAATTCTGCCAACACACAATCCCAAGGTGCGTGAGGTTTTCCGAAAAACCCTGTCGAATCGTGGTGTGAAGGTCCATCTGGGATCGCCAGTCAGCAAGGTTCAGGAAGGGTTATTGATTACCGAATCCGGCGAAACCCTGCAAACCGACGAAGTGCTCTGGGTAACCCGGGCTGGTGGCCCGGAATGGCTCAAGGATACAGGCCTGGCGCTCGATGATGGCCTGTTCCTGAGAGTACGAGATACCTTGCAGGTGGAGAACGACGACAGCATTTTCGCGGCCGGCGACATCGCCAATGTAATGAACCACCCCCGGGAAAAAGCGGGGGTATTTGCGGTAAGACAGGGACCTCCCCTCGCCGACAACCTCAAGCGGTTTGCAACCGGCAAGGACCCGAAGGATTTTCACCCTCAGAAAAAGTGGTTGGCGCTAATCAGCACCGGGGACAAATACGCGGTGGCCTCCCGGGGAGATCTGCAATTCGACGGCGCCTGGGTCTGGCGCTGGAAAGACTGGATCGATCGCCGCTTCATGAAAAAGTTCAATGATCTGCCTCCAATGGAGGAAGAATCCAAACTTCCGGATACGGCTGCCGCACAGAATGCCGAGGAAGCCTCCCAGGCCATTTCGGCGGTTGCCATGCGTTGTGGTGGTTGTGGCGCCAAGGTGGGCAGCACCGTTCTTTCTCGTGCCCTGGGAGAGCTGAAGCCCATCGAGCGGGACGATATCCTGATCGGCCTTCACGCCCCGGACGACGCCGCCGTTTTGACAGTACCACCCGGCAAAGCCGTGGTTCATACCGTGGATTTCTTCCGTGCGTTCATTGACGACCCCTACATCTTCGGCAAGGTGGCGGCCAATCATAGCCTCGGTGACGTCTTTGCCATGGGCGCCGAAGCCCAGAGTGCCACGGCCGTTGCCACGGTGCCTTACGGCATTGAATCCAAGGTTGAGGATGTCGTCTATCAGATGATGTCTGGTGCTGTTGAAGTGCTGAACGAGGCAGGATGCGCGCTTGTTGGCGGGCACACCGGAGAGGGCAAGGAACTGGCCCTGGGCTTTGCAGTCAACGGTTTGATCGACCCTGAAGAAGTCATGAGCAAAGGTGGCTTGAAGGCCGGCGATGCCCTGATTCTCACCAAGCCCATCGGCACAGGCACCCTGTTCGCCGCTCACGCAAAGCTCGCCGCCAAAGGTCGTTGGATCGATTCCGCCCTCGCTTCCATGGTCCAGTCCAACAAAGCGGCCGCTGACTGCCTCAGGAAATTTGGCTCAAAAGCCTGTACCGACGTTACCGGCTTCGGTCTCCTCGGGCATCTGGTTGAAATGACCAAACCCTCGGGTGTGGATGCCGAGCTCGATCTTTCTGCCATCCCGATCCTTCCGGGCGCGGAGGAAACAGCAGCAGCAGGGATCCTCAGTTCGCTGCAACCCGCCAACATTCGGTTGCGCCGCGGCATCCGGGATCAGGAAAAGTGGGTCAACCATGCACGCTACCCGTTGATCTTTGATCCGCAAACGGCGGGCGGCCTGCTGGCAAGCGTCTCTTCCGACAAGGCGGAAGAATGTATACGGGAACTCAAAGCCCTGGGTTACCCGCATACTGCTATCATCGGGCGAATTACCGCCCAGGACGAGACCGGACCGATCGAGCCCATATCCCTGCGGGATTAGTGCCGCTCTGGGCAGCGTTGCACCGCCTGGCGCAGCGCCTGCTCGAGCGCCGCCTGCTCTTTCTCCGGCATGAAATGCCCGGCAAGCTGACTGACTTGATCCTTGAGAGTGCCCAGAAATTCCGGATCCTGCTCTATTCTGTAGAGAAGATCAGCCAGGGCGCGCTCCTTCCCGACCGGAAAATAGCCAGCATAATTGTTGCCCAGCAGCCCAACATTCCCGGGGATGTCCGAGGCGATCACCGGAAGACCGGCACGGCAGGCCTCGGATACCACGTTCGCGCCACCCTCCATCACCGAGCTGATCACCATTACCTGGCTATCGGCCATCAACTGCCGGGCTTCGCCTTTATCTAATTCCCCAAGCCACTGGAAGCGAGGATTACCCGCCATCTCCTGTTCCGCTTTGGCGCGCCAATTTTCGTTGTAAGCTTTGCCAGCGCAGACAACCTGAATGCGGGAGTCGTCGGGCAACAGGCGGGCTGCGTAAGCCGCCCTGAGTGAATCCTTTTCTTCTCGGAGATGGCCGATAACACAAACCCCGAATTCCCTCTTTTGCGCATTCTCGCGTGGCGCGGGATATGATTCCGGCCCGTCTGCAGACTGGTAAACTGTCGTGAGCTTGTCAGCCAACTCTGTCGGAATATCGTGGGCGACAAGATTGTGAAGGCCGATCAGGGCATCCGCGGCCTCCATGGAATACCGGGTCTCTTCCGGAAACTCGTGCTGATGGCGGTAGATATCCGTACCGGTCAGCGCAACAATCAGGGGCCTTTCAGGCCAGGTTGTCCGAAACTGTCTGATGGCATCAACGCTTCGCCACGCATGGAGAGCGATAAAAGCGTCGCAGGGCTCACCGCCATAGTCAGTCAGGATGTCCACCGCATGGCCGGCATTCTCCAACAGGGTTTTCCAGCGCTCAGCCGTAGCCCGGTTTCCGGCTCTTGAACCCGGCTGAGCGGGTGTGATCATTGTGATGCGCATAGTCTTGGCCGTGACCCAGGTGATTGAAAAGCGGAATGTTCGGTCCTGAGCCAATTAAACCCGCAAACCGTATAGCTGTTCAGAGTTAACGTAAATCAAGGTATCCTGCAAGGCACTGGGGAGCCCCGACTTCCCGTGAGTCACATTCCACACAGTCTGGCAAAGTAAGGAACTCCAATGGCCCTTAATCTAATACGGAAATTGATGGTTTCCAGTCTTTTCTGTTTTACCGCGGCTTCGGCCACGGCTGAAACCTTCGTGTTCACCGCTATACCCGATGAAGACGAAACCAAGCTGGTCGAGAGATTCAAAGGTGTGGCCGATTATCTCTCCCAGGAACTGGATGTTGAAGTAAGGTACATCCCGGTTAAATCCTACGCAGCCGCAGTGTCCGCGTTCCGTAACAATCAGGTTCAGCTGGCCTGGTTTGGCGGGCTGTCCGGTGTTCAGGCGCGTCGGCTGGTTCCCGGCTCCGAGGCCATCGCCCAGGGTGTCGAGGATGAAGCATTCCAGACCTACTTTATCGCCAACACCAGCACCGGCACCGGCATCGAGCCTGCCGACGAGCTCTCCGCTCTGGAAGACAACCTGAAAGACAAAACCTTCACCTTCGGCTCGAAAGGGTCAACTTCCGGTCGTCTTATGCCCGAGTTCTACATCCGGGACGTGTTCGGCGCCCAGCCGGATGACTTCTTCTCCCGGGTTGGTTTCAGCGGCAACCACACGCGCACCCTGCGCCTGGTTGAGGCCGGCACCTACCAGGTCGGCGCCCTGAACTTCCAGGTTTGGGAAAAAGAGCTGGCGGACGGCAACATCGATACCGATGCCGTTCAGGTCATCTGGGAAACACCGCCCTACCCGGACTACCAGTGGACAATTCGTGGTGACGTTAACGAGCGCTTCGGTGATGGCTTCAAGGAACGTGTAACCGAGGCCCTGCTCAACCTCGACGATCAGGCGCTGCTCGAGAGCTTCCCCCGGTCCGGATTCATTCCGGCCTCCAACGATGACTATGAGCCCATTCGCAAAACTGCGGAAGAGATTGGAATCCTGGACTGATGTCAGGGTTTGATCTTTCAGGCCTCACGGCCTCTTTTGGCGGCGAGCGGGTCATTGGCCCGCTGTCGCTGAAAGTCAAAGAGGGAGAGCAGGTTGCCCTCGTGGGCAAGAGTGGTGCCGGAAAATCCACGCTTATCCGGCTGATTCATGAAAGGGTAAACCGGGAGTCCTCGCTCGTTCCTCAGGACCTGGGACTGGTGAATGCTCTGCCTGTGTTCCACAACGTGTTTATGGGGCAGCTGGATAAACATTCCACCTGGTACAACACCCTTACCCTGATCCGCCCGTTTTCAAAGAATCGCGACGAAGTGCGTGAACTGCTGAAGGCCCTGGGTATGCCTGAAAAACTGTGGCTACCCACCGCGTCGCTCTCCGGTGGACAGCGCCAGCGTGTCGCCATTGCACGTGCCCTCTATCGTAAGGCGCCCGTACTCCTGGCGGACGAGCCCATTTCAGCGCTCGACGGACCGATGGCGCATCTGGTAATGGAACTGCTGAAAAAACGTTTCCAGACCAGTGTGATCGCACTGCACGATGTCGAGATGGCGTTGAAATACTGCAGTCGCATTGTCGGCATTCAGGACGGCCAGGTTGCGCTGGACGAATCCACTGAGCGCCTGTCGGCCACCGACATTACGTCGCTGTATTAGGGAAACGGCCACGCTCATGTTCTCTTCCCCAACGGTCCGCACCAGCTTCATTTTCGTTGCCGTGGCCATAGTCGGCCTGTTGTTCGCAGACATCGCGATTACTGCGTCCAACCCATGGCGGGACCTTGGCAACTTTTTCCTGGGCGTTGTGACACCCAACTTCTTCAGCAGCGAAGGGCTGATGACGGCCCTGCTGAGGACCGTTGCGTTTGCGTTTGTCGGGGTAGCCCTGGGCAGCGTTTGCGGTTTCCTGCTGTCGCTGGTTTACCGTTTCTTGCCCGTTCGCATCTTTTGCGCGTTCATCCGGGCTATCCATGAGCTGTTCTGGGCCCTGATCTTCCTTCAGTTTTTCGGTTTTCATCCGCTGACTGGTGTACTGGCAATTGCCATTCCCTACTCCGGGATCTTTGCCAAAGTGTATTCCGAAATCCTGGATGAGACGGATCCGGAGCCCGGACGGTTGTTGCCCCCCGGCACCGGTACGATAGCGGCGTTTCTTTACACCCAGATCCCCGATTGCTGGGTTCAGCTTCGTACCTATACGGCCTATCGGTTGGAGTGCGGCCTCCGTTCCAGCGCTATCCTCGGGTTCGTGGGCCTGCCGACACTCGGTTTCTATCTGGAAACCTCGTTCTCCCAGGGGCTCTATTCAGATGCTGGCGCCATGCTGATCCTCTTCTACGTGCTGATTGCCACCATGCCCCTCTGGGTCAGGCCCAAACTTCTGCCCGTCTATATTCTCGGAGCGCCTTTTTTTCTGGGCGATGGCCTGCCGATTGTCTGGGGCAATGTGGCTCGTTTCTTTACCGAGGACATCGTTCCCAGCCCACTGCGAAATGATGAAGGGGTCGCCGGTCTGATCCCATGGTTCAACGATCTGATGGTCAACGAGGCCATGCCCGGCATCTGGAATACCGTGATACTCACCCAGATCGCTCTGGTCGCAACGGGCATCCTGACGCTCCTGGCATTCCCTCTGATCTCCAACCACTTCGGTGGCCCGGTTCGGCGCACATCGGGGCATATATTGCTGGTCATAGCCCGTTCGACACCGGAATACATCCTCGCCTATATTCTGCTGCAGCTCTGGGGTCCCTCAATGCTGCCAGCTGTTGTCGCGCTCGCGCTGCACAATGGGGGGATCATCGGCCATCTGATTGGCCGCCAGACCAACGGCATTCGCCTGCGGCCCGATGCGCCGACCGGCTTCAATCGCTACAGCTGGGAGCTGGTACCGCGGGTATATCGATCGTTCCTGGCGTTTCTGTTTTACCGGTGGGAAATCATCATGCGGGAAACCGCGATTCTCGGCATACTTGGGATCTACACGCTGGGCTTCTACGTCGACAGCGCCATCCAGAACATACGGTTTGACCGGGCTATGGTGCTGATCCTCATCACAGCACTGCTGAACATCGGCATTGATACCCTCGGCCGCTATATTCGCCGCAAGCTGGCCTTGCAGACCATGCCCACCTGCTAGCCCGCACTGCGATCCCCATCACAGTTCCGTCATTTCGGCCAACCCTAATCCGGTAATTGGCGACCGGTTGGCGGTATTGTCCAGATACATTCCGTTACACTCTGATCACCTATTGCAACATTCAGAGTTCTGGTGATGATGGTTAACGGGTTGATTCTCTTCATTCAGGTCGGGCTGCTGGCGCTGCTTGTCCTGCTGGCTGTGCGGGTTATCTCGCTGGTGCGTTCAGAACCCATCGCAGTCGGTCGCCAGGAAATCTGGCCAGCAACGAAGGACACGGTGGCTACCGACCTGCCCCCAAACGGTTCCGAATGGCCGGTCGCCAGCAGAAGGCCGGTTACTGAGGCTGCGCCGGACCGGGCTGAGCTCATCACCCGATTGCACATTCTGGCGGGCCTCCAGGAGCGGGATTGCCGTGTAAAGGGTCTGGTGCTATCGACCGCACCCGATGCGGTCAAAGCCTATGCCACGGCTTGGCTGTACGGTGCCGGCTGCGCCCTGAGCGACAAAAGCAGTCGGCATTCCGAGGCACTGGCCGGAATTGTTGCCCAGACCATCAATCGAAAGACGGGGATCCGGCAACCGGAGGCGATTCAGGCAATCAGCACATTAACAGACAGTGCGGTTTACCTGGCTTGCTTCCGGGCGGGTCTGGAGGGTGCGGAGTTCTGGCGATACAACCATTTCGTACCGCCCACGTCGAGTCTTTACGACGCCATTACTGCCAACGCGTTTATTTAGCAGCCTGTCTGTTTGCGGTTTCAAGTACCCAGTCGGTACCCAGGGCAACGGGTTCCGCATGATCCTGCTCGTCCACTCGGGTTCCGGTTATTTCAGGCCGGCTGAAGCCGCCATCATCCGTATTGGCCATGCTGTTTACATCCACGGAACGAACCACATAGGTTACGCCGCCGGCCAGCACTTTGGCGCGATGAGTCAGGCCGAAAACAAACCGGCAGTAATCCAGCTTTAGCTGAATCAGATCCTGTTCGGCTTTGCGGATTTTTCTGAGCAGAACCTTCTGAACGCTATCTCCGTAATCCATCACGTTGTCCCTGCAAATGGCGATGAGATGATTTTACACAATCCCGGCCCGTTGTCAGCCGACCGGTTTCCGGTTCAGCTGTCCCGGTGCTATTCGGCCTGAAAAACCAGCTTAACCGGAATATTTTCGATGGGTTCCTGGCCCTGTTGCAGATCAATGCGCCAGATCATTGTGCCATCCACCGTGCAAAACGGGGCTGTGAAACGGGCGGAGTACTGGTTTTCCGCCTGTTTGCCGAGTGGCACCGGGTACTCGCCCATGTACATGGACTCGCCCCGGAGAACAGCCAGAAAACGTTCCGGACGTTCCGGTGTAGCAACGGTTAGCTGGTATTCGGTGCCCTGAGCGCCCACTCCCATGGTGTTGAGGGCAACCTGCCAATCTCCGGAACCATTTGACCATTGGCACGGACCGCTTTCCAGCAGATCACACTGAACGGTCTGACTTTCTCCGCCGAACGTTTCGCCAGTGTCTCCGAGCAGGCGCCAACCGAACACACCGGCAACAACCACGGCCAGAATCAATCCTGTAACAGCAATAGCGCGTAACATAACCGCTTCCCGAGCAAACCTGGCCGGCATTATGGGGTTTTCTCCGGCCGAGGCAAAGGTTTCTAAACTGGCGCTACTCATGAGAAAATACTGCGCCTTCAATTCGACCCATTCTGACCACAGGACACGCCCGTGCAGCCGGATATTTCCGTAAAGCACCTGAGCAAGGTATATGGCGACGGTTTTCAGGCCCTGAAAGACATCAACCTGGACATCCGCCGTGGCGAGATCTTCGCCCTCCTCGGCCCCAATGGCGCCGGCAAGACCACGCTCATCAGTATCATCTGCGGTATCGTCAATGCCTCCTCCGGACAGGTAACGGCCGCCGGTTACGACATTGTCAAAGATTACCGCAAGGCCCGCGAGACCATCGGGCTGGTGCCACAGGAACTCAACACCGATTCATTCGAGACTGTCTGGAATGCCGTTTCCTTCAGTCGTGGGCTATTCGGCAAGGCGCCGAAACCTGCGCACATCGAGAAAGTCCTTAAAGATCTTTCTCTCTGGGACAAGCGCAACAACCGGATCATGTCTCTCTCCGGTGGCATGAAGCGCCGCCTGATGATTGCCAAGGCGCTTTCCCATGAGCCCCAGATACTGTTCCTCGATGAGCCCACGGCCGGCGTTGACGTTGAGCTGCGCCGGGACATGTGGGAAATGGTGCGCAAACTTCGGGAACATGGCGTGACCATCATCCTGACTACCCACTACATCGAAGAAGCCGAGGAAATGGCGGATCGCATCGGTGTTATCCGCGGTGGCGAAATCATTCTGGTCGAGGACAAGGCCCAGTTGATGACCAAACTGGGCAAGAAAGAATTGCGACTGCAGCTGCAGCACAAACTGGACAAGGTGCCCGGTGAACTGACTCTCGAGCCGATAGAGCTGTCAGAGGATGGTTACGAGCTGATATACACCTTCGATTCCCAGCGAGAGCAGGCAGGGGTAACCCGATTGCTCCGCACGCTTGGCGATCTCGGTATCGAATACCGCGACCTTCAAACGCGGGAAAGCTCCCTTGAAGAGATTTTTGTCGGCCTGGTGCACGAATAAAACTGCCGGCTATTCTGGAGAAATGCATGAACCTGTACGGTATCCGCGCAATCTACAATTTTGAAATGGCCCGCATGAAGCGCACTGTGATGCAAAGTGTGCTCTCGCCGGTTATCTCCACCTGCCTGTATTTCGTGGTGTTCGGCTCAGCCATCGGCTCGCGGATGGGCGACATCGACAACATCGCCTACGGCGCTTACATCATCCCCGGCCTGGTGATGCTGTCGCTGCTGATGCAGAGCATTTCCAACGCCTCCTTCGGCATCTACATGCCCAAGTTCTCGGGCACCATCTATGAAGTCCTCTCTGCACCGGTATCCTATGTGGAAGTGGTGCTGGGTTATGTCGGTGCTGCTGCCACCAAGTCGATTATCCTGGGACTCATCATTCTGGCGACCGCCAGGTTTTTTGTGGACTACGACGTACTGCACCCCTTCTGGATGCTCTCCTTCCTGGTGCTCACCTCGGTGACCTTCAGCCTGTTCGGTTTCATCATCGGCATCTGGGCCGACGGATTCGAAAAACTCCAGATCGTGCCGATGATGATTGTCACACCGCTGGTTTTCCTTGGCGGAACCTTCTATTCAATCGACATGCTACCAGAGGTCTGGCAGACGGTGAGCCTGTTCAATCCGGTGGTCTACCTGATCAGCGGTTTCCGCTGGGCGTTTTACGGCGTGTCTGATGTTCATATTGCCATCAGTGTGGGGATGACCCTCGTGTTCCTCACGGCCTGCATGGTGGGCATCTGGTGGATTTTCAAGACCGGCTACCGGTTGCGCTCGTGACCTTCACATCAGGGCCTGTTCGGGGGCCGGGAGTCTGGGCCCTCCTCGCAGCCAGCTCGCTGATTTACGGCTGCTCCTCAGGCATTGCGGCTCCTCAGGACGGCCTGCCGGTTGTCGAGGCCTGCTTTGTGTCTGCGTCGGGCATGGTGCCAGTGCAACTCGAGATTGCCAGCACTTCCGAGCAACGCCAGAAAGGACTGATGGGCCGTACGTCCATGGCAGCCGATGCCGGGATGCTGTTTAAATACCGCGAGCCGAGATCAGCCAGCCACGGGTTCTGGATGTACAAGACCCTGATTCCCCTCGACATCGCCTACCTGAACGAGGATGGCAAGATTGGCAGCATTCGCAAGATGGTGCCCTGCCCCTCGGCCAGCGGCTCCGGTTGCCCCACCTACCCGGCCGGTGTGCCATTCATCGAGGCCGTGGAGATGAACGCCGGCTTTTTCCTGGAACATGGAATCGGAACGGGCGACCGGCTTGCCATCGGAAAGGACAATTGCCCGGCAAATTAGGCCGGGCAATGTCTCAGCAGCCGGTTCAGCTGTCCTGCCACTCTGGCTTGCGCTTCTCCAGAAATGCGCAGATACCTTCCTGCGCATCGTTCGCCATCATGTTGTCTGCCATCACCTGTGAGGTGTACTCATAAGCGTCCTCCAACGGCATTTCCAGTTGCCGGTAGAAGGCTTCCTTACCAATCTTCAGAGTATGGCCAGACTTGTCGGCAATGGTACGCGCCAGCTTGTAAACCATTTCGTCCAGGTGCTGCTCATCAACAATCTGATTGACCAGTCCGATGCGTTCAGCTTTCACGGCACCAATCATCTCACCTGTCAGCAGCATTTCCATCGCGTGCTTGCGTGACACATTCCGGGACAGCGCCACCATCGGCGTGGAACAGAATAGCCCGATATTCACGCCAGGCGTCGCAAACCGGGCGGTATCGGCCGCCACGGCCAGGTCGCAGCTGGCCACCAGCTGGCAGCCGGCGGCGGTCGCAACACCCGCCACCCGCGCAATGACTGGCCGGGGCAGGTTCACGATCTGCTGCATCACCTTGCTACACTGGTTAAACAGAGCCAGCTGGAATTCATGGCTATCAAACTGCTCACGCACTTCCCGGAGGTCGTGTCCGGCACAAAACACGTTGCCATGAGCCGCCAGGACGACAACCCGCGTTTCCGAATCGGAGGCGATGATCTCCAACTCCTCAGACAACGCCTCGAGCATCGCCATGGAAAGGCTGTTCTTCTTCTCCGGCTGGTTCAGTGTAAGCGTGGTAATGCCATTTTCGCTGTACTTGTGCACCAGCTCTTGTGTTTGTTCAGTCATGTGGACACTCCATTTGAATCGTTGCTGCACCGGGCATTCTGGAATCTTACCCAGAGTATTGCTGACTGCGTCTATACTGTCGAAGCGACTTTTGTAGGATGCTCAGTTTTCAAGGCGTTGCGGTTGTTATAGACCTCTGCTGCCCATAGGGTGTTGGTAGAAGCCAAAACTGCAGAGAGGAATAACGCATGTCAAAATCGATGATCCTCAAAGCCATCTTCGCCATCGCGGTTATCGGCGGAGCAGTCTTCATAATCGTAAAAGACGAGCCAGCAACACCAACCGGCGACATCAACAGCATCCAGCCGCTGCCGGAACAGGACAACCCATAAATTAACCGAACCACCACACCGGAACAGGCGAAGCCACGTTGCAGACTACCAGAATCAAAGGACTGACCATCGCAGCTCTGGGCGTGCTGTTCATCGTGCCCGATGCGTTGCTGGTGAAAATCACCTCTGTGGAACCTGTGGTCTTTCTGTTCTGGCGCGGCCTGTTACTGGCGATCAGTTTTTTTGTGATCAGCTGGGCGCGATACCGTTCCCGGCTGGTGCCTGAAATTCGAAAATGCGGCCGTAAAGGCCTGTTCTGTGCCGGTGCCTTTGCCATCAGTACCCTCGGGTTCGTGGTTGGCATGAAGAACACAGCCGCCGGCAATGTGCTGGTTATCCTGAACACCGCCCCGGTCATCGCGGCCGTGATTGCCTGGGCGGTATGGAAAGAAACGCTGCCTCTTCGCACCTGGGTAGTCATTTTGGTGTGCGTCACCGGCGCCACCTTCATGGCCGTGGGAGAATTCGGCAAGGGCGACCCGCTGGGCCTGCTGATGGCCGTGGTTGCCGCCACTGCCCTGGCCTCCAACCTCAACGTAGCGCGCTCCAAACCCGACAGCGATATGAGTGTCATGCTCATGTTCGGCGCGCTGGTGCTGGCAGGTGTTGCGGCATTGCTTGGTGGTGCGCAGATGCCCTCGGCCCGTGATTTCTTCTTTATCGCCCTGCTCTGTCTTGTGTTCCTGCCCACTGCGTGCATCCTGATCCAGATTGGCCCCCGCTATATTCCGGCGGCGGAGGTCAGCCTGATGTTGCTTCTGGAAACCGTGTTCGGGTCTTTCCTTGTTTGGCTATTCCTCGGCGAAGTACCGCCAAAGCTCAGCCTGGTAGGCGGCGTTATTGTATTCTCCGCCCTGGCGGTGCATGGCTGGACGGAAGTAAGCCGGTACCGAAAAGCGCGGGTGGCAGTTGATTAACCCGGTTCCCACGCGCGAAGATACGCGCTGATCAAAAACAAGGAACCGCAACAATGACCACCGTACCCCAGCTCACCGATGCCCTGTTGACCCTCGAAAACCGCGTCGCCACGCTTACTCTGAACCGTCACGACCTGCGCAATGCGCTGACTGGCTCAAACCTGATCGACGACATCGTGACTACCGCGGAATGGGTGAACCAGTGCGACGATGTGTCGGTATTGGTGGTCACCGGGGCGGGCTCTGCGTTCAGTGCCGGCGGCAACATCCGGGACATGGCCAACCGCAGTGGCGACTTCGCCGGTGACGTGGCCGAATGCGCTGACCGCTACCGCAAAGGCATCCAGCGCATTCCCCTGGCCCTGCAGAATGTGGAAGTGCCCATCATCGCCGCGGTCAACGGTCCCGCCATCGGCGCCGGCTTCGATCTTGCCAACATGGCGGATATCCGCATTGCCTCGGAAAGCGCCAAGTTCGGCGAAACCTTTCTCAACCTGGGCATCATTCCGGGTGACGGCGGCGCCTGGTTCATGCAGCGCCTGATCGGCTACCAACGCGCTTTCGAACTAACGCTCACCGGCCGTGTAATAGACGCAGCCGAAGCAAAGGAACTCGGCATTGTTCTGGAAGTGGTGCCAGCGGACGAACTGTTAACCGCCGCCAATGCCATGGCCAGCCGCATGGCCAGCCAGCCACCGAAAGCCACTCGCCTCACCAAACGCCTGATGAAAATGGCACCGAGGATGGAGCTGAAGGATTTTTTGGATGTGTGCGCCAACTTCCAGGGCATGTGCCACAACGAGCCTGAGCACCTGGAAGCGGTTAACAAGATGTTGGAAGCAATGTCGAAAAAATAGTGGCAGCGGCCAAATGGCCGCCTATCCAACAGACGGGGCTATTGCCCCGTAAAGACCTTGAGGTCGAGCTCTTTCTCCACCTGCCTTGCAATCGTCTCGTCAGAAAGACTGAAAGCCACATGGAACCCCTTTTCGGTCTCGATACCACCATCATTGATGATGGAAACCACCTGCGCAGGATCTGTCAGCTCACTGACATCTTCGACCAGCGCTATCTGATCATCGTCCGAAAGCAGACTGTTTGCCGCTTCAATCGCCGACGAGGCACCCTGGCCGGGTGATGGCGTACACACAATCATTCTGGCCTGCCCCACTGGCGTTACTATCAGCCTCTTGGCTTTCTCGATGGGATCGTTCACATAATCTGCGATTTGCTTACCGATAGCTTCAACTTCGGCCATGGCGTTCTGTCTCCTCGTGCGGAAAGCATTGAGTTAAAGCTTACGCCGGGGGTGGGAACGTCGATCACTGCGCTGCTTGAGTCATCAATTTGGATGGAGATTGAAAAAAGATATCTCTCAGGTTATGTTGCCATCTTTCTTGCGCCTGCCCTGGAATATTTCGAAAATATAGGCACTTAGGCGATCTTTCTGATTTCGGGTGGAACATATATACAACCTCGAACCAGCCTGGAGTATTAAGTTTTTTATGAAGCAGTTTCTGCCAAGCGTCGTTCTCACAGTTTGTCTATCACCATACCTCGCGGCTGAAACCAATAGATTACCCGAAGGCTTCACTAGACCGACCTTCAGCTATACACAGATCGGGTTTCAGTATGGCTACATCGATTTTAAGACGGACATTCCCACCCCAGATGGAACCTACGACAAGGTCGACGCTGTCGAATTCACTGGTTCTTATCAAATCGCACAGAACTTCTTCATTGGAGCGCAGCTCCTTCGCGCCGACGAGAAAAAGCAGCGTTCGAAAGTGGAGGTTTCTTCTGGCACTTTGTTTCTGGGGGTGCCTCTGGATGCCAGCGAAAACGTTGATCTCGTCCCGACAATAGGTATCGGCGAATTCAACGCTGAAGCATGTGGCGACACTCGGTGTTTTTCAGATAGCGATATGGCAGCTGTATTTGGAGCAGAGCTTCGCGTTTTTGCCATACCCGATACCTTGGAGCTAAGGCTGGGCGTTCATGACAATACACTTGAAGGGTCTGATCCCTACTACAAGATCGGCCTGGCTGCCTGGGCAATGCGCCATCACCGCCTATCGTTTGAATACACCGATGCGGAGGGAATTAGAGGATATGGGCTTGGCTACAGTTTTAGCTGGTGAGCCAATGCCAAAGGAAAGTTCATGCCTAGGCTCCCTTTCGTGACTTACAGAGGCCCGGGAAGTGAACAAACGGGATAGACCCTTTCCCTATCGACACCTTGCCAGTAGAAAAACGTGAAAACTGCGGTATTCACCGGGCTCCTTGGAGTTCTGCCAATAACTGGACTCAGTTGTCAGTTGTCTGACCTTGAACCACTGATTACTCTGGATCACTCCGTGAGACGTTTATCGCACAATGGTTGGGCTTATCGATGGAGAGCTCGAAGTCAAAATCAACCGTAATTCCACTCTCTAGGGAACCAACGTTGGTATCGGGGCTGATGGAAGATTTTCTGAAAAATAGATCCCCATGGCTATCAGATTGAATAAAACCGAAGCCTTTTTTCCGATCATAAAATTTAATTGAACCGGATGGCCTCTCGCGAGCCTCTCTCATCGAACCATACATTGATTCACTCGAATCGATTACCCTGAGAATTTCAGAGAATTCCTGCTCTTCTGTAGCAACCCATTGAGAACAAAGCCCCTTCAGACACTCAGGGTAATCCATACCCAATAGAGTCGAGAGGTTACCAAGCCAGTCATGAGGCTCGTCGCCTTCTACGACGCTAAGCGCATCTCTGAGCGCTTCAAATCGAACGCGCAGATGATCAGCAGCTGCAGGAGTATCTTTCAGGACCAACTCCTTAAGTGCCTCCTCGGGGGAAAGATCAGTCGGTAGAAAACTATATACTACAGCATCATCGTACTTAAAATTTTCCCGCTCATTGCCATCATAAATTCCAACGACGTTGAACTCAGATTTTTCTGGAAAGTTTTTCAATATGGCATGGATTGCTGCTGTTCCGCCGATCTTGACCACTTCATAGTCGTGTTTTATAAAAGAACCAAAATGTTGAAATGCAGTGTTAACGGCAATTCTGGCCGAAGTGTCCTCTACTAAAATGATACCCTTCTTTTTTGGTGATAGACCGAGATGTTGCAAGTATTCATAGTTATGCCTAGGGCTTTTAATAACTACCGGGTAAGAATTATCACCCTCAACCAAAACCTGTGTATTATCGAGCCCGACTCTCTCCACGATGTGCTCTGAATGAGTGCTAATAAGAAACCAACTTCCTTTACTGACGCAGCAGAAAGCTAAATAGTCACATACATAACGTTGAGCATGAGGTGTTAAAAAGTTCTCCGGCTCTTCGATTAGAAAAACTGTGCCTCTGGGCTCTCGATTTATTAACCAACACAGGTAAAGGATTGATAATTCGCCGAGTGCCATATTAGGCGATTCGTATACAACTCCCCTCCTTGTGACACGAAAATAGGGAATCACCTCTTCATCTTTAATATCGTCTAGCTCTGCGTACTCAATCTGTGTGTAGTCACGTCCCAGAATCCTCTTTATTTGCTTTTGATCATTATTACCCAATGGGCCAAAACCGACTTGAGATACTGCGCCTTCGAGGTCTTTCTCAGAATTGATTGCATCAAGATAAATCTGGCAAGCTTCGGATGTATCTAGATAAGCAACTTGGGCATCATTGGAATCACAGCTAAAATCATAAACCGAGTTATTCCCTTCAATATCTGTAATGGAAGCCTTTAGTTTCCCTGCCTGAATTCTAGATTCCGTTCGGCGAAAGCGGACTTTCAGGTCAGAATTTAAAGTGGCAGCAATTCCCTTTAAGAGAGTAGATTTACCAAGACCATTCTTTCCACACAGAACGTTTATGGATGATTTGAACTCCAATGACCCCGTACCAATTCCTGCTACATTGGAAAAAGTTATCAGGCTGAGAGTATTTTGGGAGCATCCGCGTCGAGCCTTCTTCCAATAGTCTTGACTCCGAGCAACCCTCATTCAACCTCCCTCCAGTCACCCCAATAGTTCGAAATGAGATTAACTAACGAGAGAAAATCTGATTCTGACGGACGCTTCATTTCATTTGCGACAAGGTTTAGCATGTCCTTCTCATCAAGAGAAAGCTTACCGTTTCCTCTAAAACCATCGACTTTTTGATAATCGCTAAAAATTATATTGATAACGGCATCCCTTAGAACAACTGACGATGCATCCGCGACTCTAGACGTAGCTCGGTCGTTAAAAATAGTGATAAGGGGCTGGTATTGTTCTGCGATTGCAAGCGCCGCATCGGTTGCAATAATATTTTCATTGCTATCCATAATCTGCTTTTTATTTATTATTCGACCATACTCGAAGTCCATTATGTAACGGCCAAGTTCTCCGGAGTCGTAAATTCGGTCAAGATTCCTATAAACAAATAGAATCCAAGATGTCAGAGTTGCTTTATTAAACTTTACCCTCGAGTTAAAAAATAAAGACTGTTCGTTAATACTATAGAGAACCTCTTTCATTTCTGAGATCAGCGCATCAGGGAACGGATCTGGGTTGCGGTATCGTTCTGTTACATTCGCCTCAGTTACCTTTTCTCTGATACTTTTCCGTTCCATGAATATTAATGATTTTGATAGCACGTCATCATAAGCCATCCTTGCATTCGAGAACCCGATTGTTGATTTGTCGAGACCAAGCTTGTCCATAAAGGCAACGAGCTCTTTTACCTGCGCTCTCACTGGTCCAAAGAACGCATTCCGTTTCTCTGATGGCGTTAACCTGGCTTGCTGATTCAGTCTGTGAAAAAGCTCTCCTGGCTCACCGATGTCGTAATCAGTAATCAGGAACTGGCGAATTGGATAATCGTCAAATTCATTGCGGTAAGTCTCTGGCAGCTGCGAGTAGAAAAGGCCATCCAATTCGTGCATTTCTCTCGAGAGCGGATCGCAGTAACCATTAAAAGGATATCTATCGTTCACAAAATCCCTAATTGCAGTCAGTCTTTGCTGACCATCTAAAACCTGCTGCCTCTTCGTCTCCTCAACAACCACTATATGGATAGGAGGTATATGCCAACCTCGAAGAATCGTATCAATCAACGCCTGTTTCTTTTCGGTTGTCCAAACCTCACCCCGTTGAAAGTCCGGCTGAAGCTCGAGCTTCTCCGATCTTATACGTGATATGAGTGTCTGAATATCGGGGTCTGATCCTTGGAGGTGCATGTAACTTCCAGATTTAGTGGAACAAGCGATTAAGGTAGATGGACGAGGAATGAGGGTCAACCCGAGGAAGCCTCGAAACGACTACATTGTGTTTTTGAATTCCGCTTTCGTTCTCTAAAACAGAAACAATCACGTATGTCATTGAAATATTTGGTGCTCCGGGCCGGAATCGAACCGGCACGACCTTGCGGTCGAGAGATTTTAAGTCTCTTGTGTCTACCAATTTCACCACCGGAGCATTCGGGGGAGGTTTTGACGCGCAGAATTGTATAAGTCTGCGTGGGGTAACGCAATTCGGATTCTGCCCGCACTATCAGGCTGCCGGGCTGGTCTCTTGCGGGTTGATCGCCCTGCCCTTAAAGATGTATCCCGCGATTTTCGGTGCCTTGGGGATGTAGAGGTTTTCAAGTTCCTGGATTTCAAAGCCGGCGTGACGGATCAGGTCTGCGATGTGTCGGTTCAGGTGGCAGCCGCCGGCCAGCTTTTTCCAGCCCGGCGTGATGCGGTTTTGCCATTTCCGCGTGCCATCGTGGGGCGATTCGCCGTGTTCCAGGAACAGGAGCTCACCGCCGGGTTTGAGCACTCGGCGCATCTGTTGAAGAGCGGCGTTCCAGTCCGGGATGGTGCACAGCGTGAAGGTTAGCAGAACGGTGTCCACGGAGTTGTCGTCCAGAGGGATTTTCTCCCCGGGCAGATCCAGCCATTCCACCTTTATTGGAGTTTTGGCGAGGTTGGGCTGGGCCTTTCTACGCATGCCTTCTGAGGGCTCCAGGCCGTACACCATATCGACGTTGTTGGCGTTGTAGAACTCCATGTTGATGGCGGAGCCCATGCCCACTTCCAGAACCACACCTTTGGCATGGGGAACCACCTGGCTACGAAGTTTCATCACCTGGCCCATTGAGCAAGCCCGGTCTATGATGTGAGGCAGTATTCTGTCTTCGTAAAAGCTCATCGGCATCACCATAATTGTTTTAAATCAAGGGTGCGACAATCGGCCCTATCGAAACTGCTAGCTTATTTAGTAGCATAGTAACCATCTGCCGGTAATAACAATATAACAATCAGAGCTAAGGCAGCGGCTGAACGGGTTCGCTGGGCCCGTTTGTTATGATGTGATCGTTACCGGAGGGTTCCCATGGAACTTGATCCTCTCATCTTATCGCGAATCCAGTTCGCGTTCGTGGTGTCATTTCACGCCATTTTTCCGGTGTTTACCATCGGCCTCGCTTCCTACATCGCGGTACTCGAGGGCCTCGCCTTCAAAACCGAGAATCCGTTGTGGGTGAAGCTCTCTGCCTTCTGGACCAAGGTGTTTGCCGTGGTGTTTGGCATGGGGGTGGTATCAGGCATCGTGATGTCGTTCCAGTTCGGAACCAACTGGAGTAACTTCGCCCAGGCCTCTGCCAATTTCCTTGGCCCTATATTGAGTTATGAGGTGGTCACGGCGTTCTTCCTTGAGGCAGCGTTCCTCGGCGTGCTCCTGTTTGGTCGCGACAAGGTGCCCGCTGGTGTTCACCTGTTTGCCGCTATCATGGTTGCCACCGGCACCTTCATTTCGTCGTTCTGGATTCTCTCGGCGAACAGCTGGATGCAGACTCCGGCCGGCACCGAACTTCGCGACGGCGTGTTCTACGTCACTTCCTGGAGCGAGGCGATTTTCAATCCCTCATTCCCCTATCGCTTCGCCCACATGGCACTGGCTTCTTTCCTTACCGGCGGCTTTGTCGTGGCCGGCGTCAGCGCCTGGTACCTGCTGCGCGGTCGCGAGGTTGAGGCCAACAAGAAAGCACTTTCTATGTGCCTTTGGCTGTTGCTGTTCATTGCGCCTGCCCAGGCAGTCCTGGGGGATTTCCACGGCCTGAACACTCTGGAGCACCAGCCGGCCAAGGTGTCAGCGATGGAAGGCAACTGGGAAACTTCCCGCAATGTGCCTCTGTTGTTGTTTGCCATTCCCGACCAGGAAAACCAGCGCAACCTGTTTGAGATCGGCATCCCCAGCCTGGCCAGTTTCATCCTGACCCATGAATGGGATGGTGAGGTCCCGGGCCTGAACGAAGTGGCCGTTGAAGAGCAGCCGCCGGTAGCGATCGTGTTCTGGTCCTTCCGGATCATGGTTGGTATTGGCCTGCTGATGATCGCTTTCGCAGTCACCGGCCTGGTTTTGCGGGCCGGAGGACGTTACTGGCGCACCAGTTGGTTCCTGCAGGGCATGCGGTTCATGAGTATTGCCCCCTTCTTTGCGGTACTGACCGGCTGGTTTGTGACTGAAACAGGCCGCGCACCCTGGCTGGTGTACGGCCAGATGACCCAGGCCGAGGCATTGACTCCCTCGCTCACGGGCGGCATGGCATTGTTCACACTCATCGGCTATATCGTTGTGTACGCTCTGGTGTTCTCTGCCGGCGTGTATTACCTGATGCGCGTGCTGTATGTCGGTCTCGAAGACCAGGATGAAGACGAGCACGAGGCAGATCGGCCGAAGCGTCCGTTCTCTGCCGCACACGTACCTTTCGAAATCGATCACAACTCCGGCGATACCGTTGGTACTGCCAGGCCCGCAAACCAGGGAGGTCACTGATTATGGAACTGTTTGATCTGCCTCTTATCTGGGCATTCATTATTGGCTTCGGCATCATCATGTATGTGTTGATGGACGGCTTCGATCTTGGCGTCGGAATTCTCTTTCCTTTCGCCCCGAACGAGGAAGCCCGAGACACCATGATGAACTCGGTGGCACCGGTGTGGGACGGCAACGAAACCTGG
Source organism: Marinobacter sp. NFXS11 (assembly GCF_040148675.1). Taxonomy (NCBI): domain Bacteria; kingdom Pseudomonadati; phylum Pseudomonadota; class Gammaproteobacteria; order Pseudomonadales; family Marinobacteraceae; genus Marinobacter; species Marinobacter sp. NFXS11. The sequence goes on along the minus strand of NZ_JAGDDV010000001.1, from coordinate 1,355,259 downwards.
CTGGTGCTGGGTGGTGCCGGCCTCCTTGCTGCGTTCCCGATGGTGTATTCCATCTTCCTGCCGGCACTGTACATTGGTGTGTTCCTGCTGCTGGCCGGGCTGATTTTCCGGGGCGTGGCGTTCGAGTTCCGGTTCAAGGCCCGCACCTCCCGCTATCTGTGGAACTGGGCTTTCGCGGGCGGTTCAACCGTTGCGTCCTTTGCCCAGGGCGCTGTCGTCGGTGCCTATATCCAGGGTTTCGAAACCGCCAACGGCGTTTATGTAGGCGGCGCGCTGGACTGGCTGACGCCATTCACCGTTCTCACGGGACTCGGGATGCTGGCAGGCTACGCCCTGCTGGGTTCCACCTGGCTGATCATGAAAACCGAGGGTTACCTGCAGCAGTGGGCCTACAAGATCACCCTGCCGTTGCTGCTGGCGGTGCTGGTTGTCTTTGGCATCATTGGAGTGTGGACGCCGTTCGTGGACGAAATGGTCCGTGAACGCTGGTTCTCCAACCTGAGTATCATCTGGGTTCTGCCGGTTCTGACACTGCTTTGCGCCATCCAGATTTACCGAGCAGTTCGTGATCGTAAGGACGGTATGCCGTTCGTGGCTACCATGGGGCTGTTCATCACCACCTATCTGGGCCTGGTGGTAAGCCGCTGGCCTTATGTGGTTCCACCGGACTACACGCTCTGGGAGGCGGCGTCTGCCTACGAGTCCCAGCTGTTCCTGCTGTTGGGCCTGCTGTTCGTGATCCCGATCGTGCTGGTGTACACCGCCTGGACCTACTGGGTCTTCCGCGGCAAGGTGCGCGCCGGCGAGGGATACCACTGAGTGGCGGAGCCTCTGGCCAATGATGGCGGGGGAGATTCCCCCGCCACTGACCAGAAAGCCGTCAAAGGCTGGCTCGCGCAGCTTGCCCTCGGCAATCGCCTCTGGATCCGCAGTGCTGTTGCTGCGGGCACAGTGGCCGGCATAGCGACCGTCATCCAGATGGTATTGTTGGCCCGGATAATTCATCTGGGCGTGATTGACGAGGTCCCGATCGCGGACCTCACTCCCCTCTTCCTTGCGCTGATTCTCGCACTGGTGGTTCGGGCACTTGGCCAAGGCTTTCAGACGCGTTTTGCTGCCCGTTGCAGCGAACAGGTGCGGCGGGATGCCAGGCGTCAGCTCTACAAACACTGGCAGGCCACCGGCCCGGTAGAGCTGGGCCAATCCTCCGCAGGCACCCTTGCCCGGGAATGGATTGACCACGTGGAAGCACTGCACGGTTATTTCGCCCGTTTTCTGCCGCAAATGACGCTATCGATGATCGTGCCCCTGCTGATCCTCGTTCTCGTGTTCTGGCTGGACTGGCTGGCCGGTATTTTCCTGCTGTTGTCTGCACCGCTGATTCCGCTGTTCATGGCGCTGGTTGGCATGGGCGCGGAAAAGCTAAACCAGCAGCACTTTGAGACCATCAGCCGCCTCTCCGGGCAGTTTCTGGACAAGGTGCGCGGGCTAACCACCCTCCAGTTGTTTGGCCAGACGACGGGTGCTGCAGAACTCATTCGCAAACGGTCCGATCACTATCGGCGCGTTACCATGAAAACGCTGCGGATTGCGTTTCTCTCGTCCGCGGTCCTGGAGTTCTTTGCCTCAGTGGCCATTGCCGTTATCGCCATTTACATCGGTTTTGGTTTGCTGGGCTACATCACCTATGGCCCGTCCGAAGATCTCACGCTGTTTTCCGGGCTATTGATTCTGTTGCTGGCCCCGGAGTTCTTCCAGCCCTTACGGACGCTGTCACAGCATTATCACGATCGCGCCGCAGCCATGGGCGCGGGCACAGAAATTCTTGAACGGCTTGGTTCGCCAGCGCACTTCGACACGTCCACGGATAGCAAGCCGGTGGCGGGCGCGGATGATCGCATCGAGTTACGGTCCGTCAGTAAACGCTTTCGGTCGGATCAGCCCGTGATCCAGGATCTCTCGCTGACCATTCAGAAAGGCGAAGTGATTGCCCTGACCGGTCCCTCGGGCGGCGGCAAATCCACCCTGCTGCATCTGCTGGCCGGTTTTATGGCACCGGATACCGGTGAGCTCCACCTGTTTGGCGAATCAGCGGGAAGTTTCCGGTTCGGTTGGCTGGGGCAGAAAGGCTTCCTGGTTCAGGGTACCTGGGCCGATAACCTCAGGCTGACTACGCCAGATGCCTCCGATATTGCCATTGAAACCGCCCTGCGCAACGTCGGCCTTGGTTCCATGCTGGACAGCCGCCAACAGGGTATCTACAGCCCGGTATCCGAAGAGGGTCAGGGTCTCTCCGGCGGACAGGCTCGGCGGCTGAGCCTGGCACGTATTTTCCTGGCGGATTATGACCTGATTCTGCTGGATGAACCTACCGCAGGCCTCGACAGCGACAGTGAGGTGTTTGTGCTGGAGGCGCTGCACAAACTGGCGGTAGCCGGCAAAACTCTGATCTTCTCCACCCATCACCAGGCGTTGCTCACCCTGGCAAACCGGGTTCTGCTGGTATCCGGCGGGGAGGTTCGGGATGCGTGAGCTGAAACCATGGCTGGAGTTGATCTTCAAGCGGCCCGGACGCTTGGTGGTAGGTGGTATCCTGATTTTCGCCACCCTGCTCTCCGGCATTGCGCTGTTGGCCGTGTCTGGCTGGTTCCTTACCAAAACGGCGCTGGTGGGATTGCTCCTGGCTGCCGGGGTGGCGGCCACTATCAACCTTTACGTGCCCGGTGGCGCTATCCGGTTTTTCGCTGTTTCCCGTACGGTGTTCCGGTATCTGGAACGGGTATATAACCACGATACGGTTCTGAGACTGCTTACAGATATCCGCGTGAACCTGTTCTCTCGGTTGTCCCGCGCCACGCGCGTACGCCGGGGAGAGCTGAGTGGTGCCCAGTGGCTCTCGCGCCTGACCAGCGATGTCGATGCCCTTGATACCCTGTACCTCCGGTTGATCGCGCCTACGGCTCTGGCTGGCCTGGTAACCCTCCTGGTGGTGGTGCTGGCAGCCATTCTGTTTGATGTTGGAACTGCTGTACTGGTAGGCCTGCTCCTTGTGATTGCTCTGGCGGTCGCAACGGTTGGTGTTTACCTCAGAACCTGGCAACTTGCGGCACGGCAAAGCGACCGGCAGGAAGAATTGCGAACGGCGGTCATTGAACATATTGAAGGTTTCTCCGAACTAACTGCTGCCGGTCGCACTGGCAAACATGCTGCCTGGCTCATGCGCCAGGCTCATCGGGTAACCTCAGAGCAGGCAAAAACGGACACCCGCGTGGGCTGGCATCTGGCCGGAACCCATCTGCTGGTAAATCTCTCTGCGGTCCTGGCGCTCTGGGCGGGCTTTGCGCTGTTCCAGGCGGGCACGCTATCCGGGCCTGTGCTGGTTTTATTGCCCATCGCTCTGCTCGGACTGGCTGAGGTTTATGCCATGCTGCCTGATGCCTTTGGCAAGCTCGGAGCCACCATCGCTTCCGCGGCGCGTCTGAACCGCGATTGCCGCGAAGAGGAACGACAGGCTGTCAACGAAAAGCAAGAGTTACCGCCGGAAACCGCCCTTCTTGCAGAAAATATTGCGGTGAAGCACGCCGGTTACGCACCGCTGTTCACGCGCTTCAATCTTGAGATTGAGAATGGCAAACGCATCGGTATTCTGGGCCACTCCGGCAGTGGAAAGTCTTCACTCGCCGATGTGCTCGCAGGCCTTTTGCCGGTTGCTCAGGGAAGCCTGGCGCGGAGGGATTGCGTTTACCTGACCCAGAAAACCGTGCTGTTTGAAGACACGTTGCGGGCCAACCTGTTACTGGGCTCTCCGGAGGCTTCGGAGACGGAACTCTGGAGCATGCTGGAGCAGATGGAACTGGCTGAGCGCTTCGCCACCGAACCGGATCAACTCGATACCTGGCTGGGCAGCGCCGGAAGCAGGCTTTCAGGCGGCGAGGCAAGAAGAGTGGCACTGGCGCGGGTGCTACTGAATCCAGCTCCCCTGGTCATACTGGATGAGCCGTTCACTGGCCTGGATGCCGAGACCCGGTCGAGGATAGCAAAACGGATGGAATCGCTTCTGGAAGGGAAAACCGTGGTCAGTCTCGCACACGGGTCGGATGCCCTTCCGGGCACCGACCGTGTGATCTACCTGAGTGGTTAGCGGGTTTCGAGAACCTCAAACGTCAGTCCCGCCTTGCTGGTAAGCCTGTCCATCAGCTTGCCATCCAGCAGAGAAGACGGTGTCCAGAACCCACCCGGCTGATCCGCCGGAATATCGAACGCCAGGCACATGCCCGCTTCGCCCAACATCTTGCCGGTGGAACCGTAGCCAGGATCCTGATCCCCGGTCACTTTGGTGATGATGGTCTTGCCGTCCTCGGTGCGACCAACAAAGCGCAGATCATAAAACCCGGCTTTCTGGGCTTCGGGGCTGGGGCCTTCGCCCGGCTGAGGGACAAACTTCTCCACCAGCCAGCGAGTCGGTTTGATGGCCGAAGCGGTAAAGAATGCCGCGAGACCACCGGTGATCGCATAAGCAGCCAGCCGGCCCTTGGTGCCACGACCGGTCATCATCGCTTCATCGTAAGTAAATTCCTTCCCGTACCGCGCGTTCTGCATGGCGTTGGAACGATGCACGACCCGCGTATTGATGGCACCCATCACGAAGGGAGCAAGCCAGGCGTTGAACGTCTTATCAAACTCGGCGCCCTTTAGGCTGGGCTGCCGGGCCTTGGAGCGATGTTCCGGCGGGCAGATGGAGAACGGATTGGCCAGTTCCTTGCGCAGCTTCGGATCGGCCGCCGCTTCCTTCGCCACATTCATCATGGAGGCAACCGTGCCGCCCGAGAACTCGCCCTTGGCGGTCTTGACCCGCATGCGAACATCCTGGCAAGGCGCACCGAAGGTCTGCTCCGCCTGATTCTGCAGGAACCAGACGCCCATGTCAGAGGGAATCGAGTCGAAACCGCAGCAGTGGACAATTCGCGCTCCGGAGGTTTTCGCCTCCGCCTCGTAACGCTCCACCATCTTGCGAATCCATTGAACTTCGCCGGTGAGATCGCAGTAGTCCGTGCCAGTCTGTACGCAAGCCTTGACCAGCGGCTCGCCGTAAAGCGCATAAGGGCCGACCGTGGATATAATCACGCGGGTCTGCTCACACATGGACTTGAGGGCTGCGTCGTCGGCGGCATCGGCAAGAATCACCGGCAGATCCGTGGCTTTGTCGCCTAGGTTACTCTTCAGCGTGTTCAGCTTGCTCTCGGAGCGTCCGGCAATCGCCCACTTTACCGATTGGCCTACACCGTAGGTCTCGAGCAAGTAACGGGTAAGAATCTGGCCGACGAAGCTGGTGGCACCGAACACCACCAGATCATGGGCTGTTTCTGCGGATTTGGTCATTGCTCTTCCTTAGTAAACAGTGATGACAACAGAAATTGATATCGAATCAATGGTATTTCAGCGGAGCCCGGCAACCGTTTTCTCGCCCATCAGACGCATGAATACGGCAACACCCAGGCCCCAGAAACCGTTGAGGAGCAAGCCGCCCACCCAGGTCTGGGCCGAGACATCAAGCCCTTTCAGGGGGAATACCACCAGCATGGCGACTGCTGTGGGACCTACAGCCCCTACAATGACATGCCCCAGCCAGAACTTCACCCCTGCCAGGCGCCCAAGAATCAGCCACAACAACATGCCCCAAAGGCCACCAAAGAACGCCAGTGACACAACCTGGGGCACACCCAGCGGCGGCACCGGTGACAGGTTGAAGGGCGCTGCGGGCACGATGCCCCCGAGCCAGAACAGCGCGAACAGACCCTGATGAAACACCAGGGTTGCGAGAAAACCACTTGCAAACGCCTTGAACCAAACCATGAACAATCCTCTGTTGGTATGAATAGTCGGCCTTAACCCGTTGATTCTGCGTAGCTCATTGAACAACTGCAACCAATGTTAACAGTTTTGAGCGCTCGTTCTACTTTCCCGGCTACACTGGGAAATCCGTCTTCACGGCCAATCGTTTGTCATACTTCATAGGGCACACTGCGGCAGTGCACGAAACGATTTCCGGAGGTTCGAATTGATCACCTTTTTAACAGTCTTGAGCATCCTGCTTGTCCTGTTCAGTGGCTTCGTCTGCTGGCAGGTTCTTGAACAGCGCAAAGTGATCGCCCGAATGATGGAGAACGACGATATCGCAGATCCCGAGCAGGAACCCGAGCTGGTTATTACGCTTCGGGTACTGGATCCGATTGCCCTTGCCAAGCGTGAATCGCGCTCTGCCCGCGTACTTGCCGACAAACTTCCCGTGATGGTTCGCAAAATGGTGTACCAGGAAGTGATGAAAGAACTCGAGGAAGAGATGACAGAGCGCGAAATCGACGTGGATATGCAGATTGAGTATCGGTGATCGCAATGAGTGACTGGAGGGCCCTCTCATGAATCTGGCCGCAATCGTATTGTTGCTGCTAATGGCCTTTGGCGGATTCTGCATCGCCTACTGGCAGCTGCTACTTTGTCGCCGTGAAGCACGGATTCTCAATTCCCATCGTGTGTCGGCGCACAGTGCCATCCAGAAAAGCAGAATGGATCTTCTCGAAATCCGGAATCGGGCGCGGTTGCTGGAGGACTCGGTTTCGGGTGGCGCGAGCGCGGTAGAAAAGCTCCACAAGGCAATCTCGAACACGACTTTCGGGCTGATTGATCTGTTCTCGAAGGATGAGGAGTTCCGACAGACTGCCCGTAAAGCACGGGCTACCCATGACCAGACGAGTCAACAGATCTACAAAACCGTGCGCACGACCAACAAGGCCCTGCACATCCTCGCTGATACCCTGATCATAGGGAAAGCAGAAAAGCGGCTCGCTTCCCGCAAGCGCGACAAGGCTCAGGGTTCCGATGACGGTCAATGAAATTCAGCGGTTAGCGCTTTTCCAGACGTTTCAGAACCACGTCGACCGTTACCTCCAGTGATTCGAGCGCCGCAGCCTTCTCAAGGCCCTCCGAGCTGGCCCGATAAAGATGGGGTGTCATGGCCAGGAGATCGGCAATGCTTTCCTGGTCCGGAAGGCTCAGTGGGAACCTTGCCACGGTTGAATCAAGGGTCCGGAAACCCTCGGGGTCGGGAATCTCAGTGCCTGCAGGCGGTTTCAGTTCGGGGTAAATGATTTCACGCAGCTCCCGAAGGTGGTCTGCACCGGCATCCACCTGTATCACCCTCCCGCCAGCCTTAAGCACCCGCGCAAATTCGCTGTAAACCGGAAAACCAAACAGGCAAAGCACGAGATCCAGGGATTCCGGCAGAATTGGCAGGTTGGCATTGCTGCCGACCACCCAACGGGTCTGTTTGTCCCGTTTGGCGGCGGCCAGAACCGCCCACTTGGAGATGTCGACTCCGATCATGGAAACATCTCTGGCGCCAGCGAAGCTCGCGAGGTGTCGAAGGTAGTAACCTTCGCCAGAGCCTGCGTCCAGAATCGATCCAGTGCCCTCGCTCGGGAGCCACTGCAATACCTGATCGCTCACGGCCTCGGCGATCTTTGTGTAGAACCCTGCACTCAGAAATCGTTGCCTTGCCGCAACCATTTCCCTGCTATCACCCGGGTCCAGGGAACGTTTCTTTTGAACGGGTAACAGATGCACGTAGCCCTGCCGCGCAACATCAAAGCTGTGTCCATTCTCGCACCGCCAGGTCTTTTCGCCCGGCACGAGCGCGCAGCCGTCCAGTGGGCAGGCTAAGGCATCAAACGGCTTAGTAGTCATGGGTTTCGTATCCGGGTCAACAATCAGGGCTGGATATCATGGCAGGTATTCTGGCTTCGCCCAAAAGAAAAAGGCACCCGAAGGTGCCTTTTCTCAAGCCAGGCAGAAAGTTACAGAACTTTCTTCAGCTCTTCTTCAAGCTGTGGAACGGCTTCGAACAGGTCCGCTACCAGACCATAATCGGCAACCTGGAAGATCGGCGCTTCTTCATCCTTGTTGATCGCAACGATCACCTTGGAGTCAGACATACCGGCCAGGTGCTGGATGGCACCGGAAATGCCCACGGCGATGTACAGCTGCGGCGCAACAATCTTACCGGTCTGGCCAACCTGCATGTCGTTCGGTACGAAACCGGCGTCAACAGCAGCACGGGATGCGCCAACGGCGGCACCCATCAGATCGGCAACCTGCTCAAGCATCTTGAAGTTGTCGCCGTTTTGCATGCCGCGACCACCGGAAACCACGATACCGGCACTTGCCAGATCAGGGCGGTCAGACTTGGCCAGCTCTTCGCTAACGAACTGGGACAGGCCAGCGTCTTTGACAACGTCCAGTTGCTCGACAGAAGCGGAGCCACCTTCAGCAGCAACCGGGTCGAACGCGGTCGGCCGAACAGTGACGACTTTGATGCTGTCACTGGATTTAACAGTGGCAATGGCGTTACCAGCGTAGATCGGGCGAACGAAGGTGTCTTCGGACTCCACACGCATGATGTCGGAAACCTGGGCAACGTCCAGCAGCGCAGCAACACGTGGCATGAAGTCTTTGCCTACGGTGCCAGCGGCGGCCAGGATGTGGCTGTAGCCCTTGCCTACTTCGGCAACCAGCTCACCCAGGTTTTCGCCCAGGAAGTGACCATAAGCGGCATTATCGGCAACCAGTACCTTGTTAACGCCTTCGGCCTTGGCAGCTGCTTCAGCAACGGCGCCACAGTTCTCACCGGCAACCAGTACGTCGATGTCTCCGCCGATGGCCTTGGCAGCCGCTACAACATTCAGGGTAGCCTGTTTCAGGCTGCTGTTGTCATGTTCAGCAATTACAAGGATGCTCATTTAGATCACCTTCGCTTCGTTCTTCAGTTTATCGACCAGCTCGGCAACGTCGGCCACTTTCACACCCGCCTGACGGGAAGCAGGCGCTTCAACCTTCAGGGTGGAAAGGCGCGGAGCGATGTCGACACCCAGATCGGCCGGGCTCATGTTGTCCAGCGGCTTCTTCTTCGCCTTCATGATGTTCGGCAGAGAAGCGTAGCGCGGCTCGTTCAGACGCAGGTCGGTAGTGACAACCGCAGGCAGGTTCAGGGCAACGGTCATCAGACCACCGTCTACCTCACGGGTTACGTTAACCTTGTCGCCCTCAACAACCACTTCGGAGGCGAAAGTGCCCTGACCCATGCCGGTCAGTGCGGCCAGCATCTGGCCAGTCTGGTTGTTATCGGAATCGATGGACTGCTTGCCAAGAATGACCAGCTTCGGCTCTTCTTTCTCAACAACAGCCTTGAGCAGCTTGGCCGCTTCGAGAGACTGAACCTCCTCGTCCGTTTCGACGTGGATACCACGGTCAGCACCCAGCGCCAGCGCAGTACGGATCTGCTCCTGGGAGGCTTTCGGGCCAATGGATACCACCACGATTTCACTGGCAACACCCTTCTCTTTCAGGCGAACGGCTTCTTCTACCGCGATTTCGCAGAACGGGTTCATTGCCATCTTGACGTTGGCGAGGTCAACACCGGTGTTGTCCGGCTTGACGCGCACCTTTACGTTGTAGTCGATTACTCGTTTTACAGCGACCAGAACCTTCATAGATTCCTCGTTCTTCTACGATGGGTTTATGACTTGCAGTCCTCGCGCAGAGCCTGCCTGAATTCAATGCGCACTAATGATGGAGGCAACACTCAGCAGAATCAATAGCCTCAAACGACGCGCCAGGACTGAACTTTCAGCCAATTCCCCGGTATTGACCGGGGACGGCAATGAGACGATACTAGATTTCGACTCAAAACACACGATGTTTCAGTGTGCTCTTACAATGCCAAAGGACAGAGCGAATTTCAAACAAACGTTTGTTTGATTCTTCAAATACGGTATCCTTTTGGTTATGCAAGTCGGCAAGACCGGCTTTGGGCAGTCGTCTATAGGCAGTTTTACCGGTATGATGGCGACCCAGAATAATTGGCCTGCGGGCACATAATATCCATTAAAGATGTTTGAGGAGACCAACGTGGAACGCGAATCGATGGAATTTGATGTTCTGATCGTCGGCGGCGGCCCGGCGGGCCTGTCGGCAGCGTGCCGTGTCATGCAACTGGCACAGGAAGCTGGCGAGGAACTCACCGTATGCGTTGTAGAGAAAGGTTCTGAGATCGGCGCCCACATTCTGGCAGGCACTGTATTCGAGCCTACTGCCCTCAACGAACTCTTCCCGGACTGGAAAGAGAAAGGTGCTCCGCTCAACACGCCGGTTACCCGGGACGACATTTTCCTGCTCAAGAACCAGGAAAGCGCCACCAAGATCCCCAATGCGTTTGTGCCCAAGAACATGCACAACCATGGCAACTACATCATCAGCCTTGGCAACCTCTGCCGCTGGCTGGCCGAACAGGCCGAGGGCCTGGGCGTAGAAGTGTATCCCGGCTTCGCCGCCTCTGAGACCATCGTTGAAGACGGTCAGGTGAAAGGCATCATTACCGGCGACATGGGCGTTGCCCGTGACGGATCCGAAAAAGACGGCTACATGCCGGGCATGGAACTGCGTGCCAAGTACACCCTCTTTACCGAGGGCTGCCGTGGTCACCTGGGCAAGCGCCTGATCAGCGAATTCAAGCTCGATGAAGGCAAGGACCCGCAGCACTACGGTATCGGTATCAAGGAACTGTGGGATATTGATCCGGCCAAACACGAGCCGGGCCTGGTGGTTCATACCACTGGCTGGCCCCTGAAAGAAACCGGCTCCACCGGTGGTTCCTTCCTGTACCACCTTGAAAATGGCCAGGTGTACGTGGGCCTGATCACCGATCTTTCCTACAGCAATCCGCACCTGAGCCCGTTTGAAGAATTTCAGCGCCTGAAGCATCACCCGGAGATCAAGAAACACCTGGAAGGCGGCAAGCGCGTATCCTACGGCGCCCGTGCAATCACCAAAGGTGGCTACAACGCTCTGCCCAAGATGAGCTTCCCGGGTGGTTTGCTGCTTGGCTGTGACGCAGGCACCCTGAACGGCTCCAAGATCAAGGGCTCCCATACTGCCATGAAGTCCGGCATGCTGGGCGCCGAGGCGGTTTTCGAAGCACTCAAGGACGGCAAGAGCGGCGAAGAAATCAGCAGCTTCCAGAAGAAGTTTGAAGACAGCTGGCTGTTCAAGGAGCTTTACGCCGAGCGTAACTTCGGCCCGGCCATGCACAAGTTCGGCAACATTGTTGGCGGTGCCATCGCCTTCTTCGAGCAGAACATCCTGCGTGGCAGCCTGCCGATCACCTTCCACGACACCACTCCGGACTACGCCACCCTCAAGCCGGCGGCGGAGTGCAAGAAGGTGACCTATCCCAAGCCGGACAACACCCTGACCTTCGATCGTCTGTCCTCGGTGTTCATTTCGAACACCAACCACGAGGAAGATCAGCCGGTTCACCTGAAACTGACCGATCCGGACCTTCCGATCCGCGACAACCTGCCTAAATACGATGAGCCTGCGCAGCGCTACTGCCCGGCTGGTGTTTATGAAGTTGTCGAGAAAGACGACGGAAGCGGCAAACGCTTCCAGATCAACGCCCAGAACTGTGTTCACTGCAAGACCTGCGACATCAAGGATCCTGCCCAGAACATTAACTGGGTAACTCCGGAAGGGGGCGGCGGCCCGAATTATCCGAACATGTAAGTTCGGCTTCCGGTGATAAAACGGCCCCGTGTGGGCCGTTTTTTTTGGGCTATCGGAATGTCGGATTACGGCTTCGCCTAATACGACATCATTATTTCCGGGCATAAAAAAACGGCTCCCTCGGGAGCCGTTTTTGTAGCACTTCAGAAAAGCTTAGTGAGCGTGGCCGTGCTCTTGCTCTTCATCAGTCGCTTCGCGAGCTTCTACCACTTCTACGTCGAAGTGCAGAGTCTCTCCGGCAAGCGGATGGTTGGCGTCGATGGTGACGGTCTCGTCGCCAACTTCTACCACACGAACGACCTGGGGGCCGCCCGGGGTCTGCGCCTGGAACTGCATGCCCGGCTCGATGGTATCGACGCCTTCAAACGCAGAACGAGGAACCGGTTGGATCAGCTCTTCGTTGACTTCGCCGTAGCCTTCGCCAGGTTCTACAGACACCTTAACCTGATCGCCTGCATTCTTTTCGTTCAGTGCACTTTCCAGTCCACCGATAATGTTCTGTGCACCTTCCAGATAAGACAGAGGCTCGCGACCTTCTACACGGGAGGAGTCAAGCTGCTCTCCCTGATCGTTGGTGAGCGTGTAATGGATGGTGACAACACGAGGTTGGGCCATGTGATCTCCTTGCGTGTCGCAATGACTGTTTAATTGATTTAGGCAATCGAAAGTGATCGTGAACAGCCAGACTGCACAGAGGGACTAACGACCACCGGGCCTCGTTAGAGAGCCAGGCTCATAACAAGTATGAAAACACAGTTTAACAACTGAGCTAATGCGTTTTCTACCGTAATTCTGGGGCCGCGGTACCGGTTTTCAACCACCCTGCCCGATTTTGTAGAAAATTCCGTGACTAAAGACGCCCAGAACCGGGTGACCGTCTTCGTTTCGCTCGACCACATGCTGTGCCAGGTCGTAATAGGCCGCAGTTACCAGTCGTGCTTCGACTCCATGACGAACCTGCACAACGGGGCGGGGTTCGTCCGAATCAGGATAGGTTCCCACTTCCAGTGGATGCTCCTGGCTGATCTCGAGCGTTTCGCCAACATTGGTAGTCAGGGAAATCACCTGTCGGTCGCTCTCGCCAGTCACGGTGAGGGAATGGGCGAGCAACGGCGCATCCTCGACCTGTATTCGCCACTTTTCAACGGGCGTCACCAGATAGTATTGGCCGTCGCTTTCCCGGCGGAGAATGGTGGAAAACAGACGCACAATCGCTTCGCGAGCCAGCGGCTCCCCTTTGAAAATCCACTGACCATCACGGCTGATGCGAAGATCCATATCCCCGGACAGCTCGGGGTCCCACTGGTCAAGGGGTGGATTCCCGGGCCTCTTCACGGTTTCCTCCACCTGCTTTGCAAGATTGTCTGGATTCATACTCATAACCGTGGCTCCCGGTTCCGTGAATTACAACCCGCGCATCCATTCCGCGCGCAAAGGGGCTGCGCCGGGATTGGTGATGGCCAGGTTAACCTGGTCCAGCATTTTCTGCTTGTCGCGGCCAAGGGTCCCTTTCAGCACCAGGTAGTTCGAGGCGTGGTCGCTGCGAAAGATGGTTTTATCCAGCTTCAGATGTTCCAGGAACAGACGAATTTCCTCGAAAAGTCCCTGCTGTGAGAGTGGGACAAAATCATCACCGAAGCCTTCCCGAAAACGCTCCTCACCCTGGGGAAAGCTGACGACGAGGGTCGACAGGTAATCCGGCTGGGTTTCATTGCAGAGCGTGGCAGTGTTGATTGCATGCTGACCTGAGAGACTCTCACCGCCCAACCCGTTCAGCACCATCACAGAACTGGTCAAACCTGCCTCCCGAATCTTCAGCAACGCCGAGCGGGTGGATTCCCAAGTTTCACCCTTGTTGACCCGACGCAGAATTTCATCGTCGCCGGATTCCATACCAACATAGAGGATCTGAAGACCGGCCTCTTTCAGCTCGGCCAGTTCTTCCACAGACTTCTTTGCAAGATTACGGGGCAAACAGTAACTGGAAACCCGTTGAAGGTCCGGAAAAGCCTCACGGAGCTGGCCGAGAATCTCCAGCAACCGACGGGTAGGAAGCACCATGGCATCACCGTCTGCCAGGAAAACCCGGCGCACGCCACCCAGGCTGCTAGCCGCACTACGGATGTCCTGGAGCACATCTTCAGGCTTGCGGGCCCGGAATTTCTTTTGCGGTTGCGTATACATTTCGCAAAACGTGCACTTATTCCAGGAGCAGCCGTTGGTGACCGGCAGGATCAGTGACTTGGCTTCACTGGGAGGCCGGAAGACCGGTTCCACGTAGTCGATGGGAAAGCTGTACATAGTCTGGCTCGGATTTGAGGATTCAGAAGTGACTTATTGGAAATATCAGGGCAGAAACTGGGCTTTCAAGTCAGCGCACCCTGGGCCGACCACGGGCATATCCAGCATGACGGCCTGGGAGGTCATGAAAGGAATGCCCCGGCGGTGTGCGTCAACCAGAAGCGTGGCAAGCCCTCCTACCAGGGGCATGTGGGAAACGATTAACAGGGGTGATTCGTGATGCTCAATCAATGCATCAAGGCAGGCTGCCGGGTCGTCGTCCGGAGTGATAAACATCTTTTCTTCAACTGGACAATTGAGAATTTCGGAAACGATCGCCGCCGTTTGCCTGGCCCGCACATAGGGGCTGCTCCAGACCAGCTTCGGTCGCCAGGGCGACTCCGCGATGCGAGCGGCAACCTCGGCCACGCCGAGCCGGCCGGCCTCCGTCAGTTCACGTTCCTGATCCAGCGTATGCCAGCCAGCTTCCCCATGGCGCATGATGAGCAGTTGCAAGGGCTCTCTCCTTTCCGGCCTGGTCCCGGTTCAGCGGGCCTGTTACTGGCTGATGGTCCGCGGCAGTATAAATTCTACGTCGGAATTCTGGACCGACATCATGAGGCTATTGATGACCGCCTTGATTGAAGCGTTGTCATAAAGGATCTCGTAAAGCCCACGAACCAGTGGCATATAGATCCCAATGGCCTCGGCTTTCTGCTTGACGAGCTTCAGGGTATAGATGCCCTCGGCCACCTGCCCGAGCTCCGCCACGGCATCGTCCAGTTTCTGGCCCTGGCCAACGGCGTAACCCACTCGAAAGTTCCGGCTCTTGGATGAGGTACAGGTCACGATCAGATCACCGACACCCGCCAGCCCCATAAATGTCATTGGGTTGGCGCCGAGGCTGACGGCAAACCGGCTCATCTCTGCAAGACCGCGGGTGATCAGCATGGCCTTGGCGTTCTCACCCATTTCCAGGGCGGAGGCAAGACCTGCAACAATTGCATAGATGTTCTTCAGCGCCCCGGCGAGTTCCACACCATACACATCCACGTTCGCGTAAACGCGAAAATACTCACAACCCAGAAGGTCCTGCACCGAGCGGCGCACATTTGGATCCTTGGCGGCAATTACAGTGGCGGTCAGATCCCGGTTTACGATTTCACCAGCCAGGTTGGGGCCACTGAGCACGCCAATACGACAGCGGGGAATCTCCTCCTGGAGAATCTCGCTCATCAGTTTGAAGCCGTGCTCTTCAATCCCCTTGGTGAGGCTGATAACGATTTGTTCGTCGCGGAATTTGTCGCTGTTCTCGCGGATAACGGCCCGAAAAGCCTTGCTCGGAATGGCAACAAATACGATCTCGGCCTTGCTGACAGCGTCCGCCAGGTCTGTGGTGGGCTGAATGTCACCGGTCAGCTCAATGCCTGGCATGTAGCGGCTATTGACTCGGGTGCTGCGGACTTCTTCGGCCTGGGCTTTGCCACGCATCCAGAAATGAACACGGTGACCGTTTTCACCCAGCACCTTGGCCATGGCAGTACCAAAACTGCCACCGCCCAGAACCGCCACATCGTGTACTGGAACGGCTGCGTCAGTGTTCCGGGGCGTCGATTGTTCAGACATAGTTCTTCCGTTCTGTCAGATCAGGTGTGATACCGGCACAGTCGCGCCAAGGGGGCGCAATTAACCGGGCTCTTCACATTCCAGAGCGCGCACCAGATTCTTGAATTCTTCCCTGTTTCGGCTGTTCAGGCCCATCAGCACTTTATGGGCATCGAGAACCTTGTCTCGAACCTGTTGTTCGCTGGCCCTGAGTACGGGAATCTCTTCAAGCTCTTCAATTCGGGACGCGGGTTCTCGCACGATGATAAAGATCTTGTCGAAACCCATGGAAGTGATAATGCGGGTAATGTCGGGATTGGTCGAAATAAGTGTGGGCAGGAAGTTGCTCTGCTTCTGGGCCGCCATAGCGATCTTGGCAAGCAGTCCGAGCGTGGTGCTGTCGATAATCTCGGTTTCGGTCAGGTCGATCACCACGGTCTTGAACTCCGGGTCCTGGGTGATGGACTCAACCAGATTGTCCAGCGTCGAACACAGGTTCAGCCGGATTTCCCCAATAAACTTCAGGACATAGATGCCCTGTTTTTCAGCTTGCAGGATCTTGTAACCAGCCATGTTTCACACTGCCACTAATTCGACGGGGTGTTATCTGATCCGTTCATGGTATCAGTTACCGATACGATAGCGATATCGTCCGGCAGCTCTGTGATCTGTTCCAGATGCAGAGCCTCGTTAAGAGAGGCGATAGTGTGACGACCTCCCGATACGAGTTCAAGTAGTGTCCGCTCCTTTTCATCCAGCCCCTTTTCCCGGATAACTTCCAGAATTCCATCCGAAAACAGGGTCAGATGAAACGGTTTGTTCAGGGGAACCTCGTACACTTCCCATTCCGGCGTTTCGAAAAGCCCTACCGGAAGCCCGCTTCCTTCAAGGAACGCGGCCTCCCCCCCTTCAAAAGACAGGATGGGCATCGGAAAATGGGCTCCGACTGCATAATTCAATTTACGTTCGCTCAGGGAAATAATGCCAACGAACACGGTTACGTGTTTACCGAGGCCGGTATCCAGCAACTCCGAATTGATGCGTTCCAGGAATCGGTCCGGGTACAGGATATCTTCACTGGAGCCCCGGCGAAGGTTCCGCTGCAATCGGTTGGTCAGGTTTTTCAGCAGTACGGTTACAAACGCGGAGCTGGCGCCATGGCCGGAGACATCAGCGATGTACACCAGCACCTTGTCGTCGGAAATACGGAAGTAATCCAGAAAATCACCGCTCAGGTAAAGCGATGGTTTGATCATGTGGTCCACGTGCAGGCCACTCATCACCTGTTCGTGCTCCGGAAGCATCCGTAACTGGACCTTTCGACCGGCGCGCTGGTCCGCCCGCAGC
The DNA here is from genome assembly GCF_040148675.1 of Marinobacter sp. NFXS11. NCBI lineage: Bacteria > Pseudomonadati > Pseudomonadota > Gammaproteobacteria > Pseudomonadales > Marinobacteraceae > Marinobacter > Marinobacter sp. NFXS11. The sequence goes on along the minus strand of NZ_JAGDDV010000001.1, from coordinate 1,338,414 downwards.
TCGGCGATGCCATCCCGCAGGTCCCGATTTGCCTCTTCAAGCTCCTGCCGGTAAAGCTGATTCAGCCGGTTGACCCGGACCCGGTCGAATAATTTCCCGATAACATCGTCCAGTGCGCCCTTGTCGTCGTTGCAAGGTTTGAGGACAAAATCCGCCGCCCCGGCCCTGAGGGCGCTGACCACATCGGCGCTGGACTCGCTGGACGAACACGCGACGATCGGCGTGAATGTTTCGGCTTCTTCCAGGCGGTTAGCGAGATCCCTGATGGATTCCGGAGGCAGGTCTGCAAAGATGACATCGGGAATGTTATCGTCAAAGAGCGCTCTGGCGCTGGCGAGATCCCGGTAGCCGGTCACGTAGAACCCCCTCGCTTCAAGGTAACGGGCGAGATCCGTACGGGCCTTTTCATCGGCGTCTATTATAAGTATGCGCTCGGTGCGCGAGGTCATGGCGACTGCCCTAAACTACCAGCGATAAACGATAAATTGGCTTGATTAAGCCTATTCTGGCACGCCCCTGTGATATAACAAGGCCAAGTTCATGAAATCGGAGGATTCCACCTGATGCGACGTGCCGTAAACGATCTACTCGGAGCCTATGACAAGCTGATCATGGATCCGGTTCACGGAGGCATTCCGCTTTACCGGCACGAGATCCAGGTGATTGACCATCCGCTGTTCCAACGACTGCGAAACATCTGCCAGAACGACATCCTGAGCCTGGTTTTTCCCGGCGCAACCCATTCCCGCTTTCTGCACAGTATTGGTGTGATGCATGTGGGCACCCGCATGTTCCGCTCGATGATCGACGCCTACCTCAGGGAGCGCCAGCTCAGCGAGCAAACCGACCTGAGCCTGAGCCAGCTTGACGCCATCGACTATCTGGCCAAAACCATCCGGTTGGGCTGCCTGCTGCATGACAGCGGGCATTCAAGTTTTTCCCATCAGTTCACCCAGGCCCAGCGCATTCGGGAACTGATGTCCCGTCCCGGCCGCTTCCGGGATCTGTGGCGCGGCGTGGATTATTCCGCCTATCACCCGGAAGAACCCGATGAACTGGAGCACGAGCATTATTCGGTGCGTGTTGCCCACGATGTGCTCATGGCGGTTGATCTGGAAAGTGCCGGGCTTTTCGCCCGGGACGTTATTGGCATCATGGAAACGACGGACGTCAAACCCAGTGAGACGTTCTGTCGTCATGCCCGCACATTCTGGGCGTTTATTGCGGGGGAAGACGCCGCGGCGGGATCACCGCTCAGCGATAACATACCCGGATTGGTGATGGATCTGCTGTCATCGATTGTATCCGGCGAAATCGACGCTGACCGGGCCGATTACATGCTGCGGGATGGCTTCCACTCGTCGGTAACCATCGGCGGTTTTAATCTGGATCATCTTTTGAGCAACCTGCGTTTTGGCTGGGATGTGTCCGAACCCTGGCTGGGGCTGGCCATAACTCAGAAAGGGCTGGGGGCGCTCGAGGACTTTGTCTACAGTCGCCACCAGATGTACCGAAAGGTTTACGCCCACAAGACAGCGCTGGGCTTTGACTGGCTGCTTCGGGAAGCGATTAACGAAGTCCTCGATGACCCGGAGAACTTTGAATGGGTGGATACCTGCCTGAGCGACATGGCCTACTTTGCAGAACTGACCGACAACTTCTTTTGGGAGGCGTTCCGGAAAGTGGCCCGCAGGCACCCGAAGAGTTTCTCGTTCTGCATTGTAAACCGGGTAAAACTGAACCACCTGGATACCCGGGAAGACCTCTCAGCCAGAGGGATCGAACGTCACAGCACATGGTTGGCCGAAGAGCTTTCTCTCAGCCCTGCCCAGGTAGTGACCTGCTCAATGCGGGCGCGCTTCTCGAACATCCAGGACAACTTCAACGGCATCAAGGTGCTCGTGCGCGAACCCATCCACCGCACCCGGTCGCTGAAGAAGATCACCGATGTCAGCGCCTTCTTCAGCAAGTTCAATGACGGCACCATCACGCATTTCTATACCCGGCCCGATGTGACAACCGGTAGCCAGGAGTCTCTCACTGAGTAGTGGGAGCGGTCGTCAGTTCGGCAACCAGTCCGCAGGCACTGTCGAACGCGCCCTCTACCCGGCCGCCACTGAGCCAGTCGCCTGCCAGCCCGATTCGGTTCTCTGGGAACCACAAATGCCCTGGCTGGTCACCGCCTTCAGAGCGGGCGTAAAGCCACCGATGCGTGACAACGTCGTCCGGGCCTCTATCAAAGCCGGTGGTCTCTTGAAAAGCAGCAATAAGCTTTTCTGCAACGTCGTCGGCGGGTGTATCAACATGCGCTTCCGTCCACGCCGGACTGGCGTGCAATACCCACCATTGGCCGGCATCCTCCCGGCCCGGTTTGCTGGAATTGTTGGCCACCCAGAACAACGCCGGGTGTCGGCAGCGCATGCCTTCATGATGATTCCAGGGCGACACCGGAAAATGGGCTGCAATAGCCCAGCACGGCAGGACCCTGCTCACCGGATCGTCCAGATGGGAGGCCAGAGCGTCGAGGCCGCTGTCTGCCAGCAACTCCCGGGCCTGTGCCGGAGGCGCGGTAACGATAACTGCATCAAAATCGCCGAGGTGCGAACCGGAAGTAGAAAAGAGCGACCAGGACTGGTCGTTTCGGGCCAATCTGGCAACGCGTGTCTCGGTGACAACGTGAGCGTGTCCGGACAGGGCCCGGGTAATCGCTGTCATGCGGGGAATACCGACGTAACGGGTCTCCTGCGGGAAGGATTCCCATTTATCAGCATTCGTCTGGAAACCAAACCGTCCTTCCCAGGGTCCGAAGCTTTCAGGGCCGGCAAATTTACGGAGAAACGGCAGGAAATCCGGATTCCGGGAGGTGAAGTACTGCGCGCCCATATCTGCTGATCCGCCGGTTACCCGCTTCGCAGCGAGCCTGCCACCCGGTCCCCGGCTTTTTTCGAAGACCGTGACGTCATGGCCGAGACCGCGCAGCTGGATAGCGGCGGTCAGCCCGGAGAGGCCTGAACCGACAATGGCGATACGGCGTATAAGTGACGAATCAAAGGTTTGATTAAACATGGTTTATCGTGCATCCAATTACAGTAGTGAGATCGTACTACTCTCCATGAAACATCAGCGGCAACAAGGCTGAGTGTGCGATCAAGATTCCATTAAAGAGAAAGGGCAATCAGGGTATGACCCGAATGCAGCATTGGCTTACAAACATTCTGAGGTGGTTCGATTCCGAAGCAGGTTCGGATCACATAGACACCACGTCCAGATCATTCAATTTTTTACGCGTTATTCCGTTCATTGCGCTCCATCTCGCCTGCCTTCTGGCGTTTTACACCGGCGTAAGTGCATTCGCCATCGGATTTGCGATTGCTTTCTTCCTCGTGCGGATGTTTGCGATTACCGGATTCTACCATCGTTATTTTGCCCACAAGACGTTCAAGACCAGCCGGCCTGCCCAATTTGTATTCGCGGTGCTCGGCGCCAGCGCGGCCCAACGAGGCCCGCTCTGGTGGGCTGCCCACCACCGGCATCATCATCAGCACTCCGATGATGTTCAGGATCTTCACTCGCCCCATCAGGGCGGTTTCTGGTGGTCCCATATGGGTTGGTTCACCTGTGACGCCGGCTTTGCGACCGATGAGCGTCGGATTCGGGACTGGCTGAAATTCCCGGAACTCAAGCTGATTAACCGGTTTGATGCGTTGGTACCTGCTCTCGCTGCCGTTGGTATCTACGCGCTGGGCGAGGCGTTGGCCGCGTGGGCTCCAGGGTTGGGGACCAACGGCTTGCAAATGCTTGTCTGGGGATTCTTCATTTCAACCGTCGTGCTGTTTCACGCCACGGTATCCATCAATTCTCTGTCCCACGTCTGGGGCAAACGTCGATTTGAAACGTCGGACGACAGCCGGAACAACTTCTGGCTCGCCTTGCTCACCCTGGGCGAAGGATGGCACAACAATCACCACCGCTGGCCCCAATCTGTTCGCCAGGGGTTCCGGTGGTATGAAATTGACATCACCTGGTATGGGCTATGGCTGATGTCGAAGCTTGGCATCATCTGGGAGCTCAACCCGATACCCAAGCACATTCAGGAAGAAACACGCGAACTGGATAAAATGAGGAGGAGCAGGCAATGACAACCGCCTCAAAGATCGAAGTGGGTACGCGTAATTCCGCGGTGCCGGCAACGCTCGATAATTTCAGAGCGCTGTTTAACGAACTCGATAAGGGTAATCTGAACAAGCTCTCCCGCGTCTACAGTGAGGACATCCGGTTCCAGGACCCACTGAGCACCGTAACGGGGCTGGATGAGCTGACTCACTATTTCGCCGGAGCCTATGCGAATGTCATCTCCTGTCGCTTTGAATTCGGTGAAGCCGTTGTTCAGGGTGAGTTTGCCGCCATACCCTGGGTTATGCACCTCAGTCACAAGCGCCTTCGCAAGGGCCGAGAAGTTCAGGTACAGGGCATCAGCCACCTCGAAATCCGTAACGGAATGGTGTGCTACCACCGTGATTACTTTGACGCCGGGGAAATGCTCTACGAAAACCTGCCGGTGATTGGCAGGGCCATTCGCTGGATCAAGGATCAGGCAGGATGAGTGATCGACTTCAGGAAACCTCGAATATCTGGATTACCGGAGCCAGCTCAGGTATTGGCGAATCCGTAACCCGTGCTCTGGCTCGCGGTGGACACCGGCTTGTGATTACCGGCCGCCGCCAGGGGACGCTGGAGGAATTGGCGTCCGCAGCGCCAGAACGGATTATACCGGCGGCGGCAGACACCACCAGCAAAGAAGACCTCCAGGCCATTGCGGGAACGCTGGAAAACCACGGCGACCTGAATATGGTGATACTGAACGCCGGCACCTGTGAATATCTGGAGATTGCGCGCTATAACAGCGACGTTATCGAGAAGAACATTCACACCAACGTGATTGGCACGGCGCGATGTCTCGATATTGCCTTGCCTGCCCTCAGGCGCAGCCGGGCCAAAGGACAGCCGGCGACCCTGGTGATCGTCAGCTCTTCCGCCTGGTGGTTCCCCTTTGGCCGGGCTGAAGGCTACGGCGCTTCCAAGGCGGCCCTGACCTATTTTGCCCATGCCCTCCGGGCAGACCTTGCCGCCGAGGGGATCGACGTAGTGGTGGTTTCCCCCGGATTCGTCAAAACACCATTGACCGACCGTAACGATTTTCCAATGCCCTTTCTGGTTTCGGCAGAGGATGCGGCGGAACGCATTGTCAGTGGTCTGGCGCGTGGCAAGAACGAGATTGCATTCCCCAAGCGTTTCACCTGGATGTTGAAAGCGCTGGGCGCCCTTCCCCGGCCCTTGATCGACCGTATGTCGGCCTCCATGGCTCGTAAAAGCAAAACCGAACAGGAAAACAATGGATGAGTAGTGAGCGTCAGCGGATTGCTGTCATTGGGGCGGGGGTTTCCGGCCTCACGGCTGCCTGGCTTCTGGCCGAGAAACACGATGTTCAGGTTTTTGAAGCGGGCGACTATGCCGGCGGTCACACCAACACCGAACAGGTCGAAGCCGGTGGCCGCACCTGGCCGGTCAATACCGGCTTCATCGTATTCAACGACTGGACCTACCCGAATTTCATAAAACTGATGGAGCGGCTGGGAGTTCCGTCGGAAATCAGCGACATGAGCTTCAGCGTGGACTGCAGCAGCACCGGCCTGCAGTACAACGGCACCAGCCTGAATACCCTGTTTGCCCAGCGAAAGAATCTGCTCAACCTGCCGTTCCTGAAGATGGTGCGGGAGATTCTTCGCTTTAATAAAGAAACCCGTGCAGATCTTGAAGCCGGCAACATCAACAATGAAGAAACATTGGGGGAATACCTGAACCGGAATGGGTACTCCCGCTATTTCAGGAACTACTACATTGTCCCGATGGGTGCGGCTATCTGGTCAGCACCAGAAATTGTGCTGGAACAGTTTCCAATCCGGTTCTTCCTGCAGTTTTTCAACAATCACGGCATGCTGTCTGTGGATGACCGACCCACCTGGCGGGTGATTTCCGGAGGGTCTGCCCAGTACGTTAAGAAAATGATGGATCGGCTGGGTGATGGCACGCATCTTAACAGCCCTGTCGACAGGGTTGTCCGGCATAAGGATGGTGTAACTGTTAGTGTCAGGGGCGAGGAGCACCACTTTGACCAGGTGATTTTCGGCTGCCACAGCGACCAGGCCCTTGCCATGCTCGCTGACGCGACCGACAAGGAACGGGACATACTCGGTGCCATGGCCTACCAGAACAACGATGTGGTGCTTCATACAGACAGCAGCGTGTTACCGGACAATCGCCGGGCCTGGGCCGCCTGGAACTACTTCATCCCGACCCACAGCACCGAACCGGTTTCTGTCACCTACAACATGAACGTCCTGCAGAACTTCCACGATGCCCCGGAAACCTTCTGTGTGACCCTCAATCGCAGCCGAGATATTGATCCTGAGAAGGTGATCAAGCACTTCGAGTACGCCCATCCGGTATTCACGCTGGACGCGGTGGCAGCCCAGGAACGCTACGACGAAATCGGTAACCAAAACCGCACCCATTTCTGTGGGGCCTACTGGTTCAACGGATTCCATGAAGATGGCGTTCGCAGCGCGCTGCGGGTAACCGAAGCATTCGGGGTGGAGCTTTGACCGTGAACAGCCAATGGCTGGTGGGTACTGTCCGGCACAGGCGGAAGTACCCGGTGCAGCACGAATTCAGCTACAGCACCGGCATGCTGGCCCTCGACACCGACGAGTGGAACCAGGTTTCCGGTATCAGCCCGCTATTTTCCCTGGAACGTTTCAACTGGATGTCTCTGAAGCGCAGGGATTACTTCAGTCCGGAGACAGTCGACCTGTCTGGCGCTGTGCGTGACCACGTGGAACGGGCCACCGGCTGGCGCCCGGATGGCGAAGTCGAGCTCATTACCCATCCGCGCTACTTTGGTTACGTGTTCAATCCGGTCAGCTTCTATTTCTGCTACCGGGCCGGGGAATGTCCGGCGGATGGCGTGGTCCCAAAGGTCATTGTGGCCCAGATTACCAACACCCCGTGGCATGACCGTCATGCCTATTGCCTGGAAACAACGGGCGCAGAGCCGAACCAGGCGGGCTGGCGCACCGAACAGTTTGGTTTCAGCAAACGCTTTCATGTGTCGCCTTTCAACGGCATGAACCAGCACTACGAGTGGACTTTCAGTTTCCGGGGCCCCGATCTGAGAATTCACATGAATGTTCTGGAAGAGGGCCGCAAGCATTTTGATGCCACTCTGGTAGTCCAACGTACCCCTCTCACTCGTAAAGATGTGCACATAAGTCTTCGAAAGTTTCCGCTTGAGGCATTCAAGGTTGTGGCAGGGATTTACTGGCACGCCCTCCGCCTCAAGCTCAAGGGGGCACCGTTCTACACCCACCCCGACAAGCTTTCCGAGGACGATACCGCCTACCGCCGTGGGCACGATGATTCCGGGCTGGATGTCACCAGCTCCGAGACCAATGACAAGATTCGTGGAAGGGTAAGTTCATGGAGAACCTGAATACTTCGGTTGAAAACACCAAATCCGAGTCGGGCAGCCTGCCGGCTATCAGCCGTTTTGCACGTGCCCTGGTGATTCAACAGCTCCGTTTGCTGGGCGAGGGCAAACTGACGGTTCGGGAATCCGGATTCGAGGATCTGGTATTCGGCGATGGCGCCAGCCAATACCAGCCGGCAGAGCTGATTATCCACGATCACAGCACCTGGCGGGACCTGCTGACCGGAGGAAGCGTCGGCGCGGCGGAAGCGTATGTCGCCGGAGATTGGTCAACCCCCGATCTGGTCGCCCTGCTCCGATTCTTTACCCGCAACGTCGACCGCATGAACGAATTTGAAGACCGGTTCAGTTGGGTTACCAAGCCCGCCCTGAAAGGTCTGCACTGGCTGAACAGGAACACAAAGGAAGGCTCCCGTAAGAACATCAGCGCCCATTACGATCTTGGCAATGACCTGTTCGAGACATTCCTCGATCCAACCATGATGTACTCGTCGGCGATCTATCCCAGCGCCGAATCGAGCCTTGAAGAAGCGGCCGTGCACAAACTGGACACCATCTGCCGGAAGCTGGACCTCCAGCCCGGGGACAAGGTTGTTGAAATCGGCACTGGCTGGGGCGGCTTTGCGATCCATGCCGCCAAACACTACGGCTGTCATGTCACCACGACGACCATTTCCAGAGAACAGCTGGAGTTGGCGAAAGAACGAGTCCAGAAAGAGGGGCTGGAGGACCAGATTACCCTCCTGTTTGACGATTACCGGGACCTCGAGGGGCAATTCGACAAACTTGTTTCCATCGAGATGATTGAAGCCGTTGGTCCCCAGTTTCTCGACAGCTATTTTTCTCAGATAAATGCCCTGTTGAAGCCCGACGGGCTGGCTCTGGTGCAGGCCATTAACATGCCGGAGCAGCGGTACCAGAGAGCTTTGAAAAACGTGGATTTTATCCAGCGATTTATCTTTCCGGGAAGTTTTATTCCCTCTTTCGGAGCAATCCTCGAATCGGTTCGAAAGGAAAGCAAACTGGTACTCACCCATGCCGAGGATACCGGCTTTCACTATGCCCGGACCCTTCACGACTGGTGCGACCGCTTCATGGCCCAGCGGGATAAGCTGGAGTCGATGGGTTACGACGAAGCATTCCGGCGCCTGTGGCACTTTTACTTTGCCTACTGTGAAGCCGGCTTCAGCGAGCGTGCCATTGGCGTTGCGCAGCTGGTGTTCGCCAAGCCCGGCAACAAACGCGAGAACATCGTGAGCGTATGATCGCCTCCGAGACTGCCCGAAACGTTCTTAATTTCCTGCTGTTCCAGGCGGGCTGGTTTGCCTGCGTGTTTTATCCCGGGCTGATCGGCGCCGGCATCGTAGTGATCTTTCTGGTGCTCCATTTTGTCCTGGTTAGCCAGAACCGGATGACCGAGCTTCAGTTCATCGGCCTGGGAACCGTCGTCGGCTCAATTCTGGACGGCATTTGGTTCCGGACCGGTATTCTGGACGACGGCTCCGGCCAGGTGATGCTGACTCCCCCGTGGCTTGTCGCCATCTGGGCCATCTTCATGACGACCCTGAGCCATTCCCTCGACTGGATCAGCAAGAAAGCCTGGCTGCCCTTCGTGCTTGCGCCCTTTGCCGGCCCCTTCGCCTATTGGTCGGCGAGCCAGCTCGGCGCAGTGCAGCTGCCTGAACTGTTGCCATCACTGATTGCTCTCGGGTTTGGCTGGCTGGTTGTTTTTCCGCTGCTGCTGTTCGCCCGCAAAACACTTTACCCGGAGCTGGTTCGATGAAGCACGTTACCTGTTCCGCCTATGTGGCGCTATTGGCAGCCTCATGGCCGGCCGCTGCCGCAGATTACAGTTTCATCGGTACCGCAAGCGCTGGAGACGGCAGCGTCATTTACGAAGAGCGCCACTCCGTTGATGGCACCTGTGAGGAAGGCGTGTTTCGGCCCCGGCAACACGAGGTGACCTACTTCAAACCGGACGTGGACGAGTCGTTCGCCCGCAAAGACCTTGAATACGAGGTTTCAGTGCTGCGTCCGTCCGTAAATTTCGTTCAGCCGACATTCAGTGAAGAAATGCAGATCACTTACCCTGCAACGGACACTTTGGCGATCGACTGGCAGACGCCAGGCGGCGATTCAGAGCAATTCGAGGTGACATACCCGGAAAATACCGTTGTGGATGCCGGGTTCGATAACTTCGTCCGTCAGAATTGGCAGAGTGTTGTGGCTGGCGAGCCGGTTGAATTCCGGTTTCTCGGGCCTACCCGGGGCGAGCATTACGGTTTCGTGCTGGAACGGGTCGAGAACGACCAGGTGAATGCCGATCATGTGGTACAGATACGCCCCACTGGCATGGTCCTGCGTTTCCTGGTCGACCCCATCGTGCTGGGTTACAGCAACTCTGGTGCCCTTTCCGACTATCTGGGCCTCACCAATATCCGGAAAAACCGGGATGAAAACTACACCGCGCATATCCGCTATCAAGTGAATACTACCCCGGATTGTGAACTGACCCCCTGAAACTGTCGCCTCTGCCAAGGCAGACCCCGGGGGTCAGTATGGTAAACTCCGACGGGAATCAACGCCGGAGAGTATTTTGAAATGATGTTCGTTTCTTTCAACGTCAACAGTATCCGCACCCGCCTGCACCAGCTGAAAGCCGTAATAGACGCCCTCGCACCGGATTTTATCGGCCTTCAGGAAACCAAGGTTCAGGACGACGACTTTCCGGTAGAAGCGATCCGGGACCTTGGCTACCACGTGCATTTCCACGGGCAAAAAACCCACTATGGCGTTGCCCTGCTCTCAAAAGCGGAGCCTGAAGAAGTGACCAAAGGCTACCCCTGGGATGGTGAGGATTCCCAGCGTAGGCTGATTACCGGCCATTTCACCGTCAATGGAGAAAAGCTGACGGTGATCAACGGCTATTTTCCCCAGGGTGAAAGCCGTGACCATCCGGTGAAGTTTCCTGCCAAGGAGAAGTTCTACGCGGATCTGATGCGTTACCTGGACGCGCTCAAGAAAGCGGGCGGCCACGTGGTGGTCATGGGGGATATGAACATCTCTCCAACCGACAAAGACATTGGTATCGGCGCCGACAACGCCAAACGCTGGCTACGAACCGGCAAATGCTCTTTCCTGCCGGAGGAACGGGAATGGCTGGGCCAGGTTGAATCACGCGGTTATACCGATGTGTTCCGGCACCTTCACCCCGATGAAGCGGACACCTTCAGCTGGTTTGACTACCGCAGCAAGGGTTTCGAACGAGACCCCAGGCGTGGTCTGCGGATTGATCTGATCATGGCCAGTAACAGCCTGCTGCCCAAAGCCCGGAAAGCGGGTGTTTCCTACGACATTCGAGCCATGGAAAGGCCGTCCGACCACTGTCCGGTCTGGGCGAGCTTCGAGCTCTAGGGGCTGGTCCGGCGCGATATGAAAAAAATCAAAACCCGCGACCGTATCCTCCAGACCAGCCTGGCGCTGTTTAACACCGTCGGCGAACCCAATGTCACCACCCTGCTGATCTCTGATGAGATGGATATCAGCCCGGGCAACCTCTATTACCACTTCAAGAGCAAAGGCGACATTGTCGAGGAAATCTTCGACCAGTACGAACGCGAGATGGTGGACCTGTTGGCGGTTCCGGAAGACGCCGACATCAGCCTCGACCAGCAGGGATTCTTTTTGCATCTGCTGTTCGAGACCGTAGCCCGCTACCGGTTTCTCTATCAGGATCTGGTTAACGTGTTGTCCCGGTACGATCAACTGCAGGTACGATTCAAGCGCATCCAGAAAAAGAAAAGACTGGCTTTCAAGACGATTTGCGAGAGCTTTCGACGCCAGGGCATTATGGCGATTGGGCAGGAAGAACTTGATTCTCTTTGTGAGCAGTTAACGCTAACCGCTTGTTATTGGAGCGCTTTCGATACGCTCTCTCACCTGGATGACCGGGAGGCAGTGGATCCGGGTCGGGGTGTTTACCAGATGATGCACCTGGTGCTGCCCTACCTTGCGCCGGCCGACCGGGAGGAAGCCCGGCTGATGAGCCGGGATTATCTCTGAGCCGTAACGTTATTCTTCGTCGTCACCGGCACGTTTCCGCAGGCGGGCAAGTTCTGATTCAAGGGCTTCAATACGCCGCTCCATAGATTCGATTTCTTCACGGCGATGTATGCCCAGGCGTCTCAGGGCACCGGACACCCGTTCGTCAAACATGTGCTCAAGCCGGTCCCAGGTGCCAGTGGCTCGCTCCCGAACCCCTTCAACCCGATCCTCCACGGACTTCATCTGCTTTTCGACGACGCCACGGGTTTTGTTCTCGAGCTGCTCACCTTCCTGCACGAGACGCTCGAAGAAACGGCCAGTATCTTCCTCGGCTTTGGTATAGGCGCCCAATCCGGCCAGCCAGATCTGGCGGGCTGAACCCTTGATTTTTGCCGCCAGTTGCGGATCATTCTCCGGCTTATTGTCGTTCTCGTCAGACATGTACAACCTCGGGAGTGCGGATGGTTCTTTCTAACCGCCATTGTATTACAGCTTTGCCCGGATTTCAGTCGGCCTGGAACCCGCGCAGTGAAAGGCGGCAGTATAAAGACGCATCCAATATGAAAAAATGTTTTCAAACGAAAGTGAGTCTCGCTTGAAGTGTTCAAAATATAGTCAATACTTCCCAATACCGGCGTCCCTGCTGATGCCGGTTTGTCTGGAAGTCTTTCATGGATACTACTCGCACGCCTCTGCCCGGCATCCTTTGCCGGGCTTTTTTTTGGTATTATTGCCCCAAGATATATGCTTATTCCAAAATGACAGTCTTTAAAATTCGGAGTATCAGATGATTGAAATTGCGTGGAGTAACTTCACCCCCTGGTCAGCGCTGGCGGGTGGCATTCTGGTGGGCATAGCTGCCGCCAGCTTTCTGCTTCTCAACGGGCGGATTGCAGGCATCAGTGGAATTCTTGGCGGGCTTCTTTCACCGGCAAAAGGCGATATTGCCTGGCGCGTGGCCTTCCTTGCCGGGCTGATCGGTGCACCGGCAGTCTGGATACTGGCAACGGAACTTCCCCCTATTGAAATTGAGGCCGGCTATCCCGCGCTCATTATTGCGGGGCTGTTGGTGGGAATCGGCACCCGATACGGTTCCGGCTGTACCAGCGGACACGGGGTTTGCGGTCTGTCACGCCTATCGCTGCGCTCGCTGGCAGCCACGATGAGCTTCATGGCTGCCGGATTTGTCACCGTGTACGTGATTCGTCATCTGATGGGGGTGTGATGCCATGAAATTTTCTCTTGCTTCACTGTTTGCTGGCCTTGTCTTCGGAATGGGGCTTATTGTTTCCGGCATGGCCAACCCTGAAAAGGTGCTCGGCTTCCTTGATATCGCAGGCCTTTGGGATCCTTCACTGGCGTTTGTGATGGGCGGCGCCATCATGGTGGGCGTGATCGCGTTTGCCGTTGCCCGCAAGCGCACCCTTTCCTTCCTGGGGTTCCACATGAAAATACCCACCAGTGCTCACATCGATAAACGATTGGTACTCGGCGGTCTTATGTTCGGTGTTGGCTGGGGTATCGCCGGCTTCTGCCCCGGACCGGGACTGGTCGCGCTCGGTGCCGGTGAAACCAAGGCGGCGGTGTTCGTTGCGGCCATGGTTGCGGGCATGGGCATTTTCGAAGTCATTGAGCGCAACCGTGCGAAAGTGTAAGTATTTTCTGTAAATTTACCCGCCGCCATTCTGACACAGCCCGGGGGCTGTGCGATCATGGCGGCAGCTCCACTACCCGATTCGGAGAATGACATCCATGGATATCAGAAAGATCGACGACAACATTTCGGTGGCCCCACAGATTTCCATTGAAGACGTGGCAGAAGCCGCGAAACTGGGCTTCAAGACGCTTGTAGCAAATCGCCCTGACCACGAAGAGCCGGGCCAGCCTGCCATGGCCGATATCGAATCCGCAGCCAGGGAACAGGGCCTTGAGTGGGTATACATGCCTGTGGAATCGGGCAACATCACTGACGACGACGTAAACCGCTTCGCGCCGATGATCCGGGACGCCGAAAAACCCGTACTGGCATTCTGTCGCTCCGGGACCCGCTGCACCGTGCTCTGGGCACTGAGCGCGGCCAGAAACACATCAGCCGATGAGATCTTTACCAAAGCACGCAACGCCGGTTACGACATTTCCGGCCTTGCACCAAGAATGGCGCAGCAGGCCGCCGACAAAGGCTGACACTGCTGCCGCCTAACCAACGTTCAGGATCTACTGCATGCAATACAAAGGTTCAGAGAATTTCAGCCACAACCAATCTGACCGATTGGGAGTGCTGGTTACCAACCTGGGGACCCCGGATGCACCGACAACCTCGGCCCTCCGTCGCTACCTGGCTGAATTTCTCTCGGACCCCCGGGTGGTCGAGTTGCCGCGGCCTCTCTGGTGGCTGATCCTTCACGGTGTGATCCTGAGAATTCGTCCAAAGCGAAGCGCAGAGGCTTACTCCAGCGTTTGGCAGCCGGAAGGCTCTCCCCTTCTGCTGCACACTGCAAAGCAGGCTGAGGGCATCCGAGAGGCACTCAAACGCAAGTACGGCCCTAATGTGGTCGTCGGCTTTGCCATGCGCTACGGTAACCCCTCAATTTCCCGGGTTCTTGATGAGATGCAGGAACAGGGCGTACGGAAACTGCTGGTTCTGCCGCTGTATCCCCAATACTCCGCATCAACCTCGGCCTCTACCTTCGATGCGATCGCCAAAGATTTCTCCAAGCGGCGTTGGCTGCCGGATTTCCGGTTTATTTCCCACTACCCGGATTACCCGCCCTACATCGAAGCCATGGCACGCCATATCGAGGCACATTGGGCAAACCATGGACGCAACCAGAAATTGGTGTTCTCCTATCATGGGGTGCCACTGAAGTACCTGACCAAGGGCGACCCGTACCACTGTGAGTGCCACAAAACCTCGCGGCTGCTGGCCGAACGCCTGGGCCTGAGCAAAGAGGACTACATGACCACGTTCCAATCTCGCTTTGGCAGGGAAGAGTGGCTCAAGCCCTACACGGATGAAACCCTGAAGTCCCTGCCAGGCAAAGGCGTCAAATCCATCGACGTATTCTGCCCCGGCTTTTCATCCGATTGCCTGGAAACCATTGAGGAAATCGACGAAGAAAACCGTGAGTACTTCATGGAGGCCGGCGGTGAAGGGTTCAGCTACATCACGGCGCTGAACGCCACACCCGGGCACATCGAAGCCCTGGTGAAACTGATCGAAGAGAATCTGGAAGGTTGGCAGGTACCAAAGAACGAGCCAGCGGCTCTGGCAGCTCGCCAGCAGCGGGCAGACGAGCAGAAAGAAGCAATCTATCCGGGCCGGGATCTCTGATCCGCCCTCGACTTATAGCCGGGGCTGCGTCAGCTGTCCCGGTTTCCCTCCCTACCTTCAAAGCCCTCTGAAAGATCCGGTACAGACTGGCAGAACGTGCATTCGCCTGTATCAACGGCGGCCCCGCCGGCCTCCACGTAACGCACCTTATGGCTCGCGCTGCCCCGATTTGCGGACACGGAGAACTTGCGGTTCCGGCGCTCGGCCGAACCGGTATCAGATGACTGATGATTCTGAAATTCGCCCATATCTCCCCTCTCGGTCTCTGTTTAAGATAATGAGGGTTAACAGGCTTCAAACCAAGTAGGGATAATCACGTCGTTACGCCGGAAATTAGCACGAGGGAGACAGTAGATTCGGGAGAAAGAAAGGTAAGAGGAAAAATGGCGGTGGGCCAGGGATTCGAACCCCGGGAAGGCTACTAACCTTCGGCGGTTTTCAAGACCGCTGCATTAAGCCACTCTGCCAGCCCACCGGTTTTTCCATTCGCCGCCATTGCGACAGCGGTGAGCATGATACCGGAATTGCCTGTGCTGTCAACGCTCTGCATAAAACCCGCCGCATTTTTCAACATTAATGGTTTTTAATGGAATCCGGGAGACGGTTTCCTGTCGTAAATGATTGAAAGTTGCGTATCTGACACTATTATGGGAACCAGTATCCAGTCGTTATAAACGGAGATGACAATGGAAGACAGACGATTCGGCGTTCAGAACTCTCAGGGAGCCTATTCGACTCCCCAGACGGAGCGCGCGACCACAGGCATCAGCGATGATGCAATGAAGGTGTTGCGCAACACCTATATGCTGCTTGGCATGACACTCGCCTTCTCGGCGCTGACAGCATTCCTGAACATGAACGGAACCCACCCGGGCTTCCTGATCACCATCGTGGGATACATTGGGTTGCTGTTCGCAACCTATAAGTTGAAGAACAGCCCCTGGGGCATTCTGACCACTTTCGCTCTGACCGGCTTCATGGGTTACACCCTGGGTCCGATCATTGGGGCCTTTGTGGCTGCCGGCGCGTCCTCAATTGTCGCCCAGGCGCTTACACTGACTGCGGTGGCATTTGTTGGTTTGTCTGCCACGGCCATCATCACCAAAAAAGACTTCAGCTTCATGTCCAGCTTCCTGACTGCTGGTGCGTTTGTGCTGATCGGTGCCATGCTGCTGGCCTTCCTGATGGAGAGTTCTGTTCTGCATCTGGCAGTATCCGCAGGCTTCACGATCTTTGCCTCGATCATGATCCTGTTCGAGACCAGCCAGATCATCAAGGGTGGTGAACGCAACTACGTGATCGCCACGGTCGGCCTGTATGTCTCCATCTACAACCTGTTCGTCAGCCTGCTGCACCTGCTGTCTGCGTTCAGTGGCGAAGATTGATAACAGTCTGAACAAGCCGCATGAAAACCCCGGCAGTTGCCGGGGTTTTTGCTTTCGGTAAACTGAAAGTTATTATCTGGCAGACTTATAACGAACAGGAACCATGTCCGAAACCTTTACCCTGGTAATTACCGGCGCGCCCTACTCGTCTCAGGCGCCACAGACCGCTCTCGGCTTTGCGAAGGCAGCGGTAGATGCTGGCCATCACATTGACCGGGTGTTCCTCTACGGTGACGGTGTGCATCTGGCCTCCGCGCTCTGCGCGCCGCCGTCTGACGAAACCCACTGGCCAGACGAATGGTCGCGGTTTCTCACCCAGCACAGTATTCCCGGCGTGGCATGCATTGCCTCGGCTCTGCGTCGAGGCCTGGTCAACGAAACCGAGCAGAATCGCTATGAATTGCCTTCGGCCAATCTTCGGGCCCCGTTTGAAATCGCCGGCCTCGGTGAATGGGTCGAAGGACGAATCAAATCCACGCGCACGCTTTATTTCCACGCTGGAGACTGACCATGAGCACACTGATCATGATTGACCAGCCTCCCTATGGCGCGTGGACCGGACGGGAAGCACTGGATATGGCGTTTTCGCTGGCAGCCTTCGACCAGTCGGCATCCCTGCTATTCACCGGGCCTGGCGTTAACTGGCTGAGACAGGCTCAGCACGCCGGAGGCATTGAACAGAAGTCTGTGGAGAAGAATCTCGCTGCAGCACCGATATTCGGCATTGACGCGATCCTGGCTGATCGGGCTGCCTGCATTGCCTACGGCCTCGATGAGCATTCGCTGATTGAAGGTGTCACCCTGGTAGATGCTGATGCCGATCTCCTCACTGACTATGACCACACCGCATTTGCAGGTTAGCTCAGATGACTGACATCCAGACATTGCACATATTGAACAAATCCCCCGATCATCCCCGGGCCGCGCGGTGCGTTGAAATGATGTCTGCGGAAGACGGGCTTCTTCTGACAGGCAACGGCGTGCTGTTGCTGGCACGCGGGAACCTTCTGCCGGGCGCCAGCAAGGTCTTTGCGCTCACTCCGGACGTCAAGGCGCGCGGACTTGGAGTTCTGAGTGGCAACGTCAGTTCTGTGGACTTTGCGGAGATGGTAACGCTTTCATTGCAGGCACAACGGGTAATCAGTTGGTAAACCATGGTCAGTAATGCAATGCCACAACGAAACAACGAAGGCTTTCTTGAAGACGCCCAGGCGTGGACCGAAAGTGTAGCGACGGCCATCGCTGCCGAGGACGACGTGGATCTCACAGAAAAACACTGGGAAATCATAACGTTTCTTCGGACTTTTTATGAAGAGCATGAAATGTCGCCACCCTCTAATCGCCTGTTTGTGAAGGCGGTCAAAGAGGCGCTCGGCGAGGATAAGGGGAACAGTATCTACCTGATGCAGCTGTTTCCCGGCACCCCTGCAAAGACCGCCTGCAGGATTGCGGGGCTGCCAAGGCCAACTAACTGTCTTTAGAGTCCCTTGAGGCGGCGCCGTCCTTCTGCCTGTTGCGTTCCAGGTCGGCTGCACTGCCAAGGAAGCTGCTCAGGCCGTTCTCAAACAGGCCAGAGCCAAATTTCAGGAACTGGCGGGTCGATTCTTTAACGGTGCCGTCAAGGGCGCTTTCTGGCAGTTCCCGGATGGTATCTGCCACACCCTTTTTTACGCCACGAGTCACCGCCGGTTCGATTTCACGGCCGGCCTCAATCAGTTCCGCCACCCTGGCATCGAGGTATGGACGGACCACGAAACGCCAGAACCCCCAGAGAGTGACAAGCACGGCGCCAACGGTTGCAAGAATCTGGATTGTCAGTGTTAGCCAAAAAGGCATGGCCTTCCTCCTTGTACTCCCGATAACGGGATTCATTCCGGCTAGAAATTCAGATAGTTCAGGGAAACGAACTGGAGTAACCCTGCCAGGGCACCAAAAATACCGCCCACAATCATCAACTGGACCTCTTCTTCCCGGAACGCCGGGCGCAGGATGTCCTGGAATTCATCGGGTTTCAGCGCTTTCATCTGTCCGGACAGAACTTCGGCTACCACAGGTGCCCGCTCACGGTTAAAAGCCGGGTCACTGAACACGTCACGCGTAGCCAGTACCGCCTTCTGGTTCATGGCTTTCTTGAGCTCGGTGTAACCTGTCATGCCAACGGTGACCTGCGCCGTCAGCTTCATAATGACAGAGTTGTCCAGTAAGGGGCGAAGGTGTTTTTGGATAATCGCACGGGTTCTGTCACCGTGGCTGCCGTTGATCATGGCGTCGGCAACCTTCTCTACAGTAATCAGTTCCTCCGCCACCAGCCTGGCCCAGACATCACTGATTTCCGGCTGCCTTCGCAAAAACAAACCCTGGACCTTCCAAAATAGGATTCGTCGGGGCCTGAGCGGCGCGAAAATCAGGTTGATGGCAATCCAGTTGGTCACGAAACCGACCACGAAGCCGCCCAGCGGCAGCAGCCAGGGTTCCGGATAGCGGGTCCATAACGGCACAAGGACAGCACCAAGAATGCCGCCGATAACCGCACCTCGGTTGATCACAGACTGAAGCTCCACCGCGCCGGCTTGCTGGAAAATCCGGTTCATCATGTCCGGATGTTTTTCGAGTTCGCGGCTGAGCAGAGCCTTGAGGTCGACCAACTCGTCCAGATCGTCACCAAAGTCCTCCACCAGCTCCTCTACCCTGGAGGGCAGCTGTTCACGGGCCCACTGATAAATCCGGTTTCTGACAAATAACGGAAGGTTGTCCCAAAGGACCGGCTGGATTTCGTACATTACCTCATCGATGTACTCATCCATCCGCGGGGTCACCTGGGAAATCACCTGCTCAACGATGCGCTGCGGCTCAAGCTTCTGGTAGACAGCGTTGAGGTCGCCGAACTGCTGAAGCGTCCTGTCGATGCAGATATGCGCCATCTTTTCCGCTTTGCGAGGAATAACGCCCTGCCACCCTATCAGCCCCACCCCGATGAACTGCACCGGATAGAAGGACATCTGGATGGCCAGCCAGTTGGTCAGCCAACCAACAACGGCCGCCATGAGCGGCACTGAAAGAAGCGCAACGTCGAACAAGGTTGACCCCGGTAGAAGAGTGTAATCCATTCTAAGGCGGTGATAATGCCGTTAACGGACAGACAGGATAGTACCTGCCTGCAGTTGCTGTGTATGCGACAAATGATGAAGTAATTGAAATGTCACAACATTGGCCGAGCAGCCATGGCGAAGGCGGTAATGCGGCAGGCCGGAATAGATACCGCGCCCCGGAGGGCGCGGCAAACCGGGCAGGAAGGACTTACTGGTAGTAGGCGTTTTCGGTATAAGAATGGTCGGTCACATCACGCACTGCAGTGATTTCCGGAACCCGCTCTTTCAAGGTTGATTCCACGCCCTGCTTCAGGGTCAGGCTGACTGCCGAGCAACCCTGGCAACCACCACCGAAACGCAGTACGGCCACGGATTCGTCGACGATCTCGACAAGAGATACTTCGCCACCATGAGCGGCCAGGTTCGGGTTGATCTCCGAAGCGAGGATATAGTTCACCCGATCCGGCAGGGGTGCGTCGTCATCAATCTTGGGCACTTTTGCGTTCGGCGCCTTGATGGTGAGCTGCCCCCCCATCTGGTCCTTGGAGTAATCCACGTAGGCCTCTTCGAGGAAGGGCACGGAATTGTGGTCCAGATACAGGGTGAACTTGTCCAGATCTACCTGCTCGTCCGTCGGTACTACTTCGTTGGGCGGGCAGTAGGCCAGACAGGTTTCGGCGTTTTTGGTGCCGGGCTGGGTCACGAAGATACGTACGCCCATGCCTTCCACGTCCTGTTTTTCGATAAGTTGTGCAAGATAATCCCGAGCGGGATCTGTCACAGTAACCTGAGCCATGTTTTCAACCCGTTTGAAAGTTTGGATCCATTTTAAGGGAGTTCGCCGGAACATGAAAGACCCAGTAAAATAGTCAGGCTTTACGAAGGTAATGAATTTCCCGTATTGGCAGGTATTTGCAGTGGACAATTGATAATCGTCATTCGTACTAAGACGGGCTGTGGCAATTTTGCTATCATCCCGCGCCATTGAATTTAATACCGCGTTTTTAACGACATCCGGAAGTAAACCTATGACCGATCGCACCACCCGTCTCGACCAGCTCCACAAGGCCCTGCAGGAACGCATTGTGATCCTTGATGGCGGCATGGGCACCATGATCCAGAATCTCAAGCTGGACGAGAAGGCGTTCCGTGGCGATCGGTTTGCCGACTACGAGCGCGAAGTCCAGGGCAACAACGACCTGCTGAACCTGACCCAGCCCGCCCTGCTCCGCAACATCCACGCAGACTATCTTGACGCCGGCGCGGACATTATCGAGACCAACACTTTCAACTCCACCCAGCTTTCCCAGGCGGATTACGGGCTGGAATCGATTGCCAGGGAACTGAACGTGGCCGCGGCTGAACTGGCCCGGCAGATTGCCGACGAATACACCGCGAAAAACCCGGATAAGCCGCGATTTGTCGCCGGAGCGGTCGGGCCTACATCGCGGACGGCCTCCATTTCACCGGATGTAAATAACCCCGGCTACCGCAATGTCGATTTCCAGACCCTGGTCGATAACTACTACGAGGCAGTCGGAGGCCTGGTCGAAGGCGGCTGCGACCTGATCCTGATCGAAACCATTTTCGATACCCTCAACGCCAAGGCGGCGATTTACGCCACTCAGCAGTACTTTGAGGACAGCGGCACCACCCTGCCGATCATGATTTCCGGCACCATTACCGATGCCTCCGGCCGAACCCTTTCCGGTCAGACCACCGAAGCCTTTTGGAACTCCGTAGCGCACGCCAATCCCATCTCGGTGGGCCTCAACTGCGCGTTGGGTGCCGACGCCCTGCGCCCTTATGTGGAAGAGCTGTCCGCCAAGGCAGAAACCTATGTCAGCGCCCACCCCAACGCCGGGCTCCCCAACGAGTTTGGTGAATACGATCAGACGCCCGAGGAAATGGCCGAGATTATCGAAGGCTTTGCCCGTGACGGTTTCCTGAACATCATCGGTGGCTGCTGTGGCTCACGACCGGACCATATTGAAGCGATTGCCCAGGCGGTGGCCAAGCATCCACCCCGGAAAATTCCCGAGCGCCCTAAAGCGTTGCGTCTGTCTGGCCTGGAGCCATTTACCGGGGATGACAATGTTCTGTTTATCAACGTGGGGGAGCGAACCAACGTCACCGGCTCCAAGCGCTTCCTGCGCCTGATCAAGGAAGAGCAATACGAAGAGGCCCTGAGCGTTGCCCGGGACCAGGTTGAAAACGGTGCCCAGATCATCGACATCAACATGGACGAGGGCATGCTGGAGTCGAAGGAGGTGATGGTCACCTTCCTGAACCTGGTTGCCTCGGAGCCGGATATTTCCCGGGTGCCGATCATGATCGACTCCTCCAAATGGGATGTGATCGAGGCAGGCCTGCGTTGCATCCAGGGTAAGGCGGTGGTGAATTCCATCAGTCTCAAGGAAGGCGAGGAAGAGTTCGTCAAACGTGCGAAAGACTGCATGCGCTACGGTGCCGCCGTCGTGGTGATGGCCTTTGACGAACAGGGGCAGGCAGACACCTACGAACGCAAGACCGAGATCTGCAAGCGTTCCTACGACGTGCTGACCGGGATCGGCTTCAACCCGGGCGATATCATCTTCGACCCGAACATCTTCGCCATTGCCACCGGCATCGAAGAACACAACAACTACGCGGTGGACTTCATAAACGCCACTCGCTGGATTCGGAAAAACCTGCCTCATGCCTCAATTTCTGGCGGCGTGAGTAACGTGTCCTTCTCGTTCCGGGGTAATGACGTGGTCCGGGAGGCGATCCACTCGGTGTTCCTCTACCACGCCATCAAGGCCGGTATGAACATGGGCATCGTGAACCCCGGCCAGCTGGTGATCTACGACGAGATTGATCCGGAGCTCAAGGAGCTGGTGGAAGATGTTGTCCTTAACCGTCGTGCTGATTCCACCGACCGTCTGCTCGAAATTGCTGAGCGCTACAAAGGCAAAGGTGGCAAAACCCAGGAGGAAGACCTCGCCTGGCGTGAATGGCCGGTGGAAAAGCGTCTGGAACATGCACTGGTCAAAGGCATTACCACCTACATCGTGGACGACACCGAAGCCTGTCGCCAGCGTGCCACACATCCCATCGAAGTGATTGAAGGCCCGTTGATGGACGGCATGAACGTGGTCGGCGACCTCTTCGGCGATGGCAAGATGTTCCTGCCCCAAGTGGTCAAGAGCGCCCGCGTGATGAAACAGGCCGTGGCACACCTGATCCCCTATATTGAGGCTGAAAAGACGGAAGACCAGAAGGCCAAGGGCAAGATCCTCATGGCCACGGTGAAAGGCGATGTCCACGATATCGGCAAGAACATCGTGGGCGTGGTGCTGCAATGCAACAACTACGAGGTGATTGACCTGGGTGTGATGGTGCCCTGCGACAAGATCCTTGCGGCGGCAAAAGAACATGATGTCGACATTATCGGCCTCAGTGGGCTGATCACCCCGTCCCTGGACGAAATGGTGCACGTAGCCCGTGAGATGCAAAGACTGGATTTCAAAATCCCGCTGATGATTGGTGGTGCGACAACCTCAAAAGCCCACACGGCGGTGAAGATCGAACCTCAGTTCAAGAACGACATCGCCCTTTACGTATCGGACGCATCCCGCTGCGTGAATGTGGCGTCCCAACTCCTCAGCAAGACGGCTAAGCCGGCATTTGTCGAAGCCGCCCGTACCGAATACGACGAGATCCGGGAACGCCGGAAGAACCGGGGTGACCGGACCAAGCTGGTTTCCCTGAAGGAAGCCCGTGATCGCGCCCCGGAGATCTCATTCGAAGGCTACCAGCCCCCGAAACCGGCGTTTGCCGGCATCCGGGTGTTCGAGGAATATGACCTCAATGAGCTGGTGGACTACATCGACTGGACGCCGTTCTTCATGTCCTGGGATATTTCCGGCAAGTACCCGGCCATTTTTGATGACCCGAAGCGTGGTGAGGCGGCCCGCAACCTCTTTGACGATGCCCAGAAGATTCTGCACCGGATGATTGATGAAAAGCGGGTCTCTGCCCGTGGCGTCATCGGTTTCTGGCCAGCCAACCGCCGCGGTGACGATGTCGTGCTTTACACCGACGAGTCCCGCACCGAGGAGCTGACTACCCTGCACCACCTCCGTCAGCAGGATGAAAAGGCACCGGGCAAACCCATGATGGCGCTATCGGATTTTGTGGCGCCTGAGGGCTCCGACACCGTTGACTACGTGGGCGGTTTCGCGGTGACCACCGGCATTGGTGCTGAAGAATTCTCGGTAGAGTTCAAGGACGCCAACGACGACTATAACGCGATCATGGTGAAGGCGTTGGCCGACCGTCTGGCAGAGGCTTTTGCCGAGCGGATGCACGAGCGGGTTCGCCTGGAGTTCTGGGGCTATTCCGCCGATGAAAAGCTGGCCAACGATGACCTGATCAAGGAAAGGTACCGCGGAATACGCCCGGCACCCGGCTACCCTGCGTGTCCGGACCACACGGAGAAGGCAACCCTGTTCAATTTGCTCGAGGCCACTGATACCGCAGGCATCGAGTTGACCGAGCACTTTGCCATGTTCCCGACCGCTGCCGTCTCCGGCTGGTACTTTGCGCATCCGGAATCCAAGTATTTTGCAGTAGGGAAAATTGGCGCTGACCAGGTTGAGGACTATGCTGAACGCAAAGGCATTTCCAAGGCCGAGGCAGAACGCTGGCTTGCGCCAAGCCTGGCGTACGATCCGGCAGAGTAAGCTTCGGGTGAAGCACAGATCAGGGGCGGATGTATGACTGAATCTTCAGAAGCGGAAAAACGGGAAGAACGAAAGCCGCGTGGACCTGGCGTCTTGAAAGTCATGCAAAGCATACTCGCCGGCGCGTTCGGAGTTCAGTCCGACAAGCGCCGGGAAGAGGACTTCTCAAGCCATAGCCCCTGGCCTTACATCATCGCCGGCATTCTGTTCACAGCCAGCTTTGTTGTGGGCCTGATCGTTATTGTAAATCTGGTCCTGGCGAGCCAGTAGACTACTGGCCAGCTACCCAGACCACCGCGAAAGCCACGGCAAGAACCACCAGCAGCACGGCGGCAACGGCATCGGCCTGACTGTCAGAACGTGCGGTCTTTTTCATGTCTGTTCCTCTTTCCGAGTTTTTGTCTCGTGTTTTTCTTGTTATCACGGCAGCAGCGCACTGCTAACGTCATCCTCCAAGTTAAGCAGTTAATTGATATTCGTCCAGTCCCTTGTTCCTTCTGCTTATCGCCTGAGTCGATAAACATATTTTGAAATAATCATTTTAAGAATAAAAACCCGCTGTTATCCTTCCCGTCAGATATAAGGCCGCCGGCCTGGATATGTCGCTTTCAAGCAGGATCTTCCCACTATGTACGTATATGATGAACACGATCGGCAAATGGCTGCCGAGAGGGTTGCCCAGTTCCGTGACCAGACCGAAAGAGCGCTGGCCGGAGAATTGGCTGAAGACGAGTTTCTTCCCCTTCGCCTGCAGAACGGCCTGTACGTTCAGCGTCTTGCCCCCATGCTCAGGATCTGTGTTCCTTACGGCATGATGCGCTCGGACCAGCTTCGCCGGCTTGCGCGAATCACCCGGGACTACGACAAAGGCTATGCGCACTTCACCACTCGCCAGAATGTGCAGCTTAACTGGCCGGCGCTGGAAGACGTTCCCGACATTCTTGCGGAACTCGCGGAAGTGGAAATGCACGCCAACCAGACCAGCGGCAACTGCATTCGTAATACCACCACAGACCAGTTCTCCGGTGTTCAGTCGGACGAGATTGCGGATCCGCGGCCCTACTGCGAAATCATTCGCCAGTGGTCCACGTTCCATCCGGAATTCGCCTTCCTGCCGCGGAAATTCAAGGTTGCCGTGAACGCTTCCGAGCAAACCGATCGAGCCGCCATCCAGGTGCACGACATCGGGCTTCAGATGGTACGCAACGAGGCCGGCGATCTCGGTTTTCGGGTACACGTGGGCGGTGGTCTTGGCCGTACGCCCATGGTCGGGCCGGTAATTCGCGATTTCCTGCCGGAACTGGATCTGTTGACCTACCTGGAGGCCGTGCTTCGCGTCTATAACCGATACGGTCGGCGCGACAACAAGTTCAAGGCCCGGATCAAGATTCTGGTGAAGGCTCTGACCCCTGAGGGCTTTGCTGAAAAAGTGGAAGCAGAGTGGCAGCATATCAAGGAATCCCCGACCCGGCTGACGCCCGAGGCGATTCAACGTATCCAGGGCTACTTTACTGAACCGGATTACGCGGCTATCGACAATGCCACGGACCTGCTGGCCAGCCAGCGGTTTGAGAACCGGGGCTTTGACCAGTGGCTGACCCACAACGTGGACACCCACAAGAAGGCAGGCTATGCCATCGTCTCCCTGACGATGAAGAAAACCGGCACTCCTCCTGGCGATGTCAGTGACAAGCAGCTTGAACAGATTGCTGATCTGGCAGACGAGTTCAGCTTCGGTGAAATCCGGGTCACTCACCAACAGAACGTGGTGCTGGCCGATGTGCGCCAGGATCGGCTGTTTGAACTCTGGCAGGCGATTACGCCCATGGGTTTCGGTACCGCGAACCTGAATACCCTGACCGACGTTATCTGCTGCCCCGGCGGTGATTACTGCGCCCTGGCCAATGCCAAGTCCATTCCGGTGGCCGAGGCCATCCAGCGGCAGTTCGATGATCTGGATTACCTGTACGACCTGGGCAATATCGATCTGAACATCTCTGGCTGCATGAATGCCTGCGGTCACCACCATGTCGGCAACATTGGTGTTCTTGGCGTCGACAAGAAAGGCCAGGAATTCTATCAGATCAGCCTTGGCGGTTCGTCCCATCACGATGCCTCAATCGGCAAGATTCTGGGGCCGTCGTTTGCCCGGGACGAGATGCCCCAGGTGATTACAAAAATCATTGATGTCTACGTGGATAAGCGCACGGAAGAAGAAACCTTCCTGGACACTTATCGTCGTGTCGGAATTGATCCTTTCAAGGAGCGGGTTTATGCCTAACGTTATTTCACCGGATGGCAGTATCCGTCAGGACCACTGGGTTGTCGTCCCCCGCCCGGCCGAAGGCGAATCGCTGGATATTCCGGCGGATCAGCCGGCGTTGATTCCGGCGGATCTGTGGCTGGCCGGTTACGAGCACTTCACAGGAAGGCAGGATATTGGCGTGTGGTTCGACAGCCACGATGAGCCGGAGATTCTGGATGGTCGCGTGAATGAGCTGCCGGTAATTGCGGTAAATTTTCCGAAATTCAGTGATGGCAGGGGTTATAGCATTGGCCGGCTACTCCGTGAGCGATTCGGCTTTGAGAACGAGCTTCGGGCCATCGGCGACGTGCTGCTGGATCAGCTGCAGTTCATGAAGCGCTGCGGGTTTGACGCCTACGTGCTGCGTGCGGATAAGGACATCACCAAGGCCCAAAGGTGCCTGAACTTCTTCAGTCAGGGCTACCAGGCCGCGACCGACACCGACATTCCGCTCTTCCGGCGTCGTGCGTCTTAGTTATCAAACTCTAGAGTACAAAGAGAGGGGATTCACTTTCCAAAACACGCTCCTTGCGGCACATCCCTGTGAAGCTTGGGCTCCGCACAGTTTCGGAAGGTGAATCCCCTCTCTTCTATACAAATCTCTCAGTACAGTATCGTAGGTCGGATTAGGCAAAGCCGTAATCCGACAAACAGCACCAGCCAGAAAGAATTACTTGGAGTGATCCAGAACAATCTTTCCAGCTGATTCGCCTTTCAAAAACGCCGTCAGCGCCCCATCAAGCTCACCACGACCGATATCACGAGCGGCAGCCTCGGTCTTCGGACACGCCCACTCCCCGGCGAATTTCTTCCATACGGCTTCTTTCTCCGCCAGCGGAATCTCTACCGAATCCACACCCAGCAAATTCACGCCTCGCAGGATAAACGGCAGCACGGTGGTCTGAAGGCCCGGACCGGCTACAAGACCACAACAGGATACTGAGCCACCAGGCTTAATCTGCTTGAGCAGTTCGGCCAACGGGCCGCCACCCACCGTATCTACGGCGTTGGCAAATGCCGGTTTGACGAGCGGTTTCTTTTCCTCGGCCAGGGTTTCACGGCCCACAACTTCTTTTGCCCCAAGAGCCTTGAGATCGTCCGCATGGTCGGCCTTGCCGCTGATGGCGACGACGTCGAACCCAAGGTTGGCAAGCAGTTCAACCGCAACGGTGCCAACGGCACCAGAGGCTCCAGACACAGCGACTGTTCCCTGCTCCGGCTTGGCCCCCATGGTCAGAAGCTTCTGGACACAGAGACCGGCCGTGAGGCCAGCGGTGCCATAGATCATCGCGGTACGGGCGTTCCACCCCTCGGGCATGGGAACGCACCAGCCTGCAGGTACGCGGATGTATTCGCCAAAGCCACCGTCGGTATTCATGCCCAGGTCATAACCCGTCACGATAACGGGGCTGCCGTCCGACGGCTTGCCAGTAGCAGATTCAACGACCTCACCTGCGGCGTCGATGCCTGGTGTATGAGGGAAAGAACGGGTAACGCCCTTGTTGCCGGAAGCCGACAGCGCATCCTTGTAGTTGAGAGAGGAGTGGCTGACCCGGATCAGAACCTCGCCATCGGATAAATCGCCAGTACTAAGCGATTTTTCGGAACCGACATACTCACCGTTCTGCTCTTCAACGCGCCAGGCTTTGAATTCGGAATTCGTTGTCATCATTCTTCTCCGCTTTCGGTAGTCTACTGGAACTTCTGGTTGCGGAAGGCGCCCAGGACTTTCCAGACAGTGTGTTCAAGCGCCGAACTGGTGGCCAATCCGAGTTTTTCCGGAAGAGTCCGTTTGCGCTGGTATGCCACTGAGACTACGTCTGCGCGGTCGCAGGCTTCAATGAGATATTCGTCGGAGGTCTTGATCTCATCGACCAGTTTTACCTCCAAAGCCCGCTTGCCAAACCAGATATCGCCATTGGCAACCGCGGCTATGTCCAGATCAGGGCGTCGTTCGCTCACATACTCTTTAAAGAGTCCGTGGGTGTCTTCCAGATCTTCCAGGAATTTCTGACGCCCTTTGTCGGTGTTTTCACCGAAAATGGTCATAGTGCGTTTGTGCTCGCCGGCGGTCAGCACTTCAAAGTCCACGTCGTTCTTTTTGAGAAAACGGTGGAAATTCGGGAGTTGGGCAACCACGCCAATAGACCCCAGAATGGCGAACGGCGAGGCGACGATCCGGTCGGCAACACAGGCCATCATGTAACCACCGCTGGCCGCGACCTTGTCAACACAGGCGGTAAGGCGAACACCCTTGCTGCGAATTCGATCCAGCTGAGCGGCCGCAAGGCCATAGGAATGAACCAGCCCACCACCACTCTCCAGACGGACAACAACTTCGTCTTTTTCCGGATCGGCAATACTCAACACGGCTGTAATCGCCCTGCGAAGCGGATCCGTGTCGCTGGCTTTGATATCGCCGTCAAAATCCAGAACATAGACGCGACCACGACTGTCATCCTTCTCATCGGTGTTCTTCGCGGCCTTGGCCGCTTTTTTCTCCGCCTTCTGAGCCTTCTTCCGGGCCTTCTGGAACACCTTTCGTTGGTGATCAGACATCAGCCGGGACTGAATCGTTTCACGCAACTTTTCGTATTTCTCGTTGAGTTTCCGGATCTTGAGTTCTCCCTCGCCCTCATGATCGCCCCGATCCTTCTGGGCCGCGGACATGATGACAGAGATCACCACCAGGGCCGCCATCACGAAAGTAACGATCTTGGCCAAAAACAAACCGTATTCTGTCAGGAACTCCAAAGTGCTTCTCCAACTCAGTGTGCGGGAACAAGAGTGTAACTTACCGAATTTATGGTGATAAGGAGAGCAAAAAAATTAAAACAAGCGTTCGATCGATCTTGACAGGGCCGACCACTCACCATAAAGTCGGATTGCGAGGTCGGCTCTACCCGGGCACCCGATCAGGCTCGTGCAGCCAGGGACATCAAGCCGTCGTGATCATGACTAGACAACCATCAAAAGGGTAAAACAATGTCTGTAGCTCAGGTATTTGAACAACTCGAACAGAATTTCAACGCAGACGCAGCTCAAGGCCTGGACCTGGTATTCCAGTTCGACATCGAGGACGACAAGACCTATCACCTCGTCATCAATGACGGCACCTGCAAAATGCACGAAGGCGCCCACGACGATCCTTCTGTTACCCTGATCATGAACTCCGAAACCCTGCAGGGCATCGTTTCTGGAGAGACCGACGGCATGCAGGCATTCATGGCAGGTCAGCTGCGCGCCGAAGGCGATATGATGCTGGCAACCAAGCTGGGCGAACTGTTCAAGATGGGCTGATTGCCCCCGGCAAGCACAAAAAAGCCTGCGTTTCGATGCAGGCTTTTTTATGCCACGAAATCTATTGATTCCAGAACTGCACAGCCTCCCTCGCCTGCTCGTTGACCGGCACAGCAACCAGGCCCGAGAAGGATAGCTTTACCTCGAAAACAGCCCCATCCCGCATTGGCATGAACGTCATGTTTCCGTCCACGGCCTCCACAAACGGCAAGTTGAATTGAAGGTCCCACTGCCATAGGTCCGGCCAGATCACTTCAGACAGCCCTATAACTGTCCTCGGGGCCGACCGCTCCTGCTCAAGAGACGTATAACGCCCGCTCAATTGCTCAAGCCGATACCCGGGAGCGATATCAAGCCATCGGAAGGGTCCGCTGAACCGGATGATTCTGGCGTCAATCTGCCACTGGTCACCCTGGAGCGTCCTCACCACAGACAAACCATCCTGGCTTTCGAGGGAGACCTCCCAGATTTGCTCAGCCTGTCGTTGCGTTGAGATGCTCGCCACGGTCTGCATACCGACCAGCGATTGGTAGCTGGTCAGATTTACCGCGATAACGAGGACATACAGCCCGGCCAGAATGACACCGAAAATCACCATTCCTTTCAGCCAGGTGAGCAACCAACGAGGATGCCTGAAAAACAGCAGGCCCGCTATCACCATCACAGCGCCGGCAGCGGCCAGTACAATGGTAGCGAGCGTATGGGACATGGAACTACAAACCTACATCGTCCAGCGACGATTCAGCCAGTTTCAGTAGATCTACATTGCGGTCTTCGGTTTTGCCAATACTCTCGATGTAGTACTCCAGCGAAGTCAGAGCGTCCGCCAGCGCCTCGAGCACCTGGGCGGCTGGCGCTTCCTTCGCATCCAGCAAGCGCTCCTGGATTGAAGCCGCAACCCGCTCAAGAACCCCGGCGGCTCCCGGATCATTCACCATTTGCAGGCCACCCCAGATGCTGTGCAGGGTTGCAGGCAGATTGGCAAGATGCAGTTTGTCGTAGTCGGATTCAATAAAAGCGGTGATTGCGCGCTTTGCCAGGGTCAATGCCCCACGAGCTTCATCAGCCACCACATAGAGCGCCTCTCGAAGGTATACAGACTCCTCCCGCTTGCGTTCACCGCCGGCCAGCGCATCGGTTTCGGAGGTGATGCCACGGGTCACAATCTGCATGACGGCATCTTCAATTCCCAGCACGGAATCGGCAAGTCGATAAAGTTCATCATCACCGGGCAAGCGAGATTCTGCTTCCCAACCCCGCAGTTTGCTCGCCTCTTCTCTTGAAACGCCCGCCAGTTTGTTCAGGTCGAGCATTACCAGCGTGTTGGCCAGTCGTTCGAGGGCATCGGCAATGGAAGACAGCTCCGCCAGATCCGGCTCGATGCCGCGCTCAATAATGTCCAGTTTGTCTTTCAACTGGTTCAATTCATCCTGCAGGGCTTCTGACAGGGATTTGAGGACATCACTGCCAGGACCGTATAACCTGCGCGCATGGGCTTCCAGCATGGAATCCGGAAAATCCGACGGCGCAAGATGGTAAGCAGACAACACCTCGGTAACTTCAGGGTTGGCAGAACCGCTGCGGTACAGCAGGTAGACCAGATCCCGGATCAGCGAATCCGGCGCGTCTTTACCCGTGGCAACCTTGCCCACGTAAACCACTTCCCGGGCGTATTTCTCGATCCGCATGAACATGCGCTTGCGGGCTTTGTTAAAGACCATTGCACGATCAAGCATGGTGTCTGAAACAATGCCGACGAGGCACCACATCTGCCCCATGGCTGCGCCCTGACAAAGGCGCGCAAGCCCTCTCGACGCGCGCCCAATCAATTTCTTGTTTACCACATCGTTCCGGTCGCGAAGAATTCCCAGAAGCGCCACCTGGAAGGTCAGGCGCATGCGACGCGCCATAACTTCGTAATCGGCCTCATTGCCCTCAAACGGCTGCAATGACAAACCGGCACAAAAATCCGGCCTCTCTTTGACATCGACATCGAAAAAACAGGACTCGGGATAGGGTTTTTCCCGGCGGGCCTCTCGGAGGTCATTGATCACGGGGAGCAACAACTCGGGATGGTCTTCCCGCTGTTGATGGTAGTACTCGACATAGCGCCGGAGAATGAACAGAGCGCTGTTCAGGGTGGTAAGAAGGATGTTTTTGTCGTCACTGGCGCCAACGGGCACGTCGTTGGCCATAGTTACCGCTTCCTGGCACAGCAGGGTTCCACCCCGCAGCTCCACCAGAATGAAAATGCCCCGCAACTGGTTGATGAAATCAACACAATTCTGGAGATCCTCACCCCTTTCGCGGTTTTCCTGAAAGCGTTCAAGGCTGGATTCTGCCTGCTTGATGGTCTGCTCTATTTCACTTTTGACCAAATCAAACGACTGCGATTTCGTCGCGAGAGACGACTGAACCATAAACGCTTCCCGTTAATGTTGCGGAGACTACCGCATCCTCTTTGGTGGTCACTGATCCGGCTGTAGCGTACCAGGCCTTTTTGTTCTGGGCCGGTTAACCCCTTTTCCGGCCAAAGCCAGTTCGCAAAAAACTGGCGAACTTATCATTACTTATAACATAAAACTCAAGTACCTCAAGAAAGGCGGAATGTAACATTTGGTACAGCCCGACCCAGTTCTCATTCCGGACTCTGGAGTTTACCCCACACGGTTTCGCCCGCCTGTTTTTCGAGCAGGGACATGAACTCTTCGTGGGCTTCGGTCTCTGAACTGGAAGCGCGAACCACCGACAGGGGCGCTCTGTCAGCAGGGAGCCTTCGAATGCCGCCGTTACCGCCACCGTTCTCGGATCCGGCGTCCAGTGACAGCGCGGTCTGGCCACCAGTGAGCAGCAGGTAAACGTCGGCCAGGATCTCCGCATCCAGCAAGGCGCCGTGGAGGTCACGGTTGCTGTTGTCCACACCGTAGCGTTTGCAGAGCGCATCCAGGTTGTTCTTCTGTCCCGGGTGACGGGCCCTTGCGATGGCGAGGGAGTCCACGATTCCGCAATGATCCGCGGTTTTCCGTACCGGCTTGAGGCGGGCGAATTCCGAGTCCATGAAGCCGACATCGAACGCAGCGTTATGGATAACCAGCTCGGCGCCCTTGATGAACTCGAAGAACTCATCGGCGATTTCCGCGAAACGGGGTTTGTCGGCAAGGAACTCGTTGGTGATGCCGTGAACGGTGATCGCCTCAGCCTCTACTTCCCGGTCCGGGTTGATATAGACATGGTAGTTGCGGCCGGTGAGCTGGCGCTCCATCAATTCAACACAACCGATCTCGATGATCCGGTGACCCTCTGCCGGGTCGATACCCGTGGTTTCTGTATCCAGTACGATCTGTCTCATTGCCTGTACCTGGTTATCTGTATTTATGCGCTCTGAATCTATGCGCCGGAAAGCTCGTCGACGCCGCGATTGGCCAGTTCATCCGCCAGCTCATTGTCAGGAACACCAGAGTGCCCTTTTACCCAGTGCCAGTTAATCTCGTGCCGGGCCACTTCGGCATCCAGCTCGCGCCAGAGATCTTCGTTCTTCACGGGCTTTTTCGCGGAGGTCTTCCAGCCGTTCCGCTTCCAGCCTGCCATCCATTCCGTAATGCCTTTACGCACGTACTGCGAATCCGTAAACAGCTCCACCTCGCACGGGCGCTTCAGGGCCTCCAGACCACGGATGGCTGCCATTAACTCCATGCGGTTGTTCGTGGTATTCGTCTCCCCGCCGTGCAGGGTCTTTCGATTGTCGCCATAGCGCAAAACCACGCCCCAGCCGCCGGGCCCGGGGTTGCCCTTGCAGGCGCCATCCGTATAGAGGGTTACCTTGCCGGCCATTCAGCCTCCTGGTTTGGTTTTCGGTGATTCACTTCGGTGTTTTAATCGGCGAGCCACTGCGACTGCAACCTCGGGAGGCGCCAACGGTACCTGTGCCCGGCAGAGCAATCACCTTGCTTTGGCGCCAGACGGGGCGCCTGGGCAACCGGGCGTGGACGCGTTTTTTGGCAAGGATACAGTAATAGGCGCCTACTGGCAGGAGTCGATTTCCGGACAAACGGTTGTCCATCCGGCTCGTCGGCTTGCGACCACTGCGCTGCAGTGGTGGCCTGAAAAACCGGGTAATCGACGCTTCGACATTAAAGCCCAGCAAGTGCAGCCAGTCTTCCATGCGTCCGCGCAAGAGGAAGCGACCGCCCCACGGGCCTTCGCTACTCCTGGAGATCAGTTTGCGCGCGCCCCAGAGGCTCAAAGGATTAAAACCAAACAGGGCCATCGTGCCCTCTCCCCGGAGTACGCGCGCCGCCTCGCGAATCACCTGGTGAGGGTAAGGAGAGAAATCGGCCGTGTGATGCAGCACGACAAGATCCATCGAATCACCGGGAAAGGCCAGCTCGTCGGCATCGCAGATGGCGACCCCGTCCGGAATATGGGGATACCATCTTGGCGCTGTCATGATCTTCTGGGAGAAATCCGTGCCGGTAGCCAATGGCAGCCGATGGCTGATACCCACCTGCAACTGCCTGGCGCCTGTCAGACGCTGCAGCTCGGCATCGACGAATCGTCTCTGGTCGGCCAACAGTGCCCGACCAAGCGGGGTCTGGAACCAGCGCTCAAAGCTCTCATGTCTGGCGGAATAATCAACTGCCTCGGATTCACTCACCAATGCGCCACTCCCGGAAGCCCTTTCCCATGGTTGGGGCCTTGTATTTAATGCTCTATCATATCAGTCACATTCGATAAGCACATGTGGGGCCCTATGCTGACCATTTCCGCCATACCCGCCTTCAGTGACAACTATATCTGGTGCCTTTCCGACACCGCCAGCGACAGGGCGCTGATTGTGGACCCGGGCCAGGCACAACCGGTTCTGGACCATCTGGCCGAGAACGGGCTGACCCTGGACACTATTCTGGTGACCCACCATCATCCCGACCATGTCGGCGGTGTCAAAGACCTGGTTTCCCGGTTTCCGGATTGCAGGGTGACGGGCCCGGCGGATTCGCCCTATAAAGGCAGTACCAACCTGGTTCATCCCGGTGATGAGGTGATCTGGGAAGATATCACCTTCCAGGTCCTGGGCGTTCCCGGCCACACTCTCGATCATATTGCCTTCTTCACCGACGTCGAGGTAAATGGTCGGCCGGTTCTCTTCTGTGGCGATACTCTTTTTGTCTGTGGATGCGGACGTCTGTTCGAAGGCTCCCCGGAGCAGATGCGTCAGTCTCTTCAAACTCTCCGGGCGCTGCCTGGCAAGGCCGCCGTTTACTGCGCCCATGAGTACACCCTCGCGAACCTGCGTTTTGCCCGCAGCTGGTTGCCGGAAGACGAAGGTCTCCGGGCGTTCGAGCAGGAGTGTCAGGCCGCCCGCGATGCAGGAGAACCGACGGTTCCTTCAATCCTCGAAAACGAGAAACGGCTCAATCCGTTTCTGCGGTGGGATGATCCGGCGGTAGTGGACTCCGCCCGAACCTATTGCTCAAGCCGGGGCCTGCCCGCCGATTCCGAGAACGCCATTTTTGCGGCCATCCGCCACGGCAAGGATAATTTCTGACGCCTGGCGATACGCACTTAACAAATCCTCTCAGAGCCGTAACGAGAGGTTTCTTGACCCCTTTTAAAGCGGTCCCATAGAATCATTTCAAAATTGTGACCGTAAATTGTTCAATATGCCGGATTTTCAGATGCTGGATCCGGCCTCAACCTGTACCCGGATGCTGTTATGTCGGCCAGACGATTGTCGTTTTTGTTTTTCGCCGGAGCCCTCGCCAGTGGCTGCACCAGCCTGATCAGCCAGGGCGAGCAAAGCCCGCTGAATACTCAGGAAGTTACCGTCGCCGCGGGCGATGAAGGGCTAAAGAAAGCGGTCGAGACCGGAGAAAACCGCGATGCTGCCCGAGACCAGCCGCTGGACGAAGCTATTGCTCCGGAACTAAAGGATGCTGCCAGGGATGCCAGGGAGAAGCTCGACAATCCGGTTCAGAAAACCGCTGAGGCGGAGGTGGTTGAGCAGGATCTGTGGTCAAGACTGCGATCGGGGTTTGTTCTGGATCACGATATCGACAACGAACGAGTCCGGGACCAGTTGAACTGGTATGCCCGGCATCCCGGTTATATTGACCGGGTTGTGGAACGCGGCAGTCGCTACCTTCACTATATCGTCAACGAGACCGAAAAGCGGGGGCTGCCTGCCGAATATGCCCTGCTCCCCGTTGTTGAGAGCGCGTTCGATCCGTTTGCCTACTCCCATGGGCGCGCTGCCGGCCTCTGGCAATTCATTCCTTCCACGGGAAAATACTTTGGTCTGACACAGAGCTGGTGGCACGATGACCGTCGGGACGTCATCGCCGCAACCGACGCCGCCCTGACCTATCTTGAGCGCCTCGCAAACCGGTTTGATGGCGACCACACGCTCGCCCTTGCCGCCTACAATAGCGGCGGCGGCACTGTTTCCAGCGCCATGCGCCGCAACCGGAATGCCAACAAGCCGACAGACTTCTGGTCTCTTCACCTGCCCCGGGAAACCAGACACTACGTCCCTAAACTCATCGCTCTCGCGAAAATATTCGACAATCCCGAGGCCTATGGCATCGAGCTGCCATCGCTGAAGGACGAGCCCTACTTCGAAGTTGTTGATACCGGCTCCCAGCTCGACCTTGCCCAGGCAGCGGAACTGGCCGGGGTAGATGTCGACGAGATCTACCTCCTGAATCCCTCCTACAATCGCTGGGCAACTTCGCCGGATGGTCCTCACCGGTTGCTCGTTCCGGTACAGAATGCCGAAACGTTCCGCGCAGCCCTGGCCGAGATTCCAGCCAATCAACGGGTGTCCTGGCGCAACTATGAGGTTAAATCCGGAGACAGCCTTAATTCGATCTCCCGCAAATTCTCAACAACGCCGTCAGTGCTGCAGCAGGTCAACAATCTGGACAGCGATCTGATACGGATCGGCCAGCGCCTGATGATTCCCTCTGCCTCCAAGGGCAGCGACGCCTATGCCCTGAGCGCCTCCCAGCGGCTTGAACGCA
The DNA here is from genome assembly GCF_040148675.1 of Marinobacter sp. NFXS11. Lineage (NCBI taxonomy): Bacteria > Pseudomonadati > Pseudomonadota > Gammaproteobacteria > Pseudomonadales > Marinobacteraceae > Marinobacter > Marinobacter sp. NFXS11. Next base: position 1,301,668 of record NZ_JAGDDV010000001.1, on the reverse strand, counting down.
AACAGGAGCGGAAGCGGGACGGAAACAAGGTTCGCTACACGGTCCGCAAGGGCGATACCTTCTGGGATATTGCCCGCGAGCACCGGGTTTCCGTGCGTGAAGTTGCTGCCTGGAATGGCATGGCGCCCGGCGATCCGCTGATACCCGGCAAGGAACTGGTTATCTGGTCCAAGACCAGCCAGCCAACGGTGATGGCGGCCAACAGTGGCCGTGGCAAGGCAATGGTCAGGAAAGTGGGCTACCGGGTGCGCAAAGGCGACTCCCTCGCCCGGATTGCCAGCAGGTTTTCCGTGAATGTGCGGGACATCGCAAGCTGGAACGATCTGAATACCGCCCGTTATCTGCAACCCGGGCAAAGTCTGGTACTCTACGTTGATATCCGAAACAGTCCCTGACGTGCGAGACTTATGACAAGAACACGGAAAGCCTCATCCCTTACGTCGTTTTTTTCAGCCCTGGCGCTTATTGCCACACCGCTCATCTCACCGTTTTCCGTCGCCGACGAGGCAATGCCAGCACATGGCATTGCCATGCATGGCGAAACCAAATACCCCGCCGGGTTCAGCCATTTCGATTACGTGAATCCGGACGCCCCGAAAGGCGGCACCCTGAAAATGGCGGTTGTTGCCAACGGCTTCGACTCTTTCAATCCTTTTGATATCCGGGGCGTTGCCGCTGCAGGCATCAGCAACTATCTGTATGACACACTCCTTGAGTCGTCGGACGATGAGCCCTTTTCCGCCTATGGCCTGATTGCCGAATCCCTGGAGACTCCTGAAGACCGAAGCTATGTGGTTTTCAATATCAGGGAGCAGGCGCGGTTCCACGACGGCGAAGCCATTACCGCTGAGGACGTAAAATTCTCCTTCGACACCCTTACTACCCAGGGGCACCCCTTCTTCCGGAACTACTACGCTGACGTCAAATCGGTGACCATAGAGGGCCCTCAGCGGGTACGTTTTGACTTCAAGGAAACCAGCAATCGGGAGCTACCGCTGATCCTTGGCCAGATGCCCATTTTGCCCCAGCACTACTGGGCTGATCGGGAGTTTGGCAAGAATGGCCTCAACCCACCGTTGGGCAGTGGCCCTTACCGTATTGGTGACTTCGAAGCCGGTCGGTCGATTACCTACGAACGCGTTGAAGACTATTGGGCTAAGGACCTTGGCGTTCGGAACGGACGGTTCAATTTCGACCAGATTACTTACGATTATTACACCGATGACACCGTGGCGCTGGAGGGCTTCAAGGCCGGCAGTTTTGATTTTCGGCTGGAGTCTTCCGCCAAGAACTGGGCCACGGCCTACACCGGGGATCGGTTCGAAAACGGCACGATTATCAAGGAAGCCATAGAGCACCACCGACCTTCAGGCATGCAGGGTTTTGCCTTCAACACCCGCAGGAAGGTGTTTTCCGACCCGCTGGTTCGTGAAGCGCTGGCCTATGGTTTTGACTTTCAGTGGGCCAACAAGAACCTCTTTTTCGACCAGTACACCCGCACTGACAGCTACTTCGCAAACAGCGACCTGGCTTCCTCGGGCCTTCCGACAGGCCGTGAACTGGACATACTCGAACCTTACCGGGATCAGTTACCCGATGATGTGTTTACCGAGGAATACCAGCCACCCACCACCGAAGGACAGCAGGGCCTGCGCGAGAACCTGAGAACTGCTATGGAGCTGCTCAAGTCCGCCGGTTATGTCATTCGAGATGGCAAAATGGTACACGGCGAAACCGGCGAACCACTGGCGTTCGAGATCCTGCTGTTCCAGAAGAGCTTCGAGCGGGTGGTTCTGCCCTTCAAGAACAACCTCGGTCGTCTCGGTATCGATGTGACCGTGCGCCTCGTGGACAGCAACCAGTACATACAGCGCCTGAGGGAATTCGATTTCGACATGATCACCCAGGTGTTCGGCCAGTCGGATTCGCCGGGCAATGAACAGCGGGAATACTGGGATTCATCCACCGTGGATGCCAAAGGCTCGCGCAACTACATGGGCGTGAGCGATCCGGTGATCGACGAGCTTGTGAACATGGTCATTCAGGCGCCAAACCGTGAGGAACTGGTTTACCGGGTTCGGGCATTGGACCGGGTTCTGCTGCACCACCACTATGTGATTCCGCACTGGCATCTGCGAAGCGACCGCGTCGCCTACTGGAACCATCTGCAACGTCCGGCCGAGACGCCGAAGAACGGCATCGATCTGGACAACTGGTGGGCGAAGCCCTGAGGAAAACGCCGCTAAATGGGCATCTACATACTCAGGCGTCTGGCGCTGATCATTCCCACCCTGATCGGAATCATGCTGCTCAACTTTGTGATTGTTCAGGCGGCCCCCGGTGGCCCGGTTGAGCAGCTTATCGCGGAGATGGAAGGCCACGGCGGCAGCGCCCTGGCCCGGGCTTCCGGCGGTGGAACTGGCGGCGAGGTAGCGGACTCTTCCGGCGACACACGCGGTTCCCGCGGTATTCCCGATGAGCTTCTGAAAGAAATCGAAGTCATGTACGGCTTCGACAAACCCGCTCACGAACGCTTCTTCAAGATGCTTGGCGATTACGCCACCTTCAACTTCGGTGACTCCTTCTTCCGGGAAAAAAGCGTCATCGACCTGATTCTCGATAAAATGCCCGTTTCCATCTCCCTGGGTCTCTGGTCAACGCTGATCATCTATTTCATTTCCATCCCCCTGGGCATCCGGAAAGCCGTTACAGATGGCTCCAGGTTCGATGTCTGGACCAGCTCAGCTATTGTGGTGGGCTACGCCATTCCAGGCTTCCTGTTCGCGATACTGCTCATCGTGCTGTTTGCTGGCGGCAGTTATTTCGACTGGTTCCCACTCCGGGGCCTGACCTCTTCGAATTTCGATGAGCTTACCTGGTATCAGAAAATCGGGGATTACTTCTGGCACCTGGCGTTGCCCGTCACCGCAAATGTGATTGGCGGTTTTGCCACCCTGACCCTGCTTACCAAGAATTCGTTCCTGGATGAGATCGGAAAACAGTACGTGGTAACCGCCCGCGCCAAGGGTCTGGACCAGAAGGAAGTGCTGTATGGCCACGTTTTCCGCAATGCCATGCTGATCGTGATTGCCAGCCTGCCCGGCGTCCTTGTCGCTCTGTTCTTTACCGGCTCCCTGCTGATTGAAGTGATCTTCTCCCTCGACGGGCTCGGGCTGCTCGGCTTCGAGGCAGCCCTGAACCGCGACTATCCCGTGATCTTCGGCACCCTGTACATATTCACCCTGATGGGCCTCATCCTGAAGCTGATCAGCGACATTACCTATGTCCTGGTCGATCCGCGGATCGATTTTGAAAGCCGGGAGGGTGCGTGAGTTTCCGGTCTTTGACTCCGATTCAACAGCGGCGCCTGCGGAACTTTCGGAAAAACCGCCGGGGTTTCTGGTCTTTGTGGATTTTTCTCGCCCTGTTCGGCCTGTCATTGGTCGCTGAGCTGATTGCCAACGACTCGCCGCTGGTCGTGTCCTATAAAGGGGAGCTCTATTTCCCGGTCGTCCAATCAGTGCCGGAAGAAACCTTCGGTGGTTTCCTGCCCACGGAAGCCGATTATCGCGACCCCTTTATCGCTGATGAAATCAGCGCCAATGGTTGGATGGTCTGGCCACCGATCCGGTTCAGCTACAACACCATCAATTATGATCTTGAGGTTCCGTCACCGGCGCCACCGAGTGCAGAGAACTGGCTGGGGACCGATGATCAGGGTCGCGATGTTGCAGCCCGGGTGATCTATGGTTTCCGTATTTCGGTGCTGTTTGGCCTGACCCTTACAATCGCCAGTTGCATTGTTGGCGTAGTGGTCGGCGCCATTCAGGGCTTTTACGGCGGCAAGATTGATCTGCTGGGCCAGCGTTTTATCGAAGTCTGGTCCGGCCTGCCGGTACTGTATCTGCTAATCATTCTCTCGAGCATTGTGCAGCCAAACTTCTGGTGGCTGCTGGGCATCATGCTGCTGTTCAGTTGGATGGGACTGGTGGATGTGGTACGTGCGGAATTCCTGCGGGCCCGTAACTTCGAATACGTCAAAGCTGCCCGTGCACTCGGCCTGGACAACCGCAAAATCATGTTCCGGCACATACTCCCCAATGCCATGGTTGCCACGCTGACCTTCCTCCCGTTTATTCTGACGGGGGCAATTACAGGCCTGACCTCCCTGGATTTCCTTGGCTTTGGCCTACCCTCGGGCTCGCCCTCATTGGGTGAATTGATTGCCCAGGGCAAGGCCAACCTGCATGCGCCCTGGCTGGGCATATCCGCCTTCGTATCGCTGTCGTTGATGCTCACATTGCTGGTGTTCGTGGGTGAAGCCGTGCGCGATGCCTTCGATCCGAGGAAGAGCTGATATGAGCCAATTGCTTCAGATCTCCGATCTTTCCATCTGTTTTGATCACGGATCTCCAGCCGTCGAGTCACTGTCACTGGCAATCCGCGAAGGCGAGACCCTTGCACTGGTGGGCGAGAGCGGCTCCGGAAAATCCATTTCGGCACTGTCGATTCTGCGCCTCCTGGATGCGCGGCACGCGAGTTACCCCAGCGGGCAGATCCGGTACCGTGATGAAGATCTTCTGGCCGCCACCGAAAAACGAATGCGCCAGATCCGCGGCCGGGAGATCGGGATGATATTCCAGGAGCCGATGACATCTCTTAACCCGCTACACACCGTGGAAAAGCAAATTGGCGAAACCCTGGAACTGCACAAGGGAATGCGCGGGCCACAGGCAAAACAACGCTGCCTGGAGCTGCTGCAACTCGTGGGGATACAGAACCCGGAAAGCAAGCTTGGCGCCTACCCACACCAGTTGTCGGGGGGGCAAAAGCAGCGGGTTATGATCGCCATGGCCCTGGCCAATGAACCCGATCTCCTTATCGCGGACGAGCCCACGACGGCACTGGATGTGACCGTCCAGAAACAGGTTCTCGAATTGCTTAGGGACCTTCAGAAAAAACTGGGGATGGCGATTCTACTGATTACCCATGACCTGACCATCGTGCGCCGTTACGCCGACCGGGTGGCCGTCATGGAAAATGGCAAACTCGTGGAGGAGGCCGATACCGACGCCCTGTTTGCCAGCCCACAACACGCCTATACCCGAAAGCTTCTTGATGCTGAGCCCCCGGCAGCGCCCCTACCGCTTGATAAACCGGCAGACCCGTTACTTGCTGTTGAACGACTGGACGTGCGTTTCCCGATACGCAAGAGCCTTCTGGGCAAGGTGAAGGAATCCTTTCACGCCGTGCAGGGCGCCGATTTCCAGCTTAACCGCGGCGAAACGCTGGGAATCGTTGGGGAAAGCGGCAGCGGCAAGACCACCATCGGCCATGCACTGCTCAAGCTTACCGCCAGTACCGGGAGTATCCGCCTCGGGGGCGAGGAGCTGGCGTTTCTTGACCAGAAGGATTTCAGGCCGTGGCGAAAGCGCGTGCAGATTGTGTTTCAGGATCCGTTTGGCAGCCTGAGTCCCAGAATGTCCATTGCCGAAATTGTCCGCGAAGGTCTGGAGATCCACGACGCGGACAACGCAGCCGAACATGACAGCAAAGTGATTCGCGCGCTGACCGACGTTGGCCTGGACCCGGAGGCACGGCATCGGTACCCACACGAATTCTCTGGCGGCCAGCGCCAACGTATTGCCATCGCCCGGGCTCTGGTGCTGCAGCCCGATCTGATCATCCTGGATGAACCCACTTCAGCCCTCGACCGCACCGTACAGAAGCAGGTCATTGAACTGTTGAGGGATATCCAGACCCGTTATGGTCTAAGCTATATCTTTATCAGCCATGACCTGGCTGTGGTGCGCGCCCTGAGCCATAAGCTACTGGTGCTGCAACATGGCCGGATCGTGGAATATGGTGATGCGGCCAGGATTTTTGATGCACCACAAGCGGAGTACACCCGCGAGCTGCTGAATGCCGCGTTCTTTTACCAGAAACCAACTACGACTATTTGAGCGTTACCCCGGCCAGAGCACTCAGGGATAATGCACCCAAATCAGGAACACAGGGAGAACGACCCATGGGAATCCTCAGTGGCAAGAAAGCACTGATCGTTGGCGTAGCCAGCAAACTGTCCATCGCTTACGGCATCGCCGAGGCCTTTGCCCGCGAAGGTGCCGAACTGGCGTTTACCTACCAGAATGAAAAGCTTCAGCCACGGGTTGAGAAGTTCGCCGAACAATGGGGCAGCAAGCTGACCTTCCCCTGCGATGTCGCCAGCGACGAAGAAATTGAAAACGTCTTCAAGGAGCTGGGCAAGCACTGGGACAACATCGACATCATTGTTCATGCTGTTGGCTATGCACCTGGACACGAGCTGGACGGCAACTACGTGGACGTGACCACCCGTGACGGCTTCCGCATGGCCCACGATATCAGCTCCTACAGCTTTGTCGCGCTGGCCAAGGGTGCCCGCGGCATGATGCACGAAGGCAGTTCGCTGATTACCCTGAGCTACCTGGGCGCCGAGAAAGTTCTGCAGAACTACAACGTGATGGGACTGGCCAAGGCTTCCCTGGAAGCCAACGTGCGCTATATGGCCGCCAGCCTGGGCCGGGACGGGATTCGGGTGAACGGCATTTCCGCCGGCCCGATCAAGACCCTGGCCGCCTCTGGCATCAAGAGCTTCCGTAAGATGCTGGCCGAAAACGCCAGGCGTGCCCCGCTGCGTCGAAACGTTACCATCGACGAAGTGGGTAATGCTGCCGCATTCCTCGGCTCTGATATGTCCTCCGGTATTACCGGCGAGATCATGTACGTGGACGGCGGCTTTAACATTACCGGAATGGGTGAACTGGAAGAGTAAGTCTTACCTTCCCAGAACCTAAAAGAGCCGGCGCTATGCCGGCTCTTTTCGTTGGATTGCACGGAAAAGATTCAATCCTGGGCCATCGCCGAGGCCACGGCCTCCACCCACTCGACGTATGCGGTTTCGTCAGACTCGATGATTCGCGCCCCCACCAGAAAGCTCGATTCGTTGGGTCGACACCAGACCACTTCGACCATCAGACCGAAAGGCTGGGCATGGTTACCCAGAAATACTCTCGCCGGCAGCAACGCCCCCAGGGAAAGCGGCTCGTCAGAGGTCAGGCAAAGACCACTGGTGGAAATATCACGAATACCGCAGACAAGCTCCCGTTCTTCGGTCGAGGCTTCTTCCGGCAAGCCGGACTCGAGCTCGAGTATCGCCCTGGCTCGGGCCGTAAGGCGGTAATCGGCCCGATTATCCTGATCAACAGGCGGTTCATTCCGGGTTCCAAAGCTATAGTCGTTATCTGCCATTGTTGTTTTTCCTGCTTCGGCAATATCAGTTGCGGCCAACGCGAATGCGCCCGACCACCCTGCTGAGGGTATCGTCGAATTCCGCGGAGGTTCCCAAAACCCGGATCCGGCCTTCGACAATCCCTTCAACCAGGGCACCCTCGAGAAACTCGCGCCGGTTCAGGCCCAAGCGGTCCACAAACACCAGCTTTCTGGACGCATTGATGCGCACGGCCAGTTTCAGACGGGCCGGTTCATCGGACGTTTCGTCGGGTTCGACGACAATCCAGCCACCCAGCTTGATGGCATCCACCTGCTTCTCGGCCAGCAGGGTTCTTTCCTTCCGAATTCGTTCCTTTTCAACGTTTTCATCGGCGATACGTTGCGCTTCAGCGGCCTGTTGCTGACGTTCAAGCTCGGCTTCCCGTTCCGCTTCCTCAGCCCTGCGTCGTGCCTCAGCAGCTTCTCTTTCGCGCCTCAATTCCTCGGCCCGCAGCCTGGCAGCTTCCGCGGCCTGTTCCCTCTGCCGACGCTGTTTTTCGCAGACGCGGGCAAGCAGTTCGACGGTCTCTGCCAATACCGTTCCAAACGGTGTGAGCTTCGGCAAGGGCCGGATCTGCTCCTTTTCCAGTGCCGCCCGGAATTCCCCCCATGTCTGCAGCCCCAGCTTTACGCCGGCGCCGTTGGTCCAGAGAATTTCTGCGGATTCCGGCAGAAACGCGTAGAAATAACGTCGCTGCTCTCCGGTACCCTGGCCTTCGACAAACCACTGCCCCTCATAGGGTTCAAACGCTTCCGCGGAGGGTACTTCGAAGCTCAGCCAGTTGCTATCCCACTGGAAGCTCCCCGCCGCCGGCAAAGCCTCCACCAGGTCCGGTGCTTCCCCTCTGAGCCTGGAAACCATGGCGGACTCGATCCCCGACAGAGACTCTGCAGGCAGAGCGTCGTTAAAAACCCGCTTCCAGACGTCGAGGATACGATCACCGATCTGTTCGCCGACGTGATAGAGCCGGTTACGGTCCTTGTCGGAAAGCGAGGGATCACCAATCCAGACCAGCCACTCCAGCAACTTGCTGCCATGTCGCAAATTCTCGCCGTCGAGACCGGAATCCCAGATCGACTGTTTCAGCAGACCCTGCCAGTGATCAAGGATAAAGCGGACAATCGAAAGCGGCAGTTTGCGCCCCTGGAGAGCACGGCCGATCAATGCCCGGGAAGACTGTTCTGCCTTGCGCTGCTTGGCAGCACCCTGCTCCGTTTCCAGTAGACGTTGGCGGAGTTTTCCAACCTGGGCATTCCTCTTCTCTGCGTCTTCCTGCCAGCGATGACAGAATTCGTTTACCGGATCCGTCTTACCGGATTCGAAACTGGCAGAAACCGCTATCACCAGAGAATCAAGCTGATCCAGAAGAACTTTGGAGGAGCGGCCTCCGGAATCACTCCAGCCGCGCCACTCCTGCAGGCTGTCCAGCCACTCCAGGAGCGCCTTGCTGAACGCCTTCTTGCCCTCCAGATCCATACGCCAGGCAAGATAAAAACGGAGCCTTGCCACCCGACGGGCCAGACTCGGGTGCAGCCCGCTGGTTTTCAGGAAGACGTCCATAATGCGGTCAGCGACATAGGCAGCGTTCACCTGCCGGGCCGACCACTCCAGATGAACGGAGCGGATAACATGGGTCACCCGCTCATCGCGCTGCTCCGACCAGCAGGAAATGAGCAGGGGGCGCCAGTCGCTGACGGCCTCTGGTTCGAGCTTGCCAGCCGGGTATGGGAGGTCAGGAACACGAATGCCGGCCAGGACATCGTCTATCTTGCCTGAAACCGCTGCAACGGAAGGCACATCCTTCGGTCTCTGCCTGTTTTGCGACATCCGTTCCCCATACCTAAGAAGCGTTGAAAAGGCCCTGTAAATAACGCAGTATAACCAACTCGCCGGGGTTTACCGCAACCGTGCACCGGCGCTATTCGCGTTAATCTGCAACCCTGTTGGCATATTCTATGGTCCACCAGGGCTGCAAAGATCAGAATCGGGGAAGCAGAACAACATGTCGGGCAACAAATTAGAGAATCTGAATGTGGCGAGCCAGGAAGCACTGATCACTCCTGAAGCGCTGAAGAAGGAGATGCCGCTCTCCGACAAGGCCGCAGAAACCGTTTCAAAGGGCCGTCAGGCCATCTATGACATCATGGATGGTACAGACCACCGGCTATTCGTCGTGGTGGGCCCCTGCTCCATTCACGATGTTGAAGCCGCCAGAGATTACGCCTCGCGCCTGAAGAAGCTTGCCGATGAAGTCAGCGATACCCTGCTGATCGTTATGCGCGTCTATTTCGAGAAGCCTCGCACAACCGTTGGCTGGAAAGGTCTGATCAACGATCCGCACCTGAACGACACCTTTGATATTGAGCAGGGCCTTCACATCGGTCGTCGTCTACTGCTGGATATCAACGAGCTCGGCCTGCCCGCAGCCACCGAAGCGCTTGATCCGATCTCCCCGCAGTATTTGCAGGACACCATTGCCTGGTCCGCCATCGGCGCCCGTACCACCGAGTCACAGACTCACCGGGAAATGAGCAGCGGCCTGTCCATGGCGATCGGTTTCAAGAACGGCACCGACGGCAGCCTCGACGTTGCGGTCAACGCGATGAAATCTGTCTCTCACCCCCACAGCTTCCTGGGCATCGACCAGCAGGGACAGGTGGCTATTATCCGCACCAAGGGTAATAACTACGGCCACGTTGTTCTCCGCGGCGGCGGTGGCAAACCCAACTACGATTCGGTAAGCGTCGCCCTGTGCGAACAGGCGCTGGATAAAGCAGGCCTGCGCAAGTCGATGATGATTGACTGCAGCCATGCCAACTCCAGCAAGGATCCGGCCATTCAGCCGCTGGTCATGCAGGATGTGACCCACCAGATCCTGGAAGGTAACACCTCGATCCAGAGCCTGATGGTGGAGAGCAACATCAATTGGGGTAACCAATCGATCCCCGAGAACCTTGCGGATCTGAAGTACGGCGTCTCTGTGACAGACGCCTGCATTGACTGGCCGACCACGGAAAAGGCCATTCGGGATATGCGCGACAAGCTGAAAGACGTACTGCCCAAACGCAAGATCGGCTGATCTGAGCCCGATACCAAACGGGGAGCCTCAGCTCCCCGTTTTTATTACCCCACCTATCCAGTCCAGCCGCTCCCTGAGCGCCACTACGTGGCCGATTATGACCAGCGTCGGCGGTTGAACAGCTTCGGCTTCTACCCTCTCTACAATATTACAGAGATTGCCTGTAACCACACGCTGTTCCTTTGTGGTTCCCTTGGAAACGAGCGCAACAGGCATATCCTCGGACATGCCATACGCAACCAGTTGCCGGCAGATAATCGGCAATCCGACGAGACCCATGTAGAACACCAGAGTCTGGTTGTTCTGAACAAAGTCTCGCCAGGGAAGATCGCAGGTATCGTTCTTGAGGTGGCCAGTCACGAACCGGACTGACTGGGCATAATCCCGATGGGTGAGCGGGATTCCTGCGTAGGCGGCGCAGCCGGAAGCGGCGGTTATACCCGGCACCACCTGAAAGCGTACGCCGGCGTCTGCCAAGGTTTCAATTTCTTCGCCCCCGCGCCCGAAGATAAACGGGTCTCCGCCCTTGAGACGGACCACCTTCCGACCCTGCCTGGCCAGATCGACCAATCGTTGATTTATCTGGTCCTGAGGCAAGGTGTGGTTGGCCCGCTGCTTGCCAACATGAATCATCTCGGCAGCGTCTGGAATCATGGCCAGTATTTCCGGCGACACCAGCCGATCGTAGAGCACCACCTCGGCGGACGTGATCAGCCTCCAGGCCTTGAGTGTCAGCAGTTCAGGATCTCCTGGCCCGGCCCCGACAAGGGCCACCTCTCCGGCGGATGTGTTCGGGTTCGAGGTGACCGGGTTCACCCTGTACCTTACTGGTGCAGGGGTTGCACCAACGCCCTTCCCTGGTGCGCGTTCTGGCTGATCACTCATTGGATTCTATCGATGCCTCCCATATACGGCTTGAGAACCTCCGGAACCAGAATACTGCCGTCAACCTGCTGGTAATTCTCCATGACCGCAATCAGAGCACGGCCAACAGCCAGGCCCGACCCGTTCAGGGTGTGGACGGGTTCCGGCTTTCCGGTTTCCGGGTTACGCCAGCGTGCATGCATGCGCCGTGCCTGGAAATCCCGGGTATTCGAGCAGGAAGAAATTTCACGGAACTTGTCCTGCCCCGGCAACCAGACTTCCAGATCGTAAGTTTTGGCCGCAGAAAAGCCCATGTCGCCACCGCAGAGCGAAACCACACGGTACGGCAGCTCCAGCAACTGCAGTACCTTTTCGGCATGACCGGTCAGGGCTTCCAGCGCGGCGTCCGAATCGGCCGGACGAACGACCTGTACCAACTCGACCTTGTCGAACTGGTGCTGACGGATCATGCCCCGGGTATCCCGACCGTAGGAGCCGGCCTCACTGCGAAAGCAAGGAGTATGGCAGACCATCTGCAGCGGTAAGTCACTGGCATCAAGAATGCTGTCCGACACCAGGTTGGTCGCGGGCACTTCCGCCGTGGGAATCAGGTAAAGCGGATGTTCGCCTTCAGTTTTGAACAGATCTTCCTCGAACTTCGGCAGCTGTCCGGTTCCATAAAGACTATCGGCATTGACGAGATAGGGAACGTAGGTCTCCAGATAGCCATGTTCGCCAGTATGCAGATCCAGCATGAACTGGGCCAACGCCCGGTGCAGCCGGGCCACCGGGCCGCGCATGACAGCAAAGCGCGAATGGGCCAGGCGGGTCGCGGTCTCGAAGTCCAGGCCTTTCAGACCCTCACCCAGAGCAACGTGGTCTTTGGGCTCGAAATCAAAGCTCTTGGGCGTGCCCCAGGTTCGAATCTCGACGTTGTCGTCTTCACTCTCACCAGCAGGAACATCTTCGTCCGGAAGGTTCGGAATTCCGGCCAGGAAAGCGTTGAGCTCCTCCTGCAACGAACGGAGCTCGTCTTCCGCTTCGGACCTCTTTTTCTTAAGATCTTCCACCTCATCCAGCAGCGGCTGGATGTCCTCACCGGCTGCCTTGGCTTTCCCGATCGATTTGGACCGTTTGTTCTGCTCGCTCTGCAGGTTTTCCGTGCTTACCTGAAGGGCGCGGCGGCGTTCCTCAAGCTGCTCGAAGGTGGCGGTATCGAATTCGAAATTCTTGATGGTCAGCCGACGGGCGATCTCTTCTGTCTGGGTGCGGACACGTTTGGGATCGAGCATGATTATCCTGAATCTTCCGGTTAGCGATGTTTTGAATGACTGGCCATTATACCTGCACTGGCGCTCGTGGCTACCGCAGCAGGAGGCTCAGGTATAGCGTTTGCGGGGGCTTTCAGCGTTGCGGGAATCCAGGCGCTGGCGCTTCTCCGCCAGCTTGATCTCCAGCCCACGATTCACGGGCTCGTAGTACCGGCGCTGTTGGATCGCTTCGGGCAGATAGGACTCGCCGGCGGCGAAGGCCTCCGGTTCATCGTGTGCATACCGATAGGTATCTCCGTGGCCCATGCTCTTCATCAGCTTCGTGGGCGCATTGCGCAGATGTACCGGAACTTCGTAGTCCGGATCCTGGCGGATGTCCGCCATACAGCGGTTGAAAGCGTTATAGACGGCATTGCTCTTGGGCGACATAGCGAGGTAGGTCACCGCCTGGGCCAGTGCAAGCTCCCCTTCCGGAGACCCCAACCGCTCCTGGGCGTCCCACGCTTCCATGCTGAGTTGCAGAGCACGGGGATCGGCGTTACCAATGTCTTCACTGGCAATGCGCACGAGACGCCGGGCGACATAGAGGGGATCACAGCCGCCATCCAGCATCCGGCACAGCCAATAAAGCGAGCCGTCCGGATCTGAGCCACGGACCGATTTGTGCAGAGCCGATATCTGGTCATAAAACACATCACCGCCCTTGTCGAACCGGCGCAGGCTGGTCTGCATGACCTGCTCAAGCTGATCCGCCGTTACCCGATCCGTGCCGGCCTCATCCGGCTCTGCCAGATCAGCCGCCACTTCCAGGATATTGAGGGCGCGGCGGGCATCGCCACCAGAGGCTGCGGCCATCAGGGTCAGCACGTCTTCATCAACCCGCAGGCGTCCACCAAAACCCTCATCAACTGTCAGCGCGCGGCGTAACAACTGAAGGATGTCCTCTTCCTCAAGGTTCTTGAGCACGTAGACGCGTGTTCTGGAGAGCAGCGCACTGTTAAGCTCGAAAGAGGGATTCTCAGTGGTGGCACCAACGAAGATGAAGGTACCGTCTTCAATGTGGGGGAGAAACGCGTCCTGCTGGCTTTTGTTGAAGCGGTGAACTTCATCCACGAACAACAGTGTGTCCCGACCCTGTGACTGCTTGCGATTACGTGCCCGCTCAACAACGGCCCGAATCTCTTTCACACCGCTCAGCACAGCCGAAACCGTCTCGAAACTGAGATCGCTGACATTGGCCAGCAGTTGGGCGAAGGTGGTTTTTCCGACTCCGGGAGGCCCCCAGAGGATCATGGAGTGAAGCTGGCCCTGTTCGACTGCGCGCCGCAGCGGTTTGCCGGGCCCTACGAGGTGGGCCTGGCCCACATAGTCGTCCAGGCTTGCCGGCCGCATTCTCGCGGCCAGTGGGCGGAAGCCTGCAGATTCCGCAAACAGGCTGTCCTGCATCAGGCCCCGTCCCGGATAATATCCACACCCTCCGGATAGTCGAGGGTGAACGCACCCGCTTCAACCGGTTCGTTCAGCCTGATCCGGTCGAAACTCAGTACGCTAAGCTGTGCCAGGGAATCCTGCATACGCATCTCCTGGAGCTCACCTTTGAAGAACGTCAGCCTGAGCGACGTGAAGAGGGAGTCCGGGCTGCGTGGCTCCAGGGTAAATTCACGGGTGTTGTCGCCAATCTGGCGACCGGAAACCTTGTAGGTATCCTCCAGATTATCCACCTCACCGCTCAGCAAGAGCGCGGGTGTGGATTGCACACGATCGTCGAGATTGTGGATCGTGACTTGTTCCAGGTCCGGATCGTAAACTTCCACAGTTTCGCCATCACTGACAATAAACTGCGACAGTGGCGCACTGGTCTCCCAGTAAAACAGCCCGGGGCGCTTGGCCTTCAGTGAGCCACGGGTTTCCTGAACCTTGTTGCCATTCTCGTTGACCACAATCTGGATAAAATCCGCCTGATAGGATTCGTAACCCTTCAGCAGCGAGGCCAGCTCGTCTGAACCCGCGCTTTCTTCACTGGCAGTTGCAGGGCTGACAATAAACGCCGCCATGATCAGTGCTGCAAGGCATTTCAAAAAAGACTGTTGCATTACTCGTTACTCCTAATCTCTGGGTGGCGGCGGTGCCAGAACTTCCCGGGCCCCGTTATGGCCTGCGGCGCTTACTACGCCGGATGCTTCCATGGCATCAACCAGGTTGGCCGCCCGGTTGTACCCGATCTTGAATTTTCGCTGTACCGATGAAATCGAAACGCGGCGACCTTCGGTAACGAAGGCAACCGCCTCGTCGTAGAGCGCGTCACCTTCGCTGTCGCCACCGCCTTCCGACAGGTTGGGTACCCCGGGCAGGCTCTCGCCTTCAGCACCATTGAGAACATCGTCCACATACACCGGCTCGCCCCGGGCTTTCCAGGCACTGACCACGCGATGGACTTCATCGTCATCCACAAAAGCCCCATGCACCCGAACCGGCAGGCCAGAGCCCGGTGGCAGGTAGAGCATGTCACCATGCCCCAAGAGCTGCTCGGCACCGCCCTGATCCAGTACTGTGCGTGAATCAATCTTGGACGAAACCTGGAACGACATCCGGGTGGGAATGTTGGCCTTGATCAGGCCGGTGATCACATCCACCGAAGGGCGTTGGGTAGCCAGAATCAGGTGAATACCGGCCGCCCGCGCTTTCTGCGCGATCCGGGCAATCAACTCTTCAACTTTTTTGCCGACGATCATCATCATGTCGGCGAATTCGTCGATAACCACTACGATGAACGGCAGCGTATCCAGCTCCGGCCGTTCCTGCTCATCGTTGGCGAGATACTCATCCGGCTTCCAGAACGGATCCATGAGCGGCTCGCCGGCAGCCCTGGCGTCTTTGATCTTGCGGTTGTAGCCCGCGAGGTTGCGGACTCCGAGGCTGGCCATCAGCTTGTACCGGCGCTCCATTTCAGCCACACACCAGCGCAAGGCATTGGCCGCCTCCTTCATGTCGGTGACCACCGGGGCCAGCAGATGCGGGATGCCATCATAGATGCTGAGCTCCAGCATCTTGGGGTCCACCATGATGAAGCGGACCTCTTCCGGGCCTGCCTTCAGCAGCATGCTGAGCAGCATGGCATTGACGCCGACCGATTTACCGGAACCGGTGGTGCCCGCCACCAGCAGGTGCGGCATTTTAGAGAGATTGGCAACCATCGGGTTGCCGCCAATGTCGTTACCCAGTGCCAGGGTCAGCGGTGAGCTGGACTCCTGGAACACCCGCGCGCCAAGCACTTCACTCAGCCGGACCATTTCCCGTTCTTCGTTGGGAATCTCGATACCGACCACAGACTTGCCGGGAATCACCTCGACTACCCGAACGCTCAGTACGGCCAGGGAGCGGGCCAGATCCTTTGCGAGGTTGGAAATCTTGCTAACCTTCACACCCGGGGCAGGTTTGATTTCGAACCGGGTAATAACCGGGCCGGGATTGACCTCGACCACTTCCACTGACACCCCGAAATCCCCCAGTTTTTCCTCCAGCAGCCGTGACATATGTTCCAGGGATTCTTCGGAATAGCCTCTCTCTTTGTGTTCCTCAGGCGGGTCCAGCAGAGAAATCGGCGGAATCGGGCTTTCAATGTCTTCCAGCAGCGAGGGCTGTTTACTGCCCTTGTCTTTCGACTGGGCAGGCTGTTCGTCTTTCTTGAAGGGCGAGATCTTCAGAGAACGCCCGGCTGGCTGTGGGGCTGGTTCGGGCCTGGAGGGTTTCTCCTCCGCAACCGCACCCTCATCCCGTGAGCTGAAACTTTCGAGCCGGGCCGGTTCCGGATCAATTTCGGCAGCAAGACCATCGAGTGCAGGCTCTTTCCGTCCGGATTCCGGCCTCGTCGCGGCCTTCGCTGGCTTCGGTTTTTTCGGACCGAAACCGGGAATGCGATGCCACCAACGTGGCCTGGTGGGATCGGCTTTTTTACCGGTGTTTTCAAACGGCGGAACGCGATCCTTGACCACGGGGGGCTCTGTCTTGGGCTGGGCTTTGGGCTCTGGTTTTTCCGACTTGGGCTTGCCCTTGGAAAGGCCTTTGATGGCAAGGCCCGCTCTGAGGGTCAAACCGCCCACCTGATCCATCAGCCAGAACCAGGAAAGACCAGTGGTAACCGTTAACGCGAACAGGAAAATGGCAATCAGCAGCAAGGTTGTGGCCGGCAGGTTGAAAAACCGCACCATCGCGTCGGCAACAGCTGTTCCAAGGACACCGCCCGAGGACGCCCCCAGACCAAACACGGAATACAGCGACAACAGACTGGTTGCCGAGAGAAGAATCAGCAAAAAGCCACCGAAGCGCATCATGAACAACGGCCAGTGCAGATCCAGGGATTCGTTACGCCGACGGATGAGCATCAACGCGTATCCGGCAATCATCACCGGGAACAGATAGGCAACGTGGCCGAAGAAATCCATGAACAGGCTCGCTAGCCAGGCACCGGTGCGACCCGCATAGTTCTGCACGCTGGTGTCATGACCGATACTCGCCCAGCCCGGATCTGACGGGCTAAAAGTAACCAGTGCCATGGAAAGGTAGATGCAAAGGGCAATAAGCGCGATGACGGCGCCTTCGCGAGCGCCCTGGGCGGCCAGCCGGCGAAACCGCTGCTGCTTCTCTGTCAGTTCCTGTGGTGCTTTCTTCGCTTTTGCAGATTCGGCCATGAATGCTCAGACGTTATCGGTGCTTTCGTTCCGAAGCGCCTGAAAGCCCCGTTCAAGATCGGTTTTCAGGTCTTCTACGGCTTCGATCCCCACGGAAATCCGGATCAGATTCTCCGTGATCCCGGCTCGTGCCTTATCCTCCGGGGATAGTCGCCCGTGAGTGGTTGTGGCCGGGTGAGTGATCGTGGTCTTGACGTCACCGAGGTTTGCGGTGATGGAGATCATCCGGGTGCCATCGATGAAGCGCCACGCCTCCTCCCGTGCACCCTTGAGCTGGAATGACAGCACACCACCAAATCCGGTCTGCTGCTTTTTCGCCAGCTCGTGTTGCGGATGACTCTGGAGCCCGGCGTAGAAAACACGTTCAACTGCCGGCTGTTGCTCCAGCCACAGGGCCAACTCTAACGCATTGTCACAGTGGGCGCGCATACGAATTGGTAAGGTTTCCAGGCCCTTCTGAAACACCCAGGCGTTGAAGGGGCTCATGGTGGGGCCAGCCGAACGCAGGAAGCCATAGATCTCTTCCATCATCTTCTCAGATCCGACCACGACGCCGCCCACGCAGCGACCCTGACCATCCAGATATTTGGTCGCCGAGTGAATCACGATGTCTGCGCCCTGCTGCAATGGACGCTGGAGCACCGGTGTGCAGAAGCAGTTATCGACCACGAACAGGGCGTCGTTGTCTCGGGCCAGCTGTCCCAGGACCTCCATATCCGCCACTTCACAAAGCGGATTGGACGGCGTTTCAATAAACAGCATCCGGGTTTCGGGACGGATCGATGCCTGCCATTCTTCCATATCGGTCAGACTGACAAACGTGGTTTCCACCCCAAAACGTGCCATGTATTTCTGGAACAACACATTGGTGGTGCCAAATACACCCCGGGAGCAGATCACATGATCGCCGCTCTGAAGCAGCGCCATGCAGGTACTAAGTATGGCGGCCATACCGGAGGCGGTGGCGACCGCACGCTCACCGCCTTCCATGGCCGCGATCCGACCTTCAAACGCCTGGACCGTAGGGTTGGTAAACCGGGAGTAAATGTTGCCGGGCTCTTCGCCGCCAAATCGCGCCGCCGCCTGCGCCGCGCTGCCATAAACGAAGCTGGACGTGGGGAATATCGCGTCGCTGTGTTCAAGCTGCCCGGTGCGGATCTGCCCTGCCCTCACGGCCAGGGTGTCCACGGACATCCCGTCCAGGTCGGACTCCGGGATCCAGACAGTTTCTTCGCGGCGAAAGGTCATCTACATCTCCTGCCTGAAAGCGGCGTTCAGTCTTCGTCGTTATGCAAGTCAATAATACCGTTGTCCCGGTCAGCCCCACCGGCACTCTCGGATCGCTTTTCATCATTGCGCAAGCCGTCAATGCGGCTCAGATACGCTTCATCGACATCACCGGTCACATAATCGCCGGTAAACACGGAGCACTCCCAACCCTCAATGTCATCGTTCACTTCACTGACGCAGGTTATGAGGTCCTCCAGATCCTGATAGAGCAGCCAGTCGGCACCGATGAGTTCCCGGATTTGCTCTACGGTGCGGCCATGGGCAATCAACTCACTGGCGGAGGGCATGTCGATACCATAAACGTTCGGATAGCGAACGGGAGGCGCCGCAGACGCAAAATAGACCTTACGGGCACCAGCATCCCGCGCCATCTGGACAATTTCCTTGCAGGTGGTACCGCGAACGATGGAATCATCCACCAGCATCACGTTTTTACCGCGAAACTCCAGATCGATCGGGTTGAGCTTCTGTCGGACCGATTTCTTGCGCATCTTCTGGCCAGGCATGATAAATGTCCGGCCGATGTAGCGGTTTTTGATAAAGCCTTCCCGGAATTTCACCCCCAGACGATGCGCCATCTGCATGGCCGACGTTCGGCTCGTGTCCGGAATCGGCATAACAACGTCGATATCGTGATCCGGCGTCTCGCGGAGCACTTTTTCCGCCAGGGTTTCGCCCATGCGCAGGCGAGCCTTGTAAACAGACACCTTGTCAATAATGGAGTCCGGCCGGGCAAAATACACGTGCTCGAAAATACACGGGTACAGATGCGGCTGCTCGGCGCACTGGCGGGTATAGAGGGTGCCGTCAGTTTCGATATAGACCGCCTCGCCCGGGGCAATATCGCGCACGAGGGTGTAGCCCGCTGCGCTAAGGGCAACGCTTTCCGAGGCAATCATGTATTCCTTGCGGCCATTCTCGTCGGTGCGTTCACCGTAGCAGGCAGGCCGGATACCATTCGGGTCCCGGAAGCCAACAATGCCATAGCCGGTAATCATGGCAATGACGGCGTAGGCACCCCGGCAGCGCTTGTGAACCGCGCTCACCGCAGAAAAGATCTCATCCTTGGTCGGATCCAGCTTTCCGAGCTTCTGCAACTCATGAGCAAAAACGTTCAACAGCACTTCCGAGTCGGAGTTCGTGTTGATGTGGCGCAGATCGGTCCGGAAAAGATCCGTACTCAGGTCATCGGCATTGGTCAAGTTGCCGTTGTGCGCCAGGGTTATCCCATAGGGGCTGTTTACATAGAATGGCTGGGCTTCGGCGGAGCTGGAACTGCCGGCAGTGGGATAGCGTACATGCCCGATGCCAACGTTACCGACCAGGCGGCGCATGTGGCGGGTGTGAAATACATCCCGTACAAGCCCGTTGTCCTTGCGGAGGTAAAAACGTTCATCCTGAAAAGTAACAATGCCCGCCGCGTCCTGGCCCCGGTGCTGAAGTACAGTCAGCGCATCATAGAGCGACTGATTGACGTTGGAAGTACTGACGATGCCGACAATGCCACACATGGATAAGTGTATCTCCGAGTGTTAAAACTGAATGTTAGCGGGACACGGACGCGGGTTCCACGCCTTCCTGCTCTGTAACGGAATCCGGTTCCGGCGCATTTTCGGGCGCTGGCCCAAGAAAGCGCGCAAATTCATCGCCCAGGGTCCGTCTGGACCAGTCTTCCACCACCGCCAGGCGATCAATAATGATCGAGGTGCGCCACCAGGTATCCTGGGCCAGCGGTGTGTAACGGGTAAATGCAATCGCAACGATCACCACCACCACGCCCCGCAGAAGGCCAAACCCCATACCAAGCACCCGATCGGTAGCCGACAAACCGGTGGCCCGAATCAGATGTCCGATCATGTTGTTGATGATGGCACCGACGATGAGCGTTCCAAAGAAAAGTATGGCAAAAGCAGCGATAAGCCGGACAAGCGGCGTTTCAACCGTGCTTTCCAGCAGAGACTGCATCTGGGGGTGGAAGGTTCTGGCCAGGATGAACGCACCCACCCAGGTCACCAGCGAGAGAGCTTCCCGTACAAAGCCCCGTTTCAGACTGATGAGGGTGGAAACTGTAATCAGGGCGATAATGACCCAGTCAATCCAGATCAGCGCTTCCATTGAAAACCCGGTGGAGAAAAGGAAGCGCGAATTCTATCAGGAAACCCCGGTTCGCCAAACCGCAAGACACACATAAACCGGACCCCGGGCGTTATTTTTCGCCGGAGGTCACCAGACTGTTAAGACCAAAGGCATCGTCAAGCGCCCTTTTTGCAGATTCCGCCTCGGTTTTTGACGCAAAGGGCCCACTGAAGACTCGTGTAAGCGTCGTATCGCCGCGGACAACCTCTTGAAGATGCGAGCCATAGCCCTTTTCCCGGACCTGATCCCTCAAACGGCGGGCGTTGTCGGCATTGCCAAAGCTGCCCAACTGCACCACCCAGGCGCCCTCCAGCGACCGTTCATACTCGGCAGTTTCTGTGGCAGCGTTCTCCGACGTTTGATCGGGCGTCTCAGCCGGCTCGTTGGCGGACTCCTGAGCGTTGTCCTTGTCGGTCTCGGGCTGGCCAGCATCAGACGAATCTGTTGCGTCCTGCACTGAATCTTGGCCAGGAGCCTCTTCGAGGATGCGATAACCAGGGGATTCATCTGCTCCCTGCGCGCTTGATGGTGCTGCCAGGTCGCTATCGCTGGACTCAAGACCGTAAGACGGCGCCGGCGCCAATTCCGATTCGGGCGCCTCCACTTCAGGGAAAGGCGGCTCTTCCGGAATCTTGATGGTCGTGGACGTACGCTCGGAATGAGGCTCATCGAAAAGCATAGGAACAAAGATAACCGCCAGGGAAACAAGTACCAGCGCCCCGATTATTCTCTGTTTCAGTCCATCCACGTTGTTAGGCTCCCAACTGTTATGACTGCGCCCCGACGGGCACCCATGCGCAGATACTAACTGGACGGCAACCGGAACTCAAAGTGTCGGGCACAGCCATGGACAAAGTTTAAGACGGCCTGCCTAGCTTCCGGCTACCTTGCCTGCGAGCAGAATTTCGCGTCCTTCCGCAACTGTGAAGAAAGAACCGAACACAACCACAAGATCATTCGGGCCAGCCATGTCCAATGCTGAAACCAACGCCTCCCGCACGGATTCGAACGCCGGCGCCTGGATGCCCGAATCGGCCAGTCTTGCCTGCAGATCGCGACCGGACAGGCCTCTTGGTACTTTGAGGCTCGCCAGATACCAAGCATCTACTACGTCAACCATGGCTCTGCCCACACCTGCCACGTCCTTGTCCGCCAGGGCGCCATAAACACCATGCACCTGTCTGCCCGGAGACTTTAGCTGACTTAGCTGACCGGACAACCAACCGGCAGCGTGGGGGTTATGACCAACATCCAGGAAGATATCCGGTGAGGAACCAACACGCTCGAAACGCCCGGGCACGCTCAGACCTGAAAGCACCTGCTCAATGACTGATACCGACAGGTTCGGTTCAAGCTCGCGTATGGCGACCACGGCTGCTGCCACACTTTTGATCGGCAGGGGGCCGGCCGGCAGACGAACCGCCTGGCCTCTATGGCGAAGCACCACTGCCGGAGCATCAAAGCCTGCCTGCTGCTCCGGCACCAGCTCATAATCACGCCCCAGTAAAGCAAGTTTGACTTTCTGCGCGGTGGCCTGCTGAAGCACCGAACGTGGCGGATCGGCATCGGCATAGACCGAGGGGATGCCCGGCCTCAGGACCCCGGCCTTTTCAAACCCGATGACTTCGCGATTGTCGCCAAGGAAGGCAACATGGTCGATGTCCACCGATGTCAGGATGGCAAAATCTGCATCCAGGACATTGACAGCATCCAGCCGTCCACCCAGGCCAACTTCCAGCACCCAGTCATCGAGGCCGGCATCGGCAAAGGCCACAAAAGCGGCAAGGGTTCCGAATTCAAAATAGGTGAGAGAGACGTTTCCGCGTGCTTCTTCGACGGCTTCGAACGCCCTGACAAGCGCGTCGTCGGAGATATCCTCACCATTAAGCCGCACACGTTCGTTATAGCGCTGTAGATGGGGCGAGGTATAGGCGCCGGTTCGGCGCCCAGCTGCGCGTAAAAGTGCCTCGACAGCTGCAACCGCGCTGCCTTTGCCGTTAGTGCCAGCCACAGTGATGATCCGGGCGGACGGCTTTCGCCGGAACAACCGCCGCAGAACCACAAGGACCCGGTCCAGTCCAAGATCAATCTCTGTGGGGTGTATCGCTTCCAGATAGGTAAGCCACTGATCGACAGTGACATCAGCCCCCGGCGGTGCCGGGGGCTGATCTGCAGGGTTACTCGGCAGGGGCATCGGTTTCGGGCTTCTCCGAGACTTCAAACTCGATCGGGTCCTCAGTTCCCGGGCGCTCCTGGCCGGTAAACTTGGCGAGTACATGGGCAATGCGCTCGCGCAGTTGATGGCGATGCAGAATCATGTCGATGGCGCCGTGCTCCAGCAGGAACTCACTGCGCTGGAAACCTTCCGGCAGTTTTTCACGAACCGTCTGCTCGATGACACGGGGGCCGGCAAAGCCAATCAATGCATTCGGTTCGGCAATATTGAGATCGCCCAACATAGCCAGGCTGGCAGAAACGCCACCGAATACTGGATCTGTCATTACCGAAATGTAGGGAATCCCCTCAAGCTTCATCCGCTCTAGCACTGCGGCAGTTTTAGACATCTGCATCAGCGAAAGAATGGCTTCCTGCATCCTGGCACCGCCACTGGCCGAGAAACAGACCAGGGGAATTCGCTCCTTGAGGGCAACGTTAGCTGCCTGAACGAATTTTTCGCCGACCACCTGACCCATGGAGCCGCCCAGGAAGCCAAACTCAAATGAACAGGCAACCAGGGGCACACCGAGCGTTGTGCCTTTCATGGCAACTAGTGCGTCTTTCTCACCGGTACCTTTCTGGGCCTGGGACAGACGGTCCTTGTAACGTTTACTGTCCTTGAACTTAAGCCGATCCCAAGGCTCGAGCTCAGAGGCAATTTCTTCCCGCCCTTCCGGGTCAAGAAAAACGTCCAGACGACGGCGGGCAGCGACCCTCAGATGGTGGTTGCATTTGGGGCAAACATCCAGGTTTTTCTCAAGTTCCGGCTTGTAGAGAAAGGCGCCACATTTGGGGCACTTCTTCCACAGCCCCTCTGGCACTCCGGTTCTCTGCTTGGAATCCGAGCGAATCTTGCTCGGCATGATCTTGTCCAGCCAGTTACTCATGGTCTCATCCTGTCCTTTGACGCCTGTTTGCCCTCCTCCTCTTCATTCAGGAGGCGAGACTGTCCAGTGCTTCACGCATCGGGTGGAGCAGATCCGTCAATGCCCTCTTGAGCTGGTCGGTATCTGCCTGATTTCTGGCTATTGTATCGACCAGGACGCTGCCAACAATTACACCATCGGATACCCGACCGACCGCTGCAGCAGTTTCCGCGTCACGAATCCCGAAACCAACACCGACCGGGAGAGCTGTCAATTCGTGAATATGATTTACCTTGGCAGCAACCTCTTCCACGTTGATAGTGGCAGATCCCGTTACACCCTTGATAGAAACATAGTACACATAACCGGAGGAGTGCTCACTGATTGCCCGGATCCGGTCATCGGTCGTAGTTGGCGAAAGCAGGAAGATGGCGTCGAGATTTCGCTGGGTAAACAGCGGAGCAACCTCGTCGGCCTCCTCCGGTGGCAAGTCAACGGTCAGAATGCCGTCGACGCCAGCATCTTTGGCAGCATCTGCAAAACGCTCGTAGCCCATGGCTTCCATCGGGTTCAGGTAGCCCATCAAAACCACCGGAGTGGCGTCGTCTGACTTGCGGAACTCCTTGACTATGGCAATGACCTGTCTCAGCGAGGTTCCGTGCACCAGCGCCCGCTCACAGGCAAGCTGGATTACCGGGCCGTCTGCCATGGGGTCGGAGAATGGCACGCCAAGCTCGATAATATCCGCGCCCGCCTCAACCAGTGTGTGCATCAGATCTACCGTGACATCGGGATGCGGGTCACCGGCGGTAATATAGGGAATAAGTGCCTTCCGACCTTGTCCTTTCAGGGCCTTGAGGACCCCTTCAATTCGGCTCATGCCTGCTCCTGTTAATTCTTCAGATCTCGATGCCTTCAAGCTTGGCAACCGTGTTAATGTCCTTGTCGCCACGCCCGGAAACGTTAATGACAACGGTCTGGTCTTTGTCCATGGTCGCCGCCAGCTTGATGGCATAAGCGACAGCGTGAGCCGTTTCCAGCGCGGGCATAATACCCTCAACGCGAGTCAATTTCCGGAATCCTTCCATCGCTTCGTCATCGGTAACGGACACATAATTGGCACGGCCAATATCCTTCAACCAGCTGTGCTCTGGACCCACTCCTGGATAGTCCAGGCCGGCACTCACCGAGTGAGTACTCGCGATCTGGCCATTCTCGTCCTCCATCAGGTAGGTACGGTTACCGTGAAGCACGCCCGGACGACCGGCACAAAGCGGTGCCGCGTGTTTGCCGGTATCAATGCCCAGGCCGCCAGCCTCGACACCGTAAAGCTGTACCGACTCATCAGAAAGGAACGGATAGAACATGCCAATGGCGTTGGAACCACCACCCACACAGGCAACCAGGGCATCCGGCAATTTGCCGGTTTTCTCCAGCGCCTGACGACGGGTTTCCCGACCGATTACCGACTGGAAATCCCGGACCAGAAGCGGATATGGATGCGGCCCAGCAACGGTGCCAATGATATAGAAGGTGTCGTCCACGTGAGCCACCCAGTCACGCATCGCATCGTTCATGGCATCCTTGAGGGTTTTGGTGCCACCCTGAACTGCATGGACCGTCGCGCCCAGGAGCTTCATCCGGAACACGTTCAGGGACTGTCGCTGGACATCCTCTGCGCCCATGAACACATGGCATTCAAGGCCCAGACGCGCACAAACAGTAGCAGTAGCAACACCGTGCTGACCCGCGCCTGTTTCGGCAATGATCCGCTTTTTACCGAGGAAACTGGCAAGCAGCGCCTGGCCGATCGTGTTGTTCACCTTATGGGCACCGGTGTGACAAAGATCTTCACGCTTGAGCCAGATCTGGGCGCCGCCGGTTTCACGGCTAAGACGTTCGGCGAAATACAGGGGCGTTGGCCGGCCAACATAATCCGCCAGCTCCTTGTCAAACCGCGCCTGGAATTCCGGATCCTTCTTCAGGCGGGCGTATTCTTTCTCAAGCGTCATCAGGGAATCCATCAGAGTCTCGGAAACAAATCGCCCACCAAAGGCCCCGAAGTGACCCCGCGCGTCCGGCAGTGCGCTCAGCATTTCTTCAGTCAGTTTTACAGACACGGTGAACCTCTTTAATGAAATGAGAAATTTTCTGGATATCCTTGATGCCTTTGCCCTGTTCAACACCGCCACTGACATCTACAGCCCAAGGTTTCACCTGATTCACAGCGGCGAATACGTTATCAGATGACAAACCCCCGGCCAATATGATCGGAAGCGGCCGGTCATCAGGGATCAGATCCCAGTTAAACGATTTTCCTGTGCCTCCATACCGGTCCGGATCCCAGGCATCAACCAGCAGGCCGGATGCGTTGTGAAACTCCTCGAAAGCGGCTTCAATCTGCCCCGCCTCACGGACCCGGATGGCTTTGATCCAGCGCCGGCCGAAACCAGCACAGAAATCCGCCGATTCGTCGCCATGGAACTGCAGCAAATCCAGTGGCACCCGCTCGAGAACCGCCTCGACTTCCTGCCTGGATGGATTAACAAACAATCCAACCACTGACATGAGCGCCGGAACACGCTTGGCTAACTCGGCGGCCAACTCCAACGACACTGATCGGGGACTCGGCTCATAAAAGACCAGACCCAGGGCGTCGGCGCCGAATTGAACAGCCCCGTCGATATCCTCGGGGCGGGTAAGGCCGCAAATCTTGACCCTGGCGCTCATTGGCTAGGAACCCGCTGTTTGACATGGATGTGTGTTGGGGTGAACGGACTGTTCTCTTCCCGGGTAAACCAGGGCCGCAGAAAGCCCGGGCCGCATTCGACAGCGGGAATTCCGAATTCGTCCGGGTACCCAACATCGACCAGATACAGACCATGGGGAGGCGCGGTTACACCTGCAGCTGTCCGATCTCTGGCCACCAGTATCTCATGAATCCACTCCGGTCGCTGCTTTCCCGAACCAACCGCCATCAAGGCACCGGCGATATTCCTGACCATGTGATGCAAGAACGCATTGGCCTGCACGTCTATTACGACAAAATCCCGCTTCCGGGTTACCGAAATACGTTCCAGAAACCGAATCGGTGTTCGAGACTGGCACCCGGCCGCGCGGAAAGAGGAAAAATCATGTTCTCCGGCCAATGCCTGAGCGGCCTCGTGCATGCGATCGGCGTCCAGTGGGCGAAAGGTCCAGCTTACCTGGCCCCGCTGTATACCCGGGCGTACTGGATGGTTGTAAACGATGTAACGGTAACGCCGATAGGTCGCTGAAAATCGAGCGTGGAAATCTCCGACTCCATTTCCGGCCCAGTGCACAGAAATGTCCTCGGGCAGAGCCGTGTTTATACCCATAACCCAGGAGCGCAGGTTACGAACAGACGGAGTGTCAAAATGGGCGATCTGATAGCTGGCGTGCACGCCGGCATCCGTGCGGCCCGCACACACCAGATCAACTGAATGGTCCGCAACCTTTGCCACCGCTGCCGTCAGTTCCGCTTCTACCGATCGGACACCGGATTTCTGGAGTTGCCAGCCATGAAACCCACGCCCGTCATATTCGAAGGCAAGTGCGACGCGGCCCGCGCCTACGGCGTTATCGGTGGTGAGCTGCTGAGTCTCGAGAAACAAGTGCAAATCCGAAGAGAGTGGTTCTATAAAAACAAAGCGCCGACCTTGTTGCCGGGAAGATACCCGGCGGTCGGCGCTTGCTACCTGTCAGAGCCGATTATAACGGATCAGGACAGATTTTTAAGGAGGTCTTGCGCCTCTGCTTTCTGATCTTCGTTTCCTTCAAGGGACACTTCTTCCAGAATGTCGCGAGCTCCATCAGCGTCACCCATCTCAATGTAGGCCCGCGCGAGATCAAGCTTGGTCGCGGCCTCATCGGTTCCGGCCAGGAAGTCGAAATCGTCTTCGTCACCGAGTTCGCTTTCCTCAATGTCCGCAGCCTGCGATTTGCGCGACTCATCGGAAACCTCATCAGACGCAACTGGGAGATCGAGATCATTCTCAGGTGTCTCCGAGTCTTCGAGCTCATCGGTTACACCCAGTTGCTCGAGCTCCTCTGCGTCCTCAACCGTCTGTTCAGGATCAGCTTCCTCTGCATCGCCCTCACCGAGCGTGTCCTCAAGACCAAGCTCTTCATCGAGTGACGCTTCTTCGCTCTCCTCAGGGTTGGCTGAATCGGCCGAATCGGAAAACTCTTCCATCAGGGCCAGGTCTTCATCGGAGACATCGAGTTCCAGATCATCCAGCGAAGATTCTTCCATTTCACTGCCACCAAGCTCGTCTTCTTCACCGGCTACCTTGTCCAGTTCCGCATCGAGCTCGTCCAGGAATGACTCGTCCAGCGAATCAATATCGGATTCGCCGTCAGTATCAGCACCCTGCTCCGAGACTCCCTCGGATGTGGTTTCCGGCTTTCCTGCTAGCTGATCCTCCGCGAGGTCTCCGTCGTCCAGATCACCCTCTTCCAGATCAAGACTAAGGTCGTCATCAGAATCGTCGAGCTCCTGATCTGCGCCGGATGGCTTGTCAGAGTCCGCTTCGAACTCCGAAGACAGATCCCAGTCTTTTGATTCCTCAAGCTCGGAGGTGTCTTCGGTCGAAGGCTTTTCTTCGTCCGATTCCAGCTCCAGACCCGACAGATCATATTCGATCATGTCGTCCCGGCTTTCCTCTTTGCCCTCGTCAGACGCGTCCTCCTTGCTGGCCTCGGAATCTTCAAGCTCATCAAGCTCGAAATCAGACAGGTCAGTCTCTGAAAGGTCGGAATCAAAGTCGCCAAATTCGTTCTCGGCCGGCTCTTCTTTCTCGGAATCAAACTGATCGGCGAGAAGTTCATCAGATTGGGGCTTGTCCTGCTCCCCAGTTGACTCAGCACCGGTTTCTTCAGAATCGTAGGAAGTTGCAAACGAGTCCGAACGCAGCTGAGACTCAAGGTCATCAATACTGGGCATCGACTCCGCCTCTTCCAACCGCGCGCGCAGCTCGTTCGCGGTGGTCAGCGCTTCTTCATCGTCCAGAGCCTCGACCTCTCCGAATTGTTTCTCGAAGGAATCGCGATCCTGGGTATCGGCGTAGACACCCAGCAGCTTCAGGCGCAGATCGGTGCGACTGGGCTCACGGGAAATTGCGGTTTCCAGAGCCTGCGCAGCCCGATCATGCTGGCCATAGGCAATGTAAGAGTCAGCCTCGGCCAGGGCGTCGCCTGCCGCCGATTGCTGATCTTCTTCATCCAGGCTCAGATCAAAGGAATCCGTTTCTTCGTCGGTTTCATTGTTCAGCTGTTCGTAAAACGCCTTTTCCCGGTTTGCATTGCGGCGAGCAAGCAGCAGGAGAAGCAACAGAAGAGCGATCAGACCGCCACCCAGCGCAATCTGATACATCGGATTACCGGTTATGGCATCAATAACGTTGCCGGGGAAACCTTTGTCGGCAGCCGGAGCCTGTTGGGCAGGCTTGGGCGCAGGCTCTGCGGACTGCTCTGTTTGTGTCGGGGCTGACTCCGGCGCCGCAGTCTCTTCAACCGCATCATCGGTAGCCGCAACCGCCGGCTCATTCGATCCGGACATTTCCGCCTGTTCAGATGCGTCACCGGCATCGGCACTCATCTGATCATCGGTTGCCTGACCGGAACCGGCCATTGCATCAGTTTCATCGACCATGGCCTCGGACTCGGCCATGTCGTCTGATTCAGTCGTAGCTTCTGCATCTCCAGCCTCACCGTCCATCATGTCCGCATCGACGGGTGCCGTATCACCTTCACCGGCATCGTCCATGGGGACAGACGCCTCTGCCCCGTCACCGGAAACCTGATTTTCAACGGGTGCAGCCTGCTCTGCCGTTTCATCACCGGCAGTCTGCTGCATTTCAGCAAGCTGGGTATTCTTGAGTTCAAGCAGGCGCTGCAGAGTCTGCACCTGGTCCTGCAGATCCTCCACGCGACTGTTCAGCTCATCGTTCTCCCGGCGAGCGCTCTCGAGCTCTTCCATCGCGACCGCTGTGCCGGCATCAACGCCCCCCGGCAGTTCGCTGTCACCGCCTGCGGAGCCACTTTCGCTGGCCTCATTGCCGGCATCATCTGAGACTACCAGTTTCAGCTCATCGCCTCCGGCGCCAGCCTGCTGCTGAGGCGCGGACGCTGCCTGCTGCTCAGCGGTTGCATCCACTGTGCGCTGGGGAGCCTGGAATTCCTGATTCTGCTGGGCAACCAGGCGGGTAGCTTCAGCGCGAGTGCGACTCTGGATCTGATCCGGAGACGGGACGCGCAGCACTTCACCACGCTTCAGGCGATTGATGTTATTGCCAATGAATGCATTCGGGTTCAGGTCCTGAATTGCCAGCATGACCTGCTGCATCGAGACACTGTTGTCAGGACGCACCTGAGACGCGATGGTCCACAGCGTGTCTGAGGGTCCGGTGGGCCCGAATGTATCGGCCTGATATCCGGAACCCAGCGACCGCTCGGCCTGAGCCTGGCGACGAACTGATTCGGCGCTGCGAGTGGTCGTCGGCTGACTGGTTGTCTGAGACGTGGAGACCGCTGGAGTGCTGACCTGTTCCTGCACGCCAGACTCTTCCGCGTATACCGGTGGGTCCACCAGCACGGCGTATTCCCGCATTAACCGGCCGTTTGGCCAGGTCAACTCAAGCAGGAAGTTGAGGTACGGTTCCCTCAGTGGTTCACGGGACGAGACATTGACAATGAGACTGCCATCATTGCCTGTGACCACCTGGAACCTGAGCTTGCTGAGAAACTGGTTGCGATCCAGCCCCACCCGCTCATATGCCTGTTCCGAGGCAATATTGACGAACACGTCCGCTGGATTGACGCCACGGCTTTGGGGCAGAACAATCTCTGCGTCCAGTGGCTCGTTCAGATAGGACTGAAGTTCTATTTCACCCAGCCCCAGGGCCTGTGCGACGCCGGATCCGAGCCCTCCCGCCAGAGCCAGGGCAACCGCAAGCTTGCGTACCTTCATGCTTTTTCCTTTCCAGTCTCCGTTATTCGTTACTGCTCTTTTACAAACAGAATCGGACGAGGTTGGATGACTTCCGTCTGGATAATTCTCGTTATTATGTGTTCTTTTTAATTTTCAGTCCGGCAAGTATTGTTGATAAAACCTCTTTTATCAATCAATCAGCGGCAGTCCTTGTACCATTTTTTTATCAATCGCACGGAACTGCCTAGCCCTCTTGAAAATAACAGGGGCGGAGACTGAAATCAGCCTCCGCCCCTTCACCGGTTCACCGAAACCGGACACAGTTGGCATTTATTGCCTCTGTGTAACAATTTTTAACGCTCCTGGAGGATCCGGAGCATACGGCGCAGCGGCTCGGCGGCTCCCCACAGGAGCTGATCACCCACGGTAAACGCAGAAATATATTCCGGACCCATGGTCAGCTTGCGGATACGGCCGATGGGCACGCTCAAAGTACCCGTCACCTTCGCCGGGGTCAGTTCCTCAATGGTCGCGTCACGGTCATTGGGGATCACCTTTACCCAGTCATTGGCTTTAGCGAGGATCGACTCGATTTCAGAAACCGGGAGATCCTTCTTCAGCTTGATGGTCAGCGCCTGACTGTGAGAGCGCATGGCGCCAATGCGCACACAGATACCGTCGATCGGAATCGGGTTGTCGGAGCGACCAAGAATCTTGTTGGTCTCGACGCCCGCCTTCCACTCTTCCTTGCTCATGCCGTTATCGAGCTGCTTGTCGATGAACGGGATAAGACTGCCGGCCAGGGGCACCTGGAAGTGCTCGGTCGGGAAGCCATCCGAACGCATAGTTTCGGTTACCTTGCGGTCAATCTCCAGAATCGCGGAGGAAGGATCGTCCAGCTCGGTTTTGACGCTCTTGTTCAGGTCGCCCATCTGGTTCAACAGTTCGCGCATGTTCTGGGCGCCGGAACCGGAAGCCGCCTGATAGGTCATGGGCGATACCCACTCGATCAGATCCTGCTCCAACAGGCCACCAAGGGCCAGCATCATCAGGCTCACGGTGCAGTTACCACCGATGTAGTCTTTAACGCCTTTCTCGAGCGCGGCATCAATCACGTTACGGTTGACCGGATCCAGAACAATCACGGAGTGGTCTACCATCCGTAGCGTGGACGCTGCATCGATCCAATAGCCTTCCCAACCCGCGTCCCGGAGCTTCTGATAAACCGCACCGGTGTAGTCGCCACCCTGACAGGTCACGATGACATCCATGGTTTTCAGAATCTCGACGTCAAACGCGTCCTGCAGAGGAGGAACGTCGTCTTTTCCCACGTCCGGCGCAGGCTTGCCAGCCTGGGATGTGGTGAAAAACACCGGTTCGATATCGGCGAAATCGTTTTCTTCACGCATGCGTTGCATGAGGACCGAGCCCACCATGCCACGCCAACCTACAAGTCCAACTCGCTTCATGTGCGATCTTCAGACCTCGTTTTATGCCCGCCCCATGCCTTTATCGCTGGCAGGGACAGGATGGATGATCCCGCGGCAACTGCATCGCGTTGCCGTCGGGTCTCAAATACGCCTGTCAGGGCCTGGCCTCTTTACAGCGCAGCCAGAACCGCCTCACCCATTTCCCGGGTGGACACTTTCTTTGCGCCCTCAGACATGATGTCCGCTGTTCGCAGACCCTGATCCAGGACCTTGCTGACCGCCGCTTCAATCGCTTCAGCGGCTTTTTCCTCATTCAGACTGTACCGCAGCATCATTGCAGCACTGAGGATAGTGGCCAGCGGATTGGCAATGCCCTGCCCGGCAATATCCGGCGCAGACCCGTGGCAGGGCTCATACATGCCCTGCTTTTCCGAGTTCAGCGACGCCGATGGCAACATGCCAATGGAGCCGGTGAGCATAGCCGCTTCGTCCGAAAGAATATCACCAAACATGTTGCCAGTCACAATCACGTCAAACTGCTTGGGTGCGCGAACCAGCTGCATGGCGGCATTGTCCACGTACATATGGGACAACTCCACGTCCGGATATTCCCGTCGCAGGTCGTTCATGATTTCCCGCCACAGAACAGTCACTTCCAGCACATTGGCCTTATCTACGGAGCACAGTTTCTTGCCCCGCTGCTGGGCTGCCTCAAAAGCCACACGCCCAATACGACGAATTTCCGATTCGGTATAGGCGTAGGTGTTGTAACCCTGGCGCTCCCCACTCTCAAGCTCCCGCACACCGCGCGGCTGGCCAAAATAGATGCCGCCGGTCAGCTCACGGACAATCATGATATCCAGACCGGAAACAACTTCCGGCTTCAGGGAAGAGGCGGAGGCCAGTTGCGGGTAAAGAATTGCAGGGCGCAGGTTGGCGAACAGTTCCAGGTTGGAACGCAACCCCAGCAACCCCTTCTCCGGGCGCTTGGCCATGGGCAGGCTGTCCCACTGCGGGCCGCCAACCGCACCCAGAAGAATCGCGTCGGCTCTGGTCGCCTTCTCGAGGGTTTCATCCGGCAGCGGTGTGTCGGTTTCATCAATCGCCGCACCGCCCACCAGGCCAGACTCAAAACTCAGGTCGAGATTGAACTGATCATTGATCTTGCGAAGTACTTTTTCCGCTTCAGCGACGATTTCCGGGCCGATGCCGTCACCGGGAAGCATCAGGATTGTTCTGGACATGTTGTTTCCTTGTTCCATTCCTTTGTGTCGGATTACGCCGTGGGCTAATCCGACCTACGTTTACTTATATTCCTGCGTAGTCACAGGTAGGTCGGATTAGCGCCAGCGTAATCCGACAGCCTATTCACTCACCGGCACCAAACAGCCAGGGCGCCGTCTTCCGGCGGCTTTCTTCATATGACCGGATCAGCTCAGCATCCTCCAGTGTGACGCCAATATCGTCTAGACCGTTCAGCAGACAATGACGACGGAAATCATCCACCTCAAACGAGAAGGTCTCACCGGACGGAGTGGTCACGGTCCTGGCTTCCAGATCGACTGCTAACTGATAGCCCTCGTTCTGCTCCACTTCCCGGAATAATTGATTAACAACTTCTTCAGGGAGAACAATAGGTAACAAGCCATTCTTAAAGCAGTTATTGTAGAAAATATCGGCAAAGCTCGGAGCGACAATCACCCGGAAGCCGAAATCCTCCAGAGCCCAGGGCGCGTGCTCCCGGCTTGAACCACAGCCAAAGTTACGTCGTGCCAACAGCACACTGGCGTTCTTGTAACGGTCCTGATTCAGGACAAAATCCGGATTGATCGGCCGGGTAGAAGAATCCTGATCCGGCTTGCCTTCATCCATATAACGCAGTTCATCAAACAGGTTCGGGCCGAAGCCTGTGCGCTTGATGGATTTCAGAAACTGCTTGGGAATAATCATGTCCGTATCCACGTTGGAACGGTCCATGGGGGCGACAACGCCCTGGTGGTGCTTTAATGCGCGCATGGTTCTCTCCTGTGGATCAGTTCATCAGCTCACGGACATCAACGAAATGGCCGCTTACCGCAGCAGCGGCAGCCATGGCCGGGCTTACCAGGTGGGTACGCCCGCCAAAGCCCTGACGGCCCTCGAAGTTCCGGTTCGACGTGGAAGCACAATGCTCCCCCTGCCCCAGCTTGTCGGCGTTCATGGCCAGACACATCGAACAGCCCGGGTCGCGCCACTCAAGACCGGCTTCGATAAAGATCTTGTCGAGACCTTCCTGCTCCGCCTGGGCTTTCACCAGACCGGAACCGGGAACCACCATGGCCTGCTTCAGAATCGGCGACACCTTCCGCCCTTTCACCACGGCCGCGGCCTCGCGCAGATCCTCAATCCGGCTGTTGGTACAGGAGCCAATGAACACACGATCCAGCTTGATATCGGTAATCGCCATATTGGGCTGCAAACCCATGTACTTGAGAGCGCGAACAATGCCTTCACGCTTGATCGGATCGGCTTCCTGTTCCGGATCGGGCACCTTGCCATCAATTCCGGCCACCATTTCAGGCGACGTACCCCAACTCACCTGCGGCTGGATTTCCGAGCCTTCCAACTCAACAACCTTGTCGAAGACAGCATCGCTATCGCTATGCAAGGTTCGCCAGTAATCAACCGCTGCATCCCACTGGTCGCCCTTCGGCCCGAACGGACGATTACGAACGTACTCGATGGTGGTGTCATCCACCGCCACCATACCAACCCGCGCACCGGCCTCGATGGACATGTTGCAGATGGTCATCCGTCCTTCCATGCTCAGGCCCTGAATGGCTTCGCCACCAAACTCAATGGCGTGCCCGGTACCACCGGCAGTCCCGATCTTGCCAATGATGGCCAACACGACATCCTTGCCGGTAACGCCCGGACCCAGCTTGCCATTAACCTTCACCAGCATGTTCTTCATTTTCTGCTGCACCAGGCACTGGGTGGCCAGCACATGCTCAACTTCACTGGTGCCAATACCGTGAGCGAGGCAACCGAAGGCACCGTGGGTCGAGGTGTGAGAATCGCCACAAACAATGCTCATGCCCGGCAACGTCGCGCCCTGCTCGGGCCCGATAACGTGCACGATGCCTTGGCGCTGATCCTTGATCTTGAACTCAAGAATTCCGAACTCGTCGCAGTTCTTGTCCAGCGTTTCCACCTGAATACGGGAAACCGGATCAACAATACCTTCGACACCACGATCACGATCCGTGGTAGGC
This sequence comes from Marinobacter sp. NFXS11, assembly GCF_040148675.1. Lineage (NCBI taxonomy): Bacteria > Pseudomonadati > Pseudomonadota > Gammaproteobacteria > Pseudomonadales > Marinobacteraceae > Marinobacter > Marinobacter sp. NFXS11. The sequence goes on along the minus strand of NZ_JAGDDV010000001.1, from coordinate 1,266,309 downwards.
ACGTTGTGGTCCGGCGTCGCAATGTTGGCATCGATCCGCCACGGCTTCCGCCTCGCCAGACGCAGGCCTTCAAATGCCTGGGGTGATGTCACTTCGTGCAGTAACTGACGATCGATATAGATCAACGCGGAGCCGTCATCGCGCTGTTTGACGAGATGATCGTCCCACAATTTATCGTATAAGGTCTTGCCCGCCATGGTTCTCTCTCACTCTCTGGGGGTTTTTGGTTCTGACGTTTGATACCGCTATCTTACCGCCTGCGACCGGATAACCTCAATTCATGTTTTTTATCTATCGCATGCCTTACGGTAATACTTTAAGATTCTGAGAAGGTCGCATGGAGGGATAAGCCTCCCAAAACACGCCCGTAAATACATCCATGTAGGGCTCGGTCGCGCCATCCCTGGCGCTCCACGGTTTTGGGAGGCTCATCCCTCCATACTCCCCATGCTCTGTGGATATTCGCCACACTCTGGGGAGCGGGTTGGAACCGCGTTTTCAAAACCGTAGAGGGCCAGGGATGGCCCGATTCGAGCCCACAGGGATGTGCTTGTCGGCGTGTTTTGAAAACGCTGTTCCAAGCCGGGACCTGCACCATATTTCGAAATCCGGGAACACAGATATGGACTCAAACGCATTAAAGGCATTTTTGACCATTGTCGATCAGGGCTCCTTCTCAGAAGCCGCGGAAATCCTGCACCTGACACAGCCGGCCATCTCGAAACGCCTGGCCGCCCTCGAAAACCAGCTTGGAACCAGCCTGATCGATCGGAGCCACCGTCAGATTCGTCTAACCGATGCCGGCAGCCGTTTGCTTCCCCACGCACGTCGGATCCTCGATGAAATTCACAATGCCCGGGTGGCGTTGTCACCGGATTCCAGGCAGGTGGAAGGCGAACTGCAGATCATCGCCAGCCATCACATCGGCCTGCACCACTTGCCGAATTGGCTGCGACGGTTCAAACGGGAATACCCTCAGGTATCCATCAACCTGCAATTCATGGAATCCGATGCCGCCTATGAGCAGATGCGAAAACGTAATGCGGAGTTGGCATTCGTGACACTGAGCGACAGCATGGAACCGAGCTTTCATGTGTTTGCCCAATGGCCGGACCAGATGGTGTTTGTGGCGGGTGCCGAGCATCCTCTGGCGTCTTTGGCAAACCCGGGCCTGCACGATCTTGCAAACCACTCTGCACTTTTGCCGGACACCAGCACCGCAACCTATCGGGTTGTGAGCCGCTTGTTTCTTGAGGCGAATCTGCACCTGAATCCGCAAATGCCAACCAACTACCTGGAAACCATCAAAATGATGACCAGTGTGGGCCTGGGCTGGAGTGTGCTGCCCCTGCGCATGATTGACGACAGCCTTACGGTACTGGATGTGGGCAAGCCGGTTTCTCGTGTCCTCGGGGGGATCGGGTTATCCGGGCGGCAGCTCAGCAACGCGGCCAAAGCGTTACTCACCATCGTGCAGGAAGAAGAAAGCGCCTGAGGTTTAACCCTCGCCATGGGCTGGCGGCGGCCGAAGGCCTCGCCAGGTGATCACGATTGCGACAGCCATGGCGGCAGCACCGCCCCAGAAAGCCGCCGAGGTACTAAACCCGTCTACCAGGAAGCCCGACAACCAGGCACCAAGCGCACCGCCAGCACCGAAAGTGAGGCCGCTGTAGAGGGCCTGGCCCTGACCATGGTGGTGTTTTCCGAAAAAACCCTGAATGTACTGAACAGAGATAGCATGCAGCGCACCGTAAGATGCTGCATGAAGCAGCTGGGCGAACAGCAGGACGAGGACAACATCCGTCAGCTCTGCGATCAGTACCCATCGAATCATGGTGAGCGTAAGCGCGCCGATCGCAATCTGGCGAACCGTGAAATTGCGCGTTAACCGGTGCATCACCAGAAACAAAGCGATCTCCGCAAACACGCCCAGCGACCACAGCAAACCAATCGACAGCTTGCCGTATCCGTGCTGCTCCAGATGGATACTGAAGAACGTGTAGTAAGCTCCGTGCGAAACCTGCAGCAGGAAATTCATCAGAAAGAACGTCACCACTGCCGGGTGCGTGACGATGGCCTTTAAACTGCCTTTCGGCGCTGATGGCTTTCGCTCACCCCGCTCCGCTGGCACCAAAAATGCGGATACCGCAATGCCCGCAAACACCGGAAGCAACAACCACGGGAGATTCTGAATCGGCACCAGTTCCAGCAAACCGCCGACCAGCGCAACCGCCCCGATGAACCCCACCGAGCCCCAGAGCCGAACCCGCCCGTATTTCTCTTTCTGTTCGCCAAGGGTTCGAAGCGTGATCACCTCATACAGCGGCAAGATCGCATTCCAGAAAAACGTGAACGCCAGCATGACCAGCAGCAGGCCATAGAACCCCGGTTCCATGAACACACCGGCAAAAAACAGTGAACCGGTAATGGCACCGAACCGCACCAAACGCACCCGCTGGCCGGTTTTGTCCCCTAACCAGCCCCAGACACTGGGAGCAACGATTTTGGTGAGCTGAATGGTCGCCATGAGCGTGGCGATCTGGAGGTAGGAAAAGCCCTGGCCCTCAAGGTAGAGGGACCAATACGGCAAGAGCCCGCCAAGGAGGGCGAAGAACCAGAAATAGAGGTTTGAGAGGCGCCAGTAGATAGGAATACCCCGCAAGTCCGGCTGTTTTGGCGGAACTCACTGCCCAAAAATGTGGAGCGCCAAGGATGGCGCGACCAGGCCCTACAGGGGTGAGGCCGAGCGTCTATGAAGCGAAGCTTCATGCGACAGCCGAACGACGGCAATCTACGATTGCTGGCCGGACCCCGCAGGGGTATTTATGGGCGTTTTTTGGGAGGCCGCCCCCGCCAGAGCTGCCCAATCACCGGCGTAGAAACAGAAACATCCGCATTCTGCCCACGATGCCGCAGGTAATGGTCCATCAACACAATGGCCATCATCGCCTCGGCAATCGGCGTCGCCCGGATCCCCACACAGGGATCATGCCGCCCAGTGGTAATAACCTCACAAGGATCGCCGTTCACATCAATACTGCGACCCGACAAGCGCAAACTCGACGTGGGCTTCAATGCGATACTGGCCAAGATCGGTTGCCCTGAGGAAATACCTCCGAGCACACCACCGGCATTATTTGAAAGGAACCCTTCCGGCATCATTTCGTCACGATGCTCGGTACCCTTCTGATCAATGCAGTCGAAACCGGCGCCAATCTCGACGCCCTTCACCGCATTGATACTCATAAGTGCATGGGCAAGATCCGCATCCAGGCGGTCAAAGATCGGCTCGCCGAGACCCGGTGGCACACCGTCGGCAACCACGTTGATCCGGGCACCGATGGAATCCCCCTCCTTGCGCAGGGCATCCATATAAGCTTCCATCTCGGGAACCTTGTCCGCATCCGGGCAGAAGAACGGGTTCTGGTGAACCTGATCCCAATCCAGTTTCTCGGCCTTGATGGGCCCCAGCTGCGACAGATAGCCGCGAATCCGGATACCCAGGCGCTGCTCAAGGAATTTTCTCGCAACAGCACCCGCAGCAACCCGCATGGCGGTCTCACGGGCAGACGAACGACCACCGCCGCGATAGTCGCGAACACCATACTTGTGCATGTAGGTGTAATCAGCGTGAGCCGGCCGAAACTGTTCGGAGATCTTTGAGTAATCCTTGGACCGCTGATCGGTGTTTTCAATCAGCAGGCCAATCGGCGTTCCGGTGGTCTTACCCTCGAAAACGCCTGACAGGATTCTCACCTCGTCGGCTTCACGACGCTGGGTTGTGTGCCGGGATGTGCCTGGCTTTCGGCGATCCAGGTCCCGCTGCATGTCCGCTTCCGAAAGCTCAAGTCCCGGAGGGCAGCCATCAATGATGCACCCCAGCGCAGGCCCGTGGCTCTCGCCGAATGAGGTAACCGTAAACAGTTTTCCGAAAGAGTTTCCCGACATAATTCAGTATCTTGTTCAGCTTTTATGAGAATTCAGTTTAACTGGAAGCCTGCCACTGACGCAGGTCCGGCTCGGTGATCAGAAAGACGCCATCGCCCCCATTCTCGAACTCCAGCCAGGTCAGTGGCAGATCCGGATACGCCTCATCCATTGCAACCCAGCTGTTACCGACTTCCACGACCAGTAGTCCACCAGGAGTAAGATGTTCGGCCGCTTTGGCAATGATTCTGTGAGCGATGTCGAGCCCGTCTTTACCGGCGGCAAGGCCCAGCTCAGGTTCGTGGCGGTACTCATCCGGCATGCTGGAGAGATCGTCTGCATCCACATAGGGCGGGTTGCTAACGATCACGTCGTAGCGACCTTCAATATTGTCAAAGACATCGGATTGTACGGTACGGACCCGCTCTCGGACTCCGTGCAGGTCGATATTGGATTCAGCCACTTCAAGTGCATCCGGAGAAATGTCCGACAGATCGACTTCCGCCTCGCCGAAAACAGATGCCGCACCAATGCCAATGCACCCGCTCCCGGTGCAAAGATCAAGGATGCGTTCCACCGTCTTGTCTCCGAGCCACGGCTGAAAGCCGTTCTCGATCAGTTCACCAATGGGTGAACGCGGTACCAACACCCGTTCGTCAACATGAAAAGGCATGCCCATAAACCAGGCTTCACCGAGCAGATACGCCAGAGGTATGCGCTCATCCACGCGCCGGGCGATTCTTTCCAGTACCAGCTCCCGCTCTTCCCGCGTTAGACGGGCATCCAGGAACAGAGTGTTGTTTTCAAGGGGAAGGTGCAGGCTACGCATAACCAGCTGAACGGCTTCATCCCAGACATTGTCCGTGCCATGCCCGAAAAACAGCGGCGAAGCAGCAAACCGAGAGGAGGCGTAGCGGAGGTAATCCCGAACGCTGTGAAGGTCGTCAATAGGGCTGGTCACTAACGTACATCCTGTGCAAGAGCGTGTTAGCGCGGGATTATACGCTGTTTACCCGCTCGACTGCAGCCCGCCCCCGCCAACAAATTGTTCAGATAGCCAGAGGCCCGGAGCTGTTCCGGCTTTCTTCAAAGCGATCCAGCGCAGCAGCCATCCGCTCACGGCCCAGCTGAATCAATTCCGGGGCCTTGTGATAATCGTAGCTCCGACAGGCATTCTTCGGGATATTCACCAGCAAATCCGGCGGGTAGCCCGCGATCTTGTACTGCACAAGCGCACTCTGCATGGTCTCGATGGTGAGGTTCATCACATCGAATTTGCCGATCCCGAGCTTGTCCCAGTCGATGGTTTCGTGCTCTTCCTGGCTCTTCTTGTCAGCCGGCTTCTTCTCCGTCTGCTTTTGATGCTCTTTCTTGTGCACTGCCCGGCTGATCTTTTCTTCCGGGCTGTCACCGTTGTCCGGCTTCCGGGCAGTCAGGGATTTCAGGGCATCCCAGTCAAACCAGCGCGATGCTTTTTCACGAATCGTGTCCACCCATTCGTCCATGTCCTTGTTTTCATGCTCCACAGGAGAAAATGCCGCATCCGGAATCCGGCGTCTGCGGTCATCCTCACCACTCAGGTTGACCGCCACAATCATATCAGCGTGGGAGGAGATGGTCGGAATGATCGGTAGCGGATTAAGCAAGGCTCCGTCGACCAGAACCCGGCCATTGAGGACCAGGGGCGTGACAACGCTGGGAATCGCCACAGAGGCGCGTATGGCCTGATCCAACGGACCTTCCTGGAACCAGATTTCCTTGTGGGCAAGCAGATCCGTAGCTACGGCGGTAAAGGAAATGGGCAGATCCTCAATCCGGGTGTCCCCAAGCATTTCCCGGACGACAGAAAAGATCTTTTCTCCGCGAATGGCCCCAACCGAGTTGAAGGTGACATCCAGCAGCTTCAGGACATCAAACTGGCCAAGACCCGTAACCCAGTCCTTGTAGTCTTGCATCTTGCCGGCGCCGAACATGCCGCCAATCAACGCTCCCATGGAACAGCCAGAGATTGCGACAATGTCGTAGCCGCGCTCTACCAGGATTTCGATGGCGCCAATGTGGGCATAGCCCCGGGCGCCACCGCTACCAAGAGCCAGAGCAACAGTCTTGCGTGGTTTGTTCCGGTTATCCACTTTTTCCGGGTTTGCCGGAGCACGGGTAGCGGAAACATCCGAGCTACTCATTACCTTCGAGACGTTGTCCTGCGGATCTTTCTCTGAGGGCTTGTCCTTTGGATCCTTATCGTCATCCTTTGATGTGCCCATAATCATTGCCTCGAGATCACTACCACTTCTACCCGGTCGCCCTGCCGGTCTGGATCAGTGAAGACACCTGCCGGCCCCACAACGATTATCTCCTGCTGAGCCCGGGAGACACCCGTTTTGGACAGAACCTCCGACAACGACTCGGTAGCCTGGCGAGCACGCTCCATCGCATCACTGAAAGATTCATCAGTTTCCAATACAGAATAGCCCACCAGTGCAACCACCGTTCCCTCTTCACGGGCCAGATCATTCACCCGTCTACGATCCGTTGCTTGCCAGTCGAACCGGTAGGTTACACCGCCCTGCCAGGGAACGATAATCGGCCCTTCAACGCGGTTGGCCATGGTGCCAAAGCCGGGAACCGTCGCTCCGGATTCGACCCGCAGGTGCTCCACCCACACGTACTCCCGTAGGTTGCCGCGAGTCACCGTGTAAATCAGGGTAAGCCAACGAGCGCCGTCCTCGGCAACGGTGCCCGCCACCAGATAATCCTGAGTTGCATCGCGACCATACAGAACAGCCTGATTGAAAATCTGGTTTGCCCAGACGTTGCTTCTTCCACAACGGATACTGGAGCACTCAAACAGAATCTGGGCGTTTCTCTGGCGCAACAGACCCAGGTAGTGGTCCCGCGCTTCCTCGCGACTTGAGTCTCGGGCAATCCGGTACAGGCGCCCTTCCCCGGTCACGGGCAAGCGGGCCAGGGTCTCGGAGCGGATCTCGTTATTGACTTCCCGCACGGGGCTGAACAATACCAGGTGTCCCGACGACTGAATCGAGACCGTATTTTCAAGCGTCGACTGTTGATAGGCCTCGGGCATATCCTCCGGAGCAGACTGCACACCGGAAGACAGTGCCAATAATCCGAGGATCGGAGCCAAGAAACGTGTGAACAGTATTTTCAACAAGCGATTACTCATTTTCCAGGAATTGTCTGATGGCTGTTGCAGCCGGCCCGGTCTCGCCATCCAGATGGCAATGGTGACCTCCCGGCACGTTTACGATCTGGAGGTTGTCGATAGCGTCAGCGCGTTGATCCAGATCCTTTCTGTACGAAAGAAGTCCTTCATCGGCTCTGACAAAAAGCACACGGGTTTCAATAGCAGACAGCGAAGCCAGCACCTGCTCTTCGGTCATCATCAATGGAGACGGGTGCCGTAACCTTGGATCGGTCTGCCAGACGTAGCCCTCTCCCTCGGGTTTCATGTTGCGCGGAATGAGTGTCAGCGCGGCCTCGGGGCTGAGCGGGCTCAGCCCGCCCTCCCGAGCTTTGGCGGCCGTGGCGATATCCGGATAGACAACCTGGCGGCCGGAGCCGGCAATGCGTTTTTTCACAGCCTTTCGGAGCTGGGGAATGGTTTCCTTAACCGGACGGCTCAATGCGCCCAGACTGTCGATCATCACCAGGTTTCGAATTCGCTCCGGAAAGGCGGCCGCGTAGAGCGCTCCGACAATACCCCCAAGCGAGTGCCCGACCAGGTTGATCCTGCCATCCGGTGTTTCCTGGAAATAACGTTCAACCAGTTCGGCCAGATCCGCCACATAGTCCATCAAGAGGTAACTCTGCCCCTCAGGGCGGTGCCCGGAATGGCCATGCCCGGCAAAGTCCAACGCGTAGACGGGCCCGAGTCGCGCCAGCTCCGGTGCGAGCTTCACAAAGGTGAGGCTGTTATCGAGCCAGCCATGCAGCATTATGATCGGTGTATTATCGTGGGCATCAGCAGCGGCAGGCCAGCTAAGACCGGCCAGGGTGATGTGCCGGAGTTTCCAATCGGACTCGCGGAACGACCGAGCGGGTTTTTCAATGCTCCCGTCCTTCACCTGGTTTCCGGGGGTGTCCGCGGGAAACGACATGTCGCTCATCCAGGCTCCGCCTTCACATTGTATGGGTGGGGCGATCGGAGCTCAGCGAGCCTGCCAGGTAGGATTCAATCTTGGTTCGGGCGGTTTCATCATCACCGTTGAACTGGACACCGATACCCGCGGCGCGGTTGCCCTGGGCACCTTTGGGCGTTATCCAGATTACCTTGCCGGCGACCGGAATTTTTTCAGGCTCGTCCATCAGGTTGAGAAGCAGGAAGACTTCGTCGCCCAGCTGATACTGTTTCTGGGTCGGGATGAACAGTCCACCCTGGCGGATATAAGGCATATATGCCGCGTAGAGCACTGCTTTATCCTTGATTGTCAGGGTGAGTATGCCACTGCGCGCACCAAAACCTGGCCCCATAACTGACACCTTTCTCTTAGATCGTTTTGAACGGTTATCGGGATCCGAAAATCCCTTTCATTCCGGAATCATAGCAGTTGTTGCCCCCAAAGACGCAATTCTGCCGGGATATCCACTAAGCCGCCGGGCGTTTCACCGGCATCAGCTTTTGCCAGGCGATCAGAAGACGACTGGCTTCCAGCTCGGGGCTGGCGTTGTAGACACCCGCTGCGCGTGATTCCTTTACCATATCGAGCAACTCATGGGCCCGCCAGCCGGGCGTCGTTTTGGCCAGAAATCCGAGCATATCGGCGGCATCGGCGTCCCGGGCACTGCCTCCCACTATCAAACGTGCCAGATCAGCCGCCCAGGTTTCGAACAACCAAAGCGTATCCTCCAGGCCCATGGATTTGAACGCCCTGGCGGCCTCACCGACCGGAATCCTGGACTTCATGAAATCCTTGAAGCGGTCGAGGGCCGTGTCCCGCAAACCGATGAAATCACCTGTTGCATAGTCCAATGCCAACCTGGGTGCATTACCCGCCAGCATCAAAGCTTTGGCCAGAACATCTGCAGACGGTTGTGCCTCTTCGGGAAGATTCTTTACCCGACTGGCGAGCCACTGGTTCGCTTCGCTGATACCGGGCACCGGAACCGTCAATGACTGGCATCTGGACCGGATGGTAGGCAGCACCGGACGACCGCTCTCCTGCAACAGAATCAAGGTCACGTCGGGCAGCGGCTCTTCAAGGGTCTTGAGCAACGCGTTCGCCGCATTGATGTTCAACTGATCCGCCCGGTCAATAATCGCCACTTTATGGTGGGCCACCTGCGGAGACGCCACCGCAAACGACGAAAGAGCCCTGACCTGATCCACCTTGACCATACGGGACTTTTCCGGCGCATAAATCCGGATATCCGGGTGGCTGGCGGCTGCCAGAAGTTCACATTGTTTACAGCGGCCACAGGCAATTGGCTGGCCCGCTTCCCGGCCCAATGGCTGATCGCACAGCAGCAGCCCGCCGACAGCCTCTGCCCAGGCCCGCTTACCCACACCACACTCTCCAACAAGTATAAGAGCGTGTGGGAGTCGGTCTTCTGCGACCCGGCTCTGAACAGTTTGCCAGGCACGGCGCAGCCAGGGCATATCTTGGGCAATATCAGTCACTGGACCTTCCTGTGCGGGTTCCGGATCTGCGCAGTTGGCGCTTCATGGTTGCAAGCAAGCGGCGCATTCGCTTCAACTGCTCAACGCCCTCGTCGTCTTTACCAGCGCTATAGTAATGGCTGTTCACCATCCGGGCAAAAAGCCTGGCAGAATCCCCTGCAGCCGGTTCAGCTTTTGCCAGCCTTGATGCAAGAACCGACGGCGTTTCACCATGACGGACAGGCACGCCTGCACTCGCGCACAGACGGTGCCACGTATCCACCACCCTCCGGAACGCGTCCCGCCTTTCTCCACGGCGCGTTTGCAACGCGGAAATGAGTCCAGCAATTAGCAATCCGGCACCAACGATACCCGCCGTCATGTAACCCAATTCGCGCATGCCGAAGCCACCGGGCAACCTGGACATCAGATCCATCTGGCTCTGGCCCTGATAGCCGACGACCCAGCGCTGCCACTGGTAGTTGATGCGATCCAGCTGAAGACTCGCCCATTGCACCAGGGCCACATCCGCATAACGCTGGGGCGAGGTCCAGTTGTTTTCCAGGAAGGATCCCTCCTCTGCCACCGCGTCTCGCAGGCCTGACTCAATCCTATCCGGTGCAATGGCGGCCGTCGGATCGATCCTCACCCATCCGCGGCCGTCAATGTAGGCCTCAACCCAGGCATGGGCATCATACTGACGCACAATCAGGTAATCGCCTCCCGCCCCGTTTTCGCCCCCCTGGTAGCCGACGACAACGCGCGAGGGAATACCGGCAGCGCGCAACACGAAGGTGGTTGCGCCAGCATAGTGGGCGCAAAAACCGCGCTTCTCGTCGAAAAGCAGGGAATCGATGCCGTCGTCAGGCATGGCAGGGGGTCTGAGAGTGTAAAAGTACTCCTGTTCTCGAAAACGCTGCAACAGGGTACGAACGACCTGTTCGTCGTCCATCGAGCGGCGAAGTTCCCTTGCGAAGTCGCGCGCTCTGGGGTTGCCTTCCGGCGGCAGTTGCAGATAGCGGCGCAGTTCCACTGCGTTTTGTGTTTCGGCAACAGAGGCCTCGCTCTCGAGTGCCAGCCTGTAACGCACCGGGCTGTCAGCCGGCCGCCGGAAACGGAAAAGATCCGCGCTGTCTTCGAACACGTTATCTGATACCGCAAGGGAACCTTCCAGGGCAAATGCCCAGCGCTGATCCGTAGGTTCCAACAACACGTCATACTGGTTTGGCTCAAGCTCTCCTATGCCACCATCAACCGCTACGCGGCCCAGGGCCCGAAATGGTTCTTGTTGACCCTGGCGCCAGGTTTCTCCATCCAGGTAGTCGAGAATAAGCCCTCGCCAGTATCTGTCCCTGTAGGCGGGCATCTCGCCGCCAAAGGTTACCCGGAACGCCCTCTCACTGCTCTGGGCAAGGTTGGAAATATCCCCTGGCCTCATGGTGTCGCTGATCCCGGTCCGGGCCTCACCGGACACCAGCGGCACACTCCACAGCGGCGACATCCGCGGGAAAAACACGAATAAAAGAACGACGATTGGCAGTGTCTTGAGGAACATTCCACCCAGCCTGCGCCAGCCTGAAGTCATACCACCGGGCAGTTCCGGTGCGTTCAGTACTTGCAGCCCGACCAGCAGCAGCGCTATACCGGTGAAGTTGACCAGTGCCCATAGGATCTCCTGATGGAACAGGAAATTTACCGAGGCCAGATAGACAAGAATGAAAAAAAGAACGTAGAAGTCCCTGACCGAACGGGTCTCCAGCCACTTGAGACCTACCGCCAGTACAAAGAACGAAGCGGCGGTATCCACCGTGAACCGACCCTGTACCGTTGCAACATAGACGCCGATCAGCACCAGCATAATGCCCGTGCGCAACAGGCGGCCAGGGAGCCTTACCCTTCCGTATTGCGCCAACCAGCGCCAGGCGGCCAACACTGCGCAGGCCGCAATCAGCCAGAGCGGTAACCGGTCCCACTGTGGCGACAGCAGCAACGCAAAACTGGCAATCAGCCAGAGCAGGGCTCTCGAAGGCAGATTGGTCGCTGACGCTTCTTCCGATTGGGTGCCTCTAATGCTGTCCAGGAAACTCAAGCCTGCCCCTCCCCTGCATACCGCGGTGAGTTTCCGATCGGCTTCCTGCGCGTTCCATGGGGCTCGGTCATGGCATCCCGGGGCCGCTCCTCACCCCAGGTTGCCAATACGCGCAGGCACCGTGCTACGTGCGCCGGGCCCGAATCAGGCTCGATAATCTGCCCGGGAAGATTCAACCCGAAGCGCACACCGCATTTGCCCCGCTCGTTTACCAGAAAGGCCAGGTAACTCAACCGTAACTCATGGTCTGCGCCGGGGTAGGCATTGAAATCCAGCCAGTAGGGACTGCCCTGCTCACCCTCCCAGTCTGCCACCACCATTTGCCCGGTTCGAGCGAATCGTTTCCAGAGTACCCGCTGGCTGAGATCACCTTCGCGCCAGGGTCGGATATCGGCATGATCGTTACCTTCAACGGATCGTGCTTCTGCTGACTCTTCACCATCCTCTACCGTGCTGAACGCCTCAGGTGCTGGAACCGGCCTTGGAAATACCACACCGGCGGACACCGGCCGAACCCACGACCAAGCCTTGAGGAGGCCGAACGGAAAACGCGTTTCAATCCGTACCCGATCGGGCCGCAAATACCCCCGATGAGCGGAATGAACCGGAAGCGTGACATCCTGGGAACGACCCGAGTGGACGTGAACCGGGGCCAAGCCGGACTCTTCGCAGGAAAGCAGGATGGCAATGGCGTCATCTCGCCCTGCCTTCAGGCGGAATCGAAACGGAATATCATCACCGGCAAAGCCCTCTCCCGGCTGAACCAGCGTGAGCTCCAGGCCGGACAGATTTCGATGGGTTTGATGCATCGCGCCAACAAAGACCGCCCCAAGCAGAAAGGTACTCAGATAAATCAGGCTGTTCTGATAATTGATGCCGGTGAGAAGCATGATGACGAGCAACATCCCGAACACGAGCCCCGCACCGGTAGGCAGGATGAATATGTTCTTCTGACTGAAGCTCTGGACATCGGACCGAGGAATCCGTCGGTTAATCCAGCGACGAAAGCGATTTCTGAACGGATTTTTCATAGTAAAACTGAGGCCCTGCGATGCCCAAAAAGTTCATGGTATTCGACCACGATTTTGCGTTGATTAGTAACAGTACCGAAAAATCAAAGATTCTGATCACAATCCCGGATCATCTGGCTTGAATTCCTGTCTGACAAACCGAATACTCGTCCAAGGGAGCGTATTTTTTAAACAAAAGAGGCCAGATTATGAAACGCCGACACCTGCTCACCACCGCCATCAGCGGCCTGGTTGTTGCTCTACCTGCCTTCGGTGGCGTTCAAACCATGACCTCGGACGAGATGGTGGAAACCTACGTGAAAGATTCCGCCGTAATCGTTGTACCCAAAGAACGGAAGAAGTCCGAAGCCGACCGCCAACGTATCCTGCGCTCCCTCACCATATCGCCCGGCGAACCGGTACTGACCGAAGCTGAAGAGGAAGCTTACCGGGAAGCGTTGCAACGATACGTTGATGAGGGCAAGACCGATGCTCTGGAAAACGCAGAAGATGAATTCCTCCGGCGCGCCCTGCTGCTGCCCCAGGAAGAAATCGCCCGGGCGCAGCCGCCAGCAGAGTTTACCCCAACGATTCCACCAATCATCTTCGGGCAGCAGGCACAGATTCCGGAAGAGCCTTTTACGCAAACCTTTCTTAATGATCAACTGGGTATAGGGTTTGACGGGCAGAACCTGAATTTCAGCATCGGCAATCCGCCGGGGATTGATCAGATACAGATCCCACAGGCAATTAATGAAGGACCGATTACTTTGACGCCGAGGCCTGGTGGTGGGTTTGATCTTTCTATTGCGGTGCCGGATCAGTAAGGCGGAACTAGTTGATTCGATTTGGAAACGGCAGCCTGGAATGGTTGCCGTTTTTTGGTTGGCTTGAGTTTTCTTCTGGCGAAAAAAACGCCCCGCATAGCGGGGCGTTATAACACCTAACACAAGGTTTCAGGCCAACTTACTGGTGACCATATACCTTCATACTGGTGTTGGTTACAGCCAGGTTATCCATGCGGAAGGAACCGATGGACTCGCCGCCGATCTCAACAGCGCCAACACCGATATCAGCTACGAACTGAGGAATAGTGATTTCCAAAGCATCGCCGCCAGTGTTGCCGGAAACACCCTTTCCAACAGTGATTTGCGCTCCGGCAAACAAAGCTGCCGCGGCATCACCACCAACTGCATTGGTCCAGGTGGTAGGATCGTTCGGATCGAAACCGGCCTCCATCGACTCAAACGCAGTCGCACCGAATACTGTGAGATCACGAACATTCACACCGAGGAAATCGATGTCCATATCCATATCAGTCACGTTGAAGCCAACGTTCATGATCAGGTTGTCAGTGGCGGTGTCTACACGAATGTTCAGCTTACCAAGGTTACCCTCGATGCCGATGTTGCTGGCCAACAGAGTAGAATCGCCACTGTTGTCAGTCGCATTCAGGCTCGCAGAGCCAACAGCCACGGCGAAGTCGATCGGGTTCTTGTTGGGCTCACCTGTAATCGGGTTTGCGCTGACACTGTGAACGTCGATGACCGCATCACCATCTGCTTCCACATCAATGTCGATCAACAGATCGTCCAACATGCCATCGACACCGGTTACAGCCCCGCTACCATCTCGCTCAACAGAACCACCGCCAATGTAGATGTCATTGACTGAGAGGTAACCTTCGTCGGTATAGCGGAACTCGCCTATGCTGACTTCTGTTTCCAGTTCGATGGATACACCGGACTGACCGGTCACGTTGCCCATTGCACTGTCATCCAGTGCCTTAAGGTCAGCGTTAGCTGCAAACGGAGCTGCAGCAACGGCAGTTGCCAGTGCGAGTTTCTTCAGGCCTTTCATAACGTTCTCCTTTACGGAACAAATTGTTTTTATTTCCATGTATGCAGACTGTTTGGTTTACTTTTGTATCTGCACGGCTACAGAGTACGTCAGAGGTAACAAAATGTTCCGTGAACACCTTCACAGTAACCAATAATTAGATTGTCCGACACCCAATCGTTATTCCGCTGCCTCTTCATCAACCTTGATATTGAAAATCTGCTTCTCCATGTCAACGACAACTTGGTCACCAAAACGTGCTTTACCGTCCTTGATTGTGAACGGCACGAGCTGCGCCAGCGTCGGCCCAAAAATATGTTCCATTTCAACGACAAGAACCTTCTCGGCGTTAGCCTCTTTATTCGGATTGTCAGCCGTGTAGAAAATGGCTGTTGCACCAATCTTTCCTTTTTTCACCAGGGCGATTAGAGAACGACGCAGCACTTCAAGAGCAACATCGGCAGGCATCTCTTCGGCTTGCTTGATACGGATCGCCTTGGTCTTGTCGCCGGTATCTGTAACCACAGCGAACGGCTTTACGCCACCGGACACTACGATTCGGTCTGAGAGGTTCTCGACACCTTTTTGATACATTCGCTCGAACTGTGTCTGCACCATCTGCTTGACCTCATCCTCAGTGGCACCTCCGCTCTGCGCATACAACTCTCCCAAAGGCAGAATCAGAAAGATCAGAAACATTGTGGCCTGCACTGCCTTCGAAGTATTTTTCATTAGCTTTCTCCCGTCTCATTCAACGTTCGCCATCAACTCATAACAGCAAACTTCTGATTTTTTTGTATTAAGAATGGTCGCCAAACTCAGTTAGAATATTGACCAGCGCCCCAAATTGGCGCCCAACTGAAACAGCCCCTCATTAGAGCAGCGGCTCAGCAAACGCGACAACGCCCGTTTTGTGTGCTGTTTATCATTTCTCGAAGAATCCGGAGAGACCTTGAACCCGGCAACCAAGCTTGAACTCAATCAGGAGCGCTACCATCGCCTGCTAAGCCATGCCTGCCGGGAAGCGGATTTCGCCTATATCGGAAGTGTCGGAAACGGCCCGGCCCGGGGAGTTTTCAGCGGATTTTCTGCCCGAGCTCTTGCCACCGAAGTACTCCAACACCCTGTTCTTGCAGATTTCTGCTCCGATCAGCTTGCGCAGAGCATGGAAAGCCTCGTCCGACAGTTCCAGATCAAACAGGAACCCAATCCGGAATGCCTGTCCGGAGGGTGGATTGGATTCCTGGGCTATGAGCTCGGGTATGTCAGGGAAAACCGTCTCAGAGAGCTCTGCCCATCTCTGGATGTTCCCCTAATGTCTGCAGGATTCTATCTTTGGACTGCCAGTCACAATCGCAAAACAGATCAATATTGGCTTTGGATTCATCCGGATTGCCCTGATGGGACGCGTGATTTACTGGACCAGTGGCTGGCCACGGACGAACCCGCCACCACTGGATGGTCTATGGTTTGCGGATTTCAGTCCAGGCAAACACCGGTTGCTTTCAGGACTAGCGTCGAAAGGGTCCGCCAATACATCGAAGCCGGTGATTGCTATCAGACGAATCTGTCCCAGGAATTCGCAGGCCGTTTCGTAGGGGATCCCTGGCGAGCATTCCAGGCGCTTTCGGACGCTAACCCCACTCCCTACAGCGGTTTTATCCGATCAGGCGAAGCATCGATTATCTCGGTCTCCCCCGAACGTTTTCTCGAGATACACGATCGGACCGTAACCACCAGCCCCATCAAGGGCACGAGGCCGAGAGGCAGAACACCGGAAACCGATCTGGCCTATGCCTCTGAACTGGAAGGCTCCGAAAAGGACCTTGCCGAGAACCTTATGATCGTCGATCTTCTCCGCAATGATCTGGGCCTGAACGCGAAACCCGGTAGCGTGAAAGTCGACAAACTCTTTGCTCTTGAGTCCTACAAGAACGTTCATCACCTCGTCAGCCACATTCGCGCGGAACTTGCCGACGGTGTTACGCCGATGAAGGCCCTGTTTGACGCATTCCCGGGTGGTTCCATTACGGGTGCGCCCAAGATCCGAGCAATGGAAATCATCCGGGAGCTTGAGCCCCACTGGCGTGGCCCCTACTGCGGCTCGATTTTCTATCGTGGACTGGATGGCACACTGGACAGCAATATTGCGATTCGAACGATGCTGTGTGATGGCGAGGGCACCATTCGGTGCTGGGGTGGTGGCGGTATTGTTGCGGATTCAGATCCCGAAGCCGAGTATCAGGAGACGCTCGCAAAAGTCGGGTCTTTAATGGGGTTTCTGGAAGAGTTGGTTATTGAGAAAGCGTAGACAAGGGGTCAGAAGAAAGCTTTCTTCTGACCCCATTTTCAGCTTTTGCCTCAGGCGTTGTGAATAGCACTCGCCTTGAGGAACTCTTGCCTCAGGTCATCGAAGTTATGCACCGCAGGGAACTGCGGGAACTCGTCGATTACATTCTGCGGGGCGTGGAAAAGAATACCGGCTTCGGCCTGCCCCAGCATAGTGGTGTCGTTGTATGAATCACCGGCAGCAATCACGCGGTAATTCAGCAACTGGAATGCCCTCACCGACTGGCGCTTGGGATCGCGCTGGCGCAGCAGGTAGTTGGTGATCTGGCCGTCGTCTGCCACTTCCAGCTTGTGACAAAGCAGTGCCGGATAACCCAGCTTCTTCATCAGGGGCATGGCGAATTCGTAGAAGGTGTCGGACAGAATCACGACCTGAAAACGCTCACGCAGCCAATCCAGAAACTCCCGGGCACCGGGCAGCGGGTCCAGCTCGCCGATCACTTCCTGGATTTGCGGAAGGCCATAGCCGTGCTGGTCCAACAGCTTGAGGCGCTGCTTCATCAGGACGTCATAATCCGGAATATCGCGGGTGGTCGCCTTGAGCTCTTCAATGCCGGTCTTTTCGGCGAACGCGATCCAGATTTCCGGGATCAATACTCCTTCAAGGTCAAGGCATGCCAGTTCCACAACGATCTCCTGCTTTGATTGGTAAATGGCCAGGACGGTCAATCCGCCTGCCTATATTCGGAGCGTATGATAAGAAAAACCGGCCAGGATTGCATCGTGGAAGTGTAAACCCGCGCTTTTAAACGCGGAATAACCATATAGATCGTCATTCCTTCAGGGTATGAGGCATTTAATGGTAGCCTTTTCGGTCAGTTAGACACCCTTGCACATCCATAGAAGGCAATGCCGGGCCATGAACGATATTCAAACCCTGCGGGAAGAGCTCGAAGGCCAGAGCCCCCGTTCGATTCTCAAAGCCGCGCTGCAGCAATACGATAACATCGCCATCTCCTTCAGTGGCGCCGAAGATGTCGTGTTGATTGAAATGGCGTACAAGCTGACCGACAACCTGAAGGTCTTCACTCTGGATACAGGCCGTCTGCATCCAGAAACCTACGATTTTGTAGAGCGGGCTCGCAAGCATTACGGCATCGAGATCGAAGTTCTGTTTCCGGATGCTCACGAAGTTCAGGATCTGGTGAACAAAAAGGGCCTGTTCAGCTTCTATGAAGATGGGCACGGTGAGTGTTGCGGCATTCGCAAGGTCAATCCCCTGCGCCGCAAGCTGGCGACCGTGGACGCGTGGATTACCGGGCAGCGGAAAGACCAGAGCCCCGGAACTCGCAATGACGTCCCGGTTATCCAGGAGGACACCGCCTTCTCGACCAATGAAAAAACACTGGTAAAGTTCAACCCGCTTGCAAACTGGACTTCAAAAGAGGTGTGGGATTACATCCGTATGTCCGAGGCGCCCTACAACGAACTGCATGAGAAAGGCTTTGTCAGCATCGGCTGCCAGCCCTGCACCCGTCCTGTCCTGCCCGGTCAACATGAGCGTGAAGGCCGCTGGTGGTGGGAAGAAGCCACCCAGAAAGAATGCGGCCTCCATGCCGGCAACCTGATCGCCCGGGAATAACCCGGGCGCCTCTTGCCCATTCAACTTTTAGTGAGTGGGCAGCTCGACATCCTTGAACAGTTCTTCGATTTCAGAACGGCTGCCCTGGTGGGACACAGCCTCGTCCACCTTTTCTTTGGTGAGATGGGGAGCGAAACGGTGAATGAAGTCATACATATAGCCCCGCAGGAAGGTCCCCTTTCGGAACCCGAGTCGTGTGACGCTGGGACGGAAAAGTTTGCGAGCGTCGAGCGCAACCAGGTCGGTGTCCATTTTGGGATCGAAAGCCATGCTCGCGACAATTCCGACACCAAGCCCCAACCTTACGTATGTTTTGATTACGTCTGCATCCGCTGCAGTAAATACCACTTTCGGTGTCAGTCCCTGGGACTGGAACGCCTCATCCAGTTTCGAGCGCCCCGTAAAGCCGAACACATAAGTCACGAGCGGGTATTCCGCCAGCTCAGGTAGCGTCAGTTCCGGCAGTTTCGCCAGTGGATGATCCTTCGGCACGATGACGCTCCGGTTCCATTTGTAGCATGGCATCATGATCAGGTCGTTAAACAGCTCCATGCCCTCGGTAGCAATGGCGAAATCTACCGCCCCACTGGCTGCCATTTCGGAGATCTGCATTGGCGTGCCCTGATGCATATGCAGGGAAACGTCCGGGTACTCCTCAATAAAGCCACTGATAATCGGGGGCAGTGCATAACGGGCCTGGGTATGCGTTGTGGCGATGCTGAGATCACCTTTTCGCTGGTTACTGAATTCCTGGGCAATCTTCTTGATGCCCTCAACCCGCCGCAGGATTTCGCCGGCCTCGCGAATAATGATCTCGCCGCCCGGTGTGATTCTGGTGAGATGCTTGCCGCTGCGGGCAAACACTTCAAGCCCCAGCTCATCCTCCAGCAGGCGGATCTGCTTGGAGATACCGGGCTGGGACGTGAACAGACTCTGGGCGGTTGCTGAGACATTCAGGTCGTGATGCGCAACTTCCCAGATATAGCGCAACTGTTGTAGTTTCATTGAATCTGCTGCTCCCTGGAGATCGAAGGACCTTGTTGAAGAATACGCATAAAAATACAGATTTTCATTCTTTTTTAATATAGGCAACTGCTTTTACACAGTTTAGACCAAAATCGCATTTGCGCAGCCCCTGATAAAACCCTGAGGCTATGAAAAGCCCCTCCAACCCTTGACTTGGCCAATACAAAGGACACAATCCGTAATGCCCTGTCTGGGCACATCAACACTCCAGCTCTCAGGGAACCCATGCTGCTCACCACAAAGTTTCTTCGGCCAACGTCAGACTCGCGCGCGGTTAAACGTGAGCGGCTGAGTGCCTTGCTTGAGTCCCGGGCTCCGAAAAGACTGAATCTGGTGATTGCGCCGGCCGGGTTTGGCAAGACCACTCTGGTAGCGCAATGGTGTTCAAGGGTTTCCTCCCCCACCGCCTGGCTCTCTCTGGATGAACACGATGATGAGCCTCGGCGATTCTGGCAGTACCTGATAGGTGCTTTTGAACAAGCCGGCCTGACCGGCGCGTCCGATTTACGCAAACAACTGACTCACCAATCAGATGACACGTTTACCGAAGCCATTACCGGCCTGATCAACACGCTGGCTCATGATGGCAGCCCGTGGTTGCTGGCGCTGGACGATTTCCATTTTATTGGCAACCCGGCCATCCACAAGCAATTCGCCTATTTCATTGACTATCTGCCGCCGAGCGTTCTGGTAACCCTGGCGTCCAGAACCGAACCGCCACTGCCCCTGGCCCGCTGGCGCGTCCGTCGGTGGATTCAGGATATCCACCCTGGCCTGCTGGCCTTTTCTGAAGACGAATGCCGTCAGTTCTTTCACGACACCATGGGCCTTGATATCGCCGACGAGGATGTTCACGCGATTTACCGCAAAACCGAAGGCTGGGTCGCTGCCATGCAGCTGTCCGCATTATCCGGAAAGGACGCAAGCAGTAGTGGAAACCAGATAAATCTGGATGAGCGCCACATCAGCGATTATGTGCTGAGCGAAGTACTTGAGCAGCAACCCCGGGAGCTTTCGGACTTTCTGCTTGAAACGGCCTGTTGTCCCCGACTGTCTGCGTCCCTCTGTGATTCGATCCGTGGGTCCGATAACAGCCAGGAGCTGCTAGAAAAACTTCTCAGCCAGAACCTGTTCCTGATACCCCTGGATACCCGGAACGAGTGGTTCCGCTATCACGACCTGTTTCGGGATGCGTTGCAACTCAGAATAAGGCACTCAGATCCCGACTCGGCCTCGCGACTCTGGCACCGCACGGTGGACTGGTTATTGGCTCATGGCCACGTGCAGGAAGCCATTGCCCAGATCGTCCGACAGGAGGACTGGTCCCGGCTTGCCCAGGTGCTCGCCGAACACGGCAACAACCTGATCCATGGCGGTTATCACCTTCCCGTGCTGGACTGGATTGATGCCCTGCCACAGGATCTTGTCATCGACAATCCGCAACTCCAGATGCTCCGGATCTGGGGGCTGTTCTTTGCCAACCGCATGGATAGTCTGGAGCCGCTGCTGTCCGGCCTGGAGGATCTTCTGGACCGACAGGTGGCGGACTCCCATCCGGATGCAGAAGGGGCCCTCGGCCTGCAAAGTGAGATCTCGCTGATGCGCTCTTATCTGGCTCGCACCCGGAGTGACGACAAGAGCGCCGCAGATCTCACAAGACAGGTGCTCAGGGAGATTGATCACACTCGCATCCCGTTAAAGTCGGTGACCTATTACGGTCTGGGCCTGGATTACTACGGCAAGGGTGAACTCACCGAAGCCGAAGACGCGCTCCAGTCGGCAGTCCGTTACGGACAGGTCGAACATAAACCCAGCACGGTTCTTTCGAGTGGCGGCCTGCTGGCGTGGATTCAGTACAATCGCGGCGATATCGATCTGGCTTTGGAAACCTGCACCGAGATAAGGCAATGGGTGGACAAACACTATGCGGACCCAACCCAGCCAAGACTCATCTCATGCTGGCAGAACAGTACACTCTGTGAGATTCATCGCGAACGAAATCACCCCCAGCTGGCAGCCACGCACCTGAAACCGTTGCTCGAACATGTTGAACGGGGCACCGAACCGGGCCAGCACGTGATCATTCAGTACGTGCGTGGTCACCTGGCTTACAGCGAGGGTAGGCTGCAGGACGCGATTGACGCGCTCGAAGACGCATCCCAGACCGCCCGCAAGCGGCGAGAGCAAATCGTGTTCGAGCCACCCGCAAGCACTGCCCTTCTGGCACGCTGCTACCTGGCTTCAGGCCATCCGGAAAAAGCCCGGGCCTGCCTGGATTCCCGAGCCGACACCGAGTTCACCAATCCGCTTCATCTTGAACAAAGCCGTATTAGCGAGGCGCGAGTGCTGGTGGCACTGGATCAGCCCGAGCGGGCCCAGGAAATACTCAGCGCTCTTTTGCAACCGGCTGAACGCAACGCCCACAACAGACACCTGGTGGAAATTCTGTTGGTCTATGGCGAGGCCCTGGCGAAGCAGGAACGGACCGATGAATCGGAGCAAATGCTGACCCGCGCGATAGAACTGGCCAGCGAGGCCGGATTCTTGAGGCTCTTTGCGGAGGAAAGCCCGGATCTGCGTGCCCTGCTCCTTGGTTTGCCAGCACTGGATGAACCTGGAAGCTGGAACGCCAGCGTCAGGAAAATGCTTCTCGATCAACGTCTGTCTGTCGAAGGCCATTCTGAAACAAAAGCCAGTGCCATTTCTGGTGAGCGTGGTCGTACGACACTCAACGCCGAAACACTGCCTGAACCTCTCAGCCAGCGAGAACTTGAAGTGCTTGCGCTGATCCATGCGGGCCATGCCAACAAGGAAATTGCCGCAAAGATGGACGTCGCCCCGGCTACGGTGAAGGCCCACATTCGCAACCTTTATGGAAAACTCGGCGTGGGCCGCAGAACCGAGGCTCTGGCCAGGGCCCGGGAACTGGGGTTGCTGCAAAGCTGATTTCGAGCCCGGAAACGTGACACACATCACGCTTTGCACCAACAACTTGAGCCCGCTACGCCCTTTGGACGATCCGGCTACGCCCTCTAATCCCCTATTATATTTTCAACGGTGAGGGAAACCTCACCAGGAATTCTGAAACTTCAGGCCTTCAGATTTCTTGTTCCGCGTTGTTTCGACGCCCGGGTTCGAAAGAACCCCTTGATGAGAGCCAACCCCCAAAGGGCTGGCTCTTTTTTTATGGCTGAACGGTTCTGGTGGGATTCAGTGTTCGATAATCCGGCGGAACGGCGGCAACGCATCCAGCAACAACTGACCATACCTGCGAGCAATGATACGGCGATCCAGGATGGTCACTCTTCCGGTGTCCTGCTCGGTCCGCAGCAGCCGACCGACCGCCTGGACGAGTTTGATGGATGCGTCCGGAACGGTGATTTCCATAAACGGATTGCCGCCTCGCTGGGTCACCCACTCGGCCAGGCTCGCCTCAATGGGATCGTCCGGCACTGAAAACGGCAGACGGGTAATCACAACGTGATGCAGGTACTTGCCTGGAAGGTCGATGCCCTCGGCAAAGCTGGCAACGCCGAAAAGAACACTCGGCCGGCCTTCATCCACCCTGCTGCAATGCTGCCTCAGCACTTCGCCCTTGGCCATATCGTCCTGGGTGATAATCAGATCCGGATATTCCGGTGCCAGTGCGTCCCGTACCTGCTGCATCTGACGACGGGACGTGAACAATACCAAGGTTGCTTTCTCGCCAGCCCACAGGTCAGGCAGTCGTTTAACCAGCTCATCAGCGAACCCGTCATCGGTTGGCATGGTGGACATCGCAGGCACCTCCACCGTCGCCATTTCGCCGTAACGGAAAGAACTGGGAACCACGAGGAAGCGGCTGCCCTGGGGCAATCCAGCCCGCGCGTTAAGGCGATCGAATCGACCAAGTGCAGTCAGGGTGGCACTGGTAAGAACTGCGCCGTAGGCTCGGGACCAGAGCCTGGAGTACAACAGGTTGTCTGCCAATACCGGTGAACTGTACAGGGTGATGTCTTCGGCGTGATCCCAGCGCTGCCGTACTGCCCAGCGGGCTGGTGGCGGGCTTTTCTGTGTCTTTGGCCTGGCATCAGACTCCTCAGTGGCTTCGGTGTCAGCTTCTGCCTCACCGACGGGCTTCGCATTGCCCTGGTCGCACCAGGCTGTCCACAGCCTCAACTGGTCTTCTGCACGGGCGTGAAACGAACCAATCACCGGATACCAGGCTTCGGCGGTTTCCCGGTCGATCTCATGCTCCTTGCGCTCATCAAAGGCGCCCTGCAACTCGTCCGCCAGAACGCCCAGTTGCCGGACCACGTTAGCGGTAGCAATCCGGCTTTCGGCTGCAAGCTCAGCCACGGCCTCCGGCAACTCACCTTCCGGATAACGCCACTGCGCCGTCCGGCGCTCTTCGTTGAACTCCCAGCCGGTATTCTGCTCGGCTTCTTCG
This sequence comes from Marinobacter sp. NFXS11, assembly GCF_040148675.1. Classification (NCBI taxonomy): domain Bacteria; kingdom Pseudomonadati; phylum Pseudomonadota; class Gammaproteobacteria; order Pseudomonadales; family Marinobacteraceae; genus Marinobacter; species Marinobacter sp. NFXS11. Next base: position 1,242,441 of record NZ_JAGDDV010000001.1, on the reverse strand, counting down.
TAAACCCGGTTGAGGACCAGGTCTACCTCTCTCGACGCAGAACTGATGCGATCCAGGGACTTGGCGGCCTGGGTGCCGGCTGCCAGATAAGGCTGCATTTTAACAAGCGCCTGGGAGAGCTGCTTCAGCCATTGCCGGGTAGCATTGAGTGGCAGCGACGCGGCAAAGTGATTCAGGGCCTTGTCCGGAAGGTGATGAGCCTCGTCGAAAATATAGAGGGCGTTCTCCGGCTCCGGCAGGATGGCACCGCCGCCCAGGGCAAGGTCGGCCAGCACCAGATCGTGGTTGGCAACCACAATATCGGCATCATCGAGGTCTTTACGGGCATCGAAAAATGCACAACTGTCGAAATAGCTGCAGTGGCGGTTGGTGCATTGGCGATGATCAGTAGTTACCTGTCGCCAGACATCGTCAGGGATCTGCTCCGGCCAATGGTCACGATCACCGTCCCATTCCCTTGAGCCGTAGCTGGCCAGCATCTCTTCAAAGAATGCCCGGGTGCCGGGTTCTTCATTCTTCGGGCCATCCAACAGGAATAGGGGCATGGTGTCGCTGTCGGTATTACCCTCATCGTGCAGGCGGGCTTCAAGTCGCGACATGCACAGGTACCGGCCGCGGCCTTTGGCGAGCGTCCAGTTGAAGTCCATCTTGCTATGCTTCTTCAGGTCCGGAAGGTCCTTGAGCACAATCTGGTCCTGAAGGGCTACGGTCGCGGTGGATATCACCAGGGTTTTGCCCAGGGCTTTTGCCACCGGAATGGCGGCGATCAGGTAGGCCAGGGTCTTGCCCGTACCGGTGCCGGCCTCCACAACACAGGCCGAGGCCGGGGAGGTTCTCTGACCATCATTCTCTGTAATGTCGCCCATGTACCTGGCAATTTCGGCAATCATCAGGCGTTGCCCATAGCGTGCCCGGATGTCCTTGCCGGCCAGCACATCCCGATACCCTTGCTGGATCGATTGCTTGATCTCGTCGGTCAGTGCCATCAGCGGGGGCTCACCCAGTCCCGAACAACACCAACCCGGAAACGTCGGCCGTCACGACTCAGCACCACGCCCTCTTCGGTTATGTCGTCTACCCGCAGACCTTCGAACACATCACCCACTCGCAGATAGGTGTCGTTGATCATGACCCTGCGCGATGCAGGGGATGAGGAGTAGATATGGCTGTTAAAGGTCAAATCGGGAACGCTCTTCTGGAATGAAAGCGGCAACTCTACCAGATGAGGCACTCTGCCTGCCTGCTCGGGCTCCACCATCGGTGCCGCGGTTTCGGATATTGCTGATGAGGGAACGATGACGGTCGCCCGCTCCCTGCTCTCTGCGACAGGGGGTTCCGTCGCTGTCGGCGGCGGAGTTGCCTCAGCAGGATCTGGCTCCGGGATGGCCCCCGTCTCCGCGACGGGATCTTCCAATACCGGTTCTGATTCGGTTGCAGGCGTTACCGGCGCAGGTTCAGGAACCGGAGCTCTGTCAGATGCCGCTGGCGGCTCGGATTGGAATTCGGAAACCCAGGGCAGCGGCGTTCCCGGCCAGAAAACAAAGGCCAGGACTCCGGCGTTCAGCATCAGCGCCAGCGACACCCAGAGAGCCGGTGACACCCGCTTCTTGTTTGGCCGATGAATAAGCTGCACCTGCTGGCCGAGGTCCGGAACGCGACCCTGCCGCCGCTCGGTTTCGGATTTTCGCAATGCGTCAAGAATGTAAGACATGATTACTCTCGACCTTCCGACTGCAGGGGCTTGAGACGAGGGATGGAGGCTTCCAGATCATTGTTGATCTGAATGATAGTCATGGCACCGGCAATGCCATCGACAGTGAGGCCCCGCAATGCCTGATACCAGCGAACCTGCTCTTCTTCGTTCATACGTTTAACGCGGTCACTCTCGGCACGGGATTTACTGTGCCGATCCGCCAGGTCCATCATTCGTGCGCCAATCCAGAGTTGTTCGCCGCCACCATTGCTGTAGAAGCCGTCCCCTGTCAGGTATTCCGGCAAGCGCCAGAGTACGCGATATTCACCGAACCAGTGCCGCTCGATACTGGCAAAAGACACGGTCTGATTGCCAGACGGTGTGGCAACCTCTGCCGTATCGCCGTTCAGATGGCGGAGGACGACAAACCCAGTGTTACCGGCCTCATCCTGGAGCTGAAGCATCGCAGGACGATCAAGAAACTCCAGGCTTCGGCGGCTGCCCTGGCGATTCAGGCACCCCAGCCCATTCTCTCTGGCCCAGTCACAGGCCACGGGAGCATCCGCAGGTTGATAGTTGCGCCCCCAGATCCCGAAAAGCAACTGGAAGGCCGAGACGGAATCCAGAAGCTGATCCGGTACCGCCAGTTCACCGGGCCCTGACGGCTCTTCCGGCAAGGTTTCTGGCGCGTCCGCCACTTGCTCGGGTTTCGGCTCATCCACCCGTTCAACCGCACCCTTCAGGGGTTCTGCCGATGACTGGCCGTTAGAAACCGCACCGTCGGTGGACCACCGCTCGAACAGCCAGGCAGTGCCAATTATGGCCACCAGAATCGAAGCTGCAACGATCAGGTACTGAGATCTGTCCGGCGACTGGCGTGAGGGCAAGGGGCCGATGGACTGTCCGCGTACTTCCTTTGCTGCATGGCGGATATGATCGGGCGTGATCTCATGCTCTCCCTCGGCATAAGCGCCCAGTAATGCCCGGTCGCTGATCAGGTTGATCAGTCGGGGGATGCCCTGACTTTCCCGATAGAGGCGATTTACTGCACGCTCAGAGAAAATGTCGCCCCGCATGCCGGCCACGCTGAGTCGGTAACGAAGATAAGCCGGCAGCTCTGCGCGACTAATAGCATCCAGGTGGTAGCGAGCGGTAACCCGCTGGTTAAGCTGCCTCAACTCCGGAAGGGCCAGCATCTCCTGCAATTCGGGCTGGCCGAGCAAGACAATCTGAAGCAGCTTCTTTTCTGCCGTCTCAAGATTGGTCAGAAGGCGGAGCTGTTCCAGTACCTCGGCCGAAAGGTTCTGGGCCTCATCGATCATCAGAACCTTGTGGCGCCCTGCCGCATGGGCCTTGAGCAAGTCCTGGTTAATCAGGTCCACCAGTTCCTTGATGGTTGCACTAATCTCGTGGGGGATTTCCAGCTCATCGCAGATGGACGACAACAATTCCCGCGCAGAGAGCCTCGGGTTCAGGATCAGCGCGATATCGACATTATCGGGAACATTTTCGATAAAGCAGCGGGAAACCGTTGTTTTCCCGGTTCCAACTTCACCGGTGATCACGATGAAACCGCCCTGCCCCTGGACCCCATACATCAGGTGCGCCAGCGCTTCCTTGTGGCGGTCGCTGAGGTACAGATAACGAGGATCCGGAGCAATGGAAAATGGCGGTTCGCGAAAGCCGAAAAAGTCGTAATACATATCAGGACGTACCGGAATCCGCGTTGCTGATCAGTCTGAGCTCGGCAGTGCGCCGGTTCTGTTGCTTGAGCCGTCGCACACAACGCTCAAGGGTTTTCGAGATGCGGGCGTGGGAGCGGATCATGGAGATTTTCGGCCATGTGGCCCGTTCGCCGGCCAGAATCATCTGCCGCACGTAGGCCGGATCGGGATTCGCCAGCATCCCGCTGTAGTCTTTGAACGAATACGAAGGGGCAATCGTGACGTCTCCGGAGTACCGCTGAGCCATAATGGTGTACAGCTGACCGGACATCTGGCGCAGAAGTTCCGGCCTGACCCGTTTTCGCAGGTAATCGAACACGCCCTGGCCATGAAACTGGATCTCGGATTTCAACAGATGCATGGGCAGATTTCCGAGGGACAGTTTTTCATCCCGCCCACGCTGGCTCAGGAACGGCACCACATGGGGATTGGTCTGGCTGACGATGGTGTAATTCACATCATACAGGTGCACCAGACGCTCAATGGGCAGATCGCTTACAACCGAGCCATCCACGAACTTGAGACGCGGCATATACGGTAACGCATTGCCCTGAATGTCTTTTTTCATCAGGGTAACCGGCGGGAATATACCCGGCACTGCGGCACTGGCCAACACTGCACTCCAGACCATCAGATAAGGCGAGGTGTATCCGCAGAGCAAGCGGGCCTTCTGGTGCGCCTGTACCGGTGAGACACTCACATTAATGGAGCGCCCGGTACGCTGGTAGGCCTCTTCAAAGGTGTATTCACCGATATTGCCACGCAGGCAGTTGCGAAGCTCTTCCTGATCCATGAGCCCGTCTCCACGCACCGCGCTGAGCAGACCCCGCCACTTCCAGGCTTTCAGGTTATGGTTCTCCGGTACCAGCATTTCCGGGATTTCGGCATCCGTGTGCACACCAAGAATACCCGCGATGATGGCACCGATACTGGAGCCGGCTATCACCTGGGGCAAAAGCCCCTTTTCCCAGAGAGCCTTGATCACGCCGAAGTGGAACACGCCCAGAGTCGCGCCGCCACTGAGCAATAGTGCTGGGCGGCCATAGCTTGTGAGGGTGTCCCGGAAGAACTGGAGTTTGTCGACAACGGGAAAGCCGGGCACCGGTTGATCACAAAGATAATCCAGCGATTCACAAACCTGCGTAATGTATTCCTCGATCAGATGCTTGGTGCCAACGCGCGATCGCGTATAAAGCGCCGGATTGCCCATGTTGCCCAGATCGTGATGCAACCCTTCGCGCAGAGCGCGCTTGAGCCGTTCTACATCATTCTGCTGGCGATACTGCTTGAGGTTGCTCAGCCGGTCGTAGATGACTTCGTAATGATAGAGATCGGAGGCGAAATCCTCTTTCCACTCGGCGTTGCCTTCCAGAAAGTCCAGTTCCAGGGCTGCCGCTTTCCATACCTCGTAGTTCGGCGCCTCGGCCAGCATTTTCCGGAACTTGGCTATTCTTGGATCCTTGAGCACCGCTGACCTCCTATCAATCCGGATGACGCTCAGAAATCATCGAGCATCAGATCCTCATCATCACCGCTGGCAAACGGATCGTTGACCACCTTCCCGTCATTAATCAGGAATTCCCGACGCTGCAGGAAGGCGTTTCGGACAAACACATAGCTATCGCCGGAGATAAAGCTTTCAGCGGGAATCAGGTCTGCCCGGCGGTCGACAATTTGCAGCCCTCGGGCATAGTAGACTTCCGGCCTGTCCACTTCATCCCAGGCTGACGGCAACGCAAAGCCGTCGGTCACGAACCCGGTAAAGTGCCGGGGTGTGGAAGGCCCAAGAAAAGGCAGCATCAGATAAGGCCCGGAACCCGTGCCCCAGTATCCCAGAGTCTGGCCAAAATCCTCGGGCCGTTCCGGCAGATCAAAGGCGGTTGCCACATCAAACAGGCCGCCCAGCCCGAAGGTGGTGTTGTAGGTAAAGCGGCCGACAGCCACCACCGCCGACTCCCCTTTCAGCTGCAACACACTGTTGGTGAAGTTCCTCAGTTCTGTCAGGTTGTTGAAAAAATTGGTAATGCCGCGGTCGACAATCTGCGGAGTAAAGGTCCGATAGGCCTGCGCTACCGGTTTCAGGAACCAGCGGTCGATTCTCTCGTTGAAGGTGTACACCTTGCGGTTCCAGTTCTCCCAGGGGTCTTTGGGATCAACCGGGACAGACCCTTCTGGAGCGGGTTCCTGCATGTTCTGGGCGATAACCTGGCCCGCTGGCAGAAATGCGGCCAGGGACAACAACATGGCCAGGGTAAAAAGCCGGCGCCGGATAAAAAAGTATTTCATCATCTGCTCTTGGGTTGTTTAATTCGTTTCAATTCGTCGAAAATACCGGCGCTACTTTTTATTATTAAACCTTTGTTCCGGAGAAACCGATGTCAGTACCGGGAAATCTTGTAAACACAATCACCATGCCTCTCCGCTGGGGAGACATGGATGCATACGGCCACGCCAATAATACAGTCTACTTCCGATTCTTTGAGGAAGCGCGCATTGTGTGGCTGGCTTCACTGGAGCTGGGCGGGCCTGACGAGCCGACCGGCCCTGTCATTATAAAGACCAGTGCAACCTTTCTAAAGGAATTGAACCACCCGGCAACGGTTGAGGTGAAAACATACGCTGACAAAGCAGGTAACACCAGTCTCGACACCTACCATTTGCTGACAGATGTCTATACCGGCGCCGTATATGCGGAAGGCTATGCAAAAATCGTCTGGTTCGACCGAAAGACGCGCTCATCGGCTCCACTGCCAGATACCCTCAGGGCACTGGCAACGTCTTGAACCAGAGCATCCTTACCGGCGGCGTACCACTACGCTGCCGATGGAATAACCTGCCCCGAACGAACAGATTACCCCGAGATCACCACTGACAAGATCATCCTTGTGTTTGTGGAAGGCAATGATCGAACCGGCAGAGCTCGTGTTGGCGTACTCATCCAGAATCACCGGTGCCTCTTCCTCGGTCGCATCCCGGCCCAGCACCTTGCGGGCAATCAGCTGGTTCATATTCAAGTTGGCCTGGTGCAGCCACATGCGGCGAAGATCATCTGGTGCCAGAGACAGGCTTTGCAGCTGTTTCTGAATAGTCTCGGCAACCAGAGGCGAAACCTCCTTGAATACCTTGCGGCCCTGCTGCACGAAGAGTTTGTCCGGCTTACCAACACCGGCATCATCGGCGCGGTTCAGAAACCCGAAATTGTTCCGGATGTTATTCGAGAATTTCGTTTTCAGACTGGTACCGAGGATCTCGAAGCCCTGACCTTCACGAGTATCTTCCTCTCGCTCAACCAGAATAGCCGTACAGGCGTCACCGAAAATAAAGTGACTGTCCCGATCCCGGAAGTTCAGGTGGCCGGAACAGATTTCCGGACTAACAACCAGAACGGCACGGGCGCTGCCGTTTTCGACGGAATTGACTGCCGCCTGGAGGCCGAACGTGGCTGAGCTGCAGGCTACGTTCATATCATAGGCAAACCCGTCGATACCAAGCGCTTCCTGAACTTCGATAGAAACAGCCGGATAGGCCCGCTGCAGGTTGGAACAGGCAACAATCACGGCATCGACATCCTGTGCCGACTTGCCCGCTTGCTCAAGCGCCTCACGGCAGGCGGTAATCGCCATGTCGCATTGCACCGAAGGCTCTTCGTTACTTCGATCGGGGATGTAGGGTTTCATGCGTTTGGGATCGAGAATGCCATCCTTGTCGATGACATGGCGACGTTTGATGCCCGACGCTTTTTCGATGAACGAAGATGAAGAAGGCTGCAGTGGCATTACATCGCCGCTGGCGATGGCGTCTGCGTTCTCGGCGTTGAACAGTTCAACGTACTGGTTGAAGGCTTCGACCAGTTCGTCATTATCAATGGTTGCTGGCGGTGTGTAGAGACCGGTCCCGCTAATAACGGCTTTAATCACGCTAACCCCACGTCATGATTGTGAAAACGGGATGCCTGGCGTCCCGTCTGGTTAATTCGTTGACCTACTGCCAGAAATACTAACACAGTATCGGGGTTTTGCCCGTCGGGTATCAGTCAGCGGCACCGGATTGGTGCGCCATGCTTTCGTCAGACTCGGGTTTTCTCCCATTGCCGGTCCAAGCGTTTTACCGACACGGTCATCACCGTGCCCAGTTGCTGGGCAAAAAACGACACCCGGAACTCTTCCAGCATCCAGCGGTAAACCACCAGTTCGGGGTCTCGAACGCCCTGCCGCTTTTGTTCGTCCCGCTTGACAGCGTATCGGGACCAGAGTGGCTCAATAGTGTGAAGAAACTCCCGCTCACGGCCCATTTCCCGTGACATCTTCTCCAGCCGAACCAGGGCGGCCTCAAAGTAACGCCCGAACTCCGACAACCACTCGGGCGGCGTTTCCACCAGGAATCCAGGATACACCAGGTTCTGTAGCTGAAACTTGAGATCGGCCATGCTGTTGGCGAGCGCCAGGTTGATTTTGCCTTTCAACTGTTTCGCCACTTTCTGGTAACCGGTCATGGCCTGATACAACCGCTCGTCTGCCTGCTCCAGGGCCGGAATGAAATCACCCCGGTGAGCATCAAACACGCGGTCGAAGTCCTCTGCGGTCCGCGGAACCCCGTCACGGAGAAAGTGCTGCATGGCTGTCGCCAACAGCAAATCGTCCAGCAATACTTTCGACTGCCCCACCGGAGCAAACATCAGCGCAGACTGTTTGAAACGGGGAAGCTTGCGCTCCAGATCATCGAGCGTCCTGCCGAAGCGGTTGAGAATCAGTCGGGCGATTGCCTTTCGGGTCGTGTCTCCAGCGGTCAACCGGTCCAGACAGCGTATCTGGCGCACCTGCTTGCCCAGATCCTCAAGCGCCGGATAGACGGTCACCTGCATGCCACCCTTTTCCGTCTGAACCTGTTCGGGCAATGTTCCGAACTGCCAGTCGGTGTACTCACCGCTTGGCTCTGTCGCCGAATCATCCTTTGTGGCCGACTCAAGTGCCTGCTCGGCCTGGCCTTCAAGTTGGTGCTGCAGATCGGTCGTTTCACGGCTTTCGGCAATGGTGCGACCGCCGTCACCCATAACGCGAAGGTTCATCCGCAGGTGCTTCGGCAATTCGCTGTCGGACCAGGCCTCAGGATCAATCTGCACACCGGTCATGCGCCGTAACTGCTCGCCAAGCTGAAGCGTAAGCGGTTCATTGGAAGGCTGAAGATTTTCGAGAGCGGCATCCACGAAATCCGGCACCGGCACGAAATTCCGGCGCAAGGCCTTGGGCAAGGATTTCACCAGGGCAATGCACTTCTCCCTCAACAGTCCCGGCACCAGCCATTCCAGGCGACGGGACGGTATCTGCTTGAGCGCCATCAAAGGCACCTGAAGCGTGACGCCATCCTTTTCACTGGTGGGTTCGAACTCATAGCTCAGCGGGTAACGAACGCCCTCCCACTCAAGATAGTCCGGGTAAAGGCCAGCTGCCTGGGCATCAACCGGACGCTGAAGAATGTCGGATTCAGTCAGCTCGAGTTCTTTCAACTGCTCCGCCGGGAGCCCTTTCCACCAGGTCTCGAAATGCCGGCCACTGACGATGTCTGCAGGTAGGCGTTCATCATATAAGGCCACCAGCACTTCATCGTCAACGAGCAGATCACGCCGCCGGGTTTTCTTCTCCAGATTCTCAACCGTGTCGAGCATATCCCGATTACGGGCTATAAAAGGCGCCTTTGATCGGTAATCCCCCTCTACAAGGGCTCGCCGGATAAACAGATTTCGGCATTCCGCCGGATCCACTTTGGCGTAAGGAATACGGCGCTTGGCCACGATATCGAGGCCGTACAGGGTAACCTTCTCATAACCCATCACCTGGGCCCGCTTCTGCTCCCAATGGGGCTCAAAGTAGTGGTGCTTGACGATATGTCCGGCCAGGGGCTCAATCCATTCCGGTTGAATGGCGGCCACCACCCGGGCAAACACCCGACTGGTTTCCACAATCTCGGTGGCTACGATCCACTTCGGGCCAGTCTTGGCTACCTTTGAGCCGGGAAAGATCAGGACTTTCCGGTTTCGTGTTGCCAGGTATTCCTTTTTCTCCACTTTCACCGCCACCTGGCCCAGGAGACCGGCCAAAATCGCCTTGTGGAGGGATTCGTAATTGGCGGCATCCTTGTTGATCGCCAGTTTTTGTTCGCGGCAAATCAGCGTTAGCTGGCGATGGATGTCCCGCCATTCCCGCATCCGCATCCAGCTCAGGAAACTCTTCTGACAGACCTTCTTGAGCTGATTCTGAGAAAGTTCCTGACGCTGTTCTTCGTAGAAGTTCCAGACATTCAGTAGTGTCAGAAAATCGGATTCTTTGTCATTGAAAGGCGCGTGGGCCTGATCCGCGGCCTGCTGTTTGTCCTGAGGTCGCTCCCGGGGATCCTGAATACTCAGCCCGGCAATGATCACCAGCGTTTCTGAAAGACTGCCTAGCTCGGCGGCGGTGACCAGCATCCTGGCCAGGCGCGGATCCAGAGGCAGCCGCGCCATGGTTCGACCAAGGCGGGTGACGCGACGTTTGTCATCCACCGCACCTAATTCTTCCAGAAGTTTATAGCCATCGTTGACCTGGCGTTTGTCCGGTGCCTCGAGAAACGGGAACTGGCGGATTTCGCCAAGCCCCGAGGTCGCCATTTGCAGAATCACCGAGGCCAGGTTGGTTCGCAGGATTTCCGGATCGGTGTATTCCGGGCGGTTGATAAAGTCCGTCTCATCGTACAGGCGGAAACAGATACCCGGGGCCACACGGCCGCAACGACCTGCCCTCTGGTTGGCACTGGCCTGGGAGATAGGTTCAACCGGCAATCGCTGAATCTTCGAGCGCACGCTGTAACGACTGATCCGGGCAACCCCGGTATCGATCACGTATCGAATACCCGGTACCGTCAGGGAGGTCTCTGCCACGTTAGTCGAGAGCACAATCCGTCGACCCTTGTGGGACTGGAACACCCGGTTCTGCTCGGCATTGCTCAACCGGGAATACAGTGGCAGTACTTCGGTGTGCCGCAGGTCAACATGGCGAAGAACCTTGCTGAGATTGCGGATCTCCCGCTCTCCGGGCAGGAACACGAGGATGTCCCCGGGTGGCTGCTTCTGGCTGCGCTCATGTTGTTCGATTTCATCGAGGGCGCCCAGCACGCCATCGGTCCAGCCCTGATCCCGATCGTCTTCTTCGCCGGTCAGCGGCCGGTAACGCACGTCCACCGGATAGGTGCGGCCACTCACCTCAATCACCGGCGCCTTGTCGAAGAACTCGCTGAACCGTTCAACCTCAATCGTGGCCGACGTAATGATGACCTTCAGATCCGGGCGCTTGGGCAGGAGCTGTCTGAGATAGCCCAGCAGGAAATCGATATTGAGACTGCGCTCGTGGGCTTCGTCGATGATGATCGTATCGTAGCGATCCAGAAACCGGTCGTGCTGAACTTCTGCCAGCAGGATACCGTCGGTCATCACCTTTACGCGGGACTGCTCGGAGGTGTTGTCAGTAAAACGAACCTGATACCCGATCTGCTGACCGGTCTGCTCTCCGATCTCCTCAGCAATGCGGGCAGCCACACTGCGGGCGGCAATCCGACGGGGCTGGGTATGACCGATCAGGCCACGAATGCCGCGGCCACTGTTCATGCAGATTTTGGGTATCTGGGTAGTTTTGCCAGAACCGGTTTCACCCGCAATGATTACCACCTGATGGTTTTCGATGGCCTCACGGATATCATCCACACGCTCGGAAACCGGCAAGCCCTCGGGGAAGCTGGCCGGCTTGTGCAGGGCATGGCGCTGCTGGACCTTTTCGAGCCCACGATCCAGCCACTTGGCCATTTTCTCCAGGTCTTTCTGGCCGGGCTTTCCCTTGGTTCGGGCAACCGTTTTAACGATTCGGGCCGCCTCCTGCTGATTGCAGGCGTCCAGCTGTTCCATCATCGCTTTAACGGCGGCTTCGCCATCGGGCCTGGGTTTCGGTGTGCTCGGAGTATCAGAACGGGTTTCTGTCATTGAATTGCCGGAATAGCGCTCACTCGGATTCGATTGGGCGACAGTCTATCGGGAAAGTCGGTTTCTTAAAAACGGAAAAACCCCGCCGAAGCAGGGTTTTCCGTGATCAACTGCCAGAAAGGCTTACTTGTTGTTCGCCTCGTCCCGGAGTTCACGGCGCAGGATCTTGCCCACATTGGTCTTGGGCAGCTCGTCCCGGAATTCGAACTTCTTGGGAACCTTGTAGGCAGTGAGCCGCTCGCGACAAAACTCCTTGAGCTCGTTCTCCGTCACGCCTTCAGCCGTCGGCACCAGATAAACCTTGACCGCCTCACCGCTCTTGGCATCGGGGACGCCAACCGCAGCACACTCGACCACTTTCGGATGGCTGCTGACCACATCCTCGATCTCGTTCGGGAACACGTTGAAGCCCGAAACAATGATCATGTCTTTCTTGCGATCGACGATACGGATATACCCGTCTTCCTGAATCAGGGCGATGTCGCCGGTGCGCAGGTAGCCATCCTCAGTAAAGGATTTCTGGGTGTCTTCAGGGCGCTGCCAGTAGCCGCGCATAACCTGGGGGCCTTTCACACACAGTTCGCCGGGCTCGCCTAGCGGTGTTTCGTTGCCTTCTTCGTCAAGCGTTTGCACCAGGGTGGAAGGAATCGGCAGGCCGATGGTGCCGATCTGAATGGCGCTGTGGGGGTTGAAGGTCACAACCGGTGAGGTTTCAGTCATGCCGAAGCCCTCGCAGATCTCACATCCGGTGACCCGCTCCCACATCTTGGCGGTGTCGCTTGTCAGCGCCATGCCGCCCGAGGAAGTCAGCTTCAGGCTGCTGAAGTCCAGATCCTGGAAGTCTTCGTTGTTGCAGAGCGCGACAAAGAGCGTGTTCAGGCCCAGGAATGCGGTGAACTTATGGTTCTTCAGCTCTTTCACAAAACCCGGGATGTCACGCGGGTTCGGAATCAGCACGTTGTGCGCGCCGGCCTCGAGCATGATGCCGCAGTTCAGAGTAAAGGAATAAATGTGGTAGAGCGGCAGGGGCGCAATTACCACTTCCTGACCTTCAACCACCATGTCTTCCATCATCGGGCGGGTCTGCAGCAGGTTGGCCACCAGGTTGCCGTGGGTCAGCATCGCGCCTTTCGCCACGCCGGTCGTGCCACCGGTGTACTGAAGCACGGCAATATCGTCTTGCTTGCATTCAACCGGAGTGAATTTTTCACGGGCGCCTGCACTCAGGACTGCCGGTAGTTTGTGCGCCTGGGGAATATTGAACGGCGGCACCATCTTTTTGACGTGCTTGACCACGGCATTCATCAGCGTGCGCTTGATCGGCGAGTGCATGTCAGCGATTTCGGTCACAATCACGTGCTCAATGCCAGTGTGCGGCAACACCTTCTCGGCGTTCTCGGCCATATTCGCCAGAACCACCAGGGCTTTGGCACCGGAATCGTTGAACTGGTGCTCCATCTCCCGCGTGGTGTACAGCGGGTTGGTATTCACCACAATCATGCCCGCCCGCATAGCGCCAAACACAACAACCGGGTACTGACTGACGTTAGGCATCTGCACCGCAATGCGATCGCCAGGTTTCAGGTCTGTCTTGTTTTGCAGCCAGGCTGCAAAGTTACGGCTCTGGGTGTCGAGGTCACGGTAAGTGAGAGTTGCGCCAACAGCACTGAAAGCTGGACGGTCGGCAAATTTTTTGACCGACTGTTCGAACACATCCACCATGCTCTTGTACTTGTTCAGGTCCACCTCGCGGGGCACGCCGGCGGGGTATTTATCCTGATAGAACTGCTCAAAATCCATCACCATCTCCTGTTTGGCGCTTTTGATTGTAATGATTTACCGATGTCAGGTTGCTCAAAAAATCAACCCTACAAAAGTATCAGCCTCAAAAAAGTGGGGAGAGAATAGCAGTTTTGTAACCGATGAGGTAGTTTTCGAAACTCTTACCCGAACACCAACCAGAACACCTGTACTCAAATGACAACAGTGCGGAGCACGCGATGAGCGATACCCTTGATACCCTGGAAAATATCACCTACGACGAGCTGAACGAAGGCGATACCGCGACCTTCACACGCACCCTTACCGAGGACGAACTGGTGCTGTTTGCAGCGGTCTCCGGCGATGTAAACCCGGTACACCTGGACTCTGAATTTGCCGCAGGCTCCATGTTCAAGGAACGCATCGCCCACGGCATGTGGAGCGGCTCGTTGATTTCGGCGGCTCTGGCAACAGTGATGCCAGGCCCTGGGACCATTTACCTTGAGCAGAGTCTTTCGTTCAAGCGGCCGGTAAAATTGGACGACACCCTGACCGTTCATCTCAAAGTCCTTCGCAAGGAGCCGAAAGGCCGGGTTGTGGTGGAGTGCGACGTGCGCAATCAGAACGGACAGAAGGTGGTCATCGGGGAAGCGAAGGTAATCGCCCCGACGGAAAAAGTGTCTCTGCACAAACCCCGACTGCCGAAAATCGCCATCGAACACTGAGAACCCGAATCGGGCAGCCATCGTTATGGCCGCCCGATTGCTCGCTTCAGCCGGGCAGGAAATCAATCGGGAACCTGACCTTGCGGGCCTCAACATTGTCGGCCCCGAAATTGAAGAGCCGCACCCGCATGGCAATCCGTTGCTCCAGGGTGGCATGTCCAAGCTCTGAGCTAACCACCTCGCAGGCGGAAACCGAGCCATCCGGCTCTATGACCAACTCCAGCAGAACCTTGCCCTCCAGGGTCGGGTCCTGGCGGAGTTCCCGCCGATACATGGAATAGAGTGCGGTTTTCTGGGCCTCGAAGACTTTCCGGATATTGCTCATTGCCCGTTCACCAGCGGACGGGGCTGTCTCTGCAGGTTGGGCAGCCACTTTCCGGGTTTCTTCAACAGGGGCCTCAACTGTTTTGACCTCGTGCTCAGCGACAGCGACGGTTGTTTCAGGAGCAACAGTATCTTCAACGCCGCCACTGCCAGCGAGGACTTCCGTAGATTCCTCACTCACTCGGGTTCGATCCGGGGCGCTGGCCTCCGTGTTGACCGCAAATTTTCGGGCCGGTTCCGGTTCCGGGGACCTGAGAGATGCCAGCTTGTCCCTCATTGACAGCAGCCCCGATCGGGACGCTTTCTCCCTCGCCTGCTCGACGGTCTGCGTTGGCTGCGGCTCCGGAGCTGCTATCTGAGGTTTTACCTCTGGTTCAGGAGCCGGTTCAACCTCGGCAACTTCCGGCTCCGGCTTTTCAGGCTGCACTTCTGGTTTCAGCTCGGGCTCGGGTTCCGCCTCGGGCTTCACCGGCTCCGGTGTCACCACCGGTTGCGGCTTCTCCACCAGGCGAGCCAGCCTTGGGGGAATCGTCTCGGCTTCGCTGCGCTCGATCTCCGGCACATCCTGAATGGGAATTAGCAACGCGGGCGGCAAAAACAGCGCCGTCACCAACAAGACGATGCACTTAAATCGTCGACTCTCGCTCTGATCACGACTCCATGGCAGCCCTGAATCGCCAATTCGTGACCATCCGCTGTCAGCCATTTCGGACCTCCCGTTCCACAGCAAGCCGCACCTGCCGGTATTGCTCATCAACACAGGTCTGCATGACCTTGCGAAGCAATTGGTAGTCGGTGTCGCGACCCGCCATGATGGTTACATCAAGCCCCTCCTCAGGGATTTCAGACCAGCGACTGCGACGCCAAGAAAGCTCCTCCGAGAGACCAGCGATATAGGTATCGCCAATCTCGATGCCCTCCAGTCTTGCCACTTCGCTGCCCTGGACGAGAATGGCGTTGCCCGTTATCTGCACTGTCAGGCTCTCAACGGCCTCCTGTTGCGCCGTGGACTTTGGCAGTGGCACGTCCGCGGTGTTCTGCATCACTTTCACATCCGACGAATTCACCATCAGGAAGAAAACCAGGATCGTGAAGATGTCCATCAGGGACACCAGGTTCAGGCCCCCAGGCTTCTTCATACGGCCGTAATGTCGACGAATTCTTTTGGCCTTACGCGAGGTCTTCATACGCCCTCCCCAGATTCAAGCCTGGCATTCGCCGCAAGCTTTCGGTCTGCCGGCGCATCCATCAGTGAGACATCAGGAAACAGCTCTCCCTCAACCACGCTGGCCGCAACTACCGCCGGATAAGAACGGACAGTATCCATGGCCGTGATCAGTGTCTGGTAATCGATGTCTGGCCCGACTTCCAGAACCACATCGGCCTTCTCCGGAACCCGGTTTTTTATCTGTCGAAGTACCTGACGCAGGCCTTCGAAGTCTTGAACTGCCTCCTCTGTCGGCAACACACTGATCAAGCCGCGATCACTGTCGGCGATTTCAATACCCTCAGGAATCAAAGTAACGACGAGACGGAACTCTTCGGGCGCCGGCGCTTCCCCGGCATCCATACCGGGAAAATTCAGCTCGATCATTCGAACCTGACTGAATACCATGCCGAGCAACAGGACAGGTACCAGCACAATCATCAGATTGAGAAAGGCGGTAATATCCAGCTCAGGCGATACACTTAACCTGCGGTGACGTCGTCTCATGCTTCAGACACAATGTTCAGCAACTTGACGCCGGCCATTTCAAAGCTGTCGACAATCTCATTGGTTCGGGTCTGTAGTACCGCATGAAACATGAGCAACGGAATGGCCGACATCAGGCCGAAAGCCGTTGTATTCATGGCCACGGAAATACTTTCGGACAACAGACTGGCCTTCTGGGAAGGATCTGCCGCCGCCACGGCAGTAAACGCAGCAATCAAACCAATAATGGTTCCCAGCAGGCCGAGCAATGTGGCGATGTTGGCCAGGGTTGCCAGATATTGGGTACGCTTTTCCAGGCGCGGCAGCACTTCCATCAAACCTTCTTCCATGGCGTACTCAATATCCTCCCTACGGCTGTTGCTCAACAAACGGCTGATGCCTGCCCCCATGATTGAGGCAATCGCACTGTCTGAGTTTGTGGCAGCTTTCATGGCCCGCTGATAGTCCCGTTTCCTCAGCAGCGGCAGGATGCCCCGCTCAAAGGCAATCCGGTTTCGCCGCCGTACCGCAGAGAGATAGAAGAACCGCTCCAGAGTAATCGCCAACCCCAATGCCAATACAATAGCGATGGGGTACATGAAGGGCCCGCCTTCCTGGAAAAAACGTACGATGGTGTCCAGCATGATTGCTCTCCCGTTATTGCTCGGCCCGGCCTGAGCCCCCAGCAGGGCTCAGGATCAGAGGATTAAGGTTTTCACGAAACAGACGGTGACGCTCCAGGACGACTGGATCCACCGGCCGGACCAGTTCCGGCGCCTCGTCATTCAGGTCTGCCCTTGGTCGTTTTGGCAGGCTTGGCGCTTGCCAGGGCAGTATGTAGAGTACCCGCGGCTCGTCTTCGCCCAGGCTTGCAGAGATACCTTCAACAGCTAGCCGGGTCGTTTCTTCCTGATCCGCCTGCGCCGTTGTAACGAGCAATAACTGCAGGCCAGCCAGCGTCAGCACCCGTAAAGTGACTTTGGCGGTTATGCGGATATCAGCCATTTACTGCAGCCTCCGTTCCAGATCCGCTATCCAGCCAGCAACCTGCTGGTCGTTTTTTTCCGTCAGCTCCCGGTAGCGATTGTAATGCTCAAGGGCGGTTCGCAGGTCCAGCAGATAAAGCTCCGCAATAACCGCCAGGTTAAAATGCAGCTCGGCGACATCCGGCGAATGACTAATGCCCAATTCCAATAGCCTTGCCGCTTCGGCGAATCGGTACTGGTCCTTTAGAACGAGCGCCAGGTTGTTGACTGTCACCGCCCTGGTCGGATCCAGCTCTACGGCTTTTTGCCATGCATCCACTGCCGCGCCTTTCCGTCCTTCTTCGAAGGCTACCCGCCCCTCCTGTTCATAATTTGCTGCCAGTTCAAGATCCTTTCCGATCGGCTTCTCTGGCTGCCGGACTTCCTGCCCGGCGCACCCGACGAGCAACACCAGAAGCGCCGCCAGTGGCAGGCCCGCTTTCCCCGTTGAATTACACGCCATCCCTGATCTCCATATTCCAGCCGAGCCACTTAACACTCCGCTCGTAACGTCCAGGGTGCAGCTCCGCAAGAACGCCAAGACTGCGTCCTATCCAGGGGTCATACCCCTCGGCCGTAATCCGGCGATGGTTCTCCGTATGCAGTTGAATGGCTTTGTCTTCGAATGGGAAAGCTTCTTCCTCCAGTAACATCTGATACTGCATCGCCTCCAGTTCATTCAAATCCGCCGGAACCGTGGATGCCATCAGGTCTTTGGCCAGACCACGATAGAGTTCGGCCCGTCGGAACAGCGATTCAGACAGAACTCGCTCGCCGCCCAGGGCTTCGGCATCCAGGAATCTCTGTCGAGCCGATTCCAGCGCCTTTTGCTTGCGCGCCAGAGATTGTTCCAGCGGCTGGCTCAGTCTGATGCTGGTAAACACTGCAGCCGCACGGGCACCGAGCACCAGTGACGCCCGGGAGGCCCACTCAAGGGTGTCGGCGGTGTGCCAGGTGCTGTCCAGCTCTGACTGGACCAGTACTTCCCTCCAGGCATCGGGATTGTCGCCGGTTTCTACCAGGCGATGCCGGAATGTCTGGAGCTGTTCATGTTCGGCCCCGCTCTCTGCCTTCGGAGCCGTTGCAAGGTAATCCCTGTAAAGGGCATTTCGTTCCGCTACATTCCCGGCTTGATTCAACAATTCCGCAGCCCGCAACTTCAGGTGCCATGGGTTAGCGTGATTGTCGGCGGCCAGCAATAATTCTGACGCCGCGCGGGTGGGTTCATCAGACTGAATCCAGGCATGTACCAGCTTTTCGCTGATGCCGGCAGTAAGCTCGTGCTGGGGAAAATCGGCGCGAAAACTCTGCAGGTCGCCGACGGCAGCGCCCCAGTCCGATGCTTTGAGCAAGGTGTTGGCCGCGTCGTAGCGCGCACGGATCGCAACGTCCGAACCTGGTAGCACCGAATCAACCCGTCGGAAGTGCCCAACGGCCTCTCCGAGCCTGCCACTGGATACCGCGAGCTCTGCCTGGCGATAGACGGACGTCGCCAGTTGCTTCCGAATGGCTGAGACCTGCTCTTCGGTCACGTTTGCGAGCCGTTCACTTTCGGCAAGATTCAGCGCCTGGCCCCAGGCACGCTCCGCCAGGCCATAGTCGCCCTCTTCCTGGCGTATCCGGGCCACAACCTGCCATGCCGCGTATCGCTCTGCCGGAGAGGCAGTGGGCGCATTCAGTACTCGCGAACCATAATCCAACGCCAGCTGATGGTCGCCGGCGGCCAGCCACCGGGCGGCGAGATCTGCCATCAGGCCGGGAATCCGGCTATCCCCTTCGAAACGTCCACTAAAGCGGTTGGCCTCATTGGAAACATCCTTCAGTTCGCGTTGAAAGGCAGACACAGTGGTCGGCCGGTCAAGACTGTTTCTCAACAGAGCAACAGCGGCCCAGGCAGCATCAGCAGCCTCGCTGTAACCGGGCGACTCATAGGCTGCTCTGCGAAAATTCGTCAACGCTTTCGGAAAATCCCTCGCCTGCAGCCAGGCATCACCAGCAAGGCGAAGCATTTCGCCGCTCTGATCAATCCTCGGAGCCAGGTGTGCGTAATAAACCGCTGCCTCAGCAAAAGTGGATTCAGCCTTCGCCACCCGGCCCTGTTCCACCAATCGTGTGGCCAGGTCATAGTGGTAATCCGCCAACCGTTTGCTGTAACTCAGCCATTTATTCTTCTGTTCACCAGTCAGAGCGGCGTAAGCGGAATCCTGGCTGTAGCTGGCGACGAACTCCGCACGGGCATTGCGAACCTGCTCCGGATCACCAGCCGCTTGCCACACATCCACTATCTGTAACCGGAAGGCAGGCACAGCACGGTGACTGGGCGAATAGTCAATAAAGGCCTGATTGGCAGCAACACTTGCGACGGTCTCGCCCTTCACGGCGTAGTAATCGGCCAGCCGATCGAACAGGAGATGTTCCCAGTGGTGGGACCGGCTCCCATCCAGCCAGGCAATAAGGGTGTCCGTACCGCTGTTTCGGGCAGCCATCAGGGCAAGCACCCGAAACGTGTCATCGATGGTATCAACGCTCGAATCGCTGACTGACCCCAGGCTCTGTGCGCTCGGCAGGAACTCATCCAGAACTCTGATAAAGGTCGCTGCGGCCCTGCTCCACGCAGACGGCCTCTGTTTGAACTGGCTCCAACCGAGCATGTATCTGGCCTTGATGCCCAGCTCTCCACCAGCGTCTGAATTAACGAGGTGCAGATAGCCGGTTTCCGCTTCTGTGTAGCGTCCGGCTGCGAAGGCGGATTCAGCCAATCGGAACCTGGCCTCTGGCACAAGAGGGGATTTCGGATATAACCCGACCAGCTGTTTCAACCTCTGGATTGAAGCATCCTGCTGCCCCGTCAGAGCATGGGCCTTGGCCATCTGGTACAGCAGCTCGTCAAGCCTCCCGCCATAGGAACCTCGCTCGAGAATAGACTCATAGCTGCTGATGGCCTCGCTGTAGACCTGTTCTTCTTCAGCCGCCGACAAGCCAACGTCTGATCCTGACCGAACCCTGATGTTGCTCAGCCGGTTGAGGGCATCGATCCGAACCTCAGGCTCGTCCGATGTCCTGAACAGGCGATGGTAGCGCCGGGCCACTTCCGAAGGCGAGATCGCCGGCATCGGCCTGCTTTCAAAAGTAAGAAACACCGGTCGCATGTCCCCGATCGTCTCTCCGTCCCGCCCAAGCTCTACACGAAAGGCTTCCTGGGCTGCAGCCGGCACCACCAACATCAAGCAGAGGCACAAGCCCGCGACTGGTTTCATCATGGCTGCGTCTCCTCCAGGCTCTGAAGGGCGAGATATTCGTAAAGATGCGCAATTTGCTGTTCGGTTTTGTCCAGCGCAAAGGCCATCTGCTGATCTCTGGCTTCGACATACTCAAGTGCCAGTTTGTCCAGCGCCGACTCGGACCTTTCGAGCAACTGACGAACAGCCGATAACAGCACCTCGTTTCGCCTTTCCAGCGTCAGAGCTTCACGACGCAATCGATCCAGCGTTTCCGGCTGCCGGGATCCCCTGGCCTGGACCTGTTCCAGTCTGGTCTGTGTGTCGGCCAGCGTTTTCTGAAGGGAGCGAATACGGGCTTGCTGGTCGGGATCGGCTTGATTGGCCAAACTCTGTAGGCTGGCACTCAGATCCTTGCCCCGTGCGGAGAGGTCCATTTTGCTTTGGCCGGCGAACGGGTTCTGCACTCCGGCGAGTTTGTCTTCAAGCGCTCCCCCGAACACCTGCAGATCATGACCGTGGCGATCCAGCTTTGCCGCCATGGTGCGAAGAGCCACGACACGCCCCGCCGCCCTCTGCGCCTCCGGACCCTCCATGAAGCCCAACAGATAGGCCATTCGCGGTTGAGTCAAAGTGCGGCTGTCGGCAAGAAACCAGTCAACCCCGGTTTCCCTGGCATCTTCCACCAGGGTTTTGTAGGCGCCCTGCTCGCGAATCTTGCCGGCAAGTTTACGAAGCGTGACCCGTTCACTCTCGAACGCAGCGTTAGCCGCAAGGTAGGCTTCTCCAGCCTGCCCGAGATAGCCGGAGAGATCGTAGCCGCGCCCCATCCCTATCCATGCGTCGGCAACTCCCGGGTAGGCCAGAGGATATTTCCTGGCTCGATGCCAGCTCTGCATAGCGGCGCGGTGATTGCCTTTTTCTGTCAGCGCCAAGCCGTGCAGGTAAAGGGCCCGCGGCGTGTTGAAACTGTCGAGATCGACCTTCTCCAGAAAGCCGATCGCTTTATCGAATTCGCCATGCTGGTAAGCAAGGTGGCCCGCACGTACCAACAGATTATTCTCCAGATGCTGGCTACGCTCGGAATCGGCGTCACCTTCGGACATGGCTAACGCAACGCGCAGAGCAACCAGCGCTCTGGCCGGGTTAAGATCGGATTTCGCGTAATCACTGGCAAGATTGAGGTAACCCAGAGCCGCCCAGTAGCCCTCTTTCATACCGGCCAGGATGCGCCCGGCCTCATCGGTGCGGCCTTCGGCTCGTGCCTTCTCAGCATCTTCATAGAGCGCTTGCTGTCGTCCGTCCCCAAGATCCACGCCGACTTCTCCCGCCTGCCGGAATTGCTTGAGACCAGAAAGGACACCGTCCGGCATTGCCGGCGTGGCCGCCCCGGAAAACCCGGGCACAGTCAGAGGCAACACAAACAGCAGGACCCGGAGCATCATGGCGCCCTACTCCCACTCCAGGAAAGAAACCCGAGGTTCGTAATCGGGCGCCCGGGCTTCCAGACTCATCTGCAAACGGAGTACGCCGGGGCGTTTTCTGAACCTATGGGTGGATTCCCGTCGCACGAAATCATCATCGGCAGAGCGAGCGGTAATCACCGTTTTCAACTCATGCTCGCCGTTTTCCAGGTTCCCGGTGAACAACTGCTGGATTCCGCCGCGTTCAAGCGATGTCCGCTCTCTATCGGAATACAGGTGGGCAGCGACAGGTTGGCCATTCACGAAGAGCTCGACGGAATCAAGATCGAGGGCATCCCGGCTTTGAAGTGTCAGGAAAACTGCCAGCCGGGTATTGGCTGGATGAAGAACTTTCTGCTCGAGCGCAAATACGTCTTCAGAGTGACTGGCAACTTTTGCGCTCAGCTCCTCCAGTTCCTCGTCGAGCCCCGCTGCAAACGAGATTTTTGCCGCGAGCAACACCGGAACCAGTAACGCAACGGTGAATGCCTTTTGAAGTGAAATCCGGCCGTGTTGTGATTGTTGTATGCCGACCATAAGCCTCCTGCCCTTGTTGCCTCTGTAACGCATGCAAAGTTCTGTAACAGATCGGCAGAAAGCGTAACACTTGGTAACCGCCAAGAACGGTATCCAGATCACCAAATGAAAAACGCGAGTCAGGCAGTTAAAAATTGAGAAGAGTGTCGAGTTATTTGACAGGGTGGGGAGAGTTATCGGAGCAAAATAAAGCCTAAGCAGATAAGCTAAGTTTTAAACGACTGTTTTAGCAGCTTTTAATTCAACTGGCCCTGTATTTGCTGACTGGAAAGCGGCGGGAGTGCCTTCGGGCAACCCCGCTTGATATGCCGAGCTTTGCCGATGCCCTCAACCGCATCGGCTTTTTTTATTTACTCAGCTGTTTCATGGCCGACTCGAGGCCCTCGACGGTCAACGGGTACATGTGATCGTTAACGAGTTGTTTGGTCATACCCAACGAACCTCCATTACCCCAGTAACTCTCCGGGAGCGGGTTAATCCAGACAACCTTGCGGAAGTGTTCGTTGATACGTTGAAACCAGGTGGCGCCCGCCTCCTCGTTCCAGTGCTCAATCGAGCCACCGGGGTGGGAAATCTCATAGGGCGCCATGGTGGCGTCGCCGACAAAGATCACTTTGTAGTCGGGCGTGTACTTGTGAAGAATGTCCCAGGTGCTGGTGGTTTCGTTCATCCGGCGAATATTGTTCTTCCAGACACTTTCATAGACGAAATTGTGGAAGTAGAAATATTCCATGTGCTTGAACTCAAGCCGTGCGGCCGAGAACAACTCCTCACACACACGAACGTGGGGATCCATGGAGCCGCCCACGTCGAAGAAGATCAGCACCTTCACCGCATTGTGCCGCTCGGGCACCATTTTCAGGTCCAGGTAGCCGGCATTGCGGGCGGTGGAACGGATGGTATCGTCCATATCCAGCTGGTCCGCCGCGCCCTGGCGGGCGAACTTTCGCAACCGGCGCAGCGCAACCTTGATGTTGCGGATGCCTAGGGTCACGCTGTCGTCGAGATCCTTGAACTCGCGCTTTTCCCAGACTTTCACAGCGCGGCCGTGTCGGCCTTTCTTCTGGCCAATCCGGAAACCTTCCGGATTGTAGCCGTTGGCGCCAAAAGGCGAGGTGCCACCAGTGCCGATCCATTTATTGCCGCCGGCATGGCGCTCTTCCTGCTCTTCCATTCGCTTCTTGAAGGTCTCGATCAGCTCCTCAAGGCCGCCAAGCGAATCGATTTTGGCCTTCTCTTCGTCAGACAGGTGCTTCTCGAACTCGGCTCTCAGCCAGTCGTCCGGAATCAGGGCCTCCAGCAGCTCGTCGAGGTTCTCGATGCCCTCGAAGTACGCCTGGAAGGCGCGGTCAAACTTGTCGAAGTGGCGCTCGTCCTTGACCAGGCAAAGACGGGACAGGTAATAGAATTCCTCCATATCCGCAAAGGCAAGCCGCTTCTGCAGAGCTTCCAGAAGATCCAGAAACTCCCTCAGACTGGCGGGCACCCTCGCGCGCCGGACTTCAAGAAAAAAATCAATCAACATAAAACGTGACTCTTGCCAATGATCTTGCCGAGAATCAGCTGCGGCGACGGGCCATGAATGCGAGCTTCTGTAACAGGTGCACATCCTGCTCATTCTTCACCAACGCACCGTAAAGAGGTGGCAACGCCGAGCTGGCATCTTTCTCCTGCAACATTTTCGCCGACAGCTCATCAGCCATCAGTAGTTTCAGCCAGTCAATCAGCTCCGAGGTGGACGGCTTCTTCTTCAGGCCCGGTACCTTGCGCACATCAAAGAAGACTTCCAGGGCATCGCGCACGATTTCCTGCTGCAAACCCGGGAAATGCACGTCCACGATATTCTGCATGGTGTCATGGTCCGGGAAGCTGATGTAGTGGAAGAAGCAACGGCGCAGGAACGCATCCGGAAGTTCTTTCTCGTTGTTACTGGTGATCACTACAATCGGACGTTTCTTTGCCTTCACCAACTTCTGAGTCTCATAGACAAAGAACTCCATCCGATCCAGTTCCAGCAGGAGGTCGTTTGGAAACTCAATGTCCGCCTTGTCGATCTCATCGATCAGCAGAACCACCTGCTCGTCGGCCTCAAAAGCCTCCCAGAGCTTGCCCTTTACGATGTAGTTGCCTATGTCTTTGACCTTTTCATCGCCCAACTGGGAGTCCCGCAGACGGGAAACCGCATCGTACTCGTAAAGCCCCTGCTGAGCCTTGGTGGTGGACTTGATGTGCCAGGGAATAAGCCTCATCCCGAGGGCAGCGGCCATTTCCTCGGCCAGCAGGGTTTTCCCGGTGCCCGGCTCGCCCTTGATCAACAGCGGGCGCTGAAGCGCAATCGCTGCGTTGACGGCCATTTGCAGGTCATCGGTGGCTACATACTTCTCGGTACCGGTAAACTTCATGCTCTGGTTCCTGTTGGTTACTTTTTCTGGTCTTTCTGCTCAGGTTTCTTCTTCGGATCGTCTTCGGGCAACCCGGACTCATCCTGGTCATAATCGGGTAAATCGTCGAACTCGGACAAATCGAAATCCTCAAGCCCGAACTCTTCCTCGTCGTCTCCCGGCGCATCAGCGTCGGAGGGGTCTGCGACATCCTCCAGCTCCGGAATATCCTCGTCCATATTCACAGGCTCTTCGTCCACTGGAGTATCCGCTACCGGTATGTCCTCTTCAGGCTCTTCGGCCTCGGGCTCCTCGAGCACTTCATCTTCAGCCTTCAGAGTGGCTTCGTGCTCATCGATCACAGCCTCCAGTTCAGACATATCGTCCTCGGGAGCTTCTTCGGTGACCTCCGGAATATCCTCCCCTTCAAGATCCTCATCCGGTTCGGGTTCAGCCGTTTCCTCAGGTTCCGCCTCGGGTTCAGGCTCCATTTCCAGCTCAGGTTCTGGTTCGGGCTTTTCCTGCAGATCGTCCAGCGTTTCGCGCTCTGCAGCGGCTTGCGCCTGCTCCTGCTGACGCTGCTTCCGCTGACGGAGCGCAAACCACACCAGGCCGCCAATCACCACAAGACCACCGCCCACTGCGCCGATTATCCACAAAGGAATTGCAGAGGCAGCTTCCGCTTCTTCGGGATCCTCAGGGGCCGATTCAGGCTCCTGGACCGCTGGCTCCTCAGCTTGGCTCACGTCAATGGGCGATGCAATCGCCGGTTCCCGCCCGGATTGCTCCGGCTCCGGCTCAGACACTGGCGGCTCCGGTTCAGACTGCTCGGTGGCGGGCGCAGGCCCTGTCACCTCAGGGCTCAGCGATTCAACTGGCTGATCAACGGGCTCAGCCCCTTCAGGCTTAGTGAACCCGACGGTGGCGCTGAACTTGCGACTGAAGGTCTGGCCATCCGCAACCACATCAAAGGTATAGAGGCCCGCGGCTGGCAAACGACTCACGGCATCCCGGTAAGTGCCATCTTCCGGCGGCTGCTCTCCAGACAATACCTTGGTTCCACTCCTGCCATCTTCCGAAGTGATACTAAGGCTAACCTCAATCACGCCCAGAAAATCAGGATTGGTGATTTTCTCCCCTTCTTCGAAAAAGCCAACCCGGATGTTGAGTGGGTCGCCCGCGATAAACGACGGTGGTAATGAATTAACTACCATTCTGAGATCGCTCACCACTGTTACCCGGCTACCCTCGCCAAGCTCGCCATTGATACGCCACTGCCCGGCCAACGGCTCATTGACCGTGATCAGGTCATAACCAGATTCCCTTGCCCACCGGACATTATCGGGGAATTCGGAGAGATTCACGGTCTGTTCGTCCGGGCGAACCAGTGCAAGCTCCCGTGTTGCCGAGGTCTCCGAGCTCCCCCAGAAAATCAGGGCGGTAAATTCACGAACGCCTTCGTCTACGGTAAACCCATCGCCCTCAATGGGAATCTGCTCCTGTGGAACCGCGGTATTCAATGCCTGAAGGAATGCCAGGTTCAGCGCATCTGCTGTATCCGCCACCTGGAAACGACCGCCGGAGTCTGTCGCCAACGCTTTCAGAAAGTCAGTATCGGCAGCCTCTGAAAGGGCTACCGGATGGAATGTGGCGCCCCGTTCTATGAGGTCCGCAACAATCGTGTCCAGAATACGAGTTTCCTCTGCGGTATTCCGTGCAGGATCGTCGGAGATATCCACCTTGCCATCCGTCAACAGGATGAAGTGGGTCCGGCTCAGATCGCCGTCAGTGAAGTAGTCATCGCTTGCCGTCTCAATAGCCGCTCCAAGGTTGGTCCTGAGGGCGACCGAATTGATCTGCGCGGAGCGCTGGATGGCCATGTCGCGCCACGCGTCGGTCACTTCCCGGTGCGGCACCAGCATGTTGACGTACTGCCCGAAGGTCCAGACACCCGCTGAGGCCCCCTCTGGCAAAAGCCGGGCGAGCAGACGCACGGCGGGCTGTCGCAGGTTTTCCGGGTCGGTGTCTTTCATGGAACCCGAGATATCGACAATGATCCGAACGTCCGACTGCTCGGGCAATTGGACGTCGTCACTCTCCTGGGCGTTAAGCCCGGCAGGCAGACTGAGCGCGAAGCAAACTGCAAGCAGGCCGAACCATCTCGATGTAATCTCTCTCAAGGCATCCATCCTTTTCTTCTTTTAGTTTTTCACATTACTTCCGAACGAGACGATACCGAACAAGGTCCAACACCCAGACCAGCAGCATGACCAAGCCGGCGAGGCCCAGATTAAACAGGGCCCGGCCCGAAGCATCCGCGTCGCCAAGAATCATTTCGTAGCCGCCGAACAGCCAGGCCGGAATCCACCAACCGGCGAGATCGGGTGATTCAACCGGGGTAAGCAGCAAAGCCACCAGAGCAGCCAGGATCAGGGTCCGCACCCCATAAAACGGGAGGAAACGTGTCAGGCTTTTCATCATGTAAAAAAACACGACAAAGGCTATGGCATAGGCGGCCCAGAAAATCCCATAGGCCAGTTGTGCATCGGTATCTATCATTACAGGATCCAGTGAATGATGTGTTCTTCCCAGTCTTCTTCCGGCACACGGTCCTCTGATATCACCTTGTGTCGGATCGAAACGCCGGCCTCATGCACCGAATCCGGATCCCCGCTTCGCAGCGGATGCCAGTCGGCCAGAGGCCGGTCCTCAGCCAGGGTCCGGTAGGCGCAGGTGTATGGCAACCAATGGTAGTCGTTGACGGTACCCGGTGTCAGCACCGTGCAGCCCGGCACCTTCTGCAGCCGGTCCTCATAAACGGTGCATTGGCAGGTATCCTCGTTCATGTAACGACACACGAGATCGGTGTGGTAAACCTCGCCGGTGTCTTCGTCTTCCAGTTTGTTCAGGCAACATTTTCCGCAACCGTCGCAAAGAGACTCCCATTCCTCAGGCGTCATCTCATGCAGGCGCTTACGCTGCCAGAACGGAACCTGAGCAATCATGGATTGCGCTGATCCAGCTTGCGTTTGAAGTCGACCACGTAACCTTCCTGCTCTTCCGGCATCTGCAGAAAAAAGTCTTTCTCGCCGATGGCTTCCAGCACCTGTTTTCCGGTGGTTCTTGCCAGCTTGCGATCCGGTGTCAGCACCAGATCCATGGAATGAATCGGCTGCCCGAAAATACCCCGGAGGTTCTCGGGGAGTTCTTCCCATTTCTGCTCGCGGCGAACAAAAAGGTAGGTGTCGTTCTTCTTGCTGCTCCGGAAAACAGAGACAAATTCACGCTCTTTCATGACTTCAGTAATTCCTCGATATCAGCGCGAACCGGAGCAAGAATCTGCGCCCGCCAACCCTGGAAAAATTCGTGTTGCGCGAGGTCCGGTTGCTGTACAACCTTTTCCAAACGCTTTCTCGGCGCCAACAATTCCATTGGAATATCAGCATCTTCAGCCGCACTCCTGAAAAGACGCTTTAACTGTTTAAAGAATCCCTGCTGATCCCGGGACAACGGTGGCGCAATCCTCTCAAGGGACGAATTATCCGCGGTCGATCCCCGGCTAACAAGTTCAATCAGGGTATCGCCGTAACGACGGACTGCGCCGGATGGCACTCCCTGAATGTTGGAAAGTTCCTTCACGGACGCCGGCAGCCTTTCCGCGATGGCAATCAACAGTGCATCTGCCAGCACACGGTTTCTTGGCCGGTCCCGCCGCTGGCACTCCCGCTCACGCCAGCGCACCAGTTCCTTGAGAACACCCTGTTGCTGAGCCGAGAGGGTCCATCCGGCCCGCAGTTTCAGGTAATGGTTGTCGGGATCCTCCTGCCCTGCCAGTTCATTGGCAAAACGCGCCGATTCCTCAACCAGAGCCACTTCCAGACCGCGATCGCGAAGTAATGCACTGACCCACTGGTACATCGGCTCCAGAAAACGGATATCGTCAATTGCGTAGCGTTGCTGAGCATCGCTCAGCGGTCTCGCCAGCCAGTCAGAGCGGGTGGCGGACTTGTCCAGAGCCTCACCGAACAGGGTATCCACCAGTCTCGCGTAACCCAGGGAGAACCCTGCCCCGGCCATCGCGGCGCCGATTTGAAGATCAATGACACCGGCAGGTTGGAGATTCAGCCACTGGCGAAAAAGCTCCAGATCCTCGCTCATTGCGTAGAGAAGCTTTGAGGTACCCGGGTCCGCCAGGACTTCCCGGAATCGTCGGGACTGCTCGGCAACGGAAGGGTCCACCAGGCAAAACTCACCATTGAGGCCCAACTGAACCAGCCCTGGTATCGGGTAGAAGGTGTTTACGCGCTCAAATTCGGTGTCCAGCGCCAAAGGCTTGCCCGGTGCCCGATCCAGCCATGCGTCCAGTGCTTGCGGTTCCCGGATCCAGTCAATATTGGCCGGAGCCGGGGGAACCTCGATAGCCACAGCGGCCTTGGCAGAAATATCCATAAACGTGCCTGGTAGGTTTATTCGGTCAGATTCAATCGGACAGTGGTTTGCGACCGCGGAATGCGTGAGTCAGGGTAAAGCCATCGACGTAACCGAGCTCCCCACCCACCGGTATGCCATGGGCCAGACGGGTTATCAGGATACCCTGGCCATCAAGGCGATCGGCAATATAGTGAGCCGTGGCCTCACCCTCCACGGTCGGGTTGGTCGCCAGAATCAGTTCAGTCACGCCTTCGTCGCGGATCCGCTTCAGCAGACGCTCGATGCCGATTTCCTCAGGCCCAACACCGTCGATCGGTGAGAGATGCCCCATCAGGACGAAATAGCCGCCGCGATAGTCACCCGCCTGCTCAATGGCCAGAAGATCTGAAGGGCTTTCCACCACACAGAGGGTACCAGTGCGCCGCTGGGGATTTTCACAGATCCCGCAGACCTCGGTGTCGGCAAAGTTCTGGCAGCTTTCACACCGCCGGACACCACTCATGGCCTGGCTCAGTGCCTCGGAAAGTCGGGTGCCGCCGAAGCGGCCACGCTCCAGCAAATGGAAAGCCATGCGCTGGGCAGTTTTCTGGCCAACTCCAGGAAGGCAACGAAGGGATTCTACAAGCTCATCAACCAGGGGGCTGAACGCCATGAAAGGTCCTCAAACGACTGCAGAATGAAATTCAGAACGGCATTTTAAAACCGGGCGGCAGGCCCATGCCCGACATCATACCGGACATTTTGTCTTTCTGATTTTCCTCAACACGCCGCACGGCATCGTTTACAGCGGCGGCCAGAAGATCTTCCAGAATATCTTTTTCCTCGGTCATCAGGGATGGGTCGATGTCGACTTTACGAACGTCGTGGCGACCATTCATGGTGACCTTGACCAGACCGGCACCGGCTTCGCCAGTGACTTCTGCTTTGGCGATTTCTTCTTGGGCCTTCTGCATCTCTTCCTGCATTTTCTGGGCTTTTTTCATCATATCACCCATATTATTCATCATACCTTATCTCCTGTTTGTCTCTGGCCTGGTGTCGGTCGGCCGGATACTTTCTTCGACGACCCTGGCCTCAAATCGTTCAACGATAGATTGTACGACCGGATCCTTGCGAATGGACGCTTCCGCCGCTTTCTGGCGAGCCTTTCGCTGCCGCTCCTCATAGGCCGCCGGTGTATCCGGTCCTGTATCACCCCGCTCTATACGTAGCTGAATGGAGTCGCCAAAGCGGTTTCTCAAGGCAGCCAGGATCTTTTCTTCGTGCCGGCTGTTCAACAACCGTGCGTGCCCCTCATCGATGGTCAGAGTAATGATATCCCCATCCCGCGACATGGCGCCGTGACTGGCCAGATTACCGGGCATACCCACAATGCCAAGACTCCGGAAATCCCTGTGCCAAACAAACTCGCCCTCCGGTACAGGCTCCTGTTCAACTGCAGCTTCTATCGCTGGCTCAGGCGCTGGCTCAGGCGCTGGTTCGGGCTCCACAAACGCAGGTTCCGAAGCCGGTAAAGGCTGAACAACTGGCTCGGCGGCAACCTCGGGCGTCTGCTCTTCTGCAACCAGAGTTTCATCAGCTAACGGATAGCTCTCCTCGTAATCTCCAGCCGCCTCAGCTTGGGCATCCAGGCTAGCCAGCCAGGATGCATCTTCCTCCGCAACAGGTGGTGCCTCCTGGATCTTGGACTCAGGTGCAGGTTCAAGCTCTGTCCGTGCAGGAGCTTCGCTGGTCTCGTGAGCTGGCTCCGCGGCCACTTCCGCTGCCGGTTCAGAGTGTGACGGCTTCGGTTCGGGCTGTTTCGTTTCTATTTGCGGAGTCGGCGCCGGGTCGGGCTCATCCCGTGGCTCGGAGGCGGAAGACTGACCACCGGAGCTTATTGCGGGCGGCTCTCGACGGTCAGCGCCAGGCCGGAAGGCCAGCATCCTTAGCAGCGTCATCTCGAAGCCCATTCGGGCATCGGGCGTAATGGCGAGATCTTTGCGACCGATCAGCGCAGACTGATAGAAAAGCTGGGAATCCTCGGCGCTAAGCTTGCGAGCCAGGGCCTGGACCTGCTCGGCATCACCGAGGGCGTTATCGGCACTGCCCGGAACCACCTGTTCCATGGTAACCCGGTGAAAGAGCGATAGCAGATCGGCCAGGATCACACTGTAATCCGGTGCAAAGTCGGAAATCCGGCTGATTTCCGCCAGCAAGGCGGGGCCGTCGCCTTCAACGAGTGCGTTCACAATGCGCTCGATATCCCGCTGATCAATGGTGCCCAGCATATTGCTGACATCACTGGCCGACAGCTTCTGGTCGCCAAAGGCGATGGCCTGATCGGTCAGGCTCAAGGCATCCCGCATACTGCCGTCAGCAGCCCGGGCCAGGAGCCACAGGGCCGGCTCCTCGAACGGAATCTCCTCGGCACCCAAAACATGCCGGAGGTGGCCGGCGATGTGCTCTGGAGTCATGCGTTTAAGATTGAACTGCAGACACCGGGAAAGCACCGTAACCGGCAGTTTCTGGGGGTCAGTCGTCGCCAGCAGGAACTTGACGTGTTCGGGCGGCTCTTCAAGGGTCTTCAGGAAGGCATTGAACGACTGGTTCGTCAGCATGTGCACCTCGTCAATGAGGTACACCTTATAGCGGCCACGGGTGGGCGAATACTGGACGTTATCGGTCAGCTCACGCATGTCATCAACGCCCGTCCGGGACGCGGCGTCAATCTCGATCAGATCCACAAACCGGCCTTCCTGAATCTCCAGGCAGCTTGAGCATTCACCGCAGGGATTCGGAGTAACGCCGGTTTCGCAGTTCAGGCAGCGGGCAAGCAGACGGCCAATGGTGGTCTTGCCTACCCCACGGGTCCCCGTGAACAGGTAAGCGTGATGAAGACGCTGGCTTTCCAGGGCGTGAATCAACGCCTGGAGCACGTGTTCCTGGCCCACCATATCCTCGAAGGTGCGTGGGCGCCATTTACGGGCAAGTACCTGGTAGCTCATGTTCCGCCAACTGCAGTGAAAAACTGGGTTAACCTTAGCATGGACACAGATCTATAAGAAGCAGAGTTGGTTTCGAAAACCGAAGGAAAAGGCGGCAAAAGCAGAGAGACTTCACCAGAGATATCAGAGAAAAATCAGGGCAATAGTATTACGGAGGGAAAAACTGGGGGTGACTCCATCAGCGACACCCCGGCACACAATTCCACCGCTTCGGCTGCTCCCTTCCGGGCCTGACCGGGTTCACGGTTTCATGTTGCGGAGGCACCAATGGAGCCACCATAACGGCGTTTCAGGACAATTCCCTGAAAGCGGCGCGCATATTAGCAAAAGGGTTTGCACACTACAATGACAAATCAGCACGTCCGCCAGCATCCGTCTTACAAAGGCAGCGGCACCTCATCCAGACGGAACCAGCAGGCCAGACTGTAACGGGTGCGGTTTGCCGGCAACACTTCGTGAGGAACCTCTTCGCTCATGAACACAGCAATTCGACCCGACTCTGGCAACACGGTTCCGCACACTTCATTGTCGTTGTCGCGATTGAACACCTGAAGCTCTCCACCGTCAGCTGCTTGCCAATCTTCGTTCAGATAAAGCACCAAACTCACCACCCGGGATGCCCTGCCCTTAAAACTGTCCAGATGCTGTTTGTAGAAATCACCTGCGTGGTAGGTAGCATAATGAGTCTCGAATCGCTTCAGTCCCAGAAACAGTCTCTGATTCAGACCCTGGCGAATTGACTCGAAAAACTCGAACAGTGCGGCCTGAGGTGCTGTAATGCCTTGCAGCCAGGCAATCTTGTCACGCCGCACCGACCGGTCTCGCACCAGATCACTGCCGCGCCCGATGCCGGCTTTTTTCATGGCATCGGTACGATCCAGAATCTGCACTTCCTGTTTCAGCGCAGCCAACAGGTTGGCGCCCAGCCGCGCCCTCATATCCAGCGACATCCAGCCGTGCTCGCTCAGCCCCAAAGCCAGTTCATCCAGCCAGTCCTCAGACACCGGCTCCTGTTGCTCCGGCGTGAGATCCATCGACTGGACATCACTGCCCACCACCGCATCCCGGGCGCTGTGCAAAGGTGTGATAAGGGGATCATGGATCGGAATGATTACCGGCGTTTCCATCGGCAGGCCTCGTACTGAATTTGAGCATATTTTAGGCGCAATTCTCGCCGCAGCGGCAGTTTTAATTTACTCTCTGTGTAGGCAAATACACTTAACCGGTTTCACTCAGTAGCTAACCATGTCAGAAAGCAGTAACAGGCCACCGCTCTCACTTTCGCCGGGCCAGTGGTCCTTCACGCGCTGGAAAACGATCGGACAACTGGAAGCTCTTGAGGTCCACCATCCTTTGTTCCAGGCCACCGTGTTTATTCAGGGCGCTCATCTGGCAAGCTTCAAACCTCAGGACGAATCTGACTGGCTCTGGATGAGCCCAGCGGCCCGGTACGAACCCGGTCGAGCCATCCGCGGCGGCATCCCCGTGTGCTGGCCCTGGTTTGGCGATCCGGCCCGCAACGCGCCGGAAGTGCGGAAACGCATCCAGACCGACCAAGCCCACGGATTTGCCCGTACCGCGCTCTGGAAACTGGAAGATGTCCGGGAGAACGCCCACGAAGTGGAAATCAGCCTGTCCCTGGATGCCAATGAAGATTTCAGTGATGTCTGGATCGGGCATGCGCTCGCCCTGCTCACCTTCAGCTTTTCCATCCGCGGCTGCCAACTGGCTTTGACAACCACCAACCTGGGGAACGATCCCCTGGCCTTTACCCAGGCGCTCCATACTTATTTGCCGACCAGCGACATAATCCGGACTCGAGTGCTGGGCCTCGGAAACAGCCAGTACATCGACACCCTGGATAACTGGGAATACCGCAACCAGGAAGGCCCGGTGTATTTCGAGGGCGAAACGGACCGCATCTATGAGAGCGGCGAGCCACTGACGATCGTAACACCCCGAACTGGCCGCAAGCTCTCAGCCGTGGGCAGTGACTCAACCGTGGTGTGGAACCCCGGCCCGGCCAAGTCGGCCAAGCTCTCGGATTTTCCCGATACGGCCTGGCAGTCCATGCTGTGCGTCGAAACCGCCAATGCAGCCAGCGATTATCGGGTGCTAAATAGCGGGCAAAGCCACACATTAGGCGTATTCATTGGAAGGAAATCATGAGCCTGGCATCGTTTCTGAAATCCCGACTGGTTCCCGCGGAACTGGATCAACATATCAACCGGATCCGCAAGCCCATCGGGAGCCTGGGCTACGACCCCTGGGGCTACAACAACGAAGCTATGAAATACGGGCTTTCGCTCACCAAACAGATTTACGAAAAGTACTTCAGGGTTCAGGCGCACGGGGTGGAAAACATTCCCGCGGATGGCCCAGTACTGATCATCGCCAACCACAGCGGACAGCTGCCTATCGACGGCCTGCTGATTGGCTATGCCCTCGCCTCCCGGGAAAAAGACGCCCGCATTCCAAGGGCCATGATTGAACGCTTTTTTCCAACCGTGCCCTGGCTGGGCAATTTGCTGAATGAAGTTGGCGCTGTACTTGGAGACCCGGTCAACTGCGCCAAGATGCTCGCCAATGATGAAGCCGTGATTGTTTTCCCCGAGGGCATTCGAGGTTCGGGCAAGCTTTACCACGACCGCTACCAGCTCAAACGATTTGGCAACGGCTTCATGCACTTGGCCATGAAGTACAAGGCGCCGATCGTGCCCGTTGGCGTGGTGGGTTGCGAGGAAACCATCCCGGCTATCGCCAACATAAAGCCCCTCGCAAAAGCCCTGGGCATTCCCTATGCCCCGGTCGCCATGCCCGTGGTGCTGCCGGCAAAAGTTCACCTGAACTTCGGAGCCCCGATGTACTTCGACGACCTTGAAATTCCCGAAGAACAGGTCACAGAACGCGTAGAGAAGGTCAAGGCGGAAATCAGCCGGCTGATCGACAAGGGACTGAGCGAAAGGAAAAGGCTTTTCTGATGAGCGAACAACGCAGACCGCACATTCTGATCACCGGTGCCGCCGGCGCCCTCGCCCAGAAAGTTATCGAACAGCTTCGGGATACCTGCGACCTGGTCGCCGTGGATTTCCGTGAACAGGTCTACCTGGGCGACGACATCCCCAGCTACTGCATCGATTTCAACAAGAGGGTGTTCGAGGATCTGTTCCGGCGCTATGAGTTTGATGGCGTGATCCACATGGGCCGGATTATGTCCAGCCAGCTCACCCGCATGCGGCGCTACAACGCCAACGTGCTCGGCACCCAGAAGCTTCTGGACCTGAGCCACAAGTACGGCATCAGACGAGTGGTCGTGCTTTCAACGTTCCACGTGTACGGAGCGGTGGCCTACAATCCCGCACTTATCGACGAAGCAGCCCCCCTCAAGAGCGCAGGACTCAGTGCCGACCTCATCGACTCCGTGGAGCTGGAGAACCTGGCCAACATCTACCTGTGGCGCTATCCGGAACTGAACATCACCATCCTGCGCCCCTGCAATATCGTGGGCCCGGGCGTGCGCAACACCATCAGCACCCTGTTGGCCAGCGAACGCGCACCCGTGTTAGCGGGGTTTTCACCCATGATGCAATTTATCCATATTGATGACATGGCCGATGCCATTGTACTGGCGTATAAAAAACCGACACGTGGCGTGTACAACGTCGCCCCTCAGGATTGGGTGGCCTATCAGCACGCGCTCAAACTATGTGGCTGCAAGCGAATCCAGGTGCCTTCTATTCCGCCGATGGTTCCGAAGTTGATACTCGGAACGTTGAAGCTAAAGAGCTTTCCGTCCTACCTGATGGCGTTCTTCAAGTATCCTGTTGTGATTGATGGGCGGGCTTTTGTGAAGGAATTCGGGTTTGAGCCGAAGCGTCCGCTGAAGGAGATTTTCCGGTTTTATCGGGAGAATAAGAGGCCGGTTTAGTAAACATTGGCTACATAAGTTATTCTCATCTAAAAAGAGCTATTCTTTTTAAAGGACTTACTTTGCGGGGCACTCTGGCATGTTCAGCAACATGGACGTACTCAGCTATTCACTTGCTGCGATTACGTTCGGACTTCTGGCGATTTTGGTGGCGGCACGATACCTTCGCCGCGGAGTCGACCGTGCCCTTGCGCTTGCCTCAACCGTAACGGCCGTTTGGGCCTGTTCGCTCGTAAGTCAGAGCATCTGGGGCTATCCGGGCTTTAACCTTAGATATCTGATTGAACTGCTTCGGGATGCCGCCTGGATTTACCTGCTATTTGCGTTGCTGAAAGACGGACTAAGGCAAAACAAGCTTACCGGAAAAGTGAAGCAGATCCTGGGCGCAAGCGCAGGCGTTCTACTTCTGGTTCTGCTCGCAATCGGGCTCATCGAGAATTTTACCGATCTGGCTTTGGCTAGCGGGAAAATCAAACTTCTCGGCCAAATCGGACTTTCCCTGCTGGGCCTGTCTCTCGTCGAGCAAATCTGGCGCAATTCTCCCAGTTTCGGAAGGTCAAGTATAAAATACATGTGCATTGGCGCGGGGACTATATTCGCCTTCGATTTCTTTATGTACTCCGATGCCCTTCTCTTTGGGCATGTTGCAGACTCCTTCTGGAACGCCCGCGGTTTTGTAAATGCTCTCCTGACACCGCTATTCGCGGTCAATGTTATCAACACCCGCAGGCAGCCTGTTGATTTTCATTTGTCCCGATCGGCAGTTTTTCATGGTGGAACACTGATATTTGCCGGTGGCTATCTGCTGTTTCTTGCTCTCGGTGGCTATTATGTTCGAACCCTGGGTGGGCAATGGGGCGACGCGCTTCAGGTTCTATTTTTCACGATTTCGCTTGTTTTCCTAACTACGCTCCTCCTCTCGAGGCGCATCCGTTCCAAACTGATGGTATTGATCAGCCAAAACTTTTTTGACTACAAGTACGACTACCGCGAAGAATGGCTGAAAATGACGCGGGAGCTTGCCGATCTCAGTAACGACCCTCCTCTACCCCAGCGCGTCATAAGGATTCTCGCGGGACTGGTTGAAAGTAACGCAGGGGCGATTTGGCTCATTGGCGAGCAGGATGCTTACGTTCTCAAAGCTTCGGTCAATCTCTCAACACCCAAATACACCATGATCGAGGGCAACTCCGAACTGGTTCGCTTTTTTCGGGATCGTGAGTGGATTGTCGACCTACATGAATACAAGGCAGATCCGGTCAGCTACAACCTTTTGGAAATTCCTGACGCAATAGCAAAAACTCCTGACTGCTGGCTGATCATTCCACTCTATCTGGGTAATGAACTCTATGGGATGGCTCTTGTCGGCAACCCATACGCCCGCGTGGAACTCAATTGGGAAAACTTTGACCTTATTAAGGTCGTGGCTCGGCAGACCTGCAACCTGCTCGCCCAAGCCGATGCTCAATACAGATTATCCCGTGCGATGCAGTTTGAAGCCGTGAGCAAGGCGTCCTCTTTTATGGTTCATGACCTGAAAACCGTTATTGCCCAGTTGTCACTATTGGTGAAAAATGCGCCAAAGCATCGCAATAACCCTGCGTTCATTGACGACATGATCAATACGACTGAACACGCTGTGAGGAAAATGTCGAATCTGGTAGATCACATTCGAAAACCTCACACCGAAGAAACGGTCAATCTTGAGCCGATCAACCTGACACAATTGGTTCAGCAGTTGGTGACGCATTATCAGCACCGGACGCCAACACCGCATGTAGTCGGCTCTCCACCAGAATCGATCATTAAGGCTGACACAGAACATCTCCGCAGCGTATTGGGCCATCTGATTCAGAACGCACAGGACGCGACACCGCCCACAGGGGAAGTCACTCTTACAATCAAGACCTCCAAAGGCTCCGTAGTTCTGTTCATTCAAGACACGGGCTCAGGAATGACAGAAGAATTCATCAGCGACCAATTGTTCAAACCTTTTGAAAGCACCAAAGGCCTGACGGGCATGGGTATTGGTGCTTATCAGGCACGGGAATACATACGGAAAATTGGGGGTAGTATCGATGTTACAAGCGAGCCCGGGATTGGGTCATGTTTCTCTGTGTGGATTCCCCTTGCATTCGAAAAGACGGCACCACTGACTGCACTAACATATCGACCAGATCATGACGCGGACCACCCAAAAGAGAGCGTCAATTAGTCGGCGCTCACTCCAATAAATTCCATCGAGCATTGCAAAGTGTCAACGTTCGGTTAAGAATCTTTGCAAGGGAAACTCTCAAAAAGGATTTAATGCTGTTGTGACTAGACGACTCTTGATCGTAGAAGACGACCCGGGACTCCAAAGCCAAATGCGCTGGTGCTTCAGCGATGATCTGGAAGTAAGCCTCGCGTCGGATCGTGAATCCGCATTGGCACTCCTGCGACGAGAAGAGCCCCAAGTAGTGACCTTGGATTTAGGCCTCCCCCCCGACCCAGGGGGAGCCTCTGAGGGTTTCAGTCTTCTGGAAGAAATTCTCAGGCTCGCACCACTAACCAAAGTCATCGTCGTTACCGGCCGCGAAGACAAGGAGAATGCTGTCAAAGCCGTTGGAATGGGCGCATCGGACTTTTACCAAAAGCCTCTGGATGCAGATATCCTGACCTTTGTCGTTGATAGAGCTTTTCGGCTGTATGAACTTGAGCGCGAGAATCGTGAACTGGCGAACCAGCAGAACGCCACCAATATTAAAGGCATTGTCGCGGCCAGCCCACAAATGCTTCAGGTTTGCCGAACGCTAGAAAAGATTGCGCCGACTGACGTGACCACGCTGATCAACGGTGAAACCGGAACCGGCAAGGAGCTGGTTGCGCGTGCACTCCACGACCTCAGCCCTAGAGCCTCCAAGCCCTTCGCGGCCATTAACTGCGCGGCAATCCCAGAAGCCCTTTTAGAAAGCGAGCTCTTCGGCTACGAAAAAGGCGCTTTTACCGGCGCAACACAGAACAAAAAGGGCAAAATCGAATCTGCCAACGGTGGCACGCTTTTCCTGGACGAGATTGGGGACATGCCTTTCGCGCTGCAGGCGAAACTGCTCAGATTTCTTCAGGAACGGATGATTGATCGCGTTGGCGCGATCGAACCGATTTCAGTTGATGTACGGGTTATCTGCGCGACCCACCGGAATCTGAACCAGCTTATTGAAGGCGGCGAATTCCGGGAGGATCTGTACTACCGCATTAGCGAAATCACGCTTGACGTCCCTGCTCTGAGGGATCGTGATGGCGATGCCCTGGTTCTCGCCCAATCACTCCTGAAAAGTATCGGGAAAGAGCTCGACCGCCCCAACCTGTCCTTCGCCGAGGACGCCATAAGCGCCGTCAATAACTATCCTTGGCCCGGGAATGTGCGGGAGATGATCAACAAGGTCAAGCGCGCGATCATAATGGCCGAAGGTAAAAGAGTCACGGCCGAAGACCTGTCCCTTCAAGCTACGTCAACGCAAGATGAGAAATGCCTGAACCTTCGCCAAATTCGTGAAACCGCAGAGCGGCGTGCGCTTAACCAGGCACTTCAGGTCAGCGGATTCAATATGGCGAGGGCGGCCCGATTACTTGGCATAACACGCCCCACCATTTACAGCCTTACCGATAAATACAACATCGAAACCTCCGAAGCTTCACCAGAGAGCTAAAGAGCCAGGCAGGAATACTATGGATAACGTAACAAGAGTCCCCATGTTCGAGCGACACCGCCAGAATGAACGCGTGATTACCTTTTTCAAGGGTCTGTATATCTGCACCAGCCTGGTGGCAGCGCTAGTTTTGGCCGGATGCGGCGGGGGCTCAACAGAGCCCGAAGGTCTCACTCACATTAATCGAAGTGAAACCTACGCAGAGCAAGGACAGTACAGATCCGCCATGCTGGAAATAAAAAATGCCATCCAGCAGGAACCTGACAATCTGAATTACGTCCTACGCCTTTCCGATCTCTATCTGCGTGTAGGTGCCTATCCGGAAGTCGAGACTCTTCTGGTTCCACGGCTGAATGAACAGCCTGGCGAGGTCGCCCTTGCCCTCTCAGAATCTTACATTGGGCAAGGCAAACACTTATCCGCGCGTGAGACATTGCAACTGGCCGACGTTGATACTCCTGAAGAAAAAGGGCGTGCCGCCATTGTGCGAGGTGAAGCGCTGAGACTGTCCGGGAACTACCAGGCAGCCATTGAGCAATTCGAAAAGGCAGTTGCTGAGGGCTGGCAAGTGGAAACGGCCACCGCCGGCATCCTGAAAACCTATCTGCATCTGAACAATCCTCAGAAAGCAGTATCCGAGGCCGATTCCTATCTCGCAGAATACCCTGAAAGCTCCGAGGTCCTGATGTTAAAGGGGCGCGCACTGTATACGCTGAACCGCCTTGAGCCGGCTGTGGAGGCTCTAACGGCAGCTGTGGGCGCCCTACCCACCTCTGACTTTTTTCTGCCAGTGCGAAGACAAACACTGACACTGCTTTCTCGAGTGCTCACGGAACAGGGCCGTATTACCGAGGCACAGGTATATAACCGGGTTCTTGCAGAGAATACCGATTCAGATCTTGAGAATCAGGCAAAGTCAGCGATTTCTGCGATTAAGGAGGGTCGCTTCGACGAAGCCTCTGAAACCCTCCAGGACCTGCTCCAATTAAACCCGGATAACGAAAGAATCGCTCTTACTCTTGGCGCGCTAAATCTGCAACAAGGCAGGCTTCAAGAGGGCCTGGATCTGCTTTCTCAGAATATTGATCCGGAAACGTCTCCCACCCGCTTCATTCGGCTTACAACAATGGCTCGAATCGACAAGGGTGAGCGCAGGGAAGCCTATACAACATTGGCTCGAGCAATCGAGGCCCGCCCCGACGACACGGAACTGCTGGCCATGCACGGCATGGTGGCGCTGAGTCTCGAAGACACTCAGTCCGAGGGTGTCGCCAGTCTGAGCCGGGCCTTAAGCCTCAATCCCGAGAACGTTCGTCTTCGACTGGCCCTAGCCAATTATTACGAACGTCAAGGAATGCCCGAGCAAGCTCTTGGACAACTCCGGATTGCCTTCGCAAACAAACCGGACGACTGGCCCACCACAGCGGCCTACGTGCGTTTACTAATCCGCCAGGGCCAAACCGGTGAACTTAGAGAGTTGCAACAATCCCTTGAGAACGGCTATCCCCAGGCCCCCTCTGCGCAGCTTCTTGCAGCGATCTCATCAGCAGGAACTGGCAATACCGAAGACGCAATCAATAAGCTGGAAGACCTTCGTGCCACCAACCCTGAAAGCATTGAAGTAAACATTACGCTGGCCCAGCTTTATCAGGAGACGGGTCAACCAGCGAAAGCCGTCAGTAGCTTTGTCGCGGCAGCCAAACAAACCGAGCCAAAACTACCTCTGTTATTCAGGGCAGCCCGGCTCCACGCCGCCAATAATCAGAGCGAGTCCGCCGTATCCGATTGGACCAAGTCGGTCGGTCAGGCTGAGCCCGAATTAGCCAATGCGCTGGTCGCTACGGAGATTCTTTGGCTGGTATCCGAAGAGCAACTGGAGACAGCCCGTTCCCGGCTAGCGGAAGCCGGCAAAGGAATCGAATCAGCGTCTCTCAAGACCGCTGAAGCCAATCTGCTTGCTGCGGAAGCACAACAACTAACACTCTCAGAACAATGGGATGCAGCGGCCAAAAAGGCTCAGCAGGCTTTTGCACTGAACCCCGAAAATCAGGCGTTTGCTCTGCTACCAGCACGAATCCGCACCCAACAGGGTAATATCGACGCAGCTCAGGCTGCTGTACTGGAAGTCGAGCAAGTTTTCGGAACAACGGCCGGGGTGGCCATTGCACGGGCTGCTTTCCTGGAGGCGGATAATCGCGCTGAAGAAGCTTTTCAAACCCTTTATGAATTTTGGGGCGAGAACAGTGACCCTACGGTACTCCCGGCCCTCGTTCAGCTATCCAATCTGGTCGCAAAAGAGAAAGCCAGCGAACTTACGGCCGAATGGGTCGATCTCGCCCCTGATAGCGTTCCAGCGAACCTTTCCCGCGGAAATCAGTTGATGACCGAAGGAAACATCATGGCTGCCGCCAATCACTACCAAAAGGTATTACAGCAGGACCCATCACATACAACGGCCCTGAACAATCTTGCCTGGGCACTGAGGGATACAGACACCCCCCGTGCACTTGAATTCGCAGCTCGTGCTGCCGAGATTGAGCCGGAGAACCCAGCGATTCTCGATACCTATGGCTGGATTCTTCACCTCGACGGTCAACACCGTGCAGCAATGGATCAATTACAACGAGCGCTCGCAATGGCCCCAGATAACGAAGAATTCAAAAAGCACCTCGACGAGGTTCGCAGGGCGTTGTAACCCTAGCTGTCTAGTGTTACCGATAAAAACCAGACTCGAAAGCGTGTCTGGTTTTTTTACATCTCATGCAAAGCAGCTTTACACAATCCTATTGATGGGCTCTCCATCTAACTGTTTTATGGTTGTTTTTATTTTGTGGCGCGGATTTCGCTTATCAGGAAGAGTGGGGACATTTCCCCGACGCCAAACCTCTCGCGAGAGTGGGACGGAAAGCCACGGATCTCTCTGAGATGGCCGGGTTGCACGGAACGCACTACACCTTGACGGAGTATCATTACAATGAAATTGGCCAGAACGACTTTAGCTGTAGCGTGTCTGAGCGCCATGTCTGCTCAAGCAGCATTCATTAACAACGGTTCTGAGGCGAATCTCAGTGAGATTATCAACGACAATCTTATTGTCTCGGGAAGCAGCGTTAATGTGCTCGGCGATACCAAAAACAACGACGTAAGCACTGAACCATTTTTTACCTCTTCCCCAGACGGAAGCAACAGCACAGCAACCTTTCTGATTGAAATCACGTCTATGCTGTCCAAGCAGTCTTTCGGCATCTACAACGGCGACGACTACGTCGAGTTGTTTAACGGTGCAGACGAAGGCAGCTTCACAACCAGTGGCGGCTTCAACGGGCCCGTAACTGACAACGCTAACCGCGCCCAAGTCAGTTTCGACATCTCCGGTGGGAGCTACAGCGTTTACGTCAACAACCAGAAAAAGGGTAGCTTCGCCAGTGAGGAATTCGGTTTCTACCTGGGTCGCGGTGGCGCTCCGGTGATCTATTCCGATGCCGAACGTAATGGCGGCGTAGAGCGTTTTGTTGCCATTAAAGGAAAGGGGCAGCAGATCAATCTTGGCAGCGAAATAACCTACGGCTGCAGTGAAGATACTCCTGAGAAATGCGTACTCTGGGAGAGCGATGACTATATCCTCGGTTTCGAGGACGGATCAGATATGGACTACAACGACATGCTGGTCTATGTGGAGGACATCGTCGCGGTTCCAGAACCTGGAACGCTTGCACTTCTTGGCATGGGCCTTTTCGGCCTCGGTGTCATTCGGCGCCGCAAAGCCTAAGGCCCGCTAGCACTATCCAGAAACCCCACCGCCCATGCGGTGGGGCATTTTCCGGGCCAGATCTGATGACGAGAGAAGAATAAGGCGATACTCTTTGCAGTAAATCAATAACAGGATTCTCAGGTTACGGATGACTTTGGCTCCCCGGCTTTCTCGTGCTTGGCCCTTTCTCTTGGCCACCTTCGCATCCGTTGTGGTTTTCTATCCCTCATGGGCCAGGCTCGGTGAAATCTGGCTTAAGTGGGAGCAGACCATGTCACACGGCCTACCCACAGCTATTGCCTATTTGGCCCTCCTTATTGTTCACCCACCTCTGGATAGCAGCTGGCCTGAAAAAAGGTTCTGTAGTCGTCTCGTTGGAGGAATACTGCTCATTCTTATCACTTTCGCGTGGGCAGCACTTGAATTGGTTCGAATCGATACGCTGGCCTATCTCACCTTGCCAGTCAGCCTTTTCGCAATCACGTGGACTCTACTAGGGCTCGGGGGCGCGCTGAAGCTCATTCCCTACCTTCTCCTGCTCAGCCTATCCCTGCCTATATGGGCTGACCTCATTCCGATACTGGTGGACGTGGCCACCGTCGTCGTCGGGAGCGCAGTCAGCGCCATGGGAATAACCGCACTGATTGAAGGCAGCAACATTACGCTCGCCTACGGCAGACTCGTTATTGCAGACGGTTGTTCAGGCATCGGCTTCCTCGCGATAGCAATGGTGCTTGGAGCATTCACGGCAATCCTGAACGACTATCGGTGGCGAGGCTGGGCAATGATAATGTCCTGCTCTGTCGTCCTGGCCCTGGTTATTAACTGGGTCCGCATCATTGCATTGGTGCTGATAGCAGACTGGACAAATATGGAAAGTTCCCTGGTTCGTGAACACGAGTTGTTCGGGTGGATAGTGTTTGCGGCTTTTATACTACCAGCGCTTGCTCTGGCTCCAGTGAGGCGCCGAAAAACTTTACAGATCGGTAATGATCACGTGATCAGCTACCCCGCCTTTGGTTTTATTTTTATCGCACTGGTGGCTGGGACAGGGGCGGTTTTCATGGTTCAGGCGAGGGAGATAGAGGAGCCTCCACTCTCGATCACAGGCGCTGACTTCCGCGAAATAAGTGCGCCGGCCCTTCCCTTATATCTCCAGGTGCCTGATCAACTTGAACAAAAATTCTTCATGGAGGAAGGCACGGAGGTTTTCGTAGCTCTGGCACAGATCCAACGTCATTCTGCGGATGAAAAGATCGTCCCC
This sequence comes from Marinobacter sp. NFXS11, assembly GCF_040148675.1. Lineage (NCBI taxonomy): Bacteria > Pseudomonadati > Pseudomonadota > Gammaproteobacteria > Pseudomonadales > Marinobacteraceae > Marinobacter > Marinobacter sp. NFXS11. Next base: position 1,197,845 of record NZ_JAGDDV010000001.1, on the reverse strand, counting down.
TACCTACCGCCACTCGTGGATCGCGATATGTGGTTCAGGGAAGCGACACCAGCCCCAGGCAAGGAAATATGGAGGCGCATCAGCACACCTCGGAGGGTAGTTGTCTCACATATTTACGCTGTTGGCGCCTTCCGCACAGACACCTACGTTAAAGCCAAGTTATTGCAACTGCCCGCGATCTACAGCGGAAGAACGCGGTTCGCACTGATTTCGCTGCAGGCCGCGTGCAAAACCTCAACCTGTGAGGAGGCTTTGGACCGCATTGCTGCCTTTGAGGCCGAGACTGATATCTGAACCCAGCCCTGGCTTGTCGACCCGTTTTACACCTGACCGGCTACTACCTCATTCATAAATTCCTTACTTACTGTTTTATATAGCTTTACTCATGTTGGCCCCGCCATTGCTTAGTTAATCACTGCAACACGACACTAAACACAGGAAGGTGATGCTATGAACAAATTGATTGGAGGAGTCGCTGCAGGCGTATTCATGACTTTTGCGACCGCGCAGGCAGGCATGATCACTGACACGGTTAACCAGGCAGTGAAATTGAATATGTGGGACAGCCACTCCTACACCCACAACATCAACGATGATGGATTCGTATTGGGTAGCGCAATAAGTGGCACCCTGGAAATCGACGTCGCAGACGATCGTGATGGCTGGTTCTCCCTGTTCGAGACCATCCTGTTCCAGATCGAAGATTTCGATTTCGACACCGGGACCATCCAGTTTGGCACAGCTGATTTCGGCAGCAATCTCGAAGCAGAGGCTTTGGGTGCACTGAATGCTGATGGCTACCTCGACGTTACGGTTAAGTCTCTTAGCGGTGACTTCTACGTAGGCAAGTCAGTTCTCTCTGTAGTGACTGAAGCTGTTCCCGAGCCAGGCACACTTGCCCTGTTGGGTCTTGGTCTCGCCGGTCTGGGCGCTGCCCGCCGCCGTAAAGCCTGATTACTCCTAGTTCTCAGGTAGAAAAAAGCCAGCTTGCGCTGGCTTTTTTTCTGCCTATAGTAAACGCCAAACCCTCTACCAAATTGCATAACCTTTATGTCCGCCAGCCTGAAAGTCATCAAAAGTGCTGCTTTGCTGCTGGGCATGCAGGTCGTTCAGCGAGGACTGGGTATCATCAGCACGCTGATCCTCGCTCGACTATTGACGCCTGATGATTTCGGGATTATCGCGTTGATCACCATCGTCCTCCAGTTTTTTGAGCTGCTGGCGGAGATCGGGAACCAACAGTACATTGTCCAGAAAGAAACACTCCACGACAGCGATCTTAATACTGCCTGGACAATGGACATTCTGATCAAGTCTTTCGTTGCTCTCGCCGTAATTTGTTCAGCACCGCTCTTGTCTGTTTTTTTCGAAACGCCGGAATTGGCGCTTGCTCTGGCCATAGCCACCCTTGCCCTCCCCCTCCGGGCTCTTCGTACCCCCGGAATGATGAAAGCCGTCAGAGAGATAGATTACCGCCCTCTATTTAGGCTCACCCTCTGGCAAAAGGGACTATCGTTTATTGCTGTGATCACCATCGCCTGGCTATACCAGAGTTATTGGGCCATCGTTCTGGGAAGCCTGCTCTCTGCAGCCGTGTTTGCCATCGGTTCTTATCGGGTTCATCCATACCGACCCAAATGGAGCCTTGAGAATGCGAGGGAACAATGGAATTTTTCTCAGTGGCTTTTGCTGCGGGGCATTGTCGGTTTTACGCGTTCACAAATAGACAACCTGATCGTTTCCAAGCAGTTCAGCACTTCTGCACTAGGCGGTTACAACCTGGTCCGTGAAATCAGCCTGTTGCCAGCCCTCTCCGCAATCATTCCAATGAGCGAGCCGCTTCTGGCGTCGATTGCCCGGGTGAAGGACGATCCTGACTCACTGGCCTACCGGGTTAGATTCAGCCTCGCAATCATGGTGACCGTTCTCACCCCCCTCACAACCTTTCTGATGCTGTACCCCGACCTAATTGTCCTGACTCTTCTCGGCGAAAAATGGCAGGCGTACAGCCACCTATTGCGACCGTTCGCACTCTTTTTCCTGACCTTTTGTCTTTTCGCGCTGATCAGCGATGCCATTATTGCGCTTGGGCGAGTGCGGGCACTGTTTACCTTCGATCTGATTTCGACGGCCATCATTATCATTGTCTTGCTTGTCTTTGCGACAGGCTCTTTGACAAACATGGCCTGGATTCGCGGAGGGCTGGCGATAGCAACCACCATCGCATTATTGGTGCTTCTTAACCACTGGACTGGATTCAGCCAAACGAAGCTCCTATTCCTAATAATACCCGGAGCAGTGGGATCGACCGCAGGTACGGGCCTGATGATGGTTATGCATCTCGGAGAGATTCAAGGATTCTGGGAATTGGCTATTCGTGGGTGTTTATTCATTATCACGTCGGCACTCGCAGCAATTTGCGCAGCGATATTGCTATTAAAGAAAACCGAAGAGTGGCATCAGGTTCGATACATACTTAAAGAGTTCAGGCGCTAGTCAGAGGCAACTCCAGTAGAATTGGCGCTTTCGTAAACAATCACTTTGTGATGTCCCCAACCAATCGAAACAACATCCTGATCGCCGTCGTCATCCAAATCCAAGACCAATGCGCCATCGTGATGTTCGTCACCCTTGTGTATCAATCGCGGCAACCACGATTCTCCATTGTTCCGGTTTTCAAGCCACAGGAGCCTCGCCCGCTCTGGATTCCGGAGGTCATGCTCTCCCACGATCACATCCGGATCGCCATCGTCATCCATATCCGCCACGCCAAGACTCATTGGCCCTGTTATTCGCGCAATCAAGTGCTTTTCCCAGTCGCCCTTCTGAGGCAATTGCTGGTACCAGACCAAATCACCTGTCTCACTTACGGCTTCAAACCCCACGACAATGTCCGGGAGGCCGTCACTGTTCAAATCCGAAACCACATGACGATCGGGCTTCAGGCCCTCGTCGTCTATCCAGACGGTTTCCCAATCACCGCCCTCTCCTCCAAACAATATGACTGTCCCGAGAATGACGTCCGGGTTTAGATCGGCGTCCAGATCTGCGACGGTAAGGGCCTCATCCAATGACAGGGAACTGAACTCACTCCACGCCCATTCCTTATTTCTAGCCTCTTTCGGAACAGTAATCGATTGGATGCCCTCGCCTGCAGCATGCCAGGACAAGAGGACACGTTCCTCCTTGTAACCCATTGCAGGTAATACTGCGCTACCCTGCAGGAGGTCTCCGCTTGCACTCTGAATGTTCTGAAGAATTTCGAACTCGCCAGCGCCAAGGTTCCTGGCCCAGACAAGTCGCTCTCCGTGGTTACCTTCTTTATCCCGGGAATCAGCAACCCAGTTCGCCAGCTTTTCCCAAAAGGGTGCCTGATAACCATAGGCTCGCCACCCAGTGGCAAGGACATCAGGCCTTCCATCCCGATCGAAATCATGAATGAGAGCAGCGTCAGTCGCCCCGGCCCCCAACTCCGAGCGCTGCCATTGCTCACCCAACGCACCAGGGTTTCGATACCAGAACCCACCGCTTACCAAATCTTTCCGACCATCCCCATCCAAATCCTCAGCGAGAACGGCGGTGGCCTGCCCGGGTCGGTCATCGTCAATGACATGCCGCACCCAACCTTGGCGGGAGTTCAGTTGATTTCGCCAGATCCAAACTGGGTAATCCCCCCGGAAATTCTCGATCTGCCAGTTCGTCCCGATCAGATCGACATCAAAATCATTGTCTATATCAACCGCTCTGAGGCTATGCGCTCCCCCTAGAGAAAGGGTTTCCTGTACCCAGCCGTCCGGCTCGTTCAAGTAAACCGAAACCGGGTTCTCACCCTCACCCTGATTCATTTCAGCAGTGAGCACATCCATATCTCCGTCAAGATCGACATCCGCCGCAGCCACAAAGTGGTGGACCGTTTCGACGTCCTCGGCAACTATGTGTTTTACCCAGTATTGGTCAGTTATTTCGCCAGGGTTCTCCAGCCACGCAATTTCATAGAAGGCCCCAGTTGGTTCCGATGGGGAAAGCAAAATGTCCGGCCAACCGTCACCATTGAAATCACCGGTATCGATGTAGACATCATGCCAGTGCCAACCACCTTCACCAGAGCCGGTGTACTGGATCTTTTCCCAAGAATTAAGGGAGTCACCCGGGTTCTGGAGCCACACGTCACTGGCCACAATATCTTTGAACCCGTCCTTGTCGAGATCTGTAATCGAGAGCCCCTCACCATGCGGGACAGAGATGTCCTCATAGGCCCATTGCTCTGGAGTTACCTGCCTGAAAACCCGAATAAAATTTCCATTCTTATAGCCGAACAGAGACTGGTTCCGGACGATCACGTCAAGTGCACCGTCACGGTCCAGGTCGGCCACCTCAACATCATGAAACTTGCCTTCACCAATCAAATAGCGACTCCAGTCACCATTTTTTAGCCACACGATGCCGCTGTCGGAAACCAAAACAATGTCGTTGGCGCCGTCGCCGTCAACATCCGAAACTTCAAGATCTGTCCTCGTCGCCAACGATTCGGTAATTGTGTGGCGCTTCCACGTCGGGTTTTCATACCACACCAGTTCGCCCAAACGATCTGAAAAATCGTTTATGCCGAGTTTGCGCCCGACCCTCTCGAAAAAAGTCAGATTTCTCGGCCGATGCCCTCCGATTACAATGTCCAAAAGGCCATCGCCATCAATATCGCCGAACGTTTTGCCCCAGGGAGCATTTGGACCACTCGGGTCGATGGTTTCGCGTTCGAAAAATGAATTCGCGGGTCCTGAATCTGTGGGATGGGATGAGTCGCACCCGGTTAGTGCGACGAAAACTGCCAGTGTCAGAATGCGTAAAGGCTGCATAATCTGTAGTCCCAGAAACGTCCGTGTGTTAGCAGGAAGCGGAGCCTCGCAGAGCCGGAAAACTTCGGGGCGCTCGCTACACTTCGTTACAATAATGTACTAATATTAACATTAAGTTGAAGTCATTGGTTCGGCGAGGGATAGCACCATGAATCAGCAGTACGACGAAACCAGTCCGGTGGCTATCGGCCTGCCTGTCTATAATGGCGAGCGGTATCTGGAAGACACCCTGCGCTCTGTACTGATCCAGACTTTCGACAACTTTGACCTCTTCATCGCCGACAACGCCTCCACAGACCGTACCGAAGAAATCTGCCGAGATTACGCCGGGCGAGATTCGCGAATCCGGTATATTCGTAATTCGATTAACCTGGGCGCGTCGAAAAACTACACAGTCTGTTTTGAACCGGCCCGATCCAGATATTTTCGATGGCAGAACGCAGATGACCCGATTGAACCCACGTTGATCGAAAAGTGTTTTGAGGTTTTAGAGGCCAATCACGATGTAGTTCTTGCCTACGGCAAGACCCACATAATTGATGAATACGGCGCTTTTACAGAAGCTTACGACGATAAGCTGAATCTCACTTCGGAGTCTGCCTCCCAGCGGTTTAAAGACTGCATTCAAAATCTGGGCCTGCAAAACGTAATTTACGGACTTATGCGGCGAGATGCCCTTGCACGCACGGCGCTACTCGGCAACTACGTGGCAGCAGATATCAATCTGGTTGTCGAGCTGTCTCTTTATGGGAAGTTCAGAGAAGTGCCTGTTCACCTCTTCAATCGCCGCATGCATCCGCAGGCCAGCAGTTGGAAACGTGATGATAGCGAACGCCAGAAGAATTTCTGGGATCCGGCAAAGCGAAAGCTGGTGATGCAGACCTGGCGAAGCATTAAGGAGTACTACAAAGCCGTCTGGAGAGCACCAATACCGCTTGAGGACAAACGGGTGCTGTCTATGTTTCTTCTCAAACGGGCCTATTGGTATAAAGATCCGATGAAGAATGAACTTATGGACGTCATCAAATACGGGCTCATCAAGCGCCCCTGAATCTGCAAGGAGAGATTATGAAGGTATTAGTTACAGGCCACAGAGGTTTTATTGGCACGGTTATGGTGCCGATGCTGCTTGAGGAAGGATTCGATGTCACCGGCCTGGATACCGATCTCTATCGCTACTGCACGTATGGCGACGAGCCCATGGACGTGCCCTCCATCTACAAAGATGTACGCGACGTTTCAGCCGAAGACCTTGAGGGCTTTGACGCTATTGTCCATCTGGCAGCACTTTCAAACGATCCGCTCGGGAATATCAATCCCGATCTGACGTATGACATCAACTATCACGCTTCCGTGAAAATCGCAGAGCTGGCACGTTCTGTTGGCGTGCAACGTTTCCTGTTCGCGTCCTCCTGCAGCATGTACGGAAAAGCGGGACAAGACGTTCTTGATGAAACTGCCCAGTTCAACCCGGTTACTCCCTACGCCAAATCCAAGGTGCTGGTAGAAGAAGACGTTTCCAAGTTGGCCAGTGATACTTTCAGCCCGGTGTTTCTTCGCAATGCAACCGCCTACGGAGTTTCGCCGCGGATCCGGTTCGACCTTGTGATCAACAACCTGGTGGCCTGGGCCCACACAACCGGCAAGATTCTGCTGAAGAGCGATGGCACACCCTGGCGCCCTCTTGTTCATATTGAAGATATCACCCAGGCAGTGATCTGCGCCCTCAAGGCTGAACGCGATGTGATACATAACCTGGCAGTAAACGTCGGTAGTAACGAAGAAAACTACCAGATGCGGGATCTGGCGCAGTTCGTCAAGGAAACCGTACCGAACTGCGAGGTCGAATACGCAGAGGATGCCGGTCCGGACCCGCGCTCTTACCGCGTCAATTTTGACAAGATTCATCAGGTGTTTCCAGAATTCAAAACTAGGTGGACGGCGCGCAAGGGTGTTGAACAGTGCTACGAATCCTATCTTCGATTCGGACTCAGTAAAGACGACTACGAGGGCATTCGTTACAAACGTATTGCTCACATCATGAATTTGATTGAGGAAGGCAAACTCGATCGCAACCTGGTCTGGCAGATCTAGGGGTCGAACAGATGATCTTTACTGAAACGGAAATTTCGGGATCCTACCTGATAGATGTCAAGCGCATTGGCGATGACAGAGGTTTCTTCGGCCGTCTGTGGTGCGAGCGAGAAATGGAAGAGATGGGCCTCGTATCCTCAATTAAGCAATCCAACATCGGTGTAAGCCCTCTGAAAGGCACTCTCAGAGGACTCCATTACCAAACAGCTCCACATCAGGAAGTGAAAATTATTCGTTGTCCGCGCGGCGCCATTTACGATGTCATTGTGGATCTGCGCCCTGACTCACCTACATTCAAAAAGTGGTTTGCAGTTGAACTGACAGCGGAAAACAGCCGGATGCTCTACGTTCCCGAGGGCTGCGCAACAGGTTACCAGACACTCGTAGACGACACCGAGATCTATTACCACACGAGTGAATTCTACCATCCGGAATCTGCAACAGGCGTTCGCCACGATGACCCTACGTTTGGCATCGAGTGGCCGCTGCCCATCGCAGCGATCTCGGACAACGACAAGAACTGGAATAATTTCTGACAATAAAATAAATAGAAAGACAGGGAAGCAAAATGATCATAGTCGACACAGAGATTGCAAAGCGTGTACAGGAAAACCGTCCGATCAGACTGGCTATGGTCGGCGCGGGTTACAGCGCGAAGCATATCGCCGCACAGATTGAGAGTTCATTCCCGGCGATTCAGTTGGCGGTAATTGTCAACCGAACCCCAGAGAACGCCGAAGCAGTTTTTCGCAATGCTGGCGTAGACAACACTCAGTTTGTTTCGACCAGCGCCGAACTGGAACAAGCAATTGAGTCCCGCACTCCCTGTATTGCGGACGACGCCAGAGTCGCGTTTGACGCTGCTACCATCGACGCCGTTCTTGAGACGACTGGCGAAGTGGAGTATGGCGCCTGGGTCGCTCTGGAATCCATCAAGGCAGGCAAGCACACGTTCGTACTGAACTGCGAAATGGACGCAACCGTTGGTCCTCTGATGAAGCACTATGCCAAGCAGAATGGCGTAGTCTATTCAAACTCAGACGGCGACGAACCTGGTGTAGCTTCCAACCTGGCTCGTCACGTTCGCACCATGGGGCTGGAGGTTGTGGGCGCCGGCAATCTCAAAGGCTTCTACGATGTTCACAGAACGCCTGAAACCCAAAAGGCGTTTGCAGAGGCCAACTACCAGAAACCACACATGATGACCTCTTTCGTGGACGGCACCAAACTGTCCATGGAGCTTACGGTCACCGCGAACGCACTTGGCTTTGGTGTGGGCAAGCGTGGCATGTACGGGCCCGCGTGTGACGATGTACGAACCTGCCTTAGCCATTTCCCCGACGATGCCTTCTCTCCCGGCCAAGGTATCGTGGACTTCCTTCTTGGCGCCTCTCCATACACCGGCGCATTTATTGTTGGTTACACCGACAACCCGATGAAGCAGGAATACCTGAAGTACCTGAAGATGGGCGACGGTCCTTTTTACGTGTTCTACACCCCCTTCCACCTTCCGCAGCTGGAAATACCCATCACGGTTTGTCGTGGCGTCCTTTGTAATGACGCTGCCGTTACCCCTCTTGGAAAGCCCTATTGCGAAGCAGTCGCAATCGCGAAAAAGGATCTCAACGAGGGCGACATCCTTGATGGCATAGGAGGCTTTACCAATTACGCCCTGATCGACAATTTCGGGACCAGCCTGCGGGACAACCTGTTGCCAATGGGCGTTGCCCAGAACTGCAAAGTAAAGCGCCACGTGCCTATGGACCAGGCACTTACCTATGATGATGTTGAGTTGCCCGACGGGCGCCTGATTGACCAACTCAGAGAAGAAATGATTGCTACACTTTGCTCATAGCGGCAGTTGAAGGGAGTCAGTGTTATGAAGGTTGTACTCTTTTGTGGCGGACTAGGAATGCGCCTGCGTGAATTCTCAGAAAACATTCCCAAGCCGATGGTGCCCATTGGCCACCGGCCGATTGTCTGGAATTTGATGAAGTTCTACTCCCATTACGGCCACAAGGATTTCGTTATCTGCCTTGGCCACAACGCCCATGTAATCAAACAGTATTTCCTGAAATATGACGAGTGCCTTACTAACGATTTCGTGCTTGAAGCCGGCAAACCGCACCTGACCAAAACCGACATCCACGATTGGAAGATTACCTTCGCCGATACCGGGCTCAAATCAAACATCGGGATGCGCCTGAAGGCAGTTGAGAAGTATCTGGATGATCTCGGCCCCGACGACATGTTCATGGCCAACTATGCGGATGGCCTTTCGGATGTTCCACTAGATGACATGCTGGAGTTTTTCAAGAAAAGCGGGAAAACTGCCTGTTTCCTTTGTGTGCAGCCACAACAGTCATTCCATTACGTGCGGCTTAACGACGACGGTACCGTACACAGCATCCAGGACACGACCAATACTGGCCTGACGGTGAACGGCGGCTTTTTCATTTTCAAGAAACGAATTTATGAGTACATACAGGACGGTGAGGAACTCGTTCACGAGCCGTTCGAGCGACTGATAGCAGAAAATGAGCTGGTGGCTTACCGATACGACGGTTTCTGGAAATGCATGGACACGTTTAAGGACAAGCAGGCCTTTGATGAGCTTAATGCCAGCGGGGAATGCCCCTGGCAGGTCTGGCGAGAGAAGGTGTAGCCGCTATGTTAAACAGTGTGCTTGGTGAAGCACAGAGCCCCCTACACATCTTGTGCTTGGGCGCCCACTGCGATGATATTGAGATCGGCTGCGGTGGTACCCTGCTTCAAATTCTCACAGAGCGAATCGATGTACACCTTACCTGGGTGGTGTTTGCTTCGAACCCTGCACGCCGGCAAGAGGCCGAAACGGGCGCACGGCTGTTTAGCGAAGGCGCGGACTCTTTGGAGCTGAGGATTCATGATTTTCGGGACGGTTTTCTTCCAACGGAGCCCGAGCGTTTAAAGGAGACCTTCGAACACCTGAAACATGACATCCCCCAACCTGACATAATTTTCACTCACTATCGTCATGACCTTCACCAGGATCATCGCACTGTTTCAGATCTGACCTGGAACACGTTCAGAAACCAATTGATTCTGGAATATGAAATTCCGAAGTGGGACGGAGACATGGGGCAGCCGAACGCTTTTTTCCCCATTTCCAGGGCTACTGGCGAGGCCAAAATCCGATTCTTACACGAAGCCTACACTTCACAGGCGGCAAAAGCATGGTTCAGCCAAGACCTGTTCTGGAGCCTGATGAGAATCCGGGGTATGGAATCCAACGCTGCTGACACCATCGCAGAAGCATTTTACTCTCGCAAAATGGTCCTGTCGGTCTGATGTCAGCGCGCTCTCCTTCACCCAGAATCGCTGTCTTTGGTCATTATGGAAACCAGAACCTTGGTGATGAGGCCATAATCGAAGCGGTATTGAAAAATCTTCGTCACCACCTACCCAATGCGGAACTCTCCTGTTTTTCCATCAATCCTTCGGACAGCGCCAGCAGACACGGTGTCGATTCATTCCCGATCCGGTATCGTGCCGATTATTTCAATCCGCCCCGGACCCAAGCGCCCGCACAGGAAGACACCCCTGCACCAGCGGCTGTAAACGAAGTAGCCACTCCATTAGCAAAATCTTGGAAGACCAGGCTCAAGTCTTTCCCACTTTTGGGCAGCCTACTTCGCACAGGCCAGAACGTAGTCGAGTTCCGCCATACGTTAAAGCAGGAAGTTGTGTTTCTTCGAGCCGCCAGAATGAGACTGGAAACCGTTGACCTGCTTCTGATCTCAGGCTCAAACCAGTTCCTGGACAATTTTGGCGGGCCATGGGGGTTCCCATACACTTTGCTTAAGTGGACGTGGCTCGCAAAGCGTTCAGGCACAAAGGTGGCCTTTTTGAGCATAGGTGCCGGCCCGCTCACCCACCCTCTCAGTTACTGGATGCTTGGCAGGGCGTTGAAGCGGGCCGATTACCTCTCATTGAGGGACGAAGGCTCGCAAACACTGGTTCGTGAAAAGGTAGGTATAGAGGGGCCAGTCTTTCCAGACCTGGCCCACAGTCTTTACGACGGCGGGTCCATTCCAAGTCGACCACAGCGAAGCGATAGGCTGCGGGTCGCTGTGAACCCAATGCCTGTCTTTGACAGGCGCTACTGGCACCATCCGGACGACACCCTATATCACGACTACGTCCAGAAACTGGCAAGACTCTGTGAATACGTTGTTCAAGAGGGAGCTCATCTCACGTTATTCAGCACACAATTGAAGGATGAAGACGTTATCGACGATTTGATCGAAGCCATGAAGGTTACCGCTCGGCCCTCGATTGCCTGCAGCAGAACGGTGGCCGAACTGATGGAGACACTCAGCCAATCAGATTGCGTAGTTGCCACCCGGTTTCACGCCACCGTATTACCACTACAACTTGGCATTCCTGTACTGGGTATTTGCTATTACCGGAAAGCTGCAGAGCTACTTGTGGATGTTGGGCTAGGCGATTACTTCGTCAACATTGATGATTTCGATGATAAGACCTTATTTCAAAAGTATAAGGCCCTGACCGAGCGAATTTCTACTGGCTCTCTCAAGCTTTCTGAAGAGCACTCACGATACATCCAGGCGCTTGACGAACAGTATCGAATTATTGCCGCCCTGGCGATCAAAGGAGATCAGCAGTAAGCATGTCGCGGCCTAGCGTTGTACTCCGAGAAGAACAAGGTTTTTCGAGGACCTCTGAACCGATTCAACTTGGAATTCCACTTGCGCAAGGGTATCTCCAGGACGAGCAACCTCATTGTCTGAAATATTCTGACGGTGAATTGGTCACACCTTTTCAGACCCGTCCTCTCAGCTATTGGCCAGATAACAGCGTACGTTGGCTTCAAGTGGCCTTCCCGGCCGGCCTTGCCCCGAACCAAACCCGAGTCGTCGAGCTTTTCAATGAAAAGCCCTGTTTCAAATACCCAGATTCGCGGGTCGTTCCGCCTGTTCAGGCGGGTGAAAGTGACCTTAGCATCAGGATTATGCTGCCAAACGGCGATTGTCGGGATCTGGAGTTCGAGCTGAAGGATCCTTTGAATACCTCTTGTCCGGTACGATTCGAGAAAAAATGGGTTGTTGTCGAAGACGGCGCCTATTTCTCACGCCGCCGTTCAGAAGGCGTTTTCCTTACCTCAGCGGGTACCGATCTCGTCCGGTTTTTTATTGATATCCAACTCTTTAAAGTGGGCGAACTGATTCGTGTCGACGCCGGTCTTCACAATCCCCGTAGGGCTGTTCACAAAGGCGGCTTGTGGGATCTTGGCGACCCGGGTTCCGTTTATTTCAAATCATTCTCGCTAAATATTCGACAAATGGACAGCCGCTCCCAGTGGATCAGGCCCCAGCATGGTGTCGAGCCAATTTTCAGCGAGAATGAAGCGCTTTTCCTCCACCAGGAGTCCAGCGGTGGCGAAAATTGGAACAGCAACAACCATCTCAATCGGGATGGCGTTGTGACGACGAAGTACCGCGGATTCAGGCTTTTCCGGAACTCCGAAGTGATAGACCATGGATATCGTGCATCTCCGGTCGCTGGGGTAACGGGAGGTGGCTCTGGCACCTGTGTGCTGTTGTCCAACTTTTGGCAAAACTTCCCGTCTTCCATCAAGGCCGAGAAAGGTTGTGTAAATATCGGCTTCTATCCTGAGACCGATCTGGATAACGAGCTTCAGGGGGGCGAACAAAAGTGTCAAACAGCCTGGATCCAATTGACACGCGATGGAGAAACCCTGAGGAACCTCCAGTCACCCGTGACGCCCGTTGTTCCAGCCGAACACTATGCCAAAACCAAAGCATTCTCGTGCTTTTCTCCTCCGGAGGAGCCCGATGAGGTGGATGCGCTAATAGCACTGGGGCTGTCACCGGACGAGGGCTTCCTGAAAAAACGGGAGATCATTGACGAATACGGATGGCGGAACTTCGGCGACCTCTATGCTGATCATGAATGCATGTACCTGCCATCCGATCACCCCAGGTTTATTACCCATTACAACAATCAGTACGACGCCATCTACGGCTTCGCACGCCAGTTTGCCTTGACGGGGGATCGTCGTTGGTTCGAGCTAATGGATGATCTCGCAAAACACGTGGCAGACATCGACATTTATCACACTGACGATGACCGCACTGAATACAACCATGGTATGTTCTGGCACACAGATCACTACCTTGATGCCCACACCGCCACGCACCGCACCTATTCAAGATTTAATTCAACCAGCTCGATACCAGGCCAAACCGGTGGGGGACCCGCGGCGGAGCATTGTTACAGCACGGGATTGCTCTATCATTTCTGGATGACCGGGTCTGAGTCATCGCGTTCAGCCGTTATCGAACTTGCGACCTGGATGAGAAATGCTCATGAGGGATCAAAAGGTCTTCTAGCGCAGGTGCTCGCTGTCAAGAAAACGGATCTCCCACGCTTAAAGAAGGTTTTGGGCGGTAATACGAACGGGGTTTATCGATATCCGTTCACACGCGGCACGGGAAACTACATAAACACATTGCTCGATGCCAGTTTGCTGGAACCAGAAAAGGGCTGGCTTGATCTTGCCGAAAGCGTGATTCGCAGCACTATTGGCCCAATAGATAACATTGAACAGCGTGGCCTATTGAACGCTGAAACGGGTTGGCACTATCTTGTGTTGCTTTCGGCCATGACTCGTTACCTCTGGATGAAACTGGACAACAACGCGATAGACGAATCTTATCAATACACGCTGGCGAGTCTCAGGCACTACTGGCGCTGGATGGTTAAAAATGAACGTCCGTTTATGGATGCTTCGGAAAACCTTGAATTTCCGAACGACACCTGGGTCGCACAGGATTTCAGGAAAGCAGTTTTGATGAAGCAGGCGGCGCTGTTCGATACCGCGCACCGGGAAAAATACGAAGAAAAGGCATCTGAATGGTCTCACTATGTGACTCAGAAGCTCCAGGCCAGCGAAGAACGCTCTTTCACCAGAATCCTGATTATACTGCTTCAAAATTACGGCCCGCATAATTTCCAAACATCAATACCAGAGAAAGGACACCTTCTGTCGCCCAAAAATACCCACCGGATGGCGTTAACAAAAGCCAGATCTACCCTGAGAGTCCTCGTCCAGATCGGCTGCCGAATTGGACGCGGGTTGATGCAATTTCGTCCCTCCAGAGAAAGATCCTGGTTAAAGATACGTTTGGAGCGCTGACATGAAATCGCAGGTGAAGACTCTTGCACGAATCATATTTACACTGGCTGTCTTACCTTTATGGCTGGCTTACCGCGGGTTTTCAATCATAGGCAACCAGGATTCCGTGTTTCAGTCCGTTTCCCAGTTATTGAGCCTGGTTCCCGGAAAACCCGGAATCTATTTGAGAGCCAGCTTTTACAGCCTCGCCTGCCCCGACACATCCAGCGAGATTTCCATTGGTTTTCTGACGGTTTTGTCCCACTGGGACACAACCATCGAACGAGGGGTCTATGTGGGCCCTCAATGCAACATTGGCAAGTGTTCCATTGGGGAGAATACCCTGCTGGGCAGTGGCGTGCATGTGCTCAGCGGCAGCAAGCAACACGAATTTAACGATCCACAACGCCTCATTCAGGAACAGGGTGGGACCTTTACGAAAATCAGGATTGGCCGGGATTGTTGGCTCGGAAACACATCCGTTGTGATGAGTGATATCGGCGACCACAGTATTGTGGCGGCCGGCGCTGTTGTAACCAGGGAAACACCGCCCGGATGTATCGTCGCGGGCAATCCGGCAAAAAAGGTACGTTCACGCTTCAGTGAACAGCCATCCGGTACACAAGGGGAGAATGCAAACTGATATGGGTGGTCGAATCGAAAGCCTCTATTATTCAAGCCCCGTGTGGTTGCAAAACATGCTTGTCAGCGCACTGGGCTATCGCCTCTACCTGAAACGATACACTGGCCGCTATCATCAGACCCGCTCCCTTCTCTTCGAGGCGCGTCACTGGACTGAGAGCCAACGGCTCGCCTACCAAAATGAAAGACTCTATGAGATGGTTCGTTTCTGTAAACAGAACGTGCCCTACTACCAACAGCTATTTGCCGAACACGGACTGCGTGACCAGGACATCACCCACGTTGACGATCTCCACAAAATCCCGGTTCTGGACAAAGATACCCTGCGCAAGGACCAGGGGAATTTCAGAGCAGCTGGCTCAACGCCCTATATTCTCCAGAACACCAGTGGAAGTACCGGTACCCCGCTAACCCTGGCAGTTGACGAAACGACGTATAAAATGGCCATGGCATTGGTGGTGGATCATGAAGAGTTCCACGGAGTTCCGTTCGGCGCCCGCAGAGCCACGTTTGCCGGCAGAATGGTCCAGAGAGCAAATGATCTTTCCCCACCGTTCTGGCGCTTCAATCGCGCCGAAAACCAACGGCTTTACTCCAGTTACCATCTGAACAAGGACACCTTCCCGTTCTATCGAAAGGATCTCGATTCATTTGCTCCGCTCGAGTTAATCGGGTATCCGTCCGCTATTTCGGACATTGCCGGATACTACGAGTTGACTGAAACCAGGCCAGAGTTCAGACCCCAAGCCATTATTACAAACTCCGAAACGCTTCTTTCCTGGCAGCGAGAGAGAATTGAGAACGTCTTCCAGTGCCCGGTACGAGATTATTATGGAACCGCAGAGTACGTTGTTTTTGCGGGACAGGACGAGAAAGGCCTTTATGAGATTAACCCGACGCTGGGAATCACAGAAGTGCTAACCGGCGAGAGCAATAGGCTGCAGGGCGATATTATTGCAACCTCTCTTACCAATTATTGCATGCCACTCCTACGCTACCGAGTAGGTGATTCTGCGACACTGATCAGTGAGAGTGAAGGAAACGTTCAGACCGTGTTCGCAGGGATAAACGGTCGGCTAGATGACTATATTGAGACGCCGGATGGTCGAAGAATTGGTCGAATTGACCATATTTTTAAGGGGTTACGTGGCATTAAGGAGGCTCAGGTTATTCAGGAGACCGACGAACATTGCCGAATACTTATTGTAAAAGATTCCGACGAATCATCACTAAACGAGCACACCCTACGGGAGAACTTTCACGCTCGGACAGGTCCGGAAATGAAGCTCCTTATTGAATACACATGTCAAATCCCAAGGGCTGCAAACGGGAAATTCAAGAGTGTTGTACGGGCAGCTAAGGCATAGTCGAACATGATCATTTTTACCATAGTTATCCCCTGCTTTAACGAGGCCGAGCATATCGGCAAATGCCTTTCATCGCTAAACAATCAGAATTTTCCGAGAGACCAGTTTGAAATTCTTGTTGTCGACAATGGGTCCGAGGATGCATCTGTAGAAATAAGCCAGGCTTTGGCCGATCGGACCATTGAGTATCCCGATGGTAAAGTCGGAGCGGTCAGGAATAGGGGCGCATCAGAAGCAAAAGGCGAGAACCTCGTTTTCATAGATGCTGACTGCACATTGGACGATGACTGGCTGAATCGTGCTCTAGAGCTTATTAGCCGCAATGAGAAAACGGCTTTCGGAGGTGGCTGCTTGCTTCCTCCCAACGCAAGCTGGATTGAAAGATGCTGGCTTCTGGAGGGGCGCGAAGGAAATACTCTACCCAGAGAACTCATCGGTTGCTCAATCGTCCTGCAACGCGAACTATTTGAAAAAATGGATGGCTTCAATGAGGGCATGTCATCCGGAGAAGACAGTGAGTTATCTCGCCGGCTGAAAATCGCAGGAAACTCGGTTAGCCTGAAAAGAGCTCTAAACGTTGTTCATTGGGGAAACGCCAAGACGCAAAACGCCTTTCTAAAGCGCCAAATCTGGCATGCAAAGTCCTATGCGTCAAACCTCAGAAACAATATGTGTGATCCGATATTCCTTCTTGCCGGATTGTTCACTGCACTGGCTACTTTAGGCGGTCTCTCCTTGTTTCTAGCACCAAAAGCGTCGATGCTGGCCTTGATGTTTGCACTAAGTCTCCCAGCGATACTTACAGCAAAACGCTTTAAAAGAGTGTCGCGGATACCGTGCTCACTTTCAGAAGCCGCAAACTCATACTATTTAGACTTACTCTATTTAGCAGGCCGATCCATCGGCCTTTCCGCTGTTCTCCTCAGTCAACTGCGACCATTAATTTATCTCAATTGATGTTGGGGGTGCAGGTGGAGATGCAATCGGCTCTCCCATTAAATCACTGGGAATGTCACTTCTTATTACGAAATCATCTATCGAGTACCACTCTTCTCGACGCTCTGAGTTGTCATAGGTTTGGAAAAAGTCATTGCCACCGATCGCCACAAGGTTCCACTTGGCATTCACGTCTTCAGAGGTCGAGCCACGAATCCAAGGAATGCTTGTGACGTTAAAAACCTGTTCTCCATTGATCCATTGCCGCATTATTCCGTCTTTCGCGCCCGGCGACGAATTCATCTTCACGTAGAAAGCCAATTTAGTCCACGAGCCTCCTCGACCATAGACCTGATCGTGGGAGATATTGACGTACGGATCCCTTGAAAGAAGGCCACCATTTACTCGATCTTCCAATTCAGGGTCAGAGCCATTCGGCCCCATACCCGATAGATCGGCAGTGAAGTTCATATTTAGGTCACCAATTCCCACCAACTGCCGCGGCAATCCTGAGATGTCCCCAGTTGAGAAGCCGTAGTTATCTCCATGCGGGCCGCCTCTGAAGGCCAGGGCATTTCGCACCCCATAGCTATTGATTGTGTGATCCCATAAAAATATTGGACCAAGTTCTCCGCCGCCGAATGCTTGATACTCGCTTCCGTCACCGCTCCAGCTAGAAACACGAAAGAGTTTTGACGCTGCTGCCGGCGTTCCGCTAACGTATTCGCGTGTCCAGTTGTCACCAAAGCGGATCCAAAACTCAACGTAGAGTGAGTCGTGCCCCTCGGGAAGATACTGCACTAGCATCGACTCTGAACCCCAGTAGTTCCAACCGGCATCGTAAGAATCTCTCCAACTAACGAAGGACTTCCCGTTTCCACCGCGCGCTTTACTCGAGTTCTTCGCCAATATCTCAATCGTTTCATGGCGATCAGGATGGCCGGTAGAAGGAGCCCAGACCGGATCCTGCCTCACAGAGAACCATCCTGCCGGAATTTTGTGCGTGGAGGCGCGCTGTTCACGATCCGGCTTTCCGGCAGGATTTGCTGAGGTCGCGTTGACCTCTAGACCACTGTGCCAATCTGGCTGACCGTCGAAGCTGTCTTGAAATAGAATTTCGCCATTGGCTATTCCACTTGAGGCAACCAGAGCAATCAAACAGAGCTTTCTTGAGAAATTAGGTAACGGGAGCATAGGTAATCCTTTCGCTATCCAAGTTGTACTGGCTTTTCAAAAGGTACTCGAAGCCGTGTCCCCAGTATGTGAACAGGCTTCATTTCCATGGCAACTGACTGTGTTGATTGGCGACCTTATGTAACGTTGTATTTCAGTCTAGCACCTACCGAGCAAGCAGCCATTGGTGGGGATAGACCTAATTTTTCCCAAAAGCGGCGCCATATCCTCTACAGTTATTAACTCCAATCTGATAGATTTGCGAGCTAGACAATTTTGGGTGTGTTCAAATCATCAGAAAACAACATTCCTATGTTTGAAACCACCACACCAATCGCACTTCGTTATTTTTACACTTTATCGGCTACTGGAACATGACCATCTTGCAACTGAATGGTCCTGCCATCCAGAGTCGTAACGAAGGCAATTGAAAATTTATACGATGAGGCTTTCTGGCAAAGGAATATGTCGAGCACTAAAGCAGATCTCAAAGGTAAACACATTCTGTTTATCGCCTATTTCTACCCCCCTACCAGTAGCACAGGTGTTCCTGGATGCATGCGAACGGTAAAATTCGTGCGCAACCTGACCAATGGTCGCTGTCACGTGCTCACAACCTCTCCTCAAACAAAATCATCTCATGATGCGCTTGCACATCTTCACTTACCGATTAATAGAGAACAAATACACAGGGTAAAAAGCTTAGACATCTTTAAATTTCTGTTGTGGGTCAGAAAGCGGATTCGGCTACTAAGATCTTCTTCAAAAAACCCTGAATCGTTAGAGAAGACTGTCCAGTCAGTTCTAAAAACTTCCAATACTGACGGCGAAGTAGCCAGTCGAAGCAAGGTGCAAAAATTTAAAGACTTTATTTATGACGCCTGCTACTTCCCGGACCAAGCCGGGCCATGGATAATTCCAGCGGTAATAAGAGGCATCGGGGTTGTCAAGGAACACAAGGTTGATGCTATCTTTGCGACGGGTTCGCCTTGGTCCGGATTGGTCGCCGGCTATCTCATCAGTAGATTGAGCTCCCGTCCGCTAATCGTGGATTTTCGTGACCCGTGGATGAATAATCCTTTCCACCAATCGAAAGGGCGATTGTTGGATAATTGGAGCGCAAGGCTCGAACGGCGTGTTGTGAAGCATGCATCGGCCGTATCTCTCAATACAGACCCCCTGCACGCTGAATTCATTCATCGGTATCCAGATGAACCTGCGAGCAAATTCTTTGTTATGCCCAATGGATTCGATTCGAGTGAATTTCAGGATATCGTGGCAGAACCGAGAGTGACCGATCAACAAGCTCTTTTGCTTTGTCACGCAGGTTTTCTCTATGGCGTTCGCGACCCTGCGGTGTTGCTCGAAGCCATCAGAGCGGCAAATCGACAGTTAGGAGACTCGGGCAGAAAGATCGTTTTCCGACAGATAGGCGATGTAAATCTCGGTTACGACTTAAAAGAGCGTTTCTCCGACCTGCTTCAAGATGGCAGCTTGATTTTGGATCACGCCCGACCTTATAAGGAATGTCTCTCAGCACTTGCGTCAGCTGATCTTGTCGTCAATGTCCAACCAGGAACCCGCACCCAGATTCCGTCCAAACTCTATGATTACCTGGCTATCAACAAGCCAATTATCAACATTACTTCTCCAGACGGAGCTTTGGGCACCCTTGTTATGAATAAAAAGCTTGGGGATTTGGTTAGCTTTGAGGAAGAATCACAATTGACTGAACTCCTGAAAGCTTATGCCCTGGACGAAAATCTCAGTTCGTTTTCTGGCTATGAAAATCGAAACGAGTTCGAAATATCACATATTACCCAGACCTTGGCCCAACGCTTCGACGAATGTGTGAACAGTCCCTGAAAAACTTGGGCGTACCAATCAGGCACGCCCGTTCCTTGACTACTGAATACTGTACTGAACGGTATTCGATGGAGGGCTAAATAATCCATCTTGGTCCCTCGTCTGGAGGTTGAAGTACCAGACGCCCGAGTTCAGTCCCTCAAAACTATAAGTGGTTATATCACTGGATACCGTCACCGTTTGTTCAAGTGAAGACTGACTCTGCCCATAGTTAATCTGGTACGACTGAATCTCGCTCAGGGAAATTGACGTACCGTCAATCCGTGTCCCGGGAGCTGTCCAGCTGAGGGTTACGACAGGGCCTGGCGCAGGCTCTGGATCAGGCTCTGGAGCAGACGGCTCACTCGTGGTCGAATCGCCGCTTCCAGCGATGCTGCCCTCCCATATTGCCGCCTCGCTAGGATTGCGAGGGCTTACGCCACTTTCGAATGCACTGAGGACCGAGACCCCCTGAGAGTTCAATACTTGTCCGGCATCATCCGTCCAGGGATCAGAGCCGTATTCCATCTCCCAAACATCAGGAATTGAGTCTCCGTCGGAATCCAGAGACACCTCAGCGTCAAGCGGCGTTACCAGGAAGATATCGGAGGGGTTAACAGTTTGGCCATTGCTCATGTCCACAACCTGAAGCACGATACTCGCCCCCCCGTAGCCTTCATTGTATTCCAGAACCACCGGATATTTTTCCCCAGCCGAAACGGCTTTTTGAGTGCGATAGGTCGTGGAATTGAGTCCTGTCCACGCATCTATGATCAAGTCACCACCAACGTAAAGTCTTGCTCCATCATCGCGACTAATACGGAATTCATAATTCCGCTGCCCTGAATCAAATGCTGGAACCAGAGTGCTGTACCAACGAACGCTAAATCGATCGTTTGGGAGGTTACCGCCAGGTGAACCACCGCCCCAGCTATTAGTTGGGCTAGTATCCAGGCGTGAGAAATCGAACGTGTCGAAATTTCTCCCTGAAAAGTATTGGCCAACCAGACCTTGGGTATAAGGTACATCCGCCGGGGCTTCTGGCTCAGCAGGCTTATCGTCAGGGTTACTCGGATCCGTTCCTTCGTTGTATTCACGAAGGTTGGAGTATCCGTCTCTGTCCGAGTCCCTCTGGGCATCCAACGGATTTGAGGGATCGAGACCGTACGCAAATTCTGCTCCATCGGGTATGGAGTCTCCGTCCGTGTCCGCGGATGTGGGATCAATCCATAGCTGATATTCGTCCGCGGTTGTTAGCAGATCATTGTCCGGGTCGGCCTTCGCATCTTCAGGATCGGCCGGATTGAGGCCTGCCTGCACTTCCCAGTTGTCATAAAGGCCATCCTGATCTTCATCCAGCGGTGGGTATGCATCGTTGAAAGGCAGGCTCTGCTCCCCGTCAAAAAAGCCGACACGGTATCCTGCTGAAAAGCCCCGCTTGGCGTCTGCCGTATCGGGATACAATTGGCTTTCCTGCCGGGGTGAGTAAAGGTACTGGGATTCAATAACGGATCTTCCAAAACCCGGCCCCTCCCAGGCCACGCTGAAATGATCACCTCCACCGCCTTCTTTGTGCCTTAGTTCAAAATAGTAACGCTTGCCTTCCGTCAGCTCCTGAACCGCGGACACCTGGGAACTGTACTTTGAGTAATCGCCTGCAGACGTCCACCCGGTAACAGAGGCGATAACTCTGGCATCCGACGCATTCTGGCCCGGACTCAGCAAAAACTGCGTTTCATCATCACCAGACACATAAAACTTATACAGCCCGCTCGTTGGGGCCTCGATGAAACCACGAACGAGGCTGCCATAGTTGTCTGCGCGATTGGGGGTAACCGACAGGCGCGTTAGTTCCAGAACTTGATCCGGATTATCGGGGTAGCGGGCAAGACTGGTGAGCTGAGCTATTGAGTTTCCAGTCACTCCGTCAAAATAACGAAGCTCAGCCCAACCTGCCTCGCTGGTCTCCGGGAGGGCTGCGGTTGGAGGTAATGAATCGACACCTCTCATGGTCCAGGACTGACATCCTGATAGGAAAAGGGCAGTCAAGGTTAACGGAACAAGCTTTCCAGTTGCCATGGCAGACTCCAAAACCTGAGGAAGGGGTGTTTAGTCTCGAATAGTCAGTATCGTCATCGGTACTGAATCACGCCACGCAATGGATGTAATGATTGGCAATTAAAAAACCACACAAAGAGGGAGCGGTTCTAAAGCCTCCCCGATCGCATTTTGTTGAGACACCACACCCATCCGTTAATAACCTCATTTTTCAGGGGGTGTTTGATAAAGAATACACTGCTCACCCAAACCAGAGGTAAGAGGCAGGCCACTGCCAAGAAGGGAGTAATGGTTCCATCAAACCATTGTTTACCTAACCCGTAGATTCCCCAGGCTGATCCCCAGCATACCGTGGTAATTACGGCATTACCTATCCAAGCCTGAAAGAACGCGATGATCTCCAGATTAAGGAAAGTGCCCAACAGAATTGTCGTGAACATAAAGTCCAGAAAACCCACAACCGCAAAACTTCCCGCTACGTATATTAAGCCGTGAGGATAGGCTGTTGCGATCCCAAGGCAATACAGCGCAAACATCACGCCTTCCTTTAAAACCATCAGCCGCTCTTTTCCTCGAGCCACAAGAAGGTCGCTCGAGAACCAGTGAACCGTACGGAACATGGCCCAGTATGCCAACATGGTCGCAAACGGCGCCGCTGCGTCCCACTGATCACCAAAAAAGAGACGGATGACAGGAAGGCTAACAACACTCGCTACGGCAAGAACCGGCCAAACAAACCCGCCAAGCAATACCGTGGCACCGATGTAAGCCTTGTTTACGTCTTTACCGGTCCGCTGTACTTCAGACAGGAACGGCAAAACTACTGGCTTTACCCCCATGAGGAGAATTTGCGACATGAATTCAATGAACCCCAGGCCCCGGGAGAACAGACCGACTTGAGCCGTTGTCCCCAGCTTACCAATGATCATGTCCGGGGCGGTGACCATTCCCCGCCGGAAGAAACCAGCAAGTGAGTTGTAGATTCCGAAGCTCGCTATCGGCTTAAGGTTTCTGAATGAAGGCTTCCAACGGATGCGGGCCGGCATCAAGGTTAAAATAATCAGAAATTCGACGACAACTGAGAACGTATAACCCCACGCCAACGCGTAATAGGTGTAGCCCATGTGAATGAGCGCAACGGTAGAAATCAGGTTTGAAAGCGACGTCCCCAAGCGAATGAAGAAGAGTTCGCGAAACCTGAATTCTCTCGTCAATATCGCTGCGGGTATGCTGATGAAGGGAGCCAGAAAAAAGCTGACCGACAGGATCGTGAAGATTATTGCAACCGGCGGCAAGTCGTAAAGCTCCGAAACCGGAATCGCGGAAAACCAGATCCCGATACCCATCCCCCAGGAGATCAGCATTGTCAGGCCAAGAGCAGCCCTTACTTTCTCCTCGGTCACCTCGGATTCCCTCACCAGATACATCCCTGCGCCCAATAAGCGAAATTCGCTTATAACCATGACGATGGCGCTGGCAATCGCAAACGTGCCAATCTGGTCTGGCGTAAGAAGGCGGGCCACAATCATCGTGGTCGCCAAGCCTATGAGCATTCCTCCGTACCGGGTCAGAAATGAAAACAGCAGTGCACGTCGAACTTTTGACATAGGTGGATCAGTTGCCTCTGCACTGGTGGTAGATAGTTAGATACTGGTTCGTCATCTGACTTATCGAATAATGTTCATTGAAACGCTCTTTGGACATCCTAGAGCATGCACGCCAAAGGCCGGGGTCCTCGAGAAGTCTTAACATCGCCGACAAAAATGCCTCTTTGTTATTGTTTTGGGTTAGAAACCCCGTCTGCCCATCAACAACGATTTCAGGATTGCCCCCAACGTGAGTCGCAACGGCGGGAATGCCAAGACTCATGGCCTCGAGCAGAGTCATTGATGTTCCTTCAGTGAAAGAGGACAACAGGAAGACATTCATCAAGCCCAGATACTGGGCGGGTCTGTTAATAAATCCAGTAAACCTGACTGATTCTGCAATATTGAGGGCGGCCACCCTCTTCTCCAACGCCGACCTTTCGGGCCCGTCGCCGACCATTAGAAGAACGGCCGCAGGATAGGTTTCCAACAACTTTGCAAAAGCATCGATCATCAGTCTCTGATTTTTAACCCTATCAAGTCGCGACACCGTACCCAGAACCGGGGCTTTTGCTGAAATGCCCAGGTCAGTGCGTATCTTTGATACCTGTTCCTCGTCCCGTTCAAGGGAATCGATACCGTTATAGATCACTTCAATTTTGGCTTTAGGGATGAACTCGTATCGGGAAAGCGCCTCTCGGGTCGCTCCTGAGATAGCGATGATCGCAGGCGTCATAAGTGCCATCAAAGGATTGATCATGAGGGCCTTATACCGGTATCTGTCCGGAAAGAACCGCCCGTGTTCAGTGAAGACCACCTTGGCGCCGGTGCCAAACGATGCCAGCCACCCGTAAACATAGGGCGTGTACTGATGGCAGTGAACGATATCGAACCGTCCCTCCCGAATTCGTTTTCTCAGCGATTTGACCAACGCCAGATCAAACCCTGGCTGCCGACTCAGGCAAAACACCGTCAAACCTTCATTTTCCAGGGCCTGACCGATCTCCCCAACAAAACTATCGATGCACGCGATCTGATGTTGGACTTTGCTGGATCTGGAGTGCCTCACCAGCTGATTGATCACTTGTTCAGTGCCACCTATGGCCATATTGAAGGTGACATGAAGCACGTTGATTGAGGGCTCTGTCATCTTATGAAATCTTTGTAGTGCTTATACCAGAGGGCGAAGACCACCATGCTCCAGAGCTCCTGGGTGAAACGGTTATCTCCTGAAAGGTGTGCTTGCCAGAGTGCCCTTACCTGCTCCATTCTGAAATAAAGGGCCAAACCACTATCGGCCCCCGTCAAAAGCGGTTCAGCAATAGAACGAATCTCCGATCTCAACCATTGGGCGAGCGGCACCGAGAAGCCCATTTTCTGTCGGTAGAGTATGTCTTCATCGAGCAACTCAGAGAAACATTCCTTGAGAATGTGCTTCTTGCTCTTGCCTTTCAGCTTCAGCGCAGAAGGAATGCCGGCGGCGTACTCCACAACCCGGTAATCAAGGAGCGGAGCACGGGTTTCCAGGGAATTCGCCATGCTCATTCGGTCAACCTTTACCAGGATGTCCCCTGGTAAATAAGTCTTGATATCTGTGTAAAGAATGCGGGAGAGATGGTCATCCGCAGGTGCCTCCTGATAGTGAAGCCGGGTACTGTCCGCAGGGTCGTACTCATGGGTTAACGCGGCAAACTCAGGGGAGACAACGCTTTCCCATACCATGGGATTGAAAAAGCAATTGCTCGTAAAGAATCCGCGATCCGGATCGAGTGCTACGGTCCCAAGGAGCGACGACGCTTTTTTACCCAACGGGCCCGGGACATGGCCTGCCAGTCGGGATAGCCCAGGAAAGAGTGAATGTCTCAGAGTCGAGGGGAACAAAGACCGGACTCGGTTTTCAATGGCATCTGTCCGATACTTGGAGTAACCCGCAAAATTCTCATCGCCGCCGTCACCTGCGAGCGCGACGGTAACCTGGGTGCGGGCGAGTTGTGAAACGAAAAACGTGGGCACAAAAGAAGGATCGGCAAATGGTTCATCAAAGAATCGGCTAATACCAACGAGGTTGTCCGCTACCGTCTCCTTGACCGTAAATACGTGATGGTCTGTCTTGAACTGCCTGGCCACACGGTCCGCGTAGTTCACCTCGTCGAACTTTTTATCATCGAATCCGATAGTGCAGGTAGTAACAGATTGAGAAGACCGACCAGCCATCAGACCGACAACAGCGCTGGAGTCGATTCCACCACTTAAGAAAGCGCCCAAGGGAACGTCACTGATCATTCTGAGGCGAACCGCGTCGTCAATGACATCGTAAAGTCCGGCCTTTATGTCACTCACCGTCCGCCCGTCTACAGGTCTGAAGGAGAGATCCCAGTATTTCCTCACTGAAAGACGGCCGTCACAAACTTCCATACAATGCCCGGGAGGTAATTTGTGGACGTTTGCATAGATCGTTTTGGGGTCGGGAATATACTGATAGGCAAAAAAGTCCTTGATCGCATCCGGCCTCAGTGCTGGGCGCACAACGGGCGTTGCGAATAGCGCTTTGATTTCAGAGGCAAAGAGGAACTGCCCATCCGTGTCGGTGTAGTAGAGAGGCTTCTTCCCGAGTCGATCGCGACCAATGAACAGTGACTTGGCCCTGGTATCCCAGATGGCGAACGCGAACATTCCGTTCAGTTCCCTGAGGCAGGATTCGCCATGCTTCGCATAGAGAGCGAGGAGCACTTCCGTATCTGTTTGAGTTTTGAACGAAACACCGTCTTGCTCCAATGCGGTGCGGAGCGAGCGAAAGTTGTAAATTTCGCCATTGAAAACGATAGTGTACCGCCCGCACGACGACACCATCGGCTGGTTACCGGCGGATGATAAATCCAGGATGCTCAGGCGCTGATGAACAAGAGCGACGTCCTGATCGATGTGGACGCCGTTTGCGTCCGGCCCTCGATGAACAATGGCCTGGCCCATCCGTTCGGCCCATAAGTGGTGGTGTTCTCGATCCGGCAACGTATCGGTGCGCAAAAATCCTGCGATGCCACACATGATTAGTCGGCCCCCCCGGTTACCGTTGAAGTGCGGGAGGACATAAGCTGCTGAAAGAGTTCAAGATACTCATCAGCCATTCGTCGCGCCGAATAGACTTCTTCTACTCGGGCCCTGGCATTCGCAGTCAGTGTGGCCTTCAGTTCAGGGTCATCAAGCAGCTTATTGCAGGCTTCAACTAATGCACCGACATCGCCGTGTGGCACCAATAATCCTGTAACTCCGTCCTCGACCAGTTGATCTACGCCAGGGATATCGTAGGCAACGACTGGAACACCAACCGCCATCGCTTCCATCAAGCATCTGGGAATCCCCTCCAACGAAGAGGTCATAACGAACATTTCAAACTTGGAAAGCAGCTCCAGGCGATCTTCGCGAAAGCCCAGAAATCTGACAGCCGGCCCTGCTTTCATGCGGGTGCACTTTTCCTCCAATTCTGGACGCTGCCGTCCCTCACCTATGAGCTGTAGCTCCAGGCCTTGGCGATGTCCGTGCAGCCACTCAAAAGCACTCAATAGATCCAGCAGTCCTTTGCGGGGAATGAGCTGTCCGATAAATCCGATTGGTCGGATACCGGCTTCCGACTTTTCCCGGAAACTGGTATTTGAAAGTGTGGCGTCTATGTCCTTGATATCGACGCCATTCCGGATAAATCGAATCTTTGGTGACGGCACTCTGAACCGGAGCATGTCCTCAACCAATTCCTCCGATAAGGGCGCGACGGCATCGAAGTACCTTAGGATGGACGTTCCAAGCCGGATAAACATTTTGAGTTTAAAGCCGACATTGCCGGAGAATCCGTGGGGTGTACTCACACAACGAATGCCCGCGATTCTGCCTGCGATTAAGCCCAAAATATCGGATTTGTAGCCATGGGTCAGAATGACATCGATTTTGCGCTCCCGGATAATGTTCACCAGCGTTTTGACGCTTCTGATATCAAATCGACCTGCCATGTCAATGTAATGGACTTGGCCAGCCGAGTCCGGGTGGAAATCTGCTACGCGCAGGTCTTGGTTCGGGCTTTCCCTCGTTACTGCCAGATCGCATCGCATTCGCTGCGGATCAATGTTGTTGGCAAATGCCAGTACCCATCTTTCGGCCCCGTAAAAACCCGAAGGTGAGATAAACTGAAGCACCTTGATCTGACTCACGTGTATACGTCCCTGCTTTTGCGTGTAAATTTGGCTCGTTTGCACGATGCTGCGTCGCCTTCTCCGGCGGCACCAGCATTTGCTTTCTTGGCCTGCAAGTAATAGACCTTGATCGCAACAGCCAGAAAAAGAATCATCCAATAAAGGATTTCGGCCCGGAATCTGTTTATGAAGGTGCCCGCGGCAAGATATCCGATGAACGCACACTCCAGCGCCAATATCTGAAAATACGCTTTGGTGTTATCCATGGACATCACATACTTCTTGGCCTTGCGGGCCAGGCGATAGAGCGACAGCAACATGCAGCAGAAAAAGCCGAAGCCCAGCCAGCCCAGTTCCGACAATCCCTGGAACCACATCGAGTGGACAGAGCGATGCTCCACTCCTCCGCGGGTTTCGTCGTCCATGTATTGTGGGGCGAGTCTGTTATATCCGTTGATCCCCATGCCCATTGGATGATCTTCAAGCATGTCAAACGTTGTCCACCAGAACACCATACGACTTGAGCCACTGGTTTCCTTGTCTTCGATTTCTTTCAGCGTTCCCATACGTTCCCAGAACAAGTCATCGGTGACGTAGATTGCGCCTGAGAGCCCGACAACAACCATGAACACAGCCGTGAATCGCTGTCCTTTGCGCTGCTGGCTGGAAAAAATCATGAACAGGATGAAAATGCCCAAACTGACAACTCCCGCAAGAAATGCACCACGACTGTTGATCAGAACGAGACCGTTGGCAATCAGCGCACCACATACAACTGAAAGAGCCCGGATTTTTTTGTCGCCCATCCAAGCGAAATAAAGTAGCAGGACTGCCGAAGGGACCAGAGCAGCCGCCGTATCATTGGCGTCCAGAGCATCAACCATTCCAATACCCTCAACCCTTCCTTGCGCATTTCGACCCGTTACGTGGGCCAGGTAACCGATATAGGCACACCCCATGATGTATACCCACAAACATGCCTTGAGCGCCTTCTCCGAATAAATGAGCTTGTACGCAACCAATACAATGATGATCAGCTTGAGAAATTCGAACGTGAAGCGTTTATGGTTGGGAAGATCAAGCGCAAAAGTGTACGCAACGTAGTACATGGCCAGAACCGCGAGCATCCACTTGAACGGCGCCATCTCTCCCCATGGGCTCAATTCGGAATAATGACGATATTTTATTGCAAGAGCGTATAGCATCAGTACAGAGGCGATGAGCGAATAGCGCAATCCGGGAATACTGCTAGCCCACCACCGATTGTCAGGGTTAAAAAAATAGACGATCTGATAGACCACAAATGCTGCGGTACCGCTATAAGCGAGGGCCGCGACAATGCCACCGAAAAATACCAGAAGGAATAGAAGCGCAAACTTCGACATCTAACGACCATCCCTCCCTGGCCTTGCACTATCCCACGTCACTTGGGTTTCGCCCTGAATTGCTCTGATAATCCCCCGAACCGCATACCAGTTCACGGCAATAAAGTAGTATGGAAATGAAATCCAGATTGGCAGTACGTTCTTATTGGAGGAAAGATGACCAATGGCCGCTAGTCCAAGCGTTAGCAAACCGCCAAGAGCAATGATTTTGAAGACAACCAGGCCATAGAAAGACAGCACCAGACTCCCAAAACCACCGAAAGCGAGGAAAAGGGGTATCAACCAACGCAACAGTTTGTGAGAAATCACCATGAAGGAAAAAAGCCCGGTTCTAAGGGGATTCATGACGCCCCTAACCCGGAAAAGCCCTCGAATACTCCGATTTACAATGCGTTCTTTACGGGCAATTTCCTTGTCAAACTCTCCGGCAGTTTCCTCAAAACACTGAGCTTGCGGCTCGAAAACCCCCCGGTAGCCCTTGAGTACAATCTGAAGGGGGTTCACAAAATCGTTTATGTCTTTTCGATCCAGAGGCTGCCACAACGAACTTCGTATGGCGTAAATGGCGCCATCACCTCCGACAACCGACGAAAGGCGCGATTCCATGGTTTTGATCGCCAGTTCATATCGCCAGTAGACGCCTTCATTCTGAGCACTCGCTCCGGCATCCCCATCCGTATAGAGCGCCGCACCAACCACATAGCCGACATCGGGCTTCTGAAAGTGGCGAACCAGCAGACGAGCAGCATCTGGCGCATACATCGCATTGGCATCGCTGAACACCGTAATGTCGGAAACCACACTCTCCATGGCCAGGTTCAAACCCATTGTTTTACCTAAGCGCCCCTCCTGCCTTATCAGCTGTACACTTTTGCCGGCGAATCGTTTAACGATCTCGTCCGTGCCGTCGGTTGAGCCATCGGAAACCACCAATACGCTTAGTCGATCTTTCGGGTAATCAAGCTCTAATGCATTGCGCAGTTTTTCTTCAATGACATCCGCCTCATTGAAACAGGAAATAATGAGCGTCACCGAAGGCAGTTCACTATCCGTCTGCAGCGCTATTGTTTCCGACCTCTTCAATGACGACAGAACCCCAAGCAGGAGCGGATACCCGATATAGACATAGGCCGGGACCAAGAAGCATACAATGGTTGCAATCAGAATCGCGCTCATAGGCTGATATATCGTCTTATCTTTGGACCAAGCCAATTGGCCAAATCAAGGGGCAAGCATTGCCAGCCGGCCACTATCCATTGCCTGATCCTGGATTTTAGATTGGTGGACACGACAATTGGGTTGTCAAAATTGGGGTCATCGTCTAGGTGGTACCACCTGAGAGCTGCTGGCTGGCCTCCCCACTGCTTTTTAAAGCGAAAAGTGCCCTCGCCGAAGGAGGAACGCCCAAAATCAAAGGTTGTCGCGCCACTATCGCTGACCCACTCAAGCAAGCGCCAGTATAGGAGCATGTTCGGCGCAAGGTGATTATATTCCGCCAGCGTGGATGCCCAGGGAATGCAAGCTTCCTCGTTGCCAAGGAGAACGATACCCGCCCCAACAGGTAAGCCATCCAGGTCGACAACAGCGACTACCATCCTGGGGCCATAAGCCGCCCTCAATGCCTGGAAAAAAGACAAACTGTGAACCGGTGAGCCCAAACGCCTCATATTGTCGCAAAAGACATTATAGAATCGCCTGAGAAGCTCTTCTTCCATTCCAACACTGCAAACAAGTCCGTTCTTTTCAGCCTTGCGAATCTGGCTTCGAAGTTTCGGTTTGAAACTTGCGAACAAAGCCTGACTGCTTCCCGGCAGAGAAAGAATCATTCGAACCTTCTCGCCAGTGGTCCAGGTATCGGGTTCTCCAGCCGGGCTTCTGACGCGAATCTCAACGGAGTTAATGCCTTCTCTGGCTTTCAACTCTTTTGCTGCTGCGAGCAGGTGTTCTCGAATCGTGTCATCGTCTGCGACAGGGCCGCCGTAATCGCAAAAGGGGAGTGAAATCAATTGAGGACGAAGGAAGGGTGGCTTGATCCTCACAAGAGGCAATACCCCACAAACCTCGTTGTTTCGATAAGCGACGATCACCCTGCCCTGATGTCGATAGGCCTTTTCGATTGCCTCCAACCACGACATGGAATGATATGGACCCGCTTCCTCAGTTTTTCTCAGATAGCGGTCAAGCACTTCCCTCGGACACTGGCCCAGCGTGAAGGCGCGAACTTCGACCGACATTATTATTGAACTCCACGAGACAAAAGGTTGCGAGCCGACCGTAGCGCGTTCTCGACATAGAGGCTAACCCGCGGACGTTGCAACACCATTTTTACGATACGTCCATGTTCTCGTCCGAGACTCTTTTTGTAGCGATCTTCGCCACCCATAAAGTCATAGAAATCCTGGCCTTTATCGAGATACTCCTGGATCATCATGGAGTGCCCCACCAGCCCCGGCTTGAGGCGGTTATCATCGGTTTCGATGGTTACTCCCAGATAGAAGTAAACTCGCTTTCCCTGGATGAAGTTATAGAAACCCGCTAGTAGCTCGTCTCCGGCCTTCACAACGGCGATATCCACCTCGCCTTTTTCCCACCCGGCTCGAATCAAACCATGGTGAAAACGAACAAACTCACGGTTGGCATACCCACTTTGTCCCGGCAGTCTCCCCCATTTGTTAATATGCTGCTCACCGAATCCATCGAACCAATCTATTGCTTCTGAGACACTCACTGGACGGTGAACCGCCAGATCTCCGAACTCTGAATACAAACGAATGGACCTCTTTATCTGATAGCGAGCATTGGAAGACAGCGCCCGCAAGAAGCTGGATGCTGAACTTCGGACTCCGTCCAGGTCGACACCCACACAGGGCGTTTGCCACCGAATCAAAGCATGCATACCACTATCCCTTGATAATTCGGAGGCTCTAGCAACATCCATTCCACTCACAATGAGCTCGTCCCATTGGACTTCATTCCTTTTGAGGGCATCCAGAAAGGCTTTGCTCACCGCCTGTTCCTCGCCCCGTTTTATCAAAAAATCGTTGTACTCTATCCAGATTTGATCTTCATATGGCTGCCCGGTTTGATGAAGCCTCATGCAATTAGAAACCACAAATCCATGCCGACGCTCTTCCGTGATCGACAGCAATCCAAGGCCAATCAAGTGATCAGATCTCACTGCTTCGAGGATGAGAAGTTCTGGTTTGTAAGTTGTTAGCCAGTTCCCTATCCAGCGCCATGATAGAAAAAAGCAGGCGTCTGAATGCGCATACAGCCTCTGCCACCTTTCTTCCAGCGCCTCGATATTCGACTGGGAGAAAGTGACTGTCTTTATTTCAACGGAAATCTTCTCGGCTAGCATTCAGCCTGCTCCACCAGCAATCGCAATTGCGTCGGCGAAAGCGCTTTGCCACCCATTTCGTTGAAGAAAAAATCAAAGAAGCGCCGGAAGCGCTGCAAAAACTCCCGCAATTGGGCCTCGTTTCGAACATAGGTAGTATTGCCCGGGACCACACTGGGACTGTGAAAGCTCCAGGTGAAAACTCTGGTACCGCGTTCGAACAAGGATTTGGTAAGCCTTAAATGTTCGTCTGACGAGTAGCCCTCGGGCGAAAGCATTAAACGATCAACCGCCCCCAAACGAGCCAGCACCCCGGGCAACCGGAACTGTCGCAACGACCACGCGGCATGATGCAGAGGTCTGCCAAACAAGGCAGCCCACCCCAAAAATGCACCGGTACAGGGAATTTCCAGTAGCCGCCGGTCTGCGTCACCGAACCAGAAAGGATTTGGGCCAAAGCGCGAATAGTCGGGGCCACCATCCTCACTGCCGTCCATAGGAGGACAAACCGAAAGGTCTATAGTGAACCCCAGTTCAGCAAGGATCTCTTGGGTATTCACCCCAAAGCCGTAACGGCCAGCTTTATAGATAGTAGGCTGAAATCCGAAGGATTCGGCGATCCGATCCCTGAGATTCCTAAGCTTTTCTTTCTCCAGCTCTCTGGGCAGATTTCCCGGAAACATATTGGATCGGGTCAGCGTTTCCTTGAATGGCGGGTTCACCCACGGATGCAACTGAGCCCCGATATCACACTCACCGCGGTCGTAGTACTGTTTGAGAAGGCCGAACCCTTCCTTTTGACTTGCAACTGGATAATCTATTACATAACACGGCGTTATTCCGTATTCTCTAAAAATCGCCTGGGCCCTGCCAATGTACTCCATGGCGGACACGGAATTCTCTCGAGAATCCGGTGCCGCACTCCAGTCAAACTCTTCTTCAGCGTCGACGACCACGACCAGATAGGGTGGAGAATCCGCCGGCAATTTGATTTCCTTGCAGTCTTTGAACATCGAATCCTTTCCTGACAACAGGTGCCTGATTAACGGCCCTGGCCAATAAGCGAAAATCCATGAGATAAGACCAGCCTGAGCTCATACTCCTCTTCGTCCGGACGCTGTTGCTTACTTGCCAAATAGGCTTGATTGAATTCCACTGCAAATGACGTGAACTCAGCGAGCTGGCGAACCCAACGCGAGTTGAATCGGTGCACCTGGTCCTGTACTTCCGAGGCGTTTTCCTCAGTTTCTGCTTGCCACAGATAACGAAACTCAAGGCGTTGTAGATTCGTAATTTGAATCCCCAGGTCCCATCCGGCGCCGAGCTCATGGGTCGTTTCGCCGCTTTCCTGGGACTCGCGAATTTCTACGGATACCCGAATCGAAAAATCACAAACATCGCACAGGGTTCGACGGGTGTGGCGTAAATCGAATCGATCAGACAACACCACTTCATTCAGCCGAACGTTCTCTGAAAAGTCATCTGGTGTTTCCGGATTCAACACGAGATCGATGGCACTATCCGACAGCGTGCGATTGTAGGAAAAAGATGTCGTCCAATCTGTCGTCACCCAATCTTTTGTCAGGAAAGCGGTTACGCCGTCGCTTTTTGTGACAAGTCCTGAAGGAAACTCGGTCTCAGCTTCACTGACACCACCGCCGATGGAAAAAGCTCCAAAGTCGTCAACGGAGCGATACCCCACTTGATAGGCATCAATCGTCACTTCTGTGGCACCTTCGTCGGACCAACTCCGGCTGCCATTCACAAGCCCGAAGGACCTTTGGGATAGCCTTCTCTCAAGATTGACCCTGGCCGTGTAGGAGTCCGTATCACCTTCTTCTGAATCGCCATAAGCCCGAGCTGCGTCTGCCGAGACTCTGACCGTGGTCAAAGCGCCCGGGTTCAATCTCAAACCCGCCCCCGCGTTTACAATATTCTGGGTATCGTAGTTTTTCGGGTCGATCACAAAGCCCGTGTTGTTTCGTACTGTTCGAACGGTGTGACCTAAATTGAACTCGAAAGGGTTTGATGGGTCGGCATGTGCGAATCGTGACAAACCGGTTATTGTACTGTTGTCACCGCCGCTACCGACGTCTGAATTTCGCGACGTCTCAACCTGAGCCGCGTAATCCAGCAAAACGCTGTTCCCCCCACTAAGCCACTCCCCAGCAACGCTGCCTTCCAATCCAAGCCGACCTTCCGTCTCTGCGTCCGTGCCCGCAGCCGTATCAACGCGATTCTGAGTCAACGCGGTGAAGACAGACGCCTCTCCCTCAAAACGGGCCAGATTCTCATCAAAGGCCTGAGCACAGGCCTGACCGAGAGGCATCATCAGAGCAAGAAATGCCAAGACCCTAGTGAAGCGTTCCATGATTCCACCACTGACCGTAGATAGTTTCATTCCTGAAAGACCAAGCCGGAAAATTTGCTGGCATCGAAAGATTCCACCGACTCCAGAATTTCATCTTCTGTTAAACGACCGAACGGTACCCCGAGTATCACCTGATTGGAGAACCTTTCAAGAATCCTGGCTTCCGTACTCTCCCGGAATGGTGGCGAGTTAATAATGATGCAGCGATCCGGATAACGCCCTTCGAGTTCTTCGATGAGATCTCGCATCCTTCTTGAGGAAAAGAGCTCCACAGCTGAAGCCGGGTGGTTCCCTGCTGGAATAACACTGAGTCTGTCTACGCCACTTGGATAGATAATCTTCTTGATTGGCAACTTCGGGTCGAGAATATAGTCCGTCACCCCTTCACCCATCGGCACGGAAACCAACTCCGACAAGCCACTGTTGTGAGGGTCACAATCAACCAACAGCGCGGAAGTACCAGAATCTGAAGCAAACGCTGCAGCCATGTTAAAGGCTGTTCTTACAGGGCACTCTGACTTGCCAAGGCAAGAATAAAGAACTGAAAAGCTAGACTTGTTGCGGGCGTTGTTGCGCAATTGAATACGTATCTCGCGATAAGCATCCAGAACGGCTTTATCTGCCATCCCGGGAAATACGATCTTGCGAGCCCGCAGCTCTGCCTTCGTCCAGGGCCGGGGATTGGATATCAGCCCCAATGATACAGATGAGTCGTAGACAGATGGCGGATATCCATCGGTTTCCGTCTCGACATGTGTCCAGTTAGGCGGTTGTAGGCGCTCGCCCGCAAATGGGCGTTCCTTCCTGAATTGATCATCCGGATTAGCTTCGCCGTCGCTGTAATTGCCCTCTTTGCGCTTTTGCTGGCTTTTGAGAAGTGCGTTGTAGAGTTTATTATCGTCCATTCCCTACTCCCGCACCAAATATCTCTGCCAATTTAGACATTAACCGCTCCGGGCTGATACCCATCACACTGAAAATCAGAACGGCGAGATATGCTGCAATAAAAACACCCAGGACACTTAGCAGTAGTAGGACGTCCTTTCGCAAAAGCCTATCTTTCCAGGTACTCCGATAGTGGGGAATCGTGCCGATAACCGGAATCGACTCGGGGAGCGCCAGATGAAGTTCCCGAGGGGAACGAATTCGTTGATCAAACATGACGAGTGCTGTTATGAGCCCAAGCACCAAAGCACTACCCAGGAATGGTCCGGCTAGCCCAATCTGATAGAGCTGAAGCCCGTCCCATTGGGTTGGAAATGTTGCAGGTTCCTGAATTTTATAACTCACGCCTTCACCCTGGACATCCAGAGTCATCGAGAGCCGAGCGCGCTCCCGCCGTTGAAGCATGTCTTCATATACACCACGCGTTACGTCGTAATCACGAGTCAGTTCAGATAGCTGCGCCTGATTCTCCGCAACACGCTCAGCCCGGGCGAAGGCTTCCTCAAGCAGGCGCTCCAGAGAGGCCAGACGATTTCTTTGAACCTCAAGGCTGGTCCGGCCTTCAGACAATCGCATCTTGAGGTTCTCATAGACGGGATTCTCGAGCACTTCGGTTACACTGCCTTCGCGTGAATCATCACTCTGGGTTGAAACCTGTTGTTCAAGGTCTTCAATCTGCCCTTTGACACTCACCACATCCGGATGGCGCTCATGGTAGCGCAGGAGCAACTCATCCAACTCCTGTCTTAATGCCACCAGCCGTCTTTCGGCAGCGGATCGTCCCGGATCAACTGTAACCCGGCGAACTGGTTCCTCTTGAGATAGCTGCTGCTGGGTAAGTCGAACTTCTGATTCGGTCTGCTGAATCTGAAGTTTGAGATTTTCTATTTCAGCTCGGAGGTTTTCAATGCGGCCACGCACGTTACCTTCAGTACCATCCTGATTATTCGATTTAAAGACTTTTAGTTTCTGTTCAGCCTCTTCGAGTTGGCGCTGGTAGGATTTGACCTGCGAATCAATAAATTCGAAGGCCGCCTGACTCTCGCCCTGCTTTTTGTTAATCGTGCGCTCAATAAACCTGTCGAGTACGGAACTCAGAACGGTAAAAGACTGATTTGGGTCCTTGCTCGAATAGGAAAGCTCAAGAAAATTTCGATTGGACACCCTAAGAGAGATCTGCTTGCGCAGACTCGATATAGCGACATTCTTTTCCTGGTCGGCCTCTACCCCAGTAATAAGCTTGCTATCGAGCGCTATTTGTTCGAGGAATGAGCGACTCTCAACTAACTCGCGCGCTTCGTTAATACGATCAATCTGAGTGACTTCGGCCTGCCCGCGAAGAAGTGGCTCGAGGATGTTCGATTGATCGGCGTAAAGCAAAGCCTCTGACGTGTAGGTCTTTGGAGTTACATATCCCCAACCCAATACACCGGCAGTTGCCAGCATAAAAACGATAGCTGCCGACACCCGATATCGGTACAACTCTCGCTTTATTGCTCGAAGGGTGTCGAGGATAAACTGCAGATCCATTTATAGCTCACCTCTGAAGATCTGTTTTCTGGGAACACTGATCACGTCTCCTGGCTGGAGGACATGATTGAAGTCCATATTCCCTTCGGAAATTAGTTCACCGAGATCAAGGCCAAAGGTCTTATACTCGCCATCTACTTGTCGGTTCAGCGTCGCCCGACCGTCAGCGGCGAAGTCTGTCAATCCGCCTGCCAAAAGAACCAAATCCAAGACCGTCATGCCCGGCTGAAACGCAACCGACTGGGGCGCTTCCACCTGGCCGGTAATCCTGACCCTGTTGCGATACTCCTTGCTGGCGGGATTAACCACCATGACGGTCACTTCAGGGCTGCGCACTAGTTCGCTCAACGCCACTCGGATCTCTGAGGCCAGCTCCTCGGGACGTTTGCCCTCTGCAATGACATCGCCAGTCAACGGCATCGAAATATTCCCATCAGGGCGGACGACGATGGTTTGTGAGAGTTCGGGGTTACGCCATACATGAACCGAAACTGTATCTCCTACACCTATTTCATAGGGCTCAGATTGGGCATCGGTGGCGGTAGGCATTGACTTCGTGGACGGAAGCCCTGAGCAGGCCGCTAAAAACGAAACCAAAGCGACAACGAGGACTCCCTTAAACAACTGCGCGTTTCCCATGAGCTTTCTCCAGATCCAGTTTATTCTTGACAGCGTCTAGCGAACACCCTTGCCAAGCAGCACGACCTCAACGGTCTGTATCATGATCAAGATGTCCATCATCAGGCTATGATTCTTAGAATAGTATAAGTCGTACTCAAGTTTGCCTTTTGCGTCCTCAATAGATGCGCCGTAGGGGTATTTAAGTTGCGCCCAGCCCATTAATCCAGGCTTGACGTAATGCCTCGTGTCGTAAAACGGAATTTTCTCTTTCAATTCAGAAACAAATTCCGGGCGCTCAGGGCGGGGACCAACGATGCTCATCTCCCCTTTGAGAACATTGTAGATTTGAGGAAGTTCATCAAGACGAGTATTTCGAATAAAAGCGCCAACTTTGGTCACCCTGCTATCGTTAGCCGATGCCCACTGAGCTTTGCCGTCTTTTTCAGCATCTTGCCGCATACTACGGAATTTGTAGATCCTGAACTCGCGGCCAAGCATGCCGACACGTTTCTGGCTATAGAGAATCGGCTTTCCAGTTTCCAGAAAGACCGCCAGTGCTGTTAGGACAATGAAGGGCAACATAACTACCAGCAAGGTCAGGCTAATAGCGAGGTCCAGGGAGCGCTTGGCAAAGGCTCTGCTCTTAGACGCCTTAAAGCCTTCAGAAAACACAATCCAAGATGGGTGCACCATAGCGAGCTTTGCTTTCTTTAGTTCCCGCTCGTAAAAGTCCAGAGCGCTTGTCACTTCAACTCCGCGCAGCTTACATTCCATTAAATCTGGCACAGGCAGCCAACCTCCCTCAGCTTTGCGGCGCTCTTGCTGAGCGACGACTATTTCCGAGATTCGATTCTTACGACAGAATTCATAGAAATCGTACGGCGTGCAAAGAAGTTTCTCTTTTGCCACGGTCGGCTCGGGGCTATCGGAAATACACCCTACTATGCGGACTCCCAGCGCACGCATATTCTGTTCGTACTCCGCCAGCAAACTGCCAGCGAAATCACCAGCACCCAAAATCACAACCCGGCGCACGAGTTGCTTGGAGTCCACGATCCTGAGGAAGATCAGTCTCATGAGAACAACGACTAGCGAAGCCAGCATTACAGCCCAAAAAAGGTTGGAGCTTCCAGGATCCGCAGAAGGAACCATGACATAGAGAATGGTCAGCCCGATGCCCCCCACAAAACAGTAGGCAACCAAGGTTCTAAAAAAGAGAGAAGAGATACTTTCCTGCACCATAACCAGGTATCCACCCATGGCCAGCGTTCCGCAACTTAGGACAAGTGCAAACAGAAAAGCGGACAAGATGTCGGTGTGGAGCGGTGCATGATCGACCCCGACAAATGAAAGGATCAGGGTCAGCAAAGAGAACACGGCAAAAAGGACGACGAACTCCAGAATGCCGAGCACCAAGTGCGGTATGTGTATGTAATGCTTGCGAAACCGTATGTACGACACGCTGAACTTCCTTGTCGTCTGTTCGACAATCAGCGACAGACTAACATCAAATTACCCTGGCAGCTTTCTACCCTTTGCTACCAGCCACGACCTCTCAAAAGGCATTCTGCGCTGAACACAACGCAATCTCAACAGATTGTATCTTTATGTAACATCCTTTTACATTGTTTTATGTTGCCCAGAACTTCCGAGTGAAGACTGATTGTAATCGGCAACTATCTGGGAGAAAATCAAATTATTGGTGTTAGTTGGGAAGGAGTACCCATGCCACGCCCGGACGCAAGATCACCGCTTCACGCAATGAGTATTGATGTGGAAGATTACTTTCACGTTGCTGCTCTCTCTCACGTAATAAAACCGAGCCAGTGGGATGCCCTCCCCAGTCGAGTTGTCCAAAATACGGAAAGGCTGTTAGACCTGTTCAATCAGTATGACGTCAAGTCGACATTTTTTGTTCTTGGCTGGGTTGCAGACCGCTTTCCAGACCTGATCAGAAAACTGTCTGACCACGGTCATGAGATTGCCTCACACGGATATAGCCACCAGTTGATCTACAACCAATCCCGGGAAGTTTTCCGGGAGGAAACCATCCGGTCCAAAAAACTCCTCGAAGACATTACCGGCAAACCCATTCACGGCTATCGAGCGGCCAGTTACTCGATCACGAGGGCGTCACTCTGGGCGCTCGACATTCTCTGCGAGGCCGGCTTCAATTGGGACTCGAGCATTTTTCCGATCCGCCATGATCGTTATGGAATTCCAGATTCGCCAAAAGCGCCGTATACGATTCAAACTGAGAGTGGCAATGTTATCAGGGAGTTCCCACTGACCACGGCAAAGGTATTTGGTCTCTCAGTTCCCGCTGCGGGCGGAGGTTACTTCAGGCAATTTCCCTATCCTTTGTTCCGATATCTGTTCCGTAACGCATCCGGCTTCGGAACGCGCCCGCAGATGTTTTACCTGCATCCTTGGGAGATAGATCCCGACCAACCGCGATACAACAATGCCAGCTGGCTCTCAAGGTTCAGGCACTACACCAACCTTGACCATTGCTATGGTCGCCTGGAAAAGCTCCTACAGGACTTCAGGTTTGGCACGGTCAGTGAAAGTTACAATGCTTACGATCCTGACGAAACTCTGACTCGAAACTCCCAAATGGTGCGCCTGGCCTAGCCGGGCAAAGGACGTTGTTAACAATGTATCTTGAATTTTTTGGACTGCACAGGCACCCCTTTCGGATTACACCGGAAGATGATTTCATTTACATGAGTCAGCAGCATTCCCGTGCATATGTCTATATGTCTTCGGCCATCTGGAGCTCGGAAGGTTTTGTCGTAATTAGTGGCGAGATAGGCTCCGGAAAAACTACCTTGCTCAAGAAAACTATCAGAAACCTTGAGGGCGACCTGAAGCTACTCAATATTTCCTACACCAATCTTGAGTCGAAAGATCTGTTTGGATTAATCCTTCGCAAGGCAGGCTTGAAAGTGGAGGATGACAGCAAGGTCGCCATGCTCTTTCAGATCACGGAGTACCTTGAACGAATGGCGGCCGCAGGAACGCCCGTAGTTTTGACGATTGATGAAGCTCAGAACCTGACCCGAGAAAACCTTGAAGACATTCGAATGTTGACCGGCATGGAAAGTATGGGCGGACCTTCAATGCGTGTAATCCTTCTTGGGCAGCCAGAGCTAAAGACTGCAGTGTCTGCGATACCGCAGCTCTCTCAGCGTGTAAAACTGTTCTTTCACCTAGAAGGGCTGACAGCTGCAGAAACGGCAGAGTACATTGATTACCGACTTCTTGTTTCGGGGCACGGCGGTAACAAGCTATTTGATGACGACACAGTTCGTGAGATTCACAAGCTCAGCCATGGCATTCCCAGACTGATTAATAAGCTCTGTGACGGAATGATGATGTGCGCTTACTCGGAAGATCGGCCGTTCATAGATCCTTTCGACCTGAAAGGTATTCGGAAGGACCTACTTGGTGAGGACGATACCGACGAGTCAGCTGACCAAAAGCCAAGTCGTCAGCGCCCTAAGAAGGACATGGTGGAGGCTCGGCAGCGTCCGCCGCATCAAAACGAGGCAGAAGCTGATTCATCTCAGGCACTGTTGAGAATCGCTGAAGCCCTCGAGAGTATAGACAGAAGGCTTTCGCAGATGACGTCAGACCCAAAGGACAATGAGGACCGCTACAGTCCCTCAAGCAATGTGAAGCCGCTGGCTCCGGGGCGAAAATAGAAATTTGTCGTAATCCGCCCCGGGGACCGTTAAATCAACAGTAAATTCATGAACTCATGAACAGGTGTGTTTTCCAGTTTTTTTTGATCCTTGCAAAACTTGAAGACAGTATCACAGCGTTTTGACGGAAGTCGCGTCCCGAGATTGGAGCGGAACTTTTCTTCCAGAAGCGGCATACCCTCCTTCCGACGACGACGATGACCTATCGGATACTCGACCGCAACCTTGTCCGTATTCGAACCATCATTGAAAAACACCTGAATCGCATTAGCGATGGAGCGTTTTTCCGGTTCCAGATATTCCCGGGTATACCTCTCATCCTCAACTACTTCCATTTTATCCCGAAGTTCATCAATTATTGGGTTAGCACGATGGAAACTGTCTTCGTAATGCTCCGCGGTAAGGGTACCAAAGGCAAGTGGCACGGCAGCCATATATTGCAGGCAATGATCCCGATCTGCGGCGTTTGCCAACTTCCCAACCTTGGAAATGATTCGGATCGCAGATTCATGAGTGGTGATCACGATCTTATTTATCTCATTCAGCCGATGTTTAACCTGCGGATGCAGGATGACGGCCGCTTCAGCTGCCGTCTGAGCATGGAATTCTGCCGGAAAGGAGATTTTGAACAGGACGTTCTCCATCACGTAGGAAGCGAACTCCTGTGGTAGTGAGAATTCACGTTTTCCTTCCGGTTTGAGCTTCTGGTCTTTGTTGGTTTTACTGAACAGCACATCGTAGAAGCCCCACTGCGGAGCAGTGAGTACACTTGGAATGCCCATCTCACCCCGCATGGCGATGTCAGCCAGTCGCACGGCTCGGGCTGTTGCATCGCCTGCTGCCCATGATTTTCGTGAGCCGGCGTTCGGGGCGTGGCGATAGGTTCTGAGTGACTGGCCATCTACCAATGCGTGCGACAGAGCCGACAACATTTGTTCGCGGTCCGCTCCCATCAGTTTTGCGGTAACGGCTGTGGAGGCGACCTTCACGAGAACCACATGATCCAGCCCCACCCTGTTAAATGAGTTCTCCAGTGCCAGAATGCCCTGAATTTCATGGGCCATAATCATGGCCTCCAGAACGGTTCGCATGGTTAAGGGTTCTTTGCCTTCGGCAATCCGTTTCTGGGAGAGATGGTCCGCGACACCCAGTATGGCACCGAGATTATCGGAGGGGTGCCCCCACTCCGCAGCCAACCAGGTGTCGTTGTAATCCAGCCAACGAACGATACAACCGATATCCCAGGCTGCCTTCACCGGATCAAGCCGGAAAGACGTTCCGGGCACCCGGGCACCATGGGGCACCATGGTCCCCTCAACAATGGGGCCAAGGTGTTTCGTGCACTCCGGGAAGCGCAGAGCCAAAAGACCGCACCCTAGAGTGTCCATCAAGCAGTAGCGGGCGGTGTTCCAGGCTTCTTTGCTGGTTATTTCATAGGTAAGGACGTAGTCCGCGATTTTCTGCAAGACTTCGTCGTAGTCGGGACGTTCGTTAAGATCAAATGTTGCAGACATAGGGGAGCCTCCTTGCCCCCACTATAGATTCCGTCAGAAGCTATCGCCAGGCACCCTCACCCAACCTTCCATCAAAACCCGCGCACTCCGGCTCATAATGGCTTTGGTCGCAGTCCACTGACCATCCACTTCCTTCGCCTCTGCCCCCACACGCAAGGTGCCGGATGGGTGGCCAAAGGTCACATGGGTACGATCACCGCCTCCAGCGGCGAGGTTCACGAGGGTTCCGGGAACCGCCGATGCCGTGGCAATGGCCACCGCCGCCGTGCCCATCATGGCATGGTGGAGCTTGCCCATGGACAGCGCTCGGACCAGAACATCCACATCCCCTGCGCCGATGTTCTTGCCGCTGGAGGACACGTATTCAGACGGTTTGGCCACGAAGGCCACTTTCGGGGTGTGCTGGCGATTGGCCGCTTCTTCGATGTTCTGGATCAGCCCCATTTTCACTGCGCCGTGG
The DNA here is from genome assembly GCF_040148675.1 of Marinobacter sp. NFXS11. Taxonomy (NCBI): domain Bacteria; kingdom Pseudomonadati; phylum Pseudomonadota; class Gammaproteobacteria; order Pseudomonadales; family Marinobacteraceae; genus Marinobacter; species Marinobacter sp. NFXS11. Next base: position 1,154,036 of record NZ_JAGDDV010000001.1, on the reverse strand, counting down.
GCCCGGATGGTTTCGAATCTGGCCAGGGCTTTTGGATCGGAGTTGATGTCGTCCTGCAGCTCGGTGCCTTTGTACCCGATGTCCTCGGCGTTGACGAAGATGGTGGGGATACCGGCGTTTATCATGGTGGCCTTCAGGGTGCCTACGCCCGGCACTTCAAGGTCATCCACCAGATTGCCGGTGGGGAACATGGAGCCTTCGCCATCAGCCGGGTCCATGAATTCCACCTGAACTTCGGCGGCCGGGAAGGTCACGCCGTCGAGCTCAAAATCGCCGGTTTCCTGCACTTCACCGTTGGTGATGGGCACGTGGGCAACGATTGTTTTCTTGATGTTGGCCTGCCAGATGCGCACGGTGCAGGTGCCATTTTCCGGAATACGGTCTTTGGCCACAAAGCCGCTGTTGATGGCGAAAGCGCCTACGGCGGCGGTGAGGTTGCCGCAGTTACCGCTCCAGTCCACAAAGGGCTTGTCGATGGAGACCTGGCCGAACAGGTAGTCGACGTCGTGATCCGGCTGGGTGGGTTCTGCCAGGATCACAGTCTTGCTGGTGCTGGAGGTAGCGCCGCCCATGCCGTCGATTTGCTTCTGGTAGGGGTCGGGGCTGCCGATCACCCGCAACAACAATTTGTCCCGGGCTTCGCCCGGGCTCTGGCAGGCTTCCGGCAAATCCTTCAGCCGGAAGAACACGCCTTTGCTGGTGCCGCCACGCATGTACGTGGCGGGGATTTTTATTTGTGGCTTGTGTGTCATGCCGCACCTTCCGATTGCAGGAAATCCTCCGCAAACCGCTGCAACACCCCACCAGCGCTGTAGATAGACACTTCTTCAGCGGTGTCCAGGCGGCAGACGACCGGAATGCGCTCGGTGCTGCCGTTCTTCCGATGAATGACCAGCGTGAGCTCTGCGCGAGGCGCAGGGGTGCCCTCCACGTCGTAGGTTTCGGTGCCGTCGATGCCCAGGGTCTTGCGGGTTGTGCCTTCCTCGAACTGCAGGGGCATCACGCCCATGCCGATCAGGTTGGTGCGGTGAATCCGTTCGAAGCCTTCGGCCACGATGGCTTCTACGCCTGCCAGTGCCACTCCCTTGGCGGCCCAGTCGCGGGAGGAGCCCTGTCCGTAGTCGGCACCGGCGATGATGATCAGCGGCTGCTTGCGGTCCATGTAGGTTTCGATGGCTTCCCACATGCGGACAACCTTGCCTTCGGGCTCGATGCGGGCGAGGGAGCCCTGCTTCACGTTGTCGTTTTCGTCCCGGACCATTTCGTTGAACAGTTTGGGGTTGGCAAACGTAGCGCGCTGGGCGGTCAGGTGGTCGCCACGGTGGGTGGCGTAGGAGTTAAAGTCTTCCTCCGGCACACCCATCTTGTGCAGGTACTCACCAGCGGCACTGTTCATCATGATCGCGTTTGAGGGCGACAGATGGTCGGTGGTGATGTTGTCCGGCAACACCGCCAGCGGACGCATACCCTTCAGGGTTTTCTCACCCACCATGCCACCTTCCCAGTACGGCGGACGGCGGATGTAGGTGCTCTGCGGACGCCACTCATACAGCGGGTTGGTGTTGGCCTGGGCATCCCGGGTGATGTCGAACATCGGAATGTAGGTGCTGCGGAACTGTTCCGGCTTCACGCTGGATTTCACGATGGCATCGATTTCTGCGTCGTCCGGCCAGATGTCCTTCAGGGTGACGGGGTTACCGTCCTGGTCGTAACCGAGGGCATCTTTTTCGATGTCGAAGCGGATGGTGCCAGCAATGGCATAGGCCACAACCAGCGGCGGAGATGCCAGGAACGCCTGTTTGGCGTAAGGGTGAATCCGACCGTCGAAGTTCCGGTTACCGGAAAGCACGGCTGTGGAGAACAGATCGCGATCCATGATTTCCTGGGCGATTTTCGGATCCAGGGCGCCGCTCATGCCGTTACAGGTGGTGCAGGCAAAAGCCACCACACCGAAGCCGAGTTGTTCCAACTCGGGCAGCAGTTTGGCTTCTTCCAGGTACATCTTGACGGTTTTGGAGCCCGGTGCCAGGGAGGTTTTCACCCAGGGCTTTCGGGTCAGGCCCAGTTTGTTGGCGTTGCGAGCAATCAGGCCGGCAGCCACCATGTTGCGGGGGTTACTGGTGTTGGTGCAGCTGGTGATGGCGGCGATGATGCACGCGCCATCCGGCATTTTGCCTTCTTCCTGCTCCCATTCACCGGCAATGCCGCGCTCTGCCAGCTCGGAGGTGGGCAGGTGCGCATGGGGGTTGGAGGGGCCAGCCAGCGTGCGGGCCACTTTGGACAGATCGAACTTCAGCACACGCTCGTACTCGGCGTTTTTCATGCTGTCCGCCCAGAGGCCGGTTTCCTTGGCGAATTTCTCTACCAGAGCAACCTGATCGTCTTCACGACCGGTCAGTTTCAGGTAGTCGATGGTCTGGCCGTCGATGTAAAACATCGCGGCGGTGGCGCCATACTCCGGAGTCATGTTGGAGATGGTGGCACGGTCGCCCACGCTGAGGCTGTCTGCGCCTTCGCCATAGAACTCCAGGTAAGCGCCTACCACTCTTTCCTTACGCAAGAATTCAGTGATGGCGAGGACCATATCGGTACTGGTGATGCCCGGCTGCAGTTTGCCAGTCAGCTCTACACCAACGATATCCGGCAGGCGCATCATGGAAGCGCGCCCCAGCATAACGCTCTCGGCTTCCAAACCACCCACACCCACGGAAATAACACCCAGGGCATCAACCATCGGGGTGTGGCTGTCAGTGCCGACGCAGGTATCCGGGAAGGCTACGCCATCGCGATTCTGAACCACGGGAGACATCTTCTCCAGGTTGATCTGGTGCATGATGCCGTTGCCGGGAGGGATCACGTCCACGTTTTTAAACGCGGTCTTGGTCCAGTTGATGAAGTGGAACCGGTCATCGTTTCGGCGGTCTTCAATCTGGCGGTTCTTCTCGAACGCGTCCTTCTCGAAACCAGCGTGCTCCACGGCCAGGGAGTGATCGACGATCAACTGAGTGGGCACTACCGGGTTCACCTTGGCGGGGTCACCGCCCTTCTCGGCAATGGCGTCACGCAGGCCGGCCAGATCCACCAGCGCGGTCTGACCGAGAATGTCGTGGCACACCACGCGGGCCGGATACCAGGGGAAGTCCAGGTCGCGCTTGCGTTCGATCAGCTGTTTCAGGGAATCCGTCAGCACCTCGGAATCGCACCGGCGAACCAGTTGCTCAGCCAGGATCTTGGAGGTGTACGGGAGCTTGTCGTACGCGCCGGCCTGGATGTCTTCCACGGCCTCGCGAGTATCGAAATAGTCCAGGTCGGTACCTGGCAGATTCTTGCGGTATTCAGTGTTCATGGCCGCTCCTCAATCGGAACCCACTTGGCATCCGCCGGGCCTGTGTAATCGGCGCTTGGGCGGATGATGCGGTTGTTCTCGCGCTGCTCTTTCACGTGGGCGGTCCAGCCGGATACGCGAGACATCACGAAGATCGGGGTGAAGAGCTCGGTCGGGATGCCCATGAAGTGATAGGCAGAGGCGTGGAAGAAGTCCGCGTTACAGAACAGTTTCTTCTCGCGCCACATGACTTCCTCACAGCGCTCGGATACCGGATACAGCACGGTATCGCCCACTTCCTCCGCAAGCTTTTTAGACCACTGTTTGATAATGGCGTTGCGCGGGTCGGATTCTTTGTAGATCGCGTGACCGAAGCCCATGATCTTTTCCTTGCGCTCGAGCATGCCCAGCAGGCCTGATTCAGCTTCCTCTGGAGTCTGGAAACGCTGGATCAGCTCCATAGCGGCTTCGTTTGCACCACCGTGCAGAGGTCCTCGCAGGGTGCCAATGGCTCCGGTAACGCAGCTGTGGATGTCAGACAGGGTGGACGCACAGACGCGGGCAGTGAAGGTGGATGCGTTGAATTCGTGCTCCGCATAGAGAATCAGGGAGACGTTCATCACCTTCTCATGCAGTTCGCTGGGCTTCTTGCCGTGCAGCAGCTCCAGGAAATGACCGCCGATAGAGTCCACGTCGCTTTCGGTTTCGAGCCGAACGCCCTCGTGGGCGAAGCGGTACCAGTAGGTGATGATGGACGGGAACACCGCCAGCATGCGGTCGATCTTGTCGTCCTGCTCGCTGAAATCCTGCTCGGTTTCCAGGTTGCCCAGCATGGAGCAGCCGGTGCGCATCACATCCATCGGATGCGCGTCTTTGGGAATCTGCTCGAGCACGGTTTTCAGGGCAGCCGGCAGGCCACGGAGGCTCTGGAGCTTTTTCTTGTAGGCATCCAGTTCCTCACGGTTCGGCAATTTGCCGCGCAGCAGCAGATAGGCGATTTCTTCAAACTGGGCTTTTTCAGCCAGATCCGCGATGTCATAGCCACGGTACGTCAGCCCTGCGCCGCTTTTGCCGACGGTGCACAGAGCCGTTTCGCCAGCTACCTGGCCACGGAGGCCTGCGCCGCTCAGTTTTTTTGCTTCAGCCATTGTTGTCTCCCATCTTTATCTTGTTTGGGGTGTTGGATTAGCCGAAGGCGTAATCCAACAAACCAGGTTAACCCTTGCTCTGCTGGAACAGCTGATCCAGCTTCTGCTCGAAATCGTGGTAGTTCAGGAAATCGTACAGCTCCATACGGGTCTGCATCATATCAACCACGTCTTTCTGGTCGCCCTTCTCCAGGATGTTCTGGTAAACAGTCAGGGCTGCCTTGTTCATTGCACGGAAGGCGCTGAGCGGGTACAGGACCATGTCGGCGCCAGCTTCAGCCAGTTCCTTTCGGTTGTAGAGCGGTGTGGCCCCAAATTCGGTGATGTTGGCCAGGATAGGCACGTCAAGGGCTTCGGAGAAGGCCTTGTAGTGTTCAAGCTCAGTAACCGCTTCGGCAAAAATGCCGTCGGCGCCGGCTTCGATGCAGGCCTTGGCGCGCTCGATGGCGGCTTCGAGGCCCTCTTTCTGGAACGCGTCGGTACGGGCCATGATGAAGAAGTCTTTGTCTTCACGGGCATCCACGGCGGCCTTGATGCGGTCGACCATTTCTTCCTGGGACACGATTTCCTTGTTTGGGCGGTGGCCACAGCGCTTCTGGGCAACCTGGTCTTCAATGTGGACAGCGGCGGCTCCGGCACGTTCCATTTCGCGGATGGTGCGACCAATGTTGAAGGCGCCGCCCCAGCCGGTATCGATATCCACCAGCAGTGGCACGTCGGTAGCTGCGGTAATACGGCGAACGTCCTCGACCACATCGTTCATAGAGGTCATGCCCAGATCCGGCAGGCCATAAGAGGCGTTTGCGACGCCGCCGCCGGAAAGGTAAATGGCCTGGTGGCCCACTTTCTCGGCCATCATGGCGGCGTAGGCGTTGATGGTGCCGACAATCTGCAGGGGCTGGTTGTCTTTGAGCGCTTTGCGGAAGCGGGCGCCGGGGCTGAGTTTGTTGGACATGGTGTTGGCCTCTTCTCTTTTGGATTCTTGTTGTCGGATTACGCCTGCGGCTAATCCGACCTACGGATTCTGATTTTGTTTTGCCGGATTACGCCTTTGGCTAATCCGACCTACGTTAAATTGTCAGTTCGCCTTCCTGGATCTTTTTCTCGATGTTCTGTCTTGCGGCGTTGATATGGCGTTTCATCAGAAATTCGGCGAGTTCGCCGTCGCGCTGGGCGATGGCCTCGACGATACGGCGGTGTTCACCCAGTGCCCGCTGGGGGCGCCCGGTGGAGGTGCTGAGACGGTAACGGTACATCCGTACCATGTAATAAAGATCACCAAGCAGCATCTGGGCAAGTTTGGTGTTTCGGCTGCCCGTGGCGATTCTGTGGTGGAAGTCGTAATCCCCTTCGGCCTGGTAATAGGCCTGGCCCTGGGCCTCTTCGATCATGCGTTCGTGGGTGTCGAGGGTGGCCTGTAGGTCGGCAATTTCTTGGTCGGTCATGCGCTCGGCGGCCTGTCGAGCGGCCAACCCCTCCATGACTTCGCGTATACGGTAGAGCTCCATCAGCTCGGAAGCACTGACTGAAACCACCTTGACGCCGGCGTGGGGACGGCGCACCAGAAGGCCGCGGGATTCAAGACGGCCAAGCGCTTCCCGGAGCGGGCCGCGCGTGAGGTTAAAACGGGAACAAAGCTCCAGTTCGCCGATCTTTTCGCCGGGCGCCAGTTCCCCTTTGACGATTGCCGTTTGCAGACAATCAAACGCCTCATCGGCGCGGGTGTAGGTGGTAGACAGTAACTCAGCCATAGGTTGTCAACAAAACCGGGTTGATTTTGAGCAAAGCTACGCTTGAGCGATCATATTGTCAACAATATTAGCTAAATTGAGCTGCAGATTGTTTACAATAGATAGAGCCAATCAGTAGATCTGGCGTTCGGCGACCGGTGGCGGAGTGTACTGATATAGCCAGGTCTCCGTCAGCGGCTCGCCGCCCAGCCTCAGGTACAGGCGGATATTGATAGGTTCAGTGGAATCATCTGGCACGAGGTCAAACATGGCCCGGTAGCCGTCGATTGCAGACAATGGTCTTGCGGAAGTAATTTCAACGTCTCCGCGGCTCACGGTTATGACCGGCTCTACCTCTGCATCCTTGGCGAGCATTTCAAGCGCGCCGCCGGCGAAATCAACTGCAAAGCGCCAAGAGAAATAGGTGCGCTCCTGGCCCACGACACCGCCCAGTCCAGTCCTGGTTGCCTGCACCGTGGCTAACTCATAAGGTTGCAACGGAGCTTGCTCGCCCCAGTGCAGGCGGTAGCTGTAGAGGTATTTCCGGCCTGGCAACAGAGGTTCCTCCGGATGCCAGAAGGCGACGATGTTGTCGAAGGTTTCATCCACAGTGGGGATTTCCACCAGATCAACACTGCCCCGCCCCCAGTCTCCCCGGGGCTCCACCCAGATGCTGGGCCGGCGATCGTAAAACACGCCGTCATCCTGGTAATGGTCGAAATTCCTGTCCCGCTGCAACAGGCCAAAGCAGACGGGGTTGTTATCCTGGAAACTGTTGAACCGTAGATTCGCGGGATTCACCAAGGGCCGCCACAACCATTCGCCGCTGCCGTTACGTATGGCCAGGCCGTCTGAATCGTGTATTTCGGGCCGCCAGTCGTAGCCCATGCGATCGTCATTTTCACCCACCTGGTACATACTGGTCAGCGGCGCAATCCCTGCCCGGGTGATTTCGGTCCTCGGGTAAAGCGCTACATCCACGTCCATGACCATGTTGCGCCCGGGGTCGAGCACAAACGCATAGGCACCGGTGGTGCTGGGTGAATCCAGCAGCGCCCATACCCGAAGCAGCTGGCTGCCCGGTGCCGGCTTCTCCAGCCAGAATTCCGAGAACCGAGGGAATTCTTCCTCCCGATTCATGCCGGTATCAATCGCCAGCCCCCTGGCCGACAGACCGTACTGCATCTCGGAGCCCACCGCCCGGAAATAGCTGGCGCCCAGGAAGGCGGCGAGATCCAGAGCAAAGTTGTTGTGGTAATGAATCCGAAAACCGGCGTAGCCCAGGTCTTCTGGCAAATCGCCCAGGGGCTGATCGCCGTTGTAACGGAACAAATCCTGTCGATAGGCCAGTTCGGTAGCGTCACCATCAACCACTTCATGAATTTTGACGGGCTGCTGGAAATAAAGTCCCAGGTGGAAGAGCTGAATCTGGAAAGCGGTATCGTCGTCACGCCAAAGCGCCCGGTCGGGCCTGAAGGCGATGGCCTGGTAGTCATCCCAGGAAATGGATTTCAGTGATTGGGGCAATTCGTCTTCATGGGAGACATACGCCTCAGCTGCCAATGCCCGGGCCCGACCTTTGAGCCAGGCGTAGCTGAAGGCACGGGGACTGCTTCCAGATACTGGTTGGAGGCCGGCACCCATCGCAAGGGGCGACAGTGGTAACGCGCCGGCACTTACCAGTGCTCCCAGCCCCTTGATCAGCGTTCGTCTGTCCATTGTTCTCGCCCCTCCTGTACCGGGCTATAGATTGCCATAGAGAAGATCACGTGAACTATGTACGAACAATAAAAGGTAGAGAGCCTATTCGGGTAAGGAACCTACGCTGGCCGAATCGCACCAAGTAGGTGCAAGGAGGCAAGAGGGATCGCACAAACAGACCTCTGATCAGAGAAATTTTCGGTGTTGATGACCTTGAAGAAACCCTCCCCTAGCAGGCCACATCTCTTTGCTAAACCTTACAATTTCCAACACGCCCCTGCATTTGTCGTTACAACTTGGGTAAACTCGGCACACTTTGTGATAGAACAATTGTTCATAGGCTTACGCAGAGGCGTTGAGCGGCCCACAGGGCGTGAAACCGACCACCAAAGGACGAACGATATGATCAAAAAATGCCTGTTTCCCGTCGCCGGCTACGGCACCCGTTTTCTTCCGGCCACCAAGGCGATGCCCAAGGAAATCCTTCCTGTGGTGAACAAACCCCTGGTTCAGTATGGTGTTGAGGAAGCTGCGGAAGCCGGTATTCATGAATTTGGCTTCGTAACTGGTCGAGGCAAACGGGCCATTGAGGATCATTTCGACATCAGCTATGAGCTTGAGCACCAGATTGCGGGCTCCGGCAAGGAAGACTTGCTACATTCCATCCGTGAACTGATCGACCACAACAGCTTTGCCTTTACCCGACAGAATGAAATGAAAGGCCTTGGCCACGCCATCCTGACCGGTCGCAACCTGGTGGGTGACAGTCCCTTTGCGGTGGTGCTGGCTGACGATTTCTGCATTGGCCCCGATGGTGAAGATGGCGTGCTGGCGCAGATGGTTAAGCTCTACAACCAGTTCCGCTGCTCCATTGTTGCCATTGAAGAAGTGCCGGCCGACGAAACCCACAAATACGGTGTGATTGCCGGTGAATCCATGAAAGATGGCCTCTACCGGATTACCGACATGGTGGAAAAACCGGCTCCGGAAGATGCCCCAAGCAACCTGGCGATTATCGGGAGGTACATTCTTACGCCGGACATTTTCGACATTATTGAGAAGACCCCGGCGGGCAAGAACGGTGAAGTCCAGATTACCGATGCTCTTCTCGAACAGGCGAAAAATGGTTGCGTACTGGCCTATCAGTTCAAAGGGCGCCGGTTCGATTGCGGCAGCATTGATGGCTTTGTGGAAGCCACCAACTACGTTTACGAGAATATCTACAAGAAAGGCAAGTAAGAAACCCGGGCGGGATCAGTTGCCCAGGATTTGCAGAATCATTCGCCGGTTTTCCGCACTTGTCCTGCGGAACCGGCGAAGAAGCTCCGCTTCTTCCGTGGTCAGCTGGACCTTCTCGAGGACTTGTTCCAGCTCATCCAGCGACTCCAGAAGTTCGTCGCTCTTATCCAGGGCAATACCGGGCAGCTCAAGTTGCCCATGGTCTTCAGGCTTTTCTGGCTCCCAGTGCTGAATGGGTTGCGCATGCTGCATGGCCACTTACCTCGTCATCCAAGCCGGGATACTCGTCCCGATAATGCCCTGCGAAGTGAATCAATCCGGAAATGTAACGTACATATAGCTTTGCACACAATCTGCCTATACTGAAGATGGCAACAACCAAACAGGCTATTTATGGCGGCAAGAACCCTGGATATCGACTCGGCATGGGAATTGGTGCTTAGCGCAGTTAACCGCAGCAATGTGACACTGCCATTGCCGGGAACCGACAAAGAAGCGGTAAAACTCAACGGCCACGGGGTCTGGCACCTGATCCAACCGGCCACGGGTGAGGCGAAGGATCTGCTCTCGGTATTCCTACCTCTTTGCCGGCCCGTGCCAGACGATGGCAGCCCAAAAGTTATCGGTCAGCTGGGCCAAAGCCTGGACGGACGCATTGCAACGGTTACCGGTCGCTCCCGTTTTATCAATGGCGACGATGGGATTACCCATCTGCACCGGATCCGGGCAGTGTCGGATGCGGTCGTTGTCGGGGCCGGAACCGCCATTACCGATAATCCCCGTTTGACCGTTCGCCGCACCAGTGGCCGCAACCCCGTGCGCGTGGTCATTGATCGTCACCATCGCGTACCGGACAGCCATCACCTGTTCACCGATGGCGAAGCCCCAACCCTGAGGTTGGTGGCAGGAACTTACGAGAAAGCGAAGAATCCATCAATCGGTTCCGGGGTTACAGAGATTCCCTGTCTCGGGGATGCCGAGTCCGAAGATGCCGTCGATCCGAGATTGATCCTTGAGGTTCTCGCAGACCTGGGGCTGAAAAAAGTCTTTGTGGAAGGGGGTGGTGTTACCGTTTCATGCTTCCTGAACGCTGGTTTGCTGGACCGCCTGCACGTGATGGTCGCGCCCATGATCATTGGGAGCGGCAGACCAGCCTTCTCGCTTCCAGAAATCGACTTTCTGGATGATGCGTTGCGGCCCCGCGCCCAGCTTATAAACCTCGGCAGCGATATGCTTTTCGACCTCGATTTTTCACGTGATACGTAGGGCGGATTAGCCGACGGCGTAATCCGACAAACAATCCGGACTCACCCCTTCTCCGGCCGGCCAGGGAACAAAAAAACTACCCCGGGCAAGCTGGAAATCAACACCAATGCCCCATACCCCACACTGAGCGCCACACCCTGCTCCGCAGGCAATCCCGCCATCGGCCACAGCAAGGCTGCCGCGCCCTCGCGGATGCCCCAGCCGGCAACCGTCAGCGGTATCACCATGCTCAGCAGCAGGATACTGCCCAAACTGGCAATGATGGCCGCCGACTCTGTACTTTCGATATAGCCCGCGCCCCAGGCGAGGCAGAGAAACACCCCAAGATAGCTGGCCAGCACCAGTAAAGATGAGCCAATCTGGACCGGCAACACCGTTCGGTTTAGCAAAGTCTGATAGAGATCCCGCCTGAGCCGCCGAAGATAAACCGCCAGCCCGGTTTTCAGGGCCAACCAGAATGCAAGAAATACCGCAATAATGCCGACGCCCAGCCAGAGGCCGCCGTTCCAGTGACCAGCCGTTACCCGTCCGGAACCGAGCAGCCAGCTGCCCGATGTGACGACTATGAGCGCCAACACCAGTTGGCCCGAAAGTCGCTCGATGGCAACCCCGTGCACCGCGGAGAGGCGCTCTCCGGCGCCGCTGCCATGTCGCCAGGCCCGGTTTACGTCGCCGAGCACACCTCCCGGCAACACCTGGTTCAGAAACGTCGCCAGATAGTACTCCCGTACCGCTACTCCATAGGCCAGGGGCAGCCCGAGCCGTTCGACGGTGTAACGCCATCGCCAGGCAGACAACGCCACCTGAAAGACCGTAAGTGCCAGTGCGGGAACCAGGACATAGGGAGAAAAGCGGGCAAGCTCCTGCCAGAGCTCGCCCGCATCAATCAAGCGGATCACGAATCCGATAACGAGAACCGTCAATAACCAACGGGCCGCCAGCTTCACCTGCCTTTGACGCAGTTCGGTCAAGGCAATGCCTCAGGTGGCAGCGCCAGCAGATCCAGATGTCTCACAACAATCATCAGATTCCCTTCGGATAACTGGTGATTGCGTGTCTCCAGCCAGCGTGCCAATCGGTCCGCCTCGTGAGGTGACTGCTCAATGGCCGCGTCGATCCAGCCCTGCATCAGCATTTTAGCCAACGCGTGATCCGTGCCATCCAGCATCCAGGGAGATTCCGCCAGTTCAACCCGGTAACCTTCGGCAACCAGCAGGTCTTGCAACACAGTGCTGGCCTCCGGCCCGAGCGCGGCACCAATTCCCTTGTCGCCGTGTTGGTGCCGATTTACCAGAGTCTTCACCAGCTCATCATCAGGATGCTCGGGACACAGCTCAAAGTGCCCGGCGTAGCTCAGCACAATGAGCATCGCGGACTTCCTTCCTGCGGCTGCGAGGGCTAACGCGTCCAGCCATGGCTGTGAAACCAGATCAATCAGTGCCGACGCTGTTATCAGGTCCGCCTTGCGGGGCAGTTGTTGCTCCATGTTTTCCGAGGTCAGCTGAGCCGTGCGGGTTTCAAACGGCACATCCAGGCAGTCCACACGCTGTCCGGCCTCCCGCAACAACGCAGAATCCTGATCCAGCGCCAACCAGGTTTGGGGCACCTGCAGCGCCGGCACCAGGAAAAGCGCGTTGGAGCCCCGACCGGTACCAATGTCGACAATTTGCATCGGGTAGTGGCTCTCGGGCGACAAGCCATCATAACGATTCAACAACCATTGATTGAGCTGATCGGTCAGCCCTTGTGAGCGAGCCCGGTGATCCGCTGCTTCCCGGGCTGCCAGCCATGTGCTCTCGAATTCCGAATGCTGGTGAAGATGCGTGGAAAGGCCACTGAAGTAGTGCAGTGCATCTAAGACATCTTTGCCGGTATCCGCCCATGAGCGGATTCGTCGGGATTCCCTCGCGGCAAGTTTACGGGCGTGCTCAAGCTGTTCCGGGTGTTCCAACCAGTTCCTGAGGCGCGCCTCAAGGGCCCTGACATCGCCCGCACAATACTGAACCACACCGGGCCTGGCAGACGTGTTGGCAAGGGCGCCGCCATCGGAGGAAATAACGGGTAGCCCTTCCGCCAGCGCCTCATCAATCACCATGCCATAGCCCTCGTACAGGGAGGGCAGTACAAAGAGATCCGCATTGCGGTAGAGCTCGGCCAGCCCGGCTTCTTCGACCTCCCCTGCCAGCGCAATCCTGTCTTCAAGGCCCGCTTCTGCAATCGCACGGAGAACCTGCTGGCTGTATTCCGGATCACGACTGTCAGACCCTGCCAACGTGCATTGCCACGACACGCCCTTCAGGTTTTCCAGCGCCTCCACCAATTGATGCTGGGCCTTTCGGGGTGACAGATGAGCGACGCACAGAATGTGAGGGGTACCGGTTTGCGACGACTCGCCAAAGACTATTGGGGTTGCGGCTCGGGTCACACCCGGCTCGGCCACCTTAATCATCTCAGCGGGCACCTCGTAATCCGCCAGACGGGCGGCCGTGTGCTGGCTGGTGGTGATCACCCCGTATACAAACCCGAGCGCCCGTTTTTCGGAATCAAGAAACCACTGCCTATTGGCTTCGCTGATACCTGTTTCGTCAGCCAGGGGGTGGTGTACCAGCGCGATCAGGTTGAGGCGTTGGGAATGCTTTTCAACAATCTCCGGCAGACCACCCATGGCAAGGCCATCGAGCACCACAGAGGTGCCATCAGGTAAGCTCGCGAGTTTCTTATCCATCCCATTGCGAGCAACCCTGTCCGCGCGTGGGAACTGCCCGGGCAAACCGCTGACCCGGGCATTGCAACCCGCCTCGCCCAGAGCCTCCACCAGCTTGCGGACATACCGGTAGCCGCCCGTGTTCTGTTCCGGATCACCCGGGACAAGAAACTCCAGGGAGCCCGGTTTGTCAGATTCCGGCATGGTAGCTCGCCCAGGCAATGTGGGATTCCGAGAGGGTGACTTTCAGGCTGACAATCCCTTCTCCTGTCTCGCCGAGACGGCCACCATGAATGGCTGCCGTCATACGATCGAAAACCAGTTTGGCCATGAATTCAGTGGTGGTATTCCGGCCACGCAGTTCCGGCAGTTCGTCCAGGTTCTGCATATTGAATTCGGAGAGAATGCTTTTGAGAAGTTCGGAAGCCAGGCCAATGTCGACCACCAGGTCATCCTTATCCAGTTGGTGACGCTCAAAGGTCACGTCGACCACATAGGTGGCACCATGAACCTTCTGCGCAGGACCAAAGATCTCTCCGTTGAAGCTGTGGGCAATCATCATGTGGTCCCGGACCGTCAAACCGAACATAGTCTCTCCTTAGCAGGCAATTTTGGATTTTCAGTAAACAACGCGATGGCACAGAGTATCCCGGCCATCAATCAGAATTCGCGCCATGGATTTTGGTAGATCATCAAACTTGCACTCGCCGGTAATCAGCGCATCCAGCGCATCGTCCTGGAGCAATTCCAATGCAAGCGCCAGGCGTTTGCGATAGTCCCACCGTGGGACTCGAGATGGCACTATCTGGCCCACCTGGCTGGATTTCAGGGTCAGACGCCGCGGATGGAAGGCGGCCCCCAGCGGTGCAGATACCAGCTGATCCCCGTACCAGCTCATTTCCACAATGGTCGCCTCCTGCCCTGCCAGCCCAAGGGCGGTCTCCAGGCCCGAAGGGTGGCCACTGGCATGGATAACGAGGTCGTGATCATCAGGGGCCGACTCACTGCTGAAGGTCAAACCGAGCTGTTCGGCAACGGCCTGTCTCTCTGGATTCGTGTCGATCGCGGTAACGCGGGCTCCCGGGATACGACTCGCCAGCCAGGCGACGAGCAGGCCAACAACACCAAGACCAACCACGGCAATGCGGTCACCGACTGCTGGCGCTCCATCCCAGAGGCCGTTTACAGCGGTTTCCATGTTGGCGGCAAGTATTGCTCGCTCGGCGGGCAGGTCTTTGGGCAAAGGCGTCAACGCCGACGCCGGCACCCGGTAGCGATTCTGGTGCGGATAGAGGCAAAACACTGTCTGTCCCACTAACTCGGCAGGCCCTTCCACAACATTGCCGACGCTGGCGTAGCCGTACTTTACCGGCCAGGGAAAGTCACCCTGCTGGAACGGCGCCCGCATTGCAGCGTATTCGCTCTTTGGTACCCGGCCGTGGAAAACCAGTGATTCCGTGCCCCGGCTAATACCCGAATAGAGCGCCTGAACCGTGACCAATTCGTCTTTCTCTTCGTCACCGGAAATCGCCAGTGGCCTTTCCAGAATCTCGCCCTTGCCGGCGCCGGTTACCCACCAGGCCCGGGCCATCGATTCGGTGTTCGGTTCATCAGGGTCGCGATGCAAAAGGTGCTCCTTTTTGGCGGTCTTCTCAAACGTATTGGTCGTCGCCCTCTCAGGGCTGAACCTTAAGGTCTGAACACGGTCTATGCTCGTAAGCATGTTTAGCTATATCAACTATAGTCAGTGTACAGCGCATTCGGGGTCTCTGATGCCTGCAAACCTATACGCTGGAGTTCAGTGATGGATTCTAACGGCCATTCAGCTTCGCAAAGGATGCCACTTGCCCTGGATCTCGCCTGGGGCTTTGGGCTTGTCGCCCTGTTCTGCGCAGTCACCGGCTGGTTAACCCAGCCCCCCGTCCTTGTCTACTGGCTGGCAGCGGCGCTTTACCTGGCGGTTTGTGCCCTGATCATCCGGTTCTGGCCCGAGTCCCGGGATTTCGGGTGGGCAAATCGGGCGACGCTGCTGAGAGGCAGCCTGGTGATAGTCCTGGTAGCTCTGGCCCCCTTTGCCGACCACCTCAATGACAGCCTCTGGCTCTATGCCTGGATGGCATTGCTGGCGCTGATTCTGGATGGCGTAGACGGCAAAGTCGCCAGAGCCACCGGCTCCCAGAGCAAATTTGGCGCCCGCTTCGACATGGAACTGGATGCCCTGTTTATTCTCGGCCTCAGTGTGGCTGTCCTGGCTCTGGGCAAGGCCGGTCCCTGGGTTTTGGCCCTGGGCCTTGTTCGCTATGCCTTCGTTGTTGCGACCCACTTCCTCGATTGGCTGAACGCCCCGCTGCCCGACAGTTTCAGACGCAAAACGGTTTGCGTTTGGCAGATCGTTACCCTGCTGGTGGCCGTGTTGCCGCCGGTCAATGTGCTGTTCGCCAGTACCACGCTTGCAACTGCCCTCGCACTGCTTTTGTGGTCGTTTTTCTTGGATATTCACTGGCTTTATCAGAGGAGACATCACCATGATGTTCATTAATCGGAAAACCCTCACCCGTTCTGCCGTTGCCCTCCCTGCTGCCCTCGCAATGAGCCCGGCAGCCATGGCCGAGCCGAGAAACTTTGTCGTCGACGACGAACACTTTTCAATGTTCTTCGAGATCATGCACATCGGCTACGCCCCGGTGATGGGGATGTTCCGCGAAGTCGAGGGTCAGTTCGTTTACGACGAGGAAGCCAGAGAGCTTGAATCTGGTCAGCTGGTGTTCCAGAGCGACAGTGTATACACCAACCACAAGAAGCGTGACGAACACGTTCGCAACGAGGATTTCCTCGACGCCGACGAGTATCCGGAGATTACCTTTACTATCACCGACTTCGAAACGACTGGCGAGAACACTGGCAAGGTAACGGGCGATCTGGAGTTGCTCGGCCAGACACGGCCCGTGGTGCTGGATGTGACCCTCAACAAGGCAGACGTTTACCCCTTTGGTCATGAGGAATACACACTGGGCATCAGCGCTTCGACCACTCTGAAACGCAGTGAATGGGGCATGACCTACGGCATTGATGGCGCGATGGTCGGTGATGAAGTGAAATTGCACTTTGGCTTCGAGGCCATTCGGGAATCCGGTATGTTCTGATGACTGGCTAATCGGAATGTGATCCGCCGCACAATGCGGACACATTCTGTTACACAAAGAGTCCGGATTTTTGGGGTGCGGCGGAAATCCCGTTATCTTTAAAGCTACAACAATAGTTAAGGGAATTGCCGCATGCCGGGCAAGGTCGCTCTTCTTCTGACACTGGTAACTGCTGGCGTGGTTGGCACGGGGTATCTACTCTCCGCTGACAACCACACAGATTTCAGCTGGTTTACGAAGGCGGCTGACTCGGCCGATACGGCGTCCGTTCGAAACGCAGGTCCGGCAAAGCCGTCTTCTGCCGACCCCTCGGCTGAGCCGGAACCACCCTCGGATAACGCCCTGGGGTTCATGTTGGCCAGCGTTGCCGATCAATACGCTGAATCTACCCGATATCCTCCTTGGTCTGTACCTCTCTCCCCGGAACAAGCGAACGCCTACCGTGGCAATTACTACGAGCCGGTCAGTCTGCCCCTCGAAGGTGACGGGCAGTTCACAGTAACGCTGGAAAAATACCGGTTTACAGCAGGTGAACAAATTCTTGTTGCAGCGGCTATCCAGGGTTCACAGGTGGTCGGTCGCCGGCTGTCTGCAACGCTGGAGAGGCCGGAAAGCCGGGATGCCGTCGCCGGCACCGCATTGGAAGAGGCGGGTTCCCCGGGTTACTTCGAGGGCGTTCTGTCCGCCGACGAATCACCGGGTGAATATCGGCTGATCGTCGAGGCCCGACTTGATGGCAAACCAGTCCGCCATGTCTCAACACTGGCCATTGAACCTTACCTGGGCGAATTCGAAGGGCTTGGCGATACCCGTATCCAGGGCAACAATCTGATAATTCCCGTTCGTTTCTCGCCGGAAGACTCCGGCTATTACGCGCTTTCAGCCCAGCTATTCGTTGGCCAACGCCCGGTTGCTCAATTGCAGATGGAGAAAAGACTGGATAGCACCTCAAACACGATCAATCTGAAGGCACACGGCACGGTATTGGCGAATGAGACGGTGGACGGCCAGCTGCAGCTGAAAAACCTGCAGATTCGACAGCTTCCCGCCCGGCCGGGTGACCGGACCAATTACGCTTTCGGCCCCGACGAGGGCTATGCTTTCACACCGCCGGATCTCGGCAGTCTTACCGATACACCGGCGGTGGATCCCGAATCAGAACAGCGCGCGGCTCTGCTGCGGCAGCTTGCCGACAAGTTCTGATGGCAGGGCGCAAGCTCTGCACCGGCTAACGCCGGGCTGTACCGCTACAAGTGGCGGATAAACGTCTTGTGACAACAATAAAGCAGCAAAGACGGAGCAACTATGAAAACAACAAAGATCGGAAGTGCCTGTAAGGCCGCCTTGGCGGTCGCTATCACCGGCAGCTTGTTTGCCGGCACCGCCCAGGCCCAACTGGCCGGGCACAACGTGATCCTGGTTCACGGGTTCCAGCAACAAGACCTGGCCAACCCTCCTGCCAATCTGCAGGAGGTGAAGAACGCCGGCGAGGACTATTGGCGCACTTTCTGGCTCTCCCGGGCCGAAGCCCGTATCGACTGGGGCAGTGACGGGCGCGTTGAAGGTGGTATTGCCCAGCAAGCCTATGAACAGATGCGCCAGATCAGTCAGCAAGGTCTGTGCAATGACTTTTGCATCATTGTCTCTCACTCTACCGGGGATCTCGTTACCCGGTATCTGCTGGAAAACCAGGCACGCTGGCTTCAATCCGAGGGCCTTCAGCCGCTGAAAATCCTGGCAACCCTGGACTACTCCGGCGCCGGCGGCGGCACTGAACTGGCCAACCTGGCACTCAGCCTTGCCTACAACGACAGCTGGTACAACTGGCCCCTCAGGGCGGCAGTAGAAGCCTTCACTGGCATCGAGCCGGAACCGGGCAAGCTGGGTGTGGTAAACGACCTGCAAACCAACGCAGCGCGCAACCTGGCGGTGAGCCCGAATGGAATCCCAAGACTGCGGTTCGTGGCTGGTGGGTCGTCCTATGGCGGTATCACCAAGCCATTCATCGCCGGCACGGACGATGGCGTGGTACCCACCCACTCGGCCTGTGGCGCCACCTCCGCCGCCGGGATCGATTCCTGCTCTTCCAGCATCAGCCTGGCGGGCAAGGTAACGAGCCAGGATGGCCCGGCCGCTCTTTACTTCAACCACTATCCGGTGCTGATGAACGAGGGCGTCACCCACAGCGGCGTGCTCGGCTCCGAGACGGGCAACATCTCCGTTCCGGTGGTCAACAACACCACTCTCGGCGGTTTGCAGGTGGATTTCGCCAGCCGCACCTACAACAAGCGCGCCTGGTGGCAATGGTGGGGTTCCGGTGACCGGTACATTGAAGTGCCCGGCTCAGATCAGACGGATATGTCGAATCTGGTTTACACAACCCTGAATAACTGACCTTACACGGACGAATACTGTAAAGGGCTCAGGGAAGAGCCGCTTCTCACCTCGGTAGTTCTACCCATCTTTCCTTTTTAGTTCGCAAACTATACATTGGTTCGCTTTCGCCGTTCGATTCAACCACTGCCGCCAAGCGATATCCGATGTCTGATACCCACAAATCCGATCTTCTACTGGTTGTTGTCACCCTGTTCGCAGCCATAAGCTGGATGTTCTCCAAGGAAGCGGTGCTGCTGATGCCGCCTCTGATGTTCATGGCGGCCAGATTTCTGATTGCTGGCACGGTGCTGGCGTTTTTCGCCCGTCGCTCGCTGATGAAACTGAGCGTCGATCAGCTCCGCCGAAGTGTGGGTGTCGGGCTGGTGTTCGGCACGGCCATGACCTGCTGGGTGATGGGACTGGTTCATATAACCAGTCTGGGTGAAGGTGCCTTTCTAACCAGCCTGGGTGTCGTGATAGTGCCGATTATCGCACGCCTGGTGTTCAAGGAAGCCCAACCGCCGAGCACATGGCTGGCGATTCCGATTGCCGTTGCCGGGCTTGCGCTGCTCTCCCTTGAAAACGGATTTCGCCCCGAAGCAGGCCAGATTTTCTTTGTTATGGCAGCGACGATTTTCGCCCTGTATTTCAATCTCAATACCCGGGCGGCCAACCAGAGAACCGTGATAAACCGGCTGGGCAGAACGGTGGAAAAGCACCGCGTTCCCGCCCTGCCCCTGACAGCCATTGCGCTGCTGACGGTCGGCCTACTCACCCTGGTTGAATCCATGATTATGGAGCCCTGGCGGCCCACCCTGACTAACCTCTCACCAATGCTGGTCTGGTGGGTGGTGACCAGTGCCGTGATTGGCACAGCCGGTCGTTTCCTGCTTCAGACGTTCGCCCAGAGCCTGTCTGCGAACAGCCATGGCGTGGTGATTCTGGTACTTGAGCCGGTGTGGGTTGCTCTGTTCGCGGCAGGATGGTTTGGCGAGTCTATGACCGGCATTCAACTGGCCGGCTGTGGCCTCATCTTTGCCGCCCTGATCGTCAACCGCTGGGCTGTGCTAAGCAAAGCCATCAAGGAAAAACTCCGCAAGCGGAAAACCGCATAAAAGTGGTTGACCAGCATCGGCTGAATCAGTATATTTCGTCCCCGTTGCAGGACACAGGACCATAGCTCAGTTGGTTAGAGCGCTACCTTGACATGGTAGAGGTCCCCAGTTCGAATCTGGGTGGTCCTACCAATTCTGCAGGTAAAAGAGTCACTTGGCTAAAGCTTAGTGGCTTTTTTTGTGTCTGCCCACATGGAACGGCTTTGGGACACCACTTTGTGTCCAGGAAAACCGAACAAATCTCTCGTACGGATTGCCAAGCGATCGCGTAACCTATCTGAAACAGTGCGACTGTAAGAAGAGACTCGCAACTACTCGAATTTGCGCCAAACCAAACCACCTTTCGTAGTAAATACCCCCTGTAAATGCGGCTCCTGACATCCATATCTTTATCTCCTCCGGCACGATCAGGCAACGACCTTCCGTGAAGGTCTGGCCCTCCATACAGGTTTCATTCAACTAATAGGTGTCCCTGTTTCGCAACAACCGAAAGAAGTGTAATTGTTGGGATTTGCACACATCTTTGACTTTCTTAAAACTCAAGTTACGCTTCCTTCAGAGCCTCGGCGTACAAATGTACGCTCAAAAAAACAAGCAGGTTAGGCTCTCAGTTTCAGCACAGCAAAAACAAAAATGAAACTCCTGGAGAACACTCTATGCGTGTTTATATACCTCGAATGCCGAGGGCTATTCGCCTTCTGATCTTATCAACTTTGGTTTTTTCTCTGTCCGCCTGTAACGATTCGTCTTCGGGGTCAAGTGACCCGACCGAGGTGACAACGTCCGAGGGGGGCATCACGGGGCAACTTGTCACCGACAATAACGACGACGAGATGAAACAATGGCTGGGCGTTCCCTATGCCCAATCGACCGAGGGAGCAAACCGTTTTCTTGCGCCCCAAAGCCTGGAGCCCAGGTCGGATGTCTTGCAGGCAACAGAATTTGGTGATTCGTGCCCACAAACGCCAGCGCAATCTCCATTTGCCATCCAAAGCTCGAATCCAGGGTCTAGTACCTCAGAGGATTGCCTGAATCTCAATATTTACGCGCCTGCTGACGGTGATAATTACCCGGTGGTTGTTTGGATTCACGGCGGCAGTCTGGATACCGGTGCCGGTTTTCAGTCTAGCGCGAAACCTGACAGGTTGGTGAAAGAAGGCATTGTTGTAGTGGCCATCAATTATCGACTGGGTGTCCTCGGCTACCTGGCGCATCCAGCACTTACTGCCACCTCGCAAACCTCTGAAAAGGGATCAGGTAACTACGGTCTGATGGACCAGATTAAAGCCCTGGAATGGCTTCAGGCAAACGTTGCCGCATTTGGGGGTGACCCGAATAACGTCACACTGGTCGGTGAGTCTGCAGGCGGCTTCAGCATCAAGGGACTAATGGCCGCAAATGATCGAACGGACGGTTTGTTCCGCCGTGTCATCGTTCAAAGCGGTCCAGCCTTCTTTCAGGAAACGCCCACAGACGCTGAGCAACGCGGTGCCGATTTTATGGCCAGCCTTTGCGCAGATGATTCTTCGCCTGAAGCAGCGGAGTGCCTGCGTAATCTGACCCTTGAGCAACTTCTTACTTTGCAGGCCGGCGATCCCGAATTCGATTCGGAAATTGTTCGGCGGCCGGGTGTTCTTGACCAGACAGTGGCAGACGCCTTGGCAAGTGGACAGTTCACTGCCGACCAAGTGTTGGAAGGCTCCAACCGGGATGAATGGCGGTTGTTTGTTGCCGCTGAACAGCTTGTAAGTGGGCGAAATTCACTTGAGGATATAATTGCGGGCGACTCGACAGACTATCGGCAAGAACTGATACGGCGGTATGGTTCAGTCACTGAGACCAATGCGGACGCGGTAGTAGATCTATATCCGCTGAGCAGTTACGACAATGCCGATATCGCAGTCTCTGCCGTAGGCACCGACGCTATCTTTGCCTGCCCAGGCTTTGGCAACATTGCGGCTGCCGCGCAACATGTCCCGGTCTACGCTTATGAATTCGCCGACCGGAATGCACCGCTGCCTTCGCCGTTGTTCGCGACAGTTCAACCCTCTTTAGGTGCTGCGCACGCCACTGAGATTCCTTATATATTTGCGTCCCAGACTGAGCTGAATGCAGAGTTCTCTGCAGATTCGGCAACGCTCGCCGAGACGATGGTTCGCTACTGGGCTGCTTTTGCCCGCACAGGCGCTCCAACCCCGAGCGACGGGACTCTGCCTGCATGGCTGTCCTTTGTAAATCAGGGCTATCAATCGTTGCAGGCGCCTGCCCAAAACACTGGTCCATTCGCAGTGTTGTCGAGTGGAGAATCATTCAACCAGGCTCGCAATTGCAGTCTCTGGCTAGGCGGCTGAAATTCTCTGAATTGAAAATGCAGTTGATAAGTCTGGTGCCTTGCAGGCACCAGACTTTTTATTTATTTGCGACCGAGGAAGCCGTTCCTACTCACCCCCGCTATGCCTTTGCCGCGGGCGAACAGGACTGGTTCCCTGAGTGTAACAAACGGGTCTTCAGGCCTTTATTCAGCCCGTGACTGATCAACAATGATCAGCTCTTCCAGATCAAAGCCTTCTGCCTTTGCGCGTTTCGTGAACGCCTCAATCGCATCCTCACTGACCTCGGGGGTACGCGAGAGAAACCAGAGATAGTCACGGTTGTACCCCGTCACAAAGGCGTAGGAGTATTGTTCCTTGTCGAGTTCAAACACCACATAAGAGGCGTAGAAAGGTCCGAAGAAAGACACCTTCAGGTGGCCCGTGTTTTCATCCTCCACAAACACCGCACGGCCGTCAGCTTCCTCCCATGTCTCTTTTTCGACGTTATAACCGCGATTAATTACCTCGATGCTGCCGTCGTCGTTTCGGTTGTATTCGGCGCGCACATTGCTCAGGCCTCGCTCAAAGGAATGGTCCAGGCGGGCGATTTCGTACCAGGTACCCAGGTAACGATCACTCTCAAAACCGGAGACTGGCTCAATACCCTCTGGAAGACCGGTGCAGCCGGCCATGCCGATAAGCGCGGCTACCAGAAACCATCTTTTTAACACTGCCATCATCGCCAATGCTCCATTGTCGAGTCCCAGATACGAGAAGGGCCAGCAGTTGCTGGCCCTCTTTTATACGTTGTAGAAGTCCCGATACCAATCCACAAACCGCGCAATACCCTCCTCTACGGGGGTAGCTGGCTTGTAGCCCACATCCTCGATCAGATCATCGACATTGGCGTAGGTGGCCGGCACGTCGCCCGGCTGCAACGGAAGGAGGTTTTTCTGGGCCTTCTTCCCGACTCGCTCCTCGATGATCTCGATAAAGCGAGATAGCTCAACCGGGTTGTTACTACCGATGTTGTAAAGGCGATAAGGCGCCTTGCTGGTGCCGGGATCCGGGGTTGCTCCGCTCCACTGATCATTGGGTTCAGCAACATGATCGAGCGTCCGGATCACGCCTTCGACGATGTCGTCGATGTAGGTGAAATCCCGACGATGGTGGCCATGGTTGAAGACGTCAATGGGCTCTCCGGCAAGGATCTTTTTGGTAAAGATAAACAACGCCATATCCGGACGACCCCAAGGGCCATAGACGGTAAAAAATCGCAGGCCAGTGGTCGGCAGGTTGTAGAGATGGCTATAGGTGTGAGCCATGAGCTCGTTGGCCTTCTTGGAGGCCGCGTAGAGACTCAGCGGATGATCCACGTTGTCGTGCACCGAGAACGGCATGGTCTCGTTGGCGCCATAGACCGAGCTGCTGGAGGCATATACGAGGTGTTTCACCTTGTTGTGCCGAGAACCTTCAAGGATGTTCATGAAACCCACGAGGTTGGCGTCCACATAGGCATGAGGATTCTCGATGGAATACCGGACACCCGCCTGGGCCGCCAGGTGCACTACTCGCTCAGGTTTGTGTTCTGCGAAAAGCGCTTCCATAGCGGCCCTATCAGCCACATCCTCACGGACTTCGGTGAAGCCTGTCTTGCCCGTCAGGCGCTGCAGCCGCGCTTCCTTCAAGTTCACATCGTAGTAATCATTGACGTTATCAACGCCAATGACTTCATCGCCCCGGTCAAGCAGGCGATGAGCCAGGTGTGAGCCGATAAAACCGGCAGTTCCGGTAACAAGAATCTTCACGTGTCTCTCCCTGAAAAGACTGCCAGCCTCAGAACGATACCCCGGCACTCACAAACGGTCCGCCAATCTCGACATCAAGGCGGTCATTGCCGTCTTCATAATCAATGGACATCTGACGATAGCCTGCACGGAACTGGATCAATGAGATCTCGTACTGACCGTAGGCGTTGAAATCATGCAGAGAGTCACCGTCGAAGCTGATGAAGTTGCCCTCAGCACCCACGGAGACACCCGTTAGCGGCAGGTCGAAACGAGCTGCCAGGTAGCCCATGGGTATAACCGCATCGACCGTAGTTTCGTTCGATGGCGTGCCTGTTAACGCCTCTTTGACAATAAGCTCTCCGGACAGGTCCCGTGCGGTAAGGCCAAGATCCAGGTTCACCCAGTTATCAAGCACCTCGTAGTAAAGAGTCAGATCCAGTTGCTCCAGATCGAGATCAGACTGAACATCAAGGCCACCAAAATTCACGCCGCCAAAGTTACCATTTACCTGGCCACGACCACTCTGCTGAACCAGAGTGTAGTTCAATCGAACATTGGGAAGCACCGGAATCGGATGCTCTAGATACAGGGACGCATTGGCATTCGAATCGCTGTCTAGGTTGAGGTCATTTTCTACATCAACCACATCACCGTTGTCAGCAGCCTGGCCGGAAAGATTGGAATCCCAGTAACTTACACTGGCTCCGAGACCAACCACATCTGCCTGTGACACAGGCGCCACCAGAAACAGTGAACCACCTACAGCAAGCATCAGTTTACGCATGACACACCTTTTGAATTTGTTGTCAGTTTCAGTCAGTCGAACTGGATTCCCAGACGGCGCCCGACTTCTTCGTACGTTTCGATCACTTCGCCAAGCCCCTGGCGGAAACGATCCTTATCCATTTTCTTGCGGGTTTCCTTGTCCCAGATCCGGCAACCGTCCGGACTGAATTCGTCACCCAGAACGATCTTGCCCTCGCAGCGACCAAACTCCAGCTTGTAGTCCACAAGCAGCATGCCTGCCTCGTCAAACAGCGCTTTGAGCACGTCGTTAACCCGATAGGTCAACGATTTCATCTGCTCCAGCTCATCCGCCGCGGCCCAGCCAAAGCTGACGGCCAGGGATTCGTTGACCATCGGATCGTGGAGTGCGTCGTTCTTGAGAAACAGTTCGTAGGTGGGCGGATTCAGTTCCTGCCCCTCCGCCACGCCAAGACGACGGCAGAGACTGCCGGCGGAAACATTGCGAACCACGCATTCAACCGGAATCATATCCAGCTTCTTGACGAGAGATTCGGTGGAAGACAGCAACCCTTCAAAATGGGTTGGCACACCTGCCGCTTCCAGCTTCTCCATGATGAACGCATTGAACTTGTTGTTCACCATGCCCTTGCGATTGAGCTGTTCCTTTTTCTCACCGTCGAAGGCGGATGTGTCATCGCGGAATACCAGCACGAAACGTTCGGGGTTGTCGGTACGGTAGACGGATTTTGCCTTGCCGGCGTAGAGTTCTTCGCGTTTTTCCATTGGGGTCTCCGAAAAGCGGCCGCCTTTGGCGGCCTCTTCCTGAATCAGTATAGGTAATCGAACAGTTGCTCGAGCAGATCCGGCGTCGTCCGGCTGCCAGTGTAACCCGGAACGTCCTCGGCAGAGATGACAATGGCGTCGCTCTGCTGGCTGAGGCTGACTGTGTGGGTATGCTGGGGTGCGTCCTTGTCACTGAACCAGCTGAACCAGCCCGGGTCCCGCTCGTCTTCGGTGCGGAAGTCGACATGGAACCAGCCTTCGCTGCGATTCAGATCGACAACAGGAATGCCGGAATCTGTGAGCGCCCGGCTTACTTCCGCCCAGGAACGACCGTAATCAAGCTCCATGCGGATCGCGACGGCTTCATCGTTTTCCGAGATCAGGCGAACCAGAGGGTCGCTGACCATTCCGGATGCCGCACGGGAAAAGGACTTGGTTTCTTCCCGCGCCCTGAGAAAATCACCCAGATCGGAGAGCAGGCGTCTCTGCAGTTCCAGAGCATGCTCGGATGGATCAGAAACGCCGGTCCAGGGAATCAGCTCGTCCGGCTGGTCTTCAACGTCCAACCGGCGGACCTGCACCTCTGTGGTCTTGCGTCGCACACCGGGAGCCATCCGAACTTGAAGAACGACTTTCTGTTCTCCGGCAGACGGGTTATCCGACAGCTCCACAAGGTTTCGGGCACGCTTGCTGAAATTGGCAAGTTCGGTCTGCAAGATGCCCAGTTGGGGACTGTCGAAGCCGACGCCAAGGCCCCGCTCTGACAGGTAGCTGTTAACCGCAGGCCAGATTCTGCCTGGCACATCGTTGACCAGAAGCCAGAGCCGACCATCCAGCTCTTCGATAACGTAGTTTTCATCCAGAATGTCCGACGTCATGTCAGGCGGACGCGGTATATCAGACGGAAACATTTTGCTGGCATCGGCCGGCTGGACATCGCGGATGGGCATGGTCTGACTGAAACGGGAATCGTCGGCGGTCTCCGGCAATTCCAGTGTTTTTCCTTCCGTGGCATTCACATAACGTTCGGAGCGGTCTTCAACCAGACTGCAGCCCGAGGCTGCTGCCAGAAGCAACAGCCCGGATGCGAGAACAAGGGGTTTGAACATCAGGGTACTACCGGTTCCTTTTAGAACCTGCATCAGGTTACTCCGGTGATGGGATGATTTAAGCAAACTCAGAGAACACCTGAGGCCTTGAGGGCATCTTCCACTTCGCCATGGAACTTTTCGCTGAGCACGGTCAGCGGCAAGCGGATGCCTTCCCCAATCATTCCCATATGATGGAGCGCCCATTTCACCGGGATAGGATTCGCTTCGAGGAACAGCTTCCGGTTAAGGGGCATGAGCAGTTCGTTCAGACGCTCGGTTTCTTCACGATTTCCGGCAACAGCCGCTTCGCACAGCTGGGACATTGCCTTCGGGGCGACGTTCGCGGTGACGGACACGTTGCCCTTGGCACCGGCCAGCATCAGTTCCGCTGCCGTGGCGTCATCACCTGAGTAGACAGCCAGACGGCCGTCCAACGCTTCAATCAGTTCAGCACCCCGGGGAATGTTACCGGTGGCGTCTTTGATGCCTACGATATTCGGAATATCTGCGAGCCGGAGCACGGTCTCGTTCAGCATGTCGCACGCTGTCCTGCCGGGCACGTTATACAGCATCTGGTTCATGCCGGGGACGGCTTCGGCAATCGCCTTGAAGTGCTGATACAGGCCTTCCTGGGTCGGCTTGTTGTAGTAGGGAACAACGAGCAGACAGGCATCTGCGCCAAGCTTATGGGCCTCGGCCGTCAGTTCAATGGCCTCACGGGTGCTGTTGCCGCCGGTGCCCGCAATAACCGGAATGCGACCATTAACACGTTTGATGATGTGGCCAATGGTTTGGCAATGCTCTTCCGGGTCGAGCGTTGCGGATTCGCCGGTGGTGCCCACAGCAACGATGCCGTGTGTGCCGTTTTCGATATGAAAGTCTACCAGCTTGTCCAGATCCTCCCAGTGGATGTCACCGTTTGGATGCATGGGCGTGACCAGTGCGACAAGGCTACCCGTAATCATAAAAGCTCCGTCCGAATAAAACCGATATGGTAATGTTGGGCACGAACTGACACAAGGAAATTAAAGGAGATGTCATGCCATCCGTTGAGTTAAACAAACCCGTACCGGATTTTGAAGCACCCGCTACCGGTGACCAGGCTGTTCGCCTGGACGATCTGAAAGGTCAGAATGTGGTGATTTATTTCTATCCGAAAGACAACACCCCTGGCTGCACCACTGAGGGACAGGACTTCCGGGACCGGATGAAGCAGTTTGAGGAGCTTGATACGGTGATTCTGGGCGTATCAAGGGACGGCCTGAAAGCCCATGAGAATTTCCGGGCCAAGCATGAGTTTCCCTTTCACCTGATTTCAGACAAGGACGAGGCCCTGTGCTCCCTCTTCGACGTGATCAAGCTGAAAAAGCTTTACGGAAAGGAGTACATGGGCGTTGACCGGAGCACCTTCCTGATCGACAAGGATGGCGTGCTGCGAGCTGAATGGCGAGGCGTAAAAGTGAAAGGCCACGCCGACGAGGTTCTCGAGGCTGTCAAGGCGCTTTAAGCGCCTTTCAGGCGTCCCCGGGTTCCGCCGGCGGCGCCGACTCCTTAACTGGCCAGGCTGCAAACACCGCCTTGAGCATGGTTGCCAGTGGAATAGCGAAGAAAACACCCCACAAGCCCCAGATTCCCCCGAAGAATAGCACCGCGACGATAATTGCCACCGGGTGCAGGTTGTTCACCTCCGAGAACAGAATGGGCACCAGAACATTGCCGTCAAGCGCCTGAATGACACCATAGATGACCATCACCCAGATGAACTGGCTGCCCCAGCCGAAGGCGAACAGGGCAATCACCGCAACAGGGATGGTAACGACGGCCGCGCCAATGTAGGGAATAACCACACTCAGCCCCACCAACAGTGAAAGCAGCGCGGCATATGGCATACCCAGCAGCTTGAAAGCAATGTAGGTGGCGCCTCCCACAATCAGGATCTCGACGGCCTTGCCACGCACGTAGTTGGCGCACTGGAGGTTCACCTCGTGCCAGATCTGCAGCATCATCGGGCGCTGGGGTGGCAGCAATCTCGCGATGGAGTTCAGCAGAACCTCCCTGTCCTTCAGGAAGAAGAACACGAGGATGGGCACCAGCACCATGTAGATCAGCAACGCCACGAGATCTGGAATACTGGACAGCGAGAACGACACCAACCATTGGGTCATGTGACCCACTTCCGTACTCACCTGGCTGTAAACGGTGCTGACAGCTTCTCCGGAGATCAGGTGGGGATACTGCTGCGGCAACAGCTCAAGATAGGATTGCAACTCCCGGATGATGCGTGGCGCCTCGCCGGCCAGGTTGCTCAACTGCGTCCAGATCAGCGGAAGCAGGCCAAACAGGAAGCCAACAAGCACGCCGAGGAAGACCAGGAATACCCCAATGATGGAAACCGTCTCCGGCACGCCCAGCTTGTTGAGCTTGGTGACCAGACCCTGCAGAATAAAGGCGACAATCAGCGAGGCAATGGCCGGCGCAAGCATGGCACCGAACCAGATAACAAAGATGGTTCCTGTCACCAGTATCAGGAACAGGATGACCGCTTCTTCATCCGAGAAGTATTTGTGCGCGAGAGCGCGTAATGTCCTGATCATTTACAGCTCCGAAACCTTAACCGCCGCACTTTATCACAAACCGATACTGCCCGGCGGTTTCAGAACTGCTCATCAACTTGTGATCGGACATCTGCAGAAAGGCCGGAATATCCCGGGCGGAACCTGCGTCTGTTGCAATCACCTCGAGTTCTTCACCGGGCGCCATGCTGTTTAGCTCCAGTTTTGTCTTCAGCAGCGGCATCGGGCAGCGCAACCCTGAGGCATCAAGCGTTCGATCAACCATACTAGCGATACACCATCACAAAATAATAAGCGGATTTTAACAAGCACGCATTATGCCGACAGTGATAATGTATTGCATCACAATCCTCTTCAACCAGGGGATCAGAACTTTTTATCGCAAACCGCTGTCAAACCGGCGATTCAGACCACAGGCACCCGGCTTTACATGATTGCTAACCGACCCAGATCCCGAACGCTACCGGCAATGGCCATCACCGCCTTGCTGGCTTTGTTGCTCGCTTCAATGCCGGGCCACACTCAGGAGAGCAGGCTGCCCAGCATTGGCGGTGCAGGTGGAGGCCTGATCGCGGGCCAGCAGGAATCGGATATTGGCCAGCAGGTCATGGTTTCTATCCGCCGGTCGGCGCCAAGGATCAGCGACCCCCTGGTTTATGACTACCTGAGCGCCATTACCTATCGCCTGGTGCCCTCGGCCCCACTCCAGAATCGGGACCTGACCCTGGCATTGATCGACAGCCCTGCTATCAACGCATTTGCGGTGCCCGGTGGCATTGTAGGCGTTAACGGCGGTCTGTTTCTCAATGCTGCGACCGAGCAGCAATTTGCGTCCGTTCTCGCCCACGAACTGGCCCACCTCAGCCAGCGGCATTTTGCACGGCGCATGGAGCAGCAGGAAACCAGCGCTCCGCTCACACTCGCCGGTATGATTGCCGGCATTGTCCTGTCGGCGGTCACCCAGTCTGATATCGGTTTTGCTGCCATTGCCGGGACCCAGGCCCTGGCCGCCCAGAACATGCTCGCCTACAGCCGCTCCCATGAGCAGGAAGCCGACCGGGTCGGGCTGGACATTCTGGCCAGCGCCGGCATGGACCCTCGCGGCATGCCGGAAATGTTTGAAATCATGATGCGCCAGAACCGCATGCAGGGAAATCGACTGCCAGAGTATCTGTCTACGCACCCGTTAACCCAGAGCCGCGTGGCAGACACCCGGAATCGGGCAGAACAGTATCCAGACGAAAACATCCGGGACGGCCAGGAATACCATCTGATGCGCAGCCGCCTGCAGGTGCATTATGCTCCCTCCCCAGACGTAGCCGTCGAAACCTTTGAAGCCTACCTCGATCGGCCGGATGCCCAGAGAAACGAAGCCATCAGGTATGGCTTGTCCGTGGCCTACCTCGAGGACCGGCAATACGATAAGGCAGTAGATATACTGGACGATCTGCTGGCCAGGAATCCGGGCCGAATCACCTTCCAGGTAACCCTCGCAGAAGTCAGGCTTGCGCAAGACCGTATGAACGACGCTCGATCCATTCTGAAAGACGCGCTGGCGAGAAATCCGGGAAACTATCCGATCACCCACACTCTTGCCCTTACGGAAATAGCCGATGGCAATGGCGCCGCGGCGGCTGAGTACCTGAAACAGCTGACCCGTCAACTACCCGGACAGGAGCATCTATGGCTGAAACTGGCCGAGGCGGAGGGCATGGCAAGGAATATTGTGGGCGTGCATCGTGCCCGGGCGGAATACGATGTTCTGATGGGCGATCTGGAGTCTGCACAGCGTCAGCTAAGGCAGGCGCAGGAGAAGTTGCCGGCCGGCGCGCCACAGAGGCAGATTGTGACCGAGCGGCTGGCGGAAATCACCAGCCGCCTGCACGCGCGGGCCAACAGTTGATCAGGCGTTGCCAGCAGCCTTGAGATTCATGTTGACGGTAAAGTCCAACATGCGTTGCAGAGGCTGCAGTGCTTTCTCTCTCAGTTCCGGATCCACAAACACTTCCTGATCGCCCCGCTCCAGTACCTGTAGCAGATTCTGAAGGCCGTTCATCGCCATCCAGGGGCAATGGGCGCAGCTACGGCAGGTAGCTCCATTGCCTGCGGTGGGCGCTTCAATCAGCGTTTTGTTGGGAGCCAGTTGCTGCATCTTGTAGAAAATGCCGTTGTCAGTGGCAACGATGAACTTTTCGTTGGGCATGGTCTGGACAGCATGAATCAGCTGCGAGGTTGAACCCACAACATCCGCCATCTCAACCACGGCATCGGGCGATTCCGGGTGGACCAGTACCGCCGCGTCCGGATAAAGGGCCTTCAGATCCTCCAGCCCGCGGGATTTGAATTCCTCATGAACGATGCAGGAACCGTCCCAGAGCAACATATCAGCACCCGTGGTTTTCTGGACGTAGTGCCCAAGGTGCTTGTCCGGCGCCCAGAGGATTTTTTCGCCGCGGGCATCCAGATCTTCAACAATAGCTTGGGCACAGCTTGAGGTAACCACCCAGTCCGCCCTCGCCTTCACGGCCGCAGAGGTATTGGCGTAAACCACGACCGTGCGATCCGGGTGCTGGCCGCAAAACTCGGCGAACTCATCCGCAGGACAGCCCACATCCAGGGAACAGGTCGCCTCAAGGGTCGGCATCAGAACGCGCTTTTCAGGATTCAGGATCTTGGCGGTTTCGCCCATGAACCTCACGCCGGCAACCACGATGGTGGAGGCCGAATGTTGGTTGCCAAAACGGGCCATCTCGAGGGAGTCCGCAACACAGCCTCCGGTTTCCTCGGCAAGCCGCTGGATATCGGGGTCCGTGTAATAGTGAGCCACAAGCACCGCATCCTGCGCCTTCAGAGCCGATTTTATACGAGCCTCCAGCTCGGACTTCTCGTCCGCGCTGAGGGGCTTTGGCTCGGCAGCATGCGCCAGGTGCTCTTGAACAAGGATACGGTCTTCAGCGTATGTCATTACTGCGTCTCTGTATTGCGTGAACCCGGGGCATTATAACATTCATGCCCCGGGCTTAATGT
Source organism: Marinobacter sp. NFXS11 (assembly GCF_040148675.1). Classification (NCBI taxonomy): domain Bacteria; kingdom Pseudomonadati; phylum Pseudomonadota; class Gammaproteobacteria; order Pseudomonadales; family Marinobacteraceae; genus Marinobacter; species Marinobacter sp. NFXS11. The sequence goes on along the minus strand of NZ_JAGDDV010000001.1, from coordinate 1,121,966 downwards.
TTCTGAAACAGTGCGATCACACAATTGTGATCGTTTTGCCTGTTCCCTGTTTACCTAGGTAGGAACGTATACGCAAAAAAAAAGAGCCCGAAGGCTCTTTTTTCACAAAAACCCGAAGGCTTCTGTTATTTGGTGGGTCGTGAAGGATTCGAACCTTCGACCAATTGGTTAAAAGCCAACTGCTCTACCAACTGAGCTAACGACCCGTAACTGGCGACCGAAGCCTTGGCTTCAATCAATACCGAATGACTCAGCCCACCCGGTATTCCGTGTTTGGTGGGTCGTGAAGGATTCGAACCTTCGACCAATTGGTTAAAAGCCAACTGCTCTACCAACTGAGCTAACGACCCAAACGAGGCGCATATAGTAATGATTTTTGGCCGCTGATCAACCCCTTTTCTCAGGTTTCTCAACATTTTTGCCGCGCCCAACAATCAGCCGTTCTGGGACTCGAGAAACTTCCGGGCGAGGTCAGCAGCACCGCTGGCCGGGTAATCATCGATCACGGTTTGCATGCTGCGCCGAGCCTGTTCCTTTTCGCCCAGGCGATCATGAGTCACGCCCAGCTTGTAAACCGCATCCGGAGCTTTGCGATGGTCGGCAAAACGGGTAGCGACAATCGTGAACGCCTGTTTTGCCTGTTCGAGCTGGGGCTTTACCAGATAAACCTCGCCGAGCCAGTAATAGGCGTTAACGGTCAGATCCCCTTCCGGATATTCATCGATAAATTCGTATATCCGGCTAATGGCCTCATCGTATTTTTTCTGATTACGAATCAGGTCCTGGATCTGCTCGTAGGCCTTTCGCTCTTCCGCATCGGGCTGGCGATATTCTCTGGCCTCCCGGGCCTGGCCTGAGGCAGCAGAGCCACCATCTTCGCTGGCTTCGGGGGCCGGCTGTGATGCGACCTTTTCCGAGAGATCCAGAATACGCTGGTCCAGATCTATATAACGGTCTCGCCCTTGCTGCTGCAGGCGGTTAATCAGATGCCGCTGCTCCTCCACTTCGCCCTGAAGCCGTCTGACTTCACCCTGAAGCTGCTGGATCATGTAGAACAGTTCCGACGTCGCCTGGCTGCTGTTGGCGTTACGCTGACTGTCCTGGGCTGATTGCGCCAGGGCCACTCCCGCCTGCCCAAGGGCAAGCGGAAGCACCACTGTCGCCATGAGGATTTTTCTCATGGTCGTTCCTGTGTGATTACTCAAATACGAGTTCTACACGACGATTCTGGGCCCAGGCACTCTCGCTGGAACCCATCACGGCCGGTTTCTCTTCGCCATAGCTTACGGTCTCGAGCTGGCCACGTGAAGCACCGTTTACAATCAGGAAACGCTGAACGGCGTTAGCACGACGCTCGCCAAGGGCCAGGTTGTATTCCTTGGTACCGCGCTCGTCGGCGTGACCCTCAATGCGGACGTTCTGACCCGGGTTGTTGGCGAGGAAACGGGCATGTGCCACCAGGACATCGCGGGCTTCCTGCTTGATTTCAGCCGTATCGAAATCAAAGTAGAAGGTGGTGATTTCACGCAGGGCCTGTTGTTCGGCCTGCTTGCGAGCTTCCATACGCTCTTCTTCGGTCATGGCTGAAGAAGAAACACCGCCCTGGTCGTCACCTCCGTAAACAGTGGATCCACCTTCCTGGTCTACAGCAGCCACATCGGAACCATACTCGCCGCCTTCTTCGGAGGTACCACCGGTAGAGCTACAGCCCGCTACCAGACCGACGGACAACAACAGTGCGAACGCTTTTGATTGAGCTGAAAAATTCATGTTTTCTTCCTTTCAGTTGAGTGACGTTATTGCTTGAACAATGGCCAACACCGGAAAGCTCCGGGAGTCAGCGAACCAAAGGTCCCCAGGCGGGCTCACGAACATCGCCTTCGGATGCCGGCAAGCTGTACGCTGCTCCACCATCCGCGGAAATAACCGTGAGCACGTTGCTGCCATTCTGCCGGGTAGCGTAGATCAGCATCCGGCCATTGGGCGCAACACTGGGAGACTCATCAGACTCGGTGCGGGTTAGGATCGTTTCCTCCCCGGTTTTCAGTTCGGTACGGGCAATGTGAAATGCCCGATCGCGCTGGTGAACGTAATACACATAGTTACCGTCATTGTCGGGCCTTGGCCGAGCGTTGTAACGGCTGCCGAAGGTGATACGGCGAGGCTCCGCACCCGGTGTATCCATGTGGTAAATCTGCGGACCTCCGGACCGGTCCGACGTAAAGAAAATGCCCTTGCCAGTGGCGTCATAGCTCGGCTCGGTATCAATAGCCCAGTGGTTCGTAAGCTTGGTCAACTGCCGGGTATCCAGGTTCATCCGGTAGATCTCGGCGTTGCCGTCTTTCGAGAGGGTCATCAACAACGATCGGCCATCGTCGGACCAGGCCGGCGCCGAGTTAAGCCCCGGAAAGTCTGCCACTTTGGTGCGATTGCCGGTTGCAAGCTCATGAACAAAAATCACCGGTTTCCCTGTTTCGAACGACACATAGGCCAGCTTTTCCCCGTCTGGCGACCATGCCGGTGACAGGATGGGTTCCTGGCTTTCAAGACGGATTCTGGCGCGCTTGCCGTCCACGTCACTGACCTGCAGTCGGTAACGGGGTTTGCCGTTGGCGGTATCAAGCGTGATATAGGCAAGCTTTGTTGAGAAGGCACCCGGCACGCCTGTGATGGCCTCATATACCTTGTCGCTGATGTGGTGAGCGAGCGAGCGCATATTGGAGGCAGGTGCCGCCGCAGTTTCACCGAGAATCCGTTCCTCGCGGTTTACATCGAACAACTCATACCGGGCCTGAACACGGTCACCACTTCGGCTGAGGGCCCCCACAAGGACATAGCGCTGGCCCAGCAGGCGCCAGTCCCGGAAATACACTTCCTCCCGCCTGGATGGCAGGCTCAGCATCTTCTCGGGAGGCAGAGTCCGGAATTCGCCCGTCATGGTCAGATCCGCCTGAACAATGCTGCTGACCTTGTCGCCAGCGGGCATCTGTCCAGACTCGGCGAAAGGCACCACTGCAACAGGAATGGCCGAATCCGCGCCTTCAGTAATCCGGATCAACAGCTCAGCCCGGGCTGCCGAAACCGCGAAAAAGATCAGCGCCGTGGCGGCAAGAAGCGTTCTGGACGGTTTGTGCCAAATCCGATGTGTCATAATGTTATCCATATCATTATCTATTCATCCGGCGTGGATTGAACTCAATCGTAAACTGTCGAAAATACCGGTCAAAAGTGCTCCGATCGTTGGGAATTGGATACCTTTGTAACGAGCGCACGGCCTGTAGAGCCGAATTGTCAAAGGCCCTGTTTCCGCTGCTACTTACTAATTCGGCCCTCGCAAGCTCCCCGGTCGGCAGCAACATAATCTGAACCCGCGCCGACATATCTTCAGTGGCAGAAGATGGCGGGTACCAAGCATTGCTGAGCTGTTCTCTGATGAGAGCCTGATACTTCTCACTCTCCGACAGCATCTGAGCTTCCCGGGCTTTGGCAGCAGCCGCTTCACGCTGGCGACGCGCTTCTTCCTCCCGAGCTCTCTGGGCTGCCTCCGCCTGGGCCTCCAACTGCTGTTCCCGGAGCTTGCGCTCTGCCTCGAGGCGCTTGCGCTCAGCTTCCTGGCGAGCCAGTTCCTCCTGGCGCTTTCGTTCGGCCTCTTCCCGCTTCCGCTGCTCTTCCTGGCGCCGCTTCTCTTCTTCGGCTTTTCGTTCTGCCTCTTCCTGACGGCGTTTTTCTTCCTCAGCTTTCTGCCTGGCCCGCTCCTTGGCTTCCGCTTCCGCCTTTTGACGGGCGGCCTCCGCTTCGCGGGCTTTCCGGGCTTCGCGTTCTTTCGCCTCTGCTTCCTGTCGCTCCTGCTCTTTCTGCTGCTGGAGCCGTTTTCGTTCTTCCTGTCGCTTCTGCTCTGCAATGCGACGGGCTTCTTCCTGCCTCTGTCGTTCAGCTTCTTCCTTGCGACGCTGCTCTTCGGCCCGGCGTTCTTCGTCCCGCTTTTGCTGATCGACCGGCTCTACCACCGGGCTCGGTTCCGGCTCCTGCTGGGTAATTAGCCGGGCCGATATGCTCCTGGGTGGCGGCTCATGATCGGTGCTGGTCCAAGACCAACCCGCAAGCGCAATGCCCAGAATCAACAGGTGCAACGTGACCGAGAGCGCCACCGGTGATTTCCATGGTGGCACGCCTGTTGTGGTTACTTCGCGCTGGTGATCTCTCACAACACTCCTGCCCGCAACACTATCAATTGTCGTCCCGCGGTGATTCGGTGATCAGGCCGATACTGCTCGCCCCGGCACCCTGCAACTCGGCCATCAACCGAACCACTGTGCCGTAAGTAACATTCTCATCGCCGCGAACCAGAATCTCACTGGAGGCCCGTTGCGAGAGGATCTTGGAAACCTGGGCACGCAGGTCGGACAGCGTCATGGGGTCACTGCCCTCGTCTCCGATCTCGACGTAGTACGCTCCGTTTGCATCAACCGAAACAATGATGGACTCAACATCCTTGTCAGACTGAATAGGATCGGAAGTGGTCTGGGGCAGATCAACCTTCACCCCTTGCGTCAGCATCGGGGCGGTGACCATGAAGATGATCAGCAGCACCAGCATTACGTCAATGTACGGAACCACGTTGATCTCCGACATTGGCTTGCGCCGGTTTTCCGGCATCATTCCCATGCCTTTCATAGAACTCTGCTCCTGGGCTGATTCCTGCCTCTAATTACCAACCGCATCATGCGGCGCCCTTCTCGCTCTGGTGGACGCGGCGATGGAGGATGCTGGAAAACTCATCCGCAAAGGTTTCGTAGTTCTTCAACAGGGCATCGGACATGGCGGAAAAACGGTTATAGGCAATAACCGCCGGTATTGCGGCGAACAGACCCATGGCGGTTGCGATGAGGGCCTCTGAGATGCCGGGCGCCACCGTCGCCAGTGTCGCCTGCTGAACCTGTGCCAGCCCCCGGAACGAGTTCATGATGCCCCAGACGGTACCAAACAGACCCACATAAGGGCTGGTGGAGCCGACCGTCGCCAGAAAAGGCAGGCTGGCCTCCAGCCGCTCATGCTCCCGGGAAAAGGCCACCCGCATTGCCCGCTGGGTACCTTCCATGACCGCATCGGCATCCCGGCTTTGCTGGCGCAACCGGGAAAACTCCTTGAATCCGGCCCGGAACAGGGATTCCATGCCGGAAAACGGTGTTGGATCGGCGTTCACCTCCCGGTACAACTGCCCCAGATCCATGCCTGACCAGAAACGCTCCTCGAACGCCAATTGCGCCCTCTTGGCCTTCCGGAACACCTGCAGGCGCTGGAAAATCAGGGCCCAGGACATGATTGACGCCAGGGCCAGCAAAAGCATGACCAGCTGAACCAAGACACCGGCATTGGCAATGAGGTACCAGACTGAAAGTTCTGAATCCACTTCTTACTCCTGGCTCGTTCTGTTTATCGTTTCGGTGGGCTGGACATTCCTGGCCAGCAATTCCTGCATATTCGTCGGTAACCGGCGGGGACGACCGGAATCAAGCGCGATGCAGACTACCCGCACATCACTGTCACTCAGCAACTTTCGGTCTTCGGCCCGCATCACACGCTGACGGAAATCCATCCAGACTCTACCAAAAGCCACGGGTTCCGCAGTAACCAGCAGTTCGTCATCAAGCTTGGCCGGCACCGCATAATGAATGGTCAGCCGTTGCACCACATAACTGATATTGTCTGCCAGACCCGCCCTGAGGCCAACGCCGCAACTGCGCACCCATTCGGTTCGGGCCCGCTCCATGTAATGGAGATATTTGGCATGAAATACGATGCCACCAGCGTCGGTGTCCTCGATATAGACCCGAATCGGCAGTTCGAACCTTCCCTCTGGCGCCTGTTCAACCAAAAAGATCGTCCTCCCTGCCCGACTTCGGCGGAATCACGCCGAAATGCTGATAGGCGTTGGAGGTCACCATCCGCCCTCTGGGAGTCCGGACCATATAACCCTGCTGGATCAGGAAGGGCTCAAGCACATCCTCAATGGTGCCGCGCTCTTCACTGATCGCGGCAGCAAGGCTCTCGACCCCGACAGGGCCACCGTCGAATTTCTCGATCATGGCCAGCAGCAGGCGCCGATCCATGTGATCGAAACCCTGGTTATCCACTTTCAGCATGTTCAGTGCCTGATCGGCGATGTCAGAGGTGATACGACCGTCTGAGCGGACTTCCGCAAAATCGCGGACACGGCGCAACAGGCGATTGGCGATACGCGGGGTGCCCCGGGACCGGCGGGCAATTTCGAACGCGCCTGCCTCATCGACGGCTACCGAAGACAATCGCGCGGAGCGCAGAATGATGCTGGTAAGATCTTCGGTGTTATAGAACTCCAGCCGCTGCACGATGCCGAAGCGGTCACGCAGCGGCGAAGTCAGCAAGCCTGCCCGGGTGGTCGCCCCGACGAGGGTGAACGGCGGCAGGTCCAGCTTGATGGAGCGGGCGGCCGGACCCTCACCGATCATGATGTCGAGCTGGTAATCTTCCATCGCCGGATACAGCACTTCTTCCACTGCCGCGCTGAGACGGTGGATCTCGTCAATGAAGAGAACGTCACCTTCTTCGAGATTAGTCAGCATGGCGGCCAGGTCGCCGGCTTTTTCAAGCACAGGACCAGACGTTGTCTTGATGGATACGCCCATCTCATTGGCGATGATATTGGCAAGGGTTGTTTTGCCCAGACCGGGCGGGCCAAAGATCAGAACGTGGTCCAGCGCTTCCTGACGACCCCGGGCCGCGGATATGAAAATATCCATCTGCTCACGGACCGTGGGCTGGCCAACATATTCGGCCAGCAGTGTCGGGCGAATGGCCCTGTCCTGTACTTCCTCATATTCACCGGCCCGGGCCGAGATCAACCGGTCGGATTCGATCATGGCATCACCCATAGTGTGGGAATCAACATCGTGCCTCACGTTTGCCCGCTATTCCAGCGCAGCCCCAATTGTACAAAGGGGTTAGCAGGTGTCACGTTACGCTCTCTACAGGTTCGCGACAGGTTCTGACGATCAGGCCGGAATCATGTTTCGCAGGGCCAGACGGATGAGCGTTTCACTACTCATTCCCTCCTCGGCCACTTTGCTGATGGCCTTGGCAGCCTCCTGAGGCTTGTAACCCAGAGCGATCAGTGCGGCTTCCGCCTCTTCAGTGGCCGCCGGCCCGCCAGCGGGGCCTTGTCCGCCCGGCTGCCCCACGCCTGTCGTCTCGGGCGACGTTGGCACAAATTGCCCTTCAAGTTGCCCTATCCGGTCCGCCATTTCAATAAGAAGCCGTTCTGCGGTCTTCTTGCCAACGCCGGGGAGCTTGACCAGCGAGGCGGAGTCACGATTCTCAACGCAGCGAATGAACTGCTGTGCGTCCAATCCGGAAAGAATGCCAACGGCTAGCTTCGGGCCAACCCCATTAACCTTGATCAGCAGGCGGAAGACGTCCCGGTCCAGGCTGGAAGCAAAGCCGTAGAGGCTCTGGGCGTCTTCTCGGACGGCAAAATGGGTGTGCAGGGTGACTTCATCGCCGGTCTCCGGCAGATGAAAGAAGGTGGTGAAGGGGATGTCGACTTCATAGCCCAGGCCCGCGCACTCAACCAGCGCCTGGCCCGGAGCCTTTTCGACCAGAATACCTCGGATACGACCAATCAAGCTGAATCTCCTGTCGCTCCTGGGAGCGGTTTATTGTTGTCGCACACGACCGCTTCGGACTTTTCCCGCGCCACTGGCCACCCGCAGGATACTCTGACTCATGTGGGCATGGCACATGGCGATGGCGAGCGCATCGGCCGCGTCTGCCTGGGGTTTGCGTGAAAGCGAAAGCAACACCTGAACCATGTGCTGAACCTGGGATTTGTCAGCGCCGCCCTTGCCGACCACCGCCTGCTTTACCTGCCTCGCCGAGTATTCATGAACCGCCAAGCCACTGTTGGCGGCACTGACGATGGCCGCGCCGCGGGCCTGACCGAGCTTCAGAGCCGAGTCAGGATTGCGGGCCATGAACACCTGCTCGATGGCAAATTCTTCCGGCCGATACTCTCCGATCAGGGTGGCAAGGCTCTGGAATATGGTCTGAAGGCGTTCAGCCATGGGCTTCTCGCCCACCCGGATACAACCACTGTCGATGTACTCGATGTGTCGACCATCTGCCCGAATGACGCCGTAACCGGTAATTCGTGACCCCGGATCAACGCCCAGAATTATCGCCACATCAATGCTCCTGACTGGTCAAAGCGATTCCATGATGTCGCCGGAGATATCCGCGTTATGGTAGACATTCTGAACATCGTCCAGATCTTCGAGCATATCAATAAGCTTGAGGATGGTTTCCGCGCCGTCCCGATCCAGCTCAACCCGCGTGGATGGAACCATGGTTACTTCAGCATTGTCCGGCACCAGTCCCGCATTGACCAGAGATTCCTTGACGTCCAGAAACTGCTCGGGTGTGGTTACGATTTCCCAGGAACCGTCGTCCTGGGCCGCAAGGTCTTCGGCACCGGCGCTGAGTACGGCTTCCACCAGCCTGTCCTCTTCCCACTCCGGACCGTAGCTGATTATTCCCTGCTTGCTGAACAGGTAGGCGACCGATCCGTCGGTACCGAGATTGCCACCCATCTTGTTGAACGCGCGGCGGATTTCAGCCACAGACCGGTTTTTGTTGTCGGTCATGACTTCCACGAATATCGCCACACCACCGGGGCCATAGCCTTCGTAGGTCAGCTCTTCGTAGTTGTCATCATCGCCACCACCGGCGCCACGTTCAACCGCGCGCTCGATGGTGTCTTTTTTCATATTGGCGGTGAGCGCCTTGTCGATGACGGCGCGCAGGCGGGGATTATCATCGGGATTCCCCCCGCCCTGGCGCGCGGCCACGGTCAGCTCACGAATGATTTTGGTGAAGATCTTGCCCCGCTTGGCATCTTGTGCCGCCTTGCGGTGCTTGATGTTGGCCCACTTACTGTGACCCGCCATACAGCTCCTCCCTTAAATCACTGACTTACTCGTTGCCCTCACCGGCTTCCGCCTTGTTGCCTTCAACCGGCTTTGACGGCTTGCGCAGACGGATATGCAACTCACGCAGCTGCTTCTCATCCACTTCGCCCGGCGCCTGGGTCATCAGACAGGTGGCACTCTGGGTTTTCGGGAATGCGATAACGTCACGGATGGACGAAGCGCCGGTCATCAGCATGACCAGGCGATCCAGGCCGAACGCCAGACCACCATGGGGCGGGCAACCAAACTTCAGGGCATCCAGCAGGAAGCCGAACTTGGCGCGGGCTTCCTCTTCACCGATACCCAGAATACGGAACACCGCTTCCTGCATTTTCTCATCGTGAATACGGATAGAACCGCCGCCCAATTCAGTGCCGTTCAACACCATATCGTAGGCGCGGGACAACGCGTTGGCGGGGTCTGCGGCCAGATCTTCCGGACTACAGGACGGCGCGGTGAACGGGTGGTGAATCGCGGTAAGGCCGCCGTCCGGAGTTTCCTCGAACATCGGGAAATCGACAACCCAGAGCGGCGCCCACTCGGAAGTCAGCATGTCGAGATCGTGACCGATCTTGATCCGCAGTGCGCCGAGGGCTTCATTGACCACGTTGGTCTTGTCCGCGCCGAAGAACACGATGTCGCCGTCTTCGGCACCCACACGCTCCATGATAGCCAGAGCAACATCATCACCCAGGAACTTGATGATCGGGGACTGCAGACCTTCAACGCCCTTGGACAGGTCATTGACCTTGATATAGGCAAGACCTTTGGCACCGTAGATACCAACAAACTTGGTGTAGTCATCAATCTGCTTGCGCGTCAGCTCGCCGCCTTTCGGCACACGCAGAGCCGCCACACGACCTTTCGGATCCTTGGCGGGACCAGCGAAGACCTTGAAGTCCACGCCTTCAACCAGATCATTTACATCCAGCAGCTCCAGCGGGATTCGCAGATCCGGCTTGTCGCTGCCGTAACGTTGCATTGCCTCGGCATACGGCATTTGCGGGAAGGACGGCAGTTCAACCTCCAGCACGTCCTTGAACAGCGCCCGGATCATGTCCTCGTTCAGCTTCATCAGGGTCTCTTCATCAATGAAAGAGGCCTCGATGTCTACCTGGGTGAATTCCGGCTGACGATCTGCACGCAGATCTTCATCCCGGAAACACTTGGCGATCTGGTAGTAACGATCAACACCAGACACCATCAGCAACTGCTTGAACAGCTGGGGAGACTGCGGAAGCGCGAAGAAGGAGCCTTCGTGGGTACGGCTCGGCACCAGGTAATCCCGCGCGCCTTCCGGCGTGGCACGGGTCAGGATGGGAGTTTCCACATCCATGAAGCCGTTGCTGTCGAGGTAGTTGCGGATATAACTGGTTACCCGTGAACGGAAACGCAGGCGGTTGATCATCTCCGGACGACGCAGGTCCACAAACCGGTAGCGCAGACGCACGTCCTCGCCAACGTCGACATGCTCATCCAGCGGGAACGGCGGCGTTGCCGCGGCGTTCAGGATAGTCAGCTCCTTACCCAGAAGCTCAACCTGCCCAGTCGGCATGTTGTTGTTCTCGGTTCCGGCAGGACGACGACGCACCCGGCCGGTGACCTTGATCACGAACTCGCTACGGACTTTTTCCGCAAGCGCGAAGCTCTCCGGGGTATCAGGATCCACAACAACCTGAGACATACCATCCCGATCCCGCAGATCCAGGAAGATAACCCCACCGTGGTCACGGCGGCGGTGGACCCATCCGCAAAGTGTGACTTCCTGATCGATGTGGGATTCGTTAATCCCACCGCAATAATGACTGCGCATACCGGTTCCCGTTACGTTTAATATGTTCGTTTATCTCAAATGTCTGGGCAACCTGGTAGCGATGGCTTTCCGAAACCGTGCGGAGCCATGGATGGCGGAGCCGAGCGTACATGGATGTATTCACAGCGTGTTTCGGAAAGCCATCGCCACCAGGTTGCTTGCAGCATATCTGGATCGCAAAAATTAACTCGCGACCTTACTCGAAAAGCCGCCCATTATAAACACAATAGCGGTGAAAATCAGGCGCCCCTGAAGTGTAAATTGGAAGCCAGGATGACTGTGGGGTATTAGAGGACTAGAATGCTGATTTTTAACGGCGTAAGGATGGAGTCTCACCTTGGCAACCAGAGCGGAGCAGAAACTGAAAACCCGGCGGGCATTGATGGATGCGGCGCTCTCGCAGCTCAGTGCGGATCGGGGCTTTGGCAGCCTCAGCTTGAGGGAAGTTGCCCGGGAAGCCGGGATCGCCCCCACTTCTTTCTACCGGCACTTTGCGGAGCTCGATGAGCTGGGGCTTGCTCTGGTGGACGAAGGTGGCGTTGCCCTGCGACAACTGATGCGTCAGGCCCGCAAACGGATTGCGCGGGATGGCGGCAGCGCCATTTCCACTTCCGTAGAAACCTTCATGGAGTACCTGGGTAACAATGCAAATCTGTTTCGCCTGATGCTGCGGGAACGAACAGGGGTCTCCAAGCCTTTTCGGACAGCCGTAAAAGCCGAGATTGACCACTTTGCGACCGAACTGGCGGATGACCTCCGCCGGATCGCCGACGAGCAGAACAAGCCCCTCTCAGAGGCCAGGCTGGTGGCCGAGACCATGGTAACACTGGTCTTCAATCAGGGCGCAGAAGCACTGGATGCAACCGCTTCCGAACGTGATGAGCTGAAGGCCAAGCTGAAAACCGAGCTCCGAATGATCCTGGTCGGCTCCCAGACTCTGGCGAAACGCAACTAACCCCTATTTCGAACTAGACACCGGCCTTAAGCTGAGCAAGAACCGGCGCCAGCTTTGAGCGAACCTGCTCCAGCCCCTCATCGGAATACGCAACCGGCGCCTGCTTGCCCCACACCGGGCCCGGCCATGCCGGGTCACCCTCAAACCTAACGATATGATGAAGATGAAGCTGGGGCACCATGTTGCCAAGGGCTGCGACGTTCATCTTGTCGCCGCCGAAGACATCCATCATGGCTTCGCTGAGCGCGGAGGACTCGCGGACCAACTGGTGCTGCTGGTCCGCCGACAACTGGTAGATCTCACGGATGCCGGCGACCGCCGGCACCAACAGCACCCAAGGCCAGGTGCTGTCATTCATCAGTCGGATTTCACAAAGCGAGGTGCTTCCAAGGCCAATCGTGTCGGCCTTCAGTCGCTCGTGTAACCGGAAAACTGCCGGTTCGCTCATACTCATCCTCCGATTATCTGGGTTTACTCGGAGTGGAACTGGGTGCGGCCACGACCAATGGCATAGTAAATGAGGCCGTAGCGATCCAGCATATCCGGCTCGTAGAGATTGCGGCCATCAAAGACCACAGGCTCACGGATGGTCGCAGCAATGGATTCGAAGTCCGGCGACCGGAACTCTTTCCACTCGGTGCAGATAGCGAGAACATCTGCCCCTTTAAGCGCCTGCTCTTTGGTGCCGCACAGGGTCAGGCCATCCTGATCACCGTAGATTCGCTGGGTTTCCTCCATGGCCTCCGGATCAAAAGCCTGTACTCTGGCGCCGGCTTTCCAGAGATCTTCCATCAATGTGCGGGAAGAAGCTTCGCGCATATCGTCGGTATTCGGTTTGAACGCCAGTCCCCAAAGCGCAACGATCTTGCCATTGAGCTCACCACCAAAATAGTGGCTGATCTTGTCGAACAACACGTGTTTCTGGGCGTAGTTCACCGATTCAACCGCATTGAGCAGGCGGGCTTCATAGCCACAGTCGCTGGCGGTTCGGGCCAGGGCCTGAACATCTTTCGGGAAGCAGGAACCGCCGTAACCGCAACCAGGGTAGATGAAGTGATAACCAATCCGCGGGTCGGAACCAATGCCTCGGCGCACGGCTTCGATATCAGCGCCCAGTCGCTCTGCCAGGTTGGCGATTTCGTTCATAAAGCTGATCTTGGTGGCCAGCATGGAGTTGGCCGCATACTTGGTGAGCTCGGCAGACCGCAGGTCCATAAAGATCATGCGGTCATGATTCCGGTTGAACGGGTAGTAGACCTCCCGCAGCAGTTCCGCAGCCCGCTCGCTGTCGGTACCGACAACAATGCGGTCAGGCTTCATGAAATCGTTGATAGCCGCCCCTTCCTTGAGAAACTCGGGGTTGGACACCACATCAAAATCCAGTTCCAGGCCACGTCGGTCCAGCTGGGCGCGAACCGAAGCCCGGACCTTGTCACCGGTGCCCACCGGTACCGTGGACTTGTCGACCACTACCTTGTAGTCCTCCATGTGTTCACCAATGGAACGGGCTACGGCAGTCACATACTGGAGGTCGGCAGAGCCGTCTTCATCCGGGGGGGTGCCCACGGCGATAAACTGGAGTGTGCCGTGACGAACGGCCTCCGCGCTATCTGTGGTGAACGAAAGGCGGCCCGCCTCAACGGTGTGCTTTACGATATTTTCAAGGCCTGGCTCATAGATGGGAATCTGGCCATTCTTGAGCTTTTCAATTTTGCCCTGGTCCACGTCCATACACAAAACGTTGTGACCCACATCCGCCAGGCAAGCGCCAGTAACCAGACCGACATAGCCGGTCCCAAAAATCGTAATTTTCATCCGTTAAATCCCGATACAAATACAGAAAAGTTATGGGGCGTCGTCAGCTTTTTTCTTCTGCCAGATCGCTTCCCAAGCCAGAGCTGTGCCGACAATGGTATCCAGATTGTCGTAGTCCGGCTGCCAGCCCAGGGTCTGGCGGATAAGCGTGTTGTCCGCCATCAATGCTGACGGGTCGCCGGCGCGGCGGCCGGTTTCGGTGACCGGAAAATCAACACCGGATTGCGCCTTGACCACATCAATCACTTCCCGGACCGTAAAGCCGCGACCATAACCGCAGTTCATGACGTTAGAATGACCACCATCTGCCATGTAGTCCAGCGCCATCACGTGGGCCTTGGCCAGGTCCTCCACGTGGATGTAGTCGCGGATGCAGGTGCCGTCCCGGGTATCGTAATCGGTGCCGAAGACACTCATGCCTTCCCGCTGTTCCGTCACGCACTCACAGGCGACCTTTATCAGATGCGTGGCTTCAGGTGTGGCCTGTCCCAGCAGCCCTTCCGGATTCGCGCCTGCCACATTGAAGTAACGGAGAATCACATAATTGAGGCTGGTGGCTGCGGCCAGATCCATGATCATCCGCTCGCTCATCATCTTGGACGCGCCGTAGGGGTTGATCGGGGCCAGCGGCAGATCCTCAGTGAGCACCGTCTGCTCGGGCATACCATAGACGGCCGCGGTGGAGGAAAACACCATGTACGGCACTTCGTGCTTTTCGACAGCTTTCAGGAGGTTCAGGGTATTGCGGGTATTGTTGCTGTAGTACTTCAGGGGGTTGGCGACAGACTCCGGCACCACAATGTTGGCAGCGAAATGCAGAACCGCCTCAAACCGGTGACGGGAGAACAGATCTTCGATTGCCGCTTCATCGGCCAGATCCCCGACCACCAGTTCGCCGGCGGTGACCGCCCAGCGGTAGCCAGTGGAGAGGTTATCGAAAACAACGATATCGTGACCGGCCTGACCCAGCTGACGGACCACGTGACTGCCAATATATCCGGCTCCGCCGGTAACGAGGACTTTCATAGGCGAAAACTACTCCTTCCCTGAATTCTGTTTGCGCAGACGCCGGATCTCTGCCCGTCGCCGACTGAAAAACTCACTGATCACCTGGCTGCACCGTTCTGAGAGAACACCGCCAACGGCCGTCACGTCCCAGTTCAGATGGGGCTCTTCAAGCGTCCGGCGTGCAGACTCTATCGCACCGGCCTTGGGCTCACGTGCCCCGTAGACAAGCCGACTGATTCTGCCGTGGACGATGGCACCCACGCACATGGTACAGGGCTCCAGAGTAACGTAAAGCGTGGCATCCGGCAGCCGATAATTGCCCACCCGGGCGGCGGCATCGCGCAGCGCCCTGATTTCGGCATGGGCCGTGGGGTCGCAACCGGAAATCGGCGCGTTAAAACCCGCGCCGATTTCGTTGCCCTCCAGAACCACCACGGCACCGACAGGCACTTCGCCCTTTGCTGCAGCCTCACCAGCCAGCTGAAGCGCGCGATTCATCCAGCGCTCGTCTTCCGGCGTCGCCTCAGACATCGGACCGGCTCACCCGTCGATTATTCCCACTCGATGGTTGCCGGCGGCTTGGACGAAACATCGTAGGTCACCCGGGATACACCGGTAATCTCATTGATGATCCGGTTGGAAACGGTCTCAAGGAGATCGTAAGGCAGATGCGCCCAGCGTGCGGTCATGAAATCGATGGTTTCAACAGCACGAAGAGCCACCACGTACTCGTAGCGGCGGGCGTCACCTACCACGCCAACCGACTTGACCGGCAGGAATACCGCAAAGGCCTGGCTCGTCTTGTGGTAGAAATCCGCACGGTGGAGCTCTTCCAGGAAAATGGCGTCGGCGCGGCGCAGGATATCGGCATATTCCTTTTTAACTTCACCGAGAATACGCACGCCCAGACCCGGCCCCGGGAACGGGTGGCGGTAAACCATGTCGTAGGGCAAACCGAGCTCAAGGCCGATCCGGCGCACTTCGTCTTTGAACAGCTCCCGCAACGGCTCCACCAGCTTCATCTTCATGGTTTCCGGCAGGCCGCCGACGTTGTGGTGGGATTTGATAACGTGCGCCTTGCCGGTCTTCGACGCGGCAGACTCGATCACATCCGGATAGATCGTACCCTGTGCCAGCCAGTTCACGTCCTTGATATTGGCGGCCTCGTCGTCGAACACGTCGATAAAGGTATTGCCGATGATCTTGCGTTTCTGCTCTGGATCATTGACCCCTTTGAGCTTCGACAGGAACAGGTCTTCGGCATCAACCCGAATCACTTTTACGCCCATGTTGCTGGCGAACATGTCCATCACCTGATCGCCTTCATGAAGACGCAGGAGACCGTTGTCCACAAACACACACGTCAGCTGATCACCGATTGCGCGGTGCAGCAGCGCTGCCGTCACCGAGGAATCGACGCCACCGGACAAGCCCAGCAATACCTTGTCGCTGCCGACTTGCTCGCGAATTTGCCGAACCGCATCATCGACGATCTTGGCCGGTGTCCAGAGGGCTTCGCATTTACAGATAGTCAGGATGAAATGCTCGAGAATCCGCTTGCCCTGAAGGGTGTGGGTTACTTCGGGGTGGAACTGGACGCCGAACAGGTTCCTGCTGAGATCCTGCATCGCAGAAATTGGCGCGCTCTCGGTAGAGGCCAGTAGCTCGAAGCCTTCAGGCATCGCCACCACCTTGTCACCGTGGCTCATCCACACGTCCAGCAGGGACTCACCAGCCGGCGTCAGATGATCCGTGATATCCGCCAGCAGCGGACCCTTGGCGCGAACCTTCACCTGGGCATAACCAAACTCGCGCTTCTCGGAACTGGCAACGCGGCCGCCGAGCTGCTCCGCCATAGTCTGCATGCCGTAGCAGATGCCGAGAATCGGGATACCGCGGTCAAACAGCCCTTCCGGCGCCCGGGGACCGCCCAGCTGGGTTACCGACTCCGGACCGCCTGCAAGAATAATCCCCTTCGGATTGAACTCATTAAGCTCGTCATCAGTGATATCGAACGCTTTGATCTCACAGTAAACGCCGATCTCGCGAACACGGCGGGCAATCAGCTGGGTGTACTGGGAACCGAAATCGAGAATCAGGATGCGGTGGTCGTGGATGTTCTGGGCCATGGAGTCCTCGGGGCTGAATAAACAACGCGGCCCTCTGGGGGCCGCGTCTGGTAGGGCAATGGTTAACCGATACGATAGTTGGGCGATTCTTTGGTGATGGTCACATCGTGCACGTGGCTCTCACGCATACCCGCGTTGGTGATGCGCACGAATTCGGGCTTGGTGCGCATTTCGTCCATGGTGGCACTACCGGTGTAGCCCATGGCAGCCCGCAGGCCACCAACCAGTTGGTGAACGATGTTACGCATCGGGCCTTTGCAGGCGACGCGGCCTTCGATGCCTTCAGGAACCAGTTTCTCGATACCTTTACTGGCATCCTGGAAGTAACGGTCGCTGGAGCCCTGCCCCATGGCGCCGATGGAACCCATGCCGCGATAGGCCTTATAACTGCGGCCCTGGAACAACTCCACTTCGCCGGGTGCCTCATCGGTACCTGCCAACAGGCTGCCGATCATGACGCTATGGGCGCCAGCGGCAATGGCTTTGGCGATATCACCGGAAAAACGGATACCGCCATCGGCGATTACCGGGACTCCGTGTTCCTTCAGGGCTGCTGCCACGTTGGAAACCGCGGAAATCTGGGGCACGCCAATACCCGCCACAATGCGGGTGGTGCAGATGGAACCGGGGCCAATGCCCACCTTTACTGCATCCGCGCCGGCTTCCGCCAGGGCGAGCGCGGCGTGTGACGTGGCGATGTTGCCGCCAATCACCTGAACATCAGGGAAATTCTTCTTGATAAAGCGGACGCGCTCCATAACGCCGCGGGAATGACCGTGAGCGGTATCCACCACGATCACGTCGACCCCGGCCTCGGCCAGTGCGGTGATACGCGCTTCGGTGTCGCCACCGGTGCTCACGGCCGCGCCAACTCTCAAACGACCCTGGTCGTCTTTACACGCCAGCGGGTAATCTTTCGCCTTCTGGATATCCTTGACCGTGATCAGGCCGCGCAGCTCGAAGTTATCGTTAACGACCAGAACCTTCTCGATCCGGTGGCGATGCAGCAGCTCTTTCACTTCCTCGAGACAGGCACCTTCCTTGACCGTAACCAGCTTTTCCTTCGGCGTCATGATATCCCGAACCAGCGTGTCCATCCGGCTTTCAAAACGGATGTCGCGACCAGTGACGATACCGATCAGGTCGTGGCCATCCACCACCGGAAGACCGGAAATGCTGTTCGCCATGGTGATATCAACCAGTTCGCGAACCGTTGTCTCGGGCGAAACTGTAATCGGATCCTTCACCACACCGCTCTCGAACTTCTTGACCTTGCGGACAGCTGCCGCCTGTTGCTCAACGGTCATGTTCTTGTGCATGATGCCGATACCGCCTTCCTGAGCCATGGCGATGGCCAATTCTGCCTCGGTAACGGTATCCATGGCGGAGGACAGAAGAGGAATGTTGAGGGTGATACCCTTGGTCAGCTGGGTTTGCAGGCTGACCTCGTGGGGCAGCACTTCTGAATATCCGGGAACCAGCAGAACGTCATCAAATGTGAGGGCTTCTTCGGCAATTCGCAGCATTGGGATCCGCCTTTTGATCGTGCTAAGTTGGGAATTTCCGTGCCGTACCCGCGGCGGTACGACAAAGCAAAATCCTTAATCGATCTATTATAATGGGGCTCTCGAAGACAGTAAACCGGCCCTTTTTTAAGGTTCCATTGCATCTTTTTGAAATTTGGCTATTTTTACCCTCCCTCTTTTCGGCTATTGCGTATGTATAACGACGGATCAGGACCGGCGACGCCGCACCTTCAGGACACCCGCCCCCGGGCACTCAGCGTCAGCGAGCTCAACCACCAGGCCAGACATCTTCTGGAATCGAGCTTTATGCAGGTGTGGGTGGAAGGTGAACTCTCCGGATTTTCTCGCCCCTCGTCCGGCCACTGGTATTTTTCCCTGAAAGACCGGAAATGCCAGGTGCGATGCGCCATGTTCCGGGGCATGAACCAGCGCATCCGCACACCACCGAAGGAGGGCGATCAGGTACGGATCCGCGGCAAGGTCACTCTTTACGAGAACCGCGGCGACTTCCAGATTATCGTTGAACACGTTGAGCCGGCGGGGCTCGGCGCCCTCCAACAGGCCTTCGAGGAACTCAAACGGAGATTGCTGGCCGAAGGGCTGTTTGAACCGGCCCGCAAGAAACCTCTGCCCTCACTGCCCAGGCACATCGGTGTGGTGACCTCACCCACCGGCGCCGCGATCCACGACATACTCACCGTTCTCGCCCGGCGATGCCCCGCTATACCAGTGACGCTCTACCCCACTGCCGTTCAGGGCAAGGCGGCTACCGCTGACATCGTACGAGCCATCGAAGCCGCACAGAACCACGGCGTTGCCGATGTCCTGATTATCGGCCGTGGCGGTGGCTCCCTGGAGGATCTCTGGTGCTTCAATGAAGAAGCGGTCGCCCGCGCCATTGCCGCTTGCCGGATTCCCACTGTCAGCGCGGTTGGTCACGAGGTGGATGTAACCATTGCCGATTTCGTAGCCGATCTTCGGGCCCCGACGCCCTCGGCGGCCGCCGAAAAGATTTCGCCGGATCAGTCAGACTGGCTCAAACAGCTAAGAGACCGGGAATTCCGCCTTTCCAACGCCATGGGCCTGGCCCTGAAGCGCCTGGGCACTCAGCTCGGACATCTGAGCGCCCGATTGCGAGACCCAAGAAGGGAGCTTCTGGAGAAAGCCCAGCGAATGGATGAGCTCGAAATGCGCCTCCGCAAAGCTATTCGACAGCGCCTGACAACCGTTGGCGTGCGCAATGATCACCTGCGCCAGAGACTGGTCATGCAGTCGCCGCACCGCCAGCTCTCGGATAGCCAGGACGCGCTGCGGCGCGTGAGCGAGCGAGTGGTTTCGGTAATGCAGCAGGACCTGAAACAGCGTCGCGACAACCTGGAACATGCGGCGCAGACTCTGAATGTGGTCAGCCCCCTTGCGACCCTTGGACGGGGTTATTCCATCGTGCGCGACAACAACGGAAACATTCTTCGGGATGCCTCAAACGTTAACCCCGGCGACACCATCTCAGCCCGCGTTGCACGGGGTGAAATGACTGCGAAGGTGACTTCAGTCAAATCTGCAGAAGAAACTGGCCCCTAGACCCCCAAGACTAAGCCAATGGTCTACTAGTCCATGATTTCAAACGGCCTAAAGTTGTCAGGAAACGTATTAAAACAACAACAGGCACGATGAGGTGGAATGTATGGACTACCACTCAGAGTTCCGGCGGTCGATAGACAAACCGGACGAATTCTGGCGTGAACAGGCGGAAAAAATTGACTGGATCGAACCGCCGAAAACCATCTGGCAGCCAACCGAAAATGGGCACGGGCAGTGGTTCCCCGACGGCACCCTGAACACTTGCGATGTGGCACTGGATGCGAACATCCGTGCAGGGCGTGGCGACCAGAAAGCCCTGATCTACGATTCTCCGGTTACCGATACCCAGCGTTCCTACACCTATAACGAACTGACCGATGAAGTGGCCCGGTTCGCTGGCTCCCTCAAGAACCGCGGCATCACCAAGGGCGACCGGGTCATCATCTACATGCCGATGATTCCTGAAGCCGTCATTGCAATGCTGGGCTGCGCGCGGATCGGCGCCATTCATTCTGTGGTCTTTGGCGGCTTTGCAGCCCATGAACTTGCGGTTCGCATCGATGACGCCAAACCGAAGGCTGTGATTACCGCTTCCTGTGGCATCGAAGTCACCCGGGTGATCGAGTACAAGCCTCTGGTCGACAAGGCCATTGATCAGGCCAGCCATAAACCGGAAACCTGCATCGTTTACCAGCGCCCACAGGCGAAGGCCGATCTTCAGTCTGGCCGTGACCACGACTGGAACGAGTTGATGAGAACGTCCGAACCGGCCGACCCGGTGCCCGTCAAGTCAACAGACCCGCTCTATATTCTTTACACTTCGGGCACCACCGGTAAGCCCAAAGGTGTGGTGCGCGACAACGGTGGTCATGCGGTTGCGCTGAACTACAGCATGAAACTGGTCTACGATGCCAAACCCGGCGATGTCTACTGGGCTGCATCTGACGTCGGCTGGGTCGTCGGCCACAGCTACATCGTCTACGCTCCTTTGTTTGCGGGTTGCACCACCATCATGTACGAGGGCAAGCCGGTGAAAACCCCGGATGCCGGGGCCTTCTGGCGGGTGGTTCAGGATCACAAAGTGAACATGCTGTTCACTGCCCCGACCGCATTCCGGGCCGTCCGCAAGGAAGATCCGGAAGCAGACCAGCTTTCACGCTACGACATCAGCTCACTGAAAAGGCTGTTCCTGGCCGGCGAGCGACTCGATCCCGCCACCTATGAGTGGCTGAAAGAGCACACCGGCCTGCCGGTTCTCGATCACTGGTGGCAGACCGAAACCGGCTGGGCCATTTGCTGCAATCCGGTGGGGATCGAGTTAATGGCGACCAAGCCAGGCTCGGCAACCGTGCCCTCCCCCGGCTACAACGTTCAGGTAGTGGACATGAACGGCAGCCAGATGCCCGCCGGCGAGCAGGGCCAGATTGCTGTAAAACTGCCACTGCCACCAGGCTGTATGATGACAGTCTGGGGCGACGATGAGCGCTTCCGCAAAACCTATCTGGAACCGATATCGGGATTCTACAGCTCCGGCGACGGAGGCTTCATTGACGATGACGGGTACGTGTTCGTTATGGGCCGTACCGATGACGTTATCAATGTCGCCGGCCACCGGCTCTCCACCGGCGAGATGGAGGAGGTTGTGGCTTCACACCCGGCCATAGCCGAATGCTGCGTCGTGGGTGCGCACGATGATATGAAGGGGCAGATCCCCATAGGACTGGTTCTGATCAAGGACGGCGCAACCATCGACCATGACGAACTGGAAGACGAGCTGGTGGAGATGGTTCGAGACAAGATTGGCGCCATCGCCTGTTTCCGCCGCGCTCTGGTGGTTGATCGCCTGCCCAAGACCCGTTCCGGCAAGATCCTCAGACGTGTTATCCGCCAGATTGCCGATGGCGAGGAATACTCGGTGCCCAGCACCATTGATGACCCTGCCATCCTGGAGGAAATCAGCGAGCAGTTCCGCCGCTGACAGAGCCACCGTGAATGCTGCCCGCCCCGCCCGAACCGGGGGCGGGCAATTTTTGCCCAATCAAATCCCAACCTGTTGTTTTTGCCGGCAATAAAACCTTCACGAAAGCTGCAAAAATTTCGTTGACGCCCCCCAAAGTCGGTCTATACTGAAATTGCTGTGAAAATACAGCGGTATTTGGTGAATGCGTTTCAACGTCCTGCCGAAGTGCTCTTCGTTGCCCCTTCCTCAGTACTCTCTGGATTTCTCAGCAACGATTCCATGTGGAATTTTGAAGGTCCCGTGAGGGCAAATTACAGAAAGACAGGAAAGATCAATGTCCGATACTAAAACCGGCCACGTTAAGTGGTTTAACGAGTCCAAAGGCTTTGGCTTCATTGCTCAGGACGGTGGCAGCGACGTGTTTGTTCACTACAGCGCAATCAATTCAAGCGGTTTCCGCACCCTGACCGAAGGCCAGCAGGTGCAGTTCACCGTAACACAGGGCCCGAAAGGCCCGCAGGCGGAAAACGTTACCCCGGTCTGAGGGTCTACGCTCCGTCCTTTGCCCCTCACGGGCATCGGAAAATCAACAAGCCGGCATTCGTGCCGGCTTGTGTCGTCAGGATGGCAGGGTTTCAGGCACCTGCCGTTTCAGTCTCCGCCTCCGTCTCAGGCATTTCAACACCCACCGCCTGTGCTACCGCTGAAAACAGGGCCTGCAATGTGGCAGACGTCGTGTCTTCTGCCAGTGCCGCTGCACTGCAATGCATACCGTTTGCGGTCAACCGGATACAGGCCAGGGCGTTGGCATTGGTGCCCTCACCCAGGGCAAACTCGTCGTAAGCTTCAACTGCAATGGAGATGCCAAAACGCTTCTCCAGCGCTTCCGATACCGCCTCCACGGCGCCCAGTCCATGACCATCCAGGCGAACCGGCGACGCATCGCGACCCACCGACACCTCGGCGTGAACGCCCTCTTCGTCCCGGTGCAGGTCGTAAGAGCGCAGTGCCCAATCGGCGTGGACTTTCAAATAGCGATCCTCGAACAGGCGATGAATGGTCAGGGAGTCAATCTCGCCGCCGTTGGTTTCCGCCTCTCTCTGGACCACCTTGCTGAACTCAATCTGCAACCAGCGCGGCAGGCTGATGTTGTAATCCCGCTCCAGCACATAGGCGACACCACCTTTGCCAGACTGACTGTTGATGCGAACCACTTCCTCATAGCGGCGGCCGACATCGAACGGGTCGATGGGCAGATACGCGACGTTCCAGGTCTCGCCATCCTTGCGACGCGCCAGACACTTGCGAATGGCATCCTGATGGCTGCCTGAGAAGGCGGTGAACACCAATTCGCCGGCGTAGGGATGGCGTGGATGGGTGGAAATCTCCGTACAGGCCTCAACCACTTCGGTGATCTCTGCCATGCCCGACAGATCCAGCGTGGGATCAATGCCCTGGGAGTAGAGGTTCATGGCCATCGTCACCAGATCCATGTTGCCGGTGCGCTCACCGTTGCCCATCAATGTCCCTTCGACCCGATCAGCCCCTGCCATTACCGCCAGTTCGGCTGCGGCCACGGCACAGCCGCGATCATTGTGGGTATGCACGCTGATGCTGATGTGTTCACGGCGCTGGATGTTGTCGCAGATCCACTCGATCTGGTCCGCAAACACGTTGGGTGTCGCCATTTCAACGGTGGCAGGCAGGTTGATGATCATCGGCTGGCCCTCTTCCGGACGCCAGACCTCGCTCACGGCATCAATCACTTCCGCGGCGAAATCCAGCTCGGTACCGGTAAAGCTCTCCGGTGAATACTGGAACGTCCACTCGGTCTCCGGGTGACGCGCGGCGATGTCGCGAACCAGTTTTGCGCCATTGACGGCAATGTCCCTGATACCGTCACGATCCAGACCAAATACCTGCTCCCGCTGCACCGTGGAGGTGGAGTTATACACGTGGACGATCGCCTTGCGGGCGCCGGCCAACGCTTCGTAGGTGCGTTCGATCAGTTCAGGACGGGCCTGGGTCAGCGCCTGAATCTTCACATCCTCAGGGATGCGGTTTTCCTCAATGAGCTTTCGGCAAAAGTCGAAATCCGGCTGACTGGCTGCCGGAAAGCCGATCTCGATTTCCTTGAAGCCCAACTTCACCAGCAATTCGAACATCCGCGTTTTCTGCGCAACGGACATGGGCTTCACCAGCGCCTGGTTACCATCCCGAAGGTCCACGGCACACCAGGTGGGTGCTTTTTCGATGACCTTGTCCGGCCAGCGACGGTCGGTTTTGGCAACAGGTTTGAACGCAACGTATTTGCGATGATCGAAAGCCATGCTGGTAGTTCCTTGCGGTTTCGGGAATGAATTCTTCAACGAGTACATGTTAACGTGATGAAGCTGCTATTTGATTGCGAACTTTGGCCGAAAAACGTATTTTATAATCCACACATTGCCGAACAACGTGGATTCATAGAATTTTATGGCCGCAAATCAGAAAACCCTCGTCAAAATTGACAAGATGGACCGTCGAATCCTCGAACAGATCCAGCAGGATGGCGCCCTGACCAACCAGGAACTGGCAGAGAAAGTCGGGCTATCCCCTTCGCCCTGTCTCCGTCGTGTGCGAGCACTGGAGGATGCCGGTATCATCGTCAGAACCGTCACCATTCTGGACCACAAGAAACTTGGCCTTTCTCTGACGGCGATTATCCTGATTGGCATGGACCGGCATACGCCCGAGCGTTTCGCGGCATTTGAAGAGCAGGTTGCAGAGTACCCGGAGGTGCAAGAGTGCTATCTGATTACCGGCCAGGACGCCGATTACATGCTGAAGGTGGTGGTACCTGACATGGACCATTACCACCATTTCCTGCTGAACCGCATTACCCGCATTCAGGGCGTCAGCGGCGTGCACTCCAGCTTCGTACTCCGACGAGTGATCGACAGTACTGCCCTGCCATTGGGGTACCTTTCCTGACTCAGGCGACAAGCTCGCGGACGTAAGCCCTTGCCATGCATTTGAGTTCTTCCACCAGCTGTCGACCCTGGGCGTCGGGCAGAGTTACCGCCAGCCGCAAGACAGTGCCGGCGGACCGTGGCAGCAAAAGGCTTGCGGTCCAGCGCCGATCATCAGGAATCCGGGGGCACTCCTCTTTGAGTTTCTGGTCCAGATCGCGGGCGTTGGTGTACAGCTCCCTCAGATCCAGCTCCCTCAGCTCAGGCATCGCCTCTACACCACTCCAGATCGCCGAGTAGGCGGGCTCGTGACGATAGAACTCGTAAAACTGATCGATGAGAACATCTACCGCATCGCTGAGGTTCAGTTCCTGCAACCGTTCACGCAGAGCCTGCTCCATCTTCTCCACGTGCTGTTCGGCAATCGCATGGACGATGGCGGCTTTGTTGGGAAAGTAGCGGTAGAGAGAAGCCAGCGACATGCCCGACTGTCGGGCAATGGCTGACATGCTCGCGGCATCGACACCAGTCTCATGAAAAATGGCGGCGGCATGGCGAAGGATGGTGTTGACGCGCTCCCGGCTGCGTGCCTGAACCGGGCGGCGACGCGGGGCGACATCAATAGATTCGTCGGTCATCATCTGTACCTTGTGCAACAGGCTCCGTACAATAATGGCCACTTTACGACAAATAAAGGCTCCGGCGGGCCAACCGCCGCCTGTCCATTAGTCTAACACTTCAGATTTATTACAAACGGAAGACATGATGCGAGCAAGCCGCTACCTGATTGCCACCCAGAAAGAGACCCCCGCCGACGCCGAGATCATCAGCCATCAGTTGATGTTGCGTGCCGGTATGATCCGCAAACTGGCCGCCGGGCTATACACCTGGTTGCCGATGGGCCTGCGTACCCTGCGCAAGGTTGAGCGGATCGTTCGCGAAGAAATGGACAAAAGTGGCGCTCAAGAAGTGTTGATGCCGGCGGTCCAGCCGGCCGAACTCTGGGAGGAATCCGGACGCTGGACCCAGTACGGCGGCGAATTGCTGCGAATGAAAGACCGTCATGGCCGTGATTTCTGTTTCGGACCGACCCACGAAGAGGTCATTACCGACCTGATCCGGAATGAGATCAGCAGCTACAAGGAGTTGCCAGCCAACTTCTACCAGGTTCAGACCAAATTCCGGGACGAGCGTCGCCCCCGGTTTGGCGTGATGCGCGCCCGGGAATTCCTGATGAAGGACGCTTATTCCTTCCATCTGAACGCCGAGTCCCTGAACGAAACCTACGAATTGATGCACCGCACCTACTGCGCCATTTTCGACCGTTTCGGCCTGGATTACCGTGCGGTACAGGCGGACTCCGGCGCCATTGGTGGCAGCGCATCCCACGAGTTCCATGTGCTCGCATCTTCGGGTGAAGATGACATCGTGTTCAGCACCGGGAGCGATTACGCAGCCAACATCGAAAAAGCAGAGGCAGTAGCCCCGAGTGGCTCCCGCCCTGCCCCGGCCGAGGAAATCAAGGAAGTCGCCACACCGGACGAGAAAACCATCGACGCGGTATCACAACTGCTGGGCATTGACGCCACCCGCACGGTCAAAACCCTGCTGGTGAAGGCGGAACCCGACGAAGACGGCAGCTCCGGGCTGGTTGCACTGGTTCTGCGGGGCGATCACACCCTGAACGAGATCAAGGCCGAAAACCTGGCCGGCGTTGCCGAGCCTCTGACAATGGCCACCGATGAGGAAATCGAACAGGCTGTCGGCTGCAAGCCCGGATCTATCGGACCGGTAAACCTCAACGTGCCCGTCATTGTGGACCGCAGTGCCGCGCATCTGGCTGACTTTGTCTGCGGCGCCAACCGGGAAGGCTTCCACCTTACCGGCGTGAACTGGGAGAGAGACGCTGCGCTTGAACGGGTGGAAGACCTGCGCAACGTGGTTGAGGGCGACCCCAGCCCAGATGGCAAGGGCACTCTGGAGATCCGGCGCGGCATTGAAGTGGGCCACATCTTCAAACTTGGCAACAAGTACAGCACTGCCATGAACGCCACGGTTCTCGATGAAAACGGCAAAACCGTGATTATGGACATGGGCTGTTACGGCCTGGGTGTTTCCCGGGTTGTTGCCGCAGCCATTGAACAGAACCACGATGAAAACGGCATCATCTGGCCCGATGCCATTGCGCCTTTCCAGGTGGCCATTGTTACCCTGAACGCCCATAAGTCACCGACCGTTGCCGAGGCCGGCGAAAAGCTTTATGAACAGCTACGCCAGGCCGGTTACGATGTGCTTTTGGACGACCGCAAAGAGCGCCCGGGCGTGAAGTTTGCCGATATGGAATTGATAGGTATCCCGCACCGGTTCGTGGTTTCCGAGCGTGGTCTGGCAGCCGGAACCCTGGAGTACAAGGGCAGAAAGGATGCGGAAAAACAGGATGTCCCGGTGGCTGAAGCGCTGCCATTCCTGGTCAACGCATCGCCCCGAAAAGGGCTCTGATCGCTGTCCGCACACGCGGACAAGCCTCTGACGGCACTTGCATAAAGCAGTGCCGTCAGGGATTTTCCCTTCCCGAACCACCCACAATCCCTGGCTCCATTTCCAGGGTGACACCAAACCGGTCAACTACTGACTGACGAACTTCTCTGGCAAGCTCCAGTATGTCGGCACCTGTGCCGCCCGAGTGGTTAATCAGAACCAGCGCCTGTCGGTTATGCACGCCCACCCGGGCATTCCGGAAGCCTTTCCAGCCACTCCGATCGATCAGCCAGGCCGCTGCCAGTTTGACCCCCTGCTCCTGAGGATAAGCCACAATATCCGGGTGCCGCTCGCTGAGTGCCTCGAACGTTTCTCCGTCAACCACCGGGTTCTTGAAGAAACTTCCGGCGTTCGGAATCATATCCGGGTCCGGCAACTTTCGTCGGCGAATAGCCATTACGGCCTCTGCCACATGCAAGGGGTCGAGGGCTGTTTCCGCTGTATCACCGAGGTACTCCCGGAGATCCCGATATCCAAGCACCAGAGGACGTGAGCGGGACAGGCCCAAACGGATTTCGGTGATCACATAGCGGCCCGGCGTTTGCTTGAACAGGCTGTCGCGGTAGGAAAAACGGCACTGGGCGTTATTGACCACAACCAGCTCTCCCGAATTGCGATCCAGTGCGGTGACGGATTCCAGGCAATCGCCGAGCTCGACACCATAAGCACCAATATTCTGCACGGGTGCCGCACCGGCCGTCCCCGGAATAAGAGCCAGATTCTCGATACCGCGATAACCGGCTCGGGCAGCATACAGGACCGCCTCATGCCAGTTTTCACCCGCGCCAAGCACCAGGGTCGCCCTGTGGTCCTCGATGTGCTCCCAACGCCGGCCACGAATCGCCAGACGGACCACCAGCCCCGCGAAGTCACCCGCGAACACCAGGTTACTCCCGCAACCCAGAATCAGGACTTCCTGATCCTCCGACGAGGCCCAGCCGAGAGACCGGACCAGCTCATCTGCGGTGTGAACTTCGACATAAAAACGGGCTTTGGCCGGCACGTGCAGGGTATTCAGCGCCTCCAGCTCTATGTTTTCCCGAATTTCCGGCTGCTGACTCAAGCCAGACGCCCCCGGATGTCCGCCAGCAGGCCCTCGCCGGCTTCCTGAATCAGGTCAAGCACGGTTTCAAAACCTGCGTCACCACCGTAATAGGGGTCTGGCACCTCCTGATGGGCCGACTGACCGAACTCCAGAAACAGGGCTGGCCGGGTGCCGCCATTCTGATGCCATACGTCCTTGATGTCCGCCAGGTTCTGGCGGTCCATCACCAGCACGTAGTCAAAGGTGTCCAGATCCTCCGAGCTGAACTGGCGGGCCCGTAATCCACTGATGTCGATACCCCGCCGACGAGCAGCCTCCTGGGCGCGGGCGTCAGGACTCTTGCCAATGTGCCAATCACCGGTGCCGCAGGAATCGATGTGGACCTGCTCTGCAAGGCCCGCCTGCTCTACCAGTGAGCGAAACACACCTTCGGCACTGGGCGATCGACAGATGTTACCCAGGCACACGAAAAGAACGTTTACCGGTTCAGCCATTCTCGCTATTCCTCTTCTCCAGCCAGCCTCGGACCCTGTGCAAATCCGCTTCGGTATCAACGCCGCCCGGCGGGTTGACGGCAGCCACATCCACATGAATACGGGCACCATTATAGAGTGCCCTCAACTGTTCCAGAGATTCGGTTACCTCGGTTGGAGCAGGCGCCCAGCTGACAAACTCGGCCAGGACGGAAGCACGGTAACCGTAGATGCCGATATGTCGGAAATACCCGACATTATCCGGCAGGGAGGTGTCCAGCCCCGTCAGAGGTGTGCCCTCCCGCCACTGATCCCTGGCCCACGGGATCGGCGCACGACTGAAATAATGGGCGATCCCCCTGTGATCGAACACGACCTTGACCACATTGGGATTGAACACGTGCTCCGGATCGTGGATCCGCTCACACAGTGTGGCAATGGCGGCTTCCGGATAAAACTCCAGATTGTCGGCCACCTGGTTGATCAGTTCGGGCGGGATCAGGGGCTCGTCACCCTGCACATTAACGACCCGATGATCTGGCCCGAAACCCAGCACCCGTGCAACCTCCTCAAGACGGTCTGTGCCGCTGGCGTGATTGGGTGATGTCATGACCACTTCTGCACCAAAGCCTTCGCAAGCGGTCCGGATCCGATCATCGTCCGTGGCGACAACGACCCTGTCTGCCCGGCTTTCCGCGGCACGCTCACAGACATGCTGGATCATCGGCTTGCCGGCAATGTCTGCCAGAGGCTTGCCCGGAAGGCGGCTGGACGCATAGCGGGCCGGAATTACAACGGTAAAAGACATGTAGTAACCACCTGGCTGACTTGGGTTTAACGCTTGTGCAGACGCTCATCAGTAGAGAGCGTCCGGGCTTCGGTAGCCAACATCACAGGAATCCCCTCGCGGATCGGGAACGCCATGGCGTCCTGGTAACAGACCAGCTCGGTTCTGTCTTCGTTGAGTTTCAGGTCGCCCTTACACACCGGACAGGCCAACAGCGCCAACAGTTTTTTATCCATGTTGCTTACTCACTTGATATCAGGAAGTTAACGGCTCGGAACATTGGCGAACCCGGGCCAGAAACGCGTCCCGGAACGGTCCCGGCAATCTGGCCTCAACGGTGAGGCTCCAGGCATTATCGGGTGCAAATTCCCGGCATTTCACCGCGTCTTTTGCCGTCATGACTATCAACTCATCGGTATCACTGGTCAGATCCTCAGGGCGGAAACGATGGTGATCCGGAAAGGCCGCCTCGGTAACATCCGCGCCAAGGGTTCTGAGTGTATCGAAAAACCGGGACGGGTTTCCGATCCCGGCCACTGCCCTCACGGCCCTGCCCCTGAGATCGCCAACTGCTCTCGACTCCCCTGTTTTCAGGTGAACAAGGGTTGCGGGCTCAAGAACCATGGAAAATATGGCAGGGTGATCAACGCCAACAAAGCCTTCCATGGCCTGCTCTGAAAGCTCTTTGTCGTTTACGATAACAAAGTCCACAGAAGCCAGTCGCGAAACCGGCTCCCGAAGCGGGCCAACGGGGATCAAGGCGCCGTTACCGATGCCCCGTTGCCCATCAAATACCGACAATTCCAGGTCTCTGGGCAACTTGTAGTGTTGGAGGCCATCGTCACAAATCAGCACATCACCCAGGTTTTTCTCAAGAGCGTAATCGGCGCCCCGTCGGCGTCGGGGATCAACAACAACCGGGCACCCGGTGCTCAGGGCCAGCATGACCGGCTCGTCACCGGCTTCCGCAGGACTGGTCTCCGCCGCAACTTCCAGCGGGTACCGGCCAGCATCACCACCATAACCCCTGCTGAGAATAACCGGCCGCCAGCCATCGGATGCCAGTGCGGAAACCAGCCAGGCAGTGAGCGGCGATTTGCCGGTTCCACCGGCAGTGATGTTGCCAACCACAATGACCGGAACCGGGAGCGACGCATCCCTCGCATCCCAGGCGGCCCGACGGCGGGCTTCCGCGATGCTCCGGTACAGCCAGGACAGCGGTGCCAGAAAAGCCAGAGGGCGCTTCCTTCCATACCAGAGACGCTCAACCAGCGAACTCATGGCAGATTGCACCGCACTCATGACTGCTCGCTGAACTGCATCTGGTGCAACTGAGCGTAGGCGCCGCCAGCGGCAAGGAGTTCGTCGTGGCGGCCGGATTCGGCGATACGGCCATTGTCCATGACCAGGATTCGGTCCGCTTTCTCGATGGTGGACAGGCGATGCGCAATGACCAGCGTGGTGCGGCCCTGCATAACCGTTTCCAGCGCTTCCTGGATGTGGCGTTCAGATTCCGTATCCAGCGCTGATGTCGCCTCATCAAGGATCAGAATCGGGGCGTTCTTGAGTAGCGCCCGGGCGATGGCGAGCCGCTGTCGCTGCCCACCGGAAAGCATGACCCCGTTGTCACCGATCATGGTGTCCAGGCCTTCGGGCATACGATCAATAAATTCGAGCGCATGAGCCTTGGCCGCGGCCTCGCGGATGTCCTCCGGTGTGCAGTCTCTCAAGGAACCATAGGCGATATTGGCAGCGATGGTGTCGTTAAACAGGACAACGTTCTGGGTTACCAGAGCGATCTGTTTACGCAGGGCCTTGAGGGAGAAATCGCGCAACGAGTGCCCGTCGATTCGGATATCGCCGCCGGTGTACTCATAGAACCTCGGCAACAGGCTCACCAAGGTGGATTTACCGCTGCCGGAACGCCCAACCAGAGCCACACTTTGCCCGGCAGGAATGCTGAGGGATATGCCTTCCAGCACATTGTCCAACTGGTCGCGGTACCGAAACGCCACTTCGTCAAACTCGATGTCGCCTTCAACGCGATCCGGCGAATACGTACCCGGATCCTGCTCCGGCGATTCGTCGATGGTTTCGAACACATCGTAAGCGGCTGCAACGCCCTTCTGGATCTTGGCGTGAACAGAGGTGACCTGGCGGATGGGCTTGGCCATGGTCGTCGCTGCCGTAATGAACGCCACCAGCTGACCCGTGGTCATCTCACCGCGAATTTCCGGCGCCAGCATCATCCAGACGAGTCCGGCAATGGCGATGGCCACCAGCACCTGAATCACTGGAACGCTGATCGCCTGAGTCGACGCCATCTTCAGACTTTGCTTGAGGTTTTTATTATTAACCTCTTGAAAACGCTGGCGTTCGTAATCTTCACCACCGAACGTACGAACAACCCGGTAGCCGGTAATGGATTCGGAAGCCACGTGGGTAATATCACCCATGGAGCCCTGGATACGTTTGCTGATCTTACGGAAGCGCTTGCTGGCATAGCTTACAACCGCGGCAATAAGCGGCCCTACCGCCAGAAAGATCAGCGTGAGCTTCCAGTTGGTGTAGAACATGTAACCCAGCAGACCGATGATGGTCAGACCTTCGCGGAGCGTGATGGTCACGGCGTTGGTCGTCGCCTCCGCCACCTGCTCGACGTTAAAGGTAAGCTTGGACACCAGCCGTCCCGCCGCGTTGTCATCGAAATAGCGGGAGGGCAGTGTCATCAGTCGATCGAACACATCGTTACGAAGTGCATTGATGACCTGGCGACCGACATAGCTGATGAAGTACTGGCTAAGGAAGGTGCCCAGCCCACGGAATGCGAATACGCCAACAATAACCAGCGTCAGCATAAGACGATTCTGCTCGGTCGGGTTCTCTATCGCCGCAATGACGTATTCCATGGCTGCCGCCATACCGGTCGATGCAGCGGCATAGATAATGTTGCCGAGTACCGCAAGGGAGAAGGCCAGCATAAAAGGCTTAACATAAGCGAGAAGACGCTTGTAGGTATCCCAGCTGCCCGCCGGCAGGCCGGCCGCAGGGTCTGGTAAAGGCTCGGGTACCTTCACTGGCTCTCAGCCTCCCGCTCAGTGGTGATACTGAGCTTGGCGAACCCCAGGCGTCCGGCAACGTCCATGGCACGAACCACAAATTCATGGGGTGTGCGGGCGTCAGCGGTAATAATAAACGGAAGCGAGTTATTGCCTTCAGCCAGTTCTCGGACACCCCGTTCAAGGGTTTCCCGCCGATTATTGACCAATGTGCGGTCGTTCAGGATGTACTGCCCCTCGGCATTGATCACCACGTCGATCTGCTGCACTTCGGATGCCGGCGCAGGCTCGCCACTGGCTTCAGGCAATTCAACCTGCAGATGGCTCTCGCGGGTAAAGGTCGTGGAAACCATAAAGAAAATCAGCAGCAGAAACACCACGTCGATCAGCGGTGTCAGGTCTACCCCGACTTCCTGGCTCCTCTGGCGCTTGAACTTCACGGCGTTCAGGCTCCTTCCACGTCGATTTCGCGGTCTCCGTGCACTACCTCAACCAGCTTGATGGCTTCCTGCTCCATGCCGACGACCAGCTCATCCACTCTGCGAATAAAGTAGCGGTGGCAGATAAGTGCCGGGATGGCAACGCTCAGGCCAGCGGCTGTTGTGATCAGCGCTTCAGAGATACCACCGGCGAGGTTGCCGGCGTTGCCCACCCCGGCCAGCTGGATCTCGGCAAATACCTTGATCATGCCAATGACGGTACCAAGCAGCCCCAGCAGAGGGGTGATCGTCGCAACGGTGCCCAGCGGATTGAGGAAACGCTCCAGATCGTGGATGACCTGGCTCGCCTCGTGCTCGATGCTCTCTTTCATGATTTCGCGGCCATGCTTGGCGTTAAGCAGGCCACCGGCAAGAATCCGGCCCAGGGGTGATGACCCCTGCAGGGCTTTCAGTTTCCGGCCATTGAGTTCTTTCTTCTTGATCCAGCGCCATAACTCATTGATGGTCTGGGGGGGAGCGACCCTGGAGGCGCGAAGGGTCCAGAAACGCTCCAGAATGATGGCCAGCGCCAGAATGGAGCAGGCAACAATTGGCACCATCAGAATGCCACCGGCTTTCAACAGCTCGAACACGCTTGGTCTCCCTGATTGTTTGCAAGCCGCGCTACTTTAGCATAGCTACCGGTGGAGGCCACACCTGCAATGTCACGGTATTTTACATTGGTCACGGGCAAGCCCCGGACCACCGATCCAGAACGAGGAGCCATGCCGCATTTCCTTTAATACCAGCTTTTTATCGACAACGGTCATCTCCACGCTGCCTGAACATGCTGTGTTCAGCGGAATCGCTCCGACCCCGGCGTAGCGCGCGGCTACCGTCGGATGGGGATGACCGTACCGGTGGCGATAGCCAGCGGTATAGATGACCCGATCTGGCCTCAGCACGCGCACCCAGGGTTCGGAAGATGAGGTTTTGCTCCCGTGGTGGGGCGCAACGAGCACCCGGGTTGAAGGAGCCTGAACGTCCTCGCGGCCAGCCATATAGGCCAGATACTCTGCCTCCATGGGTTCGGTAATATCTCCCGGCAAAAGCCACTCAGTTCCGGAGTCAGGATGGTAGATACGCAACACACAGGAGGCGTCGTTTCCCTCTTCTGCGCCCTCACCCTGCCAGAACTCGAGGACCAATCCTCCCAGCCTTTCTTCAGCCTGCTTGCAGGCTTGCACGGACAGTTCGGCAACCTGCTGTCTGACCGCCGCGGGCTCGCCTGCAATCACACGGCCGATCCTGACGTTCCGGGAAAGTTCCGCGATGCCCCCGGCATGATCGCTGTCGGCGTGGCTGATCAAGAGAGTGTCAATACGCTTGATTCCCTCGGCCGCGAGATTGGGCAAAAGCGTGGATTCGACGGCCGAAAACACGCCCGGAACGGCGGGACCGGTATCGTAGACAAGAACCTCGCGCCCGTGCCGGACCAGAACCGAAAGACCCTGCCCAACATCCCATATCCTTATCACTGGCGCTGCCACGTACGAATTCCTTTCGGAAGAAGGGGCCGGGTACACCAGCCAGAACATCGCAGAAAGGACCGCCACAAGGCGGAACGTGGCGAACGGCAGACACAATACCGCGACGGTCACCAACGCCCAGCCAACAAGCTCCGGGACGCCGGCCGGGATGTCCGGCGCCTCCCACTGTGCAAGCCACATCAGCAATTGCCACAGAACCCCGAGCGTTAGATCGAATAATGGTATGAAGAGCTGGGCGGTGTCTGGAAATAAGGCGGCAAGCAACCCACCCGTGACAAGCACTGGCATAACCACAAGGGATACCCAGGGGATGGCGACCAGGTTGGCCAACAGCCCCACCAGGGGCTGACCCTGCCCCAGCATTTCGAGGATTGGCCATAATCCGCCAAAGACCGCGAGCTGCGCCAGGACGAGTCCTCTCAGCCACCCGGTTCCAGCCAGTCGCGACGAGAATACAGTGATCAGGGTGGAAACCGCAGCGAACGAAAGCCAGAATCCCTGGTCCAGGGGGGCGAAAGGGTCCAGCACAAGAACGGCAGCCAACGCGGCCAGGAAAACGTGCCAGACCGGGGCCTGACGACTCATCAATACCAGCCACCCACCGGCCACGACCATCACCAGAGCTCTTTGGGTTGGAACGGTAAACCCCGCCGCCAGTGCATAAACCAGACAGCAGAAGATAACTGCCAGGAAAGCTGACCAACGCCTGGAGCTATCGCTGACTATTTGTGCCGGAACAGTCAGCAACAGTCGCCGGCACAGAAACCCTGCCCCCAGGGCGATAAGGCCCAGGTGCAGGCCCGATATGGCAACCAGGTGAATGGTGCCGGTCGCCTTGAGCACATCCCAGTGTTTCTGTTCCATGTGGCCGCGATGACCTATGAGCAACGAAGAAACCAGCGGAAAATGACGGGCAGCGCCAAATTGCCCGATGGTCCATTGGTGGAGCAAACGATGCAGCTTCCGGTACTGGCAATGGACGAAACACCCGACATCCCGGTCAACCTCCACGCTGCGGACGCTGCCCGTGGCCCGGTAACCTTTGCGAAACAGCCAGTCCTCGTAGCGAAAGCCGGCGGGGTTAAGGGTGCCGTGGGGGCGCTTGAGTACAACTTCCAGCCGCAAACGGTGACTTGGGAGCCGGTCTATTCCGTGACCGTACCAGGCTAACCTCAGCAGAGCCGGCATCCTTGCTTCCTCTCCGGTCGGGATGGGAAGGTTGTGCCACTGGGTGACACAGAAACTGAAACGTAAACTGTTGAAGCTTCCGGGCGAAGGAATGTCACACACGTATCCTGAGACAGAGAGACGCTCGCGTTCCAGGCTTGCCGGCAGAACCGATGAAAGCCGGTCACTGGCATGCCACGACGCCCAGGAGAGTCCGACGGTGAGGCCAAGCGCAGATACGAATGCGGAGCTGGCAGAGGTCGGTGAATGGCAGATCCGGCCGAACGCCAGCAGTGGTATCACGGCGATCAAGCACGCGGGAGGTGGCAGTATCGACAACCAATACAGTAAGATAACGCCACAAGAGAAGGCGATAACGCCCAGCGCTGCGGAACCGGAGTTGCCCGAAGGGCCCACCGGTCTGTTGATACTTCCGGACAATCCTTGTCCTCCTGTATGTCACAAACACCGGCAACATCCGATGAGCCGGTCTACTAACTCCGTCTAAAGGCAGAACTTCCAATGCCAAAGAAGTTCATGAAACGCTATCTGCCCTCACCAGAGAAGGTGCAAGCGATGCAGTCGCTGAGCTTTCTGGGCGATATCCTTCATGAACCGAACCTGTGGCACATCAACCGTCACAGTGTTGCGCGGGCCTTTCTCGTCGGCATCTGGTTCTGCTTTATTCCCATGCCGTTCCAGATGCTCGCGGCGGCCTTTTTTGCCATCTGGTTCAATGCCAACCTGCCGCTTTCAGTGGTCCTGGTGTGGATCAGCAACCCTGTAACCATGCCGCCGATGTTCTATTTCAACTACAAGATTGGCGCCTGGGCTCTGGATCGCCCTGTGCTCAGTTTTGATTTCGAGCTGTCGTGGTCCTGGATCAGCGAGCGGCTGCTGGATATCGGCATTCCCCTCTATCTCGGTTCCCTGGTGGTCGCAACGGTTTCAGCTTGCGTGGCCTACCTGATTATCCAGTATCTGTGGCGCCGAAAAATTCGCTCTGACTGGCAGGTGCGACGCACCGCAAGACTCAGACGCCGTCGTGGGGCTGATCAGGCTTCCTGAATCAGGCGACCCTGCTCAAGCCGCATAACCCGCCCCAGGCTTCTGGCCATTTTCATGTCATGGGTGACCATGACAAAGGCAATGCCCAGCTGATCCCTCAATGACTCGATCAGCGCCTGCACCCCTTCTCCGGTATGTTCATCCAGGTTTCCCGTCGGTTCATCCATCAGAACACAGTCCGGCTCATTGACCAGTGCCCGGGCAATGGCCACCCGCTGGCGCTCGCCACCGGACAGCTCGCCGGGTTTGTGATCCAGACGTTCGGCAAGTCCGACCCGCTGCAGCAGGCTCGCTGCCTTGTCCCTCGACCTGGATACCGCCATACCGCCCAACGCACACGGCATCATCACGTTTTCCAGAGCGGTGAACTCCGGCAACAGGTGATGAAACTGATAGACAAACCCGAGATGGGCATTCCGGAACCGGGCGCGCCGTCCCTCGGAAAGCCGGTGAATGTCTTCGCCACAAATGGAAATCTGGCCGGAAGATGGCTTGTCGAGCCCGCCCAACAAGTTGAGCAACGTGGTTTTTCCGGCACCGCTGCTTCCCACAATGGCAACGGTTTCTCCCTGTGCAACTTCGAGCGAGATGTCCGAAAAAATGGTGAGTTTGCCCAGGCCCTCGTTATAGGTCCGGGTTACCTGACGGCAGTCTATTACCAGGGCGGAGTGTGCCATTGCGGATTGTTCCTTACTCATAACGAAGCGCCTCCGCCGGATCCACTCTGGAAGCCCGCCAGGCCGGATAAATGGTTGCCAACAGACTCATGGCGAGGCCGGCGCCACTGATGATAAAAACGTCCTGCCATTGCAGCTGGGAGGGCAGATAGCTGATGAAGTACACGTCTGCGCTCAGGAACTGGTGGCCAAGCGCTCCCTCCAGCCAGGAAATAAAGGCGCTGATGTTGAGCGCCCCGAAAACGCCCAGCGCCGTGCCGACAATGGTTCCGAAAATACCGATGACCGCCCCCTGAACAATAAAAATCCGCATGATGCGGCCCGGCGTTGCCCCCATGGTCCTGAGGATCGCGATGTCACCGGTTTTATCGGTAACCACCATCACCAGCGTGGACACGATATTGAAGGCGGCGACGGCCACGATAAACATCAGTAGCAGGCCAATCATGGTTTTTTCCATGCGAATAGCCTGGAACAGGTTGCCGTGGGTACGGGTCCAGTCGGATACGTAATACCGGCCGCCCAGGGACTCAGCAGCCTGCTGCGACACCTTGGGCGCGGCAAAGAGGTCATCTACCAGCAGGCGAATACCCTCGGCTTTGCCCCCGGTCCGCATGAGCTTGGCGGCATCATCCATGTGAATCAGGGTGTAATTGCCATCCAGTTCTGCCCCGACGCTGAAGATGCCCTTGACCGTGAACCGTTTGAGCCTGGGCAGGACCCCAGCCGGCGTAACCGAGGCTTCCGGCAGGACCACGGTTACCTTGTCACCGATCTCAAGACGCAGGCTGGCGGCCATCAACCGACCGATGATGATACCGAATTCGCCCGAAACGAGATCGTTGAGACTCCCTTCGACCATGTGGTTTTCAATGATGGAGACCGTGCGCTCCTCGTCCGGGAGAATGCCGTTGAGCACGACCCCACGAACATTTCCGCCGCCGGTAACCATACCCTGCCCCTGTATAAAAGGCGCAGCAGCCAACACGCGAGGATGTTGCTGCACCCTCGCGTCGATTGATTGCCAGTCGTCAAGCGGCCCGGCTCCCTGAATAGTAGCGTGGGGCACCATACCGAGAATTCGCTGCTTGAGCTCCCGATCGAATCCGTTCATCACCGACAGCACGATGATCAGAACCGCAACCCCCAGCATCAGCCCGATCATGGAGGTAAGGGAAATAAAGGAAATGAAGTGATTGCGGCGTTTGGCGGCCGTGTAACGCAAGCCAATATAGAGTGATAAGGGTCTGAACATTGAGAGGTGCCTGTTGCTACCTTCGGGTCTGTCGTGGTCTGGTTTTCCCGGGTACCTTCCAGCACGACGGGAAACTGCTAAACTGTTCTGTACCAAATAAAAATTCAGCCTTCCGGAGCCGCGATGCAGTCGTCCGACATCCCCAACGAACCGGTGGACTATTCACCCGAACGGCGGGACTTTTTCCGCATTGAAGACCGCATCGGCCTGGAGATCCGCAAGCTGGCGCCTGGCACCGCACTGGAAGAAGATGCCTTCGACGGCGACCATCTTGAGAGCCTGAAAGCTGAATTCAGGCGGCTGGATCAGGACGTAAAATCCCAGCTTGCCAGCCTTGCCGAAAAAGACCGGCTGCTTACCGGACTGATCAAATCCCTGAACGGCAAGCTGGACACGCTTGCGCGCATTATGGCCTTTGAGCAAAATCCGTTGCAACCTGAGGAATGGCAGGAAGTAACCCTGAGCGAGGGTGGGCTGTCGTTCTCAAGCAGCACCCCTGCCTGGCAGCCGGGAGACCGGCTCGCTGTTCGAATGACCCTCCCACCCGAACTTTTCCAGCCCCGCGCAATTGCCCAAGTTATCGAGGTACACCCCGATTCGTCAGGCGGAGCAAGGGTCCACACGGAATTCGCCCGGATTGATGACAGCGATCGCCAGCAAATCGCACGACATGTGATGCGGTGGCAGATTCGACAGCGTCAAAAGGAGTAGACTGGGGAAAAACGAGTGACTTTTGCTAATCTTTTTCGGATATTACGCTTTATCCATGTCCTCCCGAGGACATCAGTTTTCATGGAGACCCATCAATGAGAAAACAATCTACCCTGTTCGGCGCACTGGCAGTGACTGCCACACTAGCCCTTTTCCCGATGATGTCCGCGGTAGCTGAAGAGGTCCGCGTGCCAGTCGGCACCCAGGCCGATCGTGACCAGGCCAGTTTCCCCGGCTCCGGCATGAGCCAGTCATCAGTGCGCGCGTCCTGGGG
Source organism: Marinobacter sp. NFXS11 (assembly GCF_040148675.1). Taxonomy (NCBI): domain Bacteria; kingdom Pseudomonadati; phylum Pseudomonadota; class Gammaproteobacteria; order Pseudomonadales; family Marinobacteraceae; genus Marinobacter; species Marinobacter sp. NFXS11. The sequence goes on along the minus strand of NZ_JAGDDV010000001.1, from coordinate 1,082,203 downwards.
AGCACCCGTGGAAATTGAGGGTCCCGTGGGCCAGCCACCGATCACCCAGTGGCACTATCAGGGCTTTATCGTGTATTTCGAAGGCGACCGGGTTATCCACACCGTTCTCAAGCCGAATCGCTGAAGGCCCGAGGGGCCTTTCCAGGCTGGAAATTCCCTTCCCATGTCCTGACGTTCAACCAATCGTTGGTTAGAATGGCGTCTTTTATGATTCAAGGTGACGTAGTGACAACCAAACGAGTGTTGCCCGCAGAATGGGCGCCCCAGAGTGCCGTCATGCTGACCTGGCCCCACCCGGGAACCGACTGGGCAGGCTTGATCGACGAAGTTGAACCGGTGTTCCTCGACATCGCGAAAGCCGTACTCCCACACGAACACCTTGTTATCAGTTGCGAACACGTTGTCCGCCTGCAGGAGCTTGAACGGGACCTCAATCGCTACGCCCAGGACAATGGTTTTTCGGGCCGCGTAAAATCGGTTCCGGCGCCGGCCAATGACACCTGGGCCCGCGACCATGGACCAATCACCATTCTCACCGATGAAGGTCCGACACTGCTGGATTTCAGGTTCAACGCCTGGGGCGGAAAGTTCCCCTGGGAAAAAGACGATGCGTTAAACAATCACCTCTTCAATGCCGGCGTCTTCGGCACAACCGAGATGCAGCAGGTTGGTGTTGTGCTGGAAGGGGGTTCCTTTGAATCGGATGGTCAGGGCACTCTGCTCACCACCTCCGAGTGCCTGCTGACGCCCACCCGAAACCCGGCCATGGATCGCACGGCGATTGAACAGCTGCTTTCCGAGGTGCTGGGAGTCCGGCGGATTCTCTGGCTCAACCACGGCTATCTCGCCGGGGATGACACCGACAGCCACATCGATACCCTGGCCCGATTTTGCGCCCCGGATCACATCTGCTACGTGGCTTGTCCAGACGTGGCGGATGAACACTACAGCGCGTTGGCAGCCATGGAGGAGGAACTTCAGGAGTTCCGCCAGGCCGACGGCGCCCCCTACAAGCTGACGCCTCTGCCCTGGCCCGATGCCATTCATGATGAGGACGGTGAGCGTCTTCCGGCTACCTACGCCAACTTCCTGATCATCAATGAGGCGGTTTTGCTTCCCGTTTACGGCGTTGATCAGGATCAGGACGCCATCGCTGTCATGAAAGAGATCTTTCCGACACGAAAAATAGTGCCGATCAATTGCCGGCCCTTGATTCGTCAACATGGCAGCCTTCACTGTGTGACCATGCAAATTCCCGCCGGAGTAGTCAGTTGATGAGCAGTGAGTTGCGCAAAAGCGAAATCAATGTTGCCGCCATCCAGCAGGCCTGTAGCAGCGACAAGGCCGCCAGCCTCGCCACTACCGAGAAACTGGTCCGTGAGGCCGTTGCCAGTGGCGCCAACCTGGTGGTCCTCCAGGAACTTCACGCCACCCTATATTTCTGCCAGACCGAGGAAACGTCTGTTTTCGAGCTGGCAGAGCCGATTCCCGGCCCTACCAGCAAGCGCCTGTCTGACCTGGCCCGGGAACTGGGTATTGTGCTGGTTGGATCCATTTTCGAACGTCGTATGAACGGCGTGTACCACAACACCGCGGTCGTGTTTGAGAAAGACGGCTCCATGGCAGGGCTGTACCGTAAAATGCACATCCCGGACGACCCGGGTTTCTATGAAAAATTCTACTTCACGCCCGGTGACGCCCAGTTCAACGATGGCCGCAGCGGTTTCACGCCTATCGATACGTCTATCGGCAGGCTCGGCGTGCTGGTGTGCTGGGACCAGTGGTACCCGGAGGCCGCAAGGCTGATGGCCCTGGCTGGCGCCGAGATCCTGATCTACCCCACTGCGATTGGCTGGGATGTAACGGATGACCCCGATGAACAGGCGCGTCAACTGGACGCCTGGGTCACCGTGCAAAGGGGCCATGCAGTTGCCAACAACCTGCCAGTCGTCGCTCCGAACCGGGTAGGCACCGAACCCGACCCCTCCGGGCACAGCGACGGAATTCGTTTCTGGGGTAACAGTTTTATCTGTGGCCCGCAGGGCGAGTTGCTGGCCCGGGGCGATGACAGCTCCGAATGCATCCTTGCCGTCACCCTGGATCGCAACCGCAGTGAATCGGTTCGCCGTATCTGGCCGTATTTGAGAGATCGCCGAATAGACGCCTACGGCGACATCCTCAAACGCGTAAGAGACTGAGCCCCGAATGAAAAAACTGGTCGATACCGTAGTCAGTGAACTGAACCAGATACTCCTGGGCAAAGACCAACAGGTACGCCTCGCCCTCTGCGGGCTACTGGCCCGCGGGCACCTGCTGATTGAAGATATCCCCGGCATGGGCAAAACCACCCTTTCCCATGCCCTGGCCAAGGTGATGGGGCTGACGTACCAGCGCATCCAGTTTACCAACGACCTGCTTCCGGCGGATGTGCTGGGTTACTCCATGTACGACAAACAGGCCGGCAGCCTGGTATTCCATCCCGGCCCGATTTTTGCCCAAGTGGTGTTGGCTGATGAAATCAACCGGGCATCACCGCGAACACAGAGCGCCCTGCTTGAAGCCATGGAAGAACGCCAAGTGTCGATCGAGGGCGAGACCAGGCCACTGCCACATCCGTTCTTTGTGATTGCCACCCAGAACCCCATCGAACAGGGCGGCACCTATCCCCTGCCCGAGTCCCAACTGGACCGGTTCCTTATGCGTCTTCGCCTCGGCTATCCGGACCCACGGGCCGAGCGGGAGCTGCTGGAGGGCGAAGACCGTCGTGCCATGACCGAAAAGCTGCCGACCCTGCTCTCCCAGGCCGACCTGAAAACTCTGCAGGAGGGCGTTACCCGGATAACCGCCAGCCCGGCTCTTCTGGATTACGTGCAACGGTTGCTGGAACAGAGCCGGAGAATGCCCGGCCTTCTGTACGGGCTTTCGCCCCGGGCGGGATTGGGACTGGTGCGGGCCGCCAAGGCCTGGGCCCTGATGGAGGGGCGTCATCACGTGCTGCCTGACGACATCCAGGCCGTGTTCCCTGCAGTGGCAGCCCACCGTCTCGAACAGGGCGAGTCCGGCAAAAGTGCGGAAAGGGTTCGTCAGCTGTTGGCAACTGTTTCTGTGCTTGAGTAAATAGCAAGGTTTTATAAGCGGAATTGGCCAAAACGAATGGCAGACCGCGCCTTTCATGTTAGCCTTTGCTCCTTTCCCCGAAGCGTCTGGCCCTGAAACCGGGGCCCGGCAACGTACGGCTTTTTCAGTGAGAGAATTCCCAATGAGCGACACCAAACATTCCCGACTGATCATCCTCGGTTCCGGCCCCGCAGGTTACACCGCTGCCGTTTACGCAGCCCGCGCCAACCTGAACCCGACCCTGATTACCGGTATTGAAGTCGGCGGCCAGCTCACCACCACCACCGACGTCGACAACTGGCCCGGCGACAACGACGGCGTTCAGGGCCCGGAGCTCATGCAGCGCATGCTCAAGCACGCCGAACGCTTCGAAACCAGCATCGTCTACGACACCATCAACGAAGCCGACCTTCGTAACCGCCCATTCCGCCTCAAGGGCGATGGCGGCGAGTACACCTGCGACGCCCTGATCATTGCTACAGGCGCCTCCGCTATGTATCTCGGCCTCGAGTCTGAAGAGAAATTCAAAGGCCAGGGCGTCTCAGCCTGCGCCACCTGCGACGGCTTCTTCTACAAGAAGCAGAAAGTTGCCGTTATTGGCGGCGGTAACACCGCGGTCGAAGAGGCTCTGTACCTCTCCAACATTGCCGATGAAGTGACCCTGGTGCACCGCCGAGACAGCCTGCGTGCCGAGAAGATCCTCCAGGACAAACTGTTTGAAAAAGCCGAAAACGGCAACGTCAAGATCGTCTGGGACCACACCCTCGACGAAGTCCTGGGCGACGGCACCGGTGTCACCGGTATGCGCATCAAAAGCACCAAAGACGACTCCACCCAGGAAATGGACCTGGCCGGCGTATTCATCGCCATCGGCCACAAGCCGAACACCGACCTGTTCCAGGGCCAGCTGGACATGGAGAACGGCTACATCCGCATCCGCTCCGGCCTCGAAGGCATGGCCACCCAGAGCAGCATCCCCGGCGTATTCGCAGCCGGCGACGTAGCCGACCACGTCTACCGCCAGGCCGTCACTTCCGCCGGCTTCGGCTGCATGGCCGCCCTGGATGCGGAAAAGTTTCTGGATCAGCAAGACTGATTGTGATTCAGTAACAAAAAGGAACGCGAACTCAAAAGTTTGCGAAGGCCGGTGGGAGCCGCCTTCTGAAACTGTGCGGAGCCATGGATGGCGGAGCCAAGCGTACAAGGACGTATTCACAGCGTGTTTCAGAAGGCGGCTCCCACCGGCCTGAACTCTATAGGCCCGAAACATCGCAGTAATTGCCGGAGAAGGATGACCTCACTACCCTGGCTAGACCCGGACCAACTCTGGTTCCCCCCCGCCAACGAAGCCCTGGACGACCCGGACGGCCTTCTTGCCCTCGGCGGCGACCTTTCCACCGAGCGACTCATACTGGCCTACCGGAACGGCATCTTCCCATGGTACAGCGACGACCAGCCCATTTTGTGGTGGTCACCGAATCCGCGGTGTGTCCTTTTTCCCAACGAAATCCACGTGTCCCGCAGCCTGCGCCGAACCCTGAACCAACAACGCTTCCAGGTGACCGCTGACAGACACTTCGGACGAATCATCCGCCTGTGCGCCTCCACCCGTGCTGAAGGTACCTGGATTACCGAAGAAATGATTGCCAGCTACTCAGAGCTGCATCGCATGGGCGTCGCCCACTCCATCGAAATCTGGAACCAGCGTGGTGAATTGGCCGGTGGCATGTACGGACTGGCCATTGGCCGGTGTTTCTTCGGTGAATCCATGTTTTCTCTGGAAACCAACGCGTCCAAAGTTCTCATGGTTCACCTGGCGCACCAATTACAGCTCTGGGGCTACCGGGTCATGGACTGCCAGGTCGAGAGCCGGCATTTGCTGACCATGGGCGCACGGACTATTCCCCGGGAAGAGTTTTTATCTATACTCAGGATGAGCATCGATCAGAAACCGGATCAGACCGACTGGACCTTCCGATGGCGTTGGCCCGGGCCGGAGGAGTGAATGAGCAATCTCAGAACCCTGGTGTTTTTCGCGACACCGCCCCACGATTGCAGCTACCTGCCAGACCGCGAGGCCACCACCATGTTTGTGGATCCGCGGGCTCATATCGACAAAAAACTTTACAGCCAACTCACGGCTCTCGGCTTTCGCCGCAGCGGATCCCACTACTACCGCCCTCACTGTGAGCAGTGCAATGCCTGCATACCGGTTCGGTTGAAAGTTGATGATTTCAAGCCGGACAGAAGCCAGCGGCGGGTTCTCCGGAAAAACAAGGATTTGCAGTGCACCATGGTGCCCGCCACCTTTGCGGAAAGGTATTACCAGCTATACGCCAATTACATCGAACAAAGGCACAAGGACGGCGATATGTACCCGCCGACCCGGGAACAGTTCACCTCGTTTCTGGTGGAGGGTGCAACCGATTCCTGGTTTCTGGAAATCCACCAGGGCGACCAGCTGGTAGGACTGGCAGCCGTCGATCTTCTGGATGATGGCCTATCGGCCATCTATACAGTTTTCGACCCTGATCTGGAGGACCGCAGCCTGGGTACCTTCGCAATCCTCTGGCAAATTGAGGAAGCCCGCCGCAGGGGGCTTCCCCACCTGTACCTCGGTTACTGGATCAAGCAGTGCCGAAAAATGAATTACAAAACACGCTTCCGACCCATCGAAGCACTGAGAGACGGGCACTGGCGTGAACTGGACGCAGGCTAACTTTGCCAAACGCCGATAAATCAGGCAGAATTGCGCAATTTAGAATCACCAGAAGCATATTCAAACGAGGTTTCTACTGAATGCCGAAATCAGATGCCATTGAAATGGAAGGCGTTATTATCGATACCCTTCCAAACACCATGTTCCGCGTTGAGCTTAGCAACGGTCATGTTGTAACAGCCCATATCTCCGGAAAGATGCGCAAGAACTACATCCGCATCCTGACAGGTGACAAGGTCAAGGTTGAGCTGACTCCCTACGACCTGAGCAAAGGCCGGATCGTATATCGCGCCCGTTGATGCTCACGTGACATCTGAAAGCCCCTTCGGGGGCTTTTTTCGTCAGAGCACAAAAAAACCGCTGCCGGTCACCCGGGCAGCGGTTTTTCTTTAATCGAGCCTGTCTCAGACCGCCTCTGCAGGCTCGTCCTCGTAATCGAATACCAGCTCGTCATCCCGCAGGTGGATGAAGACATCCCCGCCCTTCTCTGACAAACGCCCGAACAGGATCTGCTCGGCCAGTGGTCGCTTGATCTTGTCCTGGATCAGACGGGACATGGGACGGGCACCCATGGTGACGTCGTAGCCCTTTTCGGCCAACCAGGCCTTCGCCTCATCATCCACATGCAGAACCACATGCTTCTCGTCCAGCTGCGCTTGCAGCTCGGTGAGGAACTTGTCCACCACGTGGGTGATGGTGTCGATCTGCAGGTCGCCGAACTGGATGATACCATCCAGGCGATTGCGGAATTCCGGTGTGAAGGTCTTGCTGATAATTTCCATACCGTCGGTGCTGTGATCCTGCTCGCTGAAGCCAATAGAGCGACGAGCCATGCTCTCGGCACCGGCATTGGTGGTCATCACCAGAATCACGTGGCGGAAATCTGCCTTGCGGCCATTGTTATCCGTCAGCGTGCCGTGATCCATGACCTGCAGCAGGAGGTTGAACACTTCCGGATGGGCCTTCTCGATCTCGTCCAGCAGCAGGACACAGTGCGGATGCTTGTTCACCGACTCGGTCAACAGGCCGCCCTGATCGTACCCAACGTAGCCGGGAGGCGCACCGATCAGCCGTGATACGGTGTGCCGCTCCATATACTCCGACATATCAAAACGTACCAGTTCGATACCCAGAACCTTGGCCAACTGCTTGGTTACCTCGGTTTTACCGACACCGGTCGGCCCTGCGAACAGGAAGGCACCCTCCGGCTTCTCTGGGGCCTTGAGTCCGGCGCGAGCCAGCTTGATAGCAGTGGCCAGCGATTCGATGGCCGGATCCTGGCCAAAGACCGTCATCTTCAGATCCCGTTCCAGGTTCCTTAGGAGATCCTTGTCGCTGGTAGACACGTTCTTCGGTGGGATACGGGCAATATTTGCAACCACATCCTCAATCTCGGTGACATCAACGGTCTTCTTGCGCTTGCCTTCTGGCTGCAGCCTCTGACGCGCGCCCGCCTCGTCAATGACGTCAATCGCCTTGTCCGGCAGGTGACGATCGGTGATGTAACGGTCGGACAACTCTGCAGCCACCCGAAGCGCCTTGTCGGTGTATTTGAGATCGTGGTGCTTTTCGAAATTCGGCTTGAGGCCCTTCAGGATCTGGTAGGTGTCCTCAACACTGGGCTCGTTCACATCGATTTTCTGGAAACGGCGCGCCAGGGCACTGTCTTTCTCGAAAATACCCCGGAACTCCTGGAACGTTGTAGAGCCAATGCACCGGATTTCACCCGAACTGAGCATGGGCTTCAACAGATTCGACGCATCCATCACGCCGCCGGAGGCAGAGCCCGCTCCGATGATGGTGTGAATCTCGTCGATGAACAGGATCGCATGGTTTTCTTTTTTGAGTTCGGCAAGCAGACCTTTCAAACGCTTTTCGAAATCGCCGCGGTACTTGGTTCCGGCCAGCAGGGCACCCAGATCCAGCGAGTAGACCACCGCATCGGAAATAATATCGGGAACCTGTCCGTCGACGATACGCTTGGCGAGCCCCTCCGCAATGGCGGTTTTGCCGACCCCGGCCTCGCCGACCAGCAGCGGATTGTTCTTCCGGCGGCGCACAAGGATCTGGACCACCCGCTCGACTTCGTGTTCACGGCCGATCAACGGATCAATTCGGCCCTGACGGGCCTGCTCGTTCAGGTTGGTAGCGTAGCTTTCAAGGGGCTTGGATTGTCCGCCTTCCTCGCCAGCCTCTTCGTGCGATGCCTGATCATGACTTTCCTGATCTTCGGCGCCCTGCACCCGGGAAATGCCATGGGAAACAAAGTTGACCACGTCAATGCGGGCAATGCTCTGTTTCTTGAGCACATACACCGCCTGGCTTTCCTGTTCACTGAAGATGGCTACCAGCACATTAGCGCCGGTTACCTCTTTCTTGCCCGAAGACTGCACATGGAACACAGCCCTTTGCAGGACTCGCTGGAACCCCAGTGTTGGCTGGGTCTCGCGCTCACTGTCGCTGCTCGGAATCAAAGGTGTGGTGGAGTCCACGAATTCGACAAGCTCTTCCTGAAGCCGCTTGAGGTCTGCACCACAGGCTTTCAGGACGCCCACTGCCGATTCATTATCCAGTAGGGCCAGCAACAAATGCTCCACAGTCATGAACTCATGACGCTTGTCCCGGGCATTCTTGAAGGCCGTATTCAGCGTAATTTCTAGATCTTTGCTCAGCATGGGCCACCCCAACGTCTATCAGTCCGCACGTTCAATCTCGCAAAGGAGCGGATGTTCGCATTCCGAGGAATACTGGTTCACCTGTGCCGCCTTTGTTTCCGCGATGTCCCGGGTATAAACCCCGCATACAGCTTTTCCCTGCGTATGGACGAGCAGCATCACCTGGGTCGCCTTTTCCTCGTTCATTCCGAAGAACGTCATCAACACTTCCACAACAAAATCCATGGGCGTGTAATCATCGTTCAGAAGCACCACCCTGTATTGCGCCGGACGCTTGAGAGCAGGCTTCTCGGGAGCAACGCTGAGGTCATCTTGTCGCCCCGGTTGTTCGTCCTCCCCCTGATTGAATACTAGTAGAGAATTTTCGATAGTCCGCATCATTCCTTACCGGTTTATCGGTGCTCCTGTTAAATGTGGATGTCCGCCCCCGGGTTTTCAAGCGGGGCATGAGATATTTATCAATACGAACATGATACCGCTTCCAGACTGCGTTCAACCACACATTCCCGGCATAGAAACTATTGACTCACCGCGATGATTGGTCGAAAGTTAAGTTGCAATGTAAAATAATGTAAATCCATGCAAGGTTTGTGTAACAGGATTCGGACCGACTGTGCGACGGCGCCGATAGGCACACAGAGAATCAACAAGAATAGAGACAGCAAAAGAACAGGGGAGTTCATCATGCCAAGAGGCAAGGTCAAGTGGTTCAACAATGCCAAAGGGTACGGATTCATCATCGAGGATGGCTGCAGTGACGACCTGTTTGCGCACTTCTCTTCGGTGCAAATGGACGGCTACAAGACCTTAAAAGCTGGCCAGGCCGTAACCTTCGACAAAAAGCCCAGCGACAAGGGCATTCACGCAGTCAACATCGTTCCCGACGAGTTGCCTGCCGGCAAGGCACAAACAGACGCCAGCAGCGACTCTGCCGGAAAATCAGACCAGCAGGAATCAGGCAGGGACGGCTATCCGCCCCGCGCAGTCAACGCCTGATCTGTCCTGGTAACGCAAAATCACACCCACCGGTCGTCTGCTGGTGGGCGTCTCTTTTTTTGCCCTTCAAAAAATTCCGGATAACAGGTTCCGTCGGACGCTGGCATTCGCCCAACTTTGCCAGCCTTCTTGTTTGCAGTACGCTGCACTCCTCAAAGACAGCGGATATCCGGGAAAAGACCTGCGCATGGCCAAACTCGTGCTTTTCAATAAACCCTTTCATGTTCTTAGCCAATTCACAGACGATGGCGCTTCCGGAAGTAAACCACCTCGCGCTACCCTGGCAGATTACGTGCGCATCCCGGGTATTTATCCGGCCGGACGTCTGGACTACGATTCCGAAGGCCTGCTCCTTCTGACCGCTGAAGGCTCCCTCCAACACCGCATAGCGTCACCATCACTGAAGATGCCAAAGACCTACTGGGTGCAGGTAGAAGGAAACATTTCTGAAGAAGCGCTGAGACACCTGGCTACCGGTGTGCAGCTCAAGGAAGGTCTGACCCGGCCGGCAAAAGCCGATAGAATGCCTGCCCCGGCGGTCTGGCCGAGAGTGCCTCCGGTGCGACATCGAGATAACATTCCGACGAGCTGGATTGAACTGACGATAACCGAGGGCAGGAACCGGCAGGTACGTCGAATGACCGCTGCCGTCGGGTTTCCGACACTTCGCCTGATCCGGTACCGGATTGGTGACTGGACCCTTGACGGCCTCGAATCCGGGGCGCATCGAACGGTCACCGTCAATCTACCCGCTTCACCAAAACCAACCCGCCGCGGCAACGCCGCTGGCGCCCGAACCAGGAGAAACCGGAAATCATGACCTGGACACCCCATGCTACCGTGGCCGTTATAGTCGAGGATGAAGCCGGCCGTTACCTGATGGTTGAAGAGGTCAGCGGCGGCAAGGTTGTTTTCAACCAGCCGGCTGGCCATGTCGAAGAAGATGAAGCCATTCTGGATGCCGTTCGACGGGAAACCCTTGAAGAGACGGGCTGGAACATAGAGCCCATACACTTCCTTGGCATTTACACCTACAAGGCTCCGGCCAATGGCGTTACCTACTATCGTTTCTGCTATACCGCGCGGGCTCGCGACCGGGCCACCGAACAGCTGGACGATGGCATCATTGCCGCCCACTGGCTAACCCTTGATGAAATCCGCGCGCTGGGGGACAAACTGCGCAGTCCGCTGGTCATCCAGTGCATAGAAGATTACCGAAACGGCCGGCAATACCCGCTGGACGTGGTGGTGGACGCGCAGACGGCGCCCTCGGAAAGATGATAAACTCGCGGTTTTTTAGCCGGTAACGAAGCTGTCATGACCAACGCACCCGAAGCCTCCTCTTCAAAAAGCAACGCCAGCACGCGCGTGATCGTCGGCATGTCCGGCGGCGTGGATTCTTCAGTGGCCGCCTGGCTTCTGAAAGACCAGGGCTACCAGGTTGAAGGCCTGTTCATGAAGAACTGGGACGAGGATGACGGCACCGAGTACTGCACGGCCATGACAGATCTGGCCGACGCGCAGGCCGTAGCCGATGCTATCGGCATCAAACTTCACACCGCCAGTTTTGCGGCCGAGTACTGGGACCGGGTTTTTGAGCACTTCCTCTCCGAATATCAGGCCGGACGAACACCCAATCCGGATATTCTTTGTAACAAAGAAGTGAAATTCCGGGCTTTTCTGGACTATGCCATCACCCTTGGCGCCGACTATATCGCAACGGGCCACTACGCCCGGCAACGGCCGATTCCTGGTTCCGCCGGCAAGGCCCAACTCCTGAAGGGACTGGATCCGAACAAGGACCAGAGCTATTTCCTGCATGCCGTCTCCGGCGACCGCATTGCGCGGACCCTTTTCCCGGTCGGCGAGCTGGAAAAGCCGGAAGTCCGCCGTATTGCCGAGCAGCAGGGTTTCGTTACCCATGATAAAAAAGACTCCACCGGCATCTGCTTTATCGGCGAACGCAAGTTCAAAGACTTCCTGAAGCAATACCTTCCGGCCCAGCCCGGCGATATTGAAACACCGGACGGCCAGAAAATTGGCCGGCACCAGGGCCTTATGTATCACACCATCGGCCAGAGACAGGGCCTGGGCATTGGCGGTCTCAGTGAATTCGGGGACGAGCCCTGGTATGTGGCGGAGAAAGACCTCAGCCGCAATGTGCTTGTGGCGGCTCAGGGCAAACACCATCCCCTGCTCTTTTCCCGTGGCCTGGTATCCGGCCCGATCGACTGGGTTGCCGGAGAGGCACCTGCTGGACGTTTCCGCTGCAAGGCCAAGACCCGTTATCGCCAGCCGGATCAGGATTGCCAGGTTCTGTTGATCGACGGCGGTGTCCGCGTCGATTTTGACGACGCCCAGCGGGCTGTCACACCCGGGCAGTCCGTGGTTTTCTATGACGGCGAGGTATGCCTTGGTGGCGGCGTTATTGAGCAGACCTGGCGTGACGACGAACCACTTCCAGACCGTCTGACCGGCACCCGTTCCGAGGAACAGACCGCATGAGCCGCACACTCAAGGATCAGACCCTGGCGTTGGCCGGGGTATTCCAGGCCGCCAACCTGGTCCAGCAGATTGCCCACAATGGCCAGTGCAATGAGGCCAGCCTCGAAACATCTATCCGATCCCTGTTTGCCACCAACCCCGAGAACACACTGGACGTCTACGGAGGCGAGCTTCGCGACATCCGCGAAGGCCTTGTCACCCTTTCCTCGGTTCTCAGCCAGCAGTCCCGGCAGCAGGACATCGAAGTACTGCGCTATGCCCTCAACCTGATCCAGCTAGAATCCAAACTGAATCGCCGCTCTGACATGCTGGACGTGATTGGCAGCCGCATTGATCAGGCCAGGCACACCGCCAGCCACTTCGGCTACACACACCCGAATTTGATCAGCAATCTGGCTTCCGTCTACGCCGATACCATCAGCACCTTTCGCCAGCGTATCCAGGTGAGCGGTAATGCCTCTGTGCTCCAGCGTGAGGAGAATGCCGCGAAAGTGCGGGCACTGCTGCTGGCGGGCATCCGCTCTGCCGTGCTCTGGCGCCAGACCGGCGGCCGACGCTGGCAACTGATCTTTGCCCGCAAGAAAGTGATCGGGCTGGCCGGCGAGCTGGCCGAAGAAGCCAATCGCTCCCTCTACCACTGACGGCGCTGATTCAGAGCCGGCGGTGGTGTATGATGTGCTCCCCTATTTTCTTTTGATCCGATTCTTTGATGACTTGAGAGGTTTTCGATGGAACTCACCGCCCTGACCGCCATTTCCCCGGTCGATGGACGCTATGGCAACAAGGTCAGCGTCTTCCGTGAAATTTTCAGTGAGTATGGCCTGATCAGGAACCGGGTGACCGTCGAGATCCGCTGGCTGCAGAAACTGGCCGCTCACCCTGGTGTGGCCGAGGTTCCCGCGTTTTCATCCGACGCCAACAGCTTCCTGGACCGCTTGGTGAGCGAGTTCAGCCTGGAAGATGCAGAGCGTATCAAGGACATCGAACGCACCACCAATCACGATGTGAAAGCGGTGGAGTACTTCATCAAGGAAAAGATCGCCGGCGTTCCTGAGCTGCACGCTGTCACGGAATTTGTTCACTTCGCCTGCACTTCTGAAGACATCAATAACCTCTCCCATGCACTGATGCTTCGAGAAGGCCTCGACCACGGCCTGCTGCCGGCCATGGACCGCGTTGTCGACAAGTTGGCCCAGCTTTCCCATGACCACGCCGAACAGCCGATGCTGTCGCGCACTCACGGCCAGACGGCCTCGCCCACGACCGTGGGCAAAGAGCTGGCGAACGTCGTTCACCGTCTGCGGCGCCAGGTGAAACAGATCCGGGAAACCGAGCTGTTGGGCAAGATCAACGGTGCCGTGGGTAATTACAACGCCCATCTCTCCGCCTATCCGGAAATCGACTGGGCCCAGAACGCACGGGAGTTCATCGAGAGCCTCGGGCTCAACTGGAACCCTTATACCACCCAGATCGAGCCGCACGATTACATTGCCGAGCTGTATGACTCTGTCGCTCGCTTCAACACCATCCTGATCGACCTGGACCGTGACGTCTGGGGCTATATTTCCCTCGGCTATTTCAAGCAGAAAACAGTGGAAGGCGAAGTGGGCTCTTCGACCATGCCCCACAAGGTCAATCCCATCGATTTCGAGAACTCCGAGGGCAACCTTGGCATCGCCAATGCACTGTTCAGCCACCTCTCCGCCAAACTGCCGATATCACGCTGGCAGCGGGATCTGACCGACTCCACCGTACTGCGTAACCTGGGTGTTGGCTTTGCGCACAGTTTGATTGCCTACGAAGCCACCCTCAAAGGCCTGGGCAAACTGGAAATCAATCCAGCCCGACTGGATGAAGATCTGGACCATGCCTGGGAAGTGCTTGCCGAGCCGATCCAAACGGTGATGCGTCGTTACAATATCGAAAAGCCCTATGAAAAACTCAAGGCATTGACCCGCGGCAAGGCAATGACGCCGGAAGTAATCAAGAATTTCGTTGAGAGCCTCGACATTCCGGAGCAGGCCAAGGCCGAACTGATGGCTTTGACGCCGGGCCGTTACATCGGTAACGCAGTCGATCAGGCACAAAACATCTGAAACCGGGAGTAACCCATGGACATGCTTGGCGGACTAACACCCTCTGAATTTCTGCGGGACTACTGGCAGAAAAAGCCGCTGGTTATCCGTCAGGCGTTTCCCGACTTCCAGTGCCCGGTCAGCGCCGATGAACTGGCCGGCCTGGCCTGTGAGGAGGGCGTGGAGTCGCGGATTGTGATCGAAAATGACGATGGCAAGCCCTGGCAGCTCCACAACGGCCCCTTTTCGCCGGACCGGTTCAGCAGCCTGCCCGAACAGGACTGGACGCTCCTGGTGCAGGGGCTGGACCATTGGGTGCCCGATATTGCAGATTTGCTGGAGCACTTCCGCTTCATCCCCAATTGGCGCCTGGATGACATCATGGCCAGTTTTGCCCCGAAAGGCGGCAGCGTTGGCCCCCATTACGACCAGTATGATGTATTCCTCCTCCAGGCCCAGGGCCACCGCCGGTGGACGTTTGGAGGCCATTGCGATCATACCTCCCCCCGCGTGGAAGGCACTCCGCTGCGCATTCTGAGCAGCTGGGATGGCGAAGAAACCGTTACTCTGGCACCCGGTGACATGCTGTACCTGCCGCCGGGTATTGGCCACCATGGAGTGGCCGAGGATGACTGTATCACGCTGTCGGTGGGCTTCCGTGCACCCACCGTGGATGACATTCTGACCGGATTTACCGATTTCCTCTGCAGCCAGTCCGATGCCTCGGATCACCTGAACGATCCGGATCTGAAGGTACAGGACAATCCGGGCACGATTCAGCCGGGTGTGGTTGACCGCCTCGAGACCGTGATCCGGGAAAAACTTGAGGACCGCCGGCAACTGGCCCTCTGGTTTGGCCAGTTCTCAACGGCGCCCAAGAGCATGGATATTGTCGTGCCCGCGGAGGAGCCAGCGTCCACCGGAGACGTCGCCGAAGCAATACACGCGGGCGAGCAGCTGCGCTGGAACGAAGGCTCCCGTTTCGCCTACTACGAGTTTGCCAGCGAAACCGCCCTGTTTGTGGACGGCGAGCAGTTCCTGCTCAAGGGCGATGCCCAGCCGCTTGCTCCGCTTCTGTGCTCGGGAGCCCGCGTCGATATGCCAACCCTCGCCCGGCTCTCCGAAGACGAAGCATTGCTTGGGCTTCTGACCACGCTCTACAATCAAGGCTCGGTTTACTTCGAATAGGCGTTATGAGCATCCGGTTTCGCAAATACAGCTGGCAACTGGCCCCGGCATCCATCCGGGATATCCGCCAGCAGGTGTTTATTGAGGAACAGAAAGTTCCGCCGGAGCTGGAGTGGGATGAAACCGACGAAATTGCCGATCACTATCTGGCAGTGCTGCCAGACAATACCCCGGCAGGCGTGGCACGACTGTTTTCAACCCTGGAAGAAACCGGCCACATCGGTCGCATGGCGATCCTGCCCCAGTACCGCGGACAGGGTATCGGGGAGGCATTGCTCAGGCACCTGATCGCAGAATCGGCTGACCGTTTTGCCGAGCTCAGGTTGTCTGCCCAGGAGCACGCCATTCCTTTTTATCAGCGGTCAGGCTTCCATGTCTGTTCGGGCGTTTACGACGACGCCGGCATTCCCCACTTTGACATGCGTAGCCTGGCGCCGGGACTCGCTGCCGAGGGCCTTGGCTCCCGGGACCGGCCGATGATTCTGGGCAGCGACACGGACTCCTGGCTGTTTGATACCGAGGCCAGGCTACTGGGCTTGATGGATTCGGTGGTTGGCCAGGCCGGCCAGCGCATCTGGCTTTATGACCGCCTGCTCGAACATGATCTGTATGACCGGCATCGTTTCCGGGAGCTGATCTCCGCCCTGGCCCGTCGGCACCGGCTCAGCGAAGTCAGGCTGCTGATCCATGACGACAAGCCGCTGGTGAAACGTCGACACACACTGGTCGAACTGATGCGCCGACTGCCGAGCCGCATGGAACTTCGACTGGTCAACGAGGACTACCCGGTTGAGGACCAGCCCTTCATTATTGCGGACCGTGAAGGCGTGGTGTACCGACATGATTTCTACAAGCCAGAGGGTTTCGCCAAGTTCTCGGACGGTGGCCGCGTAAAGCTCTTGTCGGAAAACTTCCAGCGCATGTGGGATGCGGCCCGCCCTTCCCTGGAGCTTCGGGAACTACCGCTCTGAGTGATGGGCCTGGGGCGCGTCCGGCGCTTCGAACCTGGCCCCGAACGGAGCAAACTCGGTATCCACCTCCGTAGCCACCTCAGCAATCAGTTTGCGCAGCCATTGATGGTCCGCGTTGTGCTGCAACAGAGGGCTCCAGGCCATTTTCAGCTCGAACGGTGGAATCTCGAACGGAGGCACCTTGACCACAAGATTCGGGTTGTCTTTCTGCAGCCAGGCTGCCCGGGATGGCAGCGTGGCAATCAGGTCATGCTGCTCGGCCAGCAGCATCGCAACCTGATAGTGACGGGTGAAAACGGAAATCTGACGCTTGCGCCCCATTCTCGACAGCGCCTCATCAACCCAGCCCAGCCGCTGGACATCCTTTGGGTTTACACCAACACCAACACCAAACCCGGTCTTGCTGACCCAGATATGGCTGGCGTCCAGATAGGTGTCCAGCGTGAAGGGCTCCTTCAATACCGGGTTACGGGCGTTCATCAGGCAGGCAAAATACTCGGTCCAGAGGGTCTTCTGATGGAAAGACTGGGGGATCTTGTCGAACCGGTTGATCGCCATATCCAACCGCCCCTGCTCGACATCCAGGAAGCTGACATCACTGGGCGTGAGCACATCCAGGGTGACGTGCGGCGCTTCCTGACGGATCCGCCTCAGAACTCGGGGCATCAGGCAGGATTCGGCATAATCACTGGCCATAATCCGGAACACGCGCTGGCTTTCAAGAGCCGAAAACGGTGTCTTATCTTGCACGGCCTGCTCAATATCCGACAGGATTCCCCGCACCAGCGGTTGTAATTCACGCGCGCGCTCCGTGGCCGTCATACCCTCACTGGTTCGCACCAGGAGCGGATCACTGAATAGATCCCGCAACCGCTTCAAACCATTGCTCATGGCAGGCTGGGTAATACCCAGGTGGTTCGCTGCCTTGGTCACATTCCGCTCGCGCAGCAACACATCCAGGTACACGAGCAGGTTCAGATCAACACGGGAAATATCCACAAAAACTCCGGAACGCCAGAACAACAGGAAAAGCGAGGCTCATTCACGAGAGCAATATACATGATAGCGAGGATTCACGTAATCAATCAGCAACACGAACTTTCACATTTGAAAACGGATCTGGAGCGGTATTTCTGCTAGTCTTTCGGATACTTGCTGAATAATATCGGTGTTTTGAGGCCGGTTTGTACACCCGCCATCATTTGATCCTGAAGCCGGAGTCGTTACTGACAAAATGGATACCACTACGATCGTCCTTCTGCTGGCGGCCATCGTTACCGTCTCGATTGTCATTATTGTGCTCAGCCAGATGCGGGAACGCGCCCGCATTGAACGGGCGCGCAAGATTACCGCTCAGGAAGACGCCTATAACAGGGCCAATCGCCTGCTGACCGAAATTCCCGGCCAATACCTGACAGCGGATCTGAAGCTGCTTCTGATTAAACGCATGGAAGAAGCGTGCGCGGAGTTGGCCGGCCTGAAGTCGAACCTGCCGGTCAAGGAATGGCAGAAGTCCGCTGCAGAACTGAAAACACAGATCGTTGAAAAGCGCGACACCACCACGCCAGTCAAGATTGATTCCGCGGAAAAGTCGAATTACGTCAAGGAATTGCTTCAGAATCTGTTCAAGATGATTGAAGCCATGCACAAGAGCGGACGGATTGATTCGGCCACCGCCAAGAAAAACCTCAAGTATGTGCTCTTCCTGGTCCACAAGACCCACGCGGACCTGCATGTGTTTCAGGCCCGGGACCATGTTCGCCAGAACCAGATCCGGAAGGCCATTCATGCCTATCATCTGGCCAGTACCGAAATGGGCAAATCCCGCGACAATCCCCTTGCTATGAAGGCAGTGAAAAGCTTCCGGACGCGCATTCAGGAACTTGAGGCCATGAGTGCAGAGGGTAAAGAAAGCCCGCAAGGAGAATCCAAACTGGACCGTGAGTGGGATACGTTTCTCCACGACGACGAGTGGAAGAAAAAGGCCGATTACGACGACTGAAGGTACCGAACGGGTCGCTTTAAAGGGCCCGTCAACAGGGACAGTGCAAACCCGTGAGCAACGGCTTCAAACAACGGCTTTCTTATCGACTGACTCGAGACACGGTACTGGTTGCCATGGCCCTCGGGCTGGTGCTGAATGTGGCCCAGATTACCCTGGACTACTTCAGCGCGAAGGATTCTATGGAGAAGGAAATCCATGCGCTGATCGATATCAGCAACAGCCCTGCTTCCCAGATTGCCTACAACATCGACGTCCGTCTGGCGGAAGAATTGCTCGACGGCCTACTTCGCCATCCCGCTACCATTGATGCCAGAATTACCGATAATGACGACGAGACCATGGCAGCATCCAGCAAGAGCAGCCCGGTCTCGCCCTATCGCTGGGTCAGCGATCTGCTGTTCGGCCCGGATCGCGTGTTTCGACAGGAACTCCGGGTTCCGCAGCTTGAGGATCTGCCACTTGGGCATCTGATCGTCACCATTGACACCTATCATTATGGGGCGCTCTTCCTCCAACGAGCCGGATACACTCTGATCAGCGGGCTACTGAAAAGCCTGATCCTGTCTGCCGCACTTCTTGCCATTTTCTATTTTGTGCTGACCCGTCCCATGCTCAATGTGATCAGCGCACTGAGCCAGGTTCGGGCTACCTCTCCGGAAAAGGTCAGGCTTCCGATCCCGGCAAACCATCGGGAAGATGAGATCGGGACCATGGTAGGTATCATCAACCAGCACCTCGAAACCATCGATTCGAGCCTTGCACAACTCCGGCACGCCGAGAGTGCCATGAAAAACTACTCCAGCCAGCTTGAGCAGGAGGTGGCCGACCGGACCCGGGAAATCTCCGAAAAGAACGACGCTTTGCAGCGTGGCAATCGCGCCCTGGTCAAAGCCAAGGAAGATGCAGTTCGCCGGGCACGGGCACGGGCCAATTTTCTGGCAAGCATGAGCCATGAGATCCGGACTCCGCTCAATGGTGTTCTCGGGATGCTAGGCCTGGCACTTGAGGGCGAGCTGGAGTCTGCCCAGCGCAACAGGATAGAAATCGCCCTGAACGCCGGTGAAAGCCTGCTCGGGCTGTTGAACGACATACTGGACATCTCGAAAGTGGAGGCCGGCAAACTCAGCCTGGAAAACATTCCCTTCAGTGTCCGACACCTGATCGAAGAGTGCGCGACACTCCATGCCCAACAAGCGCGCCGCAAGCGTATTCACCTGGTCACCGAAATCGATCCGGATCTGCCTGAAGACTTTCTGGGGGATCCGACACGGGTACGCCAGGTGCTCAACAACCTCCTGAGCAATGCCATCAAATTCACGGACGAAGGCAGCGTGAAATTAAAGGCAGCCTACTCCGGGGGTAGCTTGAGAATCGATGTCGTAGACACCGGGATCGGTATGTCTACCGAGGGCCTGCACCGGATTTTCTCACCCTTCTCCCAGGCTGATGCCGAGACCACGCGGCTGTATGGGGGAACCGGTCTCGGCCTGACGCTCTGCCGTCAACTTGTCGAACGCATGCATGGCCAGATTCTGGTGGACTCCCGGGAGGGCAGCGGCACACACTTCACCGTTACCCTGCCCCTGCCGTTTCATGAAGCCAGCGAAGATCATGATCTGCCCCGCTTGGATTCCCGGCTCAAGGACATTGGTATAGCGATGGCAATACCACCGGACAACCCACATCGGTCTGCAATCGAAGCCCAACTTCGCAAGTGGGGCATCCCGATACGCGGCGCGAGCAGACACCCGGATGGAATTTTGCTTGCTCTTGCCAACGCAGGGGATGAAGAAACCCTGGCATTCGCCGGCAACTGGCAAGGCGCCGGCGTCGTGCTTGTGGACTTTTCCGGCACCCTGCCCCCCGCCCTGGGGCAGCAACAGCTGCTCTCGCTGCCATTGCGACGGGATGAACTGCTACGCTGCCTCCTTCTGGCTGCAGGGCTGGTGAAAAGCGACGAACAACCTGCTAACGCCGTGGAAGACCATGAGCAAACCGACACAGAGGCTTCCTTGGCAATCCTTCTGGTGGAGGACAATCAGGTCAACCAGATGGTGGCCGTCAGCCTGCTCAAGAAACTCGGCCATCGCACAGATCATGCAGAGAACGGCCTCAAAGCCATACAGGCACTGGAAGACAACCACTATGACCTGGTGCTGATGGATTGCCAGATGCCGGTTATGGACGGCTACGAAGCAACACAGAGGATTCGGCAAAACCCGGAATGGAAAGACCTGCCGATCATCGCTGTTACCGCGAATGTGATGCAGGGCGACCGCGAGGACTGCCTTGCCTCAGGCATGAACGACTACATTACCAAGCCGTACAAGCGCGAAGAGCTCCGGACGGTCATCGACCGCTGGCGCCCCGCGATTTGACCGTAGCCTTCAGGCCGGCAACAGTTTCTCGATGTCGGCCCGAATATCCTCCGGCTTGGTTGTAGGCGGATAGCGACGTACCACCTTGCCATCGGGAGCCACCAGGAACTTGGTGAAGTTCCACTTGACCTTTTCCGACCCCATCAGTCCCTTGGCTTCATGCTTGAGAAAGCGAAACAGTGGGTGGGTGCCATCACCATTGACTTCGACTTTGGAAAACATAGGGAAGTCGACCCCGTAGTTAAGACTGCAGAACTGGCTAATTGTATCCTCGTCGCCCGGGTCCTGATTAAGGAACTGGTTGCAGGGAAAGCCCAGAACCTCAAACCCCTTACTCCCCAATTCATTGTGCAGGGACTGTAGGCCTTCGAATTGCGGCGTGAAACCACATTTACTGGCGGTATTCACGATCAGGAGCACCTTGCCCCGGTACTCTGCCATGCTTTGTTCATTACCCTTGATATCCCTTACCGTAAAATCGTAGACCGTCTCGCCTGCCATGGAGCTCTCCCTTCGATGTTTGTGTTCGTCGTGACTCCATTGTTCACAACACAGACCAAAAAACCATGGCAATGCAGGCTCTACGGCGATCATTTTTAAAAACCGGTTCAGGTTTGTGTGCTAAATCTGCCTTAACACGACACAATTCATCATAATTCCCCTGTTGCCGCCGGGCCTCGCTCCGCTAGAATAAAGGCCTCTCGTATTGGCAGGTGCCATTTTTCGATCTCAAAAGAAGGACGTCCGGGTCTTATGCAGAACTACTACAAATCCGCCAAGCTGGATAACGTGTGTTATGAAATACGTGGCGTAGTTCTGCGGGAAGCGCGTCGACTCGAAGAAGAAGGTCATCGCGTGCTCAAGCTCAACATCGGCAACCCTGCTGCCTTCGAGCTGGATGTCCCTGAGGAAATCCAGCAGGACGTCATCTACAACATGCACCAGGCCCAGGGCTATGTGGAATCAAAGGGGCTGTTCTCCGCCCGTAAGGCGGTCATGCACTACTGCCAGCAGCGGGGTATCGACAAGGTCGATATTGACGATATCTTCCTGGGCAACGGCGTCAGTGAGCTGATCGTCATGACGATGCAGGCCATGTTGAATACCGGCGACGAAGTCCTGATCCCCGCCCCCGACTACCCCTTGTGGACCGCAGCCGTCACACTTTCCAGCGGCAAACCCGTGCACTATCGCTGCGACGAACAGCAGGACTGGTTTCCGGATATTGACGATATCCGCAAGAAGATCACCCGGCGGACCCGTGCCATTGTTCTGATCAACCCCAACAACCCGACCGGGGCAGTGTATTCAAAGGAGCTTCTGGAGCAGGTCATCGAACTGGCCCGCAAGCACAACCTGATCATTCTTTCGGACGAGATTTACGACAAGATTCTCTATGACGGTACCCAGCACATCTCTACCGCCTCACTGGCCGACGACGTGCTGTTCTTTACCTATAACGGCCTGTCCAAGAATTACCGCGCAGCAGGTTACCGCTCGGGCTGGATGATCGTCAGTGGAGCAAAACACCGGGCGAAGGATCTGATCGAGGGCATCGACATGCTCTCCAATATGCGCCTGTGTGCCAACGTTCCAGCCCAACTCGCTATTCAGACAGCCCTGGGAGGCTATCAGTCCATCAACGATCTGGTGGCGCCGGGCGGACGTCTGTACGAACAGCGGGAGACGGCCTGGCGGATGCTCAACGACATTCCGGGTGTTAGCTGTGTCAAACCCCAGGGTGCGCTGTACCTGTTTCCTAAACTGGATCCCAAGCACTTCCCTATCGTAAACGACGAGAAACTGGTTCTGGACCTGCTGTTGCAGGAGAAAATCCTCCTGGTGCAGGGGTCGGCCTTCAATATCGATGACAGGCAGCACCTGAGAGTCGTGTTCCTGCCCAGGGAAGATACCCTCGAGGACGCCATGGGCCGGCTCGGCAATTTCCTTGCCCAATACCAGCAATAACGGGGAAAACCATGGCGGATATTCACGTCGAGGAATTCTACAAGGATGCGGCCATTGCCCTGGTGCAGCTGTATGGCGCCTTTCCCAGGCGCATCAACCTGTTTGTCGAGGACATTGCCGGCCCGGATGAGCCGGACGAATTTGGCCTGCACAGCAAGCGACACATGGCCTGTTTCGGCGCCCTGCTCTGGCTCGCAGAGGAAGGTCTGCTCCGGTACGTCGACACCATCCGCCAGGAGGCTCTGGACCAGGCGGTTCTGACCAGAGACGCCTTTATCCGCCTGAGCGCACCGGCGCCAGAGACTCTGACCAGCGAATTCGGTATCCCCGAGGAAACGGCTGCCGGTAATCTGCCCCCTTCCGTTCAGGAGGATCTTTCCACTCACATCCACCTGATTCGCAGGGCGCTGCGCGGGGGGAGCTCCGCCCGAATCAGCCAGATCATGCAGGCAACCTTTTTTGCCGACCGCGGCAATTATTAAATCACCGTAAGCTCGTTGATTGATTGAACCGCGACCGCATATAACGGTCTGAATAGCGGCTTTATTTTCTTTGACGAACTGATCAGGGCACCAACATGCGTATTCTGCTGTTTCTGGCAACCAACCTTGCTGTCATCCTTGTCGCGAGCTTTACACTGCGACTGTTGGGCGTGGATAGCTACCTTGCCCAGAATGGTATTCAGTATGGCTCTTTGCTGGCCTTCGCGGCGGTCTTCGGATTTGCCGGCGCCATCGTGTCTCTGCTGATATCCAAACGAATGGCCAAGTGGAGCACCAGGGCCCGGGTTATTGATTCCCCGAGAACACCTGCCGAGCGCTGGCTGGTGGATACCGTAGCCGAGTTGGCGAAGAACGCCGGTATCGGAATGCCGGAGGTGGCTATTTTCCCGGCGTCCCAATCCAACGCCTTCGCAACGGGTTGGAACAAGAACGATGCCCTGGTCGCCGTCAGCGAGGGCCTTTTGCATCGCTTCAACAAGGACGAAATCCGGGCAGTTCTGGGCCACGAAATCGGCCACGTGGCCAATGGCGACATGGTGACCCTGGCTCTGATTCAGGGTGTGGTGAACACGTTCGTGATCTTCGCCTCCCGGGTCATCGGTTCGTTTGTTGACCGGGTGATATTCAAGAACGAAAGTGGGCATGGCCTTGGTTTTTTCGCCGTCAGCATCGTTGCCGAGATTGTCCTGGGCATTCTGGCCAGCACGATCGTGTTCTGGTTCTCCCGCCGGCGGGAATTCCGGGCGGACATCGCTGGCGCCCAACTGGCGGGGCGCTCAGCCATGATCAGCG
This sequence comes from Marinobacter sp. NFXS11, assembly GCF_040148675.1. Taxonomy (NCBI): domain Bacteria; kingdom Pseudomonadati; phylum Pseudomonadota; class Gammaproteobacteria; order Pseudomonadales; family Marinobacteraceae; genus Marinobacter; species Marinobacter sp. NFXS11. The sequence goes on along the minus strand of NZ_JAGDDV010000001.1, from coordinate 1,058,311 downwards.
CGCTGGCAAGGCTGAAACAGGAAAGTGAAGTACCGGATCAGATGCCGGACTCTCTCCAGGCATTCGGCATCAATCGCGGAGCCCGGGGCGGCCTGAGTGCGCTATTCATGACGCATCCGCCGCTGGAAGATCGTATACAGGCATTGCAGCACGCCAAGCTGTAAAAAACGGGGCCCGAGGGCCCCGTTTTTTGTTTTACAGGTGTGACTCGTTCAAATCTTCAACTTGAACCCAATGGCCCGGAAACTGTCCTGCAACGATTTGCTGGTTCCCTTGAGCTGAATCTTGAGACTGGAGCACTCCCGACGTACCGGGTAATCACGACGGAGCCTGTCAAAAGCCGCACCTCGCTCCTCAACGGATCCTGTCATGGCATTACGCAGCCGGGAATCGTCGGGACGAGGGTCGTAGCATGCCCTTAGCGCAAGGCGGATGGCATCTTCTTCGTCCGCCGAGCTGGTAAAGGAAATTTTGCTGAGCGCCGGCTCCGGTAAAAACTGGCCGGCTTTTTTGCGAACCGGCAAACCCAGAAACTGGCTCAGAGCCTGGTAGATCATTTCCGTCCCCTGAACCTTGCCATCGAGGCTGTACCCGGCGATGTGCGGTGTCGCCAGCCAGACCCGGTCAACCAGTTCGGGATGAATCCTCGGTTCCTGTTCCCAGACATCCAGCGCCACGGTCGGCGCATTACCCTGCTCTAGCCGGGCCAGCAATGCCGAAGAGTCGATGACTTCTCCACGACCAGCATTGATAAGAAGCTGATTTGCGCCCAGAGCCTCAAGCTCGGGATGACCAATCATATGCAGAGTGGGATGGTCCCCTTCTCGCGTCAAGGGTGTGTGCAGGGACACCACATCACACTTCATGGCCTCTTCCAGCGACACAAACTCCTGGTCGTCCTCTTCCCGATCCGCCCTGGGCGGATCACAGAGCCGCACATCAAATCCAAGGCGCTCCAGTTTGCGGGCCAATTCGCCACCGACATTGCCGACCCCGACAATACCAACACTGAGCTGGGACCAGTCAGCAAGTCCACGCCGCTCCGCATGCAGCGAAAGCACAGACAACACGTACTCGGCAACACTGTTGGCGTTGCAGCCCGGCGCCGCCGAGAAGCGAATACCCGCGCCCTCGAGCCAGTCAAGATCGACATGGTCGGTACCGATGGTGGTTGTGCCGACAAACCGAACCCGACTACCCTCCAGGAGCTCACGATTTACCCTGGTGACGGAACGAACCAGCACGATATCGGCATCCCGGACATCCTCGTTCGACATGGAACGGCCGGATACCCGGCGAATCTCGCCGATATCGCCGAAAAAGGAATCGAGTAAGGGAATGTTTTCGTCTGCTACGATCAACATGTTGATATCCGGCCCTGTCAGTTCCTGCGCTGACGCTGATTGCGCCCACCCTGACCACGTCCACCGCCGCCCTGCGGGCGACGACTTCGCTTGCGGGTAATTGGCGGATTGTCCATCGGCGCCATGAGCGCCTCATCGGGCACGGCAGTCTTCAGCTTCTGGCTGATGTAGGTTTCGATGGCGGGAAGCGCGAACGAGTCATCCTCACCGGCAAAACTGATGGAAACCCCGTGCTTGCCAGCCCTGCCTGTGCGCCCAATCCGGTGCACATAATCTTCGGCATTATCAGGCAGATTGTAGTTGAAAACGTGGGTGACGCCGTTGACGTGAATACCACGGCCCGCCACATCGGTGGCCACCAGGACCTGGATGCTGCCTTTTTTGAACTGGTCCAGGGTTTTGAGGCGCTTGTTCTGGGCGATTTCTCCCGACATCAGAGCCACCTTGACGCCCTGGTTCCTCAGATCTTCTTCCAGGTCGCGGCACTGATCCCGGCGGTTGGCAAATACCAGCGCCTTTTCCACTTCCGGCCGCTTCAGGAAATTGACGAGCACCGGCAACTTTTCATCGTCGCCCACCAGGTAGACGGTCTGCTCGACCCGCTCCGCCGTTTTCTGCTCCGGCTCAATTTCGACAAACTCCGCGTTGCTCGTCCACATGGAGGCGAGGTTCAGTACGTCTTGGTTGAACGTGGCACTGAACAGCAGGGTCTGGCGCTCCTCTTTGGGTGTGCATTTGCGGATAATGCGCTTCACATCGGGAATGAAGCCCATGTCCAGCATGCGATCAGCCTCATCAAGGATCAGGATGTCGAGCTGGTCCAGAAACACGTCCTGGGATCCGAGAAAATCGATCAGACGGCCCGGGGTAGCAACCAGAATGTCGACGATCTCATTCTGCAACTGATCGCGCTGCTTGTCATAGTTCATGCCACCGACAACGGTTACTACGTTGTGGCCGGTATGCTGGCACAGTTGCTCAGCGTCTTTCGCGATCTGCATCGCCAGTTCCCGGGTGGGCGCCAGGGCCAGAACCCTCGGCTCGGAGGCAAATCGGTCCTTTTCGGGAATCGGGGTTTCCAGCAAACTCTGGATCGCCGTAATCAGAAACGCAGCGGTTTTGCCGGTGCCGGTCTGCGCCTGACCAATCAGATCTTCGCAGGCCAGTGTCCAGGGCAGTGTTTCGGCCTGAATGGGTGTGCAGTATTCAAAACCAATGGCCGTAATGGCATCCAGCAAACGTTTGTCGAGGTTCAGATCGCTGAATCTCAGATCACCGGTGTGTTTTGGGTCAGATGTCATAAAGTCTCAGTTTTCCTGGGAATGTCCTGATTCAGAATATAGCGGAGCGATACGTCGGGCATCTTCATGCCAGCGTTCTTCTAGGATTTCTCCGGTACCGTAAAATGTGGCCAGCGAGTCAAAAAATCTCTGGGCCCGGGGTGGCAACCCCTGTTCCAGATACTCACGTGCCTGGTCTCTGACTCTCTGCCGAAACCGCTCTTCATCGGCGGCGCCAACGCCGGAGAGGTTGTCCACGCTGATGTGAAAACGGGACCCTGCGGCCACCGAAAACAACCACTCAAGGGCCTGGGGCTTGACCTCAACCTGCTCGAACGCCTGTTGCTGCTGCAGTGTCCGGCCATCCGGACAGTACCAGTAACCATAGTCATGAAGTGTGCGCCGGTGCTCACCAGCAATACACCAGTGGCTTATTTCATGCAAAGCACTGGCATAATAGCCATGAGCGAAAACGACCTGTGCGAGACCTTCCGGATCGCTGGCAGGCAAGTATTCAGGTTCACCACTGCCTTTGACCAGAACTGTCCGGTATGCTTCCCGGAAAAGGTCATTAAACAGCATGATAAGATCATTTGGACTGTGATTCATTGGGTGGCTATTGTGCGACTTTACTGCCCCCAATACCAGAGGGAACTTTGACAGTCACGTCGTGTCCATGGCTGGCGTGCGCCGGCGCCGATTGCGGTGTAACAGTCGTAATTGAATAGACTCTGAACAGAGAGACACCAACCGGGAAATCTTACAATCAATGATCGCTTTTGCTGCAGTAACGACGATAAAACGCCAATGGGCAAATCCACTGGGCCTGATTCTGGCACTCGCCCTGGTGTGTTTGAGTTCCCCCTCCGCCTGGGCACTCGGTGGCAATGGAGGCTCGCTTTTCGGTGGCCAGGGCAGCGACTTTCTGCCCGTTGACGAAGCGCTGCCCTTCAGTTTCTCGACCGACGCTGACACCGTGGTTCTCTCCTGGAATATCACGCCCGGGCACTACCTGTATCGCGACCGCATCAGCATCACCGCTGCGAATCCCGGGGTAAGCCTGGGAGAACCCGCTTTCTCGGCGCCAGGCACGGTGACCGAGGATGAGTTCTTCGGCAAAACCACCGTTTTCTTTGATCCCGTTGAAGCCCGTGTGCCTGTCATACTGCCTGCTGGCCTTCGGGAAGCCGAACTTCAGGTAACCTACCAGGGCTGCGCCAAAGCAGGCTTGTGTTACCCGCCCCAGACCCGGGATGTACTCTTCTACGAGGGTAGCGGCGGATCCGGCTCGCAGACCGCCGCAACAGCGGGTTTTGCGTCAGGCGACAGTGTTCCCGTCGACACGGAAACCGCCACCGGCCTCGCCGGCTTTCTGGCCCAGCAATCCACCCTGGTCATTGCCGGTGTATTTTTGCTCCTCGGGTTGGGACTCACCTTCACGCCGTGTGTGCTGCCCATGGTCCCGATTATTTCCTCGCTGGTTTCCGGCAGAAACACCCGGACAACCGGCCATGCCCTGCTCCTGTCCGGTAGCTATGTACTGGGCATGGCACTCACATACGCTGCGGCCGGCGTGCTGACGGGCCTGCTGGGGGCCAGCTTCAATCTTCAGGCACAATTGCAGTCACCCTGGGTTCTGAGCGTCTTTGCGCTGATGTTTGTCGTTTTCGCACTGTCGATGTTCGATCTGTTCGAAATCCAGCTGCCTCGCTTTATTCGCGAACCACTCAATGATGCCAGTCACCGGCTCACGGGGAGTCGGGTATTCAGTATTTTCGGTATCGGCGCCCTGTCAGCGCTGATCGTATCGCCCTGCGTATCGGCGCCACTCGCTGGCAGCCTGCTGTATATCTCGACGACCCAGGACGCCGTAATCGGCGGGGTTGCCCTGTTTGCGCTTGGACTTGGAATGGGCATTCCGTTGATTCTGGTGGCGGTGGGTGGCCGGAAACTCCTACCAACAACCGGCCACTGGATGACCGCCGTGAAGCACTTCTATGGTGTGATGTTGCTGGCCGTAGCCATCTGGCTGGTGGAACGCCTGGTGCCGGGGTGGCTGGCACTGACCCTGTGGGGCCTCCTGGTCGCCATCACCGGCGTTCAACTGGGGGCCTTTGACGCTGCCAAGGCGGGCTGGGAGCGCACTCGTAAAGGTCTGGGCCTGGTCCTCTTCGCCTATGGTCTGGCGTTGCTGGCAGGCGCCGTGGGTGGCGCCAATGACCCATTAAAACCTCTGGCACCATTCACCATCGCCTCAGCATCGTCAGGCGTCATTGGGACCGCTGGCATTCAGCACGCTGATTTCGTGCGGGTCGAACGGCCAGCGGATATTCAGGCGATGCTAGAACAGGCTCGCGAGAAGGGCCGGCCCGTGCTGCTCGATTTCTACGCCGACTGGTGCATCTCCTGCAAGGTGATGGAACGCAATGTTTTCAGCAAGCCGGATGTTATCCAGGCGCTCAGCCCCTTCACCCTGCTTCAGATCGACATGACGGACAACACCCCCGAGCAGCAGGCCATGCTGGACGAACTGGGCCTGTTCGGGCCGCCCGCCATGCTATTCTATGGCAGCAACGGGGAAGAACTTGCCCAACGAAGAGTGCTGGGCGAAATGGATCGGGAGGAATTCCTTGGCCACCTGCAGACGCTGCGGCCGGAAGCCTGACTGGCAAAATCGCTATTGTCCCCGGCGTATCAGGTAGATAAACAGATCGTCCTCTTCCAACTGTTTCACCAGTTCATGGCCGAGAAACTGGCAGAACCTCGGTATGTCCCGGGTGGTAGAGGGGTCGGTCGCCACAACCCGCAACACGCCACCAGGTTGGACATCGTTGATCCGATTATGAAGCATCATGACCGGTTCCGGGCAGAAAAGGCCCCGGGCGTCCAGCTCGAGGTCGTAGTCAGTTGCGGTCACACGTCGTCTCCCATCAATGAACCTGATTTTTCGTAAAAACCTGCTAAATTATTGTTTATAACAGTTAAACCACTTGGAGGTTTCTCATGATCCGGGTTCTGATCGAACGCCATATTGCCGAAACCCTTGAAACAGCCTACGAAGAACGGTCGCGCAAGGTTCTGCAGCAGGCTGTCAGTGCCCCCGGTTTCATTTCTGGCGAAACCCTGCTCGACAGCCACGACCCCAATCACCGGATAACACTGGCGAACTGGCGCTCCGAAGCAGACTGGGATCGATGGTTTCACTCCGATGAGCGCCGTGAACTCATGCTGGAGCTTATCCCCATGATGGACGAAGAAGAGCACATTACAGTGCTGGAGCAAAGCGCCTTTTAACCCGTCCGCTCGATGAAACAGGTTATTTCTTCCCTGTCATGGTAAAGGTGGCGGGCTTTAAGGCGAAAACCGATGCCCGCCTTTTTCAAGCCATCAACGAGAATGTCCCGGCAAATCAGCCACTCGTCATAGCGCTTTTTCATAGGCAACTTCAGATTGAAAACCGTGTAACGGCAAAGGCCTTCACCTAGCCAGGTCACAGCCAATTTTGCCGTTTTCCGGGGCTGATCCACAATGTCGCAGACCATCCAGTCGATGCCGCGCCTGGGCCGCCAACCATAGCCATCCGCCTCCACATGCTCCACCTGCCCAGAGGCCATTAATTCAAGATTCATTGGGCCGTTGTCCACTGCGGTTACCATCATCCCCTGGCGCACAAGCTGCCAGGTCCATCCGCCCGGAGCAGCGCCAAGATCCGCGGCCTTCTTGCCACCACCAAGGTAGTCCAGCTCCTGTTCCGGGGGCAGAAACACCTTCCAGGCCTCTTCGAGCTTGAGCGCTGAACGACTGGGCGCTGATGCCGGCAGCCGCAGGCGTGGGATGCCACCAACGTAACGTGCCCGGTTATCCGCCAGACTGAAACCGACGACCGCCGACGTAAAATCGGGGAGAAAAACCTCCAGACGCGCCGGCGCAGGAGCATTCTGGTCAGCCTTCAGGAGGCCGGCTCCTCGCAAACCGCGGGAGAGCGGAGACACCCACTTTCGGGCAAAGTTTCCAAGGTCTCCATCCGCGTTGTTTTCCGGTAGCCGGACTTCCAGCCGCGCGCAACCCGGAAAACCGCGCCCAAGTCCGCGGATTCCCTCGATAACGGCACCGACCCTGTCAGTCTCCGGCAAGCTGAATTGCCCGAGAACGACAATCCAGTCACGGACGAAGACCATCTCCTCGAGAGGCAGACGAGCCATTACATCATCGGCAGTTTCCGGAGCGGCCGGGTAGAAGCGCACCAGACCCTGGTCTTTCAGGGGCTCGAAATACCCGAAAATACCTCGCTCCGAGGCTGAGTCGATCATTTCACGGCCGGCTTCGGTTTCAAAGCCTGGCCGGCAAAACACAAGAATCTGTTCCATGCATTTCCTGAATCAGGGTCGGAGACCAACCCGTAAAAGTTGAAACTGTTTAACAGCTTAGATTGTCTTCTCTGGCTACACTTCCCGCTCTGATAACCGCGGGAAGCCATGAATGTCGTCCGTTTTGCGCTTGATTGCCATTCTCTGTCTTTTGCTGGCCCCTGCCCTGGCGCTGCCAGATACGGGTTCGGTGCCGTCGGACTGCCCTGTGCTCGAGGCCACCGATACTGCTGCCCGCGCTTCCCTGATGCAATACGTTTGCTATTACAGCGCGCCGCCGGGGGCGCCAGGACATGAAGCAAGTAATCCGGACCAACTCCCCCGAAATATCGTTTGGACCCCGGCAAACGGCCGGGACCTGGTATTCAGCCACACCAAATCCGTTTACTGGGTACACCTGCAAGTCAGGAACTCAGGCGCTGAGCGGGCCGCCTGGTACCTGAAACTCAACTACCCCCTGCTGGACGAAGTCACATTCTGGCAGGCGGGTAATGATACTACAGAGACACTGGTTACCGGAGATCAGCGGCCTTTCGGGTCCAGGGTGGTAGACTACCGGTACTTTTTGCTTCCCGTCACACTGGATGGCGGTGAAACCCGGTCTCTGACGATCCGGATCCACAGCAATGGCGCACTGAACGTGCCGCTCAGCTTTGAAACCCCGGCGGAAGTCATTGCCCGCAGTAATCATCTGACACTCACCCACGGGCTATTCTACGGCGCGCTGCTGGTATTTGCGGTCTTCAACCTTCTGCTGTTTTTCAGCTCCGGGACCGGCTATTACTTCTACAACGCTTTTTACCTGGCAGCACTGGGACTCTTTCTGTTCGCCATGGGCGGCTTCGCAAACCAGTACTTCTGGCCAGACAACCCAGGCTTTGCCAATACATCCATCCCCCTGTCTTTGTCCCTTTGCGCCCTGGCCATGATCCTTTTCGGCCGGTCCTTCCTTGAAGTGGACCGCGGAACCATCTCGGAAACGGTCCTTAAGGGGCAGGCCTGGTTCTGCATTGGCTTCCTGGCGCTGACACTGATACTGCCCTACAACAAAACGATTCTGCTCAATACCGTTCTTGCGCTAACGGTTATTTCAAGCCTGTTCATCATCGCAGCGGTTCGATGGAAACAGGGGTATCAGCCGGCCATGTGGTATCTGCTGGCCTGGCTGATCATGCTGGTTGGTGGTCTGATCTATGCCCTTGCGGCTTTTGGCTATCTGCATGACTTTCTTGCACGGGAGGCGCTGATGCAATCAGCAGTGGGAGGACAGGTAATCCTGCTGAACTATGCGATGGTGCAAAGGTGGCGCCTGCTGAACCAGAAGCTTCTGGATGTGGAACACAATGCAAGGACAGAACTGGAATTCAAGGTGCATGAACGTACCGCGCAGCTGCGGAACACCATGCGGGAACTGGAAAAGGCCAACCGCAAGCTATCGACACTGAGCCTGAATGACGTCCTGACCGGCCTTTACAATCGAAGGCACCTGAACAACATATTCCCGGAGTTGTGCGCCGAAGCGCGGCGCACCTCCCAGCCACTGACCCTGGCGCTGGTCGATGCCGACCATTTCAAGCACATTAACGACACCTGGGGCCATGGCTTTGGGGACAGCTGCCTTCAGTTCATCGCCGAAATGCTCACCCGGCACGTAAAACGCCCCCGGGATGTTGCCATTCGATTCGGTGGTGAGGAGTTTGCATTACTGCTGCCCGGAACCGATGCGACTGGGGCTTTGAATGTCTGTTCCGCACTGCTTCAAGACATCGCGAGGACGCCACTACTCTCCCCGGACGGCAACAAGGTGAGAATAACCCTGAGCGCAGGTATCGCATCACTCAACTCTGGCGAGACCCAGAACCAACTGTTCGAACGAGCCGATGAGGCCCTGTACCGTGCAAAGAGCAAGGGCCGCAACCGCGCTGAGCTCTCTGAGGCTATCGGGGTGCAGTAGAGATCAGGCTCAAAGCCGCTCATCCACAAAGATCCGGGTTTCCCGGGCAGCCGCCACGATCAGTTCACTTTGAGTCTGTGCCTGGCTTTTCAGCGGTTGGAAATCGTGGTTACCACCTTCCAGCCAGCGCAACCGGATTCCCTCCAACTCCGGCTCATGGCCGGGCATCTCGGAAGGTTTCCCGAATGGATCCCGTGTCCCCTGAAGCACCAGCATGGGGCAGCCCACATCCTGGAAATGTGCGGTACGCCAGCGATCGTGCTTCCCGGGCGGATGGAAGGGATAACCAAAGCAGGCGACACCATCAATTCCTTCCCGACGGCTGGCCAGGATGCTGGCCATGCGTCCACCCATCGATTTGCCACCCACCAGCACCCTGCAGGCAGGTCCGCAATCTGATCGCACCTGGTCAACCACCCGGGTAAAGCATTCCAGCAACACGTGCTCTCTGTCGGGCGGTCGCTTCTTGCTATCCAGACGCCTTTTCTGCATGTAGGGGAACTCAAAACGTACCGTCGCAATGCCCTCACGCTCCAGCGCTGCCGAAAGCTCTTCCATGAAACCCGAATCGGCCGGCGCACCGGCGCCGTGCGCCAAAATCAGTACAACTTTCGGTTCATTCCCATAGCCTTTGGTCTTAATCAACTCCACAGAATTCACCTCATCCAGTTAAGCGACTATCATTGCTCTCAGGCAACACACATTCCCTACGCTGAAATAACTCCAATAACGGCACTGAAAAGGAAGCCATGTTGCTGATTTCGGCGCATTTGATGGATGTCAGGAGTTGACCTGAGTCATTGCAAACAGCTAATCCTTTCTCCATACTTGCGCCCGCATATTTCCCCACTTTAAACCCATTGGTAAGGCTATGAGCACAGTAAATGCAAACCTGACATACAACTACAAGGTGGTGAGACAATTCGCCATCATGACGGTGGTATGGGGTATTGTAGGTATGTCGCTGGGTGTGCTGATTGCAGCGCAACTGGTATGGCCATCCCTCAACCTCGACCTGCCCTTTACCCACTTCGGCCGAATCCGGCCGCTGCACACCAACGCCGTCATCTTCGGCTTCGGTGGAAGTGCCTTGTTCGCTACCTCCTACTATGTGGTGCAACGGACCTGTCAGGCGCGCCTGATTTCGGATGGCCTCGCTGCATTCACATTCTGGGGTTGGCAGGCGATTATCTTGTCGGCCGCCATCACGCTCCCGCTCGGCCTTACCTCCTCCAAGGAATACGCTGAACTGGAATGGCCAATCGATATTGCCATCACGATTGTTTGGGTAATCTACGCTCTGGTGTTCTTCGGAACCATCACGAAACGTAGCACCCCACACATCTATGTGGCCAACTGGTTCTACGGTGCCTTCATCATCACGGTTGCTGCCCTGCACATCGGTAACAATTTGGCATTGCCGGCCACCGCCTTCAAGTCCTATTCCGCCTATGCAGGTGTCACCGATGCCATGATGCAGTGGTGGTATGGACACAATGCCGTAGGTTTCTTCCTGACCGCAGGCTTCCTGGGCATGATGTACTACTTCGTTCCCAAGCAGGCCAACCGTCCGGTTTATTCCTACCGCTTGTCGATCGTTCACTTCTGGGCGCTGATTGCGACTTACGTTTGGGCCGGCGGTCACCACCTGCACTACTCTGCCCTGCCAGACTGGGCCCAGACTGCAGGCATGGTTATGTCCCTGATTCTGCTCGCACCTTCCTGGGGCGGTATGATCAACGGCATGATGACCCTGTCGGGTGCATGGCACAAACTGCGTACCGATCCAATCCTGCGGTTCCTTGTGGTTTCCCTGTCCTTCTACGGCATGTCTACCTTTGAGGGTCCGATGATGGCCATCAAGACGGTTAACGCGCTATCTCACAACACTGACTGGACCATCGGCCACGTTCACTCCGGTGCGCTGGGCTGGGTCGCCATGATCAGTATCGGTGCCATGTATCACCTGATCCCCAAACTGTGGGGTGTGCAAGCCATGTTCAGTACGAACCTGATCAACGTTCATTTCTGGCTCGCAACAGTGGGTACAGTGCTCTACATCGTAGCGATGTGGGTCAACGGCATTATGCAAGGCCTGATGTGGCGGGCTGTTAACCAGGACGGCACTCTGACCTACAGCTTTGTAGAAGCGCTGGAGGCCTCTTATCCGGGCTATTTCGTTCGGTTCATTGGTGGCGCTATCTTCCTGAGCGGTATGCTTATCATGGCCTACAACGTGTACATGACCATACGCCAGAAGGAAGCGGTTGCGCAGGATAATGCGGCGACACAGCCTGCGTAACGGGAGAGAGATCAAATGAAACACGAAATTGTTGAAAAAAATATTGGTCTGATGATCGTCTTGATCATCCTGACTATCAGCGGTGGCTTTCTCGCGGAGATAGTGCCTCTTTTCTTCCAGAAAAGCGTGAATGAGCCTGTAGAGGGCCTTGAGCCTCTCTCGGCTGTGGAACTGGAAGGTCGGGACATTTACATCCGCGAAGGCTGCCACGTATGCCATACCCAGCAGATTCGTCCTTTCCGGGCGGAAACTGAGCGGTATGGTCATTACTCCGTTGCGGGCGAATTTGTTTATGACCGTCCGTTCCTGTGGGGATCCAAGCGTACTGGCCCGGACCTGGCTCGCGTTGGTGGTCGGTATTCCGATGCATGGCAGCGCCAGCATCTTTACAACCCACGCAGCGTCGTTCCCGAGTCAAACATGCCGGCATTTCCCTGGCTGTTTGAAGATCGGGTAGACCATACCAAGACCGCCGCGAAGATGGAGACCCTCCAAACACTGGGCGTGCCCTACACTGACGAGCAGATTGCAGAAGCTTCGGCTCAGGTGGAAGGCAAATTCGAAATCGAGGCTCTGGTCGCGTACCTGCAACAACTTGGTACCGTGATATCAGAAAGACGGTGAACTAATGGATATTAATGAGTTACGCGGCATTCACACACTTTTGGTAATGGCGGTTTTTTTTGGAATCGTCTGGTGGGCCTACAGCGCTCACCGCAAAAAAGCCAACGATGAGGCAGCGCACCTGCCCTTCGATGACGATGACGTGGAACAGCGTACGCTCGAACAGGAAAAAACGGAGAATAAACAATGAGTACCTTCTGGAGCATCTGGATCAGTGTGATCGTGCTCGGTACGGTGTTTGGCTGCTGGTGGCTGCTGTGGGCGACTCGAAAGAGCCAGACGACCGATTCCGAAACCGATCGCACAACAGGCCATTCCTTTGATGGCATCGAAGAGTATGACAACCCGCTGCCAAAGTGGTGGTTTTACCTGTTCCTCGCAACCTGTATTTTCTCGCTTGGCTATCTCGCCCTCTACCCGGGCCTTGGCAACTTCAAAGGGCTTCTGGGCTGGACTTCCACAAATCAGTGGGAGGCCGAAGTTGCGGAAGCCGAGGAGAAATATGGCCCCATTTATGCCCAGTACGGCCAGACTCCGGTTCCCGAGTTAGCAGAAAACGGCGATGCCATGAAAATTGGCCAGCGTCTCTTTGCTAACAACTGTGCCGTCTGTCATGGCTCGGCGGCTCGTGGTCAGGTCGGCTTTCCCAACCTGACTGACGACGACTGGCTGTATGGCGGAACACCTGAAGCGATCCTGAGCACACTTCACAATGGTCGAATGGGTGCCATGCCTGCCAAAGGCACAATGCCCAACATGACCAACGAACAGGTCGATCAGGTGGTTAATTACGTACTGAGCTTCAGTGGGCGCGAGAAAGATGCAGAAGCGGCAAAAGCCGGTGAAGCAGTTTTTGCACAGGCTTGCGTGGCGTGCCACGGCGCCGATGGCAAGGGTAACCAGGCCCTTGGCGCACCAAACCTGACAGATAATACCTGGCTCTACGGTTCTACCTATGACTGGATCAAGGAGACCGTTATGAACGGTCGCCAGAACCAGATGCCAGCCCAAAGCGGTCGCCTCTCCGAGGACCAGATTCAGATTCTCGCGGCTTACGTCTACAGCCTATCGAACTGAGTCAGCCGGCCGGGGGTCAATCCCCGGCACGGTCTTTTCAACCCTGTGTCTGCGATGCGGGCACAGGCTTGAAGAGATCAGCAGCCTAACGGCCTGTTGCCCCGCATTATCATTTTTTTGGAGGTAACGATGAGCAGTGAGATTCCGGTCAAACAGGTTGACCCATCCTCTGACCCCTCCGACAACAACAATAAATCCGGAACCGTCGAGCTATACGCCAGCCGCAAGAAGATTTACGTGAAGGAAGTCAAAGGCTTCTTTCAGCGTATCCGTAATGTCAGTCTTTTACTTTTGATGGGCATGTACTTTGCCTTTGTCTGGTTCACCCTGGACGGACAACCGCTGATTCATTTCGACCTTCCTGCCCGTGAATTCCATCTTTACGGAGCGACGTTCTACCCGAAAGATTTTATCTTGCTCTCGGGAATGCTGATTATCAGCGCTTTTGGTCTGTTCTTCATTACCACGTTATTTGGCCGGGTCTGGTGTGGCTACACTTGCCCCCAGACCGTGTGGACCTTCATATTCATGTGGGTTGAAGAACGGATCGAAGGAAGCCGAAACAAGCGTATGAAGCTGGACAAGGCCCCACGATCCACTGAAAAGGTTGTCAAAAAATCCGCCAAGCATGCGGTATGGCTGTTGATCGCGCTGGCCACTGGTCTGACCTTCGTCGGCTATTTCTACCCCATTCGCGAATTGATTGCAGATCTGTTCACCCTGCAGGCCAATGGCTGGGCCTATTTCTGGGTTGCCTTTTTCACCGTAGCCACCTACCTCAATGCAGGATGGATGCGTGAGCAGGTTTGTCTATACATGTGCCCTTATGCACGCTTCCAGTCGGTGATGTTTGACCCCAACACCCGGGTGGTCTCCTACGATCCCAACCGCGGCGAGCCCCGGGGCGGGCGCAAGAAAGGCGTGGATCCGGCGGAGGCCGGGCTGGGCGACTGCATCGACTGTGGCCAGTGCGTTCAGGTATGTCCGACTGGTATCGACATCAGAGACGGGCTGCAGTACGAGTGTATCGGCTGCGCCCTGTGCATTGATGCCTGTGACGAGATCATGGACAAGATGAATTATCCCAGAGGGCTTATCCGTTACACCACAGAGAATGAGTTGGAGGGTAAGACCTCGAAGCTCCTGCGGCCCAGAACCTTTGGCTACGGCGCCGTGCTGTCGGTCATGATTGCTGCGATTATTTTCACGATTGCCACCCGGGTTCCCGCCCAGATGGATGCTCTGCGTGATCGCGGTGCGCTGTTCAGCTTCAATGGTGAGGGTCGGATCGAGAATTCCTACACCCTCAAAATCGCCAATATGACAGAGGTGCCTCAAACCTTCGCCCTGTCGGTGACCGGGCTGGATGGAATTCGTATCCTGACTGACAACTCAGTGACCGTAGAGAGTGGCGAAAACCGTTCGCTGCCGACTGTTGTCGATGTGCCACCAGAATCCATTACCGAATCCAATAACGACATTCTGTTCAGGGCTCAATCAGAATCAGATTCTTCGCTGAGCCTGGAAACCGAAAGTCGATTCGTCGGTCCAACGCGCTGATCATTGATCGCGTGCGCATCCGAACGTATAAACGAGATAGAGATATATGACTACTGAAACACCCGTTGCCCCGTGGTATCGCCAGCCCTGGTTCTGGTTTCTTCTGATTTTCCCGGGTGCGTCAATTATTTATTGCGCCATTGCAATCACCATCGCTATCAACACTGAAAATTCAATGGTGACGGACGACTGGTCCAAGGAAGGCCGCGGGATCAACATGTCCATCGCGAGGGACCAGAAAGCATTGGACCTTGGCATGGAAGCTCAGATTGACTTTCAGGACCGAAACGTCACGGTCAACCTGAATACCGTGGAAGGTCCGGCTGACTTCCCATACCTGATTCTCAACCTTTTCCACCCGACACTCTCGGACAAAGACCGCACTATCCAGTTCCAGCAGATCGCCCCAGGGCGATTTGCCGGGAAACTTCATAGCGACATCGACGGCCGTTGGTACTACGACCTCCGGGGTCCGGCCAATGAATGGCGTCTTAAAGGTGAAACCTGGTTACCTACTGAAAGCGGCATTACCATCAAGGCCGGGGAGTCTGCCCAAGGTTGACGCACCTGGATTGCTTCCACTGCGGTGAACCGGCAGACGGTGAACCGCCCATCACCCTTGAGCTCGATGGCGCAATCCACCACTTCTGCTGTCAGGGCTGCAAGGCGGTTTGCCAAACCATCCATAGCGAGGGTTTGACCGGTTTTTACGATTTCCGGACCCAGCCGGCTGTCACACCAAAGCAACTGACAAACGCGGAAGTGAATCGCCTGAGGGAGCTGGACCATCCCCTGGTTCAGGAATCCTTTGTCGCTCCTGTCAAAGGCGCACAGGAAGCCCAGCTGCTGATTGGCGGTATCACCTGCGCTGCCTGTATCTGGCTGCTTGAAAATCACATGAAGCAGCAGCCTGGTGTCGTGTCTTTTTCGGTGAATCACACCACACAGCGTGCCCGTCTGATCTGGTCCCAGGACCAGGCGCCGCTGAGCGATCTTCTGATTGCCATCCATGAGCTTGGGTATACGGCCCGGCCATACCAGGCAGACGAGGCAGAACAGGCTCTAAAGGCAGAGCACCGTTCCATGCTGATCCGGGTTGCCATCGCGGGCATAGGCTCTTTCCAGAGCATGATGCTGGCATTTCCATTGTACTTTGAACTGGTCAATGATCTGTCACCGGAGTTTATAAGCTTTTTCCGCTGGTTCAGTCTGCTGGTGGCCACCCCTGTGGTTCTTTATAGCGCTGCCCCCTTTTTCCGCAACGCCCGCCGGGATCTCCTGAGCCGGCACCTGACCATGGATGTACCGGTTGCCATTGCAATCGGGCTTGCCTACCTTGCCAGTGCCTGGGTAACCATAGTTGGCGGGGACGAAGTCTACTTCGAGTCCGTGTGCATGTTTACGTTCTTCCTGCTGCTGGGTCGTTATATCGAAGTTCAGGCCCGCTACCGTGCCGGGCTGACCGGTAATGCCCTTGCGGGGTTCCAGCCGACCGTTGCCACACTGGTGAATGGTGATGATACGGACATAGTCCCGGCGCACCAGATTCGCCCCGGAGATATCGTTCGGGTTCGACCCGGCGAAACTCTGCCAGTGGATGGAGAAATCGTGCGGGGCGAGTCCACCCTGAACGAGGCGGCGTTGACGGGAGAGTATCTGCCAGAAACCCGTTATCCCGGGGATACGGTTCATGCCGGCAGTGTGAACGGCGAGAATCCTCTCGATGTCCGTGTGGTAAAGGCGGGCGCGCAAACGCGGCTTTCAGGCATCCTCAGGGTATTGGACCGGGTACAATCCGAAAAGCCCCAGGTCGCGATGATGGCCGACCGGATGGCGGGGAAATTTGTCGGGCGGGTACTGATATTGGCACCCGTTGTCTGGATTGGCTGGTGGCTGGCAGGCGCCGACAATGCCTTCGATATCACCCTGTCGGTGCTGGTGGTCACCTGCCCCTGTGCTCTGTCGCTGGCAACGCCGACAGCGATCACCTCTGCTACCGTCAGGCTGCGCCGTCTCGGGTTTCTGCCCACTCGGGGCCACACCCTCGAATCAATGAACACCATCGATACCGTGGTGTTCGATAAAACCGGGACATTGACCCGCGGCGAACTCAGCCTGACCGGCATTGATATTGTTGGCAGCATGGATGAAACAACCTGCCTTAAGCTCGCCGCCGGGCTCGAGAAATATTCCGAGCATCCCATCGCCCGCGTATTCCATCGGCGTGACACCGCAGCCGTCGAAAACGTGGAAAACCACGTCGGTGGGGGTCTCTCTGGTCAGCTGGGAGACAGGCCGTTGTTCATCGGCCACCGGGGTTTTGTCAAACAGCATGTCAGTACACCCGCGCCCAGCGCCGAACCTCACCAGGGCATGGAGATCTGGCTCGCTTCGGATCGCGAGTGGCTGGCCTGTTTCCGGCTGGACGACCAGCCCCGAGCCGATGCCCGTGCGGCGATCAGAGCTCTTCAGGACGCTGGTATTCGCACATTGCTCCTGAGTGGCGACCGTTCCGGACATGTTGAGCAGGTAGCAGGCATGCTGGGCATTGACGAAGCGATAGGACAGGCCTCTCCGGAAGAAAAACTGTCGGTACTTCAGAAACTTGAATCTGAAGGCAGGCACATCATGATGGTCGGCGACGGTCTGAACGATCTTCCGTCCATGGCCGGAGCGGGAATCTCGGTCGCCATGGGCACTGCTGCGGACCTGACCCAGCTCAAAGCCGATGCGGTACTTTTGAACGGCCAGTTGCTGCAGTTGGTTGAGGCCCTGAAAACCAGCCGTCAGACCCGGCGCATCATCCGCCAGAATCTCTGGTGGGCCCTTGCCTACAATGTCTGTGCGCTGCCACTGGCTGCCGCAGGCATGGTGCCACCCTGGCTGGCAGCAATCGGGATGTCCCTCAGTTCCCTGGTGGTAGTGTTAAATGCACTTCGGCTTGGCAAAGCGCCTGAGCAACCGCATCAGGATAATCCCCCGGTTGGCGCACAGGCCCTGTCCTGATACCGTAGCTTTATACTCGTTTTTTGAGGGTTCACTGTGAAAATCGTAATGTTCCTCGTTCCGGTGATGCTCATCCTGGTAACTCTGGGTGTCGTGCTTTTTTCATGGGCGGTCAAGAACGGCCAGTACGATGACCTGGAAGGTCCGGCCCATCGGATACTTTACGATGACGATAAAGATATGATTCCGGACGATGCTCGCACTGACAAGACGGCCAAAGAGGCTTCTTCCCCAGAGCAGGCCGTTGAGGTCAGCGAGGCTGACAATCCGGATGGGGATAAACCTCAAAAAGGATGAGTCCGGAACTTTACCTCAGCTATCCTAGCGCCTTCCTCATAGGACTCCTTGGCAGCACGCACTGCCTTGGCATGTGCGGCGGCATCAGCGCTTCCCTCTCAATGGCACTGCCTGTAGGCCGGGGTTTCCGGCTACGACAGACGGTCATGCTGCTGGCATTCAACTTTGGGCGCATCGGTAGCTATGTGTTGATCGCCACACTGGTCGCGCTGGCCAGTACCACGGCGGCCAGTCAGTGGAGCACGGCCGGTCTTGTGCTTCGTAGCCTTGCCGGGGTTTTGCTGATCTTCATGGGATTGTCCATGGGGCAATGGTGGCAGGGGATTCGTTACGTCGAACGGGTTGGCGCCCCAGTCTGGGCTCGTCTCTCTCCCCTGACCCGTCGCTTCCTGCCGGTAAATCACGGAGGACAGGCGCTTGCCCTCGGAGCGCTCTGGGGGTGGCTGCCCTGTGGCCTGGTCTACAGCACTCTCGGATGGGCAGCGCTCCAACCGACGGTGGGCTCGGCTGCACTAACCATGCTGTTTTTCGGGCTTGGCACCCTTCCTTCAATGCTCGCAACAGGTTTTGCGGCCAACTGGATCCGAGGCTTGCAGAGCCACCAGTTGTTCCGGAAGGTCACCGGTGGGCTGCTTATCCTCTTCGGGCTATGGACCCTGCCATTCCTGCATCTGCTAGCTACCTAGATGTTCAACACGTCCAGGCGACCGAAGTCAGTAGTGGCCTCAGGTTCGGCAGTGTGAACGGCCTGGCGTTTACCGCCGAGGCGCTTTCCTTCCCGAAAATCGTAGAGGTTGGTATCAGCCAGGTGCGACGGCTCCACATTGCACATGGCCCGGAACATGGTCTCCAACCGGCCGGGGTGCTGCTTGTCCCAGCTCTGGAACATGTCCTTGATAACCTGGCGCTGCAAATTCTCCTGTGAACCACACAGGTTGCAGGGAATGATGGGAAACTCTCTCAGACCGGCGTAGCGGGCGATATCCTTTTCGCGACTGTAAGCCAGCGGCCGGATAACGGTATTCCGGCCATCATCACTGTGCAGAACTGGCGGCATGGACTTCAGTTTGCCGCCATAGAACATGTTCAGGAACAGGGTTTCCAGCAGATCGTCCCTATGGTGACCGAGCGCAATCTTGGTTACTCCGTGCTCTTCGGCGAAATTATAGAGAATTCCGCGACGTAGCCGGCTACACAGACCGCAGGTAGTCTTCCCTTCGGGGACTTTTTCCTTAACAATACTGTAAGTGTCCTTTTCGATGATGTGGTACTCGATACCCATGGAGGACAGGTATTCGGGCAACACCTCTTCCGGGAAACCGGGCTGTTTCTGGTCAAGGTTGACGGCAATCAGCTCGAACGAGACAGGCGCGCTCTTCTGCAGGTTAAGCAGGATATCGAGCATGGCGTAAGAGTCTTTTCCGCCGCTGAGGCAGCACATGACTTTGTCACCGGCCTCGATCATCGAAAAATCGGCAATCGCCTGCCCGACTTCGCGGCGCAGACGTTTCTGCAGCTTGTTCAACTCCAGCTTCTGGCGGCGCTCCCGCTCTGAGTTGAGGGATTGTTCGGCACTGGCGATCATTGCTTCGGACATACCAACTACGTTCACAGGTTAAATGGACGTGGGATTATACGCGTCACATGGATTCAGGGACAGGATACCAACATGGATACGTTGCAATCGAGTGAAGAAGCCGCTGGTAAACGGGAACAGAACCGCATCCGGAACCGGAGGGCTATCCTGCTCGCGGCGAGGGAATGTTTTCGCGAGCGGGGATATGAAAAATCGACCATCCGCGACATCGTCCGCCGCACCGGTCTTGCCGCCGGTACCTTCTACAATTATTTCTCCAGCAAGCAGGACATCTTCGCCGCCCTGCTCACTGACTTCCTGACCAACCTGAATAACAACCTCACGCGCCATCGGCGCGCTGCGGACACCACAGAAGATTTTATCCACTACGCCTACATGGCTTTATTCACTGCGACCGCCCGGGATCCACTGGTTTACGAGCTCGCGCACCGAAATGATCGAGCGCTACGGGAGCTGTTTGGTTCGGATATTCTCGGTCTGACCATGCTGTCCCTGGAAGACGATGTTCGCGAGGCGATGGCGCGGGGACTGCTTCCGCGGATCGATCATGAATACCTGTGTGCCGCTTTCTTCGGCGTCGCCTATGAGACCAGCCTGACGCTTGCCAGGCGGGCCCACAGGAACCCGGATTCAGCGGAAGCTGAAGCGTTGACCGCAACCCGATTCTCGACCGCCCTGTTCATGGGCGGGCTTCCGCGGCTGGCTGCACTTCCCTGATGGCCGGGAGTACCCTACCATGGACTCCATGACCGAAAGCCAAGCCCCGATCAAAATGTCCTACCCTGGAGCGGTGAACGAAGATGACTGCCTGGAGCAGCAGATTCAACACCTGCTGGTGGCTGTTGAGCATGAAATCCGGTCAACACCGGC
The DNA here is from genome assembly GCF_040148675.1 of Marinobacter sp. NFXS11. Classification (NCBI taxonomy): domain Bacteria; kingdom Pseudomonadati; phylum Pseudomonadota; class Gammaproteobacteria; order Pseudomonadales; family Marinobacteraceae; genus Marinobacter; species Marinobacter sp. NFXS11. The sequence goes on along the minus strand of NZ_JAGDDV010000001.1, from coordinate 1,038,013 downwards.
GGGCATGAATGAGCTGTCGCTGATCAAGGCGCTCCAGGGGCAACCGTGGGAGTTGCTTGGAGACGTTGTTTTCAGCGAACCCGAAAAACTCTACCCGGTTCATTTTCTGCTGTTCCACGTACTCTACCGTCTTCGGGACCAGTTGTCCGAGGCCGGCGAAAGCCTCCAGATATCGCCTCTCAATATACGCATCGAAAAGCAGAGTGTGGTCAGTGGCGAGGGCGTTCCGGACAGTGTCGACACGCTTCGTCAATTCTATCTGGATCTCTCCCAATACCGTCTGCCGGAGGAAGCGATCCAACGGATGATGAATGATTTCTGGGCCGGTGCGCCCGGGCAGGCACCGGCCCAGGCCGAAACACGTGAAGCAGCGGAAATACTGGGCTTCCAGGCTGTCCCTTCTGATTTCCCGACCGTCAAGAAGCGTTTCCGCCGGGCGGTTATGAACGCCCACCCGGATCGCGGAGGCAAGACCGAAACCATTCAGGATCTGAATCAGGCCTTTGCCGTACTCAAAGCACACTTCCGTCACAACATCTGACCGGCCGGTTTGATCGCGTCGGAGCGAAGAAACACAGGAGACGATATGCCGCTCAAAGCATTCCTGAAAATTACCCTGGCTGTCGCGGTTATGTCGACCGCAACCTCGGCCCGGGCAGACCTCGTTGTCCTGCAGTATCATCATGTCAGTGATTCAACGCCGCCCGCGACCAGCACGTCTGTATCCCTGTTCGAGGGCCAGCTGGACATGATCTCGGATCTGGAGCTGGTCGTTGTGGGTCTACAGGAAGGCACCGAAACAGCGCTGGCCGGTACCGATGAACAAGGTAATCGCATCGCCATTACCTTCGATGACGCCTACGACTCCATCTACCATACGGCGGCACCGCTGCTGGCCGAAAAGGCCTACCCCTACACGATTTTTGTAAATACAGAAGCCGTTGGCCGAACCGGCTACATGACCTGGGATCAGATTCGGGAGTTGGCCGAACGACCGGGCGTAACCATTGCCAACCACAGCGCTGATCATGGGCATCTTGCCCGTAAACCGAACGAAAGTCAGAGTGACTGGCAAGCCAGGGTTACCAGCAGTCTCGACTCAGCCCAGGCGACCCTCTCAAGGGAATTGAAGGCGCCTGCACCCATGTTTGCGTACCCTTATGGCGAGTTTGACGAAGCACTGGAGCGCAAAGTGGCTGAGCGGGGCTGGTACGGTTTTGGCCAGCAATCCGGCGCCATCGGCCAACAAACCGAGAAAACCCGATTGCCGCGTTTTCCAATGGCAAACGCCTACGGCCAGCTGGGAAGCCTTGAGAACAAACTTCGCAGCAAAGCCTTCCCTGTTGATACCGGCAAGCTGCCCGACGGCGTGATCTCCGTTAATCCGCCAACCCTCACTTTCCCGCTGGTTGAACCCATTGGAGCCGACCGGCTGACATGCTTTGCCTCAGGTCAGGGACGTATCGACTTTGACGTGACTGATGGCAATGTGGCGGTAGAGGCCCCTAAAGCCTTCAATAGCAGGAGATTCCGTTACAACTGCACCCACCCTGCAAGCGATGGCAGCTACTACTGGCTGTCGCAACAGTGGCTGGATCTTAGCAAGACAGAGGACTGAAACCTCATTCCTCCAACTGCATCAGGCCGATTTCACCGTGCCTGATGTGGGGAATTTTGCGGGGGCCGGCGCGGGTTTCGATAACAGTCTGACCGTTCAGGTCTTCATCTCGTGTAAACAGGACCAGCCAACGCTCGTCCTGTCCCGGGAAAGCGGGCACCCATGCTTCCAGGTAGCCGCGCCGATGCCAGTTCTCCGGGGTAAAATCCATCACCAGGTCTGTCACCAGTCTTAACGGTGCCATCGACTCATCGAGAAACACCAGCGAGGGCACGAACACGCCGTCTTTGGCATAGGAGCGCAGGCGGATAACCAGACTGCGATGCGTGCCCGCGTCCGGGAGCTCAATCAGTTGATAGGGGCTGGTGCCGGTGAGAAACGGATGGGTGGCTGAGTCGTCAGAGAGGGAAATGCCAAATTCCCTTCCCGATTGCCAGCTTTGCCGATCAGGGACATCCATGGATTCACAACAGCTGGCTGAAAACCGGTCAAAAAAATCATCGGTTTTAGCTTCAATAGCCAATATCGCGAAGGCGTCCGGGTCATAACCCTCTACGGGAGCAGCGCCCGCTACAGCGGGGCCTGCCTGGTAAACGCTGGCTTCAGTGATCTGAACAGGCGGTTCAATCAGCCCTTTCTCAAGGTCAGAGCGGGTATCTGGTCGGTAATAGCTAACGCGTACATTGCCCTCGGCGTCGCGCCAGGTGAAATAGGGCTGCCGCTCGCCCGGCCGAACGTAACCGTCTTTCGCAAGCGCTTCGGCATCCGGATAGTTTTCAAGTGTGTACTCGTTGTCTTCCATCAGGCCCGACTCAGGGCTGGCCCCTTCATCTGACTGCGCTGGTTCTTCCGCGGACCCCGAATCGCTGCGTGCGTCAGCATCCTTGTCAGTCTTATTAGTCGCGGCTCCTGCAATGGGGGAATACCGCACCCTGCCCTGCTCGTCTACCCAGGTAAAATAGCCCTCTCGCTCGGATACCGTGGACCCGCCAACCTGGCAACCTCCCAGAACCGCTACCAGAAAAAGACACAAGGCTAATTTCAGTAAAGAGCCGTTAATCACTGCGAATGACTACCCCCTGGTTAATGGCACCACTCAGAACTTGGTCCGGAAACTGAGGCCCGCCATCACAACCCGTAGCGAGGTTTTGACATCCAGGCCTGCATAGGGGTTGTAGATAATGTTAGTAATGTTGTCGCAGTTCAGGTTACAGCTGGTGTCCGCGGGAATCGACTCCACCGAATGAAGATAGCTGAGATTCATGTCAATTTGAGTGTCCTTGTCCCACTGGTACCCCATACCAATACTATAGAGGTTGGCCCCACCAAAAGGTGCCATGACCTGTCGCTGATCATCCGGTATTACAGAATCCCGTATTTCCACGCCGGCACGCAGGTCCAGACGGGAGGACGCATGGAACTCCATGCCAAACGCCCAGTTCCACTGGCTCTTGAAACCCAGAGGCAGTCTCAGGGTATTCGGCGTGGCATTCTCCGGTGACAGGATCCGCGCCGCATTGAGGAACTCCAGGTTGCGGTCGAACCGGAAAACGAAGGCATCCCACTGTTCGTAATCGGTCCAGCCGATGTCAGCGTTGAGGGTCAGCTTTGGATGCACATCAACGCTGATGCCGGTCTGGAAGTGCTGGGGATACACCAGATCCATACTGACGTTGCCGGATTCCTTGGGCGCACCTGACGGAAGACTCAGGATCGCCGAGGTAATCGCACCCAGCACGGATCCGTTAACGCTCTGCCAGAAGCCGGACCAGTCGTCGGTGTACTGGATTTCGAAGGTACCCTTCATGTTCATTTCAGCTTCGGAGGTATAGCTCGCCCCCCAGCTGAACCAGTCGGTTGGCTCCCACATCACCCCTAATGCATAGGTGGGGGACAGGGTTTCCTGAACATTGATGTTCAAGGCGCCAATGTCATCCCAGGGACCGACGTTACCGCCACACAGCGCCAGCCAGGGCTGCAGGGGCTCGTCACCACTCTCACAGTTGAAGGCGTCCTGTAGAACTTCAGCCACCCCCAGAAGCAGGTTGGGCGCCCGCATGTACTGGTCTGCCGCGATACCCATGTGGGACAGGTGGATACCGGCACCCACGGACCAATCGTCGTTGATCTCGTAACCGACCGTGGGTGAGAGATAAGTCGTGCGCTGCAGCGCCGTGGCCTGGGGCTGGTAACGGCCAGGGTCGTCCTTGTCGCGATAAAAGCCGGCCGCCAGCGGCAGGTAGAACGCATTACCAAAGGTTAGTTTCGAGCCCGGGGGGTTGATACTGATCCCCGCTGAAGGGGCCAGGGCCGGCCCGGGAGGCGCGCGAAGAATACCGTATCCGGGCAAATACAGGGCGACATTGTTGCTGTGGCTGTGAGTATTGGCAACAGGGTCCCGTTGCTTTCCGGTCAGCGGATCCGTTTCGAGGCCGTCGATACCGAAAATTTCATACCCTTCCGGCGCTGTGAAGTCCGCGTCAATGTCGAGATAGACGCTCATCAGGTTTACTTCCAGCTGGCGCCCTTCCAGTTTGGTCAGGCCCGCTGGATTGTAGTGAATGGCCATGATCCCCGGTGGATCTGCAGTCACGGCATTGCCCAGCGCAAGGGCCTTGGGGTGAATTGTCAGGTTCTGCGCCAGCTGGGCCTGGGCGCCACACGATAGGGTCGTGGCAATCAGCGCCGCGAGAATCTGACGGTTGTGGATTTTCTGTCCCATGAAGTCCTTCCCTTCCCGTAGATCGTCAACGACACCAATCACTCTTTGAGACCGGAGAAGTTAATGGGCAGGGAGACCCCAAGGGAAAAGTCCGGGGCGTCCTCGGTGAGACCAATCCCAAGACTGGTATTCACGATAGTGGTATCGCTGATGCGCGTTCCCAATGACATGCTAAGGAAACCGGTCATCTGGTCCTGGGCAACGGCCTGATCGCCATTGGAGAAAGTCAGGATCGTTTCATCGCTGTAGCTGAGCTGAGCGGAAATACTCAGTGAAATATCGTAAGACAGGGAATAGGCAAAACCCGCCGAGCCGGACAGCCCGAACCCTGGATCCACCTCTTCAAGAAGCCGCGCACCCCTTACCTGCTGCAGGTTTTCAGCCGGCAAGTTATAGGTGGCACTGACGGACCCAAAGATCACCACCGGATCGAGGACTTTGGAAAGGCTTGCGCCGCCGCCGATCGAATAGTAACCGCTACCAGTAGACAGCTGCTCGTTGATATCGATTTCGTAGGGACTGACGCCGGTCTTGGTGGACAGGGTTCCAAACAGTGTGGTCGACATCTTGCCAGGCACATAGGCGAACGGCTGCCAGCGCCCGGTAAATGAAATATCGCCAAAGTCATAGACGTTGAGCTCATCCTGAGTGTCGTATTTGACCACCAGCGGAATTCGGGTTCCGACCGTCAGGTTGTCCAGCAGGCCATAATCGTAGGAAAAGGAATTCGTAAAGCTGTGGGTCGCCGATGGCACCACATCCAGGTTTCTCACCGATCCATTGGTAATGGCCAGGTCAAGACGCTGGTCCGCGGTGTAGGAATAATCGAACGAGTAATTCAGGGAATGAGAGCCCTTTTTCTGCAACGAATAGTTCTTCTCGGCAGCCTGGAACACTTCCTCCAGTTGTTGCGAAGCATCTTCGTCGCCCTCTTGTTTGGCCAGGGCTTCCCGCGCCTGATCCACACTCCCTTCCTGCGCCAGGGCCATGCCCGGAAGCAGACCTGCCGTGGAAACAAGGATAAAACCTCGCACAAACCAACGATTCATCCTGACTCCCTTATTTTATCTGTAGTGTTCCTGACCCGGGACTACCCGGTAAATTAGTTCCGACGGTAGTGCAACTGCTTGCGGGTGTTCTCCACACTGCCGTCGGGATTGTTTTTCTGGCGTTCAAGCAGATTCTGGATCCGCCGCTGGGTGGACTCGTGAAACGCCGGTATCCTTTCCAGCGCCAGAAGGGTCATTGTCTGGTCATCCACAAAGCGAAGGTCTTCTTCCTTCAGCTCGAGGTTGTCCAGCGGTTTATCGCTGCCCGGGAAGACAATGAAGAGCACATTGTCGTCCCACTTTTCCTCGAACTGAGCCAGCGTGAAGGAGATATTCCCTACCGAGGGGTCTGCCAGATAGGCACGCCCGTCGCGAATCGTCCTCAACACCACGAAGTGTTTGAAACCCGCGTGATGGATGGGCACGATCGCCGGGTGATCAAGATCCTTGAGGTCATCAATCGTTGCCCGGAAGCCGCCTGAGGGATAACCGAGCGCTGTCACCAGTCGCTTCATATCCAGCATGGAAAAGGCGCGACGTTCCACGATACGTTCGCTTTCGCCGTAATGAAGCAGCCCCTCCATGACCTGACGTTCCGACAGGGTCCGACCCAGGTAGAAGTTCAGCACGGTGGTCAGCGCTGCACTTCCGCAGCTGTAGTCATAGGCCTGACGAACGATGTTGCGGAACTTCTGCTCCACCAGTGGCTCGACCCTGACATCCGATCGCAACTTTATCGGGCTCGAATCCACGTCCTGCTCAATAACAATCTGACCCTTCTCAAAAGGCTCCACCACGGTGGCTTCCTGCACCATGGTGAATGTAAGAATGGATCCAGCGAGCACCAGCAGCATGTCAGACGAAGTCCCTGTTTTTATTGGCCCCGTTATTCATCGGGTTACATGTTGTTACGGTAAGATACCGAAAAGCCTGCGCCCTTAAAGATAACTGTGCCTCAAATCTGTCGCTGCAGGAGGGGCCTTACGGAGGGGAATTGAGAACTGCTTCAAGACATCGGGAGGAATAAGGCGGCAGGCCCGGTTGCCGGGCCTGATGAGGGTCAGAGGATAAAGACCACTCCGAGTAGCAGATAGCTCAGGACAGTCACCACCACAATGCCGAGCAGGTTCAGGGCGAACCCGGCTCTGATCATGTCGCCGATCTGCATGTGGCCACTGGAGAACACGATGGCATTGGGCGGGGTAGCTACCGGCATCATGAAGGCACAACTGGCGGCAATTGCAGCCGGTACTGTCAGTAGCAACGGCGACACCCCCTGACTAAGGGCCAGCGCCCCCAGCAACGGCAGAAACGCCGCCGCAGTCGCTGTATTGCTGGTAACTTCGGTCAGAAAAATGATCACGCCAACCACCAGCAGGATCATGACGAGCATCGGCAGGGCGCCGGCCACTCCGAGACTTTGGGCGATCCACTCCGCAAGGCCCGAACTGCTGATCACGCCGGCCATGGCCAGCCCCCCGCCAAACAGGAGCAGTACGCCCCAGGGAATACCCTTTGCAGTTTCCCAGTCCAGCAGAAATTCACGGTTGCGGGTATTCACCGGGATCAAGAACATGGCGATGGCCGCAGCAATGGCAATGCCGGTGTCGCTTAGCCAGGGCATCAATCTGTCGGATAACAGAGGCCTGAAGATCCAGGCACTTGCCGTAACAAGGAACACCAGTGCCACGAGCTTTTCGCCCTTTCCGAGCGAGCCCAACGCGTCAAGCTCTTGCCGAATGGCCTTGCCACCGTCGCCAGAGTTGCCAAGACCGAAGTCCCGGCGGGTCAGCCACCACCACGCCAGAACCAGCATTACGATCGTTACCGGAACGCCAAGAAGCATCCATTGGGCAAAGCCCACGGAGACCCCCTGGTTTTCGCTCAGGTAGGCGGCCAGCAAGGCATTTGGCGGTGTGCCAATAAGTGTGGCAATGCCACCGATACTGGCAGAATAAGCGATAGCCAGCAGCAGGGCCGTGGCATAACGCCGAACGCCCTCAGGGTTATCATTGGTATCCATCATGGCTACAACCGACAGACCAATCGGCAGCATCATAATGGCGGTTGCCGTATTGCTGACCCACATGCTCAGAAAGGCCGTGGCCAGCATGAATCCAGCAATCTGGCGTCGGGGCTTGCTACCCACAGCCTTAAGCGTCATCAGGGCGATTCGCCGGTGCAGGTTCCACCTCTGCATTGCAAGCCCGAGGGTAAATCCCCCCAGGAACAGGAAAATGATTGGATTGGCATAGGGCTCGGTGGCTTCACCAACGGTTCCAAGCCCGAGCGCGGGAACCAGCACGATCGGTAACAGGGCAGTGGCGGGGATCGGAATGGCCTCGGTGGACCACCAGGTCGCCATGAGCAGCATCAATCCGAGGGCGGACCATGCATGCCCAGACATGGTTTCAGGAGGTGGAAGGAGAATAGTCGCCAGAAGAAACGCGGCTCCGAGGATGAGCCCGATCACCTGGCTGCGGGGCATTCCCTCCGGTTGGTTGTCAGCATTGAGTTCTTCCGACATACAGTCCTGTTCCATTAATCAGACATGCCACTCCAGCTCGCGGCACAGTGTCATAGCTTCTGAAGCTGGCGATCATGAAAACGCCCGAGCAGGGTAAGGGCCAGGATGGCCCCGGACAACGCCCAGGCCATATCCGACTGAGTGTCCCAGACGTAACCCTGGGTGCCCAGAAATGCCTCGGCGGCTTCATCGCTGAGCAAGGCCACCCACCACTCGATCAACTCGTAGAAGGCGCTCACCGCAAGGCAGAAGCAGACAATAAAAAACGCAGCCCAGCGGCGACTGGAGAACACCTCGAAACGAATGACCACTTCCCTGGCGACCATTGCGGGGATAAAACCCTGCGCCAGATGGCCAAGCTTGTCGTAGTTGTTACGCTCCCAGTCGAACCATTCCCGAAACCAGTCGAACAAAGGTACTTCCGCATAGGTATAGTGCCCGCCAACCATCAAGATGATGGCATGCACCAGTATCAACACATAAACCAGCGGCGTGAGTGGATAACGGAAGTAACACCAGACAACCGCGGAGAAACCGACGGCGGCAGGCAGCACTTCCAGAACCCATGTGGCCCGATCCGTGGGCTCGATGGCAGACCAGACAAATACAGCAAGGAAGACCACCACCCAGACTGCGGGTGCAAATCGCTGGCTCATAAGTTTCCTTTTGTCCGTGATTATCCAGAGGCCCCGGCGCGCAGGAAGTGTCCGTATCCAGATTCGCTGCCCAACGCAGGTTGCACCTCACCATTCGTTACCGCAGGCCGGCCATTGATCAGCACCTCTCTGACACAACCAGGGACACGGTTAACCATTCTTTCCAGTCCGAAGTTTTCCATCTCGCCCCATTCAACCTGCTCCAGATCCTGATCAAGGCCACGGGGATCAAGTACCGTTATATCGGCCCGGTCCCCTACCCTGATATGACCTGCATCAACGCCAAGCCAATCTGCCTGCTCGCCGGTCAATCGGTGCACGGCCCGTTCGAGGGACATGATCGGCTCGCCCTCCCCGTGGCTTTCATTTACCAGCTTCAGAAATCGAAGCGGCAAGTTGTAGAAGGCCATATTCCGGATGTGGGCGCCGGCATCGGAGAAGGTGATCAGCGCGCCCGGATTGGTTACCATTTTTCTGAGCCTATCCTTTCTGTGATTCCCCACCGTGGTAAACCAGCGCAGCGAACGTCCATGGGCCACCACCATGTCGAGGAAGAAATCGACAACATGGATGCCGCGGTCTGCCGCCAGTTCAGCGAAGTTTCGCCCTACGACACTCTTGTCCGGGCAATCGAGAATGACAGCATCACCGAAATCCCGCTGCCAAACGCGCGGAGAGAGCTTTTCCTTATAGAATTTCCGGAATTTCCGGCGGTACTGTTCGTCCTTGAGGAGATCGTTGCGCTCAAGCTGATCCCGAATATCCAGGGCCATTTCACCGGCACCGAATTCTTCGAACAGCACGATATCCATGCCATCGGCATAGACCGTGAACGGTGTCGGGAGCAGCTGCCAGCGAAAATTACCTCCAAAGCTGTTGGCCAGCCATCCGACCAGACTCGCCATTGGTTTGACCGTGGGGTTACCCTTGAGGTCGATCATCGCAATGAGGGTTGTTTTCAGCGGCTTTCTCAACCAGCCCAGGGTCTCTTTCAGGTACTGGGTTACCTGCAACGGATTGGCCGCATTCGGTGCGCCCTGGTGCACCCGCCCGTACCGACGCAAAAGTGCATTCAGACGGCTGACCTCCCGCCAGCGGGCGTAGGTGCTTGGCAGGCTCTTGGACCACTCCCGATCACCGTCCACCTTGTCCCATTTCAGGCACATGGTGGAAAGACCGAGGAATCCTTCCTGCAGCGCCTCCTCCAGCAGAGCCTCCATTTTTTGCTGTTCTTCGGGAGTCGGCGTCACGTTCCTGTCGGTGGCGCGATGAAGACCCATCACGGCGGTTCTCAGATCACTGTGGCCGAGAAAGCTGATGACATTGGGCCCCAGTGGATGCTGGTCCATGAACGCCACCCACTCTTTTGGTGTCTGCCAGGACTTGTGCTGCTTCAGAATGGGCAGCACTTTTTCCCTCGGGACCGTTTCCACCCGGGTAAAAATATCCGAGGCGTCCTCCGGATCAGAACAGACCATGCTCAGGGAACAACTGCCGATCAGCACCGTGGTGACACCGTGACGCACGGATTCAGACAGGGACGGCGCTACCAGCAACTCGGCATCGTAATGGGTATGGGTATCGAGAAATCCCGGCGTCACCCAGCAACCGCTGGCGTCAATCGTGCGCGTCGCATGGCCGGGTTCGGGCTGCTGGTCAAAGACTTCGGCAACCCGCCCATCTTTGATGCCAACATGGGCGATGCGTGAGGGGCCGCCGGTACCGTCAAAGTAGCGGCCGCCGACAATAAGCGTATCGAACTGGTTCACCGTGCCAGTCTCCTTTTTGTTTTTATGTGCCGTCAGTCTAGCCAGCCAAACGTGATATGTCCTCTCATTTTACCCTGCGGACCGTGCAATGCAGGCCATTAACGAAGACGGATACGGCTGCCGTCTTCAAGCTGACGATCCGGGTGTCGGACGACGTTGTCTGCCTCAGTCAATCCTTCCTGGATAACTGTACGAAATCCGTTTGTGCGACCGACCGACACGTCTGTCAGAACCGCAATGTCATCGACAACGCGGAATACCTGGTGCTGCCCATCAGTGACAAAGATGGCGGATTCCGGAACCTGAAGGACATTGTCGGAACGCCAGAGCAGAAACTCGGCGTCTACGCGATAGCCGTCCCCCAGGCTTTGCCAGGCATCAGCAGGACTGGTGATATCCGCAACCACCTGTACCCGCCTTTCTTCCACACCCAGGGCCGACACGTCCTCGAATCCAACCGGCTCAACGCGCCGGACGGTAGCGTCCAGGGTGCCGCCACCCCACCCGGTGAGGCGCGTCACCATACCGGGTTGAAGATTCACGGCATCAAAACTCAATACATCCACAACCACCTCAAGCGCCCCGGGATCCCCCAGTTCCAGAATGGCTTCACCGGCCTGAATCACACCCTCGCTTTTTCGCACAATTCCCAAAACAGAGCCGTTTACAGGGGACCTGACCGGCACACGTTCAACCGCTCCATCGCCGTTCGCACGCGCGGCAGACACCTCAAGGCGGGTTCGGGCCGCTGCCAGTTCGTGGGCCATCACTTCTTCGTCAAAGCGCGCGGAACGCAGAATGGCCTGGGTTCTGGCCGCAGCGGCCCGGGCCTGCTGCAAACGCTCGTCGGAAACAAAACGATCATCACTGAGTGCCTGGAGGCGGGCCAGCTCACGCACGGCGAGGTCTGCTTCAGCCTCGGCCGCCGCCACTTTTTGACGAGTGGAGTTCAGCGCCGAGCGGGCCGACTGCACCTTGGCCTCTGCTTCGGCCCGACTTCGGGCATCAAGGGTGCTGGCAGGCATGGGGTCAACCTCCGTCAGCAGCTCTCCCGGAATCACCGGATCCCCCACTTCCAGCAATACCCTGTGCAGATAGCCGGCAACCGGTGATGAAACCACGTATCGGTCACGCACCCGCGTTTTACCCTCCTCCTTGATAGTGATTTCCATGGGGCCACGGGTTACCGGCGCCAGATCCACCCAGACCGGATCCGGTCGGATCGTGACCACAACTGCAACACTGGCGAGCATTACAAACACCCCCCAGAACAACCATTTTCCGGCAAACCCTTTTTTCGCCATAACCTCAGTTCACTCCCCGATTGCTTTCGCACCTATTCCCGTGTTTTCAACACCGCTACCAGATCCAGCCGTTTCAGGCGCCACCAGGCAATGGCCCCGGAAGCGATCGCCGATACCACCACGACCAACGCGGACATGCCAAGTGTCTGGCTAGTGATCGTCAAGGGCACCCGATACAGTTCGGTTTGCATGGCAGTAACAATCATGAGAGCCAGACCCTGGCCAATCAGCCAACCGAGGGGAATGCCCAGAAACAGCAAAAGCGCAACCTCTCCCAACAATATATGCGCAACTTCATTCTGGGTGTATCCCAGCACTCTCAGGCTCGCCAACTCCCGACCTTTTTCCGCCAGTGAAATCCGGATCGTGTTGTAGACCACTCCAAAAGCGATGATTCCGCCCATCAAGCTGTTGAAAAAGGTGAACGTCAGGAAGGTTCTCGCCAGGGTGTCGTAGAAGCTGTCGAGCATGGCCTGCCGGATGCTCAGGCCAAGCACTCCCGGGGTTTCGCGAAGACTGTTATAAACTTCCGAAGCCTTGTCCGGGTCCAGGTTGATCAGGGCCTGATTGATCAGGGGCCCGTCCCCCAGTGCCCGGTTGAGGGCATCCAGATCCATGTAGGCACCAACCCCGAGAAACTCGCTGGTGATACCGGCGACCGGAACCATAACCGTTCGGCGGTCGCCCTCAAGGAGCTCCAGCTGCAGAACATCTCCCGGACCGACACCCAGTTCATCGGCCAGAAAATCGGTCAACAACAACCCCTCCCTGGGGAGCGGAACCGGCTGCAGGTCACTGTCGATGACAAATTGCAGGCGCGCCTCGGAGGGTATTCCGGTGACTGCGCTTCGCCACTCCCGATGGCCGGAAACAAGACGTGCCGGGACCGAGCGTCGCCCCTCCACGTAACGTATCCCGGCTTGCCGCTGCAAGCCGAACAACGCCGCGCTGTTCACCGGATCAATAAAGGTCGCGGACAGATCCTGTTGCTGAACCCGTGCAAACTGCGTGTGGACCATCAGGGACACCGAGTCGAACTGGAAGTTGCCCACCATCACGATGGCAGTGGCCATAGCGACCCCAGTCATGGATAACAGGGTCCGGACCGGACGACGGGAGAGCTGGCGCACGATCATTCGGGAGGGCTGGGCGAAACGGATTCCCGAGAGCAGCTTTTCCACTATGGTCACCCGGTACCTGGCGGGCCCCTCAGGCCTCATGGCTTCAGCGGGCGGCAGTGCCGCTGCCTGCCTGATGGCTCGCCAGGCACCGAGCCAGGCGACCACAATTGTCATCAGCCCCAGCAGCACAACCCATGCGGGGTCAATGCGAAACAACAGCCCCGGAAAGCGGTAATAATCCATGTACAGTTCGCCGAGAGAGCGTCCAAGCCATAGGCCAAGGCCAAGCCCCGCCAGCAAACCGATGACGGCGATCACGATGACCAGTTTGCTGTAATGCCAGGCGATCTGACGGTTGCTATAGCCGAAGGCCTTGAGTACCGCGACGATATCCCGTTGGGTGCTGATCAGACGGCCAATCACCACATTCAACAAAAACATGGCGACACTCATGAAAATGAGGGGGAAAACCGTCGCCATGGTTTTCAGCTGATTGAGCTCGTCACTCAGAAAACGGTGGGAAAACTGGTCGTCCCGGCCAAAAGCCCCCGTTGCCCCATACCGGGCCAGCAATCGATCCAGAGCATCAATGACGGAGGCAGCAGAATGGCCAGGTTTGAGCGTCACCACCAGGCTGTTGAAAGCGCCCCGCATATCCATGGCGGATTCCAGGGACTCTCTGTTCATCCAGAGAACACCATACCGCTGATAGTCCGGCAGCATACCGCCCGGAGGAATGACGTAGATGAATTCCGGTGACTCAACAATGCCGGTTATCGTAAGAGCCTGCCGGCGGCCGTTGATAATGGCTTCAAACTGATCTCCCAGAACCAACTCATGCGCTTCGGCAAAGCTTCCGATAACTGCGATCTCCTGGCTTCGACCAGCAGCCGGGAGCCGTCCCTGGCGAATAAAAAGGCGGTTGACGTCAGGCTGACCTTCCGGCGGAACAGACACCAGGCGAGCCGACACCGGATCCGGGAACCCGGGTATTTCCAGTTTCGCAGCGCCTTCGACCCTCCCCTCGTACCTGGCGATACCAGGCAGCGCAGCGATGTCCTTGAGAGTATGGCGTGGAGCCCGTTTGACCGGCGCAAAGACCTCGGCAAATTCGTGTTGTTCGTAATACTGGGCTCTGGTTGCCAACAGCGATGAATAGTTCACGAGAGACATCACGCACACGCCCACGCCTCCGGCAATAACCAGTGCGATGGCCAGTACCTGACCGCGCATCTGCCAGAGTTCCCGGCGTAACTTTACGTTCAGAACCGTGTTCAATCCCTTCGGCGACATCGCTGTTACTCTTCAGTACCGTTACCAGGACAATGTACGGGGATCCTGGCGACGTTCATTAAGACGCTCACCGCTGATGTTGCCGTCCGAGAGCGTTATCACGCGATCCGCCATGCCGGCGATGGAAGCATTATGGGTAATGATGACGGTAGTCGTGCCGGTCTCCCGGTTGGCTTTGTCCAGTGCCTCGAGCACCAATACGCCGGTGGCGGAATCGAGGGCGCCGGTTGGCTCGTCGCACAGGAGTACATCCGGTCGTTTGGCAATGGCCCGGGCAATGGCAACGCGCTGCTGTTCACCACCGGAAAGCTGGGCCGGAAAATGGTCAATGCGGCTCTTGAGCCCAACCAGTTCAAGTGCCTCTTCCGGCGTCATTGGATTGGTCGCTATCTCGGTCACTGCCGCCACATTTTCCCTGGCGGTGAGGCTGGGAATGAGATTATAGAACTGGAACACGAAACCCACGTGTTCACGGCGATAACGGGTGAGTTCGCGGTCGCCGGCAGCACTGAGATCAAAATCCCGATACCGGACCTCGCCGGTCGATGGCACATCCAGCCCGCCAAGAATGTTAAGGAGTGTGGATTTGCCAGAACCGGAAGCGCCCAGCATGACGACCAGTTCGCCGCCATAGAGATCCAGATCTACGCCACGGAGGGCATGAACCTGAACCTCCCCCTGATCATAGGTTTTCGTCAGGCCCCGGGTCTGGAATACGGCCGAGCCGGTCGTGGATGCCTGCAGTGGCTCCATGGTGTCACTCAGTCTTCGGCACAGTCCACGCAAACCGTGGTATATGGCAGAACCTGCAAGCGGCGCGGGTCAATGGCCTCGCCGCAGGATTCGCATTCGTCACCCACACCGTTATCAATCCGAGCCAGTGCATGTTCAATCTGAGCGAGTTCGGAACGGGTTTCGGTTTCCAGCGAATCGACCACTTCGTCGTTCTGGGTCTGGGTAGCCTGCTCCTCGAAATCCTTGTCTAACGCGCCCCCTTCCCGATGCTGATGCGCCTCATAACGGGAAAGTCTGGCCGTCAGGTCGGCTCTCAGTGTTTCAAGTTCGGATTTCCGGTTGGTCATATGGCGCCTCCTGCCTTGCCGGGAAAACATGTTCCTACAGTAAAGCATAAGCTGAACCCGGGATTGATGCTTGTCAAAATTGCGTCACGCAGGATGAGGCAGAATAGAATTCCATCAAATCCATACGCAAAGGAGTTGTGACCATGAACACCGAGCTTTTCGAAAAAGCGACCCGTCTGAACGAAACCCTGTTCGAGCAATTTGGCAAGGCTGCAGAAATGCAGATGAACGCCTTCCGACGTTATGCCGATGTCACCATGGAGCAGGCTAAAAAGGTGTCTGAGGTCCGTGATCTGGAGAGCCTGAAAAGCCTGACTGGCGACCAGGCGGAGACCCTGAAATCACTGAGCGAGCAGTTCACCGCAGACTGGAAAGCCTGGCAGGACTACTTCAACGAAAGCAGGGAGCAGATTCAGAAGGTGTTCGAGAAAGCACCCGAGGCCTCAGCCAAGCCCGGCCCGAAAACCGCCAAATAAGGGATAGTTATGTTCGGTCTGGATACGCTCGGGAAAGCCGTAGGTCAGCTCGTCAACGGCTTCGAAACCAACGTCCGCCAGGGACAGCAGCAACTGGAGAAAGCATTGGGAGATACTGGCGTCCTGGATGCCGCAACGCTCTCCACGATAACGGAAATGTCCGATGCCTACCGCACAATGGCCGAAGATCTGCTCCTGCACCCGCTCCGGTTTGCAGGAGCGGAACTGGATCTGGCCCGCAAACATGCCGCGCTAGGGTACTACACCCTTGCACGGCTCGTGGGCAAGGACAAGAAGCCCGTTGTCGAACCAGAGGCCGACGACCGACGCTTCCAGGCCGAGGAGTGGCACAAGCATCTGCCTTTTGATGTCCTCCACCAGGCCTATCTGATCAACTCACAGGCCTTTCTGAACTGGGCGGCCGGCATGGAAGGGATTCCCCCGGCAGGACGGGACCAGATGCTGTTCTACGCCCGACACCTGACCAGCGCACTGTCGCCATCGAATTTCCCCGCCACGAATCCGGAAGTGCTCAGGATTACGTGGGAACGCAAAGGGATGAACCTGATTGACGGTGGACGGCAGCTGATCGAAGACCTGCGGCAGAATCCTTCCCTGTTCAATGTTGGGATGACAGATCGCTCTGCCTTTGAGGTAGGACGTAATCTGGCAACTACCCCTGGCAAGGTCGTGTTCCAGAACGAACTGATGCAGTTGATCCAGTACTCGCCAACAACAGAGACCGTCAGCAAACGCCCGTTGCTGATTGTTCCGCCATGGATCAACAAGTACTACATCCTGGACCTCACCGCCAGGAACTCCTTTATCCAGTGGTTGGTCAACCAGGGACAGACTGTTTTTATTATTTCCTGGCGAAATCCCGGGCCCTCCCTGAGGGACAAAGGCTGGGAAGACTATATGGAACTCGGGCCACTGGCGGCCATGGATGCGGTTACCGAAGCCACCGGCGAAGACCAGATGAATCTGATCGGCTATTGCATCGGTGGCACCCTGCTGGGCTCAACATTGGCCTGGCTCAAGAAAAAAGGCCGTGATCCGGTAGCCAGTGCTACCTATCTGACGACACTTCTGGACTTCTCGGACCCTGGCGGAATCGGTGTCTTCATCAACGATCACTCGATCCGGGGTATTGAGAAAATGCTGGAGCGCAAGGGCTACCTGGACGGCCGCGCTATGGCGTTCACGTTTAACCTGTTGAGAGAAAACGAGCTGTTCTGGTCGTTCTGGACTAATAACTACCTTAAAGGCCAGAAGCCCGCGGCTTTTGACCTGCTGTACTGGAACACCGATGGCACCAACCTGCCAGCGCGAATGCACAGCTACTATCTGCGACAGATGTACCTGAATAATCGACTGGTGAAGCCAGACTCCCTGAATCTGCTCGGCGAGTCCATCAATCTGTCCGAAATCGATGTGCCCTCTTTTTTCCTGTCTGCCAGACAGGATCACATCGCCAAATGGAAAACCACCTACAAAGGGGCGCTGGCCCACGGCGGTGATGTCCGCTTTGTGCTCTCCGGCTCCGGCCATATCGCTGGCGTGATCAACCCGCCCTACAAGGAAAAGTACGGCTACTGGACCAATGACACCCTGGTGCCGGATGCAGACGCCTGGTTCGAGAAGTCCGAACACCATCCGGGATCCTGGTGGCCCCACTGGCTCGAGTGGATTGCCCGTTTTTCAGACGGCGACGTGCCGGCTCGCATCCCCGGCGAAGGGAAACTTCCTGCGATTGAGGACGCACCCGGCAGCTACGTCAAAGTCAAAGCTGCGGAGGCCGTGAAGCAGTAGACCTCTGCGTGGCCCGCATTCCTGCGGGCCAACGTATCTCGCCCCGCTTGCGCCGTTGTGGCACTATGGCCCGCTTGATGAACGGCGGAGAACCTCCCGATGTTTTATACCACCCTCGCGGCGATCGTGGTCGCCATGATCCTGTTTGCCTGGCTCGGACTGAGAGCCCGTCTCGCCGACGGCGGACTGGATGACTATGTAACGGCAAGAAACAGTCAGGGAGCCAGGGCCCTCGGACTGTCTTTCCTCGCTTCCGGCATGGGCGGCTGGATACTGTTTGCCCCGCCGGAGGTTGGCGCACAGGTCGGCCCTCTGGCTCTGGCTGGCTATGCCCTGGGTGCTGCTCTGCCGTTCATCGTGTTTGCCTTCTGTGGCCCCGCTATTCGCCGCTTCCTTCCGGAAGGACGCAGCATCGGCGAATTCGCCAACGCCTGTTATGGCAATGGCGTACGCCGCTACGTTTCGACGATCTCGGTGCTCTATATGCTTTGCTTTCTGACCGCGGAGCTTACTGCCATTGGTGCCATAACGTCGCTGCTTTCCGGTATTGATGGCGGCATTGTGGTTATTGGCGTTGCCATAACCACACTGGTATACACCGCTGTCGGTGGTCTCAGGGCCAGCATCGTTACCGACCAATGGCAGGCGCTGTTACTGATCGGCTTGCTGGCTATCGTCAGTTTTGTTGCCGTAGGTAAGTTTCCTGACGCAGCACCCGCAGCGCTGCCGGATATCCCTGCGTCGGCGGCCCTGAGCGTGGCGCTAACCCTGGTGATTGCCGTCACCGCCGCCAACCTGTTCCACCAGGGATACTGGCAGCGTTTATGGTCGGCTCGTGATACGGACGCCCTGAGCCGCGGCGCGTTGCTGGGCGGCGTGGTCACCATCGCCGTTGTCGCCGTGGTTGGCGGGCTGGGAATACTGGCGGCCATGAGCGGCGCCGACCTTGGCAGCCCGCCGATTCCGTTTTTTGCCTTGCTTGCTGATGCGCCGGCCTGGCTCGCTTTACCGGCCCTGATCCTGGCCATCACACTCGTGGCATCCTCGGTGGATACCCTGCAGAACGCACTTGCGTCGCTGGCGGTTACCGAAAAACAGGGGTTGTCCATTGTCAGTGCCCGATGGTTTACCGTGCTGCTGATGATTCCTGTGGTTCTGGTGGCACTTCAGGGGATTTCCGTGCTGCGGCTATTTTTGATCGCAGACCTGCTTTGCGCCACGGCGGTTCTGCCTGTACTGATGGGGCTCTGGGGAAAAATGACCACGAGGGCGGCGATCCTGGGCTGTCTGGCGGGACTTTTCGGCGCGATTCTGCCCGGATGGATTACCGGTGGCAGCCTGATGGCCGGATTGGAAGCTGCCAGCTTCCCCGGCAGCATTCCCACCCTGATGCCTTTCATTGGTGCCCTGGTAGGCTCCGGAGTGGTCAGTGTCGTGATCGCGACCACAACCCGGAAACGCTAAGCGGCATCCTTGCTGTCCAGCGCCCTAGCTGGACAGCAATTCGATCGGATAACGGATCTTGGTTTGATCAACGCCCGGTCGGGCCCCGAAATCCACCAACCTCAGACGATTGCAGATCTTGCTCTCCAGCGCCGGCTCATTGAGTGTAGATTCCACCACCGAACAACTCGATACTGCACCGTTCGGCTCAATGACCAACTCCGGGGTAATACTTCCCTGCAGCGACGGTTTGCGCCGAAGCTCCCGGTTGTAGATGCTGTAGATCGCGGATTTGTTGGCATCCATGGTCCGGCGCAACTCTTCCTTGCTCCGGGTTCTGGCCGCAGTTTCCTGCTGTTCCTTGCGTGCCGCCTCTTTCACCGCAGCAACTCTCTCTGCTTCGGCAACTTCCGTGCGCTGACGCTCGGCCAGGGCGACCTGACCGGCCTCCCGGTTGAGCACTTCCTCGTTCACCCCACTGCTCTTCGCGCTCGCGGTCGCGCGCGAGGCCAAAGTATCACCGGTTTTGCGGGCAATAGGTTCCGCCGTATTGGCAACCGGGCCATCCAGCTTGACCGACTCCGCCAGCGAACTGAGTTTCTTCAGTTCGTTGCCCATTGCCAGAATACCGGTATTCTTTGCCTTCTCCCGCGCCTTGGCGACCTCTTCAGGCTTGGGTTCTGGCTTGGGCTCCGGTTTTTCGGCTACCTGAGGCTCCGGCTCGGGTTCCGGCATCACCGGTTCAGGAACCGGCTCCGGCTTGGGCTCTGGTTTGGCCTGCTCCACCGGCTTTTCCTCAGGCTTCGGCGGTTCGGGCTCCGGCTCGGGCATCACCGGTTTTGGGGGCTCCTTTTTCTCGATGATCAGCTTGGCCAGCTGAGGCGGCAGAGCTTCCTGTTCCTGCCTGTCACGTTCTGGCAGCTCTACCCAGCTGACATAACCTGCAATTGCAAGGAACAATGGCATCACAAAAACAGCGGCGGCCAACAACCGCTTACGTTCACCACGCTCCTGATTCCAGGGCAATCCGTACCGATAATCCATCATGGTCAGGCTCCCTGTTCCGCACGCTGATTAACCGCCAGGGAAATACTGGCGTAACCGGCGTCCACACAGGTGGACATGATTTTTTTCAGCAGCTCGTAGGGCAGTTCGCGGTCTGCAAGAATGGTAATGGGTCGACCCGCATCCGGGGCAGGTGCCGACGAGCGACTGGCCTGATAGTCCAGTTCCTGCTTCAGGGAAGGCTCCACCTGTCCGTCGAACGTCTGGAACGCGTCGCGTTTCACCACCAGCCGACCGTTCACCAGGATATCCCGGTCCGTGACGGTCAGGGCCAAGACATCACCAGGGGGTTGCTGAGCGGTGGAATCCGGCAGTTTGATGGTGTTGTTCTGGTTCAATACCTGTACGTCGGAGGAGGAGTTCACCATCAGGAAGAACACAAGGATGGTGAAGATATCCATCAACGAGACCAGGTTCATCTTTCCCTGGCTTTTATTGCGCCGGTAATGGCGTTTCTGGCGGCGGGCCTTGGCAGATTCTTTCATGAACTCACCTCCGCGGATCCCGAAGGCTGGCCGGGCGCATCGCCGAGAGAGATCTCGGGGAACAGCTCCGCTTCCACCACACTTCCAGCCACCACCGCCTCGTATGAGCGCACCGTGTCCATTACCGAGACCAGAGACTGATAGGATGTCTGCCTGGACGGCATAATAATCACATCCTTCTTGTCCGGCACACGGCTCTTGATTTCCTTCATGACATCCTTGAGCAGAACGAAATCATACTCGCCCTCGCGCTGGGGGATGTTCTTGATTACGCCGCCCTGGTTATCCGCAACGACCAGGCGATCCTCATAAATCACCACCTGGATCTGCAGCTCTTCCGCCTGCTCGGCCGACAGGCTCTCACCGGTCGGGAAGTTGAGTTCCAGAACGCTGGTGTGGGCGAACACCATATTCAGCAGCAGTACCGGCACCAGCACAATCATGAGGTTCATGAAGGGCGTGATGTCGAGATCGGCCTCACTTTGTAGGCGACGATGCTTCCGTCTCATGGCCTGACATCCTTCTGGCTGGTTATCAGGCCGGGCTACCGGCCGGAGTCGCTACCTGTGCCGACGCAGCGGCATTCTGTCCCTGTGGTTGAGCGGCGGTCTTACTGCCGGAACCATCGCTGAGGAGGTTCAGGACCTTGATGCCCGCCATCTCAAAGCTGTCGACGATCTCATTGGTCTTGGTCTGCAGCAATGAGTGGATCAGCAGCATTGGAATAGCAGACATAAGGCCGAAGGCGGTCGTGTTCATGGCGACCGAGATACTCTGGGACAGAAGGCTCGCCTTCTGGGCCGGATCCGCTGCAGCTACCGCCGTAAAGGCTGCAATCAACCCGATAATGGTACCCAGCAGACCAAGCAGCGTGGCAATGTTGGCCAGCGTTGCCAGATACTGGGTGCGCTTTTCCAACCGCGGCATCACATCCAGCAACCCCTCTTCCATCGCGTATTCGATCTCTTCACGACCCTGGCGGCGGGCCAGGCGCTGGAGGCCGAAGCCGATCATGGTCGACATGGCACTACCGGATTCCTGGGTGTAGTTCAGGGCGCCCTTCAGGTCACGCTTGGCGATCATCTGATGCAGGCGGTTGAAGTCCCGACGGTTGGTCAGTTTCTGGGCGGAAAGGTAAACGTAGCGTTCAATGGCAACAATGAGTCCGACAATCAGCACAACAGCAATCGGAAACATAAAAAAGCCACCTTCCTGGAAGAAGCGAACGGCGGTATCGATCATTTTCTGGGCACTCCATGGTCCGGTTTTCAGATCAGTCTAAGCGCGTCTCTCACCCGCAAGGGTAAGTTCGCGAAAGTCTGTGTGAGGGTTTGTTTAATCTTGCGCAGGAACACACTCAGGACGTGACAGGCATCACACTCTATTGCCCTGTGTTGGCCTGGGTCTGTTTGATAAACGCTTCGTGATACCTGATAAAACGCTGGAACTCATAGCGCTCCAATGGCCGAAGGCCCTGATCAACCATCAGGCGTTCTTCTGGCGCACGCAACTCGTCCACTTCCGGTGGCTGCCAGGGCACCAGATACATCACCGTGGGCACTTCCTGATCGCCACGGATTCGAGTGCCCTCAATGGTAACCACACCCGGGGCGTCCTGGGCGAAGACCATCGGCGCCGTGGGCAACAGCGCGGAAACTGCCAGAGCGATCAGCGCAAGACGTTTCATATCACATAGTCCACATCAGATTCTGTTTTTGGCATCGAAGATCCAGTCTTCCAGCCTGGGGTGCGGCTCGCTGGCCGCGGACTGATAACGCTCATAAAGGTCAACCGCCTCGGCAGGTTTACCCAGGTAGATATCAAGCAGGAAGGCCAGATTAAGGATCGCAGGCGCGTAATTCGGATCAGCAGACAGTGCCGCGCGATAATACCGTTCTGCTTCGTCGAATTCTCCGGCGTTCCGGGCAATCACTCCCAGATGATTCAACGCCTGGACATGTTCAGGATTCACCGCCAGCGTGCGCTCAAACCAACTTTTCGCGGTCTCGGCATCCTCTTCCTGGAAAGCAATAATGCCAAGGTTGGCCATGGGGCCGGCTTTTCCGGGGTAGTCGCTCGCCAGTTGCTCGAATCGGATTTTGGCCTCGGCAAGGTTTCCCTCCTCCATAGCACTCACTGCCTTGGCGAATGACGCTT
The DNA here is from genome assembly GCF_040148675.1 of Marinobacter sp. NFXS11. Classification (NCBI taxonomy): domain Bacteria; kingdom Pseudomonadati; phylum Pseudomonadota; class Gammaproteobacteria; order Pseudomonadales; family Marinobacteraceae; genus Marinobacter; species Marinobacter sp. NFXS11. The sequence continues at coordinate 1,015,434 of NZ_JAGDDV010000001.1, read as the reverse complement.
CCAGTGCAGCCTGCTCAACTTCGGCCTCAGACTCCGGCGGCGCTGGCGCCGTCACACACCCCGAAAGCGAAAACATCAGGAAAAGACAAAGTCCGCAGGCCTTAATCGAGCTCATAGACAACCCCCTGGGTAACTTCTTCTTTTCGATAACGTCCGGGCAACAGGGCTTTCAAGGCCTCATAACTGCGCTTGACCCATTCATCGAAAATGCCCTCCCGGGCCCGCCGGATATTCTGCTCGTGGATATCGATGGCGTTGTCCTCAAACGGGTAGGCCTGCTCTTCCAGGAGAAGCTCGTACTGCGCCAGTTCAAGCTCGCTCAATCCGGTGGGCCGCTCTGAGTCCATGAGATCGGCACCGAGGCGTGCATAGATGTGGGCGATCTGGTAACCGGCCTCGGTTGCAAATGATGAAAGGCCATAGCTGGCCGTCTTCTTGTAGGCGTTGACCGCTCTTTCAAGCGCATCGGTCTTCGCTGTCATGCTTTGATTGAGAGGCAGAGTCAGCCTGATGCCGTCATACCGGGCAAGGGCATCGCGGGCGAGGATTGCAGAGGCTGACGCCGCAAGGTACCGCATGCGATCGTCCGCGGCGTCCGGTTCACGGTCCACCGTTTCCATCTGCCTTCGCAACCAGTAATCCCTGCTTTCGGCATCCCCGTCTTCCTGATAGAGCTCAGCCAGCCGATTGGCCGCTTCCATGTAGACGTCCGTCGGCTCGGGGTGGCTGTTGGCGTAATTTCGCCAGGTATCAATCGCCTTCTCCCGGTTACCGGCCTGATCGTACAGCTCTGCTGCAATCAACAGGTTTTCCCTTCGCTCTTCCGGCGTCTTGGCGAGGGAGACCATTTGCTGGAGTTCGTCGGCGGCTCGCTCCCACTGCTCCGTTTCACGGTAGGCCAACGCCAGTTTTGCAGGGACTGTGTCAATCAGCTCGTGATTGGGGAAAGACCGCCTGAAACTGGTCAGCACACCGATGGCCTGCTCCCAGAGATTGGCAGTGATAAGAAGTGAGGCAGCATCGTATTCGGCGTTTGCCCGCAGAGCGGATTCTGGAACGGCCGTCCCGACTCGCAGAAATTCGCTGACCGCAGCCTCCACATTTCCGGCATCAGCTAACTGCTCCGCCTGTCGATAGACCGCGGCTGCCAGATTTTCACGAACGCCGCTTCTGCGTTCATCGTCTTCGGCCATTGTTGCCAGGGCGTCACGATAAGCCTGTTCCGCCTCGGCGTATCGGGCCAGTTCGGAGAGGCTGTGCCCGGATAACAGCAAAGCTTCCGTCGTCAATTCATCCGGAGCCGTGGGCTGCCAGGTAACAAGTCGGGCCGCCATATTGACGGTCTCTTCCCAGTTGTTCAGGTCAAATTCACGCTGCAGCGCAATGTAATACACCGCCGGTGCCCGGGCGTCGCCGGGAAACGCATTTGCGAACCGCAGCCGGTTCAGTTGTTGCAGCTCCTGATAGGCCATCCGCTCCGATACCGGTTCACTCTCCCAGGTTTGCGAGTACTCCCGGAATGCCAGCACCGAGGCATACCCGGCTTCAGCTGCCCGATCGGCTACCGTGTCTTGCGGATAGTCATAGGCCACTCGTTCGAAAGCTGCGATTGCTGCCGGCCAGTCTTCCAGCTCCAGGTAAGTTTCACCCAGAAGGAACAGCCGCTCCGGTGTACGGGGGTGGTCCGGAAAGGTAGCCGCAAATTCGGCGTAATAACTGGCGGCTTTGCGGTAATGATCGTCCGCCTGCTGATCATCCTCCGCTTCCCCTGCCAGCAGGTACTGGCGGTCCGCCAGTTCCGGCAACAGTTGTTCCAGTTGTTGCTCGATAAAGCCAATCGCATCGGGGCCCGCTGACTGCCAGTAATCGCTGTAAATTCCGTAAAGGCTGACAAAGCCGGCCTTTCGTTCAGGGATCGTACGGGTGAAACCGGCCAGCTCAAGGGTATCGATGATCCGGATGTGGTAGCGCGGCGCCCAGGGACTCTCCGGATGGTCTTCTATGTAGGCCTCGAAGACATCGATGGCATCACTGTATTGCTCTCTCTCGAGCAAGAGCTCGCTGTAGCGGTCGTAGACCAGTACTTCGTAAGGGCGACCACCCGTTTGGCGGAAAAGCGCCTGGAGGGTTTCCGCTCCGTCAAGGTACGACAGGGACAGCCCAACCACCCTGAACAGATCTTCGATCAGTGTCTGGCTCCGCTGATCCACGTCCGCCACCGGCCTGCCCTCGGGCATGACGAGATCAAGCACTTCTACGTAACTGAAGAGCGCTTCCTGGTATTGCGCCTGTTTGAAAAGACTCCAGCCCTTCATGTAATGCGCGTTCACCAGGAACGAGGGATCGGCCATGCGTTCCTGGCTCGCGAGGGTAACCTCGTCGAACGCCTGTTCCGCTTCCCCGTATCGGCCATCGATAAACAACAGATCGCCGCGGCGGAATTGAGCCTCAACCCAGTATTCTGAATCCGGGTAGCGGCGGACCAGAGTATTCAGGGCATCAAGCTGCTGCGGCGTCGCGCCTCGAAGCTCCCAGGCTCTGGCAAGCTGGTAATAGATCTGGTCATTGCCCTCACGCTCTGGATATTCCGACAGAAGACGCTGGTAGGCATCGATGGCTCCGGACAGTTCATCGACAGCCGAATCCGCCATTTTCCGCTCCGCACGCTGGAATTCCAGATCGGCCAACCGATGCCTGATGGTAACCTGCTTGCGGGGATCCTCTACGAGTGGCAAAAGCGCCTTGTAACTGTCCATCACCGTTTCAATGGAAACATCTTCTGCGGGGCCGCTGTCGGCCGCTGCATCTGCACTTTCCTGCCGCATTTCGATCGCCGGAAGCGCAGCCAGAGTGCCCTCACGGACTCGCGGCATTTCTTCACCACCGGCAGGCATCATCGACTGCAACATCTGGCAGCCACTCGCCATGACAAGGGCCCCAACCATGAGGAGGCCTTTAACAGTCCTGCCGGCCATGCGATTATTCATCACCGGCACCTGCATTTTGCGATGCGCGGAACAACTGGTCCGCCAGCCTCGCCTGGGCGTGGCGCGAAGCCAGCAGGTATCCATTAAGCTCCTGTTGCTGGGCAGCCAGCATCCGATCAACCTGCGCCAGGAGTGTTTGCCGGGCACTGCCTAATGCCTCGGACACGTCTGTTCCAAGGGTCGCGAGTTCCCGTTCGCTCTCAGCGATCCGCCGAGCCAGTTCCGCATGGCGGGCATCATCGGCCATCAGGCTTTCAACCCGTTGCCGCTGGGCCTGAAAGCTCTGCATCTCGCGATCCAGTTGCATGAGCCGTTTTTGCGCCGCCCAGCGATTGATTCCATAGTCATCCGCAATCCACCAGTCGAAGTAGGCACGCATCCGCCGATACGTCGCACGCTGCCTGGCGGTGGTCGCGTCGTCAGGCAAATCCGCCAGAGTTTTCTCCACCTCATCGAGCTTGTCTCTGAGCGCTTTTTGTTGCGAGGTCATGAAGAATCCCGCATCTTCGCCTGCCAGCGCCGAGGAAATTCTGTCCGTGAAGTCCTCGTGCAACTGCTGCCACTGGTCTGCCTGTTGGGTTTCGAGTGCCCGACGGGTCTCGGCAACACGAATCTGCCGTTGCTGCTCACGGGTCTCCAGCATAATCCGGAACGATTCGAACCTGGACTGCCGCTCGGCGATGAAGGACTGCATTCGGTAGAGTTCGTTCAATTCGGCAAGGGCCTGCTGGAACGTCTCCGAAGCCAGCACTTCCGCCATACCAGAATCGAGGGGCTGCACGCGCAGCCGGCCATAGGAATCTGTGAGAATCCCGTCGCTGTCACGGCTGAACTCGAGCTGGGCCATCAGATTTTCTTCATTGAGCCGATCCCGGATATTGTCGAGCTCCCTGATACGGGCCTCGTAATGGTCGGCTGCCTGTTTAAACGCGGGCAATGCTCGCTGCGGAGCGTTCATCTGCTCAAGAACATAGGCGCGGGCAAAGGGAACCTGCTGGCGCCAGGGCAAAAACAGTTCACGGTTCGCGAGAGTATCAAGGGCGTCGAGAGCCCTCTCCGGCCTGCCCTGGCCCGCCGCGGCAACGGCGTAGTCAAAGAGAGCCTGGTCGGCGAACACGCCGGTCAGTGGCATGGCTCCCAGGACCTCCAGAGCTGCCTCAAACTGGTTATCACGCAGATACAGGCCCGCAAGCGAGAGGCGAGCGCGGCCCAGCAGGCCCTCCCGTTCGGCATCTGGCTCGACGGAGTCAATGGACTCATCGAGGATGGCGATGAGCTTTTTCAGTCCCTCTTCTGCGGCAGCTCCGTCTCCCGCATCGAGAGCGGAGACCGCGGAATTGTACCGGAGGTAAAGGGACCATATGTCCGTTTCGTCCAGCTGCTCCCGAAGCGAAGCCAGTTCGGGTTCATCATCAGGGCGGGCAGACATCATGGCCAGCCGGGAGCGCAGATAAACCCATTCGCGGAACAGATCGTGGTCGGCCTCGGCCAGTATCTCGCCATCGACACGATCGAGGTTCTCACTTGCGAGCGCCTGATTCCCCTCAAGGTAGAACACCTTGCCGAGATAGAACCAGGCCTGGTTACGAACATCGGGCGACAGATTGCTGCCGGCGCCATCGGCCCCGAGTAGCTGCGTGAACAACCTGTTCGCCTCTCGGGTCATCCCCCACGACAACATGAGCCCGCCCTCGACGAGAGCCGGATGATCTCCATGCCCTTCGATGCCGCCCCGTTCGCGCGCCACGGCCAGCTGGGTCAGAGCCTCGAAGGCGTTACCCTGATGGTATTCGTACAGCGCCCAACCATAACGAAGGTCCTTCGCCCGCTCGGGTTGCGCCTCGTCGGCATGGACCGGGGTCATCATCAGCCACAGTAGGGCACCCGCGTAAATGAACGGGCGTCGACCTGACGACTGGCTTGCTTTCAATCCCACGACGCGGCTTACTCCCACTCCACAATGGATACGGAGGGTTGGTAGTTGGAGGAGCGATCTTCAACGCGGATTTCCAGAGCGGCTGTTCCCGTGCCCTTCTCAAACTCCAGGGAGGCCGCCTGCTTGTAAGGCCGCTGATCCGGCCCGACTCCCTCAACAAACGCCGTCATCTCATGGACGCCGGTTTTCAGGTTGCCGACGTATAGCCGCTGCATGCCGCCCCGTTCAAGGGCAGTCACCTGTCGCTCCGTATACAGGTGGGAAGCAACAATCTCGTCGTCGACTTTCAGTTTGACCGCATCCAGCTTCAGAAACTTCCCGGCATCAACGCTGAGAAACACGGCAACCTGGGTATTGGCCGGAAAAAGCAGATCTTCCTCGAGGATAAACAGGTCACGGTTCAGGCGTATCACTTTCTTCTTGAGCGCCTCCACCTGCTCGGCGACGGCTGTATCATCTTTCTCCGCCCCGGGATTGGTCTGGGCAAATGCGGGGGCTGTCAGGGCGAGGGTCAATGCCGCTAAAAGCACCGAAAATCGGGAGTTCAAGCAAGTGGCCATGGTCGTTCTTCCTGCATGCTCAGTATTCAAGAATCAACGACGCCCGGGTTACGTAGGCATCGAAGGAATAAAGGGGTTCTTCGCCAGGGAGAAAATCCCCGGCTGCGGTGACATCCCGGAAGTTGTCATATTCAAAATTCAGCCAGTCAACCAGTAGGCTGAACTGAAGGCGATCGATGCCGGGAAGAGACGTCTGCTTCCATTCGTAAACCGCGCCCACCGCCAGGGTTGTCCCGGAAAGGGAGCTGAGCTCCTTGTCACGGGCCAGGTGTGTCTGGGAGTTCTCGAACGGGAAAAGATCGCTGTAAAAGTCGGCCTCGCTCTGGCTGTAGTAACGAATGGAACCCTCAAGGGTCCAGTGCTGGTTCAATCCGTGCACGTATCCCAGTTCGACCGTGTGGGCGTTAATTCCCCAGGTATCTGAAAAATAACGGTATTCACCGCGAATTGAGGCGCGATACGGTAGATAGTAAAGCGCTCGCATGGCCACGGAGGTACTTGTTCGGGTTTCCGGATAACGCTCCGGTTGATACAGGAACGCTGTGGAATCGTTCGGGTCGATGTAGCGGTTTTGTCGGTAAGGGTTCTGCAGGAAGCCCTCATCCGTAACCACCTCAAGATCCAGACCTACCAGGCTGTTGCGCGTGACGACCTGGCTCAGTCCGAGCTGATAGTTCCGACGATCAGCATCCTCGCTGAAGGAATCGTTGCCAACCCGGCCCACTTCATCCCAGCCGCTGGCATAGCCCATGGTTACTGTGGACATGCCCCCGAAAAACTCCTGGCTGAGCGAGAAGTAGACGGTGTTGGCTTCGTAATCGTTTTCGGAACTGTTGGTGAAACCCAGACTCAAAATGGACTTATCGTGCAGGTAATCGACACCAAAGGTGTACTCGTTGCGTTCTTCCTCATAGGGGCTCGCCGTGGCCAGAACGTCCACAGATGCAGCCGAAACGGAGTCAACATAGTACTGGCCGGAAAACGAAACCGACGAGCCAATACCCTTGCGCACCAAAACTGAGGGGCCATCAATGACCATGCCACCACCGTCATAGCGGTGGTAGAGAACATCCACGTTATCCACTGGCAAGGTCGCCGCAATCGCCTGTTGCCCGGCCAACATAAGCGCGAACAGAGCGCAGACGGAGCGTACTAACCTTTTGCCGTCAGTTACAGCCACAGCCACCCCCAGAACCGCCTTCTGCTCCCCGCGCAGACTCCCGGGACTGATAGACGTGATGCATATAGGAATCCGCCTTGCCATGACGGCTGAGACTCATGACCGGATCCGCCAGATTATCCCGTTCATAGGGTTTTACCCACGGCTTGATTGAGCTGCATCCAGAGATCGTGAAGGTCGCGACCAAAAGAGCAGAGGCAGTGAAGATCGACAAATTACGCATAAACGTTCCGTCCGAAAATTATTCGCGCACCAGCTCGCGAATCTGCTGTTCGTACTCGTCTTCGTAACCCGGCTGATAGCCGTAGTGGAGATACCGGGCATTACCATCGCGATCGATCATCACGGTCGTTGGCATGGCCTGCACTTCATAAAGCTCGCTCACCGAACTCTCCGGATCGTAGAGGATCGGGTAATTCACGGGTACCTTGTCCAGGAAGCGATGGGCCTCTTCCCGATTCTCATCCACATTGACCGCCAGAATCGTGAAGCCGAGATCCTTGTATTGGCTGTAAAGCTCATCCATCAGCGGCATTTCCTGGCGGCAGGGACCACACCATGATGCCCAGAAGTTCAGCATCACCACTTCACCACGATGGTCCTCCAGCCTCAGGTTTTCGCCGGAACGGCTTTCCAGGGTGAAATCTGGAGCTGGCACATTGATGGCCTCGGCGCCCGCCATGGGGCTAAGACAGGCCAGGACGCCCGCCACCGCCAGTGATTTTATGGATGCTTTCATAACCATTGCTCCTGTAATCAGAAAAAGACCGACAGGCCAGTGCTGACCTCTGTGTTCATGGAGGTTTTCTCGGCCCCAAGAACATCTATTCGGTAGTAGTGCTGCCTTACGCCAATCTGAACTGCAACGCTGTCCGTCAACAGAACCTGATAGCCCGCGCCGGCATTCAGGGTAAACCGGGTGTCACCCGCAAAATCGGTAGCGCCGGCACCCGCAATCAGATAGAAATTGGTGTTGAACGCGTAGTTCTCGGTGAGGAAGGCCTCGCCCGGAAGCACGTTGTAACCCAGGTTGATGTTGTAATAGCTGTAATCCCGCTCGCTGTCGGTAAGCACCTCCACGTTACCGGCCAGCTTCTCGAAACTGGTTTCTCCACCCTCCGCGAAGCCGACTCCGGCCTCGAAAAAGAAGGACTCGCTGAGGTGGTAGGTGAGCTTGCCGCCATAAAGCAGCGACGACTCGAAGTCCTCGATATTGAGCACGCCCACAAAAGCGCCAATTTCAAAGTTCTCGGTGTCAATCAGCGCCTCGGTGACCTGCACCGGGGTCACATCCGGCTCGATCAGCGGCCGATCATCCTGGGCCTGGGTTGCTGTGGCTATGCATAGCCCTGCCCCGAGACACAGCGTTTTCAGAAAAAGATGCTTAGTCCGATTTTCCATTCTGTCGCTTCTTCGTTGGTGGACCGGGTAGTGAACACTTTGTAGTCCTTCACTTCGGCACGGATGAAATATCGATCGGTGATGTAGGCGCGGATGCCAAGCCCTGCATGGCCAATACTGTTATCCCGCTCTTCGGGCTGAGCCAGAGTGGCCTTGGGATCAACCCAGATATGCCCGACCCCCAGGGTAAAAAAGGGTGATACCCGCCAGTCAGGAAATGGCTGATGCACCAGATTCGCATTGACCATTCTTATTTCCGAGGCGCTGCCCAGAATCTGAGAAGCCCAAAGCTCGGCGGACAGGTTTCTGGTCATCCAGAAGCCGCCGTAGCCTGCCGTGACAGCGGCACCATCAAATTCCCCCATCATCAATCCGGCTTCCACCCGCCGGCTTCCAAAGGCCTCAAAATCCAACACCTGAAGATCCACACGATTACCCGTGGCATCCACCGTCTGTGCAATATCCGCAACCGCTATCCAACCCTCCCGGCCACGGGTATCCGTCACTTTGATCCAACTTGTCTTGCGCTGGAGAATGGTCAGCCATTCCCCTTTTTCGCTGGTATGAAAAACCGGATAGCCCGTTGCCGGTCCGGTTCGCCAGGAAACGTAAGGCTCCGTCACCTGCACTTGCGCTAAGTCTTCTTCAGCCTGACCCCACAGCCAGCCAGCCCAGCTCTGGGCCGGAAAAAACAATAGAAACAAGAGAAGGGCAATGGGCATAGCGCGAGTTTCAGTCCTTGGATCAGTCTTCCGGAGCGTCGAACGGATTGTTGAAATACTGGCCGCCAATATCCAACCACTCTGCAATCAGTCGCAGTTCGGCGGGCGAGAGGAAATCCCTGTGTGAACCGTCGTCGGCGAATACGTCGAAGAAACGACTGGCACGGGCACCGTTGACGGACATTGAAGCCTGCACCGGCACTGTTACCAGGATGGGTTGTTCATCTCCGTTGGCGTCCAGAATGGGATTGCCTTCTTCGTCCCTCAAAACCTCCCCGGAGTCCACGAGCACATCGATCAGAGCGCCGTTCACCAGTTCCTGCTCACTGTCCGGGAAGAGCAGTTCTCTGTAGGCGTTGAAGTGCAGCGGTTCATCGGGTGACGGACCATCGCCCAGATCCAGTTGTCCAGCCGGCACTTGCTGAGCGTCTGCCGCATCAGTGTCGGTATGGCAACTGGTGCAGGTGTAGTCATCCACAACCGCCATGGTGTCCGGGTCCAATACCTCCCGATTGACGTTCCACAGCGGATGAATATGCTGCTCGTAGTTGATCACGATCCGGCAATTCGGCGCCCAGTCTGTGGCACATACGCCGGATATTGGCGGCGGTGTCTGCAGATCGGCGTAGGCGTAGGCAAAGCTGTCTGGCTTGGGATCCACGGCATCTCCGGACCATTCATCGGCATAGATCACATCCGGCGTCGGCCGGCGAATCTCGTTGATGCGGGCAAACACCTGAGCCATGGTTTCACCCATATCGGCAAACAGAGCCTGGTCGGTATTCGGGAACGGAAGGCTGGTGGTTGCGGCCCCTCCCCACACGGACGTTGGACCGGCATCCGGTCTGCCATGGGGTGTCGGACTGTTCGGGTTATGGCACCCTGAACATTCGAGGGTCTCGCCGGGGCGCACCGTGAGCCAGTTCTGGTGCCGGTTGCCCATAGCGCCACCAACACGCTGGCCTTTCTCATCGAGAATACTGATGGCAAAAGCGACATTGGCGGGCACCGCCACCTTCACTGAACCATCGGGCTCTATCGGCACGTAACCCAGTATCTCCCGCATTAGCTGCGCCCGGCTGCGGCCGAAGGCGCTGTTGTCGAAATCCCGGACGTTCTCATCGGGGATGGCCACGGGCTTTTCCAGTCGAAGGAATCTGGCCGGGCGATCTTCCGGCGGCGTTTGCAGCGGATCAGCCATTGCAGCAATACCAGTCTGCGTGGTGTCCACTCCATCAATATCATAGACACTTCGAATGTGCAGAACTCCGTAGCCGGCATCGCCAAGGGCCCCCTCATCACCCGTGAACTGGGATTCCGGGATGAACCCTTCCAGAGGCCGTTCCTTCATCAGGACCGCTTCGTCGAACTGAATACCTTCTACCGGCGGGACGACCGGTCGTTGGGTTTCACTGGCGATATCAAGAAGCCAGAGACCGTAGACCGGCTCTGCGGGCTGATAATCTTCGGATTGAAGACGGTCTTCCGTGCAGTTCACAATCCGGTCTGTTGCTGTTTCACGCAAGCGGCAGGGTGTCCAACTGACCAGGTAGCGGTTGGTACCATCCAGCAGTGGTGAAACCGATGCATAACTGCCTTTCAGAGACAGCTGTCCATCCAGACCAACGCCGGGAACCAGTGATTGTTGACCTGCCCCTTCGGTCCCGTCGACGCGCAGATTGGCCTCGACAAACTGGTCAACATCGACTTCTGCCAACACGGACGCGTAATCATCACTCTCAAAAGGCCTTAGCTGCACCAGCAAATTGCCGCTATCTGATTTACGTGGTTGAAGATACTGGATGTCATTGGCTTCGGGCACCGAATCGTGGGAGTGACGACCGTAGAGATAGCTCAGGCCGGTGCCGTCAGGGTTCACGCGATAGAGGTTTACACCGTTGTTACGGGTCTGGCCGGCATTGTCCCAACGGCTGAACACAATGGTGCCATCATCGGCCACCATGGGGTCGAGGTCATGGCTCTGATTGAACGTGATCTGCTCGATATTCTGGCCATCATCGTCCATTACATGCAGAACGAACCCGGGGCTGTCCCCCTCCTCGTCCAGACCGGAATACTGGGGTTTGCCTTCGTCAAGCAGTACCGCTTTCGAGATGCGCTGACGGGTTGAGGAGAAAACGATTCTGCCATCCGGCAGATAGGCTGGCGCAACGTCCTGGCCGGCCCGGGCGGTAACGTCCGAATCGATGATCCGGCGCAGGATGTCGGTACTAACGTCGTATTCCCAGATATTCCAGGTTGGCTGATCCTCGTCGTCTGCATCCTCGATTTCCGGGGCGCGCATGGCGAACAGCAATCTAGAGCCATCGTGGGAGACGTGAAGATCTTTCACGTCATAACGCAACCGTCCATTGTCATCGAGGAATTGCGGCCCGGCGAACGCCCTGGAGGCAATATCCCGTGTTTCAGCATCGGCGGTCGCGCTGGCCTTCAGAAGCAATCTCGCCCCCGGACGGAAGGCGCTCGGGTCGGCAAGGTTATCCTCCACCAGGGCGCCGGTGTTTTCGTCAAAAAGCAGAGCCCGTTCGACATATGCCACAGGGTTCTCGACAACCACCGGATCTGCCTGCTGGCTGTCGCTGCTTGAAAGACAGCCAGACAGAGCGGCAAGCGAGCCAAGAGCGATAGCCAGACGAGCACTGCGGGAGATATTTAGACTGGGCGACTTAATTTCCAACGTGAGAAACCCTGTTTCGGATGACATTCCATGACATAAATTAAGTCGGTTCCGCTGGCAGGCTCCAAGGGTTTTACGTAACGCAATGTAATAACGTGGCCTACGGCTCAAAACGAAGGATATAGCAAGCCGTAAACTTTTAACAATTGTCAAAAAGCATTAATGTGCAAATGCTATCGATCACCGAGGGAAAGGACATGACCGCCCGGAACAGGATCAGAAGCCTGCTTTGCAAGGCTTGCAGTACCGCAGTTCTCGTCGCACTGACGTTTGGACAGGCAAGCCTTGTTCAGGCCGGCCCCAGGGAACAGGCCAAACGAATCCACGACCGGATTGCCGGTGTGCCCCCTTCCGCCGACGTTCTCAACGACATGGAAAGCGACATTATCTCGGGCAACACGATTGACGCCGCCTTCACTGCCATGCAGGACAGCGCCTTCTACGACGTCACCCTGAAGAACTTCGCCGCCCCCTGGACCAACGAAGCGATGTCAAAGTTCGTGCCCCTCAATGATTACATCGCCACGGTGATAGGCCTGGTGCGGGACGGGGAAGATTTCCGCAAAGTCCTGTATGACGATGTGCTGTATATCGGAGATCCTTCCCTGAATCTGCCGAACTACTCTACCCGCAATAATAATCACTATGAATCCCTTGAGAACAGCGGAGCCAGCCTGAAGAACAACCTGGTGAGCGTGAATCAGTCCACCTACACCGGCCTTCCCCCCTCTGCCACCGCAGGCGTGATCACATCAAGGGCTTCAGCCCGAGCATTCTTCAGTGCCGGCACCAACCGGGCGATGTTCCGTTTCACACTGATCAACCACATGTGCAACGACCTGGAGCAGGTTGCAGACGTTACGCTGCCTCCGGATCGCATTCGCCAGGATGTGTCCCGCAGCCCGGGTGGTGATAGCCGGGTATTCCTGAACAACTGCGTTGGCTGCCACACCGGTATGGACCCCATGACCCAGGCGTTTGCCTACTATGACTACGAGTATGACGCCAACACCGACCCCGATGGAGAACTGGGCAGATTGGTCTACAACGCCATTGGCGAAACGGATCCGGAGACCGGCTCCAGAGTTCAAGCCAAGTACCACATCAATTCTGCAACCTTCGAGCAGGGCTATGTCACGCCTGACGACAGCTGGGATAACTACTGGCGCCAGGGCGCCAATCGCCGACTGGGATGGGATCCCTCACTGCCGGGCTCCGGAAGCGGTGCGAAGAGCCTGGGCATGGAATTCGCCCATTCCGACGCCTTCGCCGAGTGCCAGGTTAAAAAGGTGTTTGAAAATGTCTGCCTGCGGCCTCCCTCGAACAGCTCAGACCGCTCTCAGGTAAACAGTATGGTTACCAGCTTCTCCAGCCAGGGTTACGACCTGAAGCAGGTATTTGCAGAATCCGCTGTGTATTGCATGGGGGAGTGAGGACGCTATGAAAACACTTAAAGGAATTTCCATGAGCTCCCTCAAATCCGTCATCGCGCTCGCCGCCATGGCTTTGCTGCTTGCAGCCTGCGGTGGCGAGTCCACAGAACAACTCCCTAATACGTCCGGAAACTCCGGCACGGTTACCTACAACGGTCCGGCGCCTTCAACCGATGATGTAGCAAACTTCAAACGCAGTGTCTGGGACAACCTGGTCACCCAGGACAAATGCGGCGCATGCCATGGCGCCAATGGTCAGGCACCGACGTTCGTCAATGAGCAGGACGTTAATCTTGCATACGCCCAGGCAAACACCATTGTTAATCTGTCGGACCCGTCTCAGTCGGCGATGGTGACCAAGGTGGCCGGCGGCCACAACTGCTGGTTAACAAGCAATTCCGCCTGTGTAGATATCCTCACCACCTATATTTCAAACTGGGCTGGCGGATCCGAGGGTTCCGCCAAAACCGTTGAACTTCGCGCTCCTACAATCAAAGATCCTGGCGCAACGCTGGCATTTCCCACGGAAAGCACCGACTTCTCAGCGACCGTTTATCCAATCCTGACGACCTATTGCAGTGATTGTCATGCAGGCTCGGGACCGGCGCCCTACCCATTCGCAAGCCCTGACGTAGCGACCGCGTATAGCGAATCAAAAAGCCGGATTAATTTGGGGACGCCCTCGGCCTCAAGATTTGTTGAAAAGCTTCGAGCGGAACTGCACGGTTGCTGGGATGACGACTGCGCCATGTCAGCGGACATGATGCAAATGGCAATATCCGATTTTGCAGGTCTTCAGGATAGCCAACCGGTTGATCCAACCATGGTTGCCAGCAAGGCCCTGACCCTCACTGGAGACGGACTTCTGGCGAATTCAGGTGGTCGTTTTGAAGACAACGTCATCGCGCTTTATGAATTCAAATCAGGTGAAGGCCAAGCGGCCTTTGACACCAGCGGCGTGTCGCCTGCGCTGGATCTGACCCTGAGCGGAAACGTCGACTGGGTTGGCGGCTGGGGGATCGACCTTGGCCCGGCGGGGGAAAACGAGCAGGGGTTCATGATCCCTGCCGGCAAGGCCCAGGGCAGCACCACCGCCAGCCGGAAGCTGCACACCCTGCTGACCGCTTCCGGCGAATACAGCATCGAGGCCTGGGTCGCCCCGGGTAACATCACCCAGGAAGATGCCCGCATCGTGACCTACTCGGGCTCATCCACCGCTCGCAACGTCACGCTCAGCCAGTCGCTCCAGCGTTACGAGGTACTGCATCGCAGCACCACCAGCGATGAGAATACGCCTTTCGCAACCCAGGACGCCGACATGCTCCTGCAGGCAACCCTCCAGCACGTGGTGGTTAACTACACCCCGGCGACCGGTCGCCAGATCTTTGTGAATGGCGTTCCAACCGGCGATGTTGACCCGGACGACGGCGGACTGCTGACCGAATGGGACGACAGCTTTGCCCTGGTCCTGGGCAACGAGACCGATGGCAACTCTCCCTGGCAGGGCGCGATCCGGATGGTCGCCATCCACAATCGGGCGCTGACACCGGAACAGGTCCAGGCCAACTTTGAGGTGGGCGTTGGCCAGAAGTTCTATCTTCTGTTCGGGGTCTCTCACCTGATCGACCTGCCCGAGAGTTTCATCGTGTTCGAAGTCAGCCAGTTCGACAGCTATGCGTATAGATTCACCAGTCCCTTCTTCATCAGCCTTGATGACTCCGTAGAGCCATCAAACATTCCGCTGCGCGGCATGCGACTGAGCATCAATGGCAAAGAAGCGACTGTCGGACAGGCCTGGGCCAACCTGGACGTTGTCCTGGACAGCAGCAGCTATGAACCCGGCACCGGGCAACCGCTCTCCTCTCTTGGCACCATCATTGCGCTGGAAAACGGACCCGAGAACGATGAATTTTTCCTGACGTTCGACCAGCTGGGAGGTAACAACTTTGCCCGCTCCGAGCCCGCCCTGCCGCCTCAGCCGGAACCGGCTGACCTGGCACCGTCATCGGAGATCGGCTTGAAGACTTTTGACGAGATCAACGAGTCCATGTCGCGGATGACCGGTGTTCCCACAACCAACCAGGATGTATTCAACACATACACCACCGTAAAGCAGCAATTGCCCACGGTAGAGACTATTCAGGGTTTCCTGTCCTCTCATCAGATGGCGGTTACCCAGATGGCCATCCAGTATTGCAATGTTCTGGTCGAAAATGCGCAGCTTCGGGACCAGATGTTCCCCGGGTTCGATTTCTCCGCCCCGGCCAGCACCGCCTTCGACCACGGTGGCAAGAGCCTGGTTACCGGGCCATTGCTGTCGCGCTTTGTAGGCAGCAACCTGGCATCACAGCCTGGTGACAGCGCAATCGCAACGGAGCTGAGCGAGCTCATGAATAGACTGACCAGCTGTGATGCAGGGTGTGAGCCTGACCGCACAGAAACAGTCGTGAAAGCAAGCTGTGCCGCCGTGCTTGGCAGCGCCACCACCCTGGTTCAGTAGAGGAAGCCGATCATGTTTATACGCAAATCCCGTAAAAAGCCTTTGGCCAACGGCAGCCCACTGCTCCACGACGATCACGGCAAGCCGAGGACCCGCCGCGAATTTATCGCCCAGGGCCTGATGGCAGGCTCAGCGACGGTGTTCGGTGCCTCCCTGTTCAGCCTGTTCGGAAACCCACGAATGGCCGCAGCTGCGCTTTCAGACGATCTAAACACTTTGAAGGAAAGCTGTGGCATCGCGGTTCAGGGTGCCGGCAAGATTCCCTTTATCTGCTTTGACCTGGCAGGCGGCGCCAACATTGCCGGCTCCAACGTTCTGATGGGCAAATCCGGCGGACAAATGGACTTCCTGAGTACCGCCGGTTACAACAAGCTTGGCCTACCAGGTGACATGCTGCCCAACGACCCGGCGTTCGTGAACACCGAGCTGGGCCTGGCATTTCATTCTGACAGCGCCTTCCTGCGCGGCATCCTGCAGAGCACCAGTGCCGGCACCCGAGCAGCAACCGACGGCGCGATCATTGCGGCCCGCTCGGAAAACGATACCGGCAATAACCCCCACAACCCGATGTATGGCATTCATCGCGCCGGTGCCGACGGCTCTCTGCTCTCCCTTGTGGGTTCCCAGAGCTCGGAATCCGGTGGAAACTCGCTGGCACCGATGAACCTGATCAATCCGGAGGTTCGTCCCACGAAGATTGACCGGCCCTCGGACGTTACCGGCCTGGTGGACGTGGGCGATCTAATCGGCATTCTGGAACAGCAAGATGCTGTCGCCGTCATGGAATCCATTCAGCGCATCAGCGACGCCAAGATGAATCAGGTCAACACCGGCATCTCGACTGATGAAGTCGTCAAGGATCTGGTCCGCTGTGGCTATGTAAAGAGTGCTGATCTCGCCGACCGATTCGGCAACCCAGCGGATCTGGATCCGGAGTTGGATCTCGAAATCGTTGGCCCGACTGGCATCTTCAGCCGCGATGAATTCAACAGCAACCGCGAATTCCGCAAAACCGCGTCTGTGATGAAGCTGGTTCTGAGCGGCTATGCCGGTGCCGGCACGATCACCATGGGCGGCTACGACTACCATACGGGTGAGCGCGGGACCGGCGAACGTCGTGACGAGCAGGCAGGCCGCTGTATGGGTGCCTGTCTGGAATACGCAGCCCGGGTGGGCATGCCTTTGATGCTCTATGTGTTCAGTGACGGTTCGGTGTCGAGTAACGGCCGGATTGATGATTCCATGGATGGTCGCGGCAAGGGCGAGTGGACTGGCGACAACCAGCAGACAGCCGCCTCGTTCTTTATGGTATACAACCCGGCGGGTCGCCCTACCCCGATTCGCAGACAGATCGGCTTCATGCGCTCTGATGCGTCAGTGGAAACTGCCTCCAGCCCTGCGGCCAACAACGTCAACCAGTTGGTTCAGACCGTGTTGCTCAATTATATGGCACTACACGGTGAACAAAACCAGTTCGGCACCCGTTTCAACGGGCATGGGCTAGGCAATGGCACGTCCCAGGACAGCCTGATTGCGTTCTCGAATGTCGTGAACGGCACTATCGGAAATTGACCAAAACCGCTCGCTCCGCCCCTAGTCTGATTGGGGCGGAACGAGCCCTTCTGACACGTGCATCATGCGCTGATCGTCGATAACCACAACATCAATACCCGGCAAACGCTCGATCATCTCCAGCCCCTTTTCAGGTCCGAGCACAAACACCGCTGTAGACAGGCCGTCGGTTGTCAACGCGTCCTCACCTATAATGGTCACGCTTTGAACACCCTGAACCGATTTGCCGGTCTCAGGCGACAGGATGTGATGGACCCTTTCTCCCGCTTCATCAACGAAGAACCGCTCATAGTCGCCGGAGGTGGACACTGCCACGTCCTCCAGCGGCAAAACCACCGCGTTGCGCCCTTCTGAGCGGGGGTCCCGAATGCCCACGTACCAGGGCCGCCCCCGCTTGTCACCCAGCAGCCGCATGTCGCCGCCAGCACTCAGCCGGGCATGGCGAATGCCAAAACTGACCAGACGCTCGATTCCCAGATCCACTGCGTATCCTTTGGCGATGCCACCGAGGTCTACCAGAATCCCTTCCTGCCGGTATTCGACTGTCTGATCATCATGATCGAGAATCACATCCCGGAAATTCACCCGCGGCAAGCCGGATCGAAGCTCCTCGTCCGTGGGCTTTTTACCGGCTCTGAAGTCATACAGGTAACCCACTGAGCCAAAGGTAATGTCGAAGGCGCCATGGCTGAGTAGCGAAACCTCCCGCGCTTTCTCAATCACCTCGAACAACCCGTCACTCACTTCTACTGGACCGCCGGGGGCATTGCGGTTGAGCCTGGAAACCTCCGAATCCTCCCGGTAGCGACTCATCTGTTCATCAACCTGATGAAAAACCGCCAGCACCTCTTTCCCAACCCGGCTCGCCAGCTCTTCATCTTCCGCCCAGAACTCCAGTTCGATAGGCGTGGTCATTGCAGTATCCGAAAGCCGATACCACTCTGCGCTCGCCGACATCGGAACGATGACAAGCCCCATTGCCGCGACGATAGACGAGAGAGGCGATCCTAGTTCGAATTTCCAACGCTTCTTGGTTATCAAGACCCACTAATCTCCATTGGCTGCAGCGAGGCCCAAACCGGGCAACTCCGAAAAGTATATCCATTTCTTCGACGGCAGCCGAACCGATTCGTCGGAACGACATGGACCAGACTAGATGCAGATCACTAACCTACAATTTGTTACCCAAAATTCCACTTTAGTCCCATTGTTGGCTCCATAATCAGCAGGGACACTAGCTCTGCTTAACAAATAATCAAAACAAAGATTGGCAGCCCTTTTCCCCCATTGGCGCTGCAATTCCGGAGGCCAACCTGAATGAACGTCAGAAAAGTACTCTTTTCTGCTTGTCTGCTGTTGCTGGCGAGCACCACTTTGTATGCCGAAACTCTTAAAATCGGCCTGAATTATCCGCAAACAGGTCGTTACAAGGATCAGGGCCTGCAACAGCGTCTGGGCGCTTTCCTGGCCGTTGACGAAATTAACAAGGCCGGTGGCGTGATGGGCCGCCAGCTGGAGTTGGTGATCAGGAATACACGAGGCGAACCGGCCCAGGGCGCGGAAAACACCGCAGAGCTTATCGACCGCGAAGGCGTCCAGATGGTGTTCGGCGGTGTGTCCAGCGCCGTTGCCATTGCCTCTGGCAAGGCGGCGCAGGATCGCAACCGGATTTACTTTGGCACCCTCACCTACTCGAACGCCACCACCGGTGCCGAAGGTCATTCACACATGTTCCGGGAGCCCTACAACGCCTGGATGACCGCCAAGGCGCTGAGCCAATATCTCACCACCAATCACGCCGACGACGAATACTTCTACATAACCGCCGACTACACCTGGGGCTGGTCTGTGGAAGAGTCTGTACGCAAATTTTCGGGAACCGAGGATACCGACCGCCACCAGGGCGTGAAAACGCCTTTCCCCCGAGCGCTGATTACCGACTTCCGCGAGGCGCTGGAACAGGCAGACGCGAGCGATGCCAAGGTTCTGATGATGGTTCTATTCGGCGACGATATGGTGCGCGCCCTGAATGTTGCCTACGAAATGGGTCTCACCAAAAAAATGCAGATCGTTGTGCCCAACCTCACCCTCGGTATGGCGCGCCAGGTAGGCCCCACCATTATGGAAGGCGTTATCGGTGGCTCGCCCTGGGTATGGAACGTACCCTACGAGCTGAACTATCCGAGAGGAAGAGAGTTTGTTGAGGCCTTCTCAGCGCGATATGAAATGCGGCCATCTACCGCTGCGGCCTCAGCCTACAGCATCGTCTACCAATACAAGGATGCAGTGGAACGTACCGGCACCACCAATACCGCCAGCCTCATCAGGGCCCTGGAGGGACACAGATACACTTTCCTGAAGGATGAGCAGTACTGGCGCGAATTCGATCACCAGAATGTCCAGACGGTGTATGTGGTGAAAGTAAAACCACGCAACACCATCATTGCTGACGAATACAGTTCCGATTATTTCAGCATCATTGATTCCATGCCTGGTGATCAGGCCGCCCAAACCCGCGAAGAATGGGAAGAGCGGCGCCGAGAGGCTGGCAAGCCTCCCCGGCTCTAGGCCAAAGACAGAGGATCCGGCGATCAGAACAGATAGTCGGTTGTCAGTATTTTCGAGCTTCGTCCCCGCACAATGCCGGTCACCAGGTCCCGATTGCTCTCACTGGACTTGGTGGCCACGGTTGTGCCAATCGAGAACACCCGAAGGGCATCCGATACCGAAAGTGTGCCTTCCGCGGAGTCTTTGCGTCCGTTAAACGGCAGGGTATCCGGCCCCCTCTGGCACTGGGCATTCAGGTTGATCCGGCCCACCTGATTGGCAAGCAGATCAATCAGCCTGCCCACCGTGTCGGAATCCGAACCGAAGATACTTAGCTGCTGCCCGAAGCTGGAATCCCGAACGTGCTCAATCACTTCCTGCTCATCCGAGAAAGCAGCAACAGGAATAACCGGCCCGAACTGTTCTTCATGATAGATGCGCATATCGGCGGTGACCGGGTAAAGCACGGCAGGGTGAAAATACGTGCCGTTGACCTCGCCGCCACCCTCATTGACCACGGATGCGCCCTTGGCGATTGCGTCGTCTACCAGTTCCCTGAGAAACCCGATCTTGCCCGGCTCGGGCAATGGCGTCAGCGATACGTCCTGCTCCCAGGGCATGCCCGCTACCAGTTCATTGACCCCTGCCGATAGCTTGCTGACAAACTGGTCCGCAAGGGAATCATGGACAAACAGCAGTTTCAGTGCGGTGCAGCGCTGGCCATTGAAAGACAGCGCACCGGTGACACATTCACTCACGGCAAGCTCAAGATCCGCATCCGGCAGCACGATGGCCGGATTGTTGGCGTCCAGGCCCAGCACTGCCTTTAAGCGATGCGGTTTCGGATGCATCTTTTTGAGCGCTGACGCACCGCGGTGGGTTCCTATGAAGGCGAACATGTCGACCTTGCCGCTTTTCATCAAAGGCCCAACCGTATTCCTGCCCCGTCCGAAAATAATGTTGATGACTCCTGGCGGAAACGACTTCCGGAATGCTTCCATCAGAGGGCCGATCAACAGCACACCGTATTTGGCGGGTTTGAAAACCACCGTGTTGCCCATGATCAACGCTGGAATTAGCGTCGTGAAAGTCTCATTGAGCGGGTAATTGAACGGCCCCATGCAGAGGGCTACCCCTACCGGTAGGCGGCGGGTCTGAGCCACCACGCCACCGACGATTTCAAATCTCGAGGACCGGCGGTCAAGCAGCTTAAGCTCATGAATCGTATCGTTGATATAGTCGCAGGTCCGGTCAAATTCCTTGCAGGCATCTTTCCGGGTCTTGCCGATTTCCCACATCAGAAGCTCTACCACGGCCTCTCGATGGTTGCGCATCTCCGCAAGGAACTGCTCGACGTGTTCAATTCTGTTGGCGACAGACATGCTGGGCCAGTCGCCACTTCCCTGACCGTAGGCCTGAACCGCCGCATCCAGGGCTTCCAGGGCAGCGGCCTCATCCATCAGAGGCGTCCGTCCGATCAGCAGAGGTTGAGGAACTCCCTCGCCTTGCGCTGCTGAGCAGATCGGGCTGCGAACCTCTGCGTAAGAACCGTCCCAGGGACGCAGTTCGCCGCCAACCAGGGTATGATTTAAGTTCACGCCTCCCTCACGGAACTCCTCCGGCACATCGGTTTCTTTCGGGAAAAACGTGGTTTGCATCCAGCGTGTTGGATCCATTTACATCTCCATCAGTGGGTTTCGCATTCGCCGGCCAGAATGCCGGAAGCCTCAGCCAGGGCTCCGGCGATCGTTCCGAATTCATCCGCGTGCAGTGAGGCACCGCCAATCAAGCCGCCATCAACGTCGGCAAGACTGAACAGTTCATAAGCATTGGCAGCTTTAACGCTGCCCCCGTATACCACCCGCAGCTCCTTGCTGATGTCGTCGGCTGACTCGGGAGCGCTTTTGGCGATGAACTGGCGGATCTGTTGATGCACCTCCGAAACCTGCTCCGGCGTTGCTGTTTTGCCCGTTCCGATCGCCCAGACCGGTTCATAGGCAACGATTCCATTAGCCATGGCCGCCAGGCCGACCTCGTCAATCACCGCCTGTAGCTGCTGTTCGATAATCAGACCGGTACGGCCCGACTCTCTGTCTTCCAGTGTCTCACCGACGCATAGCACCGGTGTAAGGCCGGACTGCAAAACCGAACGATATCGGGCTGCCACCTCCTGGTTGCCTTCGCCGAACAGTAGCCGGCGTTCGGAGTGACCCACGAGCGCATACCGGCAGCCCATTTCCTGAAGCATGGTGGCGCTGACCTCGCCGGTGTAGGCGCCAGATACAAACCCGGACGCATTCTGGGCGCCCAGCATGATGCCGGTATAGCCAAGCAGATCACGCACCTGGAACAGGTACGGATGCGGCGGACATACCACCAGATCAATAGACTTACGGAACATCCGCAGTCGGGGTAAGACGCGCACCATCAGCGCCTGGTTTGCCTGGAGGCTGCCATTCATTTTCCAGTTTCCAATCAGAATCGGTTTTCTCATGGTGTTTCTCCCGCAAAGAAAGTCATGTATCGAGGGCACAACGGATCGCGCCGACACCCGGATAAAACGCGTGAGCGCCAAGATCCTGTTCAATGCGCAGCAGGCGGTTGTACTTGGCAACCCGGTCTGATCGGCAGAGAGAGCCGGTTTTTATCTGGCCTGATCGCGTTGCAACGGCCAGATCCGATATGAACGTATCTTCGGTCTCGCCGCTACGGTGGGAAATCACCGTGGTGTAGCCGGCATCCTGAGCCATTCCGATAGCATCAAGGGTCTCGGTCAGGGTCCCGATCTGGTTAAACTTAATCAGCACTGAATTGGCAATGCCCTTCCTGATGCCTTCGGTAATGATTGAGGTATTCGTGACGAAAAGGTCGTCCCCTACCAGTTGGACGCGTTCGCCAAGTTTTTCGGTCAGAAGCTTCCAGCCGTCCCAATCGCTTTCATCCATACCATCCTCGATCGAGGCGATCGGGTACTTCATGGCCAGATCGAGCAGGTAATCCGAGAACTCTTCGGAAGTGAACTGCTTTCCAGCGCCCTTCAGGTTGTAATGGCCATCTTCATAGAATTCCGACGCGGCGCAATCGAGCGCCAGGACCACATCGGATCCTGGCCGATAGCCCGCCTTTTCGACCGCCGCCAGAATCAGGTCGAGGGCTTCCTCGCTGGAACGCAGATTGGGCGCGAAGCCACCCTCATCTCCTACCGCAGTTGAAAGACCTTTTTTGCGGAGCAACGACTTAAGGGCATGGAAGGTTTCCACTCCCATTCGCAGCGCCTCACTGTAGCTCGGCGCGCCAACCGGCTGGATCATGAATTCCTGAATATCAACGTTGTTGTCCGCATGAGCGCCGCCATTGATGATGTTCATCATTGGCACCGGCAGGATGCTCGGGCCGTTGCAGCCGTATAACTCCGCTAGATACCGGTACAGGGGCTGTTGCCGATAATTGGCGCCAGCGTTGGCCGTGGCCAGGGAGACTGCGAGAATCGCATTGGCGCCAAACTCTGCCTTGTTGGGCGTGCCGTCCATCTCGCACATGAGCCGGTCCATCACCAGTTGGTCAAACACCACACGGCCCTCCAGTGCCGGTGCTATGAATTCGTTAACGCACCGGACGGCTTGCAGAACGCCCTTGCCGTTATAGCGACTGTCATCACCGTCGCGCTTTTCCAGCGCCTCCCAGGTTCCTGTCGAAGCACCGGATGGCACCCGGCCCTGCCCGACCACGCCGTTTCGGAGTTCTACGTCCACTTCCACTGTAGGAAATCCTCGGGAATCCAGAATTTCTCGAGCCGTCACTTTTTTTATGTGTTCCATGGTGTCGTTCCTGTCACATCATTGTTGTTTGTGAATTTTATTTTTTGATAACGAACATTAAAAACATCTTAATATTCGTAAACGAACATCATCAAGCGAAAATGAACCCTCGATCAGACAAATTTGTTATATGAAAACGAAAGTTGGTCAGTTGCCGATTTGTTCAATGAATCCGAAAGCGAGCCATCAGTGACTCAATGTTTGTCACCGAATCCTCCAACCGGTCACAGGTTGTGACCAATTCATCAATGCTTTCAAGACCTTCAGCCGCAGAACCGCTGATATCACTGACCTGTCGCGCCACCGACTGACTGACGTTCTCCTGCTCGTCCATGCCGTGGCGGATGTGCTCAGCACCTTGATGAATCCGCTCCATCGCCGAGCCAATTCTGCCTGCGCCCTCGGAAACGCTGGCCATCAGCTCACGCACAGATCGCAGCTGTTCGAAGCTGGAATTCATGGAACTGACCGATTCCGACGCTTCTCTCTGAAGCCCTTCTACGAGGCTCCGGATTGTATCGGTGCTCTCGGTGGTCTTTTGGGCCAGACCCCGCACTTCATCGGCGACCACTGCAAAACCGAGACCGGCATCACCGGCGCGTGCCGACTCGATGGCGGCGTTGAGGGCCAACAGGTTGGTCTGATTGGCGATGTCATCAATTGCCTCGGTAATCCTGCCAATATCGAAGGACGCCTGCTCAAGCTGACGCAGCTTCCCTGCGGTCCGCTCCGCCTGGACCTCCAGATCCGCAACACAGTCCATGCCACGCCCAGCGGCAGAGAGATTGTCGTCCACCTGGAGATTGACCTTGCCAACCAGATCATGGGTACCCCGAACCGATCTTGCCACTTCCCTTGCAGAGGCCTCCATTTCAGTCATGGCAGCCGCAATGGAACCAAGTTCGTCAGACTGATTCCTTGTCCGTTCGTTGAATTCACGGGCGAACCTCGCGTTGCCCGACGCAATCACCGAGATGTCTGAACCCGCCTGTTGCAAACTACCCAAAACCGTGGCCATGGCCTCCGACAGCCGGTTAACAGAACTCTTGAGATCAATAAATTCGCCGCGGGCAGGAAACTCGAGAACCTGTGAGTAGTCTCCCTCGGCCATTGCAGCAAGATGAGCCTGAGTCACCTGCAGTGGCCTGCTGATCATTCGCCCCAGCCTGAACGAGGTTGCCAGTGTCAGAAGAACCACCACGGGCAACAACCAGTAGACCAGTTTTTCCGAAGTCAGAGCGGTTGCATCCAGTGTGAACACCGAGGCGCTCGCACGATCAGAGACCGTCTTCGCAGCCTCATCCAGGGCTGACGCCAATGCCGCCAGATTCTGATCGACCTCTCTGGCGACATTGTCCAGCTCCAGCCGGCTCTGGCGATAACCCGAGTACTGGCTGATTATCCCGGCCTGGTCATTTACCGCAGACAGAAACGTCTTCACAAGTGCCGGCATACCATCCAGACGAGGCACTTCCTCAACCAGGGCCGAAATGTCCTGCTCGATGGTCCGGGTATTGAATCGGAGATTCTCGACTATGGCATCGAGCTGACGCGCATCCTCCGTGCTGACCATCTGCATGACCAACAACTCAATGTTCGCCAGATTCTCCATGACGGTAGTAAACAGATCACGGATGTATATATCCCCGCCTGCCGGTTCGGTACCCTCCCGAACCAGGGTTCGTTTGATTTCCCCGTTATTGGCGAGAAATTCAGTCAGGCCAGTGTTCACCGCATCCGAAACCGACAACACCCGTGCCTTGAGAGAGGCCAGCGCACCAGTGCTGCGATCAAGTTTCGACAGCTGTGACTGAGCTGTCCTGTTGACAGCCTGCAGCGGAGGAAACATGGCAGAACTGTTAGTGGTTAGCAGTGTCTCA
Organism: Marinobacter sp. NFXS11; assembly: GCF_040148675.1. Lineage (NCBI taxonomy): Bacteria > Pseudomonadati > Pseudomonadota > Gammaproteobacteria > Pseudomonadales > Marinobacteraceae > Marinobacter > Marinobacter sp. NFXS11. Next base: position 990,200 of record NZ_JAGDDV010000001.1, on the reverse strand, counting down.
CCACCGCCGCGCAGTTGCTCAAGGCTGGTGGAAAGCTTTTCCAGGCTGGCATCCAGTGCCTCCGGATCGTCGGCCGAAACCACCTCCACTACATGCTTGGCAGTTTCAGAACGATGGGTTTCCATTTCCTGAATCAAACCGCTGAGCGGAAAGACATCCGATGTCAGTTTGTCCGTTGTTCCCGAAAAGGACGACATGACGCTGATATTGAACGCTCCCCAGCACACAATAATCACGCAAAGCAGGCCAAAGCCCGCGTACAAACGATGAATTACGGAGATTCTGTTCATTGGAAACACCCTTCCCGCCATCGACATGCAGAGGCGGGCCAAACGGTAGAAAAAGGGCCGGCAGGGTTGGCCCCGGGAGGGGCTACCTTGAAATGCTTGAAAGGGGGGGACTATAAGCAACCGGCCAAAACCCACCGTGACAACGGTGCTCTGCCTGCCGCAACCAAAGGGTCCTGTTGCGACAGGCATCGCTCTTCAGGAAATCAGCTCGCCTTAGCGCGCCTCTTCCCAGGTTTTCAGCAGTTCATCATAGGCAACGGTTTTGCCTTGCGGCTTCTCGTTTGCCAACTTGGGCTTGGGTGCGCCTGGCTGATCCAGCCAGTATTGCGGGTCGCGCGGCTCATTCAGCTTCGGACCACAGGTCGGCTGGACATTGGCGCGCTCCAGGCGCTCCATGACACGATCTTGAGCCTGGGCAAGACCATCAAGGGCTTCTTGCGGAGAGGCTTCACCACTGGCTGCCTGAGCGATGTACTGCCACCACAGCTGGGCCAGCTTCGGATAGTCCGGAACGTTGGTACCAGTGGGAGACCACTGAACGCGCGCAGGGCTGCGATAAAACTCAACCAGACCACCAAGCTTGGGCGCCATTTCAGTCATTGCCTCAGACTCGATATCGGACTCCCGGATCGGAGTCAGACCGGCGATGGTTTTCTCCAGAGACACAGTCTTGGCGACCGTGAACTGGGCATACAGCCACGCTGCAAGGCGACGCTTCTCGGGCGTTGAATCCAGGAAGGTCCAGGAGCCCACGTCCTGATAACCAAGTTTCATGCCCTCTTCCCAGTAGGGCCCACGGGGAGACGGTGCCATGCGCCACTTGGGCGTGCCATCTTCGTTCACCACCGGCAGGCCGTCCTTGATCATGCTCGCGGTAAAGGCGGTGTACCAGAAAATCTGCTGGGCAACATTACCCTGGGCGGGAACCGGGCCGGCCTCGGAGAACGTCATGCCCTGGGCTTCAGGTGGCGCATACTCACGCAGCCAGTCCACGTATTTCTCGGTGGCATACACGGCAGCAGGGCCATTGGTTGCACCGCCGCGGCTGACGCTGGAGCCGACCGGGTGACACTCCTCAACCCGAATGCCCCATTCGTCTACCGGCAGGCCGTTAGGCAGGCCCTTGTCGCCAGCACCAGCCATGGAGAACCAGGCATCGGTGAAACGCCAGCCCAGAGACGGATCTTTCTTGCCATAGTCCATGTGGCCGTAGACGCGCTCACCGTCAATTTCCTTCACGTGAACCGAGAAGAACTCGGCAATATCCTCGTAGGCTGACCAGTTAACCGGCACACCCAGATCGTACCCGTAGATGTCCTTGAATTGCTTCTGCAGGTCTTCACGCTCGAACCAGTCGGCCCGGAACCAGTAGAGGTTGGCAAACTGCTGGGAAGGCAGCTGGTAGAGCTTGCCGTCAGGCCCTGTGGTGAAATCGAGCCCGATGAAGTCGTCGAGATCGAGGGTGGGCAGTGTGAGATCTTTACCGGCACCATTCATGATGTCTTCAACGGCCACCACCTTTCCATAACGGAAGTGGGTGCCGATCAGGTCTGAATCGTTCACGTAGCCGTCGTAGATGTTCCGTCCGGACTGCATCTGAGTTTGGAGTTTCTCGATGACGTCGCCTTCCTGAATCAGCGTGTGGGTAAGGTTGATCCCGGTGATTTCGGAAAACGCCTTGGCCAGAACATTAGACTCATACTCATGAGTCGCTATGGTTTCGGAAACCACGTTGATGTCCATGCCACGGAACTGCTCAGCGGCTTTGGTAAACCACTCCATTTCCTTGAGCTGCTCTTCCTTGCTTAACGTGGAGTTCTTGAACGCTTCGTTCACCCACTTTTCAGCCGCGTCACTGTACTGATCGGCGCTGACATGCAGGCTCAAACCCATACTGGCGACACCAACGGCGGCGCTCAGCAACAGGGTCCTCGGATATTTATTGTTGTTGAACATATCCAACCTCGTTCGTCTTTTTATGAATGGAACGAAACAGTCGGGTTTCGTTTCCGCACTTATAGCGCTCTGGTCGCTATTCTTTTCACCGGAACCTTTCGTGATCGATTCCGATCATTTAAAACAAAATAGTTCGTTTACGAAATCATTACAAGAGGGTTCATAGAATTTTTAGAGCCGAATGTTCGCAAAACCAACATAGCGAACATTCGGATCCAGGCTCACCCCCAACGCAACAACACCAATAACCAGCCTACCGAAACAGCGAGCGCGACCCAGAGGGTGACATCGCTCACTGCGAGAAAGGTCAGATGTATATACGCCGCCGAGAGTAATCCGATAAACAGCCGATCCCCCCGGGTAGTGGCAATCGGCAGGAACCCCTTTCTCTCGGAGCATGGGGAGACAATCTCGAAAACCGTCATTACCGCCAGAATTCCCGCAATCACTGCAAAGAAAATGGCGACGGTCGGCGTCCAGTTCATCCAGGCAATCATAAAACGTCTCCTTAAACGCGTCCGAGGGCAAAGCCTTTGGCAACGTGGTTACGAACGAACCAGATCACCAGCAGACCAGGAATGATGGTGAGTGAACCGGCCGCAGCCAGAACACCCCAGTCGATACCGCTCGCCCCAATCGTTCGGGTCATGATTGCGCCGATCGGTTGGGCATCCACGGAGGTAAGAGTTCTGGCAAGAAGCAGTTCCACCCAGGAAAACATGAAAGCGAAGAAGGCCGTCACACCTATCCCGGAGCGAATCATCGGCAAAAACACCTTCACGAAAAATTTGGGAAAGCTGTAGCCATCAATATAGGCCATCTCGTCATACTCGCGCGGGACACCGGACATGAATCCCTCCAGAATCCAGACAGCCAGGGGTACGTTGAACAGGCAGTGCGCCAGGGCTACCGCGATGTGTGTGTCAAACAGACCGATGGATGAATACAACTGGAAAAATGGCAGAAGGAAAACCGCTGGCGGTGCCATCCTGTTACTCAGCAGCCAGAAGAAAAGGTGCTTGTCGCCCAGGAACTTGTAACGGCTGAAGGCATAGGCCGCCGGCAGCGCCACGAGCAACGTGATAATTACGTTTATCGAAACATAGATCATCGAGTTGATGTAGCCGTTGTACCAGCTGGGATCAGTAAAGATCACGGCATAGTTATCCAGGGTGAAATTCTGCGGCCACAGGGTAAGTCCGCCAAGTATTTCCTGGTTGGTCTTGAACGACATGTTCAGCAACCAGTAGATCGGAGTCAGGAGCAACAGAATGAACAGCGTAATCCCGACATTTTTTGAACGTGTCTGTCTCATCACACTCTCCTTATTTTTCTTTGTCGGCGTGCGTAATGGCGGTAAAGAAGACCCATGAAATCAGTAATACAATGAGGAAGTAGATCAGCGAGAACGCAGCCGCGCGCCCCAGATCAAACTGTCCGATTGCCATGGTCGTCAAGGTCTGGCTCAGGAAGGTGGTAGAGCTGCCAGGGCCGCCACCGGTGAGCACGAAAGGCTCAATGTAGATCATGAAGCTGTCCATGAAACGCAGCAGCACCGCGATGATCAGAACACTTTTGAGCCTCGGGAGCTGGATATACCGGAACACCGCCCACTTTGAGGCGCGATCAATTTCTGCCGCCTGGTAGAAAGCTTCCGGAATTGCCCGCAACCCTGAATAGCAGAGCAAGGCAACCAGCGGCGTCCAGTGCCAGACGTCCATCAACAGAACCGTCAGCCACGCATCGAGGGTGTCGCCGGTGTAGTTGTAATCAATTCCCAACTGGTTAATGCCCCAGCCGAACAGACCGATATCGCCGCGGGCAAATATCTGCCAGATAGTGCCAACCACATTCCAGGGAATCAGCAGTGGAATGGCCAGAAGAATCAGGCACAGGGAACCCTTGATACCGGATTTCGGCATCATGAGGGCAACACCGATACCCAGAGGAATCTGGATCAGCAATACCGCACCCGAGAATATAAACTGACGAATCAGGGAATCCTGCAGGCGCTCATCAGTCAGTACCTCTTTAAACCACTCGGTGCCAACGTAGAACGCCTGGCCCGGACCGAAAATATCCTGGACCGAGTAATTCACCACGGTCATCAGCGGAATCAGCGCCGAGAAGGCAACGAGCAGAAATACCGGCAGCACCAGCCACCAGGCTTTATTGTTTTGTACCTTTTGCATCACTGTTGCTCCTGTACCAGGAATTCATCCACATACAGCTTCAGCCATTGCCTCGGGAACGAGAGGTGAACCTGACTGCCAATCGATGCGGCGAACTCCTCGCTCTGCCGGACTTTCATTTTTTCATGGTCAAGCTGAACGGTAACGATTTTGTAGGTACCCAGGTCCTCTACATCCAGGACCTCGGCCTCGAAGGTGTCGTCTGAAGCCACAGAGGACACTTCCACAAACTCGGGACGGATTCCGATCTTGATGTTGGTGGACCTGGTCCGCTGCAGGACATCTACCTGCCAGGGCTCGAGTGCCACAACTGTGCTTCCGAAACACACGCCCCTGGGACACCGCTGTACCTCGATGAGATTCATGCCGGGGCTGCCGATGAAGAAACCCACAAAGGTGTGGTTGGGCTGCTCGAATAGTTCCGTTGGAGTGCCGAACTGGACAATCTGCCCGCCGTACATCACAGCAATCTTGTCGGCAAATGTGGAGGCTTCGAGCTGGTCGTGGGTGACATACACCATGGTGATGTCGAACTGTTCGTGAATCTGCTTGAGCTTGCGACGCAACTTCCACTTGAGTTGCGGATCGATCACCGTCAGGGGCTCGTCGAACAGAATCGCCGAAACATCTTCCCGAACCAGGCCACGGCCCATGGAGACCTTTTGCTTCTCATCCGCGGTCAGATTCTTCGCCTTCTTGTAGAGCTTGTCCTCAATTTCCAGCACTTCGGCGATCTCATGAACGCGGGCCTTGATCTTCGACGCGGGCACCTTGTTGTTCTTGAGGGGAAACGCCAGATTGTCGTACACGGTCATCGAGTCGTAAATGACCGGAAACTGGAAAACCTGGGCAATATTCCTGTCTCTCGGCGACAGCTCGTTAACACGCTTGCCGTCGAACAGGACATCCCCCTCAGAGGGCTGAACCAGGCCGGAAATGATGTTCAGCATGGTGCTCTTTCCGCAACCGGACGGACCCAGCAATGCGTATGCCCCACCCTTGTGCCATACGTGGTCGAGCTGACGGATGGCGTAATCATCCGGCCCTTCCGGCTTATCACTGTAACTGTGGGCAAGTGACTTCAATTGAATTTCAGCCATCAGACAGACCCTCCTGAAACCTGGGACGGTGTGTGCACCAGCTGCTCGCTGCTATCGAAAACGAACAGTTTGTTGATCGGCAGATACACCTTGATGGGCGCACCTGTGTGGTACTGATGCACGCCCATCAGTTGCAACACCATTTCGAAGTGACTGTTCTCGACATGCATGAAGGTTTCAGAACCACTGATCTCGCTGAGCTCCACCTCCATGGACATTTCCAGATCATCATCGCTGGTGGGGACCAGACCAATATGGCTGGGACGAATCCCGAACCAGTAATCACCCGGTTTCAGCTTCGCCAATTCCTGCGTGAGCGCGTGGTGGGAGTATTCGTCGAAGGTCACCTCGGTTTCGGAAACCCGGCCACGAATCATGTTCATCGGTGGCTCGCTGAACAATTGTGCAGCGAGAGTGTTCACCGGTGCCCGATAGACATCCATCACCGGGCCGGTCTGAACGACCCGCCCCTCGTGCAGTAATGTTGTTGTACCGCCGAGTGCGAGGGCTTCATTGGCCTCTGTGGTTGCGTACACCGCAATACACTGACGCTCGCGGAACAGATCCCGCAGTTCCGCCCGGAGCTCTTCGCGCAGCTTGTAATCAAGGTTGACCAGTGGCTCATCGAAAAGCACCAGGGTGGCATCTTTAACCAGCGCCCGGGCCATGGCGGTTCTCTGCTGTTGACCACCCGACAGTTCCAGGGGGTAGCGCTTCAGCAGAGGGTCAATCCGGAGCATCGACGCGGTTTCTTTCACCCGGCGATCAATTTCGGACTCGGTCATCTGTGCAAGCCGCAGGGGCGAAGCAATGTTTTCGTAGACCGTCAGGTTGGGGTAATTGATGAACTGCTGGTAGATCATCGAAATATTACGGTTCTGCACGCTCTGCCCTGTTACGTCCTCGCCGTTGTATATCAGACGGCCGCTATCGGGCTTGTCCAACCCGGCCATCAATCGCATCAGCGAGGTCTTTCCGGCCAGTGTCCGGCCGAGCAGAACGTTAAAGGAACCTGCCTCAAAGGTGAGGTTGGCATCCCGTATGTAGTCGACACCGTCGACCTCACGGGAGAGATTCTCCAGTGTTAAGGACATAGGCTTTCCTTTTTGTTCTTGTGGAAACGCGCTTCGAGACCGGCATACACCGACCGCGAAAATTCGATTTCGAATCTACCAACGCAAACGGTGTACCACTTCTTTAAGGTTCATAGGTATCTCTACCTATAATACTGTTTTTAAAGCCTTTTAATTTCTATGGCGATTTCCTATCCGAAAACAGCAATGTTCGTTTAGCAATACTTTGTTCAAATTGAACATTGACGTGAACAGCATTTGCACAGATTATTGAGCAACAGCAAGGACAGGCTTGTGCCACTTTGCTGCTCGAATCGTCAACCAGAACAACAAACGAAAACCTGAGTGACGCCTGATGAGAAAAAACGAATATTCGGATTATCGAAGCGTGATTGCCGATTCCTGGAACCGTTGTATTGACTGGGGCCTTGATCACGATCATGAGCCAGCACCGTTGAGACCAGAGCCGGCCAGGTTAGAGGAAATAAACCGACAGCACAGCGAACTGCTTTCAGTGACCGAAGCAGAAGTTCTGCCCTATTACCGGAACGTCCTGTCAAACAGCCGATGTCTCATCCTGCTTGCCGATCAGCACGCAACCGTACTCAGCAGCTGGGGTGATGAACGCATCACCGAGACCCGTCTCAAACCCTGGTTCCAGACCGGTGCAAACTGGCAAGAGCAGAACTGCGGTACCAACGCTATTGGCACATCGATTGCCGTGGGGGCCCCCGTTCAGATTCAGCGTAATGAACATTTCCTGAAAACAAACCGAAGCATCATCGGCTCTGCCGCACCGATTTTCGATGCCCACAGGCAAATCGCGGGTGTTCTCAGCGTGTTCAGCGACGCCTATCTGCCTCAGGCTCACACATTAGGCATGGTAAGGCTGCTGTCCCAATCTGTGGAAAACCGCCTGATCAATCGTCAGTTCGGGCCGGATCACTTCCAGATCACCCTGAATACAACGGCTGATAACTTCGATAGCCCATGGTCCGGCATTCTCGTGTGTGATGATTCCGGTCAGGTGATCGCCAGCAACCAGAGGGCAGACCAACTGCTGGGAATGAACACCGTCGACGCCAGGCTGGATGAGCTGTTTACCCGCCACCGGAATCACATCCTCGGCCACCCTGAAACAGAAACCCTGCAACTGACCACGCGGAGTAAGGTCCGTCTTAGTGCCCGGATCAAACGCCCCACCCGAATCCCTGAGACCAACGGAAAAACAGAGCCGTCTCCAGTACCGGAGGACCTCCGGCAATCCGCCCAACCGCTCGATATCGACAACCTTGATTACGGCGATTCCGCGGTCAAACGCTGTGCTACGCAAAGTCTCAAGGTTCTTGAGCGGGGTTTACCGGTACTCATCACCGGCGAGACGGGGGTTGGCAAGGAGGTGCTAGTGAAAGCTCTTCACCGCGCATCCCACCGCAAGGACCAGCCGCTGGTCGCGGTTAACTGCGCAGCCATTCCGCCGGAGCTGGTCGAATCGGAATTGTTCGGTTATGAAGCCGGTGCTTTTACCGGCGCAAGGGCGCAGGGATCACTGGGGTTCATACGAAAAGCGCACAAGGGCGTTCTGTTCCTCGACGAAATCGGCGAAATGCCTCTTTCTGCGCAGTCGCGTCTATTGCGTGTTCTCCAGGAAAGGGTCGTTACACCGGTGGGATCCACCGACAGCGTCCCCGTCGATATTCTGCTGGTTACGGCAACCAATCGACCGCTGACCAACCGTATTGAGAACGGCCTCTTCCGGGCCGACCTCTACTACCGCATCAACGGGTTGTGCGTGGAACTCCCGGCCCTTCGAAACCGTGCCGACAGGCGGATGCTGATACAGAGCCTGTATGCCCGGCACCGGGATCCGGGTCAGTCTGAGCAACTTTCACCGAAAGTCCTTTCAGCCCTGGAAGCCCACCCCTGGCCAGGTAACATCCGCCAACTGGTCAATGTGCTGAGGGTCGCCATCGCAATTGCCGACGGCGAACAGGTGCAGGTTTGGCACCTGCCCGAAGATTTTCTTGCAGAGTTCGAGGCCACCCCCTCTGAACAGAGCAATCCACCGATGCAGGAACAGCCAGTTGCCGGTTCCGAAGCAGAACCCGAGGACACCCTCGCGAGAACCCTGCAGATTTACCGAAAATGCACCGGCAATATCTCGCAGGCGGCCAGAGAACTGGCCATCAGCCGCAACACCCTCTATAAGCGCCTGCGGGAAATGGGTGTTCGCTGAAGTTCGTTGCCGCGGCCACTTTGTTGTGTCAAAGCTTTTGCACCGCTTGGCTCCAGCCGTCGTAGAGCTTGTCCCGATGCTCTTTAGTCATAACGGGCTCAAAATTCCGATCGCATCGCCACAAGCCCGAAAGCTCCTCGAGAGAGCCATAGACCCCGGCTTCCAGACCAGCGAGGTAGGCGGCACCCAGCGCTGTGGTTTCAACCAGTGATGGACGATCCACCCGGGCGCCGAGAATGTCTGCCAGAAACTGGAGGACCCAGTTGTTGGCCACCATACCACCGTCGACTCTGAGGTTGACTGGGCGGATGCCGTCCTTTTCCATGGCCTTTTGCAGATCCTTGGTCTGGTAGCAGACCGATTGCAGACCTGCAGTCACAATCTCCTTGATACCGGTATCACGAGTCAGGCCGAATATCGCGCCTCTCGCATTGGGGTCCCAATAAGGTGCCCCAAGCCCGGTAAAGGCAGGCACCAGATAGACGCCGTGGTCGACCGGCGTCCCCTCTGCCAACGGCTCCGTCTCACAGGCATCCCGGATAAGCCGAAGCCCGTCCCTCAGCCATTGGATGGTGGCCCCGGCAATGAAAATACTGCCCTCAAGGGCATAGGTAGGCTTGCCATTTACCCGGTACGCCACCGTCGTGAGCAAACGGTGCTTCGACTGCAAAGCCTTGTCGCCAGTATTGAGCATCAGAAAGCAACCCGTGCCGTAGGTGCTCTTCGCCATGCCAATGCCAAAGCAGGTCTGACCGAACAGGGCCGCCTGCTGATCGCCGGCCACGCCCAATACCGAGGTACCGTTGAGTGCCCCGCCCTCGGTGATCCGCCCGAACTGATCGGCGGAATCCATCACCTCCGGCAACAGCGATTCGGGAATATCGAAAAGTTCCAGAAGCTCCGGATCCCATTTCTGGTTGTGAATGTTGAAGAGCAGCGTACGACTGGCATTGGTGGCGTCAGTACGATGCTCTCGGCCACCAGTCAATCGCCACAACAGGAAGCTGTCAACCGTCCCGAACGCGAGCTCTCCGCGCTCCGCACGCTCCCTGACTCCAGCGACATTTTCCAGAATCCAGCGGAGTTTGGTGGCGGAGAAATACGGATCGACCAGCAACCCAGTCTTGCTGCTGACCCACGGCTCAAGCCCCTCAGTCTTCAGGGATTCGCAGTAGGAGGCCGTTCGCCGGTCCTGCCAGACAATAGCGTTGTATACGGGCTCCCCGGTTTTACGATCCCAGACCACAGTGGTCTCGCGCTGATTGGTAATACCCACTGCGACCACTTCACCGCGATCACCACATTCCTCGGCCATCACCGCATCGCAGGTCTGCTTGACCGATGACCAAAGATCCTCCGGATTGTGCTCTACCCAGCCACTGGCCGGGAAATGCTGCGGAAACTCCTGCTGGCGGGTGGCGTGTATGTTGCCCTGCAGGTCAAAGAGTATGGCTCTGGAACTGGTAGTTCCCTGATCAATGGAGAGTATGTACTGGCTCATAGAATTTCGACCTCGGTTTCTTATTTTTTCGTATTTTTACCTTTTTGAACATAAATGCCAAGTGGTTTTCACGGCAAGCGCGCATCTGGCCAACCGATCCCTGTAAAAAAGCTGCATAACCCGCTGAAAACCACTAAACTTTGGGAATGTTTTCGGACGCACTATATTTCGCATGAGAAAAATGACAGAGCGGAGGAGGTTTTAATGGCACAGCGTCGCCGACAGGATCTGATTATGGAGCTGATCCAGCAGAACGGTTTCGTCACCACCGAACAGCTGGTAGACCAGTTCAAGGTAACGCCTCAGACCATCCGCCGGGACCTGAATGAACTTGCCAAACAGAAAAAGCTCCGCAGGCACCATGGTGGAGCGGGCATTGACTCCAGCACTGTAAACACCGCCTATCAGGCCCGCAAGATCATGGATCTTGAAGCCAAGGAACGAATTGCCGAAGCACTGGTAGAGCTTATTCCTGATAACTCCTCCATGTTCATCAACATCGGCACCACCACCGAAACCATTGCCAAGGCACTGCTTGAGAAAAACAACCTGCAGATCGTCACCAACAACCTTCACGTCGCATCCATTCTCTCCGCCAAAGAAGACTTCCATGTCATCATTGCCGGCGGGGAAGTACGTAACCGCGACGGCGGCATTGTCGGTGAAGCCACACGGGACTTCATCAATCAGTTCAAAATGGACTTCGGTATTATCGGCATCAGCGGCATTCATAACGATGGCTCCCTGCTCGATTTCGATTACCGCGAAGTCCGCGTCGCCCAGGCAATCATTGCGAACTCCAACCAGGTTCTTCTTGCCGCCGACCATTCCAAGTTCGGGCGCAACGCCATGGTCCGTCTCGGTAGCATCTCCCAGGCCGACCACGTGTTTACCGACCAGCAACCTCCTGTCGAGATCCGCCAGTTGCTGACCGAACATAACGTACAGCTTCATATCGTCTGATTTCTTTTCGGTCCCTCCTATTCGAAAACGTGATCGCCTCGCTCTTTTCGTTTTTTTTCTATTTTTTCCTTTACGAATATCTTTGCCTTTCGCATAATAGTTCCATACCGCTTATTGAACATTGAAAAGTGCGCATCACAACAAAGCGTCTTTTCCAGTGGCGTCAGGAGATGACCAACAATGACTACGGAGCACGAACAGTTTGACGTTATTGTCGTTGGCGGCGGAGTCAACGGCACCGGCATTGCCATGGACGCAGCCGGGCGAGGTCTGAAAGTCCTGCTATGTGAAATGAATGATCTGGCTTCGGCCACCTCATCCAGCAGCAGCAAGCTGATACACGGCGGGCTTCGGTATCTGGAGCACTACGAATTTCGACTGGTCCGGGAGGCACTGGCTGAACGCGAGTCCCTGCTTCGCAACTCTCCACACATCATGTGGCCAATGCGCTTTCGGCTACCTCACCGCCCTCACCTGCGCCCGGCCTGGATGATTCGCACCGGCCTCTTCCTTTATGACCATCTGGCAAAGCGCGAAATTCTTCCGGGCTCACGCTCCATCAAATTCGGAGCAGACGATCCACTCAAACCCGATATCACCAAGGGCTTTGAATACTCGGACGGTTGGGTTGACGATGCCCGCCTGGTGGTTCTGACCGCAAAAAAAGCCCAGCAATTCGGTGCGCAGATTCTTACACGCACCAAATGCGTCAAAGCGGAACAGGGATCCCGGGAGTGGCAAGTGACCCTCCGTGACATGATCGATGAGACCGAGAAAACCGTCTCGGCAAAGGCGATAGTGAACGCCGCGGGCCCCTGGGTGAGCCGGTTGTTCGGAGAAACGCTGTCAATGCCCGCCCCGAAGATGATTCGCATGGTTAAAGGTAGTCATATCGTTGTGCCGAGGCTGAACAAGGGAACCGAAGCCTATATTCTCCAGAACGAAGATGAGCGGATCGTGTTTGTTATTCCGTACGAAGATGAATTTTCGCTCGTGGGTACAACCGACGTGGACTACGAAGGTGACCCTAAAAAAGCCAGGATTTCGCCCGAGGAAACCGACTATCTTCTCAACATTGTGAACTCTCATTTCAAGCGACAACTGGAGCCTTCGGATGTTGTCTGGTCCTACTCCGGTGTCCGCCCTCTCATGGACGATGAGCAGGAGAATGCTCAGAAAGCCTCGCGGGATTATTCTTTTGAGGTCAACAGCGAGAAAGGCAAGGCACCGCTGATTTCAGTCTTCGGGGGCAAGATCACGACCTACCGCAAGCTGGCCGAAGCCGCGACTGACAAACTTTGCCAGTTCTTTCCCGAAGCCGGCGGACGCTGGACCAAGAAAGGGGTTCTACCGGGCGGCGACTTTGCCAATCACGAGGCCCTGGAGGAAACCCTTCGTCGCGAATTTCCATGGCTCTCCGAGAAAGTCATCAGCCGCTACGTGCGCACCTACGGCACAACCAGCTATGACATTCTCAGGGATTGCAAGTCTATGGAAGACCTGGGTATTCATTTCGCCGGAACTCTCTATCAACGTGAGGTCGAACACCTGATCAAGAACGAGTGGGCCATGACGTCGGAGGATATTCTCTGGCGCAGGACCAAACAGGGGCTATACGCCAGCGACTCCGATATCGAAGCCCTGGAACGTTATCTGATGAAAACTGTCACCACTGAAACTCGCAAAACTGCTCTCCACCACAGCGCCTGAAGCTCTCTCAGGCATCCTTGCTCCGGCCGGATAATTCCGCCCGGAGCTTTTTTCGGCGCTTCCACGGCCAGGGATTTTTGGCTTGGGAGAAGTCGGCCAGGCAGAGGAGACTCCTAAAACACGCTGTAAATACTTCCCTGTACGCTCGGCTCCGCCATCCATGGCTCCGCACGGTTTTAGGAGTCTCCTCTGCCTGCCCTCCCATCCATTTCCGGAATCTCGGACAATAAAAAAGGTTGAGGAATTAACCTCAACCTTTTGAGCACCGACTTCCGAGGGTGCGTGCCTCTGTTTGAGACAATCAGAACGTCAGTTGCGAACCAAAGATGATCGCATCGTATTCACCCTGCCCGTCACCGGTACCCAACGTGGTGTATTCAGCCATCAGGGTCAGATGGTCGGTTGCCGCATAGCGGGCAAAGAGCATGGTGAGGTCGGTGTCGTTGCTGTCACCAGCGACGATATCGTCCTCGCCTTCACCATAGCTGACACCCAATGTCGTCCGGTTGATCTGGTAGGTGGTTTCAACATACCACTGGCTGGCGTCTTCTTCGTTCGGATCCAGGCGGGCGGCAAACACACCGTTGCCTGTGCCCTGGGTAATGCCGTAGTTGCCACGAACACTCAGACCACCGAGCGAGACGGAACCACCGAAATCGATACCGGACATGGTGTAGTCATCGAAGGTGCCGGTTTTGGAGTCCACATCCTGGGTGAAGCCACTGGACCAAAGGGAGAAGTTGTCGCCGGAATAGACCACGTTCGCTTCGATGCGGGGCATGGTGTACTCGGCATCAGTAACGCCGTCCACTTTCGACGGACTAAACAGACCAACCTTAAATTGCAGGCCACCCAAGCTGTTGGAGGTGTACATCACGCGGGGCGTGAAGTTGGCATAAAAGTACCCGTTACCGATGCGCCCGGCGGTGGCCGCCACCTGGTCTGGCCCGCCAATGAGGCCGACACCCAATGCGCTACCGTTATCACCAATGGCAGGAACCCCATAGATCCCGAAGCCTTTTCCGATATTAACCTTGCCAAAATCACCTGCCACTGCAATCTCCGAGACCCGACTGCGGAACTCCGTATTGGCATCACCGGGCGCAATATTGGCATTCATCTGGAAGTGGCCTGACACCTCCAGGCCGTTCTGGGTTGGCGCATAGATGTTCGTTTGCAGTGTTGCGGGGTTAAAACCGGTTGTGATGGTGAAAGAATCTTCATCGGTTGGCTCGTCATAGTTTCCGAACACCGCAAAGATCGGAATATGGCCGTTGAAGCCGGCCTTCCACCCATTATCGGACTCGAAAGAAACTTCCGCCATGACTGGAGAAGATACGCCTGCCGCCAATAGCAGTGCGGCTGCCATCGGGGCTTTCCGGAAAGAGCGGTTGTTGGACGACATAAAAACGTTGTTATTTTCGATCATGATAATTTCCTGTTTTTGTTAGCGCTGAACTTTAGCCAGCCAACCGAAACGCCTCGCCAAAAGCCTTAGCCGCGGCCAGGCGCGTGGCAGCCAACTGCGTTAACGAACCGATTTATTTTCGCTTTAAGACAAAACAGTTCGAAACAGCACAAATTTAGCGCTGAAAATTCCAAATGAAAAGTTTATGATCGAAAAAATTTTCGTTTAAGCGTGTCAGAGACAGGCAAAAATTCCATTTAATAAAATTAAACTGTTATATTACAATGCCTTAAAGTATATTTTCCTAATCCAAGAATTTTTCGTTGACGAACCTTTTAACGAACCATATGATCGTAAATTGTACGAAAAGCAACAAAAACAAGAGACGATCATGAACAAACCCGCGTTGTTAATAGGACTGACACTACTGATTGGCCCACCGGTAACCGCAGGGCCTCTTTTCGAGTCGCTGTCTGAGGAGAAGCAATCCCAGATCCGCACGCTGATTGAAGATCATTTCCCGGATTCAACCCTGTCCGAGGATGAACAGGCGGAAGAGCTGGCCTGGTTTGCCCATGCAGCCTCTGAGCTACAGGGAACAGAGATCTCGGTTCTGTCCGAACAACTGCCGACCCATGACTACGAGGCAGAAGTCCTGGCACCTGCATTTTCCGAGCTGACGGAGATTCCGGTAACACACGACAGAAAGCCAGAGGGCGAAGTCATTCGCCAGATCAATCTCCAGCGAATCATGGCTGCCAAGGGCCGATACGATGCTTTCGTTAACGACTCAGACATGATCGGCACCCACTCCCGCAGCGGCTGGGCTCTCGCGCTCAGCGATTACATGGAGGGCGCGGGCGAGGCATTTACCCTGCCTACCCTGTCACTGGAAGATTTCATTGGCCTGGAATTTGTTACTGGGCCGGATGGGAAGATTTACCAGTTGCCCGATCAACAGTTCGCCAACCTTTACTGGTTCCGATACGACTGGTTCCAACGCCCGGAACTGAGGGTTCGGTTCATGGAGCGCTACGGTTACGAGCTTGGCGTGCCCGTCAACTGGTCTGCTTATGAGGACATTGCAGAGTTTTTCACGGTACACGTTCGGGAAATTGATGGTGAAAGGGTTTACGGCCACATGGACTACGGCAAACGTGATCCCTCCCTGGGATGGCGCTTCACCGACGCCTGGTTTTCCATGGCAGGCGCGGGGGATCGGGGTATTCCCAACGGCCTGCCCGTCGATGAATGGGGCATTCGTATGGAGGGCTGTCATCCTGTTGGCTCTTCTGTCAGTCGCGGCGGCGCCACCAACAGTCCTGCGGCGGTTTACGCACTCGAGAAATACATAGACTGGTTGCAGCGCTTCGCGCCTCCTGAAGCCGCAAACATGACGTTTTCAGAAGCCGGGCCCGTGCCTGCCAGGGGCCAGGTAGCACAGCAGATTTTCTGGTATACCGCCTTCACATCCGACATGACAAAAGAGGGTTTACCTGTCGTCAATGAAGACGGCACACCCAAATGGCGCATGGCGCCCTCTCCTCGCGGCGCCTATTGGCAAGAGGGAATGAAACTGGGATACCAGGACGTTGGCGCCTGGACCATTCCCCGGGCCATGGGGTCGAACCAGCAGAAAGCAGCCTGGCTTTACGCCCAATTTACCGTCTCGCGTACGGTATCACTCCAGAAGACCCTCTACGGTCTCACCCCAATTCGGCTCTCGGACCTGGAGTCGCCGCAAATGCAGGAAAAAGCGCCGGCACTGGGAGGTTTGGTCGAATTCTATCGGAGTCCTGCCAGGACAGCCTGGTCGCCGACGGGTGTGAACGTGCCAGACTATCCCCGCCTGGCCAAACTATGGTGGCCTAACATCGCCGATGCAGTAACAGGCAAAGTCACCCCTCAGCAGGCGCTCGATAACCTGGCCGCGGCGCAGGACAGGACTCTGTCGGTCATTGAGCGTAATTTCCTGGCCGGTAATTGCGGCCCGAAAATGGCAGAGGAAGAGCAGTTAAAGGGCGCTGACTGGTGGATGGCGCAGCCCGGAGCGCCCAAACCGCGTCTAAGCAACGAGAAACCGCCGGGCAAAACCATCCGTTACGAGGACCTGCTCAGGCAGTGGGACGTTGCTGCCCAATGAACACCGATGCAACTAGAGACTCCTGCGGGCGTTGCCGGCTGAGAACGCCGGCTATCCGTACTCGGGTGCGAGAAGACGAGCCACCCGGCGTTGCAGTTCAGGCACAACGTCACTTTCGAACCAGGGATTGCGACGCAGCCACAGGTTATTTCTCGGGCTGGGGTGAGGCATCGGGAGAACATCTGGCCAGTAGTCCTGCCAATGTTGCACATTGGCTGTTACGGATTTTCGGCAGTCGGCCAGATGCCAGTTATGGGCATACTGGCCAATAACCAGCGTGAGCCCAATGTGCGGCAGACGATCCAGCAGTAATTTGCGCCAGGCTGGCGCGCACTCCGGCCGCGGCGGAAGGTCGCCGGACTTGCCTGTGCCCGGATAGCAAAACCCCATCGGCAGGATCGCGAGCTTCTGCTCGTCATAGAAGGTATCCCGGGTAATCCCCATCCATTGTCGAAGCCGATCGCCGCTGGGATCGTTGAAGGGCAGCCCGGTTTCATGCACGCGCCTGCCCGGAGCCTGCCCAACCACCAGAATTCTGGCATTTTCCGATATTTGTATGACCGGCCTCGGCCCGCAGGGAAGAACGTCTGCACAAATCGTACACGCCCGTACTCGTCGAACCAGGTCGTCGAAGGGAAGCCGGGAGGGATCCTCAGTCATGGGCGCTCCGTCATCAAGGTGATTGCATAAACCTGCATTTATCGTAACGATAGAGGCACAATCACTGCACAACAAGTCTCGAAGGACACACCATGAATGCCAAAGCAGGCTCTCTCCCGCTGCCGGAAATTGATGTCGAAGAGTTCCGGAAAGTCGTTCGCTCGCGCCGTTCCATAAGGCGTTTTACTGATGAGCCGATTCCCGAGCCGGTGCTTGAGGATTGCCTGGAGCTGGCAACACTGGCTCCCAATTCCAGCAACCTGCAGCCCTGGGAGTTTTTCGTGGTCCGGACGCCAGATCTGAAGGCAAAACTTGCCCACGCCTGTCTTGGCCAGAATGCAGCGAAAACCGCCGCCGCGCTCATCGTGGTAGTTGCCCGACCGGACACCTGGCGCGCCCATGCCCGGCAGGCCCTGGAGGACTGGCCGGAAGAAAAACTGCCGCCGATCGTTGAGAAGTACTACCGCAAAGTCGCCCCCATTCATTACAACCAGGGACCCTTTGGTATTCTGGGGTTAGCGAAAAAAGCCGCAGGCCTTGCGGTGGGAATCACCCGGCCGGTGCCCCGGGGGCCCTATTCCACCTGCGAGATGAAAATCTGGGCCACGAAATCCACGGCTTTGGCAGCCCAGAACCTGATGCTCGCGCTCCGGGCCCACGGCTACGATTCCTGCCCCATGGAGGGTTTTGACGAGCACCGTGTGAAAAAGCTACTCAATCTCCCCGGAAAAGGACTGGTCACCATGGTATTGGCAGCCGGCCGAAGGGCCGAAAACGGTGTGTATAACCGCCAGTACCGATTTGATCAGAGCCAACTGGTACATTACCTCTGATCCAGCAACGGCCATCCGGCGTCATACCTCCGGATTGCCCAGCGCCTCGGCGGCTCCCAGCAAACCGGTGTAGGGCTCGGTGACCACGTAGACCGGCGTAAACTCCAGCAACGGCCGCATTCTGCCCTTATCCTCAAAGCCACTACGGAAAGGACTTTCGAGGAAGAACTGAAGAAAGCGTGGCAGGATTCCGCCACAAAGGTAGACACCGCCGGTACTCCCGAGAGTGAGAACCCCGTTGCCGGCTACCCGACCGAGAATTTCACAGAAGTGACGAAGCGTGTGCCGGGCCAGGCTATCGGTGTTTTCCACCGCAGCCGCGGTGATTTTCTCCGGCGCATCCAGTGGCGCCGCAACGCCTTGAATCTCCGCATGGGCCTGATACAGGTTCAGCAGGCCCTGACCGCACAGAATCCGTTCTACGGAAACCCGGCCAAACCGGGCCTTGAGAATCCGCAGCACAGCCATTTCGGTATCGTCCGTGGGAGCGAAATCCACGTGGCCACCCTCGGTCATCAACGGCACCCAGCCATGCTCAATAGGCACCAGACCTGAAACACCTAGCCCGGTTCCCGGACCCATAACGAGCCTGGGGCGACGGCTGTCACCCGGGCCGCCGCAAACATGCACCAGATGATCGCCAGCAACGTGGGGGACGCCCAGGGCCATGGCGGTAAAATCATTGATCACCTTGAATCTGGACCAGCCAAACTGCGCCCGGACTTCTTCGGTATCAAAGCGCCAGTGATTGTTGGTCATCCGAACCTGGGTACCGCGAACCGGTGAGGCAACAGCCAGACAGGCGCCATTTACCTCCGAAACCCCAACCCGAGCCAGGTAATCCCGCACTGCGTCATCAAGGTTTGTGTATTCCCCGCAGGGCAGAATCTCGATGGCGCGAGGCTGTACGCTACCCTGCTCTACCAGCGCAAAACGCGCATTGGTGCCACCAATATCACCAACCAGTGAATAGTGTGTTGATGTCATGCCTCATGATTCCAGAAAAAGCTGGCCCCTTCCTCGGGATTGCTGGCGGCGCGTCGCATCCAGCCGAACAACTCCCGACCGTAGCCGTGATGATACCCGGTCAGGTCCGCTTTTTCAGATTCCCGGCCTGCAAACTCCTGCTCATCCACCCGGACTGCAAGAACGCCGTTTTCGGCATCCAGACAGACCGGGTCACCAGTCTTAACCTTGGCCAGGGGCCCGCCATCCAGTGCCTCCGGATACACGTGGATCGCTGCGGGCACCTTGCCCGAGGCGCCGGACATCCGGCCATCGGTTACCAGGCCCACCTTGAACCCGCGATCCTGCAACACGCCAAGGTAGGGGGTGAGCTTGTGCAGCTCCGGCATGCCATTACTCTTCGGGCCCTGGAAACGCACGATCACAATACAATCCCTGTCCAGGTCGCCAGCCTCAAAGGCTGCCTTGAGTTCGTTCTGGTCGTTAAACACCACGGCCGGCGCTTCAACTTTACGGTGTTCCGGGGCAACGGCAGATACCTTGATGACACCTCGACCGAGGTTGCCATCCAGCACCCTCAGCCCACCATCCGGCGCAAACGGTTCCGCTACCGGGCTGAGCACATCCGGACGGAGGCTTGTTTCCGGCGCCGGCTTCCAGACCAGCTTTTCTTCCTCCAGCTCCGGCATCTCGGTGTAGCGCTCAAGGCCGTAGCCAACCACCGTATTGACGTCATTATGCAAGTATCCGCCACTCAGCAGCTCCCTGATCAGGAACGGCGTTCCACCAGCCTCATGGAAAGCATTCACGTCTTCCTGCCCGTTGGGGTAGATCCGGGTCATGGACGGCACCACCGAGGAAAGCTCGGCGTAGTCGTTCCAGTCGATGATGATACCGGCGGCCCGGGCAATAGCGATCCAGTGGATGGTGTGATTGGTGGAGCCACCAGTGACCAGAAGCGCCACCAGGGCATTGACGATGCTCTTTTCATCGACCATGTCGCCCAGACCGCGCTCGCCGCCATGAGGCTTGGACAGTCTGATCACCTGCTCGGTCGCCGCCCGTGTGAGCTCATCGCGCAGCGGTGTATTGGGGTTCACAAACGCCGCCCCTGGCAGGTGCAGCCCCATCACTTCCACCAACAGCTGGTTGCTGTTGGCAGTGCCGTAAAACGTGCAGGTGCCCGGGCTGTGATAGGACTTGCTCTCGGCCTCCAGCAATTCATCCTTACCAACCTTGCCCTCGGCGTAAAGCTGGCGAATCCGCTGTTTCTCCTTATTCGGTAGCCCTGAAGGCATTGGGCCTGCCGGAAGCAGAATAGTGGGCAGATAACCGAAGCTCAGCGAGCCAATCAGAAGGCCGGGCACGATCTTGTCGCAGATCCCCAAGAGCAGCGTGGCATCGAACATGTTGTGACTCAGGGCCACGGCGGTGCTCATGGCGATGGTGTCCCGGGAAAACAGGCTAAGCTCCATCCCCGGCTGGCCCTGGGTCACACCATCACACATTGCGGGCGTACCACCGGCTACCTGGGCTACGGACCCCATCCCTCGGGCTGCCTCGCGAATAAGATCCGGGAACTTTTCGTAGGGTTGGTGGGCCGAAAGCATATCGTTGTAGGCCGTTACCATGGCTACGTTGGCCTTGTTCATGAACTTCAGGGTGTCTTTGTCGCCCTGATTACAGGCCGCGAAACCGTGGGCCAGATTGCCGCAGGACAGAGAACTCCGGTGCGGGGACTGGGCTTTGAGAGCATTCATGCGGTTCAGGTAGTCCTGCCGCGTTGGGCGACTGCGCTCGATAATTCTCTGGGTAACCTTGTCTACGGTCGGGTGCATGGTGGGCTCCATTGCATGAATTATTAGAGTGATCGTTTTTAGACGTAATTTTACTTCCTTTTTTTGGTATTTCCACCGTCAAATCGTTCATTTATTCTTTTTTTGTTGTTATATTTACTACATCGAAGAGGTTAAACGAACAAAAAACGACCACTCAAGGAGTCAAACGATGACCATCCGTATCGCAATCAACGGTTTTGGCCGCATTGGTCGCAATGTTCTCAGAGCATTGTATGAAAACAACTACCGAAGCCAGCTGCAGGTTGTTGCTATCAACGACCTGGGTGACGCCGAAACCAACGCGCATCTGCTCAAGTATGACAGTGTTCACGGCCGGTTTAATGCCGACATCAGCCACGACGCCGAATCCCTGACCGTGAACGGGGACCGGATTGCCATCACCGCACTGCGCAACCCCGACGAACTGCCCTGGAAAGATCACCGCGTTGATGTTGTCTTCGAGTGTACCGGCCTTTTCACCAAACGCGAGAAGGCGGCAGCGCATCTGAACGCCGGCGCCCGCAAAGTCATCATATCGGCGCCAAGCCCGGATGCGGACGCCATGATAGTCTACGGCGTGAACCACGAAACCCTGACTGCCGAGCACGACATCATTTCCAACGCATCCTGCACCACGAACTGCCTGGCACCGGTTGTTGAAGCACTGCACAAGACCATTGGTATCGAGAGTGGCCTGATGACCACCATCCACTCCTATACCAACGACCAGAAGCTGAGCGACGTATACCATTCCGATCTATACCGAGCGCGCTCTGCCACCCAGTCCATGATTCCGACCAAAACTGGTGCCGCTGCCGCCATTGGCAAGGTTCTTCCGGATCTTGAAGGCAAACTTGACGGTCTGGCAGTCCGGGTTCCGACCATCAATGTGTCACTGGTGGATTTCGGCTTTATTGCCAGTCGGGAAACAACTGCCGACGAAGTAAACGAAGCTGTCAGAGCGGCAGCCGAGACAAATCCGGTTCTTGGCTATAATGTCGAAAAACTGGTCAGCATCGACTTCAATCACAACGCACTTTCCAGCATCTATGATGCCAACCACACCCGCGTTCTGGGTCGTCACGTAAAAGTCATGGCCTGGTACGATAATGAATGGGGCTTCTCGAATCGCATGCTGGATAATGCCCTGGCCCTGATCAAGGCCGGCCAGTAAATCTGGCCGTTCCGGCATATTCCGCTACCCTGTTCGAGACCATTTTGAAGAACCAAAGGACACCAACCATGCTCAGGCGTACCAAGATTGTCGCCACCCTCGGCCCTGCCACTGACTCACCGGAATCCCTCGCGGCCGTTATAGCCGCCGGTGTCGATGTCACCCGACTCAACTTTTCCCACGGCAGCGCCGAAGAGCACATCGGCCGGGCCCGCCGCGTTCGCGAAGCGGCAGCGGCCCAGGGTCGGTTCGTCGCACTGCTGGCCGACCTGCAAGGGCCAAAACTGCGGATCGCCCGCTTTTCCGAGAACAAGGTCACCCTCAAGGCGGGCCAGACCTTTATCCTGGATGCTGCCATGGACAAGGAAGCGGGTACCGAGGAGAAAGTCGGTATTGATTACGAGCAGCTGATTGAGGATGTGGAACCGGGCGACATTCTGGTGCTCGATGACGGTCGTATAGAGATGGAAGTGCAGTCGGTCAGCGACCACAGCATCACGTCTACCGTTCTGATTGGCGGTCCGCTTTCCAACAACAAGGGCCTGAACAAGCGTGGCGGCGGTCTGTCTGCCGAGGCACTGACAGAAAAGGACAAGCAGGACATCGTAACCGCTGCCAAGCTGGGCGCGGATTACGTGGCGGTCTCGTTTGTTCGCACCGCCGAGGATATGCACATCGCCCGTCGTCTGCTTAAAGAGGCAGGCTCTGACGCAGGTCTGGTGGCGAAAATCGAGCGGGCGGAGCTTGCCGACGATGTGGAAGCACTGGATGCGGTCATTGAAGCATCCGATGCCGTGATGGTTGCCCGTGGCGATCTGGCCGTGGAAATCGGCGACGCCCAGTTGGTGGGCGTTCAGAAGCACATCATCTCCCGCGCCCGCGTTCTCAATCGCGCGGTGATCACGGCCACTCAGATGATGGAGTCGATGATCACTAGCCCGATGCCAACCCGTGCGGAGGTTTCAGACGTTGCCAACGCGGTGATGGACTACACCGACGCGGTCATGCTTTCTGCTGAGACCGCGGTGGGTGATTATCCCAAGGAAGCAGTCGAAGCCATGGTGCGCATCTGCCTGGGCGCAGAAAAGCATCCGTCGATGCATCAGTCCAAACACCGGATTCACGAGAGCATGGAGGAAGTTGATGAAGCTATCGCTCTCTCCGCCATGTACGCCGCGAACCACCTTGAGGGTGTCTCGGCCATTATCTGCATGACCGAGACGGGTGCCACGCCGAGGTTGATGTCTCGCATCAAATCAAGCCTGCCAATCTTTGCGTTTTCGCGCCATCACTCCACCCAGCATCGGGTCGTTATGTTCCGTGGCGTTCAGACGGTGCCTTTCGATTCAGCCAAGATTCCGAACGAGCGGACCAATGCGCTGGCGGTGTCGGAGCTGGTGAATCGCGGAGCAGTCAAGGATGGTGATCTGGTGGTGATTACCAAGGGTGATTATGTGAATGCCCAAGGTGGAACCAATACCATGAAGATTGTTCGCGTTGGATCGGATATTCGCTGATTATTTCTTCCCGATTAGCCCGCCGTCGGCGGTGGAAGACCTTGTAGCCTGAGGGTCTTGTGCCGGGCGGCAGTGGGGTTCCCCTTTCCAAAAACCGCTACGAGCACATCCATGTGCGCTTGGCTGTGGCCATCCTTGGCCACAGACATTTTTGGAAAGGGGAACCCCACTCCCTCCTTCAGAATGTTGCAGTTATCTCAGCGTGACAGTTTCTTGAGTATCGCGAAATTACGACGAATTCTCGCGTTATCGGAAATTATGCCAAGCGCTTCGGGGCGGGGCTTCCGGGAATGTCGCTGGCCAGGGACGGCCAGCGCCAAGCGCACATGGATGTGCTCGTAGCGTTTCCCGGAAGCCCCGCCTCGAAGCGCGCAAACTCCAAAAGCTTCAGGCTACGGGAACAGAACCGAAGTCAGAGATCCGCCAGACTCCCACGCGCAATCTCGGTAATCTGCGCCCAGTCCTTGGCCGCCACCACATCTGCAGGGGTCAACCAGGTGCCACCAACGGCCTGCACGTTACCCAGTGCCAGGTAGTCTGCCGCGGTGTTGCGGCGAATGCCGCCTGTGGGGCAGAAGGTGACGTCCGGGAAGGGGCCGTTGAAGGCTTTGAGGGCCGGTATTCCGCCGGCAACTTCGGCAGGGAAAAACTTGAATTCGCGGTAGCCAAGGTTATAGCCAACCATCATTTCCGAGATGGTGGCAATGCCCGGCAACAGCGGGGCTTCGGAGGTTAGGCCGAATTCCAGGATGGCTTCGGTTACGCCCGGGGTGATTACGAACTGGGCGCCAGCGGCCTCTACCTGGCGGTACTGGGCAATGCTGGTAACGGTGCCCGCCCCGACCCACGCATCCGGGATGGCTTTGCGGACTTCTTCGATGGCTTTTAGGCCGTGTTCAGTGCGCAGGGTAATTTCGAGGACGTTGATGCCGCCATCAACGAGAGCCTGGCAAAGGGGCACGGCGTCGTCGAGGTCCTGAATGGCGATGACCGGCACCAGGGGTGAGGATTGCAGTACTGCCCTGACGCGCTCGCGATGGTAATCGGAAAGTTGGCTCACGGTTTTCTCCATAACAAATGTCGGGCGTTTCAGGGACTCCAGAACACCTGGAGGCCTGGTTTCAGGAAAGCTCTGATGGGCATCTCGAGCACCTTGTCCGGGTCAGACATGGCACGGTCCAGCGTCTGCAGTTTGTCTTCGCCCTTCAGATGCAATGCGGTGAATCGGGCATCTCTCAGGGGTGGCCAGGTTAAGGTGATGCGTTTCTGCGGCTGCGACGCGGGCGTGGCGGGCGCGACGATTTCCTGGCATTCAGGATTCATCGCGCTTTCCAATTCGGGTGCGTCGGGAAACAGTGAGGCGGTATGGCCGTCGTTGCCCATACCAAGAATCAGCACGTCAATGGGAAGGGCAAGGTCCGCCAGCTCGGCCTTCACTCGCTCAAGCCCCTCTAAGGGCGTCGCACCCGGCTGTTTGAGTGACAGGAATCGGGCCGATGCGGCGTTGTCCTGCAGCAGGTTTTCCCGAACCAGACGGGTATTGCTGGCGTCGTCGTCTTCATCCACCCAACGCTCATCCGCCAGCAAAACGTCTACCCTGCTCCAGTCCAGATCCTTGCCGGACAGCGCTCTGAAAAATGGCAGCGGCGTGGAACCGCCAGATACCACCAGGCTCGCCCTGGGCGCTTCTCTCAGGCGGGCATTCAGAAATCCGGCGACGGCATCGGCAAGATTTAGAGCCACGCCATCGGCCGTTTCACCTGAGCGGTCACTGACACCCTCGGGCAAACGCAAATCAGACATCTTCATACCAGCTCCTCCCGTCCCGGGTAATCATGGCGATGGAGGCAACCGGGCCCCAGGTTCCAGCGGCATAACGCTTGGGCGGTTCACCACTGTCTTTCCAGTTCTGGATAACCTGGTCTACCCAGCGCCAGGCGAACTCCACCTCGTCACGGCGAACAAACAGGTACTGGTTGCCTTTCATCACCTCCCACAGCAGGCGCTCGTAGGCGTCGGGAATACGGTCAGTAGCGAAAGTCTCCGAGAAAGTCAGCTCCAGCGGGCCCTGGCGCAGGCGCATGCCCTTGTCGAGGCCCTGGTCCTTGGTGAGGATCTTGAGTGCCATACCTTCATCCGGCTGAAGACGGATGATCAACTTGTTGTTGGCAAGGTGCTTCTGGTCCGGATCAAAGATGTAGTGCGGTGCCGGCTTGAAGTGGATGATAATCTGCGACAGTTTCTCGGGCAGGCGTTTGCCGGTGCGGATATAGAAGGGAACGCCAGACCAACGCCAGTTGTCGATCTCGGCCTTCAGCGCCACAAAGGTTTCCGTGGCACTACCCTTGTTGGCACCCTCCTCTTCCAGGTACCCGGGCACCGGTTTGCCATTACTGGTGCCAGCGGTGTACTGCCCGCGTACAACGTAGCTGTCCATCATGTCCGGCGTCACCCGCTTCAATGCCTTGAGCACTTTTACTTTTTCATCGCGAATGCTGTCTGCGGACAGATCCGAAGGCGGGTCCATGGCAATGAGGCACAACAGCTGCAGCAGATGATTCTGGATCATGTCGCGAATCTGTCCGGCCTTGTCGAAATACCCCCACCGACCCTCAATACCAACACTCTCAGCCACGGTGATCTCAACGTGGGAGATGTGGTTCTGGTCCCACTGGGAGGCAAACAGGTTGTTGGCAAAACGCAGAGCGATCAGGTTCTGAACAGTTTCCTTGCCCAGGTAATGATCAATCCGGAACAACTGGTTCTCGTTGAAGACCTCACCCAGCTCATCGTTGATAACCTTCGACGACTCCAGGTCGTGACCGATCGGCTTCTCTACCACCACCCGCGTCTTCTCGGTACAGCAACTGGCGGAGCGCAGATTTCGGGCCAGGACGCCATACATGGACGGCGGGGTTGCCATGTAAACAATAAGCTCATTGTTGGCATCATCACGCCACTCGTTGAGCACCCCGAAAGCCTCCGGCTCGTTAAAATCCAGGATCTGGTAATCAACCCGCTCAAGAAATGACCGGGCCAGTTCGGCATCGAACTCTGCCGGCTTTACATGCTGTTTCAGCTTGTCAAACAACTGCTGGCGTACGGTTTCGGTATTGGCCTCCGTACGGGCAATGGCCAATATCCGGCTGCCATCGGCCAGCAGGTTGGCGCGCTCCAGCTGGTACAAGGCAGGAAACAGTTTTCGTTGGGCAAGGTCACCCAACGCTCCGAATAGCATCAGGTCACAACGGGTATTGATCTTGTTGACCATTGGTTCCTTCTCTCTGGTGGGCAGCCCGTCGCAAAAACTCGGCGACAGGACTCAATGTAGTAATTTTAAACAAATAATGACATCCAAAAATCAATTTTCCAAGAAAAAACTGCGTTTCGTGATATTTTTACTACCCTAAAACCGGTAAAAAAGCGGTATAATCACCGCGTTTTTAAGACAACGACCGCCCATGATTCAGGGAGTACCATTGATGGCCGCGAACCAGGCGCACCGTGACGACAATCTGCTTGAGGATATCCAGTCCAGGCTGGACACCCTTAACAAATCCGAGCGGAAAGTGGCCGAGGCCATTCTCCGCGATCCAAGCGCGGCCACACGCTACAGCATAGCTGCCCTGGCCCGAGCCGCTGACGTCAGCGAGCCAACCGTTAACCGCTTCTGCCGGGGTTTCTCCGCCACAGGCTTTCCGGATTTCAAGATCCGCCTGGCCCAGAGCATTGCAACCGGTACGCCATATATCGGCCAGAACGTGGAGCCCGACGACACCGTTGCCGAATTCGCCGACAAAATCATGCTCAGTACTATTGCCAGCCTGGATAAGGCACGGCAGGCTCTGGACCCGAAGGCCCTGGCAACGGCGATCGATTACCTGATCCAGGCCAAGCAGATTAATTTCTTTGGCATGGGCGGGTCTGCTGCTGTGGCTATGGATGCCCAGCACAAGTTCTTCCGCTTCAATATCCCGGTCATGTCCTACGACGACGCCCTGATGCAGCGCATGGTGGCGGCCGGCGCAAACGTGGGTGATGTTATCGTGCTCATTTCCTACACGGGCCGCACCCGGGAAACCGTGGATATCGCGCAATTGGCGCGGGCCAACGGTGCTACTGTGATTGGCATAACCAATCCCGATTCCCCCCTGGCGGAAAGCTGCACGGTGGTGCTGGGCGTCACCGCTCCGGAGGACACTGAGGTCTATATGCCAATGTCCTCTCGCATCATTCATCTGAGCGTTATCGACATTCTGGCAACCGGCGTAACGCTCAAACGTGGCGCAGACTTCCTTGGGCACCTCAAAAAGATCAAGGAAAGCCTCAAGCCCACCCGCTTCCCTCCGACCTGAGCCTCAGTGCTTTAATAGAAGGGGCATGCAAATACAAGAAAGCCCGGGCATTCGCACCGGGCTTTTTGTTGCTCGCAGGGCGCCATTCGGCGCCTTTTTCACTAGGCTGACATCAGGGTCTCTCGACCTCCGCCCGATTTCTCAGGAACTGCTGGTAAGCGGCGTACTCTCTTTGGCCCTCAAGAGATGCCAGGAATTCGCGAAGCTGGTTAAGTTCGGTGCCATCTTCCGAGACCGGCCCGTCCGTGACCTCGTCCAACGCGATCACCGCGGCAGAATTGGCCATCACAGTCTTGCCAAACCGGGCGCCATCCGCAGGGCGCGGCAAAGAAAACACCTGCTGGAGAATGGCGGGACCAGCCTCGGAGGCGTTCCTTGCCAGCCCTTCATAGCTGGACCACTCACCGAAACCCTCGGGGCTCTCACCTGACTCAAGATCAGCGATAATCGTATCAGCCCTTTCAGAAAGCGCTTCCCGTGTCTTGCGCTGCTCCAGCGTCGCCCGGATCTGATCGCGGACCTGATCCAGCGGCAGCTGCTCGGCTTCATGATACTTACGAACCCGGGCAACGACAGACACGTTGTCCCCCACATCAATCAGCTCGGTATTGTAACCCGCCTCAAGGACATCTTCAGAAAACAACTGTCGTACCAGACCGGCGTGGTCGAACGGGGCCTGACCACCGTCACGGGTAACGTCGTTGGCCTCGCGTACCTCAAGCCCGAGCTCCTCGGCAGGACCGGCCAGATCATCGGCGGCATACGCGGAGTCGGCAAGCTCTGCCCGGACTTCGGCAAATTGCTCACGGGCCTTTTCGCGCGCCAGCTCACGACGTAGCTGGCCTTCCATTTCATCCAGAGACGGCACCTCTGACTCCCTGACATCCTCCAGGCGAATTAGATGAACCCCGAACGATGTTCGAACCGGCTCGGAAACTTCGCCTTTCTCAAGGGCAAACAGAGCTTCCTCGAAGGGCTCGGCGTAAATGCCACGACCGGCATAGCCCAGGTCGCCGCCGTCTTCGGCCGAAACGGTATCAATGGAATACTCCCGCGCCAGGTCAGCAAAAGACTCCCCGGCCGCCAGGCGCTCCTGGATCGTTGCCATGGTCTCGTCCGCGTCACCGCCCTCTTCGATCAGGATGTGAGACGCCCGACGCTCCTCACTGGCCAGGTCGGCCGCCTGCTGTTCGTAGTAGGCCTGAAGCTCCGCATCGTCAACTTCAATGCGCTCGGCAAGGGCACCCAGCGAAAGCGTGATGTAGGCAGCGTCAACGCGCTCTGGCTGCTCAAACGCGCTCGAGTTCTCTTCATAAAAGGCTTCAACGTCCGCATCAGAAACCGATACCGTGTCCGCCACTGAGCTGGCAGGAATATCCAGCACCCGGAAACTGCGTGTCTGGTTCTGAATCTGAAGCAACTGTTCGGCATTCTCATCCGCCACCAGGCCACTCTGAACGATACCCGCACGGATCTGGTTCACCACATATTGCTTGCGCATGGCTTCGCGAAACTCGCCCACGCCCATGCCCATATTCCGGACTGTGGCCACAAAGCGGTCGCGATTGAACTGGCCATCCACCTGGAACTGCGGCATCTGGGTAATCAACGCATCGATATCAGCATCATTGAGTTCAAGCCCCTGAGCGTTGGCGTCCTGGATCAGGACCTGCTCCTGGATCAGGGAATCCAGAACGTCTGTGCGAATCTGGTCTTCATCAAGCATCGAGGGGTCCGGGTTTTCCATTCTGGATAGCCGGCGCTGGCTCTCCATCTGGACCACGCGGAGGAATTCCCGCTCGGTAATATCCTCGCCGTTGACGGTTGCCACCTCAGGTTCGCCGGAGAAGCCGCCAACAATGGCGTCCATCCCCCAAATGGATAGCGACACAATGAGAAGACCAATGATGACCTTGGCGATCGTGCCCTGGGCATTGTTCCGAATATCTTGAAGCATGTTTCTCCCGGATCCCTGTTCAAGGTGGTGCGGTTTTATTCGTTTCAGCGCGCGGCGACGGGCGGACCTAACGTAAAAAGGCGCACCCAGTGTGGAATGCGCCTTGAATTCTTCTTGGGTGACTTCCTGCGACAGAAGCCACCGGAGAAAGAACCGTTACTTAACGGCGTCTTTCAGGGCTTTGCCTGCTTTGAACCCAGGCACTTTGGAGGCCGGAATCTTGATCTCGGCACCAGTCTGCGGGTTACGACCGGTACGAGCAGCACGCTCTTTAACGGAGAAGGTACCAAAACCGATCAGAGTTACCTGATCGCCTTTTTTCAGGGCACCGGTGATGGAGTTGGTCATTGCGTCCAGAGCACGGCCAGCGGCGGCTTTGGAAATATCTGCGGACTCTGCAATTGCATCGATAAGTTCGGACTTGTTCACACTAAACCCCTTCGATTTCAGGTTGAAGATGTTATAGGTTGGTTTGTTTTTTCTCGGACGTTCTCGACTATCGCATAAGCGGTCGGAGAATTCCATTCTTCAGTTTTCTTATTCCTTTCGGCTTTATACCGGCATTCGGAATAGGCACTTACTGCGCGGGAGCCCTTGGTATTGGCTGCTTCACGGCGAAACAGTTATACCAATGGGCTCTCAGGCATGTCAACAACTCATCAAGGCTTTAATGTGTATTTATGCGCTCTGACGCGTCACCTTCTTCATCACGCGGCTTCCCCGACCCGGTTTCCGGAGAGGAATCCTCGGCCCTGGGCTCGGGCGGATAAGCCAGCGCAATATCCAGCACTTCGTCGATCCACTTGACCGGGCGGATCTCCAGGGATTCCTTGATGTTTTCCGGTATCTCTTTGAGATCCCTGACATTCTCGTCCGGGATAATCACTGTTTTGATGCCACCGCGATGCGCCGCAAGCAGCTTTTCCTTCAAGCCACCGATGGCCAGTACGCGCCCCCGCAGGGTTATCTCACCGGTCATCGCGACGTCGGCGCGAACCGGAATCTTGGTCAGTGAAGACACCAGCGCCGTGCACATACCGATACCGGCACTGGGGCCATCTTTCGGTGTCGCACCCTCCGGTACGTGCACGTGCAGATCGTGCTTTTCATGGAAATCATCAGCAATTCCAAGACCGGGTGCCCGGCTACGTACCACAGTCAATGCTGTCTGGATCGACTCCTGCATGACATCACCCAGGGAACCTGTCTTCACGACCCGGCCCTTGCCCGGCGTGAGGGCGCACTCAATGTGCAGCAGTTCGCCACCCACCTGAGTCCATGCCAGGCCGGTAACCTGACCAATCTCGTTCTTTTCCTCGGCGAGGCCGTACTTGAATTTCTTGACCCCCGAGTAATCTTCGAGCATGTCCTGCGTGAGAGTAACAGAGACCTTCTCTCCGCTCTCCACATGGTTACGTACCACCTTGCGGCAGATCTTGGCAATCTCGCGCTCCAGGCCACGTACACCAGCTTCACGGGTGTAATAGCGGATCAGGTCGCGAAGGGTGTCCTCTGGCAACTTGAGCTCATCCTTGCGCAGGCCGTTGGCCTTGATCTGCTTCGGCAACAGATACCGCAGCGCAATATTGACCTTCTCGTCCTCCGTATAACCCGGGATACGGATGATTTCCATACGGTCCAGCAAAGCTGGAGGAATGTCCATGGAGTTAGAGGTACACACGAACATCACATCGGAGAGATCGTAATCCACTTCCAGATAGTGATCGTTGAAGGTGTGGTTCTGTTCCGGGTCGAGAACCTCCAGCAGCGCCGACGCCGGATCACCACGATGATCCATGCCCATCTTGTCAATTTCATCGAACAGGAACAGCGGATTCTTTACGCCAACCTTGGACAGCTTCTGAAGAAGCTTACCGGGCAACGCACCAATGTAGGTTTTCCGGTGGCCGCGGATTTCAGCTTCATCACGCACGCCACCGAGGGCCATGCGGGTGTACTTCCGGTTGGTCGCACGAGCAATGGACTGACCGAGTGAGGTCTTGCCGACCCCGGGAGGGCCAACCAGGCAGAGCACAGGACCCTTGACCTTTTTCACACGGCTCTGAACCGCAAGGTATTCCAGGATGCGCTTTTTCACCTCATCTAGACCGTAGTGATCCTGATCGAGAATTTCACGGGCTTTTTCGATATCGTGACGAACACGGCTGCGCTTCTTCCAGGGAATAGCCAGCATCCAGTCAATATAGCCACGAACGACGGTCGCTTCCGCAGACATCGGCGACATCATCTTCAGCTTGTTCAGTTCCGTTTCAGTCTTCTTGCGGGCCTCTTCTGGCAATCCGGCTTCTTCCAGCTTCTGCTCAAGCTCCTCGAAGTCGTTGTTGCCTTCGCCCAGGTTACCCATTTCCTTCTGGATAGCCTTCATCTGTTCATTAAGGTAGTACTCGCGCTGGCTGCGCTCCATCTGCTTTTTAACGCGGCCGCGGATGCGCTTCTCAACCTCAATCAGGTCAATTTCGCCGTCCAGTTTGCCGAGCAGAAGGTCCACCCGCTTGCGGATATCCAGCGCTTCCAGCAGTTCCTGCTTTTCCGGAATACGCATTTCCAGGTGTGCAGCCATGGTGTCGGCCAGGCGTTCAAGCTCCTCAATACCGGTGAGAGCATTGGAGACTTCCGAGGGTACCTTCTTGGAGAGTTTCACGTACTTCTCGAACTCATCCATCAGGGTCTTGACGAGCACTTCCTGCTCGCGCTCGGGCAGCCCTTCTTCATCCATCAGCACAGCGCCACCGGACAGGTACTCACCCTCGGAGATATCGCTGATGGTGGCTCGGGCGTTGCCTTCTACCAACACCTTTACGGTCCCATCAGGCAGGCGAAGCATTTGAAGGACCGTGGCCAGGGTGCCCATCTCGAACACATCCTTCGGACCCGGCTCATCAGTAGAGGCGTCTTTCTGGGCTACCAGGAGGATTTCCTTGCTTCCTTCCATCGCGGCTTCCAGAGCCTGAATGGATTTTTCTCGGCCCACGAAAAGTGGGACCACCATGTGCGGAAACACCACTACGTCACGCAGCGGAAGCAGCGGGTATTCTTGCACGGCATTTTCGGGTATACGGGTCATTGGGAATCCTCTGACGGTATTTACTTCAGCATATCACCCTTCATTGGGGCGCCCGCAAAAATTGCAATATTTTTACCAAACGAAACAGGGCAGGAATATCGGGATACAAAACGCGAAAAGGGGCGTCACCGCCCCTTTTCATTTGAACCACTGAGCAGCCCTTAATCCTCAGGAACGGCCTTGGCGTGATCACTGCTCGCGTAAATCTTGAAGGGCTCGGAGTCCCCGCTGATTACGCTCTCGTCGATCACAACCTTGGTTACGTCATGCTCAGAGGGAATCTGGTACATGGTGTCCAGCAGCGTCGCTTCCATAATGGAACGCAAACCGCGGGCACCAGTTTTCCGCTCCATGGCCTTACGGGCAACGGCCCGAAGCGCGTCGTCGCGGAAATCAAGCTCAACCCCTTCCATATCAAACAGCTTCTGGTACTGCTTGGTCAGGGAGTTCTTGGGCTCGGTCAGGATCTCAACCAGCGCTTCCTCATCCAGCTCATTGAGAGTCGCCACCACTGGCAACCGACCAACAAACTCGGGTATCAGACCGTATTTCACCAGGTCTTCGGTTTCCACGTCCTTGATGACATCGCCGGTATTCTTGGCGTCGTCCTGACTGGCTACCGAAGCGGAGAAGCCGATACTGTTCTTTTCGGTACGCTCGCGGATTACCTTGTCCAGCCCGGCAAAGGCACCACCGCAGATAAACAGCATATTGCCGGTATCGACCTGCAGAAACTCCTGCTGCGGATGCTTGCGGCCACCCTGTGGCGGGACTGACGCAACGGTACCCTCAATCAACTTCAACAGCGCCTGCTGGACACCCTCACCGGAGACGTCCCGGGTGATTGACGGGTTGTCTGACTTACGAGAAATCTTGTCGATTTCGTCAATGTAGACGATGCCTCGCTGGGCCTTGTCGACATCGTAATCGCATTTCTGGAGCAGTTTCTGGATGATGTTCTCCACGTCCTCACCCACATAACCGGCTTCGGTCAGAGTGGTCGCGTCAGCAATGGTAAAGGGGACGTTCAGCATCCGCGCAAGGGTCTCTGCAAGCAGAGTCTTGCCACTACCGGTAGGGCCGATCAGCAGGATGTTACTCTTGCCAAGCTCAACATCCCCCTTGCCTTCGCCATAACGAAGACGCTTGTAGTGGTTGTAGACCGCAACCGACAGCACCACCTTCGCTCGATCCTGGCCAATCACGTATTCATCGAGGGTATTGCGGATCTCGGCCGGTGTAGGAAGGCGATCGCTCGGCTCTTCCTGTGCATTTTCCTGGATTTCCTCCCGGATAATGTCGTTGCACAGGTCGACGCACTCGTCGCAGATGAACACCGAGGGCCCTGCAATGAGCTTTCGGACTTCATGCTGGCTCTTTCCACAAAACGAGCAGTAGAGCAACTTGCCATTATCGTCGCCCCTGCCGTTTCTTTCATCTGCCATTGAAATACCTCTGATCTCGTTTTGCCGGCGTCACTGCCTGATACGCCGGCCAAGTATGATGCGATTACTTCCAGTATTATTTATTCGGTACGCGCTTATCAAGTATTGAATCAATCAGCCCATACTCTTTCGCTTGGGCCGGATCCATGAAGTAGTCACGGTCGGTATCCTTGGCGATCGTCTCCAGATCCTGCCCCGTGTGATGGGCCAGGATGGAGTTCAGCGTATGCCGGATCTTCAGGATTTCCCGGGTGTGAATCTCGATATCCGTTGCCTGCCCCTGGTAGCCACCCAGCGGCTGATGAATCATCACGCGGGAGTTCGGCAGACAGGCCCGCTTTCCAGCGGCACCGCCGGCGAGCAGAAACGCACCCATGCTGGCCGCCTGGCCTACACACAGGGTCGCAACGTCCGGCTTGATGAACTGCATGGTGTCGTAGATGGACATGCCTGCAGTTACCGAGCCGCCCGGGCTGTTGATATACAGGTGGATATCCTTGTCCGGGTTTTCAGACTCAAGGAACAGGAGCTGGGCCACGATCAGGTTCGCCATGTGATCCTCGACCGGACCGACCATGAAGATAACCCGCTCTTTGAGCAGACGGGAATAAATGTCGAACGACCGCTCGCCGCGAGCTGTCTGCTCGATAACGATCGGTACCAGTCCGGAATTGGTAACCATTGCGGGACCATCGATTGGTTTCTGCGTCATGATGCGCCTGAACTCCTTATGGACAATGGGTCGTGGACTCGCGCCACGGCAGTTTCAATAGTGTTGCACCCCATACTTTGCCAGCAGCGGCCCCAGATGAAAACAGCCGGGCATGCCGGCTGTTCTCAGGGTCGGCCTTCGAGACCGGCTTCTAATCCGGTCCCGGGCAAAATCAGCGCTGGGGCTGACCGGCCTGAACGGCCTCTTCGTACTTGACCTTTTTCTCTTTGACCTGAGCCTGTTCCAGGACATGGTCAACAACTGCATCTTCCAGGACTGAAGACTCAATCTGGGACTTCTGCTCCGGGTTGCTGTTGAAGTGTGCAACCACTTCTTCTGGCTGTTCATACGTAGACGCGATCTCCTGGATCTTTTCGTCTACCTTGGCCGCGTCGGCTTTCAGGTCGTTTTTCTTGACCACTTCCTGGAACAGCAGGCCAGTCTTCACGCGGCGCTCAGCCTGCTCCTGGAAAATTTCCTTGGGCAGCTGCTGCGGATCAATCTGGCCGCCGAAACGCTGGACGGCGTCCTGACGGAGACGATCGATTTCCTGATCAACCAGAGCAGCCGGAATATCCAGCTCAGTGGTTTCCAGCAGACCGTCAACAACGTCGTTCTTGACCTTATTGGAAACCGCCTGCTTGAGCTCGCGCTCCATGTTCTTTTTGACTTCTTCGCGGAAAGTCGCTTCGTCTTCGGCATCAATACCGAACTTCTTGAAGAATTCGGTGTCGAGTTCCGGCAACTGCGGCTCTTCAACCTTGTGAATCTTGATCTCGAACTTGGCCGGCTTACCCGCCAGATCTTCGTTGTGGTAATCCTCCGGGAAGGTAACCTCGATTTCCATGTCTTCGCCGGCCTTACCACCAACGATGGCCTTCTCAAAGCCCGGAATCATCTGGCCGGAGCCCAGAGTCAGACGATGGCCTTCAGCGGCTCCGCCTTCGAATTCTTCACCGTCGATAAAACCTTTGAAGTCAATGGTCAGCACGTCCTTGTTCTTGGACTTGCGCTTGACTTCTTTCATGGTGGCCTGCTGACGACGCAGGTTGTCGATCATGTTGTCGACATCTTTGTCGGTGATCTCGGAAGTCAGCTTCTCGACTGAAATCTTGCTGAGATCGCCCAGCTCGATTTCCGGCAGCACTTCGAAGATGGCGACAAATTCCAGGTCTTTGCCCTCTTCCATGGTCTTTGGCTCGAACTTCGGCCAACCTGCCGGGTTGATATCCTGTTCCTGCAGTGCCTTGATGTAGTTGTCGCGCATAACCTCGCCAACGATTTCCTGGCGGACGCTGTCACCGAAACGACGCTTGACGACGCTCATGGGCACCTTACCCGGACGGAAACCGTTCAGGCGCACGGTACGCGCGGTTTCCTGCAGGCGTTTCTGGACCGCCTGGTCGATTTCCTGGGCGGGCACACCAATCGTCATGCGACGCTCGATGTTGGAGGTCGTTTCAACAGACACTTGCATGGAAGATCCTCAAATTACAGGTTCGGTATGTGAATGAAATTAAAACTAAAAATCCAGTTCCGGGGAAACTCCCGCAAAAGGACCGAAAATTAAAAGCCGGTAGTTTATCATGCTTTGCACCGCCGAGAGAATCACCGTGCTATGCAGTTTGATATCCCGTGGAAACACGGCCTGAAAATTCTTTGGAACAAGAGATGGGGACGAAATAAAAAAAAGAAAGGGGGTGGTGCGCGAGGAGAGACTCGAACTCTCACGGGTTGCCCCACTGGAACCTAAATCCAGCGCGTCTACCAGTTCCGCCACTCGCGCACAATAGAATGAAGAATGATCGAGGACAGGGCTGCCATCAAGCGATTCGTCAAACGCGGAAAAAACCAGAAAGAAAAGTGGGGTGGACGAAGGGGATCGAACCCTCGACCGCAGGAGTCACAATCCTGAGCTCTACCAACTGAGCTACGTCCACCACATCAGGATATGCCTTTCGGCATTTGCACAACTTCAACTTTGCTGGTTACGGTCGCTCCGGCGCGGACCAAGCCAACGACTTGATGGCGCGCCCGGCAGGACTCGAACCTGCGACCACCCGCTTAGAAGGCGGGTGCTCTATCCAGCTGAGCTACGGGCGCTTAACCGTTCGCCCACCTGAACATCCAGAAAATGGTCGGGGTAGAGAGATTCGAACTCCCGACATCCTGCTCCCAAAGCAGGCGCGCTACCAGACTGCGCTATACCCCGTCTGAACTGAACAACAAGTGCCTCAGCAAAGTTGGCGCGCATATTACCGGCGCCGGACGGTGCCGTCAACACGTATTTCCAAATTCCCTGAAACAACAGTCTCTTCAGTGACAAAGCGCCCTGATAAAAGTTCCGGCGCGCGCCGTCCAGACAACCGTCCAATTGGAGTTCCGGCGGAAGCATGAGACAATGCCGTCCCTTCAATTTACCGATGCCCAACCGACAAGACGAGACATGACCGCCAAACTGATCAACGGAAAAGAGATTGCCGCCGAAGTAAGACAGCAAGTCGCCGCAGGGGTGGAAGCAAGAACCCAACAGGGGCTCAGAGCGCCCGGACTGGCCGTAGTCCTGGTCGGCAACGATCCCGCATCCCACGTTTACGTGGGTAATAAACGGAAGGCGTGCGACCAGGCGGGAATCCTCTCACTCTCATACGATCTGCCGGAAGACACTTCCCAGGAAGCGCTGGAAGCACTGATTGATGAGCTGAACGAGAACCCCACCGTGGACGGGATCCTGGTGCAACTCCCCCTGCCCTCGCATCTCGATGCAGATCCGATTCTGGTAAAAATCCGGCCAGATAAAGACGTTGATGGCTTCCATCCATACAACATCGGTCGCCTGATGCAGCGCAAGCCTACCCTGCGCCCCTGCACACCGGCCGGCATCATTACCCTGCTCGACAGCATCGACACGCCCTACAAGGGCCAGCACGCCGTCATCGTTGGCGCCTCCAACATCGTCGGCCGCCCCATGAGCATGGAGCTGCTATTGAAGGGTGCCACAACAACCGTGTGTCACCGATTCACGCCGGATCTGGAGAAGTTTGTTCGTGAGGCTGACATCCTGGTTGCAGCCGTCGGCAAGCCAGGCCTGATCAAGGGCGATTGGGTAAAACCGGGTGCAACCGTGATTGATGTGGGCATCAACCGGATGGACGACGGGAAACTGCATGGCGACGTTGATTTCGCAGCCGCTTCGGAGCGCGCGGCCTATATAACGCCGGTTCCCGGCGGCGTAGGGCCGATGACCATCGCCACCCTGCTGCAAAACACCCTCTATGCGGCTGATGTCTTGCACAGGGACTGAGCCCGGAGTCAGGGTTCAGGCTCTGCCTGATCCGACGTGCCACAAAAAACCCCGCCGAAGCGGGGTTTTTTATTTCGCAGCTCTTACTGCCCGTATTTGGCTTTCGCCTTCAGACGGTAAGCGTGCAGTAGCGGCTCGGTGTAGCCATTAGGCTGCTCGCGGCCCTTGAGAACCAGATCCAGCGCTGCCTGGAAGGCGACACTGTCATCGAAGTTCCCGGCCATCGGGCGGTACGCCGAATCACCGGCGTTCTGCTTGTCGACCACCGCTGCCATACGCTTCATGGTCTCCATGATCTGATCTTCAGAGCAGATACCATGGTGCAGCCAGTTGGCCAGCAACTGGGAGGCGATACGCAGAGTCGCACGGTCTTCCATCAGGCCGACATCGTTGATGTCCGGCACCTTGGAGCAGCCAACACCCTGGTCAATCCAGCGCACAACGTAACCGAGGATGCCCTGGGCGTTGTTGTCCAGCTCCTGCTGGATGTCTTCGGCGCTCAAAGAAGCGGGATCATCCATCACCGGTACGGTCAGGATATCGTCCAGCGCGGCGCGGGTGCGGCTTTCCAGCTGCTTCTGGACATCAGCCACACTTACCTGATGGTAGTGAGTGGCGTGCAGTGTAGCCGCCGTGGGAGATGGAACCCAGGCAGTGTTCGCACCGGCCTTCGGATGCCCGATTTTCGCTTCCAGCATGCCGGCCATCAGGTCAGGCATGGCCCACATGCCCTTACCAATCTGGGCAACGCCACGGAAACCGGTTTCCAGGCCGATGTCCACGTTCCACTGCTCGTAGGCATTGATCCAGGTCGCCTGCTTCATCGCACCCTTGCGGATAAACGGACCCAGCTCCATGGAGGTATGGATCTCGTCCCCGGTGCGATCCAGGAAACCGGTGTTAATAAACACAGCCCGCTCTTTCGCGGCATGGATACAGGCTTTCAGGTTAACTGTGGTGCGACGCTCCTCGTCCATGATGCCGACCTTCAGGCTGAAGCGAGGCAGACTCAATGCATCCTCTACACGACCGAAAAATTCGTTGGTGAATGCCACCTCTTCCGGCCCGTGCATCTTAGGCTTCACGATATACATGGAGCCTTTGGTGCTGTTCTGGAACTTGCCATTGCCCTTCATGTCGTGGATGGCGATCAGTGAGGTGATCAGGCCGTCCATCAGGCCTTCCGGCACTTCGTTGCCATCTTTCAGCAGGATGGCCGGGTTGGTCATCAAGTGACCAACGTTACGGATAAACATCAGGCTGCGGCCTTTCAGGCTCAGCTCGCTGCCGTCTGCCGCGGTGTAGGTGCGATCCGCGTTCATCTTGCGGGTCAACTGCTCGCCACCTTTCTCGAAGGTTTCCTGCAGGTCGCCCTTCATCAGGCCCAGCCAGTTGCGATAGGCCAGCGCCTTGTCGTCGGCGTCTACAGCGGCCACGGAGTCTTCGCAGTCCATGATGGTTGTCAGTGCAGACTCCATCAGTACGTCTTTGACGTGGGCACCGTCGTCTTTGCCAATCGGGTGAGTGGCATCGATCTGGATCTCGAAGTGCATGCCGTTCTTGACCAGCAGTACGCCGGTGGGCGCATCAGCGGCACCGGTGTAGCCAACAAAGCCGGCTTCGTCTTTCAGGCCGGTGGACTCACCGTTCTGCAGCTTGACGACCAGTTTGCCACCTTCAACCACATACTTGGCAGCATCTTTGTGACTGCCAGAGGCCAGCGGTGCCGATCTGTCGAGCAGGTTGCGGGCCCACTCGATAACTTTGGCACCGCGAACCGGATTGTAACCACGGCCTTTTTCAGCGCCGTCTTCCTCGGAAATCGCGTCGGTACCGTACAGCGCATCGTACAGGCTACCCCAACGCGCGTTCGCAGCGTTCAGAGCAAAACGGGCGTTCATGATCGGCACCACCAGCTGAGGGCCGGCCATGGTTGCCACTTCCGGGTCGACATTGGAGGTGGAGATCTTGAACTCGGAAGGCTCGTCAACCAGGTAACCGATGTCTTTCAGGAAAGACTTGTATTCGCCCATGTCGAGCTTCTGGCCCTTGTGATCCCGGTTCCAGCTGTCCATTTTTTCCTGGATAGCATCACGCTTGGCCAGCAATTCACGGTTGCGTGGCGCCAGCTCGTTCACGATCTTGTCAAATTCTGCCCAGAATTTATCGGCATCGATTCCGGTGCCCGGGATCGCTTCGTTGTTCACGAAATCATACAGATTCTTTGCGACCTGAATGCCGCCGACTTGTACGCGTTCTGTCATCGTTGTCTGCCTCAGTGGGTTACGTTTCCCGACTCCCCCTTCATCTTGAGGGGGCATTCTAATTTGAGCGCCGCATTGTAAGGGAAAATCCTTACAAGATCATTCTTGCAGGCGCAAAACTGGTCTGACCAACCGGCAGCTCCCGGAAATTCAGGCTTTACGCCAGGTCGTCCCCTCTCGGGAATCGTCCAGAATAATACCTTTCTCGAGGAGCTCGTCGCGGATCCGGTCGGCCTCGGCAAAATTCTTTGCCTTGCGGGCATCAGCCCTGGCCTGGATCAGTGCTTCAATGTCTTCGGCGCTAAGCTCACCACCCGTGTCTGCCTGGAAGAACGCCTCCGGGTCCTGCTGCAGCAGCCCCAGAACACCACCAAGCCTTACCAGAATCGACGCACTTTGCTTGGCATCATCTTCAAGACCATCGCGACGATGCTGATTGATCTCGTTGGCAACAGCGTGCAGGACAGCAATGGCACCCGCGGTGTTGAAGTCATCGTCCATCGCCTCGGCAAACCGCTGATCATGCTCGGACTCCGGCACATTCGACGCCTTGGCAGGCACAACTCCCCTCAGCGCATGGTAGAGCCGGGTGAGCGTGCGGCCCGCCTCGGCCAGATTCTCCTCGGAGTAGTCCACCTGGCTGCGGTAGTGGCTGGAAACCAGGAAGTAGCGAACCACTTCTGCCGGGTAGGTCTCCATGATTTCACGGATGGTGAAGAAGTTGCCCAGGGACTTGGACATCTTTTCCTTGTTTACCCGAATGGCGCCGGCGTGCATCCAGGTGTTCACGAAGGTATGGCCGGTAGCACATTCAGACTGGGCAATCTCGTTCTCATGATGCGGGAACAGCAGATCCGGACCACCACCGTGAATATCGAAGGTATCGCCGAGGCAACAGGTGGACATGGCAGAGCACTCGATGTGCCAGCCGGGACGACCATCGCCCCAGGGCGAGGGCCAGCTGACCTCCCCTGCCTTTGCCGCTTTCCACAATGCGAAATCGGCCGGGCTGCGCTTGGCTTCCTGGACATCCACCCGTGCACCCGCCAGAAGATCCTCCAACTTTTTCTTGCTGAGCTTGCCGTAGTCATCGAAGGAATCAACGGCAAAGTAGACATCACCGTTATCCGCCGCGTAGGCGTGGCCGCTGGCAATCAGCTTATGGATCATCGCAATGATTTCGTCAATAAACGCGGTGGCCCGTGGCTCGTCATCCGGAGACAGCACGCCGAGGCGGGCTTCATCCTCGTGCATGGCCTTGATCATCCGGTCAGTGAGCTCGGTATAAGGCTCACCGTTCTCATCCGCACGGCGCAGGATCTTGTCGTCAATATCGGTGATGTTGCGAACGTAGTTCACTTCGTAGCCGCGATGGCGCAGGTAACGGGTAATCACATCAAAGGCCACCAGCACCCGGGCATGGCCCAGGTGGCAATAGTCGTAGACCGTCATCCCGCAGACATACATCCGGACCTTGCCCGGCTCTATCGGCCGGAACTCTTCCTTCTGCTGGGTCAGCGTGTTGTAGATGCGGATCACTTGCCCCCCTTACCCCAGGAATCCCTGAGCGTTACCGTGCGGTTGAATACCGGCCGACCGGCGGCCTCGGTAAGGACGGGATCACAGAAAAAGTAGCCTTCCCGCTCGAACTGATACGGAAGATCCACACGGGGAGACGACAGGCTCTTCTCGACCCGAGCACCTTTCAGAACCACCAGCGATTCCGGGTTCAGGTGGTCCATCAAATCACCGTCCTTGTCGCTGTCCGGCGATTCGTGATTGAACAGGCGGTCATACTGATTGATGTCTGCCTCCACGCTGTCATTGGCCGAAACCCAGTGAATCACGCCGTTGGGTTTGTAGCCTTCGGGATTGACGCCCAGGGTGTCGGGATCGTACTCACACTTCAGCTCGACAATCTCGCCACTGTCGTCACGAATCACTTCCCGGCAGGTCATCACATAACCGCCACGAAGACGTACCGCCTGCTCCGGTGCCAGCCGCTTCCATTTGCGCGGCGGCTCCATTTCGAAATCTTCCCGATCGATATACAGAGTCTGGGTCCAGGGCACTTCCCGCTCACCCATGCCCGGGTTCTGCGGGTGCACCGGCAGGGTGAGCGTTTCGCTCTTGTCGGCCGGGTAATTGGTCAGCGTGACTTTCAGCGGGCGCATCACACACATGGCCCGGGGCGCACGGGTATTGAGATCTTCCCGAATGGCGTGCTCCAGCATGCCCACATCCACGGTACCGCCGGCCTTGTTCACGCCAATCATGTCGCAGAAGGTGCGGATGGACTCCGGCGTGTAGCCACGCCGGCGCATGCCGGAGATGGTTGGCATGCGCGGATCGTTCCAGCCATCAACCACATTCTCATCCACCAGAAGCTTTAGCTTACGCTTAGAGGTAATGGTGTAGTTCAGGTTCAGCCGGGCGAACTCGATCTGGCGCGGGTGGCAGGGGCCGGAGATGTTATCCAGCACCCAGTCATACAGCGGCCGGTGATCCTCAAACTCCAGCGTGCACAGGGAGTGGGTGATTCCCTCCATGGCGTCGGAAATCGGATGGGTAAAGTCGTACA
The DNA here is from genome assembly GCF_040148675.1 of Marinobacter sp. NFXS11. Taxonomy (NCBI): domain Bacteria; kingdom Pseudomonadati; phylum Pseudomonadota; class Gammaproteobacteria; order Pseudomonadales; family Marinobacteraceae; genus Marinobacter; species Marinobacter sp. NFXS11. The sequence continues at coordinate 946,937 of NZ_JAGDDV010000001.1, read as the reverse complement.
TCGGGTAAATGCACCACTTGTTGCCGGTCTGATGGTGTTCGGCGTAACGGATACGATAAAGGATCGGATCCCGCATGTTGATGTTCGGAGAGGCCATATCGATCTTGGCCCGCAGCACCAGCTCGCCGTTCTGGTACTTGCCGTCCCGCATATCGCGGAACAGTTGCAGACTTTCTTCTACCGGCCGGTCCCGGTAAGGGCTGTTTCTGCCCGGTTCTTTCAGGCTGCCACGGTACTCTGCCATTTCATCAGCCGTCAGGGCGCACACGTACGCCTTGTCCCGGGTGATCAGCTCCTCGGCAAATTCGTAAAGGGCGTCAAAGTAATCGGAAGCGTAACGAACATCCCCGGCCCACTCGTAGCCGAGCCATTCCACATCCTGCTTGATGGCGTCGATGTATTCCTGGTTTTCCTTTTCGGGGTTGGTGTCGTCAAACCGAAGATTACAGTCGCCGGAAAAGGTTTCGGCGATGCCAAAGTTCAGGCAGATCGATTTGGCATGACCAATATGCAGGTAACCGTTGGGCTCCGGCGGGAATCGGGTGACCACCTTGCCGGTATGCTCTCCGTTGGCGATGGCGTCTTCGATCAGGCTCTGGATAAAGTTGTGGGCTTTCTTCGACTCGGCGCTCATACAATCTCTGTTAAAAGGGGAGTGAATCTTAAACCGCGTATTATACTCACAAATCCTTGCCGGACTCATGCATAGCGGGAAACTCTTGAGTACAATGGCCCCGTTAACGTACCTAACCTTTCTAAACAGGAAAACCTGATGATTCTGCTGAAAACCAACTACGGTGACATCAAGCTGGAACTGGACTACGACAAGGCACCGGAAACCGCCAAAAACTTTGAACAGTACGTTCGCGACGGTTTTTACGATGGCCTGATCTTTCACCGTGTGATCAGCAATTTCATGATTCAGGGCGGCGGCTTCGAGCCAGGCATGACCCCACGGAAAACCCGCGATTCCATCCAGAATGAAGCCGACAACGGCCTGAGCAACATGCAGGGGACTATCGCCATGGCACGCACCATGGACCCGCACTCTGCCACTGCCCAGTTCTTTATTAACGTCGAGAATAACGGCTTCCTGGACCACACCGCCAAGAACGCGGAAGGCTGGGGCTACTGCGTGTTCGGCAAAGTGGTCGACAGCATGGACACAGTCAACGCGATTCGAGCAGTGCGCACCACAATGCGTGCAGGCCACCAGGACGTGCCTGCCGATGACGTGGTTATCGAAAAAGCCGAGGTTCTGGAGGACGCGTGACCACGCTGTTTATTTCAGACCTTCACCTCGAGGAATCCCGCCCGGATATTACTGAGGCATTTCTGGGATTTCTCGGCGGGAAAGCCAGCGGTGTTGATCAGCTGTATATCCTCGGCGATTTCTTCGAGGCCTGGATCGGCGATGACGAGCGCACGCCGCTCCAGGAGCAGATAGCGGCTGCCCTGCGAAAACTGAGGGACAGCGGCACAGGGATTTTCCTGATGCACGGCAACCGGGACTTTCTGATCGGCAAGGACTTCTGCGACCGGGCCGGCGCGACGCTGCTGGACGACCCGACGGTGATTGATCTGTACGGCACCCCTACCCTGCTGATGCATGGTGACAGCCTTTGCACCGCCGATGTGGAATACCAGAAGTTCCGGGCCAACATGCGTAACCCGCAGTGGCAGCAGATGATACTCCAGCGTCCCCTCGAAGACCGGCAGCAAATGGCTCGCCAACTACGGGAAATCAGCATGGCGAAAAATCAGGGCAAGGAGGAGTTCATCATGGACGTGACGCCCGAGGAAGTAGTCAAGGACATGGAAAGGCATGGTGTCCAACAAATGATCCATGGCCACACCCATCGCCCCGCTGTGCATGAACTGACGGCCAACGGGTCGCCGGCAAAGCGCATTGTTCTGGGAGACTGGGACGATAATGTCTGGTGGCTGGAGGCGAAACCGGGCGAAGCGCCCAAGCTGAACAAGCAGCCGTTGTAAAAAAGCCGGGCAAATGCCCGGCATTTTTTTACCCTTGGTTTCAGTGCGCCAGTATTTGCTGGAGGAACTTCTGAGTCCTGGCTTCCTGTGGGTTTGTGAAGAACTCGTGGGGTGGCGCCTCTTCCACAATCTCACCTCCATCCATGAAGATAACCCGGTCAGCCACCGTTTTGGCGAAGCCCATCTCGTGGGTTACGCAAAGCATGGTCATGCCGCTTCCAGCGAGCTCGATCATTACGTCAAGCACTTCCTTAATCATTTCGGGATCCAACGCTGAAGTTGGCTCATCGAAGAGCATGATCTTGGGCTTCATGCAAAGGGCCCTGGCAATCGCCACACGCTGTTGCTGGCCGCCCGAAAGCTGCCCCGGGAATTTGTTAGCCTGATCCGGAATCTTGACCCGCTCCAGATACTCCATCGCCGATGCTTCCGCTTCCTTTCGGGGCGTTTTGCGCACCCAGATGGGCGACAGGCAGCAGTTCTCGAGAACCGTCAGGTGTGGGAAAAGGTTGAAGTGCTGAAACACCATGCCGACTTCCCGCCGAACCGTATCAATATGGCGAACATCATCGGTCAGCTCGATACCATCAACAATGATTTTGCCCTGCTGATGCTCCTCCAGCCGGTTGATGCAACGGATGAAGGTGGATTTTCCCGAGCCGGATGGCCCACAGATGACAATTCTCTCGCCCTGGTCAACGGTCAGGTTGAGATCTTTGAGAACATGGAAGTCCCCGTACCACTTGTGCATGCCCTCAACCCGGATAATCCCCGGTTTTTTATCCGGCTGGTCCTTCGGCGGGGTCTGCATTTCTGAGGTTTGTGTTTGGTCTGTCATAGGATTACCCGTCAGGTCTTATGACCAGTGTCTAGTTTTCGTTCAAGGTTCTGGCTGTATCTGGAGATGCCAAAGCAGAAGACCCAGAAACAGAACGCCACAAATACATAGCCTTCAATGGCAACATTTTGCCAGGCCGGGTCGGTAACCGTGGACTGGACTGTGCCGAGGATATCGAAGAGGCCGATAATCAGCACCAGCGTGGTGTCCTTGAACAGGGAAATGAAGGTGTTCACGATACCCGGAATAACCATCTTCAGAGCCTGCGGCAGGATAACCAGCCCCATTTTGCGCCAGTACCCCAGCCCCAGAGCATCGGCGGCCTCGTACTGGCCTCGCGGAATCGCCTGCAGACCGCCGCGAATCACCTCCGCCATGTATGCAGACTGCCACAATGTTATGCCGATCAGCGCACGGGCCAGTTTCTCGAAGTTGACGCCCTCAGGAAGAAACAGGGGCAACATCACCGAGGCCATGAACAGAACCGTGATCAACGGAACCGCCCGCCATACCTCGATAAAGACCACACAAATCCCCCGGATGATCGGCATCTCGGAGCGCCGGCCTAGCGCCAGAAGTATGCCAATTGGCAACGAGGCTACGATCCCGATGTAAGCCAGGATCAGGGTCAACATCAGTCCGCCCCATTTCGAGCTCTGCACTTCTTCCAGGCCGAAACTGCCTCCGGGAATCAGGAAGTAGCCAACGATGGGCAGACCAAAGATACCGAAAAGCCCGAGCCATTTTCGGCCGGGGAATCGCTCAATGAACTGTGGAATAAAGGCAACGGCCAACAGCAGGAACATCGTATCCACGCGCCACTGCAGTTCATCAGGGTAGAATCCGTAGATAAAGAAGTTCAGCCGCTGACTGATAAAGAGCCAGCAGGCACCGGCTCCCGTGCAGTCACTCGCGTCAGCGCCAACAAAGTTGGCGTCGAGGAAGAACCAGTTGAGCAAGGGCCCCACGCTGGTAACCAGCATATAGGCGACACCCAGCGTGAGCACGGTGTTGAACCAGCCAGAGAACAGGTTCTCCCGCATCCACTTGACCGGCCTGAGCGCCTTCTTGGGTGCTTTCATGGTTGACTCGGTCATCATCGCTCCTTAATGGCCACAGCCCGGTTATAGATGTTCATGAACAGCGAGATCAGCAGACTGATTGTGAGATAGACCGCCATGGTAATGGCGACAACTTCAACGGCTTGCCCCGTCTGATTCAGCGTGGTGCCCATGAAGACCGCCACCAGATCCGGATAACCAATGGCGGTGGCCAGCGACGAGTTCTTCACCAGATTCAGATACTGGCTGGTGAGAGGCGGAATGATGACCCGCATGGCCTGCGGTATCACCACCAACCTGAGGGTAAGACCATTGGGCAGTCCCAAAGCCTTGGAGGCCTCGGTTTGTCCCTTGCTGACCGAAAGAATACCGGAGCGGACGATTTCAGCGATGAAGCTGGCCGTGTAAAGAGACAGTGCAATCCACAGGGCTGCCAACTCCGGAATGATGGTAATTCCCCCGCCAAAGTTGAAACCCCTGAGCGCTGGCAAATCCCACTCCAGAGGCCGACCGGCCACAAGATAAGAGACCACCGGTACCAGCACCAGGATAGCCACGCCGACCTTGAAGGTCGGGAAGATCTGTCCGGTGGCCAACTGGCGCTTTTTGGCCCATATCCGAATTCCAACGACAGCAGCGATGGCAAGCAGAATACCGCCCCAGACAATCCCGAAACCCTCCTGGGTCACGGGATCTGGCAGGTAAAGGCCACGGTTATTCAGGAATAGCGCGCCGCCGACATCAACACTCTGGCGTGGTGACGGAAGATTGCTGAGTACGGCAAAGTACCAGAAGAAAATCTGCAGAAGCAGCGGTATGTTGCGAATCACCTCGATATAAACCAGCGCCATTTTGGCCACAAGCCAGTTGCTCGAGAGTCGCGCAACACCAATGATGAAACCGAGAATGGTGGCAGCAACGACACCCATCGCGGAAACAAGCAATGTATTGGTCAAACCGACCCAGAAGGTTCGGCCATAAGACATGGTTGCATCATAAGGCACCAGATTCATGATGATGCCAAACCCGGCAGTTTCATCGAGAAAACCGAAACCGGTGCTGATGCCACGGCTTTCCATGTTGGAAAGCGTGTTATCGACGAGAATCCATCCGCCCCAGAACACGAGGGCAATGGCTACCGCCTGAAAGAAGAGTGAGCGGACCCGGGGGTCGTACCAGGGCTTGGGCCCTGCAGGTCGGGTATCGATTGTTTGTTTTTTCATGGATTGTCCTGAAGAGCTTCCCTGTGGTTTACAGCATCAGAGATAACGGCGAAGCCTCCCACAGGAGACTTCGCCGTATGCCTTCAGGTCTTAGCGGACCGGCGGCGCATACATGATACCGCCTTCAGTCCAGAGCGCGTTGATTCCGCGATCCAGTCCCAGCGGGGTGTCAGGACCTACGTTGCGGTCATACATTTCACCGTAGTTGCCAACCATCTTCACCACCTTATGACCGAAATCATCCGGCAGCCCAAGCTTGGCGCCCATGTCACCGTCGGTACCCAGCAGGCGCTGGATATTCGGGTTGTCGGACTTCAGCATGTCGTCAGCATTGGCGCTGGTCACGCCCAGCTCTTCGGCGTTGATCTGCACGGAGAGCACCCACTTAACGATGTTGAACCATTGATCGTCACCCTGGCGAACGACCGGACCCAGCGGCTCTTTGGAAATGGTGTTAGGCAGGATCTTCGCTGAACTTGGATCAGACAGCTTCGAGCGGAGTGCCGCCAGCTGCGAACGGTCTGAGGTCAGAACGTCGCAACGACCCGCCGCAAAGCCCTGAACGGTTTGCTCGGAGGTGTCGAACACGATCGGCTTGAATTCCATGCCCTTGGCACGGAAGTAATCCGACAGGTTCAGCTCGGTGGTGGTGCCGGCCTGGATGCAGATGGTGGCACCGTCCAGTTGGGTGGCATCGTCCACACCGATACCCTTGTTGATCAGAAAGCCCTGACCATCGTAATAGTTCACGCCGGCAAAGTTCAGGCCCAGAGACGCATCGCGGGTCAGTGTCCAGGTGGTGTTACGGGAGAGCATGTCGATTTCACCGGACTGCAGGGCTGTGAAACGCTCCTTTGCAGTCAGTGGAGTAAACTCAACCGCGTTTGCGTCACCGAAGATGGCCGCAGCAACCGCCCGGCAGGTATCCACGTCGATACCGGTCCAGTTACCTTTTTCATCAGGCTGAGAGAAGCCAGGCAAACCGCTGGTCACGCCACACTGGAGGTGACCCTTCTCCTTGACGTTCTCCAGAGTTGTGGCTGCCATGGCACCAGTAGCAGAGAACGTACCTACGGCCAGAGCAATCCCCAGGGCAATCGATTTCGTCTTTCTCATTGTCTTTTCTCCGAACATCAGTTGGTTTTATCGCGACGAGTGTGATCAGCAATTTACAAGCCACTCGGCGTAACCCGATGATTTATATTGTTTTTATCAATCACCGGTGCGTTTCAGGCGAATCTGGAACGAGGTAATACCATTTCATGCACCAGTTCGGCGCTTTCGCTCCAACCCCATGCGCCAAAAAAAGGCAGACCAAGGGCCGCGCCTATTAAAAGTAGAACAAGGTTCGGGAAATGAACTAGTTTTTATGCAAAATTATTTCGAAATTTTGAAAACTGGGGGCTCTGCGTAGGTCTCGAGGCGCTTAAGCCAACCCGGCAGCCAGCGCTCACGTTCAATCGGATCCTTCGCGTTTTCGGCCCTTTGGGTCAGAACAGTGCCAGCCGCCTCTCGAAATTGCACCAGGGCACTCCGTTCAGATGAGCCAGACATCTCCAACAGCACTTGCAGCAGGCCCCAGCCCTGATCCTTGTATCGTTCCCCGGGAGAAAGCCCCTCACCCTTGAAATTCACGTAGTCGATGATGGCGTAGACACCGCCTGGGGTCTGACTAAGAGCTTCCAGCCTGGCAGCAACTTCCGACTTTCGATCATCCGGAGCCGCATCAACTACCCTTCCGAGCGACTGCCTGGCGCGCCGGAATATAAATTCAGCCTGTATCCCCTGGGTGCCAGCCAGAAATTCCCGCAGTTCCGCCAGCCGAGGCGAATCATCGACAGCCAGAAAATCCGCTTTTACATCCCAGGGCGCATCGAACGGCTCCAGAGTTCGCAACCACTCGGGAATGTTGGCTTGCCGTTGCTCCATGTATTCCATCAAGGCGGGAAAGCTCTCTACAAACCGTCCCTCAACGTCCTTTGGATACCAGATGAAGTGGCCGATCCCGAGGGACGGGAATGCCTCACCATCGTTCCAGTGAACCAGGCACTGGAAACGACCTGCACACTCGTTCCGGAAAATCTGCTGGCCCACCCAGTCCAACTGTGCGGAGGTCAACGCCAGGGAGATATTTCCGGATTGCAGGCCAGGATTCTCCACATTCTGGATGGCGGAATCCGCCGCCGACGTCTTTTTATCGGAATCGCAAGCAGCCAGGCCCATAAGGCTGGCCAGCAAGATTACTCCGAAGTACTTGAAAGCCAATGTTTCACTCCTGATAACCGGGTTGTTTGAACAATCAATAACATAGTTGACGAGCTTCCGGCAGGTCACTATTCGTGACGCAACGCATCAATCGGGTTCAGCATGGCAGCTTTGCGAGCAGGGAAATAACCGAAGATAATGCCGATCGCCACGGAGAAAGTGAACCCGACCGCCATAACCGTTGGCGAGACAACAAAAGGCATATCCAGTTGCCAGGTGACCAGCCATGTGCCCCCAACCCCGACAATGAGACCAACAATTCCACCAAGGGTGGAGAGCGCAATGGACTCAACCAGGAACTGAGTTAGCACATCCCGGGCCCTGGCACCGATTGCAAGGCGAATGCCGATCTCCCGGGTACGCTCGGTGACCGAGACCAGCATGATGTTCATGATCCCGATACCACCCACCAGCAGGCTGACCGCTGCAATCGCACCAAGCAGCACCGTCAGCGTGTTGGTGGTGTTTTCCAGCGTCTGTGCAATATCCTGAGTATCCCGGACATAGAAATCATCAGCCCCGCCAGCCGCTGGATTGCGACGCTGCCTCAGCAAGGACTCGATCTGGGCCTGGACCAAGCCTGTCGTGCCATCAACCAGAGCCGATACATAAATGGCACTAACGTCCAGCTCCCCCACCAGCCGTCGCTGCACAGCCTTAACCGGCATGAGAATGGTCTTGTCCCGATCCTGCCCCATGGACTCGCCCTTCTCTTCCAGGACACCAATCACCCGGCATGCCGTCCGCCCAACCCGGATATTCGCTCCCAGGGGTTCCTGACCGAGAAACATCTCCTCGATCAGGGTCTTGCCAATGATACACACGGCAGCGCCGGCGGACTGTTCACTGCTCTCGAACTCGCGGCCATAATCAAGGTAATGATTGCGTACGGCGAAATAGTCATTAGTGGTGCCGATGACCGGGATGGTGTCATTGGCATTACCGATGACGACGGTGGCACTGGTGGTGAGCGCAGGAGCAACCAGAATGCCATCCACTTCATTGCGAATGGCATCGGCATCGCCCAGCTCGAAATTCTCCGCACTGGTGCGCAGCCCGCCGGCCCCCCTTTGGGCTGTACCCGGCATGACAAACAACAAATTGGAGCCAATGCTTGCGATCTGCTCAGTCACACTTCGGGTAGCCGACTGCCCAAGATGCACCATGGCCACCACACTTGCCACCCCGATAATGATGCCGAGCGTTGTCAAGAACGAACGTAGCTTGTTTCGGGCAATGGCCTGCACCGACATGCCCAGGGTATCCAGAGCCCTCACGGGAGAACCTCGGATGGCGTCCCATCCCGGACCAATTTGCCATCGGTGAAAAACAGAACCCGGTCCGCATACCGGGCAATATCAGGCTCATGGGTCACCATGAGAATCGTAATTCCCCGCTTTTCTCGAATGGAGACGAGTTCCTTCATGATCTCCCCGGCCATGGCGGTATCCAGGTTCCCAGTGGGTTCATCTGCCAATAGAACCGGAGGCTCGGTCACCAGGGCTCGAGCTATCGCCACCCTTTGTTGCTGACCACCGGAAAGCTCGGCCGACGTCGCATGGGCCCGATCCGCAAGACCAACGGTCATGAGCGCCTTCATAGCCAGTTCACGACGCCGCGCAGGCCGGACCCCCTCATAAATCAGCGGAAGCTCAACGTTACTCAGAGCATTGGTGCGGGGTAGCAGGTTGAAGCTCTGGAACACAAACCCCATGAAGTTGCGGCGCAACAGGGCGAGTTCGTCCCGGTCGAGGCCGCCAACTTCCACGCCCCGAAACCAGTATTCCCCGGAGGTAGGCATATCCAGGCAACCCAGAATGTTCATGCAGGTGGATTTTCCCGAGCCGGACGGGCCCATGATGGCAACGAACTCCCCAGCCCGAATACTGAGACTGACTCCGTCCAGAGCACGAACCTGAGTTTCTCCGCTGCCGTAGATCTTGTAGATGTCGCGCATCTCCACAACGCATGGCAAGGATTGTGAGACGGCAGACACACCGACATTAACTGGTTCCGTCATGGAATTACCGCTGACTGCATGCCGGTTATCACCTCGTCAGCCTCCGCCAGCTCGTCACCAGGCAACTCCGTGTAGCGGCCATCGGAGGCCCCCGTTTTTACGACCACCCGGGTCGGCGCCCCGTCTCGCAGTACCCAAACAGTGTTTGAGGGGCCGGCCCGATTTGAGCCAGCCCGGGCACCGGGGTGGCTAAACAGGCCACCGCCACTGCCATCAGCCGCGGGCGGTGTAAAACGGAATGCCATATTCGGTACCCGCAAAACATCCTCACGACGGCCGGTCTCAATGGTAGCGGTGGCGGTCATGCCGGGTTTCAGCAAACCGTCGCTGTTGTCGACGGAAAGAACGGTCGTATAGGTAACCACATTGTTGTCGACGGACGGGTAAAGATGAACCTTGAGCACTTCGGCAGAAAACTCCCGGCCAGACCAGGCATCCACAGTAAACGTTGCCGTCTGACCAGCTTCCACCATCCCGACATCGGCTTCGTCCATGGACACATGCAGCTCCATGGCTTTCAGATCTTCTGCCAGCAGGAACAGCACCGGTGTCTGGAAACTGGCCGCCACGGTATTGCCGGGCTCAATGCTTCGCTGTAAAACCACGCCGTTGATGGGAGATGTAATCACTGCTTTTTCCAACCGGGTTCGGGCCTGAAGAACCGACGCTTCCGCCTGCCTCACCGAGGCGCGGGCGTAGGCCAGCTTCGCTTCTGCCCGCTTACGGGCCGCAACGGCAGAATCCAGCTCCGCCTGCGCAGTGGTGCCCCGCTCACGCAGTGCGCTGATCCGCCGTTCATCCACCCTCGCTTCGTCAAGAGTCGCCTCGGCCTCTGCCACCGACGCCCGTGACAGGGCAAGCTGGGCTTCCGCCTGCTCCAGCGCCACCTCCAGCTCATCAGTGTCGAACAGAGCCAGAACCTGGCCTTCGGTCACCTGGTCATTCTCGTCCACCAGAACCTGCGTGATCAGGCCTGATATTTCGGCCCCCACGGAAACCTCACTCTTGGGTTCAAGGCTTCCAGTGGCTGTGGCCGTCAGCACCATGTCGCCCCGGTCCAGATTGTGGATCTGCCATTGTACCTCGCCGTCATCCGGCCACAGCCACCAACCAACGAGCGCCAGAACCGCCATCAGGGCAATCAGCCAGACAAACAGGCCAGCCCTTCCCCGCTTGCGCTCTGAGCGAATAACCCGACTGACCTCAGCAGCCATTTCCTGCCGGGTTGCATCCTTTTCCTCTTCCATCAGGCTCTCCTTCCAATCGGAAGCACAGGGCACGAACTTGAGGGCCCTCAATACGCATTACGCTGAACAGCTTCTAGATTGCAAGCATAGACCGTTAATTTTTTAGTCAACGCATCAGAGCTATCAACCTTTCCGCCTACAAAACGAAGAAGGCCGGGATTTCCCGGCCTTCTTCGTAAGAGCTCGTGTAAATCGAACTTAGAACCGACACCCAACACCTATCAAGAATACGACCGGATCTATCTACATCGCCACGGTTTCGTCAATGGCATCGGAGAAGGTGGCATCTGTATCTAATAAGGTGTAGCGGACATCAAAATTGACCAACACCGGAACACCAAAATCCAGCTCAACACCCGCCGGAGATATTGGAGTCAAGGTGCGGGCCAAGTCGCCTGCCAAGCCTCATTCCATGAGATGCTCAGAAAGCTTTGCCCTGATTCCGTCCGGAATCGGCAGTGCCTTCTCCGTTTCATAATCAAAATGGATTAACACTGCAACGCCCCGGGCAATCTGCTTGTCGCCCTGCCAAGCTTCCTGAACCACATGAAACGAGGAATTACCGATCTTACCGATACCGGTCTTGATCTTGACCGGAATATGCCAGTAGCTCTGAGCCATCAGATCAATCTCCAGCCGTGCAATAATTAGCGGCCAGGTCTCCGCCTCAAGGGTAGGATGAAAGATCCGGAAAACCGGCGTCCTGGCCTGCTCGAACCAGACCGGCAAAGTGGTATTGCTGATATGCCCGAGGGCATCGGTATCGCTGAAACGCGGTTCCAGTTCCAGATGAAACATAGCGGCTTCCCTCTTTGTGAAAACCGCCTACTATACACCGGCCGGGGCCAAAGACCCCAGAGCCGAGACTAAGGCAGGATACGCAGAATCCGTCCGTCCGCACTGTCAGTGAGCAGATACACCGCTCCATCAGGCCCGGTAGCCACGTCCCGGATGCGTTCGCCAACTGCTTCGAACAAACTCTCCACGTCGCTTGCCTCGCCAGCTTCCAGTGTGACGCGGTGAACGCTTTTATCGGCAAGGGCACCGACCAGGAGGTTTCCCTGCCAGTCCGGAAACAGGTCACCCCGATAGCGGGTCATGCCTGAAGGGGCAATTGAAGGGGTCCAGTGCAACAACGGTTGCTCCATACCTTCCCGCTCAACAAAGGGCGTGATCATCGCGCCGGTGTAATCGATGCCTTGCGTGATCACCGGCCAGCCATAGTTGTGTCCCGGCTCGATAATATTGATCTCATCACCGCCGCGCGGGCCATGTTCATGGGCAATCAACAGGCCCTCAACGGAGTCGTAGACGAGCCCCTGAACATTACGATGCCCGTAACTGTAGATTTCCGGGAGAGCGTCTTCCCTGCCAACGAAGGGGTTGTCGGCGGGAACACTGCCATCCGGGTTCAGCCTCACGATCTTGCCCAGATGACTGGACAGGTTCTGCGCCTGCTCCCGATAATCAAACCCGTCTCCCAGCGTCACGATCAGCGTACCATCCGGAAGCCATGCCATTCGGCCACCGTAGTGGGCGCTGCCCTGCTTGGCCGGTTTGGCCCGGAATATCTTGACAACCTCCGTCAAGGCCTGCGCCTGCAACTGACCACGGGCCACGCACAGGTGATTCGCAGAGGCAGTTCCGCAAGCGTAGGCGAGAAAGACCAGCTGGTCATTCTCAAAGTCCGGCGACAACAGCACATCGAACAGACCTGCCTGGGCATCATTGAAAACCGGCGGAACTCCGGTAATCGGGGCCTGGCCGAGCTCCCAATCACCTGAAATCCGCCGCAATCGCCCTGCCCGCTCCGTCACAAGTGCGCCACCGCCGGGAAGAAACGCCAGAGACCAGGGATGCTCCAGCCCGGAGGTCAACGTCTCGACGGTGTAATCGCTCAAGGACTGGGCCTGTGTCGGGCCTGGCAGCGCCCCGGGGCCAACCGCCAGGCAAAAGGCCAGCAGGGTGCCTGAGGCGTGGCTACTGACCCCGGTGGCGGGCCTGGCAGTAAGTCTGGCGAGCAGGGCTCCGGCAAATGCTGCGGTTAACAGCATGGCAAGCAGACCTCCCCCGGTTCGGGTCGCCGCAATCAGGGTTGGCATGGGAGCCAGGGCATTGACCAACACTAGTGCAACCCACAGCCCGGATGCCCCGGCCAGGGCGAACAGTGGCACCCGCAGCCCACGCCCCATGACTCTGGAAACGGCCGCCGCGGTAACCTGGGAAACAAGGAAACTGATTCCAAAGAGGAGCAGGTAGAGCGGCGCAAAAGAGACCAGGTCATGGCCGGTGGCGGAAATGCGGGCGTCAAGCCCAACCGCCACCCCCATAGCCTGAAGGGCCCACAGGTTTAGCTGGGTCTGAACCACGGTGCCAAGAATTACCCCGACCGCCAGTGCCACCAAAAAGCTGATGACGTTTTTCTTCGTTAACTGCCGTCCTGCCATTGCTCCGCCTCCAAAACCCTTTGCGGTTTATACGACCAATCCTGTCAGATACAAACACAAAAAAGCCGGAGCATCACGCTCCGGCTTTTTGCGAGGCGAATTCAGCCCGCGAGCTCACTGCTCTACGAACGCCCGCTCAATCACGTAATGCCCCATATCACCACCCCGGGCTTCCTTGAAGCCCATGTTGTTCAGGATGGCGCAGGTGTCCTTGAGCATGCTTGGGCTGCCGCAGATCATGAATCGGTCATTCTCCGGGTCAAAATCCGGCAGGTCCAGATCACGGGTGATTTTCCCGGTCTCCATGGCATCGGTCAGCCTACCCTGGTTGCGGAACTCTTCCCGCGTGACGGTCGGATAGTAAACCAGCTTGCCCTTAACCATTTCGCCGAAGTATTCGTTCTCCGGCAGCTCCTCGATCTCCTTCTGATAAGCCAGCTCGGAGACGTAACGAACGCCATGGGTCACAATAACCTTGTCGAACGCCTCGTACACTTCCGGATCCTTGATGATGCTCATAAAGGGCGCCAAACCGGTGCCGGTGCTGATCAGCCACAGGTTCTTTCCGGGCAACAGGTTGTCCAGAATCAGGGTGCCTGTCGGCTTGCGGCTCACCAGAATTTCGTCGCCTACCTGGATTTTCTGAAGCCGGGATGTCAGTGGGCCGTCCTGGACCTTGATCGAGAAGAACTCAAGCTCTTCCTCGTAGTTGGCACTTGCAATACTGTAGGCGCGCATCAGCGGCTTACCCTCGGTTTCCAGGCCGATCATGACAAAGTGCCCGTTCTTGAAACGGAAGCCCGGATCCCGGCTCGTGGTAAAGCTGAACAGGGTATCGTTCCAGTGATGGACGCTGGTAACTTTCTCTTTGATCAGGTTGCTCATGTAAACCTCTTGCCTGTTCGTTACGCTTTTTTACGGCGAATGATTCAACTTTGGATTGCGCTCAGTCTAACCCGACACTAACCTATCGGGAAAATGGGATATTCTCATAACCTTATTCGAGTGAGCCGATTAAGAGCGAAAAGTTATGAAGTACAGTTTTCGACAGCTGGAAGTTTTCCTGGCAGCCGCCCATTTCCAGAACATTACCCGTGCTGCCGAATCGCTGGCCATGTCACAATCGGCGGCCAGCAGCGCGCTGAAAGAACTGGAAAACCAGTTTGACATCCAGCTGTTTGACCGCGTTGGCAAACGGCTTCAGTTGAACGAGCTTGGGCGGCTTTACCGCCCCAAGGTGGAGGCCGTCCTCGCCCAGGCCAATGAACTGGAACAGGCCTTCAGCAAACACACGGAGGTGGGCGCCCTGAAAGTCGGCGCCACCCTGACTATCGGGAACTATTTGGCCGTGGGGGTCATGGCCCAATACATGAATACCCCTACCCGCCCAAGAGTCTCCCTGGAAGTGGCCAACACGAGCACCATTGCCAGACGGGTCAAGGACTTTGAGCTGGACATCGGGCTGATTGAGGGGGAATTGCAGTCACCGGAACTGGATGTGCTCCCCTGGCGAGGCGACGAGCTTGTCGTGTTCTGTTCTCCTACCCATCCTTTGGCCAGCAAAGAATCTCTCTCGGATGAGAACCTGCGCAACGCCACCTGGATCATGCGGGAACCCGGGTCGGGTACCCGGCAAAGCTTTGAGCGGGGCATGCACGGCCTGCTACCAGATCTCAACGTGCTGCTGGAGCTGGAACACACCGAGGCCATCAAACGTGCGGTGGAGGCAGACCTGGGCATTGGCTGCCTGTCCGAGGTCGTCCTGGCCGACGCGTTCAAGCGGGGCAGCCTGGTTCCGCTGACCGTTCCGGAGCATCGACGGTTTGACAGGCAGTTCTACTTTATCCTGCACAAGCAGAAGTACCGCAGCGCCGGCATTGATGCCTGGATAGAGCTTTGTAGGCAGCTACGCTGAAACCGGCCCACTGTGGAACCGGAACTCGGTATCCGGCTTCTCGATCAATGCTTTCTCAAGTAACAGGAACTCTGAAGTACGCTCCTCCACAGAAGCACCGGCAGCCTGCTCGGCCAGCGCCAGATAATCCCGATAATGCCTCGCTTCGGACTTCAGCAGGCTGTTATAGAAATCTGCCAGCTTTTCATCCAGGAACGGCGCGAGCGCAGCAAAGCGCTCACAGGAACGCGCCTCAATAATAGCGCCCACGATCAACACATCTACCAACCGGCCGGGATCTTCTGACCGGACATCCTGTCTCAACCCTGCAGCGTAACGAGCCGGTGTCAGGTGGCAATAGGCCACGCCCCGCTTTTTCATGATCGCGAGCACCTGCTCGAAATGCCGGAGCTCTTCCCGGGCAAGCCGGGACATCTTGTTCAGCAGGTCCGTATTGTCAACATACCGGTACATCAGGCTGAGCGCTGTGGAAGCGGCCTTTTTCTCGCAATGGGCGTGATCGATCAGCATCAAGTCCTGGTTCTCCAGGGCATTGTCGATCCATTGTTGCGGGGTCCGGCACGGCAGGAAGTTGTGAATCTCTTGCAGGGCGTCGTTCATGGCTCAATTTGTTGGTTGATTTGCGGGCGGCGAGTATAGCGTACTTAACAGATCTCTCCGACCTCTGTCCAACTTAACTTTATAAGGGGTTTCCTATAGAATGCAGCGCCAGATTAAGGAGTCTCTGAATAAACCCTGAAACCCCATCGGTGATTTGAGGCATTATTCAGAGGCTCCTGCGGCCTTTCCGCCAAAAACCTCCCGCCAAGGCATGAAGCCAACGGCGCGGGACATTCCAACTGATGAGGGTCCATATCGTGTTAGAAGCCTATCGTGAACACGTTGCTGAACGTGAAGCCCTGGGTATTCCTCCCAAGCCCCTGAACGCCGAGCAGACCGCTGCTCTGGTCGATCTGCTGAAAAATCCGCCGGCCGGTGAGGAAGATACCCTGGTGTATCTCCTGGAAAACCGCGTACCGCCGGGTGTCGATGAAGCCGCCTATGTAAAGGCTGCGTTCCTGACGGCCATCGTAAAAGGCGAAGCCTCTTCTCCGCTGCTGGACAAGCAAACAGCGGTCAAGCTGCTGGGTATGATGCAGGGTGGCTATAACATTGAGACCCTGGTTGACCTTCTGGACGACTCCGAACTGGCCGAACTGGCCGGCGAGCAGCTGAAGCGCACCCTGCTGATGTTTGACGCCTTCAACGACGTGAAGGAAAAGATGGATGCAGGCAACCCCGTTGCCAAGGCAGTCGTCGAATCCTGGGCCAACGGCGAGTGGTTCACCAACAAGAAGAAGGTACCCGAGAGCACCAAGATGGTGGTGTTCAAGGTCACTGGCGAAACCAACACCGACGACCTGTCTCCAGCCCCGGATGCATGGTCGCGCCCGGACATCCCGCTGCACGCTCGCGCTGCCTATAAAATGGAACGTGACGGCCTGAAGCCGGAAGAGCCGGGTGTAACCGGCCCGATGAGCCAGATCGACGAGATCAAGTCCAAAGGCCTGCCTGTTGCTTTCGTGGGTGATGTAGTCGGTACCGGCTCCTCCCGTAAGTCGGCCACCAACTCCGTCCTGTGGTTCTTCGGTGAAGACATCCCGGGCGTGCCGAACAAGCGTGCCGGCGGCGTCTGTATCGGTAACAAGGTTGCCCCGATCTTCTTCAACACCATGGAAGATGCCGGTGCCCTGGTTTTCGAAGCCCCCGTCGACGACATGAACATGGGCGACGTTATCGATATCCGCCCGTATGAGGGCAAGATCCTGAACGAGGCCGGCGAGACTATCTCCGAGTTCAAGTTCAAGTCCGACGTGATCCTGGACGAAGTTCAGGCCGGCGGTCGTATCCCGCTGATCATCGGTCGCGGCCTTACTGCCAAGGCTCGTACAGCACTGGGCATGGGCGCGACCGACCTGTTCCGCCTGCCGAAAGATCCTGAAGCCGGCACCAAAGGCTTCACCCTGGCCCAGAAGATGGTCGGCAAAGCCTGTGGCCTGGAGGAAGGCAAAGGCGTTCGTCCGAACACCTACTGCGAGCCACACATGACCACCGTGGGCTCCCAGGACACCACCGGCCCAATGACCCGGGACGAGCTGAAAGACCTGGCGTGTCTGGGCTTCCAGGCCGATCTGGTCATGCAGTCTTTCTGCCACACCGCTGCTTACCCGAAGCCGGTTGACGTGGAAATGCAGCACACCATGCCGGACTTTATCCGCACCCGTGGCGGTGTTTCCCTGCGCCCGGGCGACGGTATCATCCACTCCTGGCTGAACCGCATGCTGCTGCCGGACACCGTAGGTACCGGGGGTGACTCCCACACCCGTTTCCCGATGGGCATCTCCTTCCCGGCCGGTTCCGGCCTGGTGGCGTTTGCCGCGGCGACCGGCGTTATGCCTCTGGACATGCCGGAATCCGTTCTGGTTCGTTTCAAGGGCGAAATGCAGCCGGGCATCACCCTGCGTGATCTGGTACACGCCATCCCGCTGTACGGCATCAAGCAGGGCATGCTGACCGTTGAGAAGAAAGGCAAGATCAACGAGTTCTCCGGTCGCATCCTGGAAATCGAAGGTCTTGAGCACCTGACCGTTGAGCAGGCGTTCGAGCTGTCCGACGCTTCTGCCGAGCGCTCTGCAGCCGGTTGTACCATCAACCTGTCTGAAGAGTCCGTGGCCGAGTACCTGCGCTCCAACATCACCATGCTACGCTGGATGATTGCCGAAGGTTACGGCGACCCACGTACCCTGGAGCGTCGCGCCCAGCAGATGGAAGAGTGGCTGGCTGATCCGAAGCTGATGCGTGCCGACAAGGACGCGGAGTACGCCCACGTGGTGGAAATCGATCTGGCCGAAATCAAAGAGCCGATCGTGTGCTGCCCGAACGACCCGGACGATGCCCGGACTCTGTCAGAAGTGGCCGGCGACAAGGTAGACGAGGTATTCATCGGTTCCTGCATGACCAACATTGGTCATTTCCGTGCCGCCGGCAAGCTGCTGGCGCAGAACAAGGAACCCCTGAAGACGCGCCTGTGGATGTCACCTCCCACCAAGATGGACCAGGCTCAGCTGATGGAAGAAGGCTACTTCAACATCTACGGCACCGCCGGTGTTCGCACCGAGATGCCGGGCTGCTCCCTGTGCATGGGTAACCAGGCGCGTGTGGCGGCCAAGAGCACCGTGCTGTCAACCTCCACCCGTAACTTCCCGAACCGTCTGGGCGATGGTGCCAACGTGTACCTGACCTCCGCGGAACTGGCAGCGGTTGGCGCGGTACTGGGCAAACTCCCCTCCGCCGAGGAATACATGGAGTACGCCAAGGACCTCAACAGCATGTCGAAAGAGATCTACAAGTATCTCAACTTCGACCAGATGGAGAACTACACCAAGAAGGCTGCCGAGGCGAACGTTGCCTGAGCACTGACCTTCAGGGTTTAGCTCCACAGAAACGCCAGCCTTCGGGCTGGCGTTTTTTTATGCCTGATTACATACCCGGGATGCCCCTACAATCAGTAGATAATCAGCCTCACAAGAATCGCAGCCACCATGACGAGGGTAACCCCTTTGATCCAGCGGGCTCCGCGTTTGCTCATGTTCACCCGAGTCGCAATGAAAGCGCCGGTGATATTGCCCAGTGCCAGCGTCAGACCTACCCCCCAACGAACCTGATCGTTCAGAGCGAATACCACCAAGGCGGCGAAGGTGAAAGGCAACACGATCGATACCTTGAGCACATTCACCTGACGCAGGTCGATCTTGAGCATGTGGTAAAGCACCACAATGAACAGCACGCCCACACCAACCTGAATGAATCCCCCGTACATACCAACGACGAACATCGCGAGATAAATGGCCGGACTCAGGCGCTCCTGTGTCAACGGCCGGGTATTCAAAACAGGTTGCGGTAAGAGCATGAATACGGACGCGCCAATCATGGCATAGACCAACACCCATTCAAACACAGCGTCCGGCACCCAGGTGGCAATCCAGGCGCCCAGCAGCGAGCCGAGAACCGCCGGTAAAGCCAGATGCAGACTGACAATCAGGTTGCCATGCCCCATCCGGTAGAAGCTGCCAACCGCGGTAATACTCTGCAGAGTTATCGCCACCCTGTTGGTGCCGTTGGCCACTTGTGGCGGCAAACCAAGAAACATCAACAGGGGCAGAGTCAGCATGGAGCCACCAGCTGAGAGAACATTAATAAACCCGGCAATGCCGCCGATCGACAGTAAAGCCACGACTTCAAGAACAGTCACTCGGCGCGCTCCATCTGTAATTGGGGTGTTCGAATGGAGGGAACCCCCAATCCGGAATCATTATGACCAAAAAAAGGACTCCCGAAGGAGTCCTTTTCATTTCGTTTAACGCGTTTTAAGCGTTCGTCTTTACCGCTCGATGTGTTGGTACTCACCCGCATCGGCAGTGGCACTGCTCACCACCAGTATCGCAATCATGGAGGCAATGAAGCCCGGAATGATCTCGTAGACACCGGGACCACCCATGAACTCACCGTTCCATCCCAGTGAGATCCAGATCATAACGGTGGCTGCACCGACAACCATACCTGCGATGGCACCAGCACCGTTGGTGCGCGGCCACATCAGTGAAAGAATGATCAGCGGACCAAATGCGGCACCGAAGCCGGCCCACGCATTAGCAACCAGAGCCAGAACCTGAGAGTTCGGATCGGATGCAATGACGGCAGCGACCAGGCCGACGAGGACAACGCACACACGGCCAATATTCACGCATTCCTTGTCGCTTGCTTCCTTACGCAGGAACAGACGATAGAAATCCTCTGTCAGCGAAGAAGACGACACCAGCAGCTGACTGGAGATGGTACTCATCACTGCCGCCAGCAGGGCCGCATACAGGAAGCCTGTAATCAGGGGATGGAACAGCATGTCTGACAGGATAATAAAGATGGTTTCCGGATCCTGCACGTCCATGCCGTTTCGGATTGCGTACGCGCGGCCGAACACACCCAGTGAGATCGCACCGATTAGGGAAATCAGCATCCAGCTCATGCCGATGTTCCGGGCAACCGGTACATCTTTCAGGGTGCGGATGGCCATGAAACGCACAATGATGTGGGGCTGACCAAAGTAACCCAGGCCCCAGGTAACCGCAGAGAGCCAACCGATGAAGGTTAGCCCTTCCGTCCAGGACAGCAAAGTGGGATCTACCTCATTCAGGGTTTGCGACGCCTGGGCAAAGCCCCCGCCGCCTTCACCGAAGAGCACAACCGCCGGCATGATGACCAGCGCCAGCATCATGATACAGCCCTGCACGAAGTCGGTCAGACTCACGGCCAGGAAGCCGCCCACCACGGTGTATGCCAGAACCACACCGAGGGTAATCACAATACCTACGGCGTAATCACTCAGACCACCAAAATTGAAAATGCCGGAAAACGCGCTTTCAAACAGCTTGCCGCCGGCAACGAGGCCGGATGCCGTATAAACCGCGAAGAAGATAACGATTACGATGGCCGAAACCGTACGCAGGGACAGGGCCTGTGTCGGAAAGCGGTTCGCCAGGAAAGACGGGATAGTAATCGCGTTGCCGTAGTGAACCGTCTGTTCACGAAGACGTGGCGCGACCAGCGTCCAGTTGAAGAATGCCCCCACGAGCAGACCAATACCGATCCAGGCCGATCCCAAACCCGACGCAAACAGCGCCCCGGGCAGACCCAGGAGTAACCAGCCACTCATGTCAGAAGCGCCAGCGGAAAGCGCTGCCACCTTTGGACTCAGGGCGCGACCGCCCAACATATAGTCCTCAGAGGAAGACGTCGCTCTGCGCATTGCGAAAATGCCAATGGCAATCATGAGCGCGAAATATAAAAAGAGACTGATCCAAACACCAATAGCCATAGGGGCTCCTCCGGTTTAATGAGTCGGACTAGGTCCGCTCGCAAAGCACATGGCTGACTTCACGCCAACTCGCTGCACTATTCTTCTTTTCTTTCCGAGTTCCATCTCGATTGAAGCAGGAATTTTCCATGTAACAACTTCCTGAACCTGAGCACACAAAGAAGGTTTGCGACTCGCGCCCCGCACAAATGCATGAGACCGGGGCTCAGTCGCTATAACTTAGTATTAGTACGGATTCCGGGCTTACGAAATCCTACGATTCTTTTGCACAATCCTACGGGACTGGGAAACCGACACGCCAAATCAGGCCACTCGATCGCCAACCTGCAGTCGTGAAGGCGTAGTCCCTTTGTATTTACGCAGTGCATTTGTCAGTGCACTTTGAGATGAGAAACCGGTTCGGTAACTGATTTCAGACACCGTAAGGGTCGTTGTAGTAAGGAGGGTGGCGGCCTGATCGAGGCGTGTCTGTAACAGGAACTGGTGGGGCGTTATGCCAGCTAATTCTCTGAATACCTCATGGAAACGGCTAACACTCAGGCATGCCTCTCCTGCCATATCTTCGACGGTGATCTTCTTGTGGATATTCTTGAGGATATAACGACGGACTGCCTCAGGGCTGATGGCATTCCGGTTTGAGGAGAACGAGCGGCCCTCGGTGATACGATCGGCCATGCAGTAAAGAATGCTCGAAGCAAGGTGTTGTTGGAGCGTAATATGATCAGGCGCGCGGTCGAACTCGCCGGCCGCAAACTGGACCAGCCCGTGCAAACGGCTATCCATTTGCAGGGTCCGCGGCTTTTCAAAAACCCGCATCATGCGCTCGTATTCGGCGTGCGCTGGCGAGTTGACGGCCGGAGTGAGCGGATCAAGATTGATCACAAGAACATGGTTCTTGTCGTTACCGCGATAATCGTGGCGGGCTTCCGTGGGCACCAGGTAAGCTCTCCAGGTGTCCAGTTGAGCCCCGGCCCCATCGACGCTCAACTCGGCTTCGCCACGTACTCCAATGACAATCTGGTGGTGTTCATGCCGGTGTTGGTGCGCAGCCATGGGAAGCTTCAGAAGTTTCGCGTTAACCATTAAAACTGCCAGCGTTTAACTGAGAATGTTCCTCAATTAAAGCAGAACATTACAGAAAGTGCACGAATGGAACTGAAACTCTGGGGAAAACTCACAGTTTTCAGTCAGCCTCTGAACTTCTTACCCAGTGGCTCAACAATCCCGAAACCTGCCCGGAAACCTCGGCCAGCGGGAGTGCAGCGTCAACCACGTGATACCTGGAGGGCTGGGCCATGGCGCGAGCGAGATAGGTCTCCCTGATTCGCTGAAAGAATTCCATATCCTCCTGTTCAAAACGATCGAGGTCGCCCCTCTTTCGAGCTCTGGCCATCCCGGTGTCCACCGAGGCGTCCAGGACAATCACATGATCTGGACGGATATCACCCTGAACCAGTGTTTCAAGCACGGCAATTCGCTCCTCCGGAACACCGCGTCCACCGCCCTGATAGGCAAAGGTCGCATCGGTGAAACGATCGCATAAAACCCACTGGCCCTGCTCAAGCGCTGGCAGGATACGGGTATGCAGATGCTGGGCCCTGGCAGCGAACATCAGTAGCAACTCTGTGATTTCATTGACCGGTTCATCCCTGGGCGCCAGCAAAAGCTCGCGAACAGCCTCAGCCATTGGCGTGCCACCCGGCTCACGGGTGACGATATAATCGACGCCCAGTTTAGCGAGCGTGTCGGCTGCATTCGTCAGCTGGGTCGATTTGCCGACCCCTTCCGTGCCTTCGAAGGTTATAAACTGCCCTCGCACTGTCATCCGGCATCCTCATCAGAATCACTGTTTTTTGGCGCCGGTGAAGAGCGGTAGTCTTCACGCCTGTTTAACTGAAACTCACGTACGGCTTTCTGATGCTCCGCGAGCGTGCGCGAGAATTTGTGGGTGCCATCCCCCCGGGCAACGAAGTACAGGGCGTCACCGTCATCCGGGTGCAGGGCCGCACGAATGGCTTCGCGGCCTGGCAGGGCGATGGGGGTTGGAGGTAAGCCATTGATTCGGTACGTGTTGTAGGGCGTGTGCGTGCGCAGGTCCTTACGCCCAATCCGGCCCTGATAGCTGTCACCCATACCGTAGATAACCGTGGGGTCGGTCTGCAGTCGCATTCCCTTCTGCAAACGACGGACGAATACCCCTGCCACCTGCTCCCGCTCATGGGGCGCACCGGTTTCGCGTTCCACAATTGATGCCATGATCAGGGCTTCGTAGGGATTATCATAGGGCAGCCCTTCCTCTCGCGCCGCCCATTCCTCGGCCAGCACTGTCTCCATCCGGCTGAAGGCCCGCTTCAACAAATCCAGATCGGACTCGCTACTGGTAAAAGCGTAGGTATCGGGAAAGAATCGACCTTCAGGATGCTCACCCTCGGCTCCAACAGCCGCCATGACCTGCTCGCTGGTCCACTCGCCAGTGACTTTCTGAAGTCGCTCGGCCTGCGCCAGAGCGGCTCGCATATCCCTGAAGGTCCAGCCTTCGATAAACTGAACGTACCAGTGCTTGGTGTCTCCCGACACCATGACACCGATCATGTCTTTGGGGCTCATACCATCAAGAAACTCGTACTGGCCGGCCTTGATCCGCGTCTGCTCGGGCTCTAGCCGACCGTATAACCTCAGCCAGAGCCGGTCTGAAACCAACCCCTCAGCTTCAAGTCGACCAACGACTTCAATGAATGAACTGCCCTGGGGAACGTCAAATAGCAGCGGTTCTTCAAGCACCACCGGCTTTTTCAAGCCTTGTAGCCCCTGCCATACCCACAGCCCGGTTCCCGCAGAGGCGAGGACGGCGACACAAACGCACGCAAGCAATAACTTCTTGAGCAAACGATTTATTCCAGTGTTTCGAGAGGATTAAAGATTGTCGCAAGTCCGCTATCCGCAGGCAAATGATGGCCGGCAATAGTGAGAACCGGAACAATGCCCAGAACGCTGTTCAGGAGAAACATTCCCTGACAATCCGGACCCAGAACATCGGGCACAGTGACGGGGCGCTCTGTTACCGGCTCGCCTCTCTGCCTCAGACGCTCCAGCAGCCACTGCCTGAGAACACCGGCAACCGCCAGACTGGAAGCCGGGGGCGTCACCCATCCATCGGCCTGCCGGAGCAGGATGTTGGTACGAGTGCCTTCGACCAGATTTCCATCACGATCGGCCATGATGACCTCGAACAGGGATGGTTCGAGCTCGGCGGCCGCCAGAACCTGCTCCATCCGGTTCAGCGACTTGATCCCGGCCAATAACGGATTAACCGCGAGAGTTACCTTGGAGAAATCAACCGCGACACCATCAGGATCCGGTGTCGGCGGCAAAGCCGATGCCGAAACCAGCAAATTGGGCTCCATCCCCGGATCCGGGCGATATCCTCGGCCGCCACTACCGCGGGTCAGGGTCAGCTTCAGAACCCAGCCGTCGCCCTTGAAGCGATCAGTAAAACGCTGCGCCGCCTCGACGCAAACGCTGGCAAGCTCTTTCCGCGACACCTCGATACCAAGTCGGCCGGCATCGCGCGCCATTCGCTCCAGGTGTCGGGATAGCAGAACCCCCTTCTGACCGGACATCCGAATGGTTTCGAACAACCCGTCTCCATAGGCCAGCCCCCGGTCATTGGCGGGCAGGCCACCTTCGTCGGCCCAGTAAAGACGAAACACGGCGCGGGTCAGCCTTCGTAGCGACGGAAAATCAGGGTTCCATTGGTGCCACCGAACCCGAACGAGTTAGATAGCGCTACCCGCACGTCGGCCTGACGGCTCGTGTGTGCGACGAGGTCCAGGTCGCAACCCTCATCCGGATTGTCCAGATTGATGGTGGGCGGCAGGACGCCATCCCGAATCGCCAGAACCGAGAAGATCGCTTCCACAGCACCGGCAGCTCCAAGCAGGTGCCCTGTCATTGACTTGGTGCTGCTCATGGCCAGCTTTTCGGCATGCGCGCCGAATACCCGACGGACTGCGGCCACTTCGGCCACGTCACCAACCTGGGTGGAGGTGCCGTGGGCGTTGATGTAGTCGATTTCTTCCAGCTCAAGGCCAGCATCACGAACTGCGTTCGCCATGGATCGGGCGGCGCCCTCGCCATCTTCGGGCGGCGCTGTAATGTGGTGGGCGTCGTCGCTCATACCAAAACCGACAACTTCACCGTATATGGTGGCGCCCCGCTCCTTTGCGTGTTCAAGCTCTTCAAGCACAACGACACCGGCGCCATCGCTGAGCACAAAGCCGTCCCGGTCTTTATCCCAGGGACGGCTGGCCTTTTCCGGTTCATCGTTACGGGTAGACAGAGCCCGCGCAGCCGAAAACGCAGCCATACCGGTACGCGTCGTCGCCATTTCCGAGCCACCTGCCAGCATGACATCGGCGTCGCCATAGGCAATCGTGCGGGCCGCGTAACCAATGTTGTGGGTGCCGGTAGTGCAGGCTGTCACGATCGCAATGTTGGGGCCACGGTATCCGAAACGAATCGCGGCATTGCCGGAGATCATGTTGATAACAGAAGCAGGCACGAAAAACGGGGAAACCTTTCGGGGCCCCGACTTGTCCATGGTCAGGACGCTTTTCTCTATGTACTCAAGGCCGCCAATCCCGGAGCCGATTGCAATACCCACTCGCTCCCGATCAAGCTTCTCAAACGACTCCAGGCCACTGCTGTCCACAGCCTTTTGCGCAGCAATCAGGCCATAATGGATAAAGGCATCAAGCTTTCTGGCATCCTTCGGGGACAGGTAGGATTCCATGTCCAGATCCCGGATGGCCCCACCAATTCTGGTGTTGTAGGCAGACGCGTCAAAGCGGTCGATCATACCGATCCCGCTGCGCCCAGCCTGAATCCCTTGCCAGGACGACTCCACGCTATTGCCGACTGGAGACAGCATGCCCATACCTGTGATGACAACTCGCCGTTTAGCCATAACCTGTTGCACCTGATCTTGTCCGAATGAATCTGAACGCCGATTGAACCTGATTTTCGGCCAATAAAAAAGCCGTCCCTCGCTGTTTCACAAGGACGGCTTTTTGCCTGGCTTTCTTAAATGCAGAGTATCAGGTGTGCGCGACGATGTAGTCGATCGCGTCCTGAACACTTGTCAGCTTTTCGGCTTCCTCGTCAGGAATCTCGGTTTCAAATTCCTCTTCCAGTGCCATAACCAGCTCAACGGTGTCCAGTGAGTCAGCGCCAAGATCCTCTACAAAAGAAGATGAGTTCTGAACTTCGGACTCTTTAACGCCCAACTGTTCACAAACGATCTTCTTCACGCGCTCTTCAACTGTACTCATAATGTCCTCACTTTGTGTGTCAACCAAGCAACTCTAGTGCTGCCAGTTTAGTTTAAACCCTACCTGCAAACAAGCAGGGATTCTGATAAACATGTTGTGCGACAAGGAGTTGCGCACAGACCCCGAAAGGGGCTTATCCCATGTACATTCCGCCGTTCACGTTGATGGTTTCACCCGTCACGTATCCGGCTGCATCTGATGCCAGAAAGGCAACCACGGCTGCCACTTCTTCCGGCTCACCCAGACGACCCGCGGGTATGATTTCCAGCATAGCCCCGCGCTGCTTGTCGTCCAGTTTTTTTGTCATATCCGTGTCAATAAATCCGGGAGCCACGCAATTTGCAGTGATACCACGGTTCGACATTTCCTTGGCCAGGCTTCGGGTAAACCCTTCAACCCCGGCCTTGGCGGCGCAATAATTGCCCTGCCCCGCATTGCCCATACCGGCAACCACGGAGCTGATATTGATAATCCGGCCCCATTTGGCCTTGGCCATACCACGAAGCACCGCCTTGCTGGTCCGGTAGACGCTGGACAGGTTGGTTTCCAGAACCGATGCCCAGTCATCATCTTTCAACCGCATCAGGAGGTTATCACGGGTAATGCCGGCATTGTTGACCAGAATCAGGGGCGCCCCGGATTTTTCCGTCAGCTCCTTCAGACCGGCGTCAATGCTGGCGGGGTCTGCAACGTTCATGACCATGCCGTAACCCTTGTAACCGGCCGACTGGAGATCGTTGGTGATGGATTCTGCACCGGCTTCACTGGTTGCTGTTCCGACAACTTCGGCACCCTGCGCGGCCAGCGCCCGGGCAATGGCCTGACCAATACCGCGGGTAGCACCGGTGACCAGTGCGGTTTTACCTTCCAGAGACATGAATAACTCCCTTTCGTTTCAGGACTGACCGAAAGCGTCCAGCGCCTTCGCCAGCGAATCCGGGTCTTCGATACTGTGAACTGCCAAAGCCCGGTCGATACGTTTGGCCAGCCCTGCCAACACTTTTCCAGTGCCGCACTCGACTGCAACTTCGACATTATTGGAAACGAGCGCACGCACAGAGTCCGTCCAGAGCACCGGAGAATAAAGTTGCTTGAGAAGGTTGGCCTTCAGTGTAGCGGATTCGGTCTCGGCGGCAGCGTTAACATTTTGTATAACCGGGATGACAGCATCATTAAAGCGAACATCCTCCAACGCTTTCGCCAGCTCCTCCGCAGCGCCTTTCATAAGTGCGCAATGGGATGGCACGCTTACAGGCAATGGCATGGCCTTCTTCGCGCCTTTTTCCTTGCAGGCTTCAATAGCCCGTTCAACTGCGGCAGCCGAGCCAGCAATAACCACCTGACCAGGGGCATTGAAGTTTACCGCAGATACCACATCGCCCTGTGCCGCATCCTGACAGGCTGCCACAACGTCGTCATCCTCAAGACCAAGGATGGCTGCCATCTTCCCTTCTCCGGCCGGCACAGCGTCCTGCATGAGCTCACCACGGAGGCGAACCAGCTTGACCGCTTCAACAAAATCGAGGCTCTCTGCCGCCACCAGGGCGCTGTACTCTCCCAGACTGTGACCCGCGAGAAAATCGGGAGAAACACCGCCGGCAACAAACCATTGCCGCCAGAGGGCAACACTGGCCGTCAGGAGCGCAGGCTGGGTCACCATGGTTTTATTCAATTCCTCCGCCGGCCCTTTCTGGCAGAGATCCCAGAGGTCGTAGCCGAGGACATTGGAGGCTTCGGAAAAGGTTCTGTCGATGATGGGCCAGGCTTCAGCGGCAGCCGAAAGCATGCCCACCGATTGCGACCCTTGTCCTGGAAAAATAAAGGCTGATTTCATAAGCGGGATCTTATCGTCATTGGGTGGTTACGTGAGATTAGCCAATAGTACAAGTTCGGCCAATTATCCGCGAATGCGTGGCCAAACCGGGACAGACTTTAGTCTCAGGCACTCAAAGCATGAGATCGTCAAGACGCTCGTTGATACGGCGGGGCACTTCCAGCTCAACTTCCCGCACGGCCTGCCGAATGGCCGACAACATGGCCCGCTCGTTGGCGTTGCCATGACTTTTTATTACCACACCCTGGAGGCCGAGCAAACTGGCACCGTTGTGCCTGGAAGGATCCATCAACTGCAGAAGCCGACCGATAATCGGACGGGCCAGCAGACCGACCAGTCGGCCGTAGAGATTTCGTGTGAAGGCCTGTTCCATCAGTTCGATAAGCAGACCGGCAACACCCTCGCCGGTTTTCAGGGCAATATTGCCGACAAAGCCATCACAGACGACCACATCAGCGACGTCCCGGAACAGATCGCTACCTTCCACATAACCGATGTAGTTGATGGTATCGCACTGGGCCAGCATATGAGACGCCAGCCGGACCTGCTCATTGCCCTTGATCTCTTCCTCACCGACGTTCAGAAGAGCGACCCTCGGTTCAGCCTGGCTGCAGATCGCAGAGGCCATCAGGGATCCCATCAGGGCATACTGGTAGAGATTCTCGGCGGTTGAGTCGACATTGGCGCCAAGATCAAGGACGTGACAACGCCCCCGAAGCGAGGGAATCAATTTGGCAATGGCCGGGCGCTCGATACCCGGATACATACGGATGATGGTGCGCCCGAACGCCATCAACGCACCGGTATTACCGGCACTGACGCAGCCCTGCGCTTCGCCGTCTCGAACAAGGCTGAGGGCGATGGCCATAGAGGAGTTTTTCTTGTGGCGAAGGGCGTGGGACGGGCGCTCGTTCATCCGAACCACGTCGGCCGCCTCGACAATGCGAATTCGGGCGTGCCCCTCACGCAACAAAGCCTCAAGCTCGCTCCGGATTCCCACCAGAACGATGCTCAAGGCTTCGTTTTCGCGCACCGCCCGCAGCGATGCGGCAACCACGACGGCAGCGCCGCGGTCGCCACTCATTGCGTCAATCGTGATGGTGACCGGCTTCACCGTTCTGCCATCCGATTCGGGGCGGTGCATAGCGGTAACGAGATTACTCGTCGCGCGCTTCGATTACCTGCTTGCCGCGGTAGAAGCCGTCCGGAGACACGTGATGACGACGATGAACTTCACCAGTAGTCGCATCGGTGCTCAGAGCAGCGGCGCTCAGGGCGTCGTGCGAACGGCGCATGCCACGCTTGGAACGGGTCTTACGATTTTGCTGTACAGCCATGATTATGCTCCTGACCTGTTAACGTAAACTTGTAGTGCTGAATAAGTAACGTCTGTTCGTTAAATGTGCGCCGGTCTCCCGAGGGACAACCCACGCCCGGTTAATGCTTTGTCTTCGTCTTCTTGAGATCCGCCAGGACACTGAACGGATTCTCACCCGACTTTCTCACCGGCTCTGCCCCGGAGCTGTCAGGCTCGTAGGCTTCCAGATCTTCCCGGGCAGGACACTGGTCCCGTTCGTGAAGCGGAAAAGGTGGCAAAACCAGCAACAGCTCGTCTTCCACCATCGACCAGAGGTCCGCCGTAAAATCATCGGTCAAAAACGGCTCGAGTTCTTTCGGCAGTTGTTGCGCCTGCTCGTCACTGGTAACAAGACCCAGCTTGAACTCGGAGACCAGAGTCACGCTCATGGCGCCCATGCACCGCTGACACTCCAGATCAACCGGGGCCGCCAGCTCGCCCGAAACAACGCGACGACGCTCACCATCCATGAAAAAAGACAGTTTGACCCGGCACGCAGCGCCTTCCGAAAACCCGAGAACGGATTCCCGAAAACGGCCAAGCCCGCTGATGGGAATCACTCCCTCCAGTGTGCTGTTATGTTCCGCTAACCGGTAAGGATCAACAGATTTGGGCAACTCGGCGTTGGACGCGTTTGACATAGGCGCGCAATTTTAGGGGCGCAGCCGGCCGCTGTCAAAGACTTCGTTGCTTTTTCACGGGGGTTCCAGTGCAGATAGGTGTAATTTACGATAATCGCACAACAGATGCACCGGCCAGGTACTTAAAGGACTCGAACAATGCCCCCAAAACCGCTTTTACTGGCGTCTTCATCACCGTACCGGAGAGCGCTCCTGGAGCGGCTTGGCTTGCCTTTCACCTGCGCCAGCCCGGATATCGACGAATCACCCCATCAAGGCGAGACCGGAGAGGCCCTGGCGACACGTCTCGCCGAGAGCAAGGCCCGCGAATTGGCGGACCGGTTCCCCGGCCACTGGATCATCGGCTCGGACCAGGTCGCCTGCCTGCCCGACGGCTCGGTACTGAGCAAGCCCGGCAACCACGAAATGGCGACAGAACAGTTACGCCAGTGCAGTGGTCACAGGGTACTGTTTCTTTCAGGCCTGGCGCTGCTCGACTCTGATTCCGGCAAAATCGCCAGCCTTTGCGAGCCGTTTAACGTCAGGTTCCGGGAACTGCTTGATGAGGAGATAGAAGCCTACTTACTGCGGGAGAAACCTTACGACTGCGCCGGCAGCTTCAAGATGGAAGGCCTCGGCATTACTCTGTTCGAGGCCCTTGAGGGCCGGGACCCGAACAGCCTGGTGGGCCTCCCTCTTATTGCCCTGAACAATCTGTTTAGGCAATGGGGCCGGAATCCCCTGCTGGAAAACCGGCCTGCCTCATAAGGCATTACCGAAGCTCGAGCCGGGACTCGACCAGCTGACTGGCGAAACCCTCGCCAAAGGCGACACCAAGCTGATCAACAATATCCTGGAACGGCGATTTGCGACGGCTGTAGTCCACCAATTCCTCCTGGCCTATGATCTGCCGGGCAACGTGTGATGCGCTGCCGAGCCCATCAGCCAGGCCAAGTTCAACGGCCTGCTCGCCACTCCAGACCAGCCCGCTGAACAGGCGCTCATCATCCGCCAGGCGATCACCACGCCCTTGCTTGACCGCTTCGATAAACTGCTGGTGAGTGTTTTCCAGAACACTCTGCCAGAACGTGACTTCCTCTTCCTGCTCCGGCGAAAACGGATCAAGGAACGCCTTGTTCTCACCGGCCGTATAGAGACGGCGATCCACGCCGATCTTCTCCATAACCTCGGTAAACCCGAAACCGCCAGCCACCACCCCAATCGAGCCGACAAGGCTGGCCCGGTTGGCGTAGATTTCATCCGCTGCCGCAGCAATGTAATAGGCCCCGGAGGCGCCGATGTCCGAGATCACGGCGTAGACCTTTTTCTCGGGATATTTCTCCCGCAGGCGCTTGATCTCATCGTAAACATACCCGGACTGAACAGGGCTTCCACCCGGGCTGTTGATGCGCAGAATCACCGCTACCGAGTTTGGCTCTTCGAAGGCTGTTCGCAGAGAACCTACAATATTGTCGGCACTGGCCAGTTCGTCGGCAGCGATCGGACCATTTATTTCTACAAGAGCCGTGTGCTTGCCGGTTACACCCTCCAGTGAATCGCCCAGGGGAAACTTGATCAAAAACAGCAGGGCGATCAGGTAACCAAACGTCAGGAACTTGAAAAAGATACCCCAGCGCCGGCTCTTGCGCTGCTCAGACTGCAGCGACATGACGAGTTTTTCGATGAGCTTCCAGTCACGTCCGGACTCGGGCGGAAGCTTCGGTGACTTGCGCCCGAAAAACGGCTTGTTTTCCTTTCCAGGCTCCACCGGTTTGTCACCCCATTCGGCAGACTTGTCAGATTCCCAGTCACTCATGTGCGCATCCTGTCAGCAACGTATATAAATTCGGTCTGTTTACAGCCCCAGTACCCGTCGGAGATCTGGCACGGATTCAACAATGGCACGGGGCGAATAATCACCCAACACATCCCGCTTGTGCACACCCCACTCAACGCCGATAGAAGGCATGCCGATACGCCGGGCCATTTCAAGATCGTATCGGGTATCGCCAATCATCACCGCCTCCTCAGGCCCAATACGATAGAAACGAAGAATCTCCTCGAGCATGGCAGGATCCGGCTTGGAGCGCGTCTCATCGGCACAACGGGTGATCTCGAAGTGGTCACCAAGACCGCTGGAAACCAGGGCAAAGTCCAGCCCGCGCCGACTCTTGCCAGTTGCAACGGAACAACTGCGACCGGATCCTCGCAGATCCGCGACCACCTCAGCCATTCCCTCGAACACGTTTTGGGGTGTTGTCGTCTTACTGAAGAAATAGCGCCCGTAACCGTCGCGGATTCTGTTCATCTCTTCCCGACTGATGCCCGGATATAGCTTCTCCAATGCCTCGACCATGCCAAGCCCGATAATATCCCGGTAAGCCTCACGCTCCAGGGCCGGAAAGCCAAGCTCGGTTGCCGCCTGATGCAGGCTGTCAGCAATATGCTCCACCGAGTCCACCAGGGTCCCGTCCCAGTCAAAAATTACTACTCTGACGTTCATTGATCGTTTCCTTTGAGACGCCCGGAAAGCTTCCTGAGCACGTCATTGAATGCATCGTCGTAAGGCGCTTCAAGGCGCATCGCCTCACCCGAGACCGGCAAGGTAAACTCCAGGGCCCGCGCGTGCAGCATCAACCTTTGCCCGCCAATGGACCGGAACGCCTTGAGGCTGACATCATCCATATACTTGTCGTCACCCGCAATCGGATGACCGGCCCAGGCGCTGTGCACGCGAATCTGGTGCGTGCGACCGGTAATTGGCGACGCCTCGACAAGGCTGTAGCCCGCATAATGCTCAAGGCAGCGGAACGTCGTCAGGGAGGCCTTGCCGGCGGCATCAACTTTCACCCGACGCTCGCCATTGGGCATCTCGTAGCGCAGCAGAGGCACATCCACCCGGTCGACGCTGGCTGACCAGTCGCCGGCGACCAGCGCATGATAATGCTTGCGAATTCGCTTCTCCCGCAGCTCATCCTGAAGATAACGCAGTGCCGACCGCTTCTTGGCCACCATGACCAGTCCGGACGTATCCCGATCCAGACGGTGAACGAGCTCCAGAAACTTTGCCGTTGGGCGAGCGGAACGAAGCACCTCGATCAACCCGAAACTCAGGCCGCTGCCGCCGTGTACGGCGATACCGGACGGCTTGTTGACCACCAGCATCTGCTCATTCTCGAAGACAACAGCTGATTCCATCACGCCCTGAACCCGGGAACCGGGCGCCACCTGATCCGGCTTTTCCTTTCGGGTGATCGGTGGGATTCGCACCTGATCACCAGTTTTCACCCGGGAATCCGGCTTGACCCGTCCTTTATTGACCCGAACCTCGCCCTTGCGGATGACGCGATAAATAATGCTCTTGGGCACACCACGAAGCTGGGCAAGAAGGAAGTTATCCACCCTCTGGCCATCGTTGTCTTCGTCCACAGTAACCCACTGCACGCCCTGACGGACTTCGCCACGAACAGCCTGACTCTCACTGCCCGCCCTGCTGGTTTTTTTTGCCCTTTCGGGCCGAGGTTGGGCTGGCTTTCTGCTCGCAGACTTTCGAGACATGAAGTTCCTTGGTTACTGAAGTGACTGCAGGATTGAACGGCTGCATGAATACTGTTATATTCCGGCGTGCTTTGCCGTTTGTCTACGGCCTGACCAACTCAAGTCAGAAGCCGGAGCGGCAGAAGTATACCGACACTATTCGAGAGTTTGAACGCCGTGCACCCAATCACTACCGGGAACGGCGAGAGAAATGCTCCCGGAGGACCAGGACAGATCTTCGAAAGGCTGCATCCTGTACCCGGGGGAGAGAAAAACCGCGCGGAAAACCGCGGGCGACATCGCGAAGAATCACTGCCACCCAGGGCCGGGCCGTCCAGCATACGAATACGACGTGAGACCCAGGCACCTGAGTGAACCTGAAAACGGATAACATGCGTCAACAGACACGAACCTTACACGACCTCTCCCTGCTCACGGGCAGCCGGATCGTCGGCGTTGGTCTCAGACCGAAAGGATCAAACCCCAGAAGGGTCTGATTCGTCTGGCCGCCGGTCCGCCCTTGATGTAACAGGGCCCGCGGCACGCACATCCTGCTTCGCTGATGCGATCCCCTCCGGTTTTCTGTCAAATTAAACGACAGGAACTCTTTCTTTCCATGAAAAGAATGCTTATCAATGCAACTCATCCCGAAGAGTTGCGCGTCGCCCTGGTTGACGGCCAGCGTCTGTTCGACCTTGATATCGAATCCAGCTCCCGCGAGCAGAAGAAAGCCAACATCTACAAGGGCCGTATTACCCGGGTCGAGCCCAGTCTTGAGGCCGCGTTTGTGGATTTCGGCGCCGAGCGCCACGGCTTTCTGCCGTTGAAGGAAATTTCCAAGGAATACTTCAAGAAGTCGCCCGGCCAGATCGAAGGCAAGATCAACATCAAGGACGTTGTTTCCGAAGGCCAGGAAGTGATTGTGCAGGTAGACAAGGAAGAGCGTGGCAACAAGGGCGCAGCCCTGACCACGTTTATCTCCCTGGCGGGTCGCTACCTGGTACTCATGCCCAACAACCCCCGTGCTGGCGGCATCTCCCGTCGCATTGAGGGCGATGAGCGGGCGCAGCTCAAAGAAGCCATGAACGATGTCCAGGTTC
This sequence comes from Marinobacter sp. NFXS11, assembly GCF_040148675.1. Lineage (NCBI taxonomy): Bacteria > Pseudomonadati > Pseudomonadota > Gammaproteobacteria > Pseudomonadales > Marinobacteraceae > Marinobacter > Marinobacter sp. NFXS11. The sequence continues at coordinate 912,237 of NZ_JAGDDV010000001.1, read as the reverse complement.
CGAAATCCATGGGCATCATCGTTCGTACCGCCGGCATCGGCCGTACCACTGACGAACTCCAGTGGGATCTGGACTACCTGGTGCAATTCTGGGAGGCCATCACCCAGGCCGCCGGCGAGCGCAAGGCCCCCTTCCTGATTCACCAGGAAAGCAACGTCATCATCCGTGCGGTTCGTGACTACCTTCGCCAGGATATCGGCGAGGTTCTGATTGACGCCAACGGCGTCTATGAAGACGTGCTGAATTTCGTTCGTGCGGTCATGCCCACCTTCGAAAACAAGATCAAGCTGTACAAGGACGAAATTCCCCTGTTCAGCCGCTACCAGATCGAAGGCCAGATCGAGACCGCCTTCCAGCGGGAAGTGAAACTACCCTCGGGCGGCTCCATCGTGATTGACCCGACCGAGGCCCTGGTTTCCATCGACATCAACTCCTCCCGCGCCACAAAAGGCCAGGATATCGAGGAAACCGCGCTCCAGACCAACCTGGAAGCGGCAGAGGAAATCGCCCGCCAGCTGCGCCTGCGGGACATGGGCGGACTGATTGTCATCGACTTTATCGATATGACGCCTGCCAAGCACCAGCGGGAAGTCGAGCAGAAGATGCGTGAGGCCCTGGAAATCGACCGGGCCCGGGTTCAGGTCGGCAAGATCTCCCGCTTCGGCCTGCTGGAAATGTCCCGTCAGCGTCTGCGCCCCTCCCTGGGAGAGACTCGCAGCGAAGTGTGCCCCCGCTGTGAAGGTCAGGGCACCATTCGTGGCATCGAGTCCCTCGCCCTGAGCATCATGCGCCTGATCTACGAGGAATCGTCAAAAGACAAGACCGGGGAAGTACGAGCCGTTGTGCCGGTTTCTGTCGCCACTTTCCTGCTCAACGAAAAGCGCAAGCAGCTGGCCGACATTGAGGCCCGCCAGGAAGTGAGCGTTGTCGTGGTGCCGGTTCCCCATATGGAGACACCGCATTTCGAAATCATCCGGATGCGTCAGGATGAAACAACGCCCGAACACATTTCCAGCCATCAGGTGGCCCAGGAATACAGCGAGCGTGAAGAAGAAATCTTTGAGGCCCCGACCCCTGAGAAGCCGGTACGCGAACAGGCTGCGGTGAAAGCGATCCGGCCCAGCGCACCCGCGCCCGCACCCGCGCCTGCCCCAACCGCACCGAAGGCTGATGAAACCGCCGAGCAGGAAGAAGGCCTCTTCCGGCGGCTCGGACGCAAGATCGCTGGTTTCTTCAGTGGCGAGGAAGAGCAGAAGGTCGAGAATCGCGAACAGAGCCAGAGCCAGCGCGAAGATCTTCGCAACCAGGGCCGTCAGGACCGTCGCAAATCCCGGGTAGCCCGGGGCGATGACCCGCGTGCAGGTGGCAACCGCAGTGGCAACGACCGTCGCCAGGGCGGCCAGCAGGGCCGCGGTGACGACAACCGTGGCCGCGGGCGCAACCGCAATGACGACCAGAACCGTGGCAACCAGAATCGCCAGGAGCCCGAAAACAAAGGTCAGGAAAATCGTGGAGGCGACAGCAAGAGCGCCGATAACAAAGGCTCTGACAATCGCCGTGACAACCGTCGCGACAACCAGGGCCGCGGCCGCAACAGGCCCCAGCGAGACCAGAAGGATAACCGCGAGCAGAAGGATCAGAAAGATCAGGGCCCGCAGGATGATGCAGCCAAGTCCGGGCCAGCAGACAAGACCGGTTCAGAAGAGAAGCGCAGAAAGCCACGTCGCCAGCGCAACCGCGACGGCTCTCCGTCTGAATCTCCGGCGTCCGCTCCGGCTGATCGAAAGGCCGCTCGTAGCGAGAAGCATCAGAAGGATACACAGCCGGAAAACGGTCGTGACGATGCCAAGCCCGAAGTGAAAGCCGAGCAGGCGAAGGAAACCGTCAACAAGGCGCCTGAAAAGCCCGAAACCAGGGCCGAGACTGCGCCGGCGGCCAGCGAAGCACCAAAACCCGAAGCTGCTCAGAAAGAGCCGGCAAAAGAGCAGAAGCCCGAGAAGGCATCGGCAGACAAAGCGCCGTCAGAGAGCAAGCCGGAAGTTAAACCGGCAGCGGAAACAAAACCCGCTGCAGACAGGTCGACTGAAAAGCAGGAAGCTGTTCAAGCGAAGCCTGAAAAAGCCGAGCCGGCCAAGGCTGAACAAAGCTCCGAACCCCTGGAGAAGCCAGAGGAAAAGAGCGAAAAAGTTGCCGAGCAGGCTCAAGGCGTAGCCACAGACAAAGAGCCTGCCAGGAACACCGCGGCTACTGATGAGCCAAAGCCGGTGACTGACCTGGCTCCCGAGAAAAAAGAGGCAGCTCCGAGGCCAAAGCCGGAGTCCAGGGCCACGACCGACGGTGAACAAGCGCCTCGGGCGAAGAAGCAGCCGGCGAAGCCAAAGGAAGCTCCAGCCGCCAAGGTAGAACCGGAGGAGGCACCACAACCCGAGAAGGCCGAAAAGCCAGCGGAGGAGAAGGCAGCACCAGAGCGCAAAGCTCCCGAGGCTCAACCGGAGCCAAAGCAGCCGGAAGCAGCGCAGGCCAGCACCGAAAAGGCCGAGCCCAAGAAAGCCGAACCCGAAAAGGCTGAGCCCAAACCCTCAGAGCCAGTGAGGGAAGAGGCGCCTTCCGCTCCGGAGGCAGCGGCCAAGGACACGCCTGCCGACGCCCCGGCAGTCGACGTCCCGGTAACACCGGGCCGCGCTTACAATGACCCAAGAGAAGTCCGCAAGCGCCAAAAGGCTGCGGAAGAGGCCAAAAAGGCCGGGAGTAACTAACTGATGCTATCGAACTCCGACATAGAAGCGCTGGAAGACATCCTATTTGCCGAGCCCTGGGGCGATGATGCCCTGGATTTCTTCGGTTTTCATGGGGTGGTCTGCGCCAGCGTTGTCGGCCCGGCTGAACTGAGCGCGGAAGAAATCTTCCGGCTCGCCACGGGCACCGATCAGGTGCCCGACACCGGGATTCCCGAGGTGTTCAGGCGCTGCTCGACCCAGCTGGCCAATGACATGGCCCATTCACTGGACATGGGGCAGTCCCTGGAACTGCCGGAGCCGGAGGATGGCGACCCCATGAACGCATTGGAAAACTGGTGCGCCGGGTTCGTGGACACCTTCCTGGAACACGAAGAAGAATGGCTCGAAGCGACCAGCGAAGAAGAAGCGGCCGATCTGATGGTGCCCATGCTGACACTCTCAGGCCTGTTTGATGACGAGGACTTCCAGAAGGTTCGCAACAGTGAAAAGCTATCCCGGCAGATGGCTGACGCCATCCCGGATTCACTGACGGATCTTTACCTGCTGTTCCACGCGCCGGATTAAGCCTGCGCCGCACCCGGAACAGGTTGTCTGAAGGAATGCCAGACCGGCTCGAGCCCGTCTGGCATTTTCATGATGCGGCCAAGCTCACACCAGGGAGCGCCGGGAAAGTGAAAATCACTGCCCTGGGATGCCAGCAATTTCTCTTTCCGGCACAGTTCTGCAAGAAAACCCAGATCACCACTGGATTGACCTGAAGTAGACACCTCAATTGCCTGCCCCCCTGCCCTTCGGAAATCCGCGGTCAGCTCCCGGAGTTTGGTTGCTGTAAGCTGATATTTTCGGGGATGGGCAAGAACCGCAACGCCACCTGCCTCGGTGATCCAGCGTACGACTTCTGGAAGCTCCGGCCAGAAAGCTTTTACATCACCGGGCTTACCGTTACCCAGGTATCGCTTGAATGCCTGGGCAGCATTGCGAACCACGCCAGCCTCTGTCAGAACCTGGGCAAAATGGGGCCGTCCGGGCACGTCGCCACCGGCAGCCCCGGAGGCCTTACCGAGAAGATCATCAACACCAAGCTTACCCAGGCGCTCCGCAATCATACGAGCACGAGCCCAGCGATTGTCGTTCTGCTGCTCCAGCGCTTGCCTGAAACCGGCCTGCCCGGGATCAAAATCCAGGCCGACGACGTGGATGGTCCGGCTTTTCCAGAGACAGGAAAGCTCAACCCCGGGAATCAGGATGATACCCTGCGCCTGCGCAGCCGCCTCGGCTTCGGCAAGGCCAGCGATCGTGTCGTGGTCAGTAAGGGCCAGGTGAGTAACGCCCCGACCGGCAGCGCGCTCGACCAGTGCCGCCGGTGATAGCGCGCCATCGGAAGCCGTGCTGTGGCAATGCAGATCAATGCACAAATGCGGGTCTTGCGGTATAGTCACAAAATATCCTGAATCTTCAGATAACTGGCGGATAGCCAAGGGTTGACAGTGTACCAGCCAACCCTTGCACGACACGACCGCTGATTCTCTGATCAACTATCTTGTCTTTGAAAACCAGTTCGGAGAGCTGAATGTACTACGCCATTATCAGTGAAGATGTCGAGAACAGCCTGCCGTTACGTCAGTCCGCACGTCCGGCTCACATCGACCGACTTCAGGCATTGAAGGCCGAGGGCCGATTGCTTGTCGCTGGCCCTCATCCGGCGCTGGATACTCCAGAGCCCGGCGATGCCGGCTTCACCGGTAGCCTGGTAATCGCAGAATTTGACTCTCTGAAAGCAGCCCAGGCCTGGGCGGATGCCGACCCTTATGTGGAGGCAGGCGTCTATGAAAAGGTTGTGGTAAAGCCTTTCAAAGCCGTCCTCCCGTAAGCGGGCCCTGGGGGCCCATGAGTTTATTGTAATGATGGCGCGCTTGCACGGCGGGGCATCTGTGACAAAATTGCGCTTTTAAACAGACTCAGATTTCAACCGCAGAATTTCAGGGAACGTAACCAGTGACGCTTTTTCGTCTCGCAATCAGTGTGTTGTTCGCAGTGTCCTCCATTGCTGTTGCCCAGGCCAAGACTGTCTGGGTTGACGACCAGTTGTATCTGCCGGTGAGATCCGGCGCAGGTTCCCAGTTCCGGATCATCGAAAACGCGGTTCCCAGTGGCACGCCGCTGGAAGTCATTGAGGCCTCCGATTCCGGATACACCCTTGTTCGCACCCCCAAGGGCACCGAAGGTTGGGTTTCCAGCCAATACCTGAGCGAGACACCCATTGCGGCAGATCGTCTGCGTACGGCCAACCGGCAGTTAGAAGAAACGCGCGCTGAGCTCGCACAGGTAAAGGAGCAATTGGCTAACGTAACCAGTGAGAGGGATGCTCTCGAAAGTTCGGAATCCTCCCTCTCCGACCGGTCGCAGGAACTCCAGGAAGAGCTTCAGCGGATCAAGAGTATCGCCGCCGATTCCATTAACCTGGAACGTCGCAATCGCGAGCTCCGCGAGGAGAACCAGAAGATTCGCAATGACCTTGAGGTACTGACGGCCGAAAACGAACGTCTTGAAGCCAGCAAGGAATACGACTTCATGCTGCTGGGCGCAGGTCTGGTTCTCGGTGGTGTGCTGCTGGCACTGATCATTCCGATGCTCAAACCGACAAGAAAAACCGACAATTGGGCCTGATGCCATGAAGGATTACTCGGAGAAACGCGATTTCCACCGTATGCAGGTAAACTCGGAGATTGAGATTACCGATAGCCGGGGCAATCGCTTTAAAGGAGTTTGTCGCGACCTTAGCGCCGCCGGCATGCAGCTTTACGTCGAGCAGGAAGTGGCCGTTGGTGAAGAACTTCACACAGTTCTTCACTCCAGCAGCGATCAGTTCCCGCCGCTGGAGACCGTTTGCGAGGTTATTCGCTGCGAACCAGAAGGAGACGGATTTCTGCTGGGAACAAACATCAGCGAAGTCACTCGCTGAACGAAAAACGGCGGCCAATGGCCGCCGTTTTTGTCTGTGGCGATAAAAGCCTCAAACCAGAGGCTTCTCAGAAACAATGATGCCGTTGTTATCGGCATAGACATAGTGCCCGGGGTGGAAGGTAACGCCGTGGAAGGTGACCGGCACATTAAGGTCGCCCAAGCCACGCTTCTCACTCTTTCTGGGATGGGTACCAAGGGCCTGCACGCCCAGAGCGGTGTTGCCAATCTCATCCACGTCGCGCACGCAACCATAGATGATCAGGCCCGCCCAGCCGTTGCTCGCAGCCTTCTCCGCGAGCATGTCGCCCAATAGCGCATGACGCTTTGAAGCGCCGCCATCCACGACCATTACACGACCGTTCCCGGGCTGGCCAACCTGCTCTTTCACGACGGAGTTATCTTCAAAACACTTCACGGTCACAATCTCACCGCCAAATGCCTTGTGGCCACCGTAGTTATTGAAGCCGGGCTCTACAACCAGCACTTCCGGAAATTCATCACACAGGTCCGGGGTAATTATCGTCGTCACGTTGTCGCTCTCCTTATCCTGGAAATAAGCTCAGTCGATTTTTTCGTCGGCCAGGAAGAACCAGGTGTCCAGCACTGAGTCCGGGTTCAGTGACACCGTATCGATCCCCTCATCCATCAGCCACTTGGCCAGATCGGGGTGGTCGGAGGGACCCTGACCGCAGATACCAATGTACTTGCCAGCCTTCTTGCAGGCCTGAATCGCGTTGGACAGCAGCGCCTTGACCGCATCATTACGCTCGTCGAACAGGTGGGCAATGATGCCGGAATCCCGGTCCAGGCCGAGGGTGAGCTGGGTCAGGTCGTTGGAGCCGATGGAGAAGCCGTCAAAGTGTTCCAGGAACTGGTCCGCCAGCAAGGCATTGGCCGGAAGCTCGCACATCATGATCACCCGAAGACCGTTGTCGCCGCGCTTGAGTCCGTTTTCCGCCAGCAGATTCACTACCTGCTCCGCCTCGCCCACGGTCCGGACGAAGGGAACCATAACTTCCACATTGGTCAGGCCCATCTCGTTCCGCACTTTCTTCAGGGCGCGGCATTCAAGCTCAAAGCAGTCCCGGAAAGTTTCGGAGATGTAGCGGGAAGCGCCCCGGAAGCCCAGCATCGGGTTTTCTTCATCCGGCTCGTACAGAGTGCCGCCGATCAGGTTGGCGTACTCGTTCGATTTAAAGTCGGACAAACGAACAATGACCTTCTTCGGCGCAAAAGCTGCCGCCAGCGTTGAAATCCCTTCGACCAGCTTGTCGACGTAGAAATCCACCGGGGAGCTGTAGCCGGAGATGCGCTTTTCAACGGTCTGCTTGATGTCCCGCGGCAACCCGTCAAAGTTCAGCAGCGCTTTGGGATGCACACCGATCATCCGGTTGATAATGAACTCCAGCCGCGCCAGGCCAACGCCCTCGTTGGGAAGTGCCTGAAAATCAAATGCACGGTCGGGATTACCCACGTTCATCATGATCTTGAACGGAATATTGGGCATGGAATCCACGGTATTTTCCCGGAGCTCAAAGTCCAGGGAGCCTTCGTAAATCAAGCCAGTGTCGCCCTCGGCACAAGAAACCGTGACTTCCTGGCCATCCTTCAGCAACTCGGTGGCATCACCGCATCCAACCACGGCGGGAATGCCCAATTCACGGGCAATAATGGCGGCGTGGCAGGTGCGGCCGCCGCGATCAGTCACGATGGCGGACGCCCGCTTCATCACCGGCTCCCAATCTGGATCGGTCATATCAGTGACCAACACATCCCCGGCCTGGACACGGTCCATTTCCTTGATACTGGTGATGATCTTTACCGGGCCACTGCCGATCTTGTGGCCGATACTGCGCCCTTCCACCAACACATTGCCGGTTTCATTCAACAAGTACCGTTCCATGACGTTGGCGGATGCGCGGCTTTTAACTGTTTCAGGGCGCGCCTGAACGATGTAGATCTTGCCGTCATCACCATCCTTCGCCCACTCAATGTCCATGGGGCGCTGGTAGTGCTTCTCGATAATCATTGCCTGCCGGGCGAGGTCTTCCACCTCGGCATCGGTGATACAGAAGCGGTTACGGTCTTCCTGCTCAACCTTGACCGTTTCAACGAACTCACCTTCACCGGGCTTGGTGTGGTAGACCATCTTGATGGCCTTGCTGCCCAGATTACGGCGCAGGACGGCCGGGCGATTGGCTTCCAATGTCGGCTTGTGCACGTAGAATTCATCGGGGTTTACAGCACCCTGAACAACCGTCTCACCCAGACCGTAAGAGGCCGTCACAAACACTACGTCCCGGAAACCGGACTCGGTATCCAATGTGAACATCACGCCGCTGGCTGCAGTTTCACTGCGCACCATTTTCTGGATACCGGCCGAGAGGGCAACCATCTTGTGGTCAAAGCCATGGTGGACGCGGTAGGAAATGGCTCGGTCATTGAACAGGGAGGCAAACACCTCCTTCACCGATGTGCGTACCTGCTCGAGACCTACGACGTTCAGGAAGGTTTCCTGCTGGCCAGCGAATGAGGCGTCCGGCAGATCTTCCGCAGTGGCGGAGGAGCGAACCGCAACGGCCATATGCTCGTTACCATCCTGCAGCGCTGCAAAGGACTCTTTCAGAGCATTTTCCAAAACGTCCGGAAATGGCGTTTCAATGATCCACTGGCGAATCTTCGCTCCAACCCGTGCCAGTTCGTTGACATCGTTGATGTCCAGGGCATCCAGAGCCTCGTCGATCCGGCCTTTCAGGCCATCGGTAGCGAGGAATTCACGATAGGCGTGCGCAGTGGTGGCAAAGCCACCCGGAACGGTAACACCTGCGTTGGCGAGATTACTGATCATTTCTCCGAGTGAGGCGTTCTTGCCGCCTACCCGATCGACATCGGACATTCCCAGGTGATCAAACCAGATAATGTAATCTTCCAAAGCGTGTCTCCCTTGAGTCTGTGAAGCTTAGAGCAAAACCGGGCCAGCGGTATCAAGCGGCAAAAGCAGGCAATATCCACTGCGGAGTCTCGAACTTGGCGTGTATGATACTGTAACCTGCGGAAATTACCTAGGCCACTAAGCTAGGGAATCAAGGAACCAAGGAACCGGACGATACAGCATGAAACGCACTGCTTTTTTCATCTCTGATGGCACCGGCCTGACAGCCGAAGCACTCGGGCACAGCCTTCTGGCCCAGTTCGAAAAGATTGAGTTTGAACGAGTCACCGTTCCCTACATTGCGGACGAAGAAAAAGCCCGGGAAATGGTAAAACGAATCAACAAGGCGGCCGAGACAGACGGCGCACGGCCACTGGTGTTCGATACCATTGTAAACAGCGATATCCGGGAAATCATCGCCACCGCCGAGGGTTTCATGGTGGACATCTTTGGTACTTTTCTCAGCCCCCTGGAACAGGAACTCCAGTCTTCCTCTTCTTATACCGTCGGTAAATCCCATGCCATCAACAATGAAGGGAGCTATGAACGCCGGATCAATGCCGTCAATTTCGCGCTGGATAATGACGATGGCGCGCGCACCCGGCATTACGATGAAGCAGACCTGATCCTCGTTGGCGCCTCCCGAAGCGGGAAAACCCCCACCTGTCTCTATCTGGCACTCCAATATGGCGTGAAGGCGGCGAACTATCCGATTACCGAAGAAGACCTGGCAGACCAGCAGATCCCGAAAGCCCTGAAACCTTACAAAGAGAAAATTTTCGGGCTGACTATCGAACCGGAGCGGCTGGCAACCATCCGCAACGAACGCAAACCAAACTCTCGTTACTCATCCATCAAGCAGTGCATGCACGAGATCGAGGAAATCGAATTGATGTATCGGCGTGAGCGGATTCCGTACCTGAATACTACCGCCTATTCGGTTGAGGAGATCTCCACCCGAATCATGGTGACAACCGGTCTGAAGCGGCAGCGATAGAGGCACTGAAGACTCGAGGGCGTCATCGGGGCAGAATAAGAAATCGGTCGGACAAAGAAGAGGCCAGATGAACATTTCATCTGGCCTCTTTTATATCGGTTTTAAAGTTCCTGAATGTTCAGGCCAAGCTTCTCGGCCCTGGCCCAGTTTTCCGGACTGGTCACCACGGCCGTGCTGGCTTTCTCCGGCACCAGCCAGGTTCTGGCCACGCGCTTCAGGTCATCCAGGGTGACGGACAGCACCCGCTCCCGGAACCTGGCACGCTGCTCCGGCGTTCGACCAAACAGCTTGTTGTGAAACGCATGCCGAGCAGCGCCCGCGGGTGATCTGGGCCTGTCGAGTTGACCAATTACACCAAGAATCGACTCTTCGAGCTCCTGATACTCATGGTCATTGTCCTGAAGCCACGCAAGGGCCGCGTCGAAATCGTCCAGCGTTTCCTCCAGGCGCGGATCACGATAGGAGAAGAACCGGAACGTGCCGTTCACGCTGTCCTGCCCGGCGCCGCCACCGTAGGCGCCGCCCTTCTCCCGAATGGCGCGGTGCAGATAACCGTTACGCAAGAAACCACCCAGCACGGTCAGTGCCGCCGCATCGGGATGATCCACAGCGACAGTGCTGTAGGCCCGGGAACAGAAGTTAACCTGGGTGGAGGTCAGCCACGCCTCACGGGTTGTGTAATTGACCGGTTCCATTTTCCAGCCTGCAATGCCCGCTCCGGAGGCATCACGCCAGCAGGATTTCAGATCATCAACCATCGCCGGGAGCTGATCCTCTTCACCAATCACCAGGAACTCCCGACCCTGCTTGCCGATCTTCTCGTGCAATGCAGAAAGCTTGTCACAGAGCGCCGTCAATTCCTCTGGATCTTTCAGGGCCTGATCCAGCTGCTTGGTGCCGCGGATACCGGCAAGACCACCCAGACGGAAAGAAAGCCAGGCGCCCGGGCTCATACCCTGTGAAGCCGCGCCCATGGCCAGGGCATGGCCACTACCGGTTACGGCCTGCTCGCGACGGGCCCGGATCTGCGCAATGATCTCCCGGATTCGCTCTTTCTCATCGAAGCGGGCATTGGTGTACACATCCCGTAGAAGACGGGCCAATTCACTGCGGTTACGGGCCAGTGCCTTGCCGTTGAAGATGATGTAACCGGACAGCGCCTGAACGTCATCAATCCGGCCTTTGGCGCTGAACGCTGCGCCGATACCACCAGACTCCGCAGAGATACGGTCCTGCATCTGCAGGTAGTCCAGATCACCACAACCCACTTCGGAAATCAGCGTGGTGTAGTAAGGCACCAGCAGCAGCTCCTCTTCGGTCAGCGCCGGCACCGGGACAACAATCTGCTCGTAAACCAGACCGTTGGTACCACGGGCATAAACGGTTGCCGAAATGTCGCCGTCATAACGCCCTTCCGGCTCTGGCATCTGCAGAGGCACATCAGACAGATCCACCTTTGGCAAAATGGAGTCATCGTCCTTCTGCATCTGGCGTTCTTCCAGCGCCCTGGCCCGGTCAACAATCATCCGGACCTCGTCATCCGTCAGCTCGGCCTTGCGACGGGCCAGCGCTTCACGGATGGCCTCCTGCCGGCGGGACTCGAGCTTTTCATCCGGCCGCAGGGTCAGGGTGACCCGGTGCGGATTCTCAAGAAGCTTACGGCGGATCAGGTCTGGCACATACTGCGGATCCCGGATTTTTTCCCGGAGGGTCGCCAGGACAGGCTCCAGATCCAGCAATTCAACCGGATCTCCACCGTGCACCATGGGTGCAATGGCACTCATGATCAGCTGCAGACCGTACGGGAACTGGTCACCAGCAATTTCCCGCTGATGCAGTTCGAGCTGATGCAGGATGGCTTCCAGACGTTCCTGGCTGACGCCCTCCTCCACGACCTTGAGCAGCGTGGACTCAAGCAAGGCTTCCAGATCCTTGTGTTTGTCCGGCTCGCTGCCTTCGATGCCGCAAACAAAGGTCATTTCACGGTTGGAGTCTTCCAGACCACACATGGGCGAAGGTGCATGCCCAAGATCCGTGGTTTCCAGGGCTCGCATCAGTGGTGAGGCACTGTTTTCCAGCAGTACCGCAGAGAGCAGCTGACCCTCCAGGTTCTCCTGCAAATCGAAACTGTGGCCCAGCAACCAGCCAACAACGATGTGAGTCTTGTTGTCGGTACCCTCGCCTTCGTTGACCGCATAACCCTGTTCTACCCTGACCGGGGCGAACATGCGCTTCTCGTCGCGAACCGGAAGATCGATGTCCAACCGGTCGAACCGTTTCAGCGCCAGCTCTTCGAACTGCTCATGATGCTCATGAGCCGGAATATCGCCGTAGGTCGCAAATATCGCGTTGCTGGGGTGATAGTGGTGGCGGTAGAACTGCAGCAGGTCATCGTAGCTCAGATCTACAATGTGATCGGGCTCTCCACCGCTGTTGTAGTGATAGGTCGTGGTCGGGAACAGGTGGCTGCTGAGGTTCTGCCACAGCTGGGACGTGGGCGAACTCATGGCGCCTTTCATCTCGTTGTAGACAACGCCCCGATAAACCAGGTCGGTGGACGGATCCTCCGGTTTATCGAACTCAAGGCGATGACCTTCCTGCGCAAAATCCAGCGGATCGAGCTTGGAGAAAAATACACAATCCAGATAAACCGACAGCAGATTGTCGAAATCCTTCCGGTTCATGCTGGCGAAGGGATAGGCCGTCCAGTCGCTGCTGGTGAAGGCGTTCATGAACGTGTTCAGTGACCGCCGAATCATCATGAAGAACGGATCACGAACCGGGAAACGCTCGCTGCCACACAATGCCGTGTGTTCCAGAATATGCGCCACCCCGGTGGAATCCATCGGGAAGGTACGCAGGGCAACGAAAAACACGTTTTCGTCGTTGTCGGCTGCCAGATGCAGATGGCGGGCGCCAGTCTTCTTGTGGCGATACTCCTCGACCTCGAGGTTGAGTGTATCGATCCGGTGACTGCGAAGTTTCTCAAAGGCCGGATGGGTTGCGTTGTCGATCACTGCAGCCATTCAAACTATCCTGTCTTTAAACAATTGGAGAATTGTAGGGTAACACGTAGTATCGCTTATCATGCATCACTCCAGAAGCCATAGGGTACCGCGCCGTACATGACAACACCTGCACCTCAATCAAAGGCCGTTGAGGCCCCGGAAGTAGCCGCCTACTGGGCAGAACGTCGGCAGTACCTTGAGCGCATCCGGAAAGTACCGGAAGTCAGACAGCGCTTCTGGCGGGAAGTTGCCCTTTATCTGCTACGCCGATTGCTCTGGTCATTCGGATTTTTCCCGATCTTCATCGCGTTCTGGGTGCCACTGGTGATGGCCAGCTTCAACCCCGTTGCGATGGCATCGGATCTGATTCCGGTGTTACAGAATTTCGTTAACTCGAACCCGGAGGTGCAGGCAACGACCATCAGCACCCTGGCCATCGCCTGGGCCTCCATCGGGTTTTTCTTTCTCGTCTTCGATTTCGTGCTAACCCCTTTCAAATCGCCTTATCAATACGAAGCCGACGTGTACATGAGATCATGGGAGCAGCTCAACCATGATCAGCTTCCGGATAAAGTGTGATTTGGCCTGCATTCTCGGTAACTCCCCGTCACTTTCTGTTACATAGCGTTGCACTCACTGGGTAAGATGAACCGGTAGACAGAATTCCAAGAATGCAGGATCAAGAGGTTCCGTCATGGTCGATTTCAGACCGCTTCTGTTCGTCAATGCCCTGGCGCTCATGCTGCTGGTAACCGCCGGGTTCGCCTCGGTTAGGGATGACCTGCATATGGCAGAAGCATTCGAACCACCCCCGACGGATCAAGTTGTTGCCTCTATCACTACCGAGCCCGAGCCGGCCCCTGAGCCTGTTCTGGAGGCATCCGCCAGAACCGAACAGGCTGCCCGGGATTTGCGCCCGCCCGTGTTAGAGGCCACTCCGTTTACCGTTCCATCCATGCCGGAGAAGCCGGAGGTTCTGGCCGTCGCTGAACCGCCATCGGTAATGGCAACCCGAACAGACACCGCCCCGGCGAATCCGGAAAAACCGGAAAAACAAGAGCAACCGCAGCCACCGACGCAGGCGCTGCTGGTGCTCCGCTCAAACGTTGTCGGCGATCAGGTCACCATCACCAAGCCAGGCTTCAAACCCTGGAACCGCTCCATTGCCCTGGAAGCCGGCAATGAGATGGTCCTGTTGGGCGAACTGGAGGCTTTGACCACGGTGAATTTCCGTGACGGGACCTGGATCGGTGGCGTGAAGACCGGCGATGGCACCTTCGAGGACAAAGATGGACTGCGCTACGAGGGCCATTTCGTGGACGGCAAATTCCACGGCCAGGGCACCGCGTGGTATCCCGACGGTGGCCGTTACGAGGGAGGCTGGTCTGCAGGCAACCGCGAGGGTGACGGTGAATGGCGCAGTGCCGACGGCTCGCGCTACTCCGGCGAATTCCGGGACAACCAGTTTAACGGCAAAGGCACGCTTACACTGGCAAACGGCGACATATTGACCGGCCAATGGCAGGACGGACAGCTTAATGGCCACGGTTCCCTGACCACCGCGGATGGCATGCTCTACGTCGGCGGCTTCCGGAACGACGAATTTCATGGCACCGGCACACTGACCTACCCCGACGGTCGCCATTACGAAGGCGAATTTTCCAACGGCGCCTTCCACGGCACCGGGGCAGAGGTCTTCGCCAGCGGCAAGAAATACGAGGGCGAATACATTGAAGGAAAGTTCCACGGCAAGGGCTTGCTGAAGAACCCCAACGGCAGCTCGATCGAAGCTACATTCCGTCATGGCGAGCCTTACGGACAGGTGCGCCTGACCACAGCGGCAGGGGAAATTTTCACTGCCCGAACCACTGAACCCGGTGTCTGTTATCGGGACAAGAGCTACCGGGCCACAGAGTGCCCGAAACTGGAAGGCTGGTAATCATAACGGCCCGATAACAAACGCGTTTGCAGTAAACGATTGAGGTAGTGACATGGCGATCAAGAACGCTCTGCTGGTAGATGACTCCAAGGTGGCCCGATTTGCCCTGAGCAAACTGCTGGAAAGTCGCGATATGGAAGTCAATATGGCTGGCTCGGCCGAGGAGGCCCTCGATTTCCTGAACAGCCAGGGGCGTCCGGATGTCATCTTCATGGACCATCTAATGCCGGGGATGAATGGCGTAGAGGCGACCAAAGCCATCAAGGGCAATCCGGAGACCGCCGGCATCCCCATCATCATGTGCACATCCAAAAAATCGTCATCATTTATGGAGGAGGCCAGGAACTTCGGTGTTTACAATATCCTGACCAAACCACCTCAAACCGATGGCCTCAAAGAAGTTCTGGACCAACTGGCCAGTGATGTCACAGGTGGAACCTTGCCGGAGCCACCGCTCCAATCTGAGCCCTCTGTCGCGGAGGAGGAAGAACTGCTGAACGTCCCTGCAGATGCATCGGTGGAACTGTCGCCCAAGACTGGCGACTCAGCCAGCCGGAGCAACCCGGAAGCCAATGTAGTGCCCTTGACCAGCGAACTGATTGAGCAGATCGCACGTTCCGCAGTCAAAACTCACATCAACAACCGCCTTCACGAACTACTCAGTTCCCTCTTTGACGAGCAGTTCGATCACCTGAAGCGGGCTCTGGATGAATCCCGCAGCAAACAGGACGCGGTGATCGAGGAACGCCTGAACGCCGTCACCGAAATGGTCGACGAGCGGACCAAAAATCTACGGGACGAAGTTGCCGCGGAGGTCAACCTGAACCTTGGCAGCGAGCTGGCAGTGCTCAAGAAGGAACTGAAAAAGAATACCGGCTTCACGAGCGAGCATATGGCCGAGCTGAAAGATCACATCACGAGTGTGCAGACGATTGATACCGAGTTCTGGCAAACCCTTCAGTCCGAGGCTATTCAGCAAGCCCACGAAATCTCGAGGGAAACCGCCGAAGACATAGCCCAGCGCACAATCGACCTTTTCGTTGCGCAGCAGCGCTCGGCATCGTCCCGGGTCTACACCATTGGTCTTGCCATAAGTCTCGGCATCTTCAGCGTCGGGATTGCCTGGCTGTCTGGCCTGTTCGGTTGAGCAGCACCCTGATCCTCTGCCAGTCCGCCGGGGTGTCCACATCATCGTGGACCCCCGCAATATCTACCCGGGTTGCGCGCACCTCTGCCAGCAGTCGCCCGGCGCCCCTATCCCCCTCCAGATCCAACACCAGCGGCCAGAGCCATCTGGGCAAATAGGCGGGCACACCCGGCCGGCCACTATAATCAGCGGCAATGGGCTGTTCCGGTACGCAGCGCGCCGCCTTGCCAAAGGCCTCAAGGGCGTTCAGATCCAGTAGCGGCTGGTCCGCCACCAGAACAAACACGCCTTTTACGGCTGGCCCCAGACTGCGAAGACCCGCTGACAGCGACGCCGACATGCCCTCCTGCCAATCCGGCGCCCGCAACCAGGAAGAAGGTTGCCGCCGACAACGAAAGCGTATGAGCGGGTACCAGGCCCCACACACCACTCGAACGTCCGGGCTGAGGATTCGGCCCTGGGCAATGGCGACGTCCAACATCGTACGGTTACGAGAGCCCACATCCGTTCCATCACCAGAAGCCAGCGGTAGGAGGGCTTTCGGCCGACCAAGGCGGCTCGAGGCACCGGCCGCCAGTATCAGTACCGGAAATTGCTGATCGATGTGCGAGTCGAGGTTTAGAATGATGAGTCCGATAGCAAAAAGAAATGAAGCAGTGGCCAACCGCCAGACTGCTGTATTCGGTGATTTTTGCTAGAATTCGGCCATCAATCAACCATACCCGCCTGGAAATTTGATGAACCATCTGTTTGTAGACAACCTGACCGTTATCGATTTTGCCTACCTGGACCCGACCCGTGGGCTGGTGGGTGAAAGCTGGATTGCGGATGTGGTGCTTGGCGGGGAGCTGGACGAACAGGGCATGGTGTTCGACTTCAGTAACGTAAAACGCACCATCAAGCGGGTGATCGATGAGCGTGTTGACCATCGCCTGGTGATTCCCCGCGGCTACCAGGGGCTGTCCTGGAGTGAGGAGCAGCCAGACACTTTTACCTGGGCACTCACGGACGGCAGCCAGATCATTCACCGCTCCCCGGACGAGGCCATTGTCTGGTTGTCCGCCGACCGGGTTGTGCCCTCGGCCGTGGCCTCTTTGCTGGAACAGGAAATAAAGGCCGTGCTTCCGGCCAACGTGATTTCCGTGGAGATCAATCTCCGGGAAGAGGAAATCGACGGTGCCTACTACCACTATGTCCACGGCCTCAAGAAACACCTGGGCAACTGCCAGCGCATCGCCCACGGCCATCGATCACCGATTCGAATCGACCGGAACGGCCACCGCGATTACGATCTGGAGCTCCGCTGGGCCAAGCTCTGGCGAGATATCTACGTGGGGTCCGAGGAGGATGTGGTGCGTCGCCATGTTGGCGAAGACGGCGTTCGCTATGTGACCTTCGAATACGAGGCCAACCAGGGAGAGTTTGCACTGACCCTGCCAGAGGAGCGCGTATACATGCTGGATACCGACACCACGGTGGAGCTGATTGCCGCCCACATGGCCGACAAGCTCAAGGTGGAGTTCGCGACAGACACCATCCGGGTGAAGGCTTATGAAGGTGTTGGGAAGGGTGCCATTGCCGAGCGCTGAATAAATCCGGGGTCAGATGGAAATTTCATTTGACCCCATTTTTGTCTGACCCGAAATTCAGACACAAAAAAACCGCCAGAAGGCGGTTTTTTTGATGGCTTTCCGGTGGACTAAACCGTCAAGCCGTATTGGCGTCCCCTAGGGGGTTCGAACCCCTGTTGCCGCCGTGAAAGGGCGGAGTCCTAGGCCACTAGACGAAGGGGACTAGAAATTGGTGGAGCCAGGCGGGATCGAACCGCCGACCTCAACACTGCCAGTGTTGCGCTCTCCCAGCTGAGCTATGGCCCCTCAACGGCTGCGTATATTAAGGATCCGCCCTATGGGCGTCAACCTCTGAAACACACTTTTTTTCAGTTTTCTGAACATCCCTGTTCAAGCCGTTTATTAATTCACCAAAGCGGTTAATGAATACCCAGAGCCGCGTATTCCTTTTCCACCTTTTTGGTTTCCTTCTTGGAGAAGCCGCCGATCACTTCCAGCGCATGCCTGAGCCTTGAACGGGTCATGTCCGGGCCAAGCAGTGCCATGGAGTCCATCACAGACCAGGAATTCGGCGTACCGGCAACCGCCACGAAGATGGAGAACATGAAGTCACCCATCTTCAGGTCCATGGCTTTGGCCAACGCCTTGATATCCGCAAAGATGGTCTCCTTGCTCCAGTGTCGCTGGGCTTCAAGCTTCCAGAGCGTAAACTGCAGTACCCGTTTGATCTGTGCCTCTTCCAGCTTGTTGTGGGCAAAGTCTTCCGGCCTCAGGTTGAGCATGCCGGAGAACATGAACTGGGCCATGGGCGCCACATCCGAAAACACCTCTGCCCTGCCCTTGATGTGAGGCATCAGAGCACGCAGGGCATCCTCATTGAACCACCACTGGCGCATGCGCTCCATGAACTGCTCTTCAGTCAGCTCTTCTCGCAGCCACTGGCCGTTCAGCCAGCGCAGCTTCTCCACGTCAAAGACCGGGCCGCCGAGAGACACACGCTGGATATCGAAGTTCTCGATCATCTCATCCAGGGTGAACTTTTCCCGCTCATCGGGCATCGACCAGCCCATGCGCCCGAGATAGTTGGTTACGGCCTCCGGCAGAAAGCCCATGCGCTCATAGAAATTGATGCTGGTCGGGTTCTTGCGCTTGGACAGCTTACTCTTGTCGGGGTTGCGCAGCAGCGGCAGATGGCACAGCACCGGCATGTCCCAGCCAAAGTACTGGTAAAGCAGCTTGTGCTTCGGCGCCGAGTTGATCCACTCCTCGCCCCGCAGAACATGGGTGATTTCCATCAGGTGATCATCAACCACGTTGGCTAGATGATAGGTGGGCATGCCGTCGGACTTGAGCAGAATCTGACAATCCACCTGTGCCCAGTCGATCTCAATATTGCCCCGAAGCAGGTCGTCGATCTCGCAAACACCCTCATCGGGCACTTTCATGCGAATCACATAGGGTTCGCCTGCGTCGAGGCGGCGCTTCACTTCGTCCTCGGGCAGCTCCAGATCGCCCTTGATACCCGGATTCAGGCCCTGGGCCTTGCGCTCTTCCCGAATGGCTTCCAGCTCTTCCGGTGTACGGAAGCAATAAAACGCGTGCCCGGCCGTGACCAGGTCCTCGGCATACTGGCGGTACGAGTGCTTGCGCTCGGACTGGCGATAGGGGCCATGAGGGCCACCTACATCGGGACCCTCATCCCAGTTCAGACCGAGCCAACGCAAAGCCTTGAGAATGTCCTGCTCGGATTCTGCGGTACTGCGAGCCTGGTCAGTGTCTTCGATACGCAAAATAAACTGGCCGCCGTGCTGGCGGGCAAAACACAGGTTAAACAGGGCCACGTAGGCGGTACCAACGTGAGGGTCTCCAGTGGGTGACGGAGCAATTCGGGTACGTACAGTCATGAAACCTTCCTGAAAAATCGGTGGCCGTTTGATAAAGCGGGCATTATACCGGCCAACGGCAGGTTTCGCATGATCAGGAAGTTAACGAGCACACCAGAAATTGCACGTAGAAAGTTTCTTTTGCCGACCCCGGCCCAATTTGTTATATTATAACATTACAAATTAGCATCGCAGGATCTCATTTATCATGCGCGTTACCGGAAAAACACTTTCTATTGCACTCGGGGCCGGCACCCTTCTGTTTCACAGCGCCCTGCAGGCCGAGACCCGTATTGTTACTTCCATCAAACCGGTTGAGCTGATCGTCAGTGCGATCGCCACGGAAGACATGCAGACGACGAGCCTGGTACCGCCTGGCTCGAGCCCCCACAATTACACGATGAAACCTTCCCAACGTCGGGCATTGGAAAACGCAGACGTCATATTCTGGGTCGGACCCGACATGGAAACCTTCCTTAATCGCCTTCTGGCCGGGCAGGAATTCAGCGGCCGAACGGTCGCGCTCATGGATGCCGAGCACGAATCCGGGGAAGATACCCACGATGAGCACGCTCACGAAGAACACGCGGACGATCAACATGGCCATGCTCATGAAGAGGAGGCCAAGGAAGAAGATCACCACAACGAGGGACACGGGCAAGGCCATGACCACGGTGACGGTGAAGACCCGCACATCTGGCTGGATCCCGAGTTGGCCATCGAAATGGCCGAGACTGTCCGCGATGCTCTCTCAGGACTGGAAGATGTTGACGCTGGCGCGTTAAACGAGAATTTCGAGCAGTTCAAAGCCAGCGTTCGAGAAACCGATGCCAATATCCGGGACCGCCTTGCACCGGCGCACGAAATCAGCCTGTTCGCCTATCACGACGCCTTTACCCGATTTGCTGAACATTATGAACTGAAACTCGAAGGCGTTCTTACGCTAAACCCGGAGCTGTCACCGGGGGCACGCCATATTGCAGAGGTTCAGGAAAACCTGCGCAACGCCAACCACCCCTGCCTTCTGACTGAACCCCAGTTTAACCGCCAGTGGTGGCGCTCGATCACGGAGAACCTGGACGTTACCTTCAGCACCTGGGACCCTCTGGCCACTGCCATTGAGGCAACGCCGGAGGGTTACAATAACTTCCAGCACAGCATTGTCGATGCGGTGCTCAAGTGCCTACCAGAGAATACTGAGCATTAACGGTATGGTGACGATGGCCAGCAAGGTCTGACCACTGATGATGCCCGCCATCAGGGGGGCATCGCCACCAAGCTGTCGAGCCAGAATGTAGGCAGAGGTGGCCGTGGGAAGCGCCGACAACAACACGGCCACCTGAACCATTATTCCCTCAAGACCCAGCAACAAGGCCAGCCCCGCAGTCATCAGCGGAAATCCGACCAGCTTCAGCGCCGATGAAACAATAAACGGCAGTGAAGCGCCTCTGAGGGCCTTGAGCTGAAGCCCGGCGCCAACCGTCATCAAACCCATCGGCAACGCCAGATTGCTTAGCGGCTCGAGAATGCCGCCGATCAGCGGATGAAATCCGATTTCGAAGAAACTCCAGACCACGCCAATCACCGAGCCCACTATGAGAGGATTGGTCACAATCGCCTTGAACACTGGCACCAGCCTCACCGGCCCTTCCGTGGCCACCAGTGAAAACATCAGTATGCACAGCAGATTCAGCAACGGCACCATGATGGCAACCGCAATCGCCGTGAGGGACAGGCCCTGATCGCCAAGCAGCATGCCGCCAGCCGCCAGCCCCACGTAGGAATTGAACCGAATAGCCCCCTGGTAAACCGAAGAAAAAACCGGACCGGACCAGCGCCAGAACCACTGGGCAATCGCCAGGATCAGCGTCATCGCGATCAGCATGGCACCGATGAGCAATGCAATGTCACCATAAGCGGAAGCCGGCAATCTGGCCTGCCCCAGCTTGAAGACCAACATGGCCGGAAAAAGCACGTAGTAGGTAAACCGCTCCGCCTGGGGCCAGAAATCGCCGCCCGGAAAGTCAATGCGGCGAAACACATGCCCCAGCATGATCAGGACAAATACCGGCAGCAGAGCCTGCACCATCAGGGGCATAGTTAGGATCCCCGCCGCAGTTTTTTCATAACAGCACGAGTCAATGCCGTGGGCGATGACCGGGTAATCGGCCAGAGTATCTTGAACTGACCTGAAACCGGCCTGTGAAGTTGAGGCGAAGACACCTGCTTCCATACCTCGGTGGCGATCTCAGAAGGTGCCAGGTTTATACCAAGGCTATCGAACAACCCGGACGCTCCGGCATTAGCCTGAACCATCCCCGTGTTCACAAAGGGCGGCATCAGATCGCAGACTCGAATGCCATGATCTTCCCATTCGATGTCCAAGGCTTCTGTCATGGCTCTAACCGCGTGCTTGCTGGCCGAATAGGACGCAAAATCCGGCGTGCCATACGCCGCCGAGGCCGAACTCATATTGACCACCACCGCACCAGAAGAGGCCTTGAGATACGGAAAGGCTGCGTACAGAACATTCATCAGGCCAATCACATTGATTTCAATGATCGCGCGATGGTCCTGCATATCAATGCTTTCAAAGGGACCAACCTTCAAAATGCCCGCGTTGTTGTGCAACGCGTCAATGGCTCCCCCAGTGCATTCAGCGAACGCGGACAGGGCGTCAGCGACAGCCTTTTCGTCGGTCACATCGACGACATGAGTGGAGCACACTTTCTCACCCAGTTCGGCCTGCAGACTCTGGAGCGCGTTCTGATCACAGTCCGCGGCACCGACAACCCAGCCTTTTGAAGCAAACAGACGTGCTGTTTCGAGGCCAATTCCGGCACCTGCGCCGGTGATGAAGATGGATTTGGTCAAGGTTCTTTCCTTTTTCTTTTCATTGCCGAACAAAGGATGGGCAGTTTCCCATGTGTCACATGGTCTGTTCCACGACAAGATACAATGGCTTTCAAATGTGTAAGTCAACCGCGCAGGTTTTGGAGACCTCAATCGCCAATGACGTCGGCTTATACTTCGAGGCATCGGGCAACTTGGGCATTTCGCCAAAGCCCTACGGAAATCGCAAGCAGATGCCTGTTAAACTAGACGAAACTTTTCGCTGTAACGATTTACGCCACACGTTTTTGGTTGATAACAGGTACCGTAATGTCTGGAATACCATCTCAGCAAACCATGCTGCACAACTCCGGCCCCTCCCGCCGCTTCTGCGTGGCCCCGATGATGGACTGGACCACCAGTCACTACCGTTACCTGGCGCGCCAGCTTAGCCGGCATACCCTGCTCTACACCGAGATGGTCACCACAGGCGCGCTAATCCACGGCGACACAGCACGCTTTCTGCGCCACGACGAAGCAGAATACCCGCTGGCCCTCCAGCTTGGCGGCAGCGATGCCGGCGAACTTGCCCACTGCGCCAGGCTGGCCCAGCAATACGGCTTCGATGAGGTTAACCTCAACGTCGGTTGCCCCAGCGATCGTGTTCAGAACAACATGATCGGAGCCTGCCTGATGGGCCATCCGGACAAGGTGGCGGAAGGCGTACGTGCCATGATTGAGGCAACCGACCTGCCGGTCACGGTGAAGCACCGGATCGGTATTGATGGCCGGGAGTCCTGGGACGACCTCTGCGAATTCGTGGAAAAAGTGTCCGAAGCTGGCTGCCGGACCTTTATCGTGCACGCCCGGATCGCGATTCTTGAAGGCCTGAGCCCCAAGGAGAACCGGGAAGTCCCACCGCTGAAATACGACTGGGTATACCGGCTCAAAGCCAAATACCCGCACCTGGAAATCATCATCAACGGCGGAATCAAGACCTTCGATGAGTGCCACGAACATCTCCGGCATACAGACGGCGTGATGGTGGGTCGGGAGGCGTACCACAATCCCTGGCTGCTGGCGGGAGTTGATCCGGAGTTTTTCGGGCAGGCGGCGCCGGTGGAAACCCGGCATCAGGCACTTCGGGCCATGCTTCCGTTTATCCGGAGCGAACTTGAGCGCGGCGTGTTCCTGACCCACATGTCCAGGCATCTTCTCGGATTGTTTCATGGCCAGCCCGGCGGTCGACAGTTCCGTCGCTATATCAGCGAAAATGCCCACAAATCCGGCGCCGGCCTGGAAGTGATCGAAACCGCTCTGGACAAGGTGCGTGAACCGGCAACCCCTGAGATTGCCGAAGCTTAATCGCAGGCAGTTGCTACCATACCTTTTGTTGTCTTGTTCCTGTCAAAGCACCCCGTTATTGTAGGCATATAGCCAGCGCCCGGGATTCGGGCGCGCCAATAACAGATCAACCGGGACGACAGGACGAATGACCAGCAAGCTCGACCAACTGAAGACCATGACCACGGTAGTGGCGGATACCGGCGATATCGAGGCCATCGCAAAATGGCGGCCGGAGGATGCCACCACCAACCCATCCCTGCTGCTCAAGGCCGCCGCCTCTGACGCGTATAGACCCATGCTGGACAAGGCGGTCGCAGAAGCACGCCGGCATGGCGGATCAGACGCCGAGCAACTGACCATGGCCACTGATATGCTGGCGGTACTCGCAGGGCGAGAAATCCTGAACCTGATTCCCGGTGTGGTTTCGACGGAGGTGGATGCCCGGTTGTCCTTTGATACCGCCGGTACGCTCGAGCGCGCCCGCCGCCTGGTTGATCTGTATGACAAGCAGGGCGTCGACACCAGTCGCGTGCTGATCAAGATTGCCTCTACCTGGGAAGGGATCCGGGCAGCCGAGCAACTGGAGAAGGAAGGCATTCACTGCAACCTGACGTTGCTGTTTTCTTTCATTCAGGCTGCGGCCTGCGCCCAGGCCGGGGCATTCCTGATCTCGCCCTTTGTCGGTCGAATCCTGGACTGGCACCTGGCCAGCACAGGCCGTGACAGCTACCCGGCCGCAGAAGATCCGGGGGTGCTTTCCGTCTCCCGCATCTACAATTACTACAAGGCCAACGGCTTTAAAACGGTGGTGATGGGTGCCAGTTTCCGGAACACCGGCGAAATTGAAATGCTGGCTGGCTGTGACCGCCTGACCATTAGCCCTACCCTGCTGCAGGAGTTGCAGGACGACCTGGGCGATCTGCCGCGTCGACTGGTCGCCGACACCGCCAGCTCACCGGATCAGTTTGGCACCATCGACGAGAAACTGTTCCGCTGGGAATCCAACGAGGACGCTATGGCTACCGAGAAGCTGGCCGATGGTATCCGCCGGTTCACAGCCGACCAGATTGAACTGGAAAACCGGGTACGGCAGCTGGCCAAGGCCGCCTGACGCGTCGCCTCAAACCAATCACAGAAGTGGGACTCTCCGATCATGATCGAGCGCCTGAAAAAACTGTTTGCGGCACCGGAAGCTGAACGCGAGAAGCTTGATAACCATCAGCTCGCAGTGGCTGCCACGGCATTGATGGTTCAGCTTTCCCGTGTCGACCAGGATGAAGACGAGCGCGAATTGCAGGCCATCGTTGATGGCGCAGTAAAGGCACACCAGGTGACGCGGGCTGAAGCCGAGGAAATTCTGGAAGACGCCCTCAGCCACGCAGACGATGCCACCTCGCTCTATGAATTTACCGGCCAGATCAACGAGTGCCTGGACCAGGAAGGTAAGCAGGCCCTGCTGGAGAGTATCTGGCGCGTGGCCTTTGCGGATGGCCGCATCGACAAGTACGAAGAACACCTTATTCGCCGCATGGCAGACCTGCTGCATCTTAATCATCGGGAGTTCATGCAGGCGCGGCACCGGGCGCAAGACGCCGGTTCTTAAAAGGAGACACCATGCTAGCGATTCTTCATCCGAATACCGCTCTGGACAGCGAAGAATACCGACAGACCATGCACTACCTCGAGAATCTACCGAACGTGTCGGTTCGGGTTCACGAGGTTCAAGGCGCCACCCAGAGGCTGACCGAAATCTATCTTCTCGGGGACACCAAGCCCCTGAACAAGGAAGAGATCGAAGCCCTGCCTGCGGTCGAGCGGGCCATACGCATTTCGGACGACTACCGCATTCTCGGACGCCACCGGGACGATCGACGGCAAAGTGGCTTCACCTACAACGGTGTCGAGTTCAGTCAATCCAATCTGAACATCTTTGCCGGCCTGTGTGCGGTTGACGTGCCCGAACACGTCGACATGATGATGCGGGCCCTGGAAGACCATGGTGAAGTCTGCACCCGAATGGGCGCCTACAAGCCGCGCACCAACCCCTATTCATTCCAGGGCCACGGCAAGGGCTGCCTCCCCTGGGTGTTTGAAAAGGCGGGCAAACACGGCATCAAGGTGATCGCCATGGAGATCACTCATGAGAGTCACATTGAGGAAATCGATAACTGCCTCGAAAAGCTCGGCCGCCCCACTGGTGTAATGCTTCAGGTGGGCACCCGCAATACCCAGAACTTCGAGCTGCTCAAGGCCATTGGCCGCCAGAGTACCTATCCGGTTCTGCTCAAACGCGGGTTCGGGATTACCCTGAATGAATCCCTCAACGCTGCCGAATATCTGGCCAGCGAAGGCAACGCTAATGTCATTTTCTGCCTGAGGGGCATGAAAACCGAGGCCGGCCAACCCCATCGGAACATGGTGGATTTCGCCCATGTGCCGGCGGTCAAGCGCCTCACCCGTATGCCGGTCTGTGTGGATCCTTCCCATTCGGTTGGTAGCCGTGAGCAGTCTCCGGACGGCATTCTTGATGTCATGCACGCGACCGCCCAGGGCGTCGTCGCCGGTGCCAACATGGTGCTCGTGGATTTCCACCCCAAGCCGGAAAAAGCCCTGGTGGACGGCCCCCAGGCCCTGCTGATGAACGAGCTGCCGGCATACCTCGAAGACATACGCCTTTGCCATGACACCTGGAAGAAGCGCCAGGCCATTTACCAACGCCTGAAGGATGATGCAGCGGAATGATTGTCTACGGACACAGAGGCGCAAAGGGAGAAGCTCCCGAAAACACCCTTCCGGGATTCATGCATGCCTACCGGCACGGTATCCGGCATTTCGAACTGGATCTCGTATTGTCAAAGGACGGCAAGCCGGTACTGGTGCACGATCTTTCAGTTGACCGCACGACCAGCCAGAAAGGCAGCATCAGTCAGTACACGGCTGCCGAACTCGCTGCCATGGATGCGCGAAGAAACACCAGTTCCTGGCCGACACCCACGGGAATCCCCGCGCTGGAAGACCTTCTGGACCGGTTCGACGACCTCGAACACCTGCAACTGGAAGTCAAAAAAGACACGCGTCAGCGCCTGAACATTCTCAGCAATCGCCTGACAGAGGTGATACAGCGACGCAATCTGTATCAGACGGTAGCCATAACCTCTTCCGACACCTGGTTTCTGAAACAGATCCGGCGGCGGAACAAGAACATCCGCATCGGCCTGGTCGCAGAGCGCAAATTCCCGCGCCCCTTGAGCATTGCGGGCCAACTCGGCTGTGAGTATCTCTGCATCAACTGGAAGCTTTGCTCGAAAGTGCTGGTGGAAAAAGCCCATCGAAAGGGGATGCACGTGTCCACCTGGACGGTGAACCGGATTCACGACATGTTGCAACTGGAAGAAATGGGCGTGGACAGCATCATCACTGACTATCCCACCAGCACCCGCATATTCTTCGACAACAGGGCCAGGTCAGCTCTGTCACTGCCACAGAGTCACGCCGGGGTGTCGGCCAGTAAAGAGGCACTGTCAGCGGGCTGAATTCGGGACAGGAAAGGTTAAGCCGGGGTCAGATGCAGGCTTTATTCTGACCCCTCTTGCGGTCTACCCCGTCAAAAGATCCGGTTCAGACCGTTCAACGCTGCGACACGGTAGGCTTCCGCCATGGTCGGATAGTTGAACGTGGTATTGATGAAGTAGTTCAGGGAGTTGGCCTCTCCCTCCTGATTCATGATCGCCTGGCCGATGTGGACGATTTCCGCCGCCTGATCACCGAAACAGTGGATACCCAAAATCTGACGGGTCTCCCGGTGAAACAGGATTTTCAGCATGCCTACCGCTTCTCCGGTAATCTGGGCTCGGGCCAGATCCTTGAAAAACGCCTGTCCAACCTCGTAGGGCACCTTCGCTTCCGTCAGTTCACGCTCGGTTTTACCAACAGAACTGATTTCCGGAATGGTGTAGATCCCGGTCGGCACATCCGACACAAAGCGGAAATATGCATCATCCACAATATCCGAGGATGCAGAACGGCCCTGGTCATAAGCGGCGCTAGCCAGACTTGGCCAGCCGATCACGTCGCCCGCTGCATAGATGTTCTCCACCTCGGTGCGATAATGCTCGTCAACGGCCAGTTGCCCACGGCCATTGGGTTCCAGACCGATATTTTCGAGGCCCAGCTTCTCGGTGTTCCCGCTGCGACCATTGCACCACAGGAATGCATCCGCACGGATTTTCTTGCCGGATTGAAGCGACAGCACCACCCCGTGGTCGTCGCCCACAACCGACTCGTACTGCTCGTTGTGGCGAACCAGAACGCCGTTATTCCGCAGGTGATAGCTGAGAGCGTCGGAGATCTCGTCATCAAGGAATGACAACAGTCGGCTACCCGGGTTGATCAGGTCGACTTTTACACCCAGGCCCGCAAAGATCGAGGCATACTCTGAACCTATGACGCCAGCGCCATAAATAATCAGTGTGCGAGGCGTGTGAGACAGGTTCAGAATGGTGTCGGAGTTATAGATACGGTGATGACGGAAATCCACATCGGGTGGCAGATAGGGCCTGGAACCGGTGGCGATGATTGCCTGCTTGAAGTGCAGCGTCTCGGAGGACTTGCTACCCCGGACTTCTATGCGGTTCTGGTCGACAAAAAAGGCCCGGCCGTTTATCAGATCGACGCGATTGCGAGAGTAGAACTGCGTCCGGAGCTTGACCTGCTTGCCGATGACTTTCTGGGCATTCTGGAGC
Organism: Marinobacter sp. NFXS11; assembly: GCF_040148675.1. Classification (NCBI taxonomy): domain Bacteria; kingdom Pseudomonadati; phylum Pseudomonadota; class Gammaproteobacteria; order Pseudomonadales; family Marinobacteraceae; genus Marinobacter; species Marinobacter sp. NFXS11. The sequence goes on along the minus strand of NZ_JAGDDV010000001.1, from coordinate 884,137 downwards.
ACGCGCGGGAAGGAGAACCAGCGAGGCTCCCCGATATCCCGGAACATCTGGTTGGTGTTGAACGTAATGATCTGTTTGACGGAGTGGCGCAGCGCCTTGGAAGGAATGGTGCCCCAGTGGGTGCAATTCCCGCCGACGGTAGGCTTGTCTTCGATAATCGCGACACGTTTGCCGTGTTTCGTCGCATTCATCGCCGCGCCTTCGCCGGACGGACCGGCGCCGATAACGACGACGTCGTAATGATGTTCTGCCATGCGCGCAGTGACTCCTTATCTACGTCGTGAAAAGAGGGTTGTAATTGTCAAAAACAGATCAGTGCTTGCTGGTCTTGCTGGCGTCGTAAGTCAGAGCCTCGGGTTCTTTACCTTCGGTGGCCAAACGCTCGTTTTCTTCTTCGCACTTCTGGGTATTACCACCGCAGATATCACAGGACTGGCTGATACCGAGCGCGCCAATCCCGCCGCATGTTCCACTGATGGGCTTGCGCCCGAGGATCACGCCAATAGACATGGCTGCAACCAGCAAAACCACGATAAAAAGAACCAAAAGAAAGGTACCCATGTTGCCCTCCCCTCATTGAGTCACGTAGGACGAAAAGGCCGGCGTCTGGTGCGTATCGAAGCCTTCATCCGTCCTGACAATAAAATAGGCCGGGATATTTTCCCTCACCGCGAGCTCATTGGCCCGCTCGTAGCCCATCACATTAAAACCGGTTGCCAGAGCATCCGCCGTCATACAATCGTCCGCGATAACGGTCACCGATGCCAGCTTGTGAGCAATTGGCTCACCCGTTTCAGGATCTATTGTATGGGAATAACGACGGCCTTCCGATTCGTAATAGTTACGATAATCACCCGATGTTGCCATAGCGCGTGATTCCAGCGCCACCACGCGGTTTACCGCGCGCCCCTCGGCCATCGGCTGTTCTATGGCCAGTCGCCAGGTGCTGCCATCAGGTTTTCGGCCATTGACGCTAACCTCTCCGCCAATCTCCACCAGGTAAGCCTCGACGCCTTCGCTCTCAAGAAAACGGGCAACCGCATCTACACCGTATCCCTTGGCGATAGCCGACAGATCCACATATTGCGGTGGTGTCGCACGCACGGCGGGCGGATCGACCCGCAGCTCGAGCTTCTCGAAGCCAGTGGCGGCAAGAGCCCTGGAGAGAGATTCCTCTGACGGAATCTGCTCCGGGCGAGCCTGGGGGCCGAACCCCCAAAGATTTACCACCGGGCCGATGGTCACATCAAAGGCACCATCGGTCATCGTTGAGATCTCTTCAGCCTTCTGAAGAACTCGGAGCAAGCCCGCTGACACCGGAACCCACTCGGATTGATCGGATCGTTGATTGAAACGGGACAGCTCCGAATCCTCGCGCCAGGTCGACATTGACGCATCAACCCCTTCGAGCACCTCATCAATACCGCTGGCCAGAGTTTCAAGCCTCTCCTGATCCTCGGTCAATACGACATTGATGTGGTAGCTGGTGCCGAAAACGGGACCGGAGATTTCCCAGATTTTTTCCTCTGGCTCAAACGAACAACCCGCCAGAACGGCAAAGGCCAGCGCTGTAAAAGCGCCGGCCAGGGCCACCCTGGCGGGTCGTACCATGCTGAATGTCATCAGAACTGCTTAGCCTCCAAAGTCATCCAGCATGATGTTTTCATCCTCGACACCCAGATCTTTCAGCATCTTGATGCAGGACGCGTTCATGATTGGGGGCCCACACATGTAGTACTCACAGTCTTCCGGAGCCGGATGGTCCTTCAGATAGTTCTCGTACAATACGTTGTGGATAAACCCAGTGGGGCCTTCCCAGTTGTCTTCCGGCAGTGCATCGGAAAGAGCTACGTGCCACTCGAAGTTGTCGTTCTCTTCCTGCAGCCCGTCGAAATCTTCTACGTAGAACATCTCGCGAACACTTCGAGCACCATACCAGAAGCTGATCTTGCGCTTGGAGTTCAGACGCTTGAGCTGATCGAAGATATGGGAACGCATGGGCGCCATACCGGCACCACCTCCGATGAAGACCATTTCAGCGTCAGTCTTCTTGGCGAAGAACTCACCGAACGGTCCCATCACGGTCACCTTGTCTCCCGGCTTCAGATTGAACACATAGCTCGACATGATGCCCGGGTTGTGGTCCGTGCCAGGGGGTGGCGTAGCGATACGAATGTTAAACTTGAGAACACCCTTTTCTTCCGGGTAGTTCGCCATGGAATAGGCCCGGATGGTCTCTTCCTTGTTAACCGCCTTGTAGCGCCAGATGTTGTGCTTGTCCCAGTCCTCGTGGAACTCTTCCTCGATATCGAAATCCTTGAAGTCGATTTCGTAGGGAGGGCACTCAAGCTGAACATAGCCGCCGGCCCGGAAGTCCACTTCCTCACCTTCAGGCAGTTTGAGTACGAGTTCTTTGATGAAAGTAGCCACGTTGTGGTTGGAGACAACCTCACATTCCCACTTCTTCACGCCGAAGAATTCCTCCGGCACTTCCACCTTCATATCCTGTTTGACGGGAACCTGACAGGACAGGCGCCAGCCTTCTTTCTCTTCACGGTTGGTAAAGTGGGTCTTTTCCGTTGGCAGCATGGCACCGCCGCCGTCCAGAACCTTGCACTTGCACTGGGCGCAGGTGCCACCACCACCGCAGGCAGAGGACAGGAAAATACCACTGTTTGCCAGAGTACCGAGCAGCTTGCCGCCGGCTTCGGTCTTCAGCGTGTGTTCTGGATCATCGTTGATCTCAATGGTCACATCACCGGTGCTTACCAGCCTGGACCGGGCCGCAAGAATCACTGCGACCAGGGCCAGAACGATAACGGTGAACATGACCACGCCGAGAATAATTTCTGTATTCATGGTCTCGCCTTTTCGTTAAACCGAATCACCGGGTGAATTACAGTGAGATACCGGAGAAGGACATGAAGCCCAGGGACATCAAACCAACGGTAATGAAGGTGATACCCAGGCCACGCAGGCCTTCCGGAACGTCACTGTACTTCAGCTTCTCGCGGATACCCGCCAGGGCAATGATTGCCAGGGCCCAGCCGAGACCGGCACCAAAGCCATATACGACGCTCTCGCCAAAGGTGTAGTCACGCTCCACCATGAACAGTGAGGCACCGAGAATGGCGCAGTTCACTGTGATCAGAGGCAGGAACACACCCAGAGCGGCATAGAGTGCCGGGATATACTTATCCAGTACCATTTCCATGATCTGGACGATCGCCGCGATTACACCGATGTACGTCAGCAATCCGAGAAAGCTCAGGTCGACATTCGGCAAGCCTGCCCAATCAAGGGCGCCTTCGCGAAGGATCGTGTTGTACAGCAGGTTATTCACCGGCACGGTTACAGTCAGGACCACAACAACGGCAATGCCAAGCCCCGTGGCAGCCTCGATTTTCTTGGAGATGGCCAGGAAGGTACACATCCCCAGGAAGAACGCCAGAGCCATGTTTTCAACGAAAACTGCCTTCAGAATCAGACTGATATAGTGTTCCATCAGAAGGCCTCCTTGGCGACATGACGCGACATTTTGTAGTCAGGCTCTTCAACCTGCTCCGGCTTCCAGGTCCGCAGACCCCAGATGGCCAGGCCGATAATGAAGAACGCGCTCGGCGGCAGCAGCAACAAACCGTTCGGGATGTACCAGCCGCCTTCGTTGACCACCGGCATCAGGGACACGCCGAACAGGGAGCCCGCACCCAGCAGTTCACGGAAGAAGGCAACAAAGATCAGGAGCACGGAGTAGCCCAGACCGTTACCAACACCGTCCAGGAAGCTCAGCCAGGGGCCGTTCTTCATGGCGAAGCCTTCCGCGCGGCCCATAACGATACAGTTGGTGATAATCAGACCAACAAACACCGACAGCTGCTTGGAAATCTCGTAGGCATAAGCCTTGAGCAGCTGATCAACCACGATTACCAGTGAGGCGATAATGGTCATCTGTACGATGATCCGGATACTGCCCGGAATCTGGGTACGTACCAGCGACACCGCAAGGTTGGAAAATGCGGTAACGGCAGTAACCGCTGCACACATAACAAGAGTAACGTTCATGCTGGTGGTTACCGCCAGCGCTGAACAGATGCCCAGAATCTGCAGGGCAATCGGGTTATTGCTGAAGATTGGTTCGAAGAGAACCTGTTTGGCTGATGCATCTGCCATGATCAGACCTCCCCTTCACGAAGTTTTTTCAGGAACGGCGCGTATCCGCGGTCGCCCATCCAGTAGTTGACCAGTTGCTCAACGCCGCGGCTTGTCAGCGTAGCACCGGACAGAGCATCAACCTTGTGCTCCTTGTCCTGCGCATCGGCGCCAACACCGCCCTTAACCAGTCGCACCTGGGGCTCGGAACGGTCTTCGTTATAGACCTCCTTGCCAACCCACTGGCGCTTCCAGCGAGGGTTGTCCACTTCACCACCAAGCCCCGGGGTTTCTGCATGCGCATAGAAACCCAAACCTTCGATGGTGTTCAGATCACCCTCAAGGGAAATGAAGCCGTACAGGGTGGACCAGAGCCCGTAGCCGTGGATCGGAAGAACCACGCGGTTGATCTGGCCGTTCTCGCTCATGGTGTAGACCTTGGCAACATTCGGGCGGCGCTTGATGCCTGCCTTGTCTTCCGAAGAAGGAATATTGGTAGACATCTGCGGATCAGAAGCAGCCTTGTACATGTCGTACTTCATGGGATCCTGGACACCCACGTCGGACGGCTCGACAAATTCACCGGTATCGAGGTCGACCAGGCGAACATCAAAACGCGCGAACGCATCTTCGATTTGCTCGGCGCTGGAGCCGGACTCCAGCATGCCCGCAGCAGAGAGGATGTTGGTCTTGATGTCCAGATTCTGGTTCTGGATCTGGGCCGGCCGGAGCAGAACCGCTGCCGTGGAAACCACCACAGAGAAGGCAATACTCAGTACCAGCGCAACAACCAGCGTACGGGAGACGGTTTCTTTAGCTTTAGCCACGAGCAAGCCTCCGTTTGATATTGGCCTGGACCACGTAATGGTCCATCAGCGGCGCAAACAAGTTGGCGAACAGAATCGCCAGCATGATGCCCTCGGGGAAGGCCGGGTTGATGACACGGATCAGGATTGTCATGACACCCACCAGAATGCCGAAGCACCAGCGACCAGTGTTGGTCATCGCCGCGGACACCGGGTCGGTTGCCATGAACATCATACCGAAGGCAAAACCGCCCATAACCAGATGCCAATGCGCAGGAATTGCGAACATCGGGTTGGTCTCGGATCCGACGATATTTAGTAGCAGGGACATGCCGATCATACCGATCAACACGCCGCCGACAATCCGATAGCTGGCGATCTTCATGACCAGCAGTATCAGGCCACCTATCAGCACCGCGAGCGTCGAAGTTTCACCCATGGAGCCCTGAATGGTTCCCACGAAAGCACTCATCCAGCCAATCTGGGTCTCCAGGGCTTCCAGACCGCCACTTGCGGCCCAGCTCAACGCGGTAGCACCACTGAAACCGTCGACTGCGGTCCAGACCGTGTCACCGGAGATCTGCGCCGGGTAGGCAAAGTACAGGAACGCGCGACCTGTCAGGGCCGGGTTGAGGAAGTTCTTGCCGGTACCGCCAAACACTTCCTTGCCGATAACCACACCGAAGGTAATACCCAGGGCCACCTGCCAAAGTGGAATGGTGGGTGGGCAGATCAGGGCAAAAAGAACCGATGTAACGAAGAAACCTTCGTTTACCTCGTGACGACGCACGGTGGCGAACAGAACTTCCCAGAAACCACCGACCACAAAGGTCACGAAGTAAATGGGGACGAAGTACGCCATACCGTAAACGAAGTTATCCCATACGCCAGCACCGGCACCGGTGATCGCAAGTGCCTGAATGAAGGCAGTCCGCAGGCCGCCGTCGGCAACCATGGCGTCCGGGTTGGACGCGAGGAAGCTGTTGGCCTGGAAGCCGATGTTCCACATACCGAAGAACATCGCCGGGAAAGTACACAACCACACGGTAATCATGATGCGTTTGAGGTCGACGCCGTCGCGCACATGAGCGGTGGTGGAAGTTACTTTGCCGGGAGTGTAGAAAATGGTATCCACGGCTTCGTACAACGCATACCAGCGCTCGTACTTGCCACCCTTTTCAAAGTGATGCTCGATTCCATCGAGAAACTGTCTGATAGCCATCGTATTAGCCCTCGATCTCGATTCGGGTCAGGTTCTCGCGGAGAATCGGACCATATTCATATTTGCCCGGGCACACGAACGTGCACAGCGCCAGATCTTCTTCATCCAGCTCAAGCGCTCCGAGCTTCTGTGCCATCTCTGTGTCACCGACAATCAGCGAACGCAGCAGCTGCGTCGGAAGAATGTCCAGAGGCATGATCTGCTCGTAGGCGCCAACCGGAACCATCGCCCGCTCACTACCATTGGTCGTGGTGGTAAAATTGAAAAGCTTTCCGCTGGTCAGCTTGGACAGGTAAATGTTCAGCACCGAGAACCGGTTCGGGCCCGGAGACAGCCACCCCATGAACTCACGCTTGTTGCCCTCTTCAAGCACGGACACCTGATTGGCAAAGCGGCCAAGGTAGGCGCAGGGGCCATCGCCGCGGCGACCACCGAACACAGAACCCGAAATCGGCCGGATCTCACAATCTGTGGCAACTTCGCCCTCCAGAAGTTCCTCGAGGCTGGCTCCCAGACGAGTACGAACCAGGCGAGGCTTCAGGGCCTTGGGACCACCAATCGCGACAATACGCTCCACCGGAACTTCTCCGGATTCGAACAGTTTGGCGATATCGATGACGTCCTGATAATTGATGCTCCAGACCGTCTTGCTGCCGGATACGGGATCCAGGTGATGGATATGGGTTCCAACGTTACCTGCCGGATGCTTGCCATCAAACTGGTGCACCTCAACAGCGTCGGATTTGGGTACCGCCACGTTGGATCCGGGCTTACCGGTAACAAACACTTTGCCCATGGTCAGCTTGGTGAGGAGCGTCAGGCCTTTTTCAAAGGCCTGGCTGTTCTCGCCAATGATCACCGTCGGGTCCGCTGCCAGCGGGTTGGTGTCCATAACCGACACGAAAATGGAGTGAGGGGCGGAGTCAATCTCCGGAACCTTGCTGTAGGGCCGCGTCTTGAACGCCGTCCACAAACCGGATTCCACTAGATTATCAACCACCTGCTGGCGTTCCAGGCCGGCAAGATCCGCTTCGCTGTAGCGGGCAAATGTCTCAGCCTCGTCGCCATCGATTTCGATAACGATCGACTGGAATACCCGACGCTCACCACGGTTAATCTCTTTCACCACGCCGGCGGCGGGTGAAGTATAACGAACGCCTTCGGTCTTCTTGTCCGTGAACAGCAGCGTACCGCGCTTGACACGGTCTCCCTCTTTCACAGCCATCGTCGGCTTCATGCCGATATAGTCAAAACCGATCAACGCCGCGTGGCGAACGGGTTTGCCGTCTGTAATGGTCTGTTCGGGAGCGCCGCTGATGGGAAGATCCAGGCCTTTTTTGATCTTGATCATTAGCCTCATCCAATCATCAGAAACTTTTCAATGGATTCGTAACGCCCGACACCTGCGGCCCAGAAAAACCATGAGAAACGTAGTGCCAGACGTACCCAAAATCGCGCCAATTATAGAGATTAAGGAATCCTATTTCCACCAGAAACCTGAACGGGCTATGCGCGTGCGGCCAATCGAGCCGGTCAGCTGGCCATAAAAGCAAAAACCCCGGCAACGGTTGCTGCCGGGGTTTTTAATGACCTTTACCTCACCAGTTAGGTGCGTTCGCCTCAGTCTCTCGCACGTTTGGGGAAGATCGGGTAATTTACGCCTGCCATCTGGTTAACCACGCGCACGACCTGGGCACTGTAGCCGAACTCGTTGTCGTACCAGACATACAGGATCAGGCGCTTGCCACTGGCGATCGTTGCCTGGGCGTCAACGATGCCAGCGTGGCGGGAACCGACAAAGTCGGTTGAGACCACTTCCGGGGAATTGACGAAGTCAATCTGCTTCTGCAGCTCTGAATGCAGCGCCATATCACGCAGATAGTCGTTTACGCCTTCCACATCAACGTCTTTCTTGAGGTTGAGGTTCAGGATCGCCATGGAAACGTTCGGCGTCGGTACGCGAATGGCATTACCCGTCAGCTTACCCTTGAGCACCGGCAGCGCCTTGGCGACGGCTTTGGCTGCGCCCGTCTCGGTAATTACCATGTTCAGGGCGGCACTCCGTCCGCGACGGCTACCCTTGTGGTAGTTGTCGATCAGGTTCTGGTCGTTGGTGTACGAGTGAACGGTCTCAACGTGACCGTCTTCGATACCGTACTCGTCCTCAATTGCCTTGAGCACCGGTGTGATGGCATTGGTGGTACAGGAGGCTGCTGACAGGATCTTGTCGTCGTCGTTGATCCAATCGTTATTGATACCATAAACAATGTTCTTGATATCACCCTTGCCCGGAGCAGTCAGGATAACGCGGCTGACACCCTTCGATTTGAGGTGCAGACCAAGCCCGGCCTCGTCACGCCACTTACCGGTGTTGTCGATCACGATGGCGTTGTTGATGCCGTACTCGGTGTAATCCACCTTGTCCGGACCATCGGAATAGATCACCTTGATGTAGTTGCCGTTGGCGATCAGGGCTGATTCTTTTTCATCAACTGTAATGGTGCCGTCGAACGGTCCATGCACAGAGTCACGGCGCAGCAGGCTGGCACGCTTCTCGAGATCGTTTTCCGCACCACCCTGGCGAACAACGATCGCACGCAGGCGCAGGTTGTTACCGCCGCCCGCCTTCTCAATCAGAATGCGCGCCAGCAGGCGACCGATACGGCCGAAACCATACAGAACAACGTCTTTGGTGTCGTTATGGGCGTCTTCCTCGGACTGAGCGGCATACTGCCCAACAACAGGACCGATTTCACGCTTCAGGAATTCGGTAAGATCACCCCCCTCGTCCTTGAACTTGACCGCCAACTTGCCGATATCTACGTGGGCCCGACCAAGATCAAGATTGTCCATGGCCTGCAGGATCGGCAGGGTGTCATGAACAGAGAGCTCGCTGTCTTCAACCTGGCGCACAAAACGGTGGGCGCGAATGATGTCGATGACCGACTGGTTGATGATGGCGCGGCCGTATACAGAAGTAACCACATTGTTTTTGCGGTAGAGGCGGCCGATCAGCGGAATCATGGCTTCCGCGGTGGATTCTCTTTCTGTCCAGTTGGACAGGTGCTGGTTGATCTGTTCGTGACTCACGCTTGGACCTCTGCAATTGGCACTTGGAATTTGGGGCGCACATTATCCAATTTAATCAGGTCGACCGCAAATACGGCGGGCCCTGACCTTCGTATAGGACGCGCCGGTCAATTACGCAAACTCCAACTGCGCGCCGGCGCCATGACAGTGACGGGCGCGAGCGTTAGAATACGCGCCTCACCGCCTCCCGGACATCCACAGCAGGAGAACCAGACCGCCCATGAGCCAAGGTGCCAGCACACGCCCGTCACCCCTCCCCCTGATTGCCCCCGAGTTTCCGTCTCGGCCGGCCGATCACCGAACATGGGGTCAACTGCACGGCAGCAGTGAGGCGCTGGCCATCTGCGAAAGTGCGCGCGCGCACAAGGGTCTGACCCTGGTCATTACCCGCAGCACCGCCGATGCCATCCGGCTTGAGCAGGCCATGCGCTTCTTCCTTGGGCTACCCCCGGAAGAAGACGGCCCGGCGGTCAGCGACGACGGGCTGGAACTGCTGTCGCTGCCCGACTGGGAAACTCTGCCTTACGATCTGTTTTCGCCCCACCAGGACATTATTTCCCGGCGAATCCGGACCCTGCACCGCCTGCCCGCAACCAGCCATGGGGTTCTGGTGGTTCCTGCTCGCACGCTGATGCACAGGTTGCCGCCGGTAAATTATCTCCAGGGCAACACCCTGCTTCTGGAAGTGGGACAGTCCCTGGATATCGAGAGCTGGCGAATGCAGCTTGAGGCGGCGGGCTACCGGCATGCGGAGAACGTCTACGAGCACGGCGAATACGCGGTCCGGGGCGCCATACTGGACATTTTCCCAATGGGCGCCAGCCAGCCCTACCGGATTGATCTGTTCGATGATGAGATCGAAACGCTCCGGACATTTGATCCAGAGACTCAGCGCTCAATCGACCGGATAGAACGCATCGAACTGCTGCCGGCTTTTGAATTCCCCTGGCATAAAGAGGCGCGCTCCGGGTTCCGCAGTCGCTGGTTCGAGCAGTTCCCGAATGCCGACAAGGACACCCCCATCTACCAGGACGTGACTCACGGCATAACCCCGCCGGGCATTGAGTACTACCTGCCGCTGTTCTTCGACGAGACGGCAACCCTGTTCGACTACTTGCCCGGAGCAACCCATGTCTTTACCGCCGATGGTCTGAATGATGCGGTCAGCCACTTTGACAGTGAAACCCGTAACCGGTACGAAGACCGTCGCCACGATCGCCTGCGGCCGATTCTGCCGCCCACGCGCCTGTTCCTGCAGCAGGAGGAGCTGTTCGGACAGCTGAAGGCCTTCCCGAGGGTAACCGTCTCCGCCGAGCCAAAGGATGCCGCAGGATCGGTTAACTGCCCCACGACAACCTTGCCGGATATCGCCATGGACGGTCGGGCCGCAGATCCCGCCGGTCGCCTCAAGCGGTTTCTGGGAGAGTTCGACGGCCACGTGCTGATTTGCGCCGAATCGTCCGGTCGGCGCGAGGCGCTGATGGAGAATCTTGGCGAGCAGGGTGTGGAATTGAAAACCCTGTCCGGCTGGCAGGCTTTTCTCGACGATAAGGAAAGCGCCGTGGCCATTACCATTGCTCCGATGGAGCAAGGCCTGGTGCTGCCCGAGCATTCCGTTGCCCTGATCACCGAGACGGCCCTGTTCGGCGAGCGGGTACTGCAGCGGCGGCGCCGGGACAAGCCGACGGAAACCGACGATGCCGGCTTCCGGGATCTGTCGGAATTGCGGATGGGTGCGCCGGTGGTTCATATCGACCACGGTGTTGGCCGTTACCTGGGCCTGGAGACCATCACGGTAGAGGGCGAGGCGAGCGAATTCCTGATGCTTGAGTACGCCGGCGGCGCAAAACTGTACGTGCCGGTCTCCAGCCTGCACCTGATTTCCCGCTATGCCGGCAATGACACCGAACACGCGCCGCTTCACAAACTCGGGACGGACCGCTGGAGCACAGCGAAACAGAAAGCCCTGGAGAAGATCCGTGATACTGCCGCCGAGCTGCTGGATGTGTACGCCCGGCGGGAGGCGCGCAAAGGCTTCAGCTTCGAGGATCCCAAGGAAGCCTATCGCGCCTTTGCTGCCGGCTTTCCGTTCGAGGAGACACCAGACCAGCAGGTTGCTATCCAGTCAGTGTTCGAGGACATGACCAGCGAACAGCCAATGGATCGCCTGGTCTGTGGCGATGTGGGCTTCGGGAAAACCGAGGTTGCCATGCGTGCGGCTTTCCTTGCCACATGGTCGGGAAAGCAGGTGGCGGTTCTGGTCCCCACTACCCTGCTCGCCCAGCAACATTACGAATCCTTCCGGGACCGTTTCTCGGATACCCCTGTACAGATCGAGCTGCTCAGCCGGTTCCGCACCGCTGGCCAGACCAGCAGGGCGTTGGAGGCCGTGGAGAACGGCAGGGCCGACATCGTCATTGGCACCCACAAACTGCTGCAAGGCGACATCAAGTTCAAGAATCTTGGCCTGGTCATCATCGACGAAGAGCATCGCTTTGGCGTTCAGCAGAAGGAGAGACTCAAAGCGTTGCGAGCAGAAGTGGACATGCTCAACCTGACAGCCACCCCGATCCCCCGAACGCTGAACATGGCCATGGGGCATCTGCGGGATCTCTCGATTATCGCCACCCCTCCGGCCCGGCGGCTCTCGGTGAAAACCTTTGTGCGCCAGAAAGACAACGCCATGGTCAAGGAAGCCATACTGCGGGAAATTCTCCGCGGCGGTCAGGTCTATTTCCTGCATAACGATGTGGCCACCATCGAGAAGACGGCCGAGGATCTTCGTTCACTGATTCCGGAAGCCCGGGTGGGCGTCGCCCACGGGCAGATGAGAGAACGTGATCTGGAAAAGATCATGTCCGACTTCTATCACAAACGCTTCAACGTGCTGGTGTGCACAACGATCATTGAGACCGGCATCGACGTTCCCAGTGCCAACACCATTATTATCGAGCGGGCAGACAAATTCGGTCTGGCGCAACTGCATCAGCTCCGGGGCCGTGTCGGCCGGTCGCACCACCAGGCCTATGCCTACCTGCTCACGCCACCGCCGAAATCCATCACGGCGGACGCCAAAAAGCGTCTGGATGCGATTTCGGAGGCGCAGGACCTGGGCGCCGGCTTTATGCTGGCCACTCACGACCTGGAAATCCGCGGTGCCGGGGAGTTATTGGGGGAAGAACAGAGCGGGCAGATCGAAAGCATCGGCTTTACCCTTTACATGCAGCTGCTGGACGAAGCCGTCAAGGCCATTCGCGAGGGCCGAACCCCGAACGCCGACCTGCCACTTAGCCACGGCACCGAAATGAACCTGAGAATCCCGGCTCTGATCCCCGAGGATTATCTGCCGGATGTCCATAACCGCCTGATGCTCTACAAACGGATTGCCAGCGTGGACAGCCCGGAAGCATTAAAAGAACTTCAGGTTGAAATGATCGACCGGTTCGGATTATTACCGGATCCGGCCAAAAACCTGATCCGCCAGACCGAGCTTCGATTGCGTGCAGAAGCCCTCGGCATCGTGAAAGTCGATGCCGGCAAGGAATGGTCGCGGCTCGAGTTTGGCAGCTCGACACCGGTGGATCCCCTGGTTCTGGTTAAAAAAGTGCAATCCGCACCCGACCAGTACCGGCTCGAAGGTGCCAACAGCTTCCGTTTTCGGCTGAAGGATGCCACAACCGGTGGTAAACTCGACGGCATTTCCCGGATGCTTGGCGAGCTGGAGCCAGCAAAAAATGACGCGTCCGGCTCATGAACGGCCGACCAACAATTGGAGTACGACCCTTGCAAATTGATGGAATTCGCTGGTGCCGATACCCGACCCGGGCCATCCTGGCAGCTCTGCTTCTGAGCTTTTCTATAACAGGCGCCGCACAGCAGCCTGACAGGGCAACCTTGCCCCTTGAGCCCGGCACACCGGTTCCTGATGACTATTATCGGGCGGAGTTTGTCATTCTTGAGCGGATTGTAGAGCCGGAAGCTGTGAACGAACGGATGTCTGATCGCTCGGTAGAGCCGCCCATTGAGACCGAAGAGGTTCTCTGGTCATCGCTGGAAGATGGCACCACGGAAACCACACTGGAATTGGCGCCCCAAAAGGATCTCCACCTTGCCAGTGCCGCGGCCAGACTCGAACGCAGTGGCCGTTACCGTGTGCTTGTGGCTGCCGGTTGGTACGAGGCGTTTCCACCAGATTACGAGGGGACACCCTTGCGGCTTGAAGCAGGTGACTGGCTGAACGAGGCTCGCACCCGGGACGTTGAGGGACACATCACCATCGACCGGCAACGCTATTTGCACGTCAATGTGCATCTCAACCACTGGCAGTTGGCGGAAGAGTCATCGGAGCTGCCTTTAGAGGCTGCGACCGAGCTCTCTGAAGAAACCCCCCCCGCCCCGGACGCATCCGGAGCGAGTGACTCCGCCCCAATGTCAGCAGCAACCGGAGAAGCAGCCGGTCAGCAACTACCTGTTCTGGCTGAACCTGCGCCCTTGGAATTGTTGACCTGGATTCGGGAAACCCGCCGGATGCGCAGTGAGGAAATCCACTTTCTCGATTCCCCCACGATCGGCGTGCTGGTGTTTTTCAAGAAGATTGAGGCAGCGGAGTAAGCACCCCAAGGCCAGCCATCGAGACTTCGAGGATCCGTTTGACCCCGGACATTCCCTGCTCGATGGCTGCCTCGATTTCTTCCATGGTGATGATGTGGTCGGACTTTCCGGCCGCCCAGTTCACCACCAAACCGAGACAGACATAACGCATTCCCAGTTCCGCCGCCAGCGCAGCTTCCGGCATACCAGTCATTCCCACCAGGTTGCAGCCGTCCCGCTCCATCCGGATGATTTCAGCCGCGGTTTCCAGCCTCGGGCCCTGGGTTGCGCCGTACACTCCGAAACCGGAAAACGGCACGTTTTCTGCGCCGGCGGCATCAATCAGGATCTGCCGCGCGCTCTCATCGTAGGGCCAGGTGAAATCAATGTGGGTCACTGAGTCCAGACTGCCTTCGAAAAAGGTGCTGGCGCGCCCCCATGTGTAGTCAATAATCTGGTCGGGAATAACCACATGGGCAGGTCCCATATCTGCATGAATACCGCCCACGGCATTGACGCCAACGACCGTTCGCACACCGGCATCGTAAAGGGCCTTGAGGTTCGCCCGGTAATTCACCTGATGGGGTGGAATACGGTGTGGGTTACCATGGCGCGACAGGAACATCACCGGCTGATCACCCAAGCGCCCCTCTACCAATGGCGCGGAAGGCATGCCCCAGGGCGTTCCGGCTTTATTCTCGCCGGTGATTTCCAGGCCAGACAATGTGGTCAGGCCTGTACCCCCGATAATCCCGACAGGGTGCATTTTCTCCGGTGACGTCATTCTGACTCTCCTGAATCTTCTACATCTCCGGTGGTCTGGCGATTCTGCGATTTCTGCGCACTTTTCCCGGAGGAGGCTTCCCCACGCTTTTCTGCCGAATCGTCGGATTGCGATCCGGACAGCCGAACCCCCTCGGGCAAGTGCAGAGTCCGGGTCGGGAAGGCGACCTCGGCTCCGTAGCCTTCAATAATATCGCTGATCTTCAGCAACACATCCTGTTTCACCTCGTGGAAAGGAACCCACTGGGTTGTCTTGGTAAAGCAATACACCATGATGTCCAGTGACGAGGCATTGAAGGCCAGGAAATTCACAATCAGGGTCTCATCGCTCTCGATCTCCTCATGCTGCTGGAGCATGGCTCTGATATCGTCCACGATCGTTGCCATCTGCCCGACATCGGCATAGCGGATACCAATAGTCTCGTAGATCCGACGATTGCTCATGCGCGAGGGGTTCTCAACCGCAATGGTAGTAAACGCGGCATTCGGCACGTAAAGAGGACGCTTGTCGAAGGTGCGGATGGTCGTCAGACGCCAGCCGATATGCTCAACCGTACCCTCAATGTTCCGATCGGGCGAGCGCACCCAGTCCCCGACCTTGAAGGGTCGATCCAAGTGGATGATAAAACCGCCGAAAAAGTTCGCCAGCAGGTCCTTGGCGGCAAAACCGACCGCAATACCGCCCACGCCGCCGAAGGCCAGTACCCCCGAAATGCTGTAGCCCATGGACTGCATTGCAATCAGCACGGCAGTAATGAGGACAACGGCCCTGGACAGTTTGCTCACTGCGTTGACGGTGGTGTAGTCCATGGGCTGTTTCATTTTCAGAGGAGATACGAGAATCCCCTCCGCTTCTTTGATCAACCGCAGAACCGCCCAGACCAGTACGAAGATGAAACCGATCTGCAGCACCGACTCATTGGCCTTGAAGATCTCCGCTTCCGAGTATTTGTGAGCCACTTCGGCAGCCCAATAGACCCCCTGCAGCCAGACAAACGCGACCACCGGCTTGCGAGCCGCATGCAGCAAGGCATCGTCGAACAGGTTTTTGGTCTGGCTGAATTTGCGCTCAAGAGCCCCGATGATGTGGCCAGCGGTATAAGCCACTGTGGCCGTTCCGAAAACCAGCGCAAAGACAACAATTCCGACACGCCAGGCTTCAGACAGCAGCCCGAAATTCTCGATCCAGCCATTCACCATGGCCATAACATCCCCGATCATCGGATTCCTCTGGTCTAAACAGTTTTATCGAATGGAAACGGCCGTTCCCGGCCTGACGCGATCAAACAGATCAATAATGTCTGAGTTGCGCATCCGTACGCAGCCATGGGACAACGGCACGCCCATGGGCTCGCTGTCCGGTGTGCCGTGAATGTATATGAAGCGGCGGAAAGTATCGACACCCGGCCCCCTGTTTTTGCCCCACTCACGACCGCATAACCAGATAATCCGGCTCAGTATCCAGTCGCGATCGGGATGAAGCCGGGCGAGATCCACGCTGTAGATTTCGCCGGTGGGGCGTCGGGCACGGAATACCGTCCCAACAGGAAGACCGGCGCCAATACTGGCCCGGACATAGTGCTCACCACGCGGAGTGCAGCCACTGCCATCGCTCTCTCCCGGCCCGTTCAGGCCGGTGGAAACCGGATAGGTGGCAACAATCTCTCCGCCTTCGCTTTTCAGCTGCAGGCGCTGGAGGGTCAGGTCAATATCGATTCGAACAGATGCGGGGTGCGTCAAAACCGGCCAGGCTCCCTTGGAGGTTCAGAGGGAAGCCTAACCGAGAGAGAGGAATTCAGGCAACCGAGACCTTGCTGCCAGCTGGCGGGATCAGCATGGCATCTTCGGCCTGCATGCCGGCTGCCAGGAAAGGCACCAGGCGGGCAGCAATTTCCTGGACGGTGGTTTCCACGCCCAGCTTGTTCTGAAGAATATCGCGAAGCGCATCGCTGCTGGACATGGTGAACGCCGTTGCCCCCAGCATGAACTGGATACGCCAGTAGCGATCCACCGAGGAAAGCTGAGGCGTCGCTTCCTTGAGCAGGCGCATGAACCGGCTGAAGGGCTCGCTGTACTCTTGCTCAAGGAACTTGCGCAGATGGCCCTGTGACTGGGTATAGGCAAGCCCAAGCAGGCGCATGAAGATCGAGATACCCTTTTCGTTACGCTGGGGCATACGCACCGCGCTCTCCGTTAGCGCCCAGAGCGTCTGATTCAGGGTTGGAGGCTTGCCGCTGCACCGCTCTTCCAGCTCATCGAACGCGTTTTCCAGTGTGGCGGAAAACGGTGTCAGAAAGCGCGCGAATACCGCATGAATCAGTGCGTTCTTTGAACCAAAGTGGTAATTGACAGCGGCCAGATTTACTTTAGCCTTACTGGTAATCATTCGGAGCGAGGTTTCCGAAAAACCCCGGTCGGCGAACAGCTCTTCGGCTGCATCGAGAATCCGGTCAACGGTATCAGACTGCGCCATTTTGTTATCAATGCCTCTAGCAAACGTCTGTTTGAAACATACGTTTGAAGCGCATCTGTGTCAAGTTCTCGGCTCAGGCTCTGCGGCGACTTCTTCCCACCCCTGATCAATCGCTTCCTGATTACCCTCGAAAAAGGCTTTCTGAACGCGGCTGTACGCCTTCTCTGCCTCCAGCAGGTAAATCAGGTAAAGGCGCACGTGCTCCCGGCGAGTCAACTGGCGTGCCAGAACCCGGTTCTCCGACAGTCGCAACAGGTGGCCAAAACGCGTGTTCTTCAGCGCAGGGTTAAAATCCGACATCCGGGCACATTGCCAGATAAGGCCATCAGATCCCTCCAGGTGGGCAACGTGCTGCCTTGCCTCACGGAGCATCCGCTGCCGGGTCATAAGCAGATCAAGATAGGAAGGTTTTGTTGTATAGATTCGGCGCACCGCCGGAATCCCGAGCAGCAGGATGATCACAAACGCACCGAAGCCGCCGCCTGCAATCCAGGCTGGCACAAACCCGGTCAGCCCACTCAGAAAGATGGCTGCCGCAATCAAGGCACTGAATAACCAGAGGTCCCGGCCCCGACGCGCCTCGGCCATCGTAAAGTTGTCCGGCCAACCGTTCATCGCCAGCAGCTCAAAGTCCATCAGCAGCACCCGGTCGCATTGACGAAGCATCAGACGGAGTTTGCGTTGCCGGGATTCCGCCAGAATCCTCTCGGGCTTGCTGCTACCAGCGTCCCGATGCTGATCATCGCCCGAGGCTTCTTCGGACCCGGCTGCGGTATCCGGCGCCTGATCAACGGGCAGCGTTTCCGCGCCTTTTGCGGCGTCCGCACCTGCAGCCGGCGCAGAAGGCTGGCTTCCCGCCTCCACGGGTGCGGGCACAGGATCAGCCGCCCGACCAGGGCGCAGCACGGGAGCCTGCGCCGGACTGTTTGCCCGGGTGGCAGCCTTACTCTGATTTTCAGCCATGGCAGATTGTCCGCATTCAGGGGTTATGAAGGGTATCGACCATGATGCAGGATACTTGAATGTTTACCCCGGTATACCGACATCAGTCGGGCCTTGGCATCAGTCAGCCCGCTCGCTATCCTTGGCGCACCTGCCGGAAAGGCGCCCCATACCACATTGAATGAGGTCAGGCTTATGTTCACAGGCATTGTCCAGGGCATTGCAACCATTGAAGACGTCACTGCAGAGCCCGGGCTCAGCACTTTTGCCATTCGCCTCCCCGAAGAAAAGGCAGACGGCGTTTCCATCGGCGCCTCGGTGGCAATCAACGGGACCTGCCTGACCGTCACACGCCAGGAAGACAGCGTGCTTTATTTCGATGCCATGCAGGAAACCCTGAGACTTACCACGCTGGGTGAGCTGACTACCGGGGACCAGGTGAATTTCGAGCGCGCCGCCCGGATTGGGGATGAAATTGGTGGCCACCTGCTTTCTGGCCATATACATACGGCGGCCAACATTGTCGAAATACGGCGTACGGAAAACAACGTCACGCTATGGTTTGAGGTGCCCGAGGAATGGGCCCGCTACATCTTCCCCAAAGGCTACATCGCCATCAATGGTGCCAGCCTGACTATTGGCGAGGTAAGGGGCAACCGGTTCAACATCCACCTGATCCCGGAGACCCTGCGGGCCACAACCTTTGGGTCCTGTGAAGAGGGCCAGCGGGTGAATATTGAAATAGACAGCCAGACCCAGACCATCGTGGATACCCTGGCCCGGCTCGGGTATGACCGCCCGGCGCCAACATTGTAATCTGACAGGTTATTCAGCGGTTGCCAGCCCGAAACACTACGAACTTGGGGCTGGCGTCCAGCTGCTGAACTGATGAAAAGTACCGGCGCAGGCTTCGGTGATAGCCAAGGTGGCGATTTCCTACCAGGAGCAGGCGACCGCCCGGCCTCAGGTGTTGCGACGCCTGCTCGAATAACCGAAGTGCGATGTGATCACCGACCACACCACCCTCGTGGAACGGCGGGTTCAGTAGGATCAGATCAAAGGCTCCCAGATCGGACTCAATACCGTCGCGATGGGAGAAAGCGGCTCTGGCATCCGGAAACGCTTTTTCAACGTTACGACGGGCACTGAGCACGGCCTGGCTTGAAACATCGCTGAAAACCAACTGCAGATCCCGTCGCTCCGACAGCGCCGCCAGGCCCAGTACGCCGTTGCCGCAGGCCAGATCAAGCACCGAATCGCCAGCTCTGGCCGTCGACACCTCGTTGGCTACATGTGGCAACATCAGGCGGGTGCCGATATCCAGCTTTTCACGGGCAAACACCGCCGGCAATGCCGCTATTTCCACATCACCTTCTCGGTCGCCCAATGGGTAGCCTTTCCAGGTCACTGACCAATCCGCCAGATTCGCAGTGCCCCTGGTACAACGAATCACCCGCGCTTTTTTTCGCGCCGGCAGCACCTGCTCTGTCTGCACAGCTTCGGCGAACACATCAACGCTTCTTGCCGGTAGATGCTTGATCATGCCGCCTGCCAGCAAAACGCCCGAGTCCGCCATCACGCGGTTGAGCCAGCGCAGCAACCAGGCCAGATAATCGGCCTGGCGGGGTATTCTCAATACCACAAGGTCAAACGGGCCCTCGGACGCATTAATCCAGCTGAAAACAGACTCAGGTGGAGTGACTTCCGGGTTCAAACAGGCATTGCTTGCCAGGGCTACGGGCAACACAGCACTGTCGGCCACCACGGTCGGCGAAACCGCTGACAGCCCCAGTGACAGGGCCCCGAACTGATCATCCACCACCAGAACCCGGGGCTCATTCAGGGCTGCCGCCGCGCCAATGGCTTCTTCCAGCAGAAGCTCGTCAGCCGCATCCCATGCCCTCAGCGTCGGATCATCAGTGCCCGGCCGGGCAAGAATCAGTGAGCCTCCGGAGAAATCGAGTTCGGCGGTTGTCATTTCGGGCATGCTGGGGGCCTTTTGTCACAAAAGCGCCATTCTAGGCTGTTTATTCTAGAAATTAACCCTAACGTGGAAGGTGTTCACGCTGAACATCCCTTTTTCCGGTTGGCTCCGTTGTTCTGGACGCGAACCTCTTGCCCCTCACCCCAGGGGCTTTTTTCGTTCAGGAACGCCAAAAAGCGCGATAAACGGTAAAACGCTGATTCTCCCGCAATCGTTCAACCGGGCCGATACAGCGCTTCATCAATGGCTCGTAGGGCAGAAAACTGTTCGCCACCAGGCGCACCTCACCACCCGGCGCCAGATGGCGCACCACTTCCCGAAGAAAACGCTCGGTCATCGACAGGTCTGTTCTGACACCGGAGTGAAAGGGTGGATTACTGAGAATAACCGGCCATGAACCCTCGACGCCCGGAAGGCCGTCCGAGGCCATGATCCGCCCGGAAACCCCGTTGCGCTCGTAAGTGGCCCGTGCACAAATAACGGCCTGGGACTGAACATCAATCCCGTCAATCGTTAACCCGGGAAGGCCCTGCCGCTCTTGCCAGCGATGGAGCCAGGCACCGAGGACACCCGCACCACAGGCAAAATCCAGAACCGGGCCAGACCGCAGAGGCGCCCCGTCCAGCGTTTCCATCAGTAAGCTGGTACCGTCGTCCAGCTCACCAAGACTGAAAATACCCGGCAATCCGGCAACGTCCAGATGAACCGACTGGCAGTCAATCCCGGTCCAGGTCATCCACTCCCGGAGCGAGAATTCTGGAAGAGGTTCGATATTCTCCGCACACCAGACCTGGCAATGCCGGGCGCTATCGGTCTTGGTAGCCTGCGGCGCCACGGCCTTGAGTTGTTTCACGGCCCCGGCAATGCCTTCTTTCTTCTCACCTACCAGCACCAGTCGAGCGCGGGGTGCTGCCAGCCAGCGTGCCAGGGCAAGACGCAGGTCAAGCTCCGCCCGGGCCTTGGGAAGAAAAACCACGAGTGTGTCAAAGGTACCGGCAGCCAGAGCAGGATCGTCGTAGCCAAAACAGATCTGCCAGCCGTCGCGCCCGCTGAGTGAGGCACACACGCCGGCATGCTCACTCATTGCCATACCGCCAGCGGGCAAATCCGTCAGCAGCTCACCCGCGGATACGCCCAAAAGGGCCAGCCTCCCCTGCACAAGGTGGCGGTTTCGCAACAGGACTTCATGGGAATTGGGCAATGACATTGATGGGCTTATCCCGAGTGGGTAGTTCAAAGACGGGATATGCTAACCGGAATGAGCCCTCGCGTCTCCCTTGAAAGACGGAGACCGGAGGGCTTTCAGAGGGCAAATACCATGGAATTCTTAATCACTTGTAACGGGCAACCGTTCCAACCCTCAGGGCGTCTTCCGGCGACATACCCCAGTCCTCAGGCTGCCCGGCATCAGACGATTTCCGTCCACGACCCCGTGATTCCGTGCTGGCCGTGGCGTCTTTCCTCTGGTTCAGAGCTGTCAGGGCTTTTTGCATCAATTCTTTCATGGTCACACTCCTCGCTTACTGCAAGATCTACTCTAGCAAACCAGGAGGTGACCAACTGTGATGACGCCGAGGGTCAGGAAGTGACGCCCTTCACGAATTTTTGACGCGATTTTACATTCTTCACTGCATGATTTTCTGACGCCCAGAGCGAACCGGCCTCTGAACCAGCTCATCGATGCTGTTCTGCCGCACCCGCTCACGATCTTCCTCGCAGGCTACCGACAACCCCATATCCCGCAGAACCCCATCCGAGACATCGTAGACAAAACCATGAACCGTGAGGGGCTGACCCCGCCGCCAGGCTTCCTGAACAATGCTGTTCTGGCAAACATGCCCCACCTGCTCAACCACGTTGAGTTCGCACAGACGGTCGACCCGATCCTGAACGCCCGGCAGGGCATCGAGTACTTGCTGATGCCGGTCACGGACATCCTGAACGTGTCGAAGCCAGTTGCTGATAAGTCCGAACCCTTCATTGAGCAATGCCGCCCTGACGCCGCCACAGCCATAGTGGCCAACCACCAGGACATGTTTGACCTTCAATACATCGATGGCGAACTGCAGTACCGACAGACAGTTAAAATCCGTGTGGACAACCACATTAGCCACGTTTCGGTGAACAAAAAGTTCCCCCGGCAGAAGATCGACGATCTGGTTGGCGGGCACGCGGCTGTCTGCGCAACCAATCCACAGGTATTCCGGTGCCTGCTGATTCGACAGGCGGGTAAAAAACTGCGGATCCTGGGCCTTGATACCGTCTGCCCAGGCCCGGTTTTTTTCCAGAAGATGGTCAAGCTGACCCATTATCCCACTCCGTTTGATGATTCCCGTCCGGCGATTGAACGGGAATACGCATCCCAAAGCAATACTCAGTTGGTCTGCAACTCCACCTCCGCGTGGGGTTGATGCATGGTACTCTGGGCCAGATCCAGCAACTCACGCAGCGCCACCGAGAACATGGCGTACTCTGGCTCCCGCACACCCTTGAGCTCGGAAAGCATGGATTTCCAGCGATCGATCATGTGCTGATGGCGGGAAAGCCACGCCTCCACGCAGGCCGGCACGTCGTCCGGCTTTCCTGCCAGCTTCAAGACACCGGTGGTTAGCGCCCGCTGCTGCCAGTCCAGGTCTTCCCGGAAACTCTCCCTCGCCAGGGCCTGCCAGTGCGAGGCAGGTTGCAGCGATGCAATGGCGCTCGCGAACCAGTTCAGATCAAGGCGGTCACCCAGCTCATAGTAGAGATTGGCCACGGTCTTCAGTGGCATGCCAGAGGCTTCGTGGGCCTCGATGATACCCAGAGAAGAGTACAAGTGACCGGTACCCGAAACCACGGACGCCAGCTCTGAGGGCAGCCCGGCATCCACCAGAGCCTGATGCCGTTTCTCCCAGGTGGTTTTCGCCTGGTCACCAAGATACTCGGGCAGCCCCGCTGTAATCGCCCAGACGCTGTCGGCAAAGCGTTCCATGTGGTGCTGAATGCTCAGCTCCGCCCGACGGTTGCGTAGCAGCCAGCGCACCGAACGGCGCATCAGGCGCATAAGATCCTGCATCAGCTCCATCTGTAGCTGGGCCGAAACATGGAAATCCAGGGCTTCAATCCTGTCCCACCAGTTATCAATGCGGAACACGTCACGGGCAATAATCCAGGCCAGAGCGATAGAGGCCGCATCGGCGCCCGTAGACTGGTTCAAACGCTCCACAAAGGTTATCCCCATGTGGTTGACCATGTCGTTGGCAATCTGTGTCGCGATGATTTCACGCCGCAGCTGATGCTCTCCCAGCTCCTTGGAGAATTTCTGGGTCAGATCCCTGGGAAACACCTTGTACATTTCGCCAGCCAGCAGGGGATCGTCAGGCAGGGTGCTGTCGATCAGGGTCTGCTTCAGGTCGCCCTTCACATAGGAAATGAGAACCGACAGTTCCGGCCGGGTCAGCCCTTTCTTGTCCAGCTTGCGCTCGGACAGGGTCTCGTCATCGGGCAGAAACTCCAGGGCACGGTTGAGCTTGCCCTCGCTCTCAAAGGTATTCATCAGCCGGCGATATTCCTCCAGCCGGGTCGCCGCATCCTCGCTGGCAATACTGATGGCCTGGGTCTGCCGGTAATTGTTCTTGAGCACCAACTCCGCGACATCATCGGTCATCTCCTCAAGCATGATGTTGCGCTGCTTGTTGGTGAGATCACCCATGGCAACGGCCCGGTTGAGCAGAATCTTCATGTTGACCTCATGGTCAGAACAATCCACACCGCCGGAGTTGTCGATAAAGTCAGTGTTCATGCGCCCACCCTTGAGCGCAAATTCAATGCGACCGAGCTGGGTAAGCCCAAGGTTGCCGCCCTCACCGACCACCTTGCAGCGAAGATCCGAACCGTTGATCCGCAGACCGTCGTTGGCCTTGTCGCCCACATCACTGTGGGATTCACTGGCGGCTTTCACATAGGTGCCAATACCACCGACCCAGAGCAGGTCGACCTGAGCCTTGAGAATGTGCGAGATCAGCATGTTTGGTGGCACCCGATCCGATTTGATACCCAGCAGTTTCTTCATTTCCGGGCTGACAGGGATAGATTTCGAATTCCGACTGAAAACCCCGCCCCCCTTGGAAATCAGCTTGCTGTCGTAATCAGTCCAGGCGGATCGCGGAAGCCCGAACAGACGCAGACGCTCCTTGTAGCTCTTCTCCGGATCCGGCGAAGGGTCAATAAAGATATGGACGTGGTTGAAAGCAGCCACCAGTTTGGTCTTCTCTGAGCACAACATACCATTGCCGAAGACATCACCACCCATATCACCAATGCCGATGGCGCTGAACTCATCCAGCGCAGGGTTGATGCCCATTTCCCGGAAATGCCGCTCTACGGAGACCCAGGCACCCCGGGCCGTTATGCCCATTTTCTTGTGGTCGTACCCATTGCTGCCGCCAGAGGCGAAGGCATCGCCCATCCAGAAGCCGTATTCCGCGGCCAGACCATTGGCGATGTCCGAGAAGGTAGCCGTGCCCTTGTCAGCCGCGACGACCAGGTAATGGTCGTCGTCGTCATGACGAATCACCCGTTCCGGCGGCGCAATGCCGGCATCCACCAGATTGTCGGTGATATCCAGCAACCCCCGGATAAAGGTTTTATAGGCTTCGATACCCTCGGCCTGGAAAGCCTCCCGGTCTGACGGATCCGGCAGGCGCTTGGCCACGAAGCCACCTTTGGCGCCGACCGGCACGATAACCGCATTCTTGACCTGCTGGGCCTTGACCAGCCCCAGAATCTCCGTGCGGTAATCCTCAAACCGGTCTGACCAGCGCAAGCCGCCTCTGGCGACCTTGCCACCCCGCAGGTGTACGCCTTCGACGCGCGGCGAGTACACGAAAATCTCGAACATCGGCATGGGCAATGGCATGTCCGGAATCCGGGATGGATCAAACTTCACGCTGATGTAGGGCTTGGGGCCACCGGACTCGCCATGCTGGTAGTAGTTGGTACGCAGAGTTGCCTGGATCAATTCCAGGTAGAGCCGAAGCACCCTGTCCTCACTGAGGTTCTCCACATTTTCGAGACCGGCATTGAATTCGATTTCCAGTTTCTGCTGGGCCGCCTGGCTTTTCCCGGGGCTCTGATAACGCTCCGGATTGAAACGTATCTCGAAGAATTCCAGCAGCAGGCGGGTCAGTTCAACGTGGTTAACCAGCGTGTTGGAGATAAAGGTCTGACTGTTGGAAAAACGTATCTGGCGCATATACCGGGCGTAAGTTCGCAGCAGCGCGATTTCCCGCCAGCTCATGTAGGAAGAGAGCAGCATCCGGTTGAAGGCGTCGTTTTCCGCTTCTCCGTACCACACCCGGCGGAACAGCTCCTCAAAGATCGGACGGATACGATGAATATCGACAACGGTCCCCTGGTGAGCCTGGAGCGTGAAGTCGTGAATCCAGACCGTTTTGTTGTGCCGGTCGATGACCTCGAAGGGGTGCTCGCCGATAACCCGAAAACCGAGGTTGTCGAAAATCGGCATCACATCGGAAAGCGGCAACGGTTCGTCCGGGTAGAAGAGTTTGAAATGCAGCGTGCTCTCATCTTCTTCCAGAGCCCGGTAGAAGCTCATGGCAAGGTCATGATTGTTCGCCGATGAAGCGATATGTTCCAGGTCGATCGCCGCTCGCCTGGGCGAGAACATATCGGTGTAGCTGGCCGGAAAACCGCCCGCCCACAAACGATAGAGCTCATTGCCCTGCTCTTCACCCCAGGCCTCGCTCAGGGCTTCGGAAAGCCCATCACGCCAGGACTGGGCAAGTTCGATAACCTTCTCGCGGATCTCCGCCGTGGGCAGTTGGCGGTTCTCGACCTGGGGTACCCGGATGGTGAACTGGACCCGCGCAAGGACCGACTCCGAAAAGTGGGTGACAAACTCGACGTCTTCCGCACCCAGCCGGTCAACCAGCACCTGTTCGACTTTCAGCCGCAGTTCCGTGTTGTAGATGTCCCTCGGAAAGAACGCCAGACAGGTAACGAACTGGCCATAGACGTCTTCCCGCAGGAATAATTCGATGCGACGCCGCTCCTGAATGTACAGAATGCTTTTCGCCACCTTGAGCAGTTCGTCCTGCTCGATCTGGAACAGCTCGTCCCGGGGATACACCGTAAGGATCTGCTCGAGTTCTTTACCGGCGTAATCGTCACGCAGAAACCCGGACCGCTTCATCACGCTCTGGAATTTACGGCGCAGCAGGGGAATCTCGTCTGGCCGCTCGTTATAGACGCGGGCGGTGTAAAGGCCCAGGAACCGCCGCTCACCGACCACCTCGCCTTTGCTGTTGAATTTCTTGACTGCGATGTAGTCCGGGTAGGCGGGCCGGTGCACCCGGGAGCGCTGGGCCGATTTGGCGAAGATGAAAATATCGTCGCTTCGGGTCATCTCGTGGCGCGTGCGCTGAGGCAGTTCGTTCAGGCGAACCCGATCCGGGCGTTCGTTATTGACCCGGAGGATACCCAGTTCGGAATTCTCTACCCGACGCACCACCATGCCACTCTTGTCCTTGGCAAAGTCGTACTCGTCGTAGCCGAGGAACGTAAAATGGTCCCGGGCGAGCCATTCCAGAAACGCCCTGGCCTCTTCTTTCTGTTCCTCATTGATGCCCGCCGTGGTGTTGTCCAGCTCACCAAGAATCTCGTTCACTTTCTCGGTAACTACCGGGAAGTCGCTGACAGCGATCCGCACCTCATGAAGCACGTTCTGCAGGGTATCTTCCAGATCACGTAGATCCTCGGGATTACTGTGCCGATCAATCTCGAGGACAATGAACGCCTCGTAGTCCGAGCCGGACGCTTTCTTTTTAGACGTATGCAGCTTCTCGAGTTTGCCGCCCTGGTCGCGGTTCACCTGCAGGATCGAGTGCTGGATAGAATGGGTACCGATTTCCCGGTGGTTGATCGCAATGCGCAGGGAATCAATCAGAAACGGAATGTTCGGGTGCAGGATAAAAACAACGGTATGGGTCGATTGCCAACCGTCACTCTCCAGGTCCGGGTTGAAAACAGCAACCGGAGTTTCTTCGGCTGAACGCTTCTGCAGGAACTGCCAGGCTGCCAGAACGGCGCCGTAGGTATCCGCAAATCGTCGACTGACCAGCTCTTCGAGGGGAATATGAGCATAATGCTGCTTGGCAAATTCGCTGATTTTCTTGGCTTCGGTTTTGGAAATCTTCTTTGCGAAAGCGTCAGCCAACTGTTCAAAGAATTGATCCTTGCTGGCCACTGTCAGCGCGTTCATGGTCGACCTCAGTTAGTGTGAAATAAACGTAATCGGCGTATCGTCACATA
The DNA here is from genome assembly GCF_040148675.1 of Marinobacter sp. NFXS11. Lineage (NCBI taxonomy): Bacteria > Pseudomonadati > Pseudomonadota > Gammaproteobacteria > Pseudomonadales > Marinobacteraceae > Marinobacter > Marinobacter sp. NFXS11. The sequence continues at coordinate 856,787 of NZ_JAGDDV010000001.1, read as the reverse complement.
AGCATAGTCAAACCCTTGATTTTTGCCGGCCAGACGCCAAAACTTCGGCAACTACCTACGCACGATACGGGTTTCTCCGGAAAATCCTCAGATACAGAGAGCAGTCATTTCCAATGTCGCTACAGCATACGTTCGGTGAGTTACGGGAACAGTTAGCCAAACGGATAATCGGGCAGGAAAAACTGGTGGATCGTCTGCTGATCGCGCTCCTTGCCGACGGCCACCTGCTTGTAGAAGGCGCCCCCGGCCTGGCAAAAACCACGGCGATCAAGGCGCTTGCCGAGCATCTGGAAGGCGACTTCCACAGAATCCAGTTTACGCCGGACCTGCTGCCCTCCGACGTGACGGGCAGTGAAATCTACCGCCCGGAAACCGGGCAGTTCGAATTCCAGCGAGGCCCCATCTTTCACAACCTGGTGCTTGCGGACGAAATCAACCGTGCGCCTGCCAAGGTGCAGTCTGCCCTTCTCGAGGCCATGGGCGAACGCCAGATCAGCGTCGGGATGCGCACGTTTCCGCTGGACCGGCTGTTCCTGGTGATGGCCACCCAGAACCCCATCGAGCAGGAAGGTACCTACCCGCTGCCCGAAGCCCAGCTGGACCGTTTCCTGATGCATGTGGTTATCCACTACCCGTCGGCGGAAGCGGAGAAGGCCATTCTGCAACTGGCCCGGAACGATTATCGTCACGGCCTTCCGAAAACGGACCTCCGCCTGACGCCAGACCAGGTGTTTGACGCCCGCGCCGAAGTCGCGAACATCTACATGGCGGAACCCGTCGAGCAATATTTGTTGGCCCTGGTGCTGGCAACCCGCGACCCGGCGGCACTGGATCCGGAACTGGCCCGCTGGACAGCCTTCGGCGCCAGCCCCCGTGGCACCATAGCCCTGGACCGCTGCGCACGGGCGCTGGCCTGGCTGGATGGCCGGGATTACGTAACGCCCGACGATGTCCGAGCCATGGCCTTCGATGTGCTGAGACACCGCATCCTCCTCACGTTCGAAGCAGAGGCCGAAGGCATGACCGCTGACACGGTTATCGAACGGCTGATCGAACGCGTTCCGGTGAGCGCCTGAAGCCATCGACGGAAGCAATACACGGGAGCCGTCAGGCATGGGCAACACCGAAGCAATAACCCACATTGGCCTACCGGACCTTATCCGCCTGCAGGCAGATGCCCGGGCGCTGAAGCTGCCCTCGGCCCGCCCCGTGCGGACGCGCCAGGCCGGTTTGCAGCGTTCGCCCCAACGAGGCCGGGGCATGGCGTTTGCCGAGGTACGTCTGTACCAGCCCGGGGACGACATCCGCAGCATCGACTGGCGGGTAACGGCGCGGCGCCAGGAGCCCCATACCAAGCTTTATGAGGAGGAACGGGAACGGCCCGTTCTTCTTCTTTGCGATCTCGGCCCCAGCCTGTTTTTTGCCAGTACCGGCGCCTTCAAGCAGGTTCGTTGCGCACAGATCGCCTCCATTCTGGCCTGGCTGGCACTCTGGTCAGGCGATCAGGTAGGTGGCATTGTCTTCAACGGCGAGACCCTGAGCGTTCTTCGCCCGGCGCGGCGGAAGAAATCAGTGCTGCGGCTGCTGGACACTCTCGATGAACTGCAAAGAAGGGATAATCGCGGGCCGGAACAAAACGAGCCGTCCGACCAGAGCCGGCTGGACATGGCACTTACCGAAGCTCGGCGGGTCGCCCATACCGGCAGCCGGATTTTCGTGATCAGCGATTTCCTGGACATCTCGCAGGAGACGGGCACCCTGCTCGGCGCGCTCGCCCGCCATAACGGCGTCAGCGCCCTGAGGATCGTGGACCCACTGGAAAAAGAGCTGCCGAAAAGCGGACGCTTTGCGGTGGCCGGCCCGGACGGACCGGTGTGGTTCGATGCCGGAAACCCCCGGTTCCAGAGGGCCTGGCACGAGAAAGTCACCACCCATGAACACCGGCTGGCAGAGTGTTTCCGTACCTCCGGCGTTACTATGGCAGAAGTGTCCACGGCGAACGACCCCGCAGCGACCCTCAAACTGCTGCTGGGGCCCGGAGGCCGTATAGGATGAACCCGCAGGATCCACTCAGCCAGCTACGGGACATTCACCTGCCTGAAACCGGGGGCCTCTGGCCTCCTGCGCCAGGTTGGTGGGTCCTGGCCATTTTGCTCATTGCTGTGCTTGCTGCCCTGGTCTGGCTGTTTCTCCGGCGGAGACAAAGAAACCGGTGGTTCCGCTCCGCGCGGACCGAACTCGCCAGGCTGGAACGATCAGCAGCCACGACCCCCGCGTGGTTCGCACAACTGAACACCCTGCTGAAGCAGGCCGCCCGCGAGCGCTACCCGGAACAGCACCCGGAAGTGCTGACCGGCGATGCCTGGGTGGAATTCCTGTTAAAGACCGCCCCGAAGGACCGGGTTGCCTCCAGACCGGTTGCCGAAGCGCTGGTTCACAGTGCCTGGCGACCTGAGGTTTCAACCAAGCCGGCCGACGCCCTGGCGTTCGCCCGATTGTGGCTGGGAGGTCAGAAATGCTGAATCTCGCCTGGCCCTGGGCACTGGTTCTGGTGCTCTTGCCCCTGATTCTCAAATGGCGCAAGCCCGGAGCGCAATCGGTCGACGCGCCCGTGTTGCCCGTTGGCCACTGGCTGTCGGACCTGCCCGGTGTCAGTCGGCGTGGCAATGCCGTACCGCTCTGGCAGCAACTGTTGCTGTTCCTGATGTGGACGCTTCTGGTGGTTGCTCTGGCACGGCCGCAGCATGTGGGCGAGCAGGTCCAGATGCCCGTTTCCGGCCGGGATCTCATGCTGGTCGTCGACATCTCCCCCAGCATGGATGAGCAGGATATGGTCCTTCAGGGCCGGAGTATTAATCGATTGCAGGCGGTCAAGCGCGTGCTCGATGACTTTATCTCCCGCCGCCAGGGTGACCGGCTCGGTCTGATCCTGTTCGGCACCGAGCCCTACGTACAGGCTCCGCTCACCTTCGATCTGGAGACGGTCAGAACCCTGATGCGTGAGGCGGGCCTTGGCATGGCCGGGCGCGCCACGGCCATTGGCGACGCCGTGGGCCTGGCAACCAAACGCCTGAGAAACCGGCCCCAGGACCAGCGCGTTGTGGTCCTGCTGACTGATGGCGCCAATACTGCGGGCGAAATCACCCCAGACAAAGCTACCGAAATCGCCGCGGCCGCCAGCATTCGCCTGTACACCATTGGTATTGGCGCCGAGTCCATGGTGCAGCGTGGCCTGCTGGGTTCGCGCCGGGTCAACCCATCCAGGGATCTGGACGAAAACCTGCTGACCCGCATGGCCCAGCAGACCGGCGGTGAGTATTTCCGGGCGCGCAGCCTGCCCGAGCTGGAGCTTATCTACGAGAGCATTGATCGACTGGAACCGATCGAGCTTGAAGGCAAGTTCTATCGGCCGGTAACCGAGCTCTATGTCTGGCCTGCCGGGCTCGCGATCATTATGTGGCTGGCGTTGTTCCTCGTCCGCCACGGGCGGGAACTTGTTGCTGAAACCCGCCGGAGCAAGGAGGAGGAAACGCATGTGGGCTGACTTCCATTTCCTGCGCCCGCTCTGGCTGCTGTTAATCCTGCTGATACCGTTGATGTATCTTGCATTCCGGCAACTCCGCATGGGCGACAGCGGGTGGTCCCGGCTTATTCCGGCCCGCCTGCTCTCGCCCCTGATTAGTCACAACGGCAGCGCGGGCCAATCAAACAAGTCACCACTCGTTCCGGCCTCTTTGGCCCTGATCATTCTGTCCCTGGCCCTGGCCGGGCCGGCCTGGCGGGAGGCACCGACACCGCTGAAACAACCCGGCGACAGCCTCGTGATCGCTCTGGACCTTTCACTTTCCATGCTGGCAACGGACGTGGAGCCTGATCGCCTGACCCGGGCCAAACGGAAAATCCGGGATATTCTCGATCTTCGGGAAGGCAGCCTGACCGGCCTGCTCGTCTTTTCCGGCGATGCCCACGTGGTGACACCGCTGACCGATGATGGCCGCACCATTGAGGGCATGCTCAACGTGCTGGACCCGTTGATCATGCCGGCGACAGGCAACCGGGCCGATCTCGCCGTTGCCCGCGCAAAGGCATTGCTGGAACAAGGCGCACCGGGCGAAGGTCGCATCCTGTTAATCACGGACAGCATCAACGACGACTACGAAGGAACTATCCGGGACACGCTTTCCGGCACTGGATTCGCGCTGAATACCCTGGTCGTCGGCACCGAGAACGGTGGCCCCATTCCCCTGGCCCGCCGCGGTTTCATACGGGAGAACGGCGACATTGTCATCAGTCGCGCCGACCCGGAAGCGCTGGCGGCACTGGCCAGCAGCACCGGCGGCCAGAGCCATGAGCTGACCCTGGACGATACCGACATTGAAGCGCTCGACCTGAGCCCGCGGGACAGTGACGACTGGCAGGATTCCGAGGACGGCCTGACGGTCAATCGCTGGCAGGATGACGGCTACTGGTTGCTCTGGCTCGCGCTGCCGCTGGTTTTGATGGGGTGGCGCCGGGGGGCTCTCAGTGCGCTTGCTTTGATCCTGTTGCCGGTCTGGCCGCAGCCGGCAGCCGCCATAAGCTGGGAAGAGCTCTGGCAGAGGGAAGATCAGCGAGCTCCCGCCTTGATTCAGGACAACCCGGAATCAGCCGCCCGCCAGCTTGAAGACCCGGAATGGCGGGGCTCCGCGCTCTACCGTTCAGGCAAGTTCGAGAACGCCGCCGAAGCGTTTTCCCGCAAGCAGGGCCCCCGGGCCAGTTATAACCGGGGCAATGCCCTGGCCCGTGCCGGAAAACTGGAAGAGGCCCTGGCTGCCTATGATGCGGCGCTGAACGCAGCGCCCGACATGGAAGACGCCCTTCACAACCGGAAAATTGTCGAGGAACTTCTGAATCAGAAACAGCAGAACCAGAACGGCAACCAGGATAACAACCTACAGGATTCCCGGGACTCCCAGGGCGACGGCAGTAATCAGCAACAAAACCGTCAGGACCAGAACGGAAACAGTGACAGCGAGAATCCCGGCAGTCCGGGGAACAGTCAGCAGCAAAACCCGGAAAACAGCGAGTCTTCTTCGGACACGGAGAATCAGCAAGGCAGCCAGACGGCTGAACAGAATCAACAGCGGGCGGGCGAGCACGCAGATCCCGAGCAGGCTTCCGGGGAGCAGGAAACCCGGTCCGGCCAGTCCCAGGCTCCAGCCCCTATCTCTGAAACGCCGCTGACCCAGAGCCAGGAGCAGTGGCTCAGGCGGATCCCCGACAATCCGGGCGGATTATTGCAGCGCAAATTTCTGCAGCAGTATCAACAACGCCAGACTCCATCCGATGAGGGCGATACACCATGGTAAAACGGCTGATGATACCCGCCGTCTGTCTGTTTCTTCTGACGGCACTCTGGCTGCCGGCCCAGGCACAAACCCATACACAGGCCCGACAACTGACAGTCGAGCCGGACCGGACCCGTCTCTATGAGGGTGAGGTTCTTACCCTGACCGTAAAAGGCAGCATGGAGATCGACATCAATCTCGGCAACCTGTTCGACTTCGACATGTCGAGCCTGCCCAAGCCTGATATCGAGAAAGTGGAACCCGATTTTGAAATCCTGGCTCAGAACCAGCAGTACAGTATCCGCACCGTAAACAGTCAGATGGTGGGCGAAATCACCTGGACCTACCAGCTGGCACCGAAAACCACCGGCGAACTGACCATCCCTGCACTCACCTTCAAGGATGCTGTTTCGGAGCCGGTTAACGTGGAAGTCGTCGACGGCTCGCCGCCGGACCAGGCCGCGCCTGGACGAGACAGTTTTATCGAGCTGTCTGCCGACAAGGATGAAGTCTATGTACAGGAGCAGTTGATCCTGACAGTGCGGCTTTTCTTCAGGGGCAACCTGATTCGGGGCGAGCTGTCTGAGCCCACTCATCCCCATGTGATTATCGAATCCCTGGGCAGGCAGCAGGAATTTTCGCGCTATCGCGACGGTGTGCGATACCGCGTGGTGGAGCGGCGTTACGCGATATTTCCCCAACGGCCCGGAACCTTGAAGCTGCCCCCCGTGCACTTCGAGGGACAGGCCAGAGATGCCTCCGGCAGCCTCCGTTTTCTGAGGGACAGTGAGGAGCTTTTTGAGGTGCCGGTCAAGGATGTCCCGGCCCAGTTCAGTGGCGATACCTGGCTGCCGGCAACCGGCTTGTCGCTTGAGGAGTCCGGGCTTCCTCCGTCACTGGAAGTCGCGACCGGCGAAAACATTACCCGAGAGATCAGGCTGACGGCGGCGGGCTTGCCCGGGGAGGCGCTGCCACCCTTACCCGATACGGTCCCGGACGGACTGAGAAGTTACCCGGAAGAGCCAGAGAGGCAGACCGAAACAACGCCGGCAGGCCTGACCTCTTCGCTGAAGCAATCCGTGGCTCTGGTACCGGTTGAGGCGGGAAAGATGACGTTGCCAGCCACTCGCATTTACTGGTGGGATACCGAAGCGGATCGGGAACGTGTTGCCGTCATTCCGGAGAAAACCCTGACGGTGACAGACCCGAATGCCTCCGCCGAACCGCCGCAACCCGTCAATGGAGAACCGGCCCCTGAACCGGACACGGTCAGCCCGGAATCATCGACTGATCGGACAGCACCGGACTCCCGGCTGTGGCAGTGGCTCACCCTGGCGTTCGGGATACTCTGGGCCGGAACCTTGATGGCATGGTGGTGGTCGCGCAAAAGCGGTAAGAACGCGCCCGACTTTGCTCAGCACAATGACGATGAAGATGACGCCTTCGACCACCTGATCACGGCCGTGAGAAGCGGTTCAGCACGGACACCGGAGCTGCTGGTGGCATGGGCCAATCGCCACAGACCCGGCAAACATTTCCGTTCCGCGTCTGACGTTGTGCACCACTTTCAGGACGAGACCATGGCAACAGAGCTCGGGAAGCTCCAGGCCCGGTTTTTTGCGCCAGACCATGGCAACGAAAACTGGGATGGGCGGCCCCTGGCTCGGACTCTTGAGGCCATTCGGATGCGAAAACAGACGCGGGCAAATGCCGATCTGCCTCCGCTTTATCCCGAGGGCTTGTCATGAGGATCAGTCAATCAGTTGCTGATCGATCACAACGGCTACCGGCGCTTCCTGGCTTTCGTTAACGGCTACAGGAACGTCGGTGCTGCCCTGCCAGTCTCCTGCCTGGGCGGCCACATTGCCGGAACGACTGAGACGGGCGGTTACAACCACCTCGTCAACACTGGAAATGGTAGCCTGGGGTGACATGGCGTAACGGTCGTCCAGCCGGATCTCCACCGGCAACTGGTCTGCCGTCAGCCGCGCTACTGCCAGAGGCGGACCCTGCTGGACATTGGGCTGGCGGGCAAACAGGAACAGCGTGGTATCCGCAGGCACCTGGTTCTGGAAGTCCTCGGCAAGCGTTACCCGAACCGTAACCCCAGCACCGGAGGTTTCGGCTGCGGCCACCTGTGCCGGTGGTTCCTCGCCGAGACGGGTGTAGGCTTCACGAATACCTTCCCGAATGGAGCCAATCTGGGGGTGGTCGGGTGCTACGGTCTCGATTCGCTCCCAGTACTCGATGGCTTCCCGATAATTCTGCAGGCTGAAGGCGTTGATCCCCAGCAACCCGAGGGCATTCACTTCATCCGGGTTCAGCTCACGGGCCTGTTCAATGGCCGCCGTAACCTCTTTCGTCATGGCGCCCTGGCTACCGAAGAACAGCGCCTGGGCAGACAGACCGTAAGCAACGGCTCGCGCCCGGCTATCGTCATTTACACTGTCGGCCAATTGCCGGAATGCCCAGGCTGCATCGTCGTAGCGCTCCAGACGCATGTAGGTGCGCCCCAGCATTGCCCAGCCGTCCGGGTTATCCGGGCTGGCTTCGAGCCGCTCCCGGAGCTGCCCTGAAAGCTCGGTCATCTGGGCCTGCCTCGATCCTTCGGTAGTTCCCATTTCCTGCATGGTAATGAACTGTTCAACCCGATCCATCGCGCCCCAGCGCTCATACAGGTAAACGGTGGCAGCCGGGATCAGTAAAATCGATACCAGGGCCACTGTCATGGCACTCCTGCGGCCACTGATCACGGGCTTCACCTGATCCTGCTCCGGAACGTCATCGAGCATGCTTCCTGCAAGCTCTTCCTTGAGTTGCCGGTAATTTTCGTTGTCCAGAATACCGGCCTCGTATTCGTTGTCGAGCTCTTTCATCCTGGAGCGATAGGCCATCAGATTCTGGTTTTTCAGGTCCGTCTGTTTCCTCGCGCCGAGCCGATGGAAAAAGACCGGGTACAAGACAAATAACAGGGCAAGAACAATCAGTACCGTTGCGGCAATCCAGAAAGTGTCAGTCATGGAGTTTCAGTCACAGGTTCAGAATTAAGAATGAGGTAGCGGCCAGGCCATGCCGGAAAGTGCCGGCTTCAGGATGATCTGTCCTGCTCTGCCAGCATTTTGTCGACACGGGCTTTCTCTTCAGTGCTCAACGCCGGGCCTGACGGCCCCGCTCGCCGGGAACGGATCACCACACCGGCAACCACCAGAAACCCGCCGAACACCGCGATCGCAGGTGTCGCCCAGAGCAGGAATGTCCGGCTGTCCAGCTCGGGTTTGTAGCGAACAAACTCACCAAACCTGCCAACGAGAGACTCAACGATTTCCTCGTTACTGGACCCGTCTTTCATCATCCGGTATACGACATCCCGCATATCCTTCGATATAGGCGCATTGGAATCGGCAATGTTCTGGTTCTGGCATTTCGGGCAGCGCAGTTCCGAAATCAGGTTCTGGTAACGCTGCTCCTCGGCCCGATCCTCAAAATCGTATACGTCAGAGACGTCGGCTGCAGCGATTCCGGCAAACAGAAGCGCAAAACCCAGGCAGAGGATCCGGAGCATCAGCCATTCCCCCGAACGTCATTGATGACCGGGAGCAACTTCTCCTCCCAGACCGTTTCATTGACGACACCCACGTGGCGATAGCGGACGACGCCGCCGGCGTCAATCACGAAGGTCTCCGGTGCTCCGTATACCCCCAGATCGAACCCGAGCGTGCCGCGGGGATCATAAATGGTCTTGCGGTAGGGATTGCCCAGGCGGTCAAGCCAGACCAGCGCATCCTCACGGTTATCCTTGTAATTGAGACCGATGATATTGACGCCTTTGTCTTCGGCCAACCAAACCAGGTCGGCGTGCTCATCCTTACAGGCGGGACACCAGGTTCCCCACACATTCAACAGGCTGACCTGGCCGCGGAAAAGGCTCTGGTCCAGCATGGTCTCCGGGTTGTGCAGGTCCTTCAGGCTGAATGCCGGCACTGGTTTGCCGACCAGCACCGACTCCAGTTTGGTGGGGTCCTTGCCAATACCCGCGAACAGCACCACACCCACTACAAGGGCGATCAGCAGCGGCAGAAAGAGCAGGAACCGCTTCATGAGGTTGCTCCGGCAGACGTGGCAGCGCCAGGCTCGGGCACCGCAGGTCCGGCCTGCAACTTCTCGTCGGCGCCCTCCCGGATTCGATACCGGCGATCCGAGATAGCCAGGAAGCCTCCAGCCGCCATAAACAGGGAGCCCAGCCATAGCCAGCGTACAAGTGGCTTGTATTGCAGGCGAATGGCCCAGGCATCGTCGGTGAGGCGTTCACCAATGGCCACAAAGATGTCCCGGAATAGGCCGGCGTCGATATCAGCCTCGGTCATAACGCTCATACCGACTGAATACTGGCGCTTTTCAGGATGGAGCACGGAAACCCGCTCGCCATCCAGCATGACATCAAAGGTGCCGTATTGAGCGGTAAAGTTGGGGCCCTGACGCGCTCCGATGTCCTTGAACACGAACTGATAATCACCGACTGTAGCGACATCACCGGGCACCATGCGGACATCCCGCTCGATACCGTAGTTCGAAACCACCGTTGCGCCGGCCATAGTAATAGCCAGGCCAAGATGCCCGAGCACCATGCCGAAATAGCTGCGGGACTGGCGCTTGAGCCCATGGATGCGGCCTTTCCGGGAAGAGGACTTGTCCCAGAGATCCCAGAAAGTGGCAACCGTTACCCACATGGCGGAGAAAATGCCCAGGAACGCCCAGGGCTTGAAGCCGCCGTAACCGATCATGACGGCCGTGGTGGCGACTATGCTGATTGCCAGGGGCCAGAGCAGCTTTCGCGCCAGCCAGCCACCATCGGTTTTCTTCCAGCGGGAGAAGATGCCGACCCCCAACAACAGGCCCGTCGCCACCGCCAAAGGACTGAACGTCAGGTTGAAGAACGGTTCACCGATCGACAGCTTGCCCAGATCTAGGTAATCAAGGACCAACGGATACAAGGTACCGACGGCAACCAGAAGCGTCGCTGAAACCAGGAGCACGTTATTGAGCAGCAGAAAAACTTCCCGCGATAGCGAGCCGTAGCGGGAGCGGACATGCACAACAGGCGCCCGGAATGCGTAGAGCGCGAGACTTGCGATCACTGTTACTGCAAGCAGGCCCAGCAGGAAAGTGCCCCGCTCCGGATCAGAGGCAAAGGCGTGAACCGAAGTCAGCACCCCGGATCGAACGAGGAAGGTGCCAAGCAGGCTGAGAGCAAATGTGACAATCGCCAGCAGCACTGTCCAGCTCTTGAACACGCCGCGTTTCTCTGTCACCGCCAGCGAATGCATCAACGCAGTACCGGACAGCCACGGCAACAGAGAGGCATTCTCCACCGGATCCCAGAACCACCAGCCACCCCAGCCGAGCTCGTAGTAGGCCCACCAGCTTCCGAGCGCGATGCCAAGGGAGAGAAACGCCCAGGCAACCGTGGTCCACGGGCGTGACCAACGGGCCCAGGCAGCGTCAAGCCGGCCATTGATCAGGGCAGCGATGGCAAAAGCGAACGCCACCGCAAAACCGACATACCCCATGTAGAGCATCGGCGGATGAACAATCAGCCCGAAATCCTGCAGCAGCGGGTTAAGATCCGCGCCATCGGCAGGCACATTGGGCAGCAGCCGGTCGAATGGGTTCGAGGTGAGAACAATAAACAGCAGGAAGCCCACACAGACCATACCCAATACCGAGAGCACCTGGGAGATCATCACCGCAGGCAGGCGGCGGCTGAACACAGCGACCGCCAGTGTCCAGCCAGCCAGCATCAGTATCCAGAGCAGCAGTGAGCCCTCGTGACCGCCCCAGACCGCACTGAACTTGTAATACCAGGGCAGCAGGCTGTTGCTGTTATTGGCAACATAGGCCACGGAAAAGTCGTCGGTCACGAACGCGTGGGTCAGAACTGCGAAAGCAAGACCGATGAAAACAAACATGCCGGACGCCAGCGGCCTGGCAAATGCCTGAAGATTGTCCCTGCCGGTCAGGGAACCGGCTAGGGGTACTACGGAAAGGAGCACTGCCAACAACAGCGCGAGTATCAGTGCAAGCTGTCCGAGTTCGGGATACATCAAAGGCCTCCAGAAACCAGGCTGTTAGATAAAACGGTTAGTAGGATACGGTTTCCGCGCTGCCACTGGCCTTTTGCTGGCCTTTCGCGGCCTTCTCCAGTGCATCCGCAACTTCCGGTGGCATATAGTTTTCATCGTGCTTGGCCAAAACCTGATCGGCCACAAAACGACCGTTATTGTCCAGTCTGCCCATGGCAACCACACCCTGCCCTTCGGCAAACAGGTCCGGAAGGATACCGGTGTACTGGATCGGCACGGACGCGTTGAAGTCGGTCACCTTGAACTCAACCATCAGGCTGTCCGGATCACGGAGGACAGATCCCTCCTCGACCATGCCACCAGCCCGGATTCTGACATCCACCGGCGCCTCGCCTGCGGAAATCTGGGTGGGGTCGTAGAACAGATTAATGTTCTGGCGCAACGCATAGGTCGTAAGACCCACAGCAATGCCCAGTCCCACCAGGAGGAACAGGACGATTGTCAGTCGCTTTTTTCGGATTGGATGCATCAGCTATCTGCCTTTCAGTCTTGGGAAACCTTGACGCGGGTGAAGGACGCTGCCGAAGCCGATGCAGCCTGCTGGTCTTTCCGCCCGGCCTGGAACTCGTAACCTCGACGGCAGGCATCAATGGCCGCTTTGCGACGGCGCAGGGACCAGACCATAAGGCCAATCATCAGCAGGAAAAATGCAGCGTAACAGGACCACACGTAGGGCCCGTGCCCTTCCATCACCATAAATGCCGAAAAGGAATCAAACGCCATACTTCAGACCCTCCCGGCCAACACGTAATCTTTAACCCAGCGCGTTCTCTGTTCGCGTAACAGAATCTCTGTCTGCATACGCAGACAGGCGAGCCAGCCAAACAGCAGATAAAGTCCCAGCACGGACAGGAGCAACGGCACCCACATTTCTGCCGGCATGGACGGCTTCTCCGTCAGTTTGAACGTCGACGGCTGGTGTAGCGTATTCCACCATTCAACGGAGTACTGGATAATTGGTATATTTACCACCCCGACCAGCACAAGCACCGCTACCGCCCGTGCCGCAGATTTTTCATCATTGATAGCCCTGTCCAGGGCAATTACGCCGCCATACAGGAACAGCAGGATCAGCATTGACGTCAGACGGGCATCCCACACCCACCAGGTTCCCCAGGTAGGCTTACCCCAGACAGCGCCGGTAAACAGGGAAAGAAAGGTGAGTACCAGGCCCACGGGCGCAACCGACTTCACGAACACATCGGCCAGTTTCATGCGCCAGACCAGAGTGACAACACCTGCCACAGCCATCATCACGTAAACCGACTGGGCGAGAAAGGCCGTTGGCACATGGATAAAAATAATCCGGTAGCTATTACCCTGAAGGTAATCTTTCGGCGCAAAGGCCAGCCCCCATACAATGCCCGCCATCAACAGCAGGATACCGCCCGCCAGGAGCCAGGGCATCAGCCGGGCCGCAATCCCGAAGAACCATTTGGGAGAACCCAGCTTGTGAAAAAATTGCCACATCAGATGGTCACCGTTCTACCGTTACCTTGTTTTACCCGTTAGACAGGCTGATACGCAGCGCCGCTGCCGATGCGAAGGGCGCCAGGGTCAGTGCCAGTACCAGGAATGCCCCCATCAAGGCGACATACGCACCCACAGGCGCGCCCTCAGCAGCCGAAGCCACCGTGCCCGTTCCAAAGATCAGGACGGGAATGTACAGCGGAATGATCAGCAGGGACAAGAGTACGCCCGCTGACCGTAATCCAAGTGTCAGTGCCGCGCCGATTGACCCGATCAGGCTCAACACCGGTGTACCGATCAGCAGCGTTAGACACAAAACTCCGATGGAGTTCCCGTCAAGATGAACCATTACGCCCAGAACCGGTGTCAGTACCACCAGCGGCAGGCCTGTTAATACCCAATGCGCCGCCGTTTTTGCCAATACCAGCAGAAACAGGGGCTGGGGCTGCAGCACCAGTTGCTCGAGCGTGCCGTCATCAAAATCGTGGCGAAACAGATGGTCCAGTGACAACAACACCGACAGCAAAGCCGCCACCCAGAGGATACCGGCTCCGGCCTCCCGCAGGAATGACACTTCCGGGCTAACCCCCAGAGGAAAAAGGGTTACGACCATGACAAAGAACAGGAGCGGATTGAGCAGATCCTGCCGCTGCCGGAAGGCCACCTTCATATCCCGGGCGAACACAGCTTGCATCGCCGCCAGCGCTCCGACGGCATCCCGCTGCAAACTCAGCGTCGGCCGGCAATCAGCATTCATTGATCGCACCTCCACCCAGAACAATACGCTCCATACCGGGTAAATTGAGGTCATGGTGGGTTGTTAAGACCACGGCACCTCCCTCCCGGGCTCGCTGTTGAAGCAGTTCTTCAATGGCACTGACGCCGCCCGAATCAATGGCCGTAAAGACTTCATCCAGGAGCCAGAGCGGCTCATCGGCGATCAACAGACGCGCCAGGGCCACCCGTCTCTGCTGACCTGCGGAGAGATTCCTGCAGGGCACATCCTGAAACCCGGTCAACCCGGTACCGTCAAGCGCCTCGCGCAGAACTGGATCCGGCAGCGGCCGACGACCTGCGGTCAGTGCCCGGAGGTTTTCCAGGGGCGTCAGCAATGGTTTGATGCCAGGCCGGTGGCCAAGATACAGGGTATTGCGGAGGAATGCTTCCCGCTGGGCAGACCTGGGCTTGCCGCACCAGAGCAGGTTGCCGGACCAGGCATCGTTCAGACCGGCCAGCATCCGCAGCAGAGTCGTCTTGCCGGAGCCGTTCGGGCCCTCGACACGGGTGACCGTACCGGGCAGTATGGAGAACGACAGGTCTCGGAACAGGATCCGTTCATCCCGTTCGCACTGCAGATCGACAGCCTGTAACAACGGCTCAGACATCAGGGCCCCGTAACCAGGACGATGCGCGTGAAGACGGCATCGGGTGCATTCGTGACAGCGGCGGCCATGAACATTGTTCGCTCGTGACCTGCCGGCGCGGCGTATTATAACGAAAGCGCCGGCGGATTACTCTTGTCCAACATCAAATCAGTGACGATGAAACTACCCAGCGGACAGCAGCCACCGACACCTCCCGCCCAGCCTGCAACGCAGACTCCCCGGCCCGCGGTCACAACCGAAGCGGCCCGCGAGCCTGTGGCCGCATCAGCCCGGCAGCTCCTCGACCAGATGCAGTTGGCCAACAGGGAAACCACCCTGGCCCGGGTCGCGGAGATCATCAACCGCCAGGGTGGCAACAACGCGGATCTGTTGCTGGACATCCGGGGCAAATCGCTGCTTGTGCAGTCCGCTGTCGGCAAGACCGAGCTGGCCACCGGTGACTGGGTAAAAGTAATGCGTGCCGGCAATGAACTGCAGCTGATGGGTAAACTGGCGCCTGCGCCCGAGGCCGGGATTGCCCGGGCCCTGGCCCAACGTCTTCCCTGGCAGCAAACTCTGGACGGCGGCCTGGCCAGGCTACTGGGCACACTGACACAGGGCCTTCGGCAGGAGCCGCTACCGGGGCAACTGCCATCATCACGAAGTCCTCAACCGCTTCCGGAAGCCGCCAGGCAGGCCATCGAACAATTGGTGTCGAGACTGCCCACGGGAAACAGCCTGCCCCCCGGCTCGGGCGGCCAGGACGCAACACCTCAGCAGGTCCGCCAATGGCTGTCGGAAAGCGGGCTGTTCGCCGAGTCACGCCTGGCCCAGACACCGTCTGCCCAGCTACCCGATCTCAAGCTGGCTCTGGGCAGGGTGATCACCGCATTGCTTGCCCAACAGGGTAGCACTCCGGATCAGTTCAACCGGCTGACGCCGATTTCAACGCCGGAGTTGATGCAGGCGCCACTGCAATTTCCCCAACCCCTGGCAACACCCCAGCCCTCGGGCACTGGCGACGCGCCCACCGTTGGGCAAATGCTTCGCCTGCTGGCCGGGATGCTCAACCGGATCACCGTCAATCAGTTACACAGTCAGGTACTCACGGCCAGGGGGGGCGGCGAAGCTCCGGGCCCGGCGCCCGCGTCGACCCTGATACTTGATCTGCCGTGGCTGACACCACAAAACGAACCGAGACTGGCACAGGTCCGGATCGAACAGTACCCCGAAAACGGCGAGCAAGAAACCAGGTCCGCGAAAACCACTACGGCCGAATGGCGGCTGTCACTGACCATGGATCTGGATGAAGCAGGCCCCTTGCACTTTGATGTTTCCCTCCGCCAGCAGGCGGTCAGTGCAAGGGTCTGGGCCGAAAAGCAGTCAACCCTGCGCCAGGTGAACCAGGAGCTTCCCGCCTTGCGGCAGAGCCTGAGCGATCTGGGCCTGGAAGTCACTGACCTGGACTGCCGCCGCGGCACGCCCCAGAGCAGCGTAACCCGACTCGAACACAGACTGGTGGATACCCGGGCATGACCTCAGAGACAGAGCATCACAGCAGAGCCGCCGTTGCGCTCAAGTACGATGGCGAGAAAGCGCCAACCATCAGCGCCACCGGCACCCATGAGCTGGCGGAAGAGATCATCCGCATCGCCCGGGAGCACAATGTTCCCCTTTATGAAAATGCGGAGCTGGCCAGCATTCTGGCGCGCCTGTCACTGAACGAAGAAATCCCCGAGTCGCTGTACCGGGTGATTGCCGAAATCCTGGCGTTTGCGTTCCATATTCGCGGGCTAACCCCGGACGATCGCAGTCCCGGCGCGTCGCATGATTCAGTGAATCAGTGATCGGAGCGCCCAGGCCTGCTCCCAGTTGTCGCCACGCCTGGGCGCTACGGTGGTTTCAAAGTAATGACGCAGCCGGCGCCGGTCCTCGGGCTGGTCCTTGAGGGCTGAACCGATGATGTGGTGCATTAGCTGCTCCACCGTGATACTGCCCCCGCCGTAATACCAGGCGTTCAGGCTGGCCGCGTGAGCCACCGAAACCGCTTCCGCCGTCGACAGCGCCGAACCGGCGAGTCGGTCGGTACTGCGTCCATCAAGTGTCTGACCATTG
Organism: Marinobacter sp. NFXS11; assembly: GCF_040148675.1. Taxonomy (NCBI): domain Bacteria; kingdom Pseudomonadati; phylum Pseudomonadota; class Gammaproteobacteria; order Pseudomonadales; family Marinobacteraceae; genus Marinobacter; species Marinobacter sp. NFXS11. The sequence goes on along the minus strand of NZ_JAGDDV010000001.1, from coordinate 840,371 downwards.
CGCAGCTCGTGGAACATGGTCACCAGTACCTCGATGACCGATTCTTCAAGTGCCACCTCAATCCCGGCCCGGCTGTTGGCCCTGCCAACCTCCCGGAGAACCACATCCATCTCGTCGGCCAGATTGCGGATCGGGCGGATTTCCTCGAAGTCCATGCGCCGCTTCAGGGCGGCGCTCATCCGGTGCACACCCTCATCGATACTGTTGGACGTGGCGATGACGTTGAAGCCTTCCCGCGCAAGCACCACCCCGTCGTCGCCCGCCAGTTCCGGAATCACCACAACCCTGTCGGACAAGACCGAGAGCAACGCATCCTGCAGCGCCTGCGGACAGCGGGCGATCTCTTCAAACCGCACCATTCGACCCTCCATCATGCCCCGCAGCAACGGGCTCGGAACCAGCGCTTTCAGACACGGCCCCTCGGTGTGCAGGACCGCCTCGTTCCAGCTGTACAACAGTTGCTCTACGTCGCTCACCGCCCCGCCCTGCAAGGTCAGGGTAGAGCCACCCGAAATGGCGGCAGCCAGCAATTCCGACAACCAGGATTTGGCCGTTCCCGGCTCGCCAACCAGCAGGCACCCGCGACTGGTGCACAGGGAAATGATGATCCGGACCACCATGGCACGCTCCGCCACGAACTTCCGTTCAATGCCGAGTTTCTCATCCCCCATCACGAACTTTTCCACCGCTCGCGGGGACATCTGCCAGCCGGGTGGCACCGGGCCATGATCCATCCCTCTCAGCTTGTCCAGCTCAGCGGCGTAGACCACTTCTGCCGGTTCCCGCTGGGCTGCCTTTGTAACCGATTGCTTGTTGCTCATTCATGACTCCTGCGGCCGCCGCGAACTTCCGGTGCCATGCGCTCTCTCGGGAGAATACGGGGCAGTTCGGACAGCGGAATTATGCCTTCAATAACATGGTCCAGAGCACTGTCCCGCATGGTCACGAGTCCGGCATCGAGAGCGCGCCAGCGAAGCTCACCGATGGGCGGTTGGCTGGAAATGGCATTCCGGATGTCCGAATCAACTTCCATATACTCGACGATCGCCACTCGCCCCTGGGTGCCGCGGCCGTTGCATTTGTCACAACCGGCGCCCTGAAAACACCGGAAATCCGCAGGCGGGCCGTCGGGAAACACCTCGGACAGAATCACCGGGTCCGGCTTTGCAGGCTGGCAACAATGCTTGCAGATGCGCTTGGCCAGGCGCTGGGCGATGACAGCCAGCAGCTCACCGGCAATGGAATTCGGGTGGATACCCAGATCATACAAGCGCTGCAGTGAATCCACGGCGTCGTTGCAGTGCAGCGTGGACAGAACCACGTGGCCCGTCTGGGAGGCCCGTATCGCTTCCAGAGCGGTTTCCTGGTCGCGGATCTCGCCCACCAGAATGACATCCGGATCTTCCCGGACAAACGCCCTCATGGCATCGGCGAAACCGAAACCAATTTCTGATCTGACCCGGGTTTGTTGAATGTTGTCGATGGAGTACTCGATAGGGTCTTCCACCGTGATAACTTTCCGGCGGCCGTCATCGGCAAGGGTCTGCAGCCCCGCATACAGCGTGGTGGACTTGCCTGACCCGGTCGGACCGACCACCAGCACCAGTCCGGCCGGGTTATCCAGCAAGCGCTGGTAACGGGCACCGATCATCGGTGACATGCCAAGTTCGGCAATGGTCATGGCGCGGCCTGTCTGCGGCAGCAAACGTACAACGGCATGTTCGCCATGGAGCGAAGGCTGGGTCTGTATCCGCAGATCGTAGGCCATATCGCCGAGCTGCAGCCGGGACCGCCCACCCTGGGGCAGCCGGTGCTCGGCGATGTTCAGCTCTGCCCGCAGCTTGATGACGTTAATCACCCCTTTCATCTCCCGGGCCGACAGCTGGTACTGGGGCAGATCATGAAGATCGCCATCCACCCGAAGGCGTATGCGAATCCGGTCCCCGTACTGTTCTATATGGATGTCGCTGGCTTTTTCACTTACAGCGTCCATCAGAATGGCTTCGTAAACAGACACCAGATAGGGGCTGACGTGCTTGTTTTTAGGATCCTTGCCCAGAAGCTGATCCTTGCTGCCAGTCGGGTCCGTCGCCTGGTTCGGGGTTGGTTCCTGATCCGCTGCAAAGCGGCGCCCTTTGGCCGTCAGATCAAGAGCTGACCAGAGCCGGCGAAAGTCCGTCGGTGTAACCAGCAGGCAGTCAACCACCTGGTTAGGACTCAACCGCTCGAGCTGATCAGTGCGCGCGTCGGGATCGTCGGTCACAACCGTGATCCGGCCATCTTCCTCGGCGATGGGTATCAATCGTGAGAGATCCAGAAACGTTCGGGAAAATCGCCGGAACAGTGCCGGATGGAGATCCGGCAGAAGCTCGTCCGCGTCGGTGAAGGTCATGCCCCGCTGGCGGGCAAGAGAACGGTAGAGATCAATCTCTTCAAGATTCAGTTTCCGGCGGAGCACGTCCAGCAGCCGGCAATTCTGCTTCGCTGCCTCCGCCTTTGCCTCGGCCAGGACCGCTTCGTCCACGACGCCCTGATCAATGAGGATCTGCTCGACGTTACGGTTGAAGTCGACCCAGCCCAGGGTGCGCACACGCTTGAGCTTGGCACCCTGTTTTTCAAACATGGCCAGGCTAGGGACGGGTCCCGCCCGCCCTTCAAGACACACCAGGTGGCCCCCCTCACGAACCAGGTGCGCCAGGGCAGCATGGTCCCTGACAAACGAGGTACACAACACGAGATCACAGAGTGGATCAGGCTCGGGCGCTTCTTCCGCACGGGCAACAACGACATCGACATTGTGCATACCCAGACGGACAAACCGCTCTCTGGCAGCCTCGGCGACAACGGCATTCCGCTCCACGTACAGGACCCGATGGGCCAGCCCTGAGAGCACAGCGGCAAAATAGCCGGAGCCACCGCCCACGTGCATCACCATCTGATCCGGTTCTATTTCCGGAAGCAGGGAAAGAATGTGGCTGACGGTTTCTTCGCGGGGAATGGAGTGGCCGGTTATCGAGGCAACCAGGTCAGAACCGGAAACAAAATCATGGCGGGATACAGATCGAAGGGCCTCAAGGGCCCTCGGATAGACTCTCTTCATTCAACAACGTCCGTAACGGCTTGGTATCAGGCCGCCTGACGTTTTCTGAGTGCTGACACCAGCTCGGCCTCGGGACGGGAAATTCCGCACGTGTTCATAAGATCGTCGATATCGGCGCCGAGATCAACCAGTCGAGAGGCTTCATCGTAAGAGATTCGCAGCGGATCGTTCTGGCGCATTTCGTCGAGCGTGGTCCTCAGCTCGTGCAACTGACGCTCACAGCTGACCAACCGCTGCCCTACCCCCATGCTGCCACTCGTGGTGGCATGCAGTTCCCGGCCAAGGGTATCACAGCGCTCTTTCAGCGTTGCTCTGAGACTACGTACCTGGCGCCCGAGAACCAGGCCCTGAACGAAAACCAGAGACAGGGCGGCAACAGTCAGCGCCCAGGGAAGGTATGAAGGAATTTCTGCAAACATGACGGATGTCTCCCGTTAATTGCCACGGAAGGCATCCATCGTGAGGCCTGTAGCGGGTTGCCCCGGATCACAGTGCCGCGATTTCAGCCCACTCGTGGTCTGACAGCATCTTGTCGAACTCAACCAGAATGATCAGTTCGCCATCCTTGTTGCACACGCCCTGGATAAATTTGGCACTTTCCTCGTTACCCACGTTCGGTGCAGTTTCAATTTCGCTGGCTTTCAAGTACACCACCTCGGCGACGGAATCCACCAGAATGCCCATAACCTGGTTGGCAGATTCCATAACCACAATCCGGGTGGCGTCGGTTACTTCTGCATCCGCCAGGCCAAAGCGCCGGCGGGTGTCGATTACCGTAACCACGTTACCCCGAAGGTTGATGATGCCGAGCACATAATCCGGGGCCCCCGGAACCGGAGCAATCTCCGTGTATCTCAGCACTTCCTGGATCTGCATGACATTCAGACCGTAGGTCTCATCATCCAGCCGGAAGGTAACGTACTGCAGTACCTGATCGTCCTGGGCCTGATTGGTTTGTCCGCTCGGGGATGCCATAGCGATGTTTCTCCTCTTGGGCTGCCCGGCGGGCAACCTGATCGTCAAAAAAATATCATCAGTGCCCAATACTATAGTTAAGGGCACAAACCGTGCCAGCACGGCTCGGTTTCATTCAGTAACCGTTGTTTGCGTCAGCTCAGATCCAGATGGTGCTCTCTTTCCGCCCTCACCAGCAAGTCTGCCATGGTGCGCACATCAATCAGCGCACACATGTGGTCAATCACCGTGCCGGCCAGCCACGGACGCTTGCTGCGGGCTGTGCGCCAACGCACTTCGTCCGGCCGGAGGGTAAAGGACTGGGCCACGTCATCACAGGCCAGCCCCCAGTCGCTGTTATCCAGCCGGATCACGAACCGGTAGTTGTCACGGGCATCGGGCGGCACCCGCCCCGCCATGATCCATTCGGCGGTGTCCACCACCCTCAGGTTCTGATCCCGGTCCGGGCGGATTCCCATGTACCAGCGTGGACTTCCCGGGATGGCCCGGATCTCTTCTTCAATGCGGTGAATGGCACCGAGCAGAATCAGAGGCACCGCCAGCTGCAGACCGGCCACCGTGAAAATGAGGCACTCAAAGGGCTGTTCTGACCACTCCGGGCGGGACGGCGGCGCGGCCGGCTCGGGCGCAGGCTGAGCTTCAATCCTCGCCTTCGGCACCGGCGCTTCCGGCGCCTGTCGCACCACTGGCCGTTCTGTTTCCGCAGGCGTTTCCCGAACCCGTTTGGGTGGTTCAGGTCTTGCCGGCGGTTTTTCGACGGTTGGCGCAGATGCCGGTTTCGTGCGGGTTGCCACCCGCGGTTCCGGAGGTGCAGGTTTCACCGGTTCCGGCGCTTCGATTTCCTCCCGAAGCGCCGTATCAGTGGCCGTGTGCAGCAATTCGTCAAGATAACTGGCAATGGCGGTTTCCGGATCCGCCAGCCGTGTCAATTTATCGTCAGCCATGCTGACGCTCCTTCACCGTGCCCACCCGAGCCATAAGATCATCCAGCAGATGACTGTAGGCACGGACACCATGGGTTTCGGCATCCAGCGCGGACGGCGTTATGCCGCCCTGACTGGCATCCCGGAACTTGGTGTCCACCGGAATCGCAAACTGCCAGAGGGACTCGCGGTAGGTCTTGCGCAACAGGTTCAGGCTTTTCACCGATGCCTGTGTCCGCCGGTCATACAAGGTCGGCACAATGGTGTAAGAGAGTTCGTTTTTCTGGGAACGCATGATCATCTTCAAGGTATGGAGCATGCGTTCCAGGCCCTTGATGGCCAGAAATTCGGTTTGCACGGGAATGATCAGATGCTGGGCCGCCGCAAGGGCGTTGACCATCAGAACCCCCAGAGAGGGAGTATTGTCCAGCAGGACATAATCAAAGTCGTCCCAAAGCTGGGTCAGGGCCCGGGAAATGATCAGCCCCATGCCTTCCACGCCGATCATTCGTCGCTCAAGGGTAGCCAGGGCTGCACTCGCCGGCAAAAGGGACAAGCCCTTGCAGCTTGTTTCCGTAATCAGTTGGGCAGGCAGTCCTTCCGGAACCTTGCCCTGGTGCTGGAACAGGTCGAAAACACTGTGCGCGATTGTATCCGGATCGTACCCGAACCAACTGGTGAGCGAGCCATGCGGGTCCAGATCCACAACGAGAACACGCTTGCCGCGCTCGGCAAGCAAGCCGCCCAGGGCGACCACACTCGTGGTTTTACCGACACCACCTTTTTGATTGGCTACTGCCCAGATTCGCACGCTTTGATTCTCCAGAGAATACATCGGTGTGGCCGGCAATCAGCCTTTGCCACAGTCCCGTTTATCGGCCATTCCCCGGGCAACTTGAACCAGTCCTCGGAAAATCCGGCAAGCTGTTGCCGGCGCCTTTTTGTTAACGGGGAGTAATACAGGAACCATGCCAATGGCTCTATACGCATCTGCCGACGATCTGGTCAGCGCATGGCACCGCGAATACTGGCGTCACGGGAGATCAGCAATACCACCCGGCGATTTCTGCGGCGCCCTTCTTCAGTGTCATTCCGGGCAACCGGCTGATACTGGCCATAGCCGACAGCCGCCAGACGTTCCGGCTCGATGCCCTCCATCACCAGCATCCTGACCATGGCAGCCGCCCGGGCGGCTGACAATTCCCAGTTTGACGGAAAACGGGAGGTACTGATCGGCTGATTATCGGTGAAGCCTTCCACTTTGACGGCGTTGTCCCGGTTGTTCAGAACCGTGGCGATTTTCTCGACCACCTCGAACGCATCGTAGTGGGGCTCGGCATCACCGCTGCCAAACAACAGACTGTTGGGCAGATTCAGCTCCAGCCACTGGTCGCTGGTCTCAAGCGACACCACGCCCTGGTTGATCAGTTCATCAAACTCCATGGACAGCTGGTCAGCCATGGCTCGCAGCGCTTCGGTCCGCGCCTGCGCGTCCATCTCCGGATTTCGGGGTGCTTCGGTCACGGCCGGCGGGATGACGTTCTCGGCAGGCGCATTCAGTGATCTCTGGGGCTGGTCGCCAATTTCGATTGGCTGGAAGGAGCGCTGGGGTGCATTGAACACGCCAGTCAGGGTTTCAGAAAGGACTTTGTATTTGCCTTCGTTAACCGACGATACCGAGTACATCACGACAAAAAAGGCGAACAGCAGGGTGATGAAATCCGCGTAGGAAATCAGCCACCGCTCCTTGTTGTGCAGATCATCCTGGGGTTGCCTACGGCGCCGCATAAGTTGGCCTGCGCATGCTTACTGCAGGAAGCCCCGCAGCCGCAATTCGATGGATTTCGGGTTTTCACCCTCGGCGATGGCAATCAGGCCATCGATCATCATGTCCTCATAGCGGGTCCGCTCCCGCACAATACCGCGCATCTTGTTGGCGACCGGGAAGAACAGGAGGTTGGCCAGCGCCACACCGTAGATGGTGGCTACAAAGGCGGTTGCGATGCCGCTACCCAGGGACTGGGGGTCCTCCAGGTTGGTCATCACCTGGATCAGGCCCATGACAGCCCCGATAATGCCGATGGTTGGCGAGTAACCACCCATGGCCTCGAACACCTTGGCCGACTCCAGATCCCTCTGCTCGCGGGATTCCAGATCAACTTCCATGATGCCCCTGATGGTCTCGGTTTCGGCACCGTCGACCAGCAACTGCAACCCCTTGCGGGCAAAGGGCTCCGGCTCACGCTCGGCAAGCCCTTCAAGGCCCAGCAAGCCCTGCTTGCGGGCTTTTACACTCCAGTCAATGACTTTTCCGATGCCATCTTCAAGGTTGATAAACGGCGGGAAAAAGACCCAGCGCACCTGAGTGAAGGCCCGCTTCAGCATGGGCCACGAGGTCTGCAGGATAGTCGCGGCCAGAGTGCCACCGATGACGATGATGGCCGCCGGCCCATTAAACAGTGAGCCAACCGCTCCGCCTTCCAGCAGGTTACCGCCAAGAATTGCGGCAAAGGCCAGTATGACCCCGAGCAGGCTCAGGATATCCATCAGCAGACACCTTCAGCGAGGCGTGGCCCGATCTCGTCCAGGGACAATACGTCATCCGTCAGCCCTGCCTTGGCAACGGCCATCGGCATGCCGTAGATCACAGACGATTTTTCATCCTGGGACCATATATCGGAACCGCTCTGCTTCATCATCCGACAGCCTTCTTTGCCGTCCGAGCCCATCCCGGTAAGAATGACCCCCAGCGTCTTGCCCGGAAAGCTGCGGGCAAGAGAACCGAAGGTAACGTCCACGCAGGGTTTGTAATTGAGCCGCTCGTCCCCGGGCAGAATACGGATCCTGGCCTGTCCGCCCCGATTCTCGACCATCATCTGTTTGCCGCCGGGCGCCAGCAAAGCCAGGCCGGGCCGCAACACATCACCATCCTCAGCCTGCCGGACTTCAATCCGGCAGAGCTTGTTAAGGCGTTCGGCGAAGGCCGGCGTAAAACTCGCCGGCATATGCTGCACCAGAACAATCGGAGCCGGGAAGGTCGCGGGCAACACGGTCAGTACCCGCTGCAGGGCAACCGGGCCGCCGGTTGAAGTACCGATGCCAACCACGGCGTAATGCTTGGCCGGCCCACGGCGGCCATGGCGCCTGGGGACCTCGGTTTCGCCCGGAGAACCTGCCGGCGCTGCCGGAGCCCGGGCATCAGGACGCTGACGCGGTGCTGGTTCCGGACGCGGGCGCCCTGCAGGCTCCGGTGCCCGGGAAGCGGGAGCTGAAGGTTCCGCGCGGGACGGCGCAGGAGAACGGTTGCCGGGGCGACTGCGGGCTACATCCAGAATCCGCTCAATCAGGATTTTCTGAAGCTGACTGTTGTCCCGGGCAATTTCTTCGAAATTCTTGGGCAGAAAATCAACGGCGCCAGCCTCGAGCGCATCCAGTGTGACCCGGGCGCCCTCATAGGTGAGCGATGAGAACATGAGCACCGGTATCGGATGTTTGCGCATGATTTCGCGCACGGCAGAGATGCCATCCATGACCGGCATCTCATAATCCATGGTAATCACGTCGGGACGCAGTTTCTCGGCCAGCTCAACGCCTTCCCGACCATTGGTCGCAGCACCTACCACTTTGATCTGGCCGGAGCTGGTCAGGATTTCCGTCAGCCGTTTGCGAAAAAACCCTGAATCGTCAACGACCAGGACAGAAACTGTCATCCAATTCTCCTACCCAATCCATCGTTCTTCGGCCTTCTCTGGCATAAAGCGCCGGAAGGCCCGGCTCAACCGTAATGCTGCAACAGGCTTGGCACATCAATAATGAGTGCAATCCGGCCATCGCCGGTAATGGTGGCACCGGCCATGCCTGGCGTACCCTGGAGCGCTCGCCCGAGGGGCTTGATAACCACTTCTTCCTGACCAACCAGCTGGTCGACCACGAACCCGACCTGCTTGGTACCCATGGCCACAATGACAACATGGGCGTTATCGGGCACCTCCTGGCCAGCCCCGCCACGAACCAGCCAGCGCTTGATGTGGAATAGCGGGAAGACTTTATCCCGAACCACAATGCACTCGCGCCCATCGACGATATTGGTCTTGGTCAGGTCCAGATGGAAAATCTCGACCACGTTGACCAGCGGCAACGCAAAGGATTGATCGCCCAGCATGATCATCAGGGTGGGCATGATGGCGAGCGTCAGCGGAACCTTGATGACAATGCGAGAGCCCTTGCCCAGTTCGGATTCGATGCTCAACTGGCCATTGAGCTGGCCAATCTTGGTTTTCACCACATCCATGCCGACGCCACGACCGGACACATCCGAAATCTGCTCCTTGGTGGAGAATCCGGCGGCAAAAATAAGGTTGTAACACTCCGAATTGGTCAGCCGGTCCGCTGCGTCCTGGTCGTAGATACCCTTTTCGACTGCTTTGCGGCGCAGGACCTCTGGATCCATGCCCGCGCCGTCATCCTCGATAAACAGCAGAATATGGTCTCCCTCCTGCTCGGCAGAGAGGGTAACCGTGCCCTGGCGGGGCTTCCCGGCCTTCTCGCGGACTTCCGGAGCCTCGATCCCGTGGTCCACCGAATTCCGCACCAGGTGAACCAGCGGATCAGACAGCGCTTCAACCAGGTTCTTGTCGAGATCGGTTTCCTCGCCATGCATCACCAGGTTCACCTCTTTCTTGAGGTTTCTGGCGAGATCGCGCACAACGCGGGGGAACCTGCCGAACACCTTTTTGATCGGCTGCATGCGGGTCTGCATGACGGCGGACTGGAGATCGGTCGTAACCACATCCAGGTTGGATACCGCCTTGTGCATGTGTTCGTCTTCACTTTCGGCACCCAGACGCTGCAAGCGGTTACGTACCAGCACCAGCTCACCCACCATATTCATGATGTCGTCGAGTCGCTTGGTGTCAACACGAACCGTCGTTTCCGCGGCCGGGGCATTCTCGCGAGCAGGCATCGCCGGTGCGGCAGCGCCTTTGGCTTCCGGCTTCTCGGCCGGCTTCGACTTTTCGGGCTTTGACGTGTTTGCTGTCGGCGATGCAGGCTGTTTCGGCGCTGAGGGCTGTTTTGGAGCTGCAGGCTCTTTCGAGGCTGAAGGCTCTCCGCCCGCGGTCGGGCTTCCGCCCTTGCCGTGAAGATCGTCCAGCAGTTTCTCGAATTCGTCGTCGGTGATCAGGTCATCGCTGCCACCAGAGCCGGCCTTGGCAGCCGGTTTGTCTTCTTTGCTGACGGCCTCTTCCTCGCCAGCTGGCGCACCGGCAAACTGACCTTTCCCGTGCAGTTGGTCCAGCAGCGCCTCGAATTCGTCATCGGTAATTTCGTCGTCTCCAGAACTTTCCTGGTCACCGCCGGCCGATCCGGCGCTCGAAGCCGAGGAAACCTCCGCTGATTTCTCGTCCTGCAGTGCGTCCAGAAGCTGTTCGAACTCGTCGTCGGTGATGTCACCACCGTCTTCTGCCGGTTCGCTCTGTTTGTGCTCAGGTTGAGCCGCAGCGGCCGGCGCCCCCTCGCCTTCCGGCTGGGCCAGGGCATCCAGGCGGGCGATCAGTTCGTCCGGGGCGGGTGTCAGCTCCTCGTGATTGCGGACCTGCTCAAACATGGCATTGACGTTATCCAGGGCTTCGAGAACCACGTCCATCAGTTCAGAGTCCACCTTGCGCTTGTGATTGCGCAGGATGTCAAAAACGTTTTCGGCGGAATGGCAGCAATTTACCAGTGCTTCAAGCTGAAGGAAGCCCGCGCCGCCTTTAACGGTGTGAAAGCCACGGAAGATGGCGTTAAGCAGATCACTGTCGTCAGGATGTTGCTCAAGATCTACCAACTGCTCTGACAGCTTTTCGAGGATCTCGCCGGCTTCTACCAGGAAGTCCTGCAAAATCTCTTCATCAGCATCAAACGCCATGCGCTACCCTCATTATTCAGAAACCGAGACTGGACAACAGGTCGTCTACGTCGTCCTGTCCCGAAACTACATCTTCACGCTCATCGGCCTTGATCTGGGGCCCGACGCCCTTCTCTGCAGACTCTTCTTTTTCTTCAATCTGGTGCACCGTGCCCGTGAGCTGGTCCACATGACTGGCCATCACCACCAGGCTGAGCATCTGCTCCTCAACCTCTTTCACAAGAGCGGTGACCTTCTGGATGACCTGCCCTGTCAGATCCTGATAGTCCTGAGCCAGCAGGATTTCCGACAGGTTGCTGTACATGGTGTCGGCATCGGTTGCCATGCTGACAAAAAAGCGATCAATCCGGCCGTACAGCTCGCGAAACTCAGCCGGCTGCATTTCCCGGCGACGGAGGCGCTGCCACTCATCACGCAACGCGGCGGCCTCGTCTCTGAGGGCATTGGCCACGGGCATGGTTTCCTCAACCAGGTCCATGGTCCGGTTGGCTGCTTCGCCGGTCATCTGCACAACGTATTCGAGACGATCAGAGGCATCTGTCATCTTTGACAGGGCTTCCTGCTGTTCGGCGTTACGGGGATCAATCTGGAAGTTCCGGATTGCTTCGTGCAGGCTCCGGGTCAGCCGCCCTACCTCACGGTACAGACTCTGATCCCTTACCTCGCTGAGTTCATTGATCAGGGTCATGGCTTTGGCATAATCACCCGCATCAACACTCTCGGCCAGTTCCGCTGCCTGCCGCTGGAGCTTTTCCGTCACCTCCGGTTCAAGGCCCCGATGGTTCTTTTTGCTATCGCTCATGAGAGCCATCCGACCTCTGGTTACTGGATTCTTTCAAAGATTTTCTCAATCTTTTCCTTGAGCACGGCAGCGGTGAATGGCTTGACCACATAACCATTCACGCCTGCTTGGGCAGCGGCAACGATCTGGTCGCGCTTGGCCTCAGCAGTCACCATCAATACCGGCAGGGTTTTGAGATTCTCGTCTGCCCGAACGGCCTTGAGAAGATCGAAGCCTGACATGCCCGGCATGTTCCAGTCGGTCACCAGAAAATCGTATTTGCCGCTTTTGAGCATTGGCAGCGCCGTGTTGCCATCGTCAGCTTCATCGGTGTTGGTGAAGCCAAGATCACGCAGCAGGTTCTTGATGATCCGTCGCATTGTGGAGAAGTCGTCCACAATGAGGATTTTCATGTTTTTGTCCAATGGGACCTCCAGTTAGTAACACCCGGAATTCGTTTGACCTTTGCGTTCAAAGTCTAGCAGGCCGCTGTTTTAACCGCTTATTGTCGGATCTTTGCTTCGGTTGTAAAGCATCGGTTACCAAAAACTACAGACTACCTCGTTGCCGACACAGACTGAACGCGGTCAGCTGTCAGATTCCTGGCGCCAATCCGAGAGCCGGCCCCGAAGGCGCAGGGCTGCCTGACTGTGAATCTGGCTTACCCGGCTCTCACTGACGCCAAGCACCGCACCAATCTCCTTGAGGTTCAGTTCTTCCTGGTAGTAAAGGCTCAACACCAGCTTTTCCCGCTCCGGCAGGTCTTCAATCGCCTCAGCGAGGCTCCTCCGGAAGGCATCGGAGGACAATCCCTCCAGGGGATTATCCTGCGTCTCTGTCTGTTCTATCGGCAGCTCTCCGGATTCATTGAGCTCGTCGAGGCTAAAAAGTCGACCGCTGTTGGAATCGGAAAGGTAGGAGTGATATTCGGCCAGCCCCATACCCAGCTCTTCGGCCACTTCCTGATCATGGGCTTCTCGGCCAAGTCGGTCTTCAACGGTCTTGATGGCCTGGGAAATTCGACGGGCGTTGCGGTGAACAGAACGTGGCACCCAGTCACCCTTGCGGATTTCGTCCACCATGGCGCCGCGAATCCGGATACCGGCGTAAGTCTCGAAAGTAGCACCTTTGGTGGAACTGTAACGCTGGGCGGCCTCGAGCAGACCGATCATGCCGGCCTGCATCAGGTCTTCAAGCTGGACGGACGCCGGCAGGCGGGCCATCAGGTGAAGGGCAATTTTCTTGACCAGCGGCGCGTGCTGCTCAATGAGCTGAGCCGGCTTCTGCGCGCTTGACTGGTTATAGATTCCGAGGTTTTTCGCCAATGTCATGTATCCGGTTTTTTGTTTGACTGGATCCGATTCAGACTTCGACGAGCCGCTCCACAAAAAATTCCAGATGCCCGCGGGGAGAGGACGGCAACGGCCAGCTATCTACCTTGTCCGCCAACGCCTTGATGGCCAGTGAAGCTTTCGCCCTGGGATAGGCGTCCAGCACCGCACGCTGACGCTGAACCGCTTTCTTCACGGCCTCATCGTAGGGGACTATTCCCACGTATTGTAGTGCCACATCGAGGAAGCGCTCGGTGACCCGGGTCAGTTTTTCAAACAGATGCCGGCCTTCCTGTTCATTCCGGACCTGGTTGGCAAGAATGCGGAACCGATTCGTGCCGTACTCGCGATTCATGAGCTTGATCAGGGCGTAACAGTCTGTAATGGACGTGGGCTCGTCACACACCACCAGCAACAACTCCTGGGACGCCCTGAGAAAACTGACCACCGATTCGGAGATACCGGCAGCGGTATCCACAATCAGAACATCAATCTGGTCCCCAAGCTCGCTAAACGCGTTAATCAGCCCGGCATGCTCCATGGGGCTGAGCTGCGTCATTCTCTGGGTACCGGAAGAGGCGGGGACAATCTTGATGCCGCCGGGACCATTCACCAGAACGTCCTTCAGGTCACAATCGCCGGCCAGAACATCCTGGAGGTTGCGATTGGCAGTGATGCCCAGCAAGACGTCGATATTGGCGAGCCCCAGATCGGCGTCGAGCAGCACCACTCTCCGGCCTTTCTGCGCCAGGGCAATTCCGAGGTTAACCGACACGTTACTCTTGCCGACACCACCCTTTCCGCCGGAAACTGCAATCACCTGTACCGGATGTGCTCTGCTCATACTGTTTTTGGTCTCTCGCCACGTTTCGCCGGCTGTTTCTCCGACGCCTGCTGTCAATCTGTCCGGTCTCAGGCGTGTTCTTTCAGGCCCTCTGCGACCGCTTGCTGTTGCTGGAGTGTTTTCAGCCGATCCACGGCCAACCGCACCAGCGGAACGGCTTCTGCGTGGTGCAGGTCTTCAGGAATCTTCTGGCCGTCTGTGTAATAGGCTACCGGCAGACCGGTTTCCATCACAAACCCGAGAGACTCGCCCAGCGTCAGGGCCTCGTCGATTTTGGTCATCACACAGCCCGCAAGATTTGCCATCTTATAGCAATGCCACACGGATTTCATGATGCGAGGCTGACTGGTTGCCGAGACCACCAGATGGGTTTTGATATTGTGATGGCTGCGAGCCAGTTCGGCCAGCTGTTCCTGATAGCCTTTGTCCGCACTGGTCAGTCCGGCGGTATCAATCAGCACCAGATGACGGTCTGACAGCTCGTCCAGAATATCGTCCAGACTGTGGCTCTCATCCACGACCCGAACCGGCACATTCAGGATCCGACCGAACACGAATAACTGCTCGTGCGCCGCCACCCGATAGCGATCCGTGGTAACCAGGGCCACGGAATCGGAACCATGCTTGAGCACGTAGCGAGCGGCGAGTTTTCCGATGGTGGTGGTTTTCCCGGACCCTGTCGGCCCCACCAACGCGTAGGCGCCGCCCTCATCCAGCCACTCCATGCGGGAGGTCCGGACCCCGGTACACAGCATTTTCAGGGACTGCTTCCAACCGTCTTCCAGACGCCCCGCCTTGTGACGACGGGAAATTGACCCCGCCAGATCACTGCCGAGGCCGAACTCCTGCAAGCGCTCGGCAAGCCTCTGCTGCACGGCGGTGGTCGCAGAAACCTCCGGCTCCGTTTGCGGCCGACGGCCCTGCATCATGTCTCTGAGCGAGCTGATCTCGGCCCGCATCTGCGCCAGCTCATCGGAATAGGCTTCCCTCGGCGCCTGTGGCAGAGGTTCAATATCACCAAAACCACCGCTCACCTCTTCCTGAATGCCAGCGAACGAACCGGCGTAGCTCGCGCCCTGGGATGCCCGCTTTTCCCGGACTTCACGGATGCGGTCCCGGGACCGGCTCAGCTCGTCCTCAAGACGCCTGTGCTGGTCGGCGTGCATCTCGGCCAAGCGGGACCCGTTGGTGGCTTCTTCTGCCTGGTTGCCCAGTCGCTGGCGCGCCATATTCTCGTCATAGTCCAGCGCCGTCACAATTTCGACACCGCCGTCGACCCGACGATTGGAAAGGATCACGGCGTCCGGCCCCATCTGTTCACTGACCTGCTTGAGCGCCTCGGCCATGGTCTGAGCAAAAAACCGTTTTACTTTCATGATGCCTCTTCCTCCACCGGCAACGCCGTGCCGGCGCTGTCCGCTCTGTCATCCGCGCCGTTACTGGCCAACGGACGCCACGATCGTAATCTGTTTGTTATCCGGAATTTCCTGGTACGAGAGCACATGGAGCCGCTCTACCCCGTAGCTGGCGAACTTCGCCAGCACCGGCCTCAGGGGCCCGGACACCAGCAGAATGGCTGGCTTGCCGAGCATCTCCTGACGCTGGACGCTCTCCTGAAGCGAGCGCTGGAGTTTTTCAACCATATTCGGCTCCAGGACCAGGCCAATATCTTCCTGTCCGCCGGATTGTTGACTCTGCTGAACAGACTTTAGCAATAACTGTTCCAGATCCGGATCCAGGGTGATCACCGGTATCTCTGATTCGTTGCCGCAGATACTCTGGACAATCATCCGGCGCAGGGACTGCCGCGCAACGGTGGTCAACAGCTTCGGATCCTGACTCTTCGGATGCACGTTCACGATGGCCTCGGCAATGGACCGCATGTCTCGGATCGGCACTTCTTCCTTCAGGAGGTTCTGCAGCACTTTCAGCAGCAGACTGATGGATACGGTGGTGGGTACCAGTTCCTCGGCCAGCTTCGGAGAAATCTTTTCAAGCTGATCCAGCCATTTCTGGACTTCCTCATGGCCCAGCAGCTCGTGGGCGTGTTTCTGCAGTACCTGGTTAAGGTGGGTCGCGACCACCGTACTGGCATCGACCACGGTATAGCCGAGCGTCTGGGCCTGGTCTTTCTTGTCTGGCTCAATCCAGCTGGCGTCCAGACCGAACGCCGGATCCTTGCCTTCAATGCCTTCTATCTTTCCGAATACCTGACCGGGGTCGATGGCCAGTTCGCGGTCCGGATGGATTTCCGCTTCGGCAATGGTCACGCCCATCAGGGTGATGCGGTAGACATTGGGCATCAGATCGAGGTTGTCTCGAATGTGGACCGAGGGCATCAGGAAGCCGAGATCCTGGGACAGCTTTTTACGAACGCCCTTGATACGACTGAGCAACTGGCCACCCTGTGACTTGTCCACCAGCGGGATCAACCGGTAACCCACTTCCAGACCGACAATATCGACAGTGGACACATCGTCCCAACCCAGCTCCTTGGTCTCTCCGGGGGCCGGTAGCTGACGCCCCTGATCGCCGCCAGCATCACCGCCTGGAGGCAGATCACGACCCGCCGGCCGTGGAGCCGCCCCGCCCGCGCCCCTAACCGGGAATGCGCCATCTTCTTCGACGGTCTGTCTCTGGTGCTTCCAGATATACCAGGCAGCGCCGGCGGCCAGTGCACCCAGACCCAGGAAGGCCACGTGGGGCATTCCGGGAATCAGGCCGAGAATGATCAGGATAGCGGCGGCAATGGACAGCGCCTTGGGCGCACTGAACATTTGCTGGAGGATCTGGCCGCCCATGTCCTGGCTGGAGGTAACCCGCGTTACCATGATTGCAGCAGACGTGGACAGCAGCAGCGAGGGAATCTGTGCCACCAGGCCGTCACCAATGGTCAGCAGCGCATATCGCTCCATGGCCAGCCCGAAATCCAGACCGTGCTGCAGCATACCAATGGCAATACCGCCAATGATGTTGATCGCAAGAATCAGCAGGCCGGCAATGGCGTCGCCCTTCACAAACTTGGACGCACCGTCCATGGAGCCGTAGAAATCCGCTTCCTGGGCGATTTCGGCACGACGATGCTTGGCCTCATCCTGATTGATCAGGCCGGCGTTCAGGTCCGCATCAATCGCCATCTGCTTGCCGGGCATAGCATCCAGCGTGAAACGGGCGCTCACCTCGGAGACCCGGCCGGCACCCTTGGTCACGACCAGGAAGTTGATGATCATCAGGATCGCAAACACCACCAGACCCACGGCGTAATTGCCGCCGATCAGAACGGCGCCGAAGGATTCGATCACTTTACCGGCGGCATCGCCGCCTTCGTGGCCGTTCAGCAGAACAATCCGGGTAGACGCCACGTTCAGGGCGAGACGCAGAAGTGTGGCTACCAGCAGGACTGTCGGGAAGGACGCAAACTCCATCGGCCGCAGGGCGTAGACACACACCAGCAGAATGACAATGGACAGGGTGATGTTGAAAGTAAAGAACACGTCCAGGAGGAACGCCGGCATGGGCAGAATCATCATGCCCAGCAAGCCCATCAGCATGATGGGTATGCCCAGGTTGCCCCGCGTCAGGGTTTTGACGTTATTGAGGACTAAAGCTCTGTCCATGCCGGATACTTCTCCGATTGGCCGTGCCTGCAGGCGTTTTGAAGGTCGAAAATCTGACACCGGAGCGTCGTTTGGAAGGGTTATCGCAAGATCCGTACCACCCCTTAGGGGATTTCCGTTAAGCAGCCATTTGCAGCCTGACTCGCCTTGCCAGATGCGGTATCCTTGCGCCATTTGATCGCGACGCCAAAACTCCAATCAGACACACAGGTGACCCCATGCCAATCCACGAGGTAAAACACCCTCTGATCCGCCACAAGCTCGGCATCATGCGCCGTGCGGACATCAGCACCAAGAATTTCCGGGAGCTGGCACAGGAAGTCGGTGCACTCCTGACCTACGAGGCCACCAAAGACTTTAATCTGCAGGAAAAGACCATCGAAGGCTGGGCAGGGCCGGTTAACGTGGAACAGATTCACGGCAAGAAAGTCACCATCGTGCCGATCCTGCGGGCCGGCCTTGGCATGCTTGACGGTGTCCTCAGCCTGATTCCGGTGGCCCGGGTCAGTGTTGTCGGCCAGATCCGCAATGAGGAAACTCTCGAGGCCAGCACCTACCTTGAAAAGCTGGTGGGCGAACTGGACCAGCGCATGGCCATGATTGTCGATCCGATGCTCGCCACCGGCGGCTCAATGATCTCCACCATTGACCTGCTCAAGAAGGCTGGCAGCACCGAGATCCGGGCCCTGGTTCTGGTTGCCGCGCCCGAAGGCGTTGAAAAGGTTCTGGAAAAACATCCGGACGTGTCTATCTACACCGCCTCCGTTGATGAGCGCCTCAACGACAAAGGCTACATCCTTCCGGGTCTCGGCGATGCCGGCGACAAAATCTTCGGCACCAAGCAAAAGGACGTTTAAGAATGCAGGACCATACCAACGACCCGGTCTGGAAACAGGCCATTGCTGGCTCCCAGATGCTGCTGGTGGCGTTCGGCGCGCTGGTTCTGATGCCACTGATTACCGGGCTGGATCCCAACGTGGCCCTGTTTACCGCCGGCCTGGGCACCCTGATCTTTCACGTGGTGACCGGCGGTCAGATCCCGATTTTCCTCGCGTCGTCCTTCGCATTTATTGCCCCCGTGATTGCCTCCAAAGGCAAGTTCGGCATGGAAGAGACACTCGGCGGCCTGATGGCAGCGGGTATTCTCTATATTTTCCTCAGTGGACTGGTGCGGCTGCGGGGCACCGGCTTTGTCCGCCGCCTGCTGCCGCCGGTGGTTATCGGCCCGGTGATCATGACTATCGGTCTCGGCCTGGCGCCGGTTGCCGTTCACATGGCCTCCGGCCGCACCGGTGATGGCGCCAACCAGCTGATTCCCTACGACACGGCGATCTGGATCGCCGTGATCTCGCTGGCCGTAACCATCATCATGTCGGTCTGGTCGAAAGGCATTTTCCGGCTGATTCCGATCATGTTCGGCGTTATCACCGGCTACATCCTATCCGCGTTTGCCGGTATCGTGGATACCACGCCAATCCGGGACGCCGCCTGGTTCGCCGTTCCCAACTTTGTTGCGCCGGAATTCAGCTGGGGCGCCGTGCTGTTCATGATCCCCGTCGCCATCGCGCCGGCCATCGAACACATCGGCGACGTACTGGCCATCGGCAACGTGACCCGAAAGAACTACCTGGAAAAGCCTGGCCTGCACCGCACCCTGCTGGGTGACGGCCTGGCCACCAGCGCCGCCTCCATGCTCGGTGGACCGCCCAACACCACCTACTCGGAAGTCACCGGCGCGGTTATGCTCACCAAGAACTTCAACCCCAAGGTCATGTGGTGGGCTGCCTGCATCGCCATCGTGCTGGCTTTCGTCGGCAAGTTCGGCGCGGCATTGCAGACGATCCCGGTGCCCGTCATGGGCGGCATCCTCTGCCTGCTGTTCGGCTCCATTGCCGTCGTTGGCCTCAACACACTGATCCGCCATCAGGTGGACCTGTCACAGTCTCGCAACCTGGTCATCGTGGGTGTCACCCTGGTGTTCGGTATTGGCGGAATGGTTCTTGGCAACCTGGAAGGCATTGCGCTGTGCGCTGTGGCCGCCATCATCCTGAACCTGGTGCTGCCCGGCAGCCGCGAGGCCTGGGGTAAAGCCGTCTATGAGCAGAAAGCCGACTGACAGCTCCGGCATCAGTTTTACTGCCCTGTATACCGGTGCCGTCTGGCACCGGTACGGGCTTTCAGACGATACCCTGGCCACAGAAAAAGGCCGCTGGCTCTACCGCCTGATGACCCCCTTCGAGGCCGCCAGCAAAGCGGCCATCGGCGGAAACATCCGCACCTTCCTGCTGCAACGACATCTGATTATCGACCACCTGATTGACCAGGCCATCCGCGAAAAGGGCATTACACAAGTGCTGGAAATCGCCTGCGGCATGTCGCCACGGGGAATTCGTTTACGCCAGAAACACCCCCTGCTCCACATGGTCGAAGCCGATCTGCCCGACATGGCGGCTCGCAAAGCACTGCGCCTGATGGCAACGGGCAGACTGGGCGATCACCACCAGGTCACCCCCATCGACATCCTCGCGGACTACGGTGAATATCAACTGGAAAAAGTGATCGACCGGGTATTCGAGAACAACCAGCCGGTGATCATCGTCACCGAGGGCCTGACCAGTTATTTTTCCCTGGAAACCATCACCATTTTCTGGCGCCGACTCGCTGCCGCCATGGCAAAGCGTCCAGGTTCGGTTTACGTGTCCGAAAGCTACTACCAGCCCAGCCAGCCTTTGCTGAACTCCACTCTCAAAGTACTCGGCGGCGTCCTCGGAGCCGCTACCCACAGTGAGGTATCCTTCCACTTCCAGACAGACGAGCAGGCGCGGGAGCATTTTCTGTCCTGCGGCTTTGCCTCGGCCACGGTCCATGATCCGCGGGCCTGGTATGGGATCCTGCCGATTCCGGAAAGCCGTGGCGAGCCGATGGTTCGGGTTATCGAGGCTGGCTGCTGATTTAGCAAGCCGACCCCTGCCCTAGCCTGCAGGTTCAGGGGGAAGAGGTTCGTGGGGCTGACTGGAATCCGCCAAGACCTCTTAGCAGGGAAAGTAGGTTGGATTAGGCGAAGCCGTAATCCAACAGACAGGCGTGATATCAAAATGGCATTGTCGGATTACGGCTTCGCCTAATCCGACCTACGGCCAACATTGGTATTTTTCAGCGATATCGAAGGGATTTGATAAGTGGTTGTGGGTGGCCTTTTCAGGACTGTCTGTGGCCATGGATGGCCACAGCCAAGCGCACATGGATGTGCTCGTAGCGTGTCCTGAAAAGGCCACCCACAACCGCGCTAACTCCCAAACCCGCAGGCTACCAAAAGGAACCCAACTCCAAACTCAGACGTCCCGCCGCAAATCCGAGGGAATCGGAAAATCAGGCATACCGGGCTTGGGCCCGCGCCCCTTGCGGAACTGCCGGAGCTGGAACACATAGGCGAGCACCTGGGCAATAGCCATATAGAGGCCATCGGGAATCTCCTCGCCGATGTCGGTGTTGTGATAGACCGCCCGGGTCAGCGGCGGTGTTCTCAGGATCTCGACTTTGTTCTCACGGGCAATTTCCATGATTTTGAAGGCTACCTCATCGGCACCCTTGGCCACCACTATCGGCGCACCCATCGCCTTCTGATCGTACTTCAACGCCACCGCATAGTGCGTCGGGTTGGTGATCACCACATCTGCGGTAGGCACATCCTGCATCATGCGGCGCTGGGCCATTTCACGCTGGAGTTGGCGGATCTTGCCTTTGACCTCGGGCTTGCCCTCGGTGTCCTTGTATTCGTCTTTCACCTCCTGCTTGGTCATCCGCAGTTTTTTCTGGTGATCGTAGATCTGGAAAGGTACGTCGATCGCCGCGATGATGATGGTGGCGCAGGAAAGCAGGAAGAAGCTCCAGGCGATGGTCCAGAGTACATGTTCCATGGCCGGCACCACCGGCTCCTCGGCAATGGCCAGCAGGTCTTCCGTGCGCAGATCGAGGATCAGGATGGCCAAGGCCATTACCAGACCGACCTTGGCAATTGCCTTGACCAGCTCGATGAGGGAGCGCATTGAGAACATGCGCCCGAGGCCCTTGATGGGGTCCATGCGATTGAGTTTCGGGGCCACGGCTTTGCCGCTGATCAGCAGGCCGCCGATGCCGATGGAACCGAAGATAGCGGCGATCAGCAGTAATACCAGAATGGGAGAGAGAGCCCAGGCCGCTTCCTTGGAGGATTCGATGAGCTGAACGCTCATGTGGCGCATGTCGAAGATGGCGGAGCGTTCGATAACGAAGCTATCGCGCATGATCGCCTCCAGCGAGGCTCCCAGGCTGGCGCCAAACATCAGCATGCCGCCAGCCCCTGCCAGGAGGACGGCCATGGTGGCCAGCTCTTTTGAGCGCGCAGTCTGGCCCTCCTCCTTGGCTTTTTCGAGCCTTCGGGGGGTGGCCTCTTCCGTTTTTTCCTGACTGTTGTCGTCTTCTTCGGCCATAAATCTCTACGGCTGCCCCTGCAATCCCCGCATGAAATCAAAAGTCTCCCGGGCGTACTGATCGAAGTGCGGCAGAAAATTGGCGTGCAGCACCCATATGGCAAACAATCCAAAAATCAGGCCAATCGGAAAACCCAACGCGAAGATGTTCATCTGGGGAGCGGCGCGCGTCATGACACCAAAGGAGATGTTGACGATCAGCACGGCAGTAACCGCCGGCAACGCCAGGAGCATGGCGGAGGCGAACATCCAGCTGATCCGATGGGCCAATTCCCAGACTGCGGTCTGGCCGAGGCCTTCCATCCCGATAGGCAGGGTCCGGAAGCTTTCGATAAAGACTTCAAAGGCGACCAGGTGGCCGTTCATGGACAGGAACAACAGAGTGATGGTGATGGTATAAATCTGGGACAGTACGGGCACGTTCACGCCGTTGGCCGGATCGACCATCGAGGCAAAGCCCAGCCCCATCTGCATGGCGATCATCTGGCCGGCAATCACGAACAACTGCCAGAGTGCGGTCAGCGCAAACCCCATGCCAACGCCAATGAGTATCTGCTGCAGGGTGATGACCACTGCATCCGCGCTCAGGGCCTCCACCTGAGGAACGGGCGGGATCATGGGCGCGATGAGTATGGTCATCAGCAAGGCCAGCCCGAGGCGGACCCGGGCAGGCACCAGCTGGGTGCCGAAAATGGGGATCACCATCAGGAAGCTGGCCAGGCGGAACAGCGGCCAGAGGTGCTGGCCGACCCATTGGCCGATCACATCCGCACTGATCTCCGCCGGTATCATCCGTCAGCCGATCAGGTAGGGTATGTTGCCGAACAGCCGATTCGCGTGATCCAACAGCTGCGTCAACATCCAGGGGCCCCAGACAATAATCACGATCAGCGTAACCAGAAGGCGTGGCAGGAAACTCAGGGTCTGTTCGTTGATCTGGGTCGCCGCCTGGAAGGTGCTCACCACCAGCCCGATAATCAGGCCCGGGCCGATAATCACGGATGCCAGAAGGACAATCATCCACAGAGCTTCGCGCAGGATATCGATAACGGTTTCCGGAGTCATGACGCCTCCTATATTCCGTAACTGGCAGCGAGGGTGCCCATGATCAGGGCCCAGCCGTCTACCAGCACAAACAGCATGATCTTGAACGGCAGCGAGATGATGATCGGTGACAGCATCATCATACCCATGGCCATGAGAACACTGGCCACCACCATGTCGATAATCAGGAACGGTATGAACAGGATAAACCCGATCTGGAACGCGGTCTTGAGTTCACTGGTGACGAATGCCGGCATCAGGATCCAGAAGGACACGTCCTGCGGCGTCTCGTACTGCGTGTCGGAGATCCTCATGAACAGGGCCAGGTCACTCTCGCGGGTCTGTTCCAGCATGAATTTACGGAACGGTTGGCTGGCCAGCTCGACCGCCTCCAGCGAGGTCACTTCCTCCTGCATGTAGGGTTGCAGCGCCACCTGGTTTGCCTCCTCCAGCACCGGCTTCATGATGAAGATACTGAGAAACAGGGCAAGGCCGAGAAGAATCTGGTTCGACGGCGTGGATTGCAGGCCAATCGCCTGGCGCAGTATGGCAAACACAACGATGATGCGGGTAAAAGACGTCATCATCATCAGCATGGCCGGCAGGAACGTCAGCGCTGTCATCAGCGCCAGGATCTGAAGGGTTACGGAGTATTCCTGAGCGCCCTCGCCTTCTCCGGGCGTTACGGTGAAAGCCGGTATACCGGGGATGCCGGAAGGCTCCTGAGCCAGCGCCAGTGGAGCCCAGAAAAAGGCCGCCAAGACAATCAGGGATGGAAGCAGTCGCTTGATGGTTGCCGCAAGCATGGGGCTAGTCGTTCCTTGTCGGGGAAGTCCAGGATTTGCCGATCATGCCCTGAAGTCGCCGGGCAAAATCACTGGAGCCGGCGCTGCCAGCCTCGACAACCGGCTCGTCAAACACATGCAGGGTCCGGATCGCCGATGGGGTAATACCCAACAGGATCTGCTGGCCGCCCACCTCAATCAAGGCGATACGCTCGCGAGCACCAATGGCCATCACCGACACCACCTTGATGGCGTTGTTGTTCATGCCGGTCATGCCATTCATACGGCGGATAATCCAGGCGCAGCCATAGATCACGGCAATCACTGCCACCAGCCCCAACCCCAGGCTGACAATGGTGCCAACGGTATCCGGGGCACGCATGGGTGAATCAGGGGCAACCGTCTTGGCAGTTTCCTGGGCAAAGGCCGGGTTGATCAGCAGCAGCGCCAGTACCGCAATGAATTTGGACCACATTTTACTTCTGCAACCGCTTGATACGTTCGCCCGGGCTGATCACATCGGTGAGACGGATGCCGAACTTTTCATTCACCATGACCACCTCACCATGGGCGATCAGGGTACCGTTTACCAGCACGTCCAGTGGCTCGCCCGCAAGCCTGTCCAGTTCGATAACCGAGCCCTGGTTCAGCTGCAGCAGGTTCCGTATCGGGATCTGGGTGTTGCCCACTTCCATGGAAATGGTAACCGGTATGTCGAGAATGACGTCGATATCCGGAGCCGGACCGCCACCCATGGAGGGTTCGCTTCCGGTCTCGAATTCCTCCATGGGCGCAGCCTGAACATCGTCCTCGGCATCACCGGTCTCGCCGGCCTCTGCCATCGCAGCGGCCCACTCGTCCTCGCGTTCGCCCTCATCACCGGACTCTTCCATGGCGGCTTCCCACTCGGCAGCCAGCTTTTCGTCTTCGCTGAGTTCCTGCTCGCCTTTCTTGTCGTCGTCAGCCATTGCGTCCCACCTTCAATTGTTTCTTTACCTTGGGCACGGATGCCCGTTCATGAATTCGCAGTGCCAGTTTTCCGTCCCGAGTCCCCAGCGTTGCCTTGTAGATGGGGATGCCATTGGCCGTAACTGTCAGGTGCTCGGGAATCTCCACCGGGATAATGTCGCCGGCTTTCATCTTCGCGATGTCCCGCAACGATATCCGACGGCGACAGACCGTTGTGTTGATTGGAACGTTGACCTCTTTGATGTCTTCCTGAAGCGCGTTCACCCAGCGCTCGTCGACATCGTCGATGTCGCTCTGTACCCCGGCGTCCAGCACATCGCGGATGGGCTCGATCATGGAATACGGCAAGGCAAAGTGCAGTTCACCGCCGCCTCCGTCGAGTTCAATGTGGAAGGTGCTGACCACAACCACTTCACTGGGACTGACGATGTTGGCCATGGCCGGATTCACTTCCGAGCTCAGGTACTCGAAATCCACCTTGAGTACCGCGTGCCAGGCTTCCTTCATATCGTGGAAAACCTGATCCAGAACCATCTGGACGATCCGGGTCTCGGTCGGGGTGAATTCGCGGCCCTCGATCTTGGCGTGACGGCCCTCACCACCAAAGAAATTATCCACCAGTTTGAAGACCAGCTTGGCATCCAGCACGAACAGGGAGGTGCCCCGAAGCGGGCGAACCTTACACAGGTTAAGACTGGTGGGGACGTAAAGGGTGTGAATATACTCGCCGAACTTCATGATCTGGACGCCGCCGGTGGAGACATCGGCGTTGCGACGCATCAGGTTGAACAGGCTGATCCGGGTGTAACGGGCAAAGCGCTCATTGATCATCTCCAGGGTCGGCATCCGGCCCCGGACAATACGGTCCTGACTGGCGAGGTCGTAGGACTTTATACCGGTGTCATCGGTCTCTTCATAGGTATCAATGTCACCGTCGTCCACCCCGTGGAGGAGCGCATCGATTTCGTCCTGTGACAACAAGTCCTGCATACTTAGTCCTGCCCCTGAAGTACCGTGGCCCGTGCGCTATTGCACGACAAAATTTCTGAATAACACCCGCTTGATGGCGGGCTCGCCTTCCTGCTCCAGCACCTGATTCACCGTGGTCAGCATCCGCTCGGCCAGGCCACTCCGGCCCTCGGGCGTCTGCAGCTCATTGAAGTTACTGCTACCCAGGACTGTCACCAGCTGGCTTCGAATCAGAGGCATGTGCAGCTTGGCAGCTTCAAGCGCCTGTGGATCGGTGGACTCCAGCGCCAGGTACGCCTGGGCGTAGCGTTGGCGGCCCTCAGCCTGAACCGTGGTAACAATGGCTTTTTCGATCAGGTAGTAGCTGCTGGGAATAAAGGTTTCCTCTGCAACCTCGGTTGCGTCACCCTCTTCCTCACCCATGCCCGGAAGACCGCCGCCCAGGAACCACAGGGTACCCACCACAGACAGCACAATGGCCAGGATCACCACCACAACCAGCATGATGATCAGCTTCAGTTTTCCCTTCTTGGCAGGAGCCGCTTCAGATTCGTTATTTTCAGCCATAATGTTCGCTTTGCCAGAAATCCGTCACGGGGAGCAATTTTCCGCGACTTTTCAGGATTGGATGCAAAGGGCGGGCCAGAACACCCAACCTTCCCGTTCAGAACAGCAGTTTAGCGTTGCCGGGAAGGATGGGCAAAGGAGATTGGAAGAGAATATCGAAGGGTATCAGGCGAAGATGTCTACTTCGCCTTTCCAGCTGAGATCAAGGCTGCCTGAGCTGATGCCCTCATCGTCCTGATCGCCAGCAACCAGCGATGTCGAGCCGCCACCGGAGCCATCATCATTTCCGGTGCCCTGTTCGCCGGTCTGCTGGCGAGGCGAATCGGAAACATCAAAGCCCGCCAGGGACAGACCCTGCTCACCCAGCATATCCCTGAGGCGGTGGGAATGCAGTTCAAGCTGGTCACGGACCACGGGATTGGCCGAATGGACCGTAATATTCGCCTGTTCGTTCTGCACCCGGACCTTGACCTCCATGGGCCCCATGTCCGGCGGTGTCAGGTGGATTTCGGCAACCGACATGTTGCGGGCGGTCAGCCAACTGAGCTTGCCCACCAGTTTGTCGCCCCACTCTGCATGGCCAACCGGCACATCAATAGACGTAGCGTAACCTCGCAACGGCGCGGCGTTCTCGGCCGTCAGTTTCGCCGCACCATTGGCATTATTGGCCGCTTGCTGGGACACCAGATCCATGGCGGACTGGAAGCGGCCAGAATTGATCAACGAGCCGGAATCCGCATTGCGGCCGGAGTCGGTGAGCACTGAGGCCTTCATGACATCTGTCAGTGTCGCATCGCCGGAAACACCGCCGGATCCGGACTGAGCTTTCTGACCCGAGGCCCCTGTGAGAAGGCCACTGAACAATCCGGCAACGGAATTCGTCTGGCCCGAACCCCCGGTGGCAGCGTTGACGCCGACTCCCGGCATTGTGGCTGACATGGCGGACTCACCGGCACCACCGGCTTTTGGATTCAGCCAGGACTGCAACTCGACAAAGGTAAGAGGAAGCGCCGTCGGCTCTGATTTGCCATCACCGGCAACAGCGGCCTCGCCCGCGTCCCGTGATTCAGCATCCGTGGCAGCGTCGGCTTTTTCGCCACCCTTTGGATCAGCGTTCGCGTTTGCTTCCGTTTTCGTCTCTGAAGAAGTGTCCCGGGCCGCCCGGGATTCATCGGCAGATCTGGCCTCGGCGTTCCGATCCGCCTTCTGGCGATCGAGCCGCTTTTGCTCAGCCTGGGAGACAGAGTCAAAATCGCTTTTCCTGTCAGCCGGATCCCGGCTGGTTCCGGATTTTGACGGGCCGGGATCTTGTTGCGTCCCGGGCGCGGGGGTTTGGGGAAGAACCATCTGGGCCATGGCAACCTCTTGCCGCTTTTATCGCATTGTCGCCCTCACCTTGCCGGACCTGGCCGGTGCATGGGCGGTTAATCCACTCAATGCGAAGGACAAAGCAATTGTGATGCCAGCGCACACCTGCTTCGCCTGACAAAAGGCCTGAATCGACGTGATTCACCCCACCATCAAGCCATCCAGGCCTGCGATTACCTGTTCGAATTCCCGGGCAATGTCATCCAGTAATCCCGAGGCATCGTCCAGCCGGGACTCCTTTCCTGCGATTTCCGCCTTCAGGCAGAGTTCGCCAAGCCGTGGGGCGCCAATATTGATACAACTGCCCTTGAAGCTATGGGCCGTCTTGGCAAAGGCGTCACTATCGTCAGCCCTCAGGGCTTCTTGCAATCCCCGAATCCTGTCGCGGGAATCTGCAACATAGGTCTGTATCAGCACTTCGAATTCGTCCTCCATGACATCTCGAAGCTCAGCCAGTGCCTCCTCGTCCAGGTGTGGTTTATCAGTCATCTCGATTCTCCGCTGTACGGGCGAACTGCCAATCGTAGACAATTTCAACATGATTGCCCTGTTCATGAAACCTGATGGTCTCCGCCAGACGTTTCAACAGCAGCAGGCCCCGCCCCGCATAGCGCCCGCTCATGGTTGGGGAATTACCGGGGGCCACGCTGGGATGATTGTGAAAATCAAACCCCTGGCCGCTGTCCTCACAGATAACACGAAGCCGACCTCCATCCGGTTTCAGGGAATGGTGCAGTGTGAACCGGATGTAGTGACCCGCCACGTTGGCCAGGCGCCGATTGCGCTCCGCGTAGTAGCGGCCAAAGCCCTCCGGTGAGTGTTTCCATTCTGACGGAAGTTCCAGAACACCGTGCTCCAGCGCGTTGTTGTAGAGTTCCGCCAGCAGGGTATAGATTTCGCCGCTCTTCCGTCGAAGACCCGGCACCTCCATGCAGATATGAAGCAACAGAGGCAGGGGACTGAACTCGCCGAGGGTCCTTTCCCGGATTTCATAGCTGCAGCGCCATTCCGCCGGCCCGGCAAGAGCAGACGGTGCGGCACGATCTGGCAGGGTAGCCAACCCCGCCTCGTCCATCATTTCCAGACAGCAGAGCGTCAGGTCATCGCCATCCTCAAAGTTTCCGGTGAACCGGTGAACCGCGGACATCATGGCATCGAACGGATGGTCGCCACCGTCCATCCGGTCAAGCGTGCCGGTAACGCCCTGCTCACCGAATACGTTGCCGGCACTGTCGGCAGATTCCAGAAAGCCATCGGTCATCATCAGCACCCTGTCACCAGGGGCGGCACCAACCCTCTCGAAATCGGCATTGAACTGATCCGGCGCAAGGATACCCAGGGGAAGATGCCGCGATGGCAATGCCAGGAGTTCTCCGGTGGTCCGGATCAGCCAGCCATCGGGTAGACCGCCGTTCCAGACTTGCAGCTGATTAAGTTTGAAATCCGCCTCGATCATGGCGCCACAGCAGAACATGCCCGTGGGCAGAATCCGTTTGAGTTTCTGGTTGATCTCGCGCAATACGTCCTGGCCGTTAAAACCCTTATTGGCCATGCCGTAGAAGATCTCGGCTACAGGCATGGCGCCG
Organism: Marinobacter sp. NFXS11; assembly: GCF_040148675.1. Lineage (NCBI taxonomy): Bacteria > Pseudomonadati > Pseudomonadota > Gammaproteobacteria > Pseudomonadales > Marinobacteraceae > Marinobacter > Marinobacter sp. NFXS11. Next base: position 811,135 of record NZ_JAGDDV010000001.1, on the reverse strand, counting down.
ATGGCAGCCGGCAGACCATGGCCGGTGAAATCCCCCATGAAGATCAGCATCCCGCCCGCCGGCCGCGGCGAGGCAAACAGCACATCACCATTGAAAATGGACTGGGGCGAGGCGTGATAACGAATATTGGAGGCATCCAGGCAGCCGGAATGAGCCACGTTGTCGAAGACCCGCTTGGCGATTTCCTGCTCTTCGGTAAGTTGTCGGTTGCGCTCACGAATGAGATCCCGCTGATCCGAGAGGGTCCGGTGCATCAATCGCATTCGGTTGAAAGCCTTGATCTTGGCTTCAATAATGATCCGGTTATAGGGCTTTCCCAGGAAGTCATCTCCACCGGCCTCCAGGCATCGGGCCAGGGCACCGGCTTCAGAGAGGGAGGTCAGGAAAATCAGGGGAACCAGCCGTTCACCAGCCAGGAGTTTGATCTGACGGGCCGCTTCCATGCCATCCATGACAGGCATCAGGGCATCCAGCAGCACCAGATCCGGCGCCTCCTGCTGGAAAACAGAGACCGCGTCCAGCCCGTTTGCCACATCAAGGACTTCGTGCCCCAGTCGCTTCAGCAGTGTTTTGAGGATCAGGCGATCGCTGTCTGAATCGTCAGCGATCAGTATTCTCAGGGGACGGCTATGTTCTGCAACGGAATCATCCATGAGTACTCCGGCAGTCCGCGAGCATCAGCGGATATTGAAAAGTTGCTCGAAATTGGAGATTGAAAGGATACGACGGACATCGTTATTGCAGTTTTCGATGACGATTCCTGCGCTGTCACCTCCGGCATAATCACGGAGTAACAACAGCATTCCCAGCGCCGAGCTATCCAGGTAGGTGGTGTCAGACAGATCCACAATGTAATTCCGGATGTTCGGATCACCGTGCTCGTAGGCATCACGGAACGCCTGATGGGTGCTGAAGTCGAAACGCCCCTCTATCCTGATAACAAGAGTCTGACCGTCATCATCGCGGCGCGTCTGGATCGGCATTCCAAAACCTCCCGGGCTATCAAGAGCAGCATTTGACCGGCGTGTTCTACCAGCCCTACATCCGGTAAGGATAGCTGAGTGGTCTGATTTTGCATCTGTATTTGCTTGATGCGGAGCAAGATTCAGCGTCGACGTTGGTTAAAAGCCCGCCCCGCGGCCTCATCCGAAAGCTTCTGTTCCCGGAGATCCTGCTCCCTCTGCTCCTGCTGGCGGCAGGTTTCTATGTATTTTTCCATGCCACGCCGGCGCTCCCAGGCGTGCTGCCATTCCTTTTTGCGCGCCTCGAAGACCTTTTCCGCCTGCTCCAGCTGCGTCTGTTGCTGCCGGATTACCTGATCCAGTTGCGCAATAAAGGCCTGCCACGCCTGGAGCCTGGACACCTGCACAACCCCCTGCTGGCTGTTGCGAATCTGATCCCGGTACTCCTGCTGGTAGCGATTCAGGTTCTGGACCTGTTCGCGCTGCTGCTCCGCTAGCTTCCTGGCCTCTCCCATTCGCTCCAGGGCTTCCTGCTCCTTGCGCTCCTCCAGGGAAAGAACCACTTCCAGACGCCGGGAACGCAGCATCAGGCATCACCTCCGCCGCCAGCTGCCGGATTCGGCACGGCCGACTTACGCCGATCGGGGGAACGACGCTCTGGCACCACCGCCAGCAACTGGTCAACACTTTCCTTCAGTGGTGCACTCTCATTCAGGCCCTGCTGCAGGAACTGGCGCATATTGCCGATGTGAGTGATGGCAAAATCGGTCTCGGGATCGGAACCCTTCACGTAAGCGCCGACAGAGATCAGATCCCGGGCCTGCTGGTACCGTGAGTACACCTGCTTGAATCGCTGGGCCCTGGAAAAATGTTCGGTCTCGGTTACCTGCGGCATCACCCGGCTGATCGACGCTTCCACATCAATGGCGGGGTAGTGTCCCTCTTCGGCAAGCCGGCGGGAGAGTACGATGTGGCCATCCAGAATCGCCCGGGCAGCGTCTGCAATCGGATCCTGCTGGTCATCGCCTTCGGTTAGTACAGTGTAGAACGCCGTGATAGAACCGCCTCCGGGGCGACCATTGCCGGTTCGCTCCACCAACTGGGGCAGTTTGGCAAATACCGAGGGCGGGTAGCCTTTGGTCGCCGGCGGCTCACCCACGGCCAGGGCAATTTCCCGCTGGGCCTGGGCGTAACGGGTCAGGGAATCCATCAACAGGAGCACGCGTTTGCCCTGATCCCGGTAATACTCGGCAATCCGGGTGGTCAGCATGGCGGCGCGCAACCGCATCAGTGGCGAATCGTCCGCGGGCGCGGCCACCACCACCGAGCGGGAAAGGCCCTCTTCGCCCAGAATGTCCTCGATAAACTCCTTTACCTCACGGCCCCGCTCACCAATCAGGCCCACCACGGTGATGTCGGCATCGGTAAAGCGGGTCATCATGCCCAGCAACATACTCTTGCCCACGCCACTGCCGGCAAACAGACCCAGGCGCTGCCCCTGGCCGACGGTCATCAACGCATTGATCGCCCGAATACCCACATCCATCGACTGCCGCACCGGGGCGCGGTTCAGCGGGTTGATAATATCGCCGGTGAGCGCCACGCGGGCCTCGGCCTGCAAGGGGCCTTTTCCGTCCAGGGGCTCACCACTGCCATCGACCACCCGGCCAAGCAGCTGGGGGCCAACCGGCACCCGGCTTGCGGCAGACAGAGGCACAACCCTGGCACCGGGCTTGAGCCCCTCGATTGCTGTCAGAGGCATCAGATACACCCGGTCGTCCTCAAAGCCCACCACTTCCGCCTCAACATTACCGGTGTTCTGGCCAAAGATGACACAGCGGTCACCGACCACCATGGGGCAGCCGACACATTCGAGGGTAAGGCCCACCATGCGGGTCAGTCGCCCGGAAAGTTCAGGCTCGGGCTCGTTTCCCAGAAACCCCTGAAAGCGGTTGAGGCGATCAGCGAGGCTCGAGGTCATCACCGTCACCTGTATTTTGCGCCGGCTTCGGATCGTCTGAGGAATCCCCGGTCTCCGGGGAATCCAGCACGTCCCGATGGAAGCCGGTCAAGTCTTCCATCATGGAGTCCAGTTCCTCGGTTTCTCCGCCCTCACTGTCGCTCATCTGCTGGTCCAGCATGCTCTGCACGGCCCGCTGGAAACGTTTCTCAACCGTGAAATCCACCAGGCTGTGACGGGTTTCCACCTTACAGCCACCGGGCAGGATACTGGCGTCTTCAATGACGGAAGCGGACGCTTCGAGGCGGGCGGTCACCTCGCGAACCATTTCACAGTCTTCCGGGTTTATATGGATGCGGATGTTTTCCGCGGTGGAGGGTAGCGCCTCCATGGCGCGGCGAACCACGTGACGGATCTGGGAGGAGTCGATGGTCAGTTCACGATAGACCACCGCCCGGGCCAGAACCGTGGTCAGGTTGACCAGAGAGGTTTCAAGTTCGTCCTCGTGGCGCTTGATCGGCAGCAGCAACTCACCGAGCAGATGTTCGAGACGGTCAAGCTTGGTCTCGATTTCCTTGCGGGTATCGTCGTAGCCCTGACTTTTGCCTTGCTCCCTGCCCTCTGCCAGGCCGGTTTCCAGCCCATCCTGGTGGCCTTCCTCTTTGCCGGCTTTCAGGCCATCCTGGTAACCCTGTTCCCGGCCCTCGTTATAGCCGTCTTCCCGCGCCGCCTCGCGAATCTCGTCAATGTCGGCGGCGGTGAGGGGCTTGACCTCGCGCTCCTCTTCCCGCGCTACTTCATTGCCACGGGCATCCAGCAGGGGCAGCTCCCACCGTTCATAGGCGGTCAGCTGTTCCTTGGGAATGCGATTGACGTCACGGGTGGAATCTTTCATCACATCATTTCTTCGCCGGCACCGCCGAGGGAGATTTCACCGGCCTCGGCCATACGGCGCGCAATGGTGATAATGTCTTTCTGGGCTGATTCAACTTCGCTGACCTTGACCGGCCCCTTGGCCTCAAGATCATCCTGCAGCAATTCCGCAGCGCGTTTGGACATGTTCTTGAAGATCTTGTTCTGAACCTCCTCGTCGGCGCCCTTGAGGGCCACCACCAGCACTTCCGAGGACACTTCCCGCAACAGCGCCTGGATTCCGCGGTCGTCCACTTCCTTGAGGTTATCGAACACGAACATCAAGTCTTCGATGGTGCTGGCAAGGTCCGGATCCATATCCTTTATGGAATCCATCAGATTGCCTTCGATGCTCCGATCCATGAAGTTCATGATGTCCGCTGCCCGCTTGACCCCGCCAATGCGGCTGGTCTGGGAGGCGGCGCCACCCGAGAACTGCTTCTCCAGGATATCGTTGAGTTCCTGCAAGGCCTGGGGCTGGATACTCTCCAGTGACGCAACACGCATCATCACATCAAGGCGGACCTTCTCATCCAGGGTGCCAAGAATTTCAGCGGCCTGATCCGGATCCAGGTAGGAAATAACAATGGCCTGGATTTGCGGGTGTTCGTAGCGAATGATGTCGCCAACGGCACGGGGCTCCATCCACTTGAGGGTATCGAGGCCGGTGGTATTGCCGCCAATCAGGATGCGATCGATCAGGCTGGATGCCTTGTCGTCGCCGAGCGCCTGGGTGAGCATCGTCCGGATGTACTCGTCATTGCCTACGCCAAGTCCGGTCTGCCCGCCTACGGCATCAACAAACTGGTTCATCACGTAGGTCACTTCGTCCTTGCTGACATCCTTCATCTGGGCCATGGCCACGCCCACACGCTGGACCTCTTTGGGGCCCATGTGCTTGAGGATTTCTGCGGCATCCGCTTCGCCCAGTGACATGAGCAGAATCGCAGCCTGCTCCACACGCGGAATTTTCCGCTGCGGCTTTGACGGCTCACCGCCACCCTGTTGATTGGCTTGCTCAGTCATCGACGTTCACCCACTGGCGCATTACCTGTGCGACCCGCGCCGGGTCTTCGGCAATCAGCCCTTTCAATGCGTTCAGCTGCCTATCATAACCGTCTGTGGCACCCGGCAAAAGCAGATCATCCTGGGCGGACATGGCCTTGCGGAGCTCATCTCCACCCTCGATGTCATCAAGGCTCCCGTAACCACCGCCACTGCCGGAGCCGGAATCCAGGCCGCGTTCCCGCTGGCCACCGCCGGACAGGCTTTTAAGCGTTGGGCGCAGCAGCCCCAGCACGAGCACCAGAATCACCAGGCCTGCGAGCACTTGCTTCATCAGATCCCAGAACCAGGGCTGTTCCCAGAAGGCCGGAGCCTCGAATTCAACGGATTCTTCCTGCGCAAATGCGGTATTCATCACCGTAACACTGTCACCCCGGGCAGCTGAATAGCCCACAGCGTCCCTAACCAGCATGCTGAGCCGCTGCAGCTCCTGCTCCGGCCAGGGCTCGTAGCTGACTTCGCCCGTTTGTGGATCCACTACTTTCATGTCGTCCACCGCCAGAGCCACGGTCACCCGCTTGACTCTGCCCAGCTCCTGACGTCGGTAGCTGACAGTACGATCCATTTCATAATTCCGCGTGGATTCACTTCGCACGTTGACCGGTGCTGGCGCCGCCTGCTCACCATCACCGCCGGCAGCCTGCTCTGGCACCGTAGCATTAGCCGGCGGCTGGTTTGCCAGCGCACCGGGAATGCCGCCCTGTGCGCCGGCAGTGCGCCGTTCGGTCAGCTCACGCTCACTGCGCACCGCCTGCTGTTCGGGGTTGAACAATTCCTCTGCCTGCTCCACCGAGGAGAAATCGAGATCCGCCGACACTTCGGCACGATAGCGGCCATCACCCACGATAGGTCCGATGAGAGAGGCAACCCGACGCGTCAGACGCTCCTCGACTTTGGCGGTGTATTCGTATTGGTCCGCCATCTGATCCGCGCTGCTCTGACTTTGCTTGCCCGTCAACAGATTGCCGTTTTGATCGACAACGGTTACGTGTTCCTTGCTCATCATGGGAACACTGCCGGCAACCAGATTCACAATAGCGTTGATCTGTTCCTGTTCCGGCCGGCGACCAGCGAAAACTTCAAGAAACACCGAGGCAGAGGGATCACGGGCATCGCGAACAAAGACAGAGCGCTCCGGGATAGCCAGGTGCACACGGGCATTCCGAACGCCACGCATGCTGGCAACGGTGCGGGCAAGCTCACCCTCAAGCCCGCGCCGGTATGAGATGGTTTCCATAAACTGCGACGTGCCGAGACCACGCTCCTGGTCCAGCAGCTCGTAGCCCATGGTTTGACGATCGGTGACACCTTCGGCCGCCAGCTTCAAACGGGCGTTGTAGACCTGATCCGAGGGAACCAGCAATGCGCCGGTACGCGGATCCATCTTGTAGTCGATACCGTTGCTTTCGAGGATGGTGGTCACATCCTGGGGATTGTAGGATGAAAGATCACCCACCACCGGCTGATAGTTCGGCTCCTGAGCCCAGAGCACGACCGCCAGCCCCAGCGCCACGCTGGCGGCAAGCCCCACCATAAGCCCGATCTGGCGCAGCAGGTTGAGCCGGTTGAACCCCATGAACAGGTCGCTACGGCTCTCTGGCGCGTCTCCCTCCCGGGCTGCGGGCATGTTGGAGGCATTGGTTTCTGCAGGTACGCTGGCCATGACTCTGCTCCGTTATCAGATCGGCATGTTCATAATGTCTTCGTAGGCCCTAACCACCCGGTTACGTACCTGGGTCAGCGCTTCGAAGGAGACAGAGGATTTCTGGGCGGCAATCATCACGCGGGTGATGTCTACGTTCGGATCGCCCATGTCGTAGGCGGTTCGCAGATCCCCAGCCGTTTTCTGGAGGTCGTTGACGTTGTTCACCGCGTTGCTAAGCATGTCATTGAAGCTGGGCGTCTCCTGGGTTTCCTGAACCTGGCGAGGGCCGTCTATGCGACCACGAACCGATTGATCCTGCTCGACCCGCTGGTTCTGCATCATCTGTGAACGCAGGGACCGGATATCGGACAAAACACTGTTGATGTCGGCACGCTGAACCATAACTCTCTCCTGGCTCCGCCCTCCCAGGGACGGAATTGCTCTTGGGATGATCTTAGCTCCGATAAAGCAATTGGCAGGCCAAGTAGATTTTAGATATAAATATCAGATGGTTATGAACCCAAGGACGGAGTCGTGATTGTTCCATGACGGACTTTTGACGACGGGCAGGATGACCCCACCGGCATGGGGAATCGAAGATAAAAAAACGGCACCCCGAGGGGTGCCAATGAAGGAGTTCGTCTTGCAGGGGGGTCAGACCAAGGCCATCTCGGCGTCCAGATCGATTCCGGCATCGCGCATCTGGGCCAGCTTGTACCTGAGCGTCCGGGGACTGATCCCCAATTGCTCTGCGGCCCTGTTGCGACGCCCACGCTCTTTCCGGAGTGTCTGTATGATAATACGGAATTCCTGCTGCCTCAGATCATCGCCCAGGGAAACCGCCCCTTCCGGTTCGCCGTCCTGCTCATCGCAGGATTGCTCGAGGGAAGAAACCTCCCGGTCTGAGTAGCCAGGCTCGCCCGCCATGCTCGAAGCAGTGTCAGCATGGGAAACCGGCTCCACGCTACGAAGATCCGGCCGCCCGGTAATGCCCAACTCCAGGCACAGATCCCCCGAATGAATCACATTGCCCTGATGTAACACCAGAGCTCGCTGGATCGCATTATCCAGCTCGCGGACATTCCCCGGCCATTGGTGATGCATGAGCGCGCTCCTGGCATCCTGGGCGAAGGTTATCCCGGTCAGCTTCATTTTGCGGCAGTGCTTTTTCAGCAGCGACGAGGCCAGCGGCATAATATCCAGCGGCCGCTCCCGAAGCGGCTGCCAGTGCATCGGAAACACTGTCAGACGGTAATAAAGATCTTCCCGGAACTTGCCCTCGCGCACGTAATCCGCCAGATCCCGGTTGGTGGTCGCTACGACACGGACATCCAGACTGATGGTCTTGCGACCACCAACCCGCTCCACTTCCCGCTCCTGCAATACCCGTAGGAGCTTGGACTGAAGCCCCAGATCCATCTCCGAAATCTCGTCCAGCAGAATGGTGCCGCCGTTAGCCTGCTCGAATTTGCCGGGCGAAGAGGCGACGGCACCGGTAAAGGCACCTTTCTCGTGACCAAAGAGGATAGCCTCCAGCATGTTTTCCGGTATTGCAGCACAGTTGATGGCCACAAATGGCTGCTCAGACCGTGGAGACTGCTGGTGAATAAACCGGGCAAGAACTTCTTTGCCGGTTCCGCTTTCCCCCGAGATCATGACGGTGGAGTCGCTGCCGGCCACTTTGGTCGCCAGCTGGAACATCCGTTTGCTGATCGGGTCTTCTGCCACCGGCTCATCATTGGCTTTCTCACGACCGCCGCCAACAACCTTGCTAACGGCATCCACCAGGAAGCGCGGTTCAAACGGTTTCACCAGATAATCGATAGCGCCGGCCTGCATTGCGGACACTGCATCGCTGATCTGACCATAGGCCGTGATCAGCATCATTGGCAGCCCCGGATACAGCCGCTGGACCTCAGCCAGCAGCTGATGTCCAGATAGACCCGGCATGTTGACATCGCTGACCACCATATCCACCGGAGCCTCGGCCAGTCGCTCAAGGGCTTCGCTGGCATTCGACGCTTCCCGCACCCGGAATTTTGCCAGTTCAAGGGTGGTTACCAGCGCTTCCCGCAGGTCATGGTCGTCCTCAACAATCAGAATCTGGGCCTTCGCCATGGTTGCCTCCGATCAGTTTCTGTTTCGTAATTGCGGTAAACGCAAGGTAGCGATGGCGCCGCCCTGCTTCGGCGATTCAATGAAGAACCGCCCTTGATGCGCCTTAATGACGGCTTGCACCACCGCAAGGCCGAGCCCCGTGCCATGGGACTTGGTTGTGTAAAAAGCTTCTGTTAACCGGGCCGCGTCCGAGGGCTCAAATCCCGGGCCGTTGTCCAGAACGCGAATGACCAGCTCGCAGGTTTCTTCGGTTACGCGAACCGCAACATGGGTGGCTCCAGCCTCAAGACTGTTATTCACAAGATTGGTACAGGCGCCAACAAGGGCATCTCGATTACACATCAGCCGGCAGTCGCTGGAAATTTCGTTCTCGAGATCCACTTTTGCGCCGGGAGCCGGCTTAAGCCCCTCGACTGCCGACGCCAGTGCCGAGACCAGCTTGCCGGCAGAAAGCTCCTCTGCCAGCCGGGTCTCGCCGCGAGCGAAGATCAGCATATCCCGCACCTGTTGCTCCAGGTGGGTCAGGCGCGACATCAGGCGGGAAGCACAGCGCTGACGCATTTCTTCGTCCAGGTCATCCTGGCTCAGATGGCCACCGTAGAGAATGGCCGCGGACAGCGGGGTACGGATCTGGTGAGCGAGAGACGCAACCATCTTGCCCATGGCAGACAGACGCTGGGCGTGAGCCAGCTGCGCCTGCAGGTGCCGGGTTTCGGTGAGGTCCGTCAGCAGAATCAACTGGCCGGGCTGGTTTTCCATGGTCCGGATCTCGATGCTGACCCTACGCCCATCCTTCAGAGACACTTCGTGACCATCGTCCCGCCGGGGCGCAAAACAGCGATGGATGACATCAACCCAGCGGGCGCCGTCCAGGGGCTCCCCCAGAAGCGCAATGGCTGCCGGGTTGGTCTGCGTTACCACGCCCTGGCTATCCAGAACGACAACGCCTGCAGGCAGTGCGTTCAGCAAGGTGGACAGACGATCTGCCAGTTGCTCTTTTTCTTCAAGCTCCTGCTGACGCTGGAGCGATTCCTGGTTCAGCTCGCCGGAAAGCTGGTTGACCCGGGATTCGAGGGTCCGGTAGGAGTCAGTGATCTGCCGCGACATCCGGTTGAACAATTCCAGGGCGGTATCCACCGCCTCATCGTCCTGCTCCGGAAACAGGGCGGTAACCTTGTCATTGACATCCGCCGCAGCGTTGGTCTTTGTGCCGCCCGCTCCGGACTGAAGAACAAATTGTGCCTGACTCATAACCTGACTCCCCGATCGGCCCGTCGGTTCGGACCTCATAGTTCGGATACTTCGTTTGCAGGTTTGTAAGCCAGCAACGTGCCAACTTGTTTTTTTCTATATATTTCAAAGGTAAAGAGATTCTCGAGAGAGGCAAATGACAATTTTACGTCGGTCAGAAACGGAAACGGCGCCTCAGGTTACGAACCTTTGACGCCGTTCAGGGAGCTTTAAAATCGGGACGATCCGGCTCAGGACTCCTCGGATTCCTCTTCCCGAAGCCCGTACTTGCGAACCTTCTCTACCAGAGTCGTGCGTCGGATCCGCAGCTTCTCGGCAGCCCTGGCGACAACGCCGCCGGCCTCATCGAGCGCCTGTTGGATCAGCTGTTTCTCGAGATTGGAGAGGTAATCCTTCAGGTCGATACCGTTCACCGGCAGCAATGCCGGGGCATCCAGGCCCACCAGGCCAGGAATACCGGAAGGCATACCGGTGTCCTCCACCGGGCGGTTCTCATCATAGTCGTCAACGTAGCGGAACTTTTTGGGCAACTCCTGCACGCCGATTACACCGTAGGGATGCATGATCGACAGGCGTTCAACAAGATTCGCCAGTTCACGCACATTGCCGGGCCAGTCGTGCCGGCACAGGCTCATGATGGCCGCTGAATTCATCCGCAGCGAACCACGCTTTTCCTTTTCCATCCGGGAAATGAGTTCATTAATCAAAAGGGGAATGTCTTCCACCCGGTCACGCAGGGCCGGCATCTCGATGGGGAACACATTCAGGCGATAATAGAGGTCTTCCCTGAAATCCCCGGACTCAATCATGTCTTCCAGGTGCTTATGGGTGGCGGCGATTACCCGCACATCTGCAGACTGGGTGCGATTGCTTCCCACCCGTTCGAAGGTTCGCTCCTGCAGAACCCGGAGAATCTTGACCTGCATGTTGAGCGGCATGTCTCCGATCTCATCGAGAAACAGAGTGCCACCCTCGGCCAGCTCGAAGCGCCCTACCCGGGCCGTGATGGCACCGGTGAAGGCCCCTTTCTCATGGCCGAAAAGCTCGCTTTCCAGCAGCTCCGCCGGAATGGCGCCACAGTTCACCGGAACAAACGGTTTATCACGTCGGGAAGAATGGTAATGCAGGTTGCGGGCGACGACCTCCTTGCCGGTACCGGACTCGCCGGTAATAAGAACGCTGACATCCTTATCCGCCACCTGCTCCATCAACTGGCGTACCTGCTGAACTTTTCGACTGGTTCCCACAAGGCTTCGGAAGAGCTGCAGACCGCGCTGCTGGCCACGCTCCCGGGAGCGGCTGAACTGATCCCGATAGATCTGGGCACGGTAAAGCGAATCAACGAACTTGGTGTAATTGAGCGGCCATTCCATGCGAGCAATGATGCGACTGTTAGCCTCGTCGGACAGCCCCTTGAGCTCAGGGTGACCAACGACCAGAAACGGAACGCCCTGAACGGCATCACTGACAGCGGTGATCGCCTGGGTGGCTCCTGCATCCTCGCCATTCACCACCGCGACTGCGATATCTGAAAGGCCTTCCTCATCACCACTGCTCAAAAGTGCCCTGGCTTCATCGCCAGCAAGGACCTGCTCTTCGCCAATGAACTCAAGAACGGTGACTATGTCCCGCAATCTTGAATCATCCTCGCTCAGCACCAGCACTTTGTTATTTTTAGACATTCAACCGAATCTCTTGGGGGATTTGTGCGGTATTTAAGACTGTAAGAACCCCAGAGTCAATTTTATGACGCTATTTTGGTCGATTCGAAGAAACGTTCTGGTAGGCCTTCGCCGCACTCCGGTTCCTGTTTACACCCTTCAGGCCATCTTCCGCCTCCTTACGGGCCATTCGGGCCGATTCATCGGCGGCGTCAATAAACTGCTGTAGTTCCTGCAAGCGGAGCCTCACCGGCTCCGCCTCGACTTCTCCCGCTTCCAGGGCGACCATCAAGGGCTCCACGGCCGGCTTCACCTGTGCGTTCAGGCTGGCCATCGCTTCCCAATCCTTGTCTGCGAGAGCGCGCGCCAGATCCGCCATCAGTCGATCCAGGTGGTCCAGGTGCGCTTGCGGGTCTGCCATGTCAGTCTCCTTGCAAATCAGCGGCGGGCGGCACGGCGGGCGGCGGAGGCAGTAAATTCGTTGCCGCGGAACCCCGGGGCGAAATCGTATGCCGGGAATCCATTATCCAGCCCATCAACGTAGTAACGCTCCGCCTTCAGGTCGTAAGTCATTTCCATGGTAGTCCAGAATACCGGCTCACTGTAATAGCTGATGTTGTGAGCTTCCGACACGCGCCACAGATTCCCGTCTGCATCGTATTCCTCGGACGCCAGGATCTGCCAGCTGTCTTCATCCACGTAAAACACGCGGCGGTCGTAAATGTGGCTGATACCGGTACGGCGTTTCGCTTCGACTACCCAGACCCGATGCAGTTCGTAACGGGTAAGCTGCTGATTGATATGGCCCGGGCGAATCACGTCGTCGGCTTCGATTTCCGGCCCGTGAAGCTTGTAGGCATTGTAGGGCACGAACAGCTCTCGCTTGCCTTTCAGCTCCCAGTCATATTGGTTGGGCGCACCGTTGTACATGTCTTTCTGATCGACGGAACGCAGCGAGGATGAATTCGGCAGGTCGGTTTCGTAGGCCAGATTGGGCGACCGGCGAAGACGACGGGAACCGGAATCGTACCGCCACGCAAGGCGCGGAGACCGCACCTGGTCAAGCGTTTCATGCACCAGCGTGATGGTGCCGGCCAGAGACGACGGCGAGATAGTGTCTGTCTTCAGGTAAAAAATCTTGTTATCGATTTCCGCCAGCTCTGCGCCCCTCTGGCTGTAAGCGAAGAAGTAGTCGTAATCATTGACCACCGGGTTGTAGGAGCCATCCTTCTGGGGCGTTGCAGACGCACTACGCAGGGAAATTTCTTCGCCCCGATAGCGCAGGATATGGTTCCAGATAACCTCCAGACCATCCTTTGGAATCGGGAAAGGACTGGTCATGATGGTGTCGCGAACGCCGTTGCCGTTGTCCAGCAACTGAGCTGTCAGCGCGTTCTCACGAAATTTGTCGTAGACATGCTCGGGAAACGCGGCGGTCCGTCGGGTCTGGTAAACCGGCATAAAGAAGTCGGGCCCATACTTCTCCAGCATGGCAATGTGACCGTCTGAAAGCTTGTCCCTGTAGAGCTCCAGGTTGTCGGCCGTAATAACGAAAAGAGCCTCATCTTCGGGAAACGGGTTAATTTCCACTTGCCCCTCACGCCAGCCGTCCGGCGGCGTGGCCAAACCTCCGGTCCATTCGGGGATGCTGCCTGAGCGGTTGCCCGCCTTTTCGGCTCCGACCGGGGTCAGTTCACCACCCAGCCGCTCGGCCTCGGCGGCCGTGACCTTGGACAGGGCCTGTCCGGAAAACCCGAGAAAAACCAGTGCGACACCTGCAACGAGTTGGCTTCGCATCCCTTACACCTCCAGAAATTCATGCTGTTGGGTAGCCGCCACGAGCAGAACTCGCACAGCCGGGCGCCTTTTTGCCAAATTCAAACGGTCGTTTCAAGTGAATGTTTGTGTTTTATTGTGAAACCTGGCCGCAAAGAGAGTGGAAGAAATTTGATACCGAAAATGGTATAGTGAGCAATTAATTTTCAGGGGTTACACCCGCGCTGGGGGATTGAAGGTATTCCATGGCCTCGCAATGGCACTCACTGGTTTCTCAAAAACTCTTTCTCGCCCGTACGCTGCTTCAGCCACTCGACCGGCCCACAGCCGAGGGTCAAGAACAACGTCCCAACGAAGCGGAACAGGCGCTGCGCCGAGAGGCCGCTATCCAGGGGTCGATTGAGCTGCTTTTGCGGTCTCGAAAACTGTTGCTGGTCATGATTGCGAGGCTATACCAGAGAAAATCAGAGGAACCTTCAACCCTGGATGAGCTGGTTGCTCTTATCGGCCCAGAACCGGGTGAAATTAGCCGCCTGAAGGAGCTGGAGCAGCGATCGGGAAGTTGGTGGAACCATCTGGAGCAGCTCGAGCACGCACAAAGCAGACCCCCGGCGACCAAAAAAACCGTGAGCGAAGAGAACATCATTGCGGTGTCGGCTGATTCCGGCCCAGACCGATCGTCGTCTGCGTTGATGAAAACGCTGACCGCCGTCAAACATTTTGCCGACGATCTGGAAGAGCAGCACAGCGAGTGGTAAACCACTCCCAGCTCCGGTTATTCAAATCGTATTAACTTGAAGGTTTATTGAATGTCACCATCGTTTTTTGAAATCGTGCAATTGACCAATGGCGATTACGCCCTGCGCCGCATTGATGATGACAGTGCGCCACTGGTAAAAATCTCTTTTTCGGAAGAAGCCCGGGAAATGATGGAAGACCGGGATATGTCGGTTGCCAAAGCAATGATTGCTGCTGGCATTGAGGCCGTAGGCAATGTTGCCCACGATATTGACTGGGAAGATGACGAACTGGACGCCTCAGACGCCCAGCCCTCCTACACTCTGCATTGATCGGTTAACGCTGCCTGAGAACAACGCCGTGGCTATTGCCCTCAGCCGAGGCTCTTTGCAAGGATTCGAAGGCAGTGCGGCCCAGTTTACGGGTCCACATGACCACCGCGTGACAGGTGCCAGCACTGAGGGCTCGCTCAGCCAGTTCCTGGGCGGGATAGTCCGGTGTTGAACGCAGCACCAGCAATTCGCCGGCCACAATACCGTGCATTTTTTGCCACTTGCTGACCAGCGCCTGAGGCGGATCAATCCAGGCCAGCCAGCGCTTTTCCTGATTAAGCTGGGTCAGCATTGGCAACAGCAGCTGGAAATTTTCTACCTGGCCTTCCGGCAGAATGATTTCCGTCACATTGCCACAGACTTTGGGCTCGGTGGATTCCGGAGCGCGTCGGGCGCGAATGACGGAACGTCGCTCGCGGGCGGCGGTTGCCGGCACTGAACAGGACAGAGCATTGGGGTTGTAGGCCAGATTCTGATTAAAGCTCATTTGTTCCATAATTCACCCGTTATTCAATCTATCTGAGGCTGTCCGAACCGCTCAGTGCAGGTCAGAGCGGCGGATAACACCAACACCCAGACCCTCGATGAACAGCTCCTGTTCGGTCAGGTCTACTTCGATCGGTGCGAATTCTTCGTTTTCGGCGAGCAGGTAGACTTTCGAACCTTCTTTGCGGAAGCGTTTTACCGTTACCTCATCGCCAACCCGGGCAACAACGACCTGGCCGTTGTGAACATCCTGGGTGCTGTGAACTGCCAGCAGGTCGCCATCGAGAATACCGATGTCTTTCATGCTCATACCCCGGACCCGCAGAAGATAATCTGCAGACGGCGAAAAGAATTCCGGCCGCAGTGTGCAGTGATCCTCGATGTGCTCCTGAGCAAGGATCGGACTACCGGCAGCGACCTGACCAATGACCGGGAGCCCCAGGTCCTCTTCCGCCTCAGGCAGACGAATGCCGCGGCTGGCTCCCGGCACCATCTCGATGGCACCTTTCCTTGCCAATGCCCGAAGATGTTCCTCCGCGGCGTTGGCCGAACGGAAGCCCAGTTCTGCCGCGATTTCAGCACGAGTTGGCGGATAGCCGGTCTCGTCGACGTATCGGCGAATAATATCCAGTACCTGGGACTGCCTTGCTGTCAGCTTCATCAAGCTACTCCGCTATTTCGGGATCGGGCCGCTGCAAACATTAGCCTCTCGGAAGAGTGGCTCCGGCTGCCCTGTTTTTTTATACAGTAAACTGACTATATACAGTGTTTTATCCAGTGTAAAGTCGGCTCCCTGATTTTCTTGCATCTGCTTAATAATGAAGATCAACAGCGGTGTGATATGGTTGGGGCACGATTTCTCACGAACCAGGGAGCACCATGACCCAAGTCAGTGCCTGCAGGATGCCTGACATCCTAGAGACGAGCGAAGGGAAGGAACGCCGGGTTGGCGTCGAGATCGAACTGTCTGGTCTGGGCTACGAGGAGCTGGTCACATTGGCGGCGAAGATGCTGGACGGCATTCCCGAGCTCAAGTCACGGTATGTGACAACCTTGCAGACAGACCTCGGCAACTTTACGGTTGAGCTTGATTCCGATCCGATCAAGGATCTTGATCTGGCGGATGAACGCCTCCCCGAATCTATTCGTGAACTCGGTGGACAGGCGATGGATGTGATCGACGCCGCGGCCGAACGCGTGGTGCCCCTCGAGATCATAAGCCCACCCCTGAGGTTTTCCAGCGTCGAGGTGATTGAAACTCTCGTCGACAAGCTCAGAAAGGCCGGAGCACTGGGCAGCCGGGACGCCATCTATTTTGCGTTTGGCCTGCAGCTGAATCCCGAGTTGCCCGACCTCAGCCCGGAGACCCTGGTTCGTTACTTCCAGGCGTTCGCAGCCCTTTATGAATGGCTCAAGCACCGGCATCAACTGGATGTCAGCCGCAAATTTACGACCTACATCGAACCCTGGCACGGCCGCTACACCGAGCTCCTGATGGAAGACAACTATCATCCAAACCTCGGGGAGCTCATGGAGGATTACCTGGAGTTCAATCCTACCCGCAATCGCGCGCTTGACCTGCTTCCACTGTTTGCCCACCTAGACAAGGATCGCCTAGAACGCCATGTTCAGGATCCGAGGATAAAAAGCAGGCCAACCCTGCATTACCGGTTGCCGGACTGCGACATCGACAATCCCGGCTGGCATTTCTCAACCGTGTGGAACGACTGGGTCGTTCTGGAGCAGCTGGCCAACAATCCCGACGACCTGGCCGACATGCGGCAGCTGTTCCGGGAGCGGCGGAAACTGAATCTTCACAACCTGACCCACAGCTGGCGGGAAACCACTGGCGACTGGCTGGCCAAAAACGGGTATGTCTGAAGAGTCCAAAGAACAGGAGCTTGAGGTTCCGGGCCTGACGATCGGCATCAGTGGTCCCGCTCGCAAAAGCCTTGCCCATCGCCTGATCAGCCTTGGCCTGCGCCTCCACGGCGCCCGGACCCACTACATTCGCCCCGGTTCCCGCGTTGCCGTACCCATGCTTGATGGCCTGGTGCTATCAGGCGGCACGCACGTCCATCCTGAACGTTATGGGCAGGAGCCGCAGGTTACCGCAAACTATGACCGAAAGCGGGATAAAACCGATCAGTCGCTACTTGAGCAAGCTGAGGCCATTGGCATTCCCGTGCTCGGGATTTGCCGCGGCGCCCAGTTCATCAACGTTTTCCACGGCGGATCCCTTTGCCAGAACGTGACACCGCTGAGGGTCAATACCCGGCATCGCCCGCTGCTGTTGCCCCTGCAAACCGTGCGCCTGGTAACGCACAGCCGGCTTGAGCAAGCCATGCGCTCCCCGGTGATCGGCGCCAACCGGATTCACAGCCAGACCATCAAGCGCCTGGGGCGAAACCTGCGCGTGACCGCCGTGGACAATGATCTGTTTGTACAGGCTATTGAAAGCACCGGACGCCAATGGCTAACGGGCATCCAATGGCACCCGGAATACCTGCTCTACCATGGCGGACATCGACGCATCTTTGGCCAGTTCGTGGATGCCGCCCGTCGATACAAGCTGGCGCGCCTGGAACCGGATTCCGACGACGCCTGACCCATCAACAGTTTCCATAGGAGGCACAACCATGAACGGACGTAACCGCAAACGCCGTTTAAACCTGAAGTCCGGTTTTCTTCTCCCGCTCGCTCTGACAGTACCTGCCCTGGCAATGGCAGGTGAGGTTACTCTCACCGGCGAGGGCAGTGTCCGATACGAGCCAGACAGCGCCAGACTCCAGTTCACAGCCAGTGCCGAGGACGAACTTTCCCAGAAGGCCACCGAACGGGTAGCGGCACTGATGGCGCAGTGGCGCGAGGGTATTACCGAGTACCGGGATCAGCTCAATGATTACTCAGACGCGTCGGTGAACCTCTACACCCGAACTCTGCCCACATCGGAAAGAGAGGAGCAGCCCCGCAAGCAGGCCGTCGCCTCCCAGACCATCAGCTTCAGCATCAGTGATCTTACTCTGCTCAATCCCCTGCTTCAGCAGGCCCAGGCTGTGGGTCTGGATTACCACCTCGGCCCTCACCAGTTCTTCCACTCGGATGAGACCGGTATGGAACAGGAAGCACTGGCCAGAGCCATCGCAGACGCCCAGGCCCGGTGCCGATTCGTGGCCAGTCAGCTCGACCAGACCTGCGGTGATGTGGTCACCATCAACATCAATGGCGGGCACCGCCCGGTACCAATGATGATGGCGGAGGCAAAATCCATGTCGGATACGGTCTCGAGCGTAGGTGAGCGGGAAATCCAGGCCTCAGTGAGCGCCACCTTCGAGCTGGACTGAACTCAGAAATCCCGGGTGTAGAAAATATCCAGGGAGGCTGCCAGCCCGCTGGCAGCCTCCAGATAGAAGTAACGGCCCAGATCGTAGCGCAAAGCGACCGTCGTGATCGGCTCGAAGATGCCGACACCGTAGCGGACACTCAGCTCATCCGTCAGATAACCGCTCGCCACCACCGAGGTCTGATCGCCGGAACCCTCCGCTTCCAGGGTGAGCTGCCGAATGCCGAACTCTTCGCCAATTTGCCCCGTCACCTTGCTGGCCTGGGTCAGTCCCAGGGACAGCGCCGCCCGGCTCATCTGGCCCTCATCACCCCGGCTCTGGGGCGCCCGGCCAAGAATGACATAGGAAAGCGCCTCCGTCTGAGGCATGTCGGGGTTGGAGAATACTTCCGTCTGGGGCGACTGCACAGGGCCGGTCAGACGAATACCGGCCACAACGGTATCCACCGTGCGTACGGCCTCGATGTCCAGATAGGGTTGGGTAAGGTTGCCCACGAACAACAGTCTTGCCCGCCTGAGCTTGAGCTCCTGACCATAGGCTTCATACTGGCCATTGACCAGCTGGAGCGTGCCACGGGTATCCATGTCATTGCCAATGCGAAGAGAGCCCTTCAGATCACCGGTTACGCCGAAGGCGGCAAAGCTCACCTGATCTTCTCCGACAACCACGGTCACATCCATATTCAGCGATCGGACAACGGGCTCTTCCCGCTCCACGCCGACAATGACCTCATCCTCTGATACCGACACCGCCTGGTCCGGCAAACCCTGTATCTCGATGTCGCCTCTTGGCACTCCGACCTGTCCGGATACCTCCAGGGCCCCCTCACTGAAAACGATGGTCAGATCCGGCTCCACCTCAAGCTGCGCATAAGGCTCCAGATTGAATGGCACGCGGCTGCCGGAAATCGTGATTTCCCCCCTGGGAGACTGTTGCCAGTCTATTTCGCCATCCACAATGGTCTGGCTTCGCGCATTGCTCCGGATCCTGCCACTGATCTCGGCCGAGTAACCGCCAAACTGAACGCTGGCGATCACCTCCTCGATCGGTACCGGCAAGCGTGGATCGGAAACCCGTCCATTCACCAGGTGCAGTTCGCCGGTCACCGCCGGCTTCATCAGCGGGCCGGAGAGCTGGCCCTGGCCGTTCACGCGACCGGCAACTTCATCCAGACCGGAAAGCAGCCCTGCAAGAGCAATATCCAGACCCTCGAGACTGAAGGAACCCTCGACGTTGCGGTCGTCCGAGTTCGGATCCAGGTTCATATCCAGCGTGAAATCGCCAAGCTCCGGGCCGGAAAGGCGGACCGCAAGATCGGCTTGTTTCGGCTTCAGGCCGACCTCTGTCGTCAGGGTATTGTAGGCGAGCGACTCCCACTCCCCGTCCACCAGCAGCTGGAATTGTCCTTCGCCGGCGTCCAGGAAAACGCGTCCGTCCGGGCCGTCGCCGGTGGTGGTGAAATCAACCTCTCCGTTGATCCGGCCGTCCCAGCGTAATGTCTCTGGCAGCAAGGGTGCCAGGGCCACGGTTGGGAAGCGCTTGATACGATAGGCAATGCGGGGAACCGGCAACAGTGTCTGGTCCTCAGCACAAACCGTACTCTCCTCCCAGCGCCAGCAATGATTGCCAAATGTGAGTTCACCATCGACTTTGTAAGCCAGGGTCGCCGGGGCCTGCAGCCGCCATTGCTGGGACTGTTCCGGAAGGTCAATCACGCCCCGGGACAGCTCTCCCTGCCACGTTTTCCAGTCAGCGCCGGCCCCTCCTGCGAAACCCAGCTCAAGGTCAGCCTCGGCATGACGTGCTCCGATGCTCACGGTGTGCTTTCCCTGGGTGCCATTGGCTTCCAAAGTGAGCGTTTCAAGCTCTTGCCCGAACCCTTTGAGGTTTTCCGCCTGCAAACGGCTGAGAAGGCGCATTCCCTCCTGCAGATCGGCCTCAAGATTCAGGGTTTCAAGGGCGAGCTCATCCTGCCAGGCCAGGTTCTTGCCACTTGCACTCAGCTCGCCCTTCGGGCGCTCCGGAGTTCCCTCCGCCGTGAGAGTGGCTTGCAGATTCCCCGTCAGGCCAGGCAGGACGATTTCCGGCGCGGGCAGGTTCAGAGCCAGAGCACCACGCAGAACGTCGCCCCAGGTACCGCTACCCTCAATACGGTTTTCACCCACTAACAGCTGCAGGTCGGATAATTCCCAACTGCCGGATGAGGTATCAAGCCGTCCCTGCAGAGACGCGAGATTGGAACGCCAGTCGCCCTCAAGATCCCATCCGGCATTCATGGCGGGTAACGGTCCATCCCCGAGTTGTCCCTCGGTCGTCACATCACCGCTGAGACTGGCTTCCAGTACAGGTACCCAATAACCGGGATTGAAGTCTTTCAGGCGCAAGGCCGCCTGCCAGGAGAGCGGCCCGGAAAAGTTCACCGAGCCGTTGCCGGAAAGAGACCCAGCGCCTGTGCTGACAGTCAGGTTGGTCAGTGTGGTCTGCTCGGTATCACCATCCACCGTGGTGGCAAGTTCCGCGGTGCCCTGAGGCCCCTCGACACCGGCTTGAAGTTCTGCATGGTAGTTCCCCTCGCGCCAGGACACGGAACCATCCAGGGAACGAAGGATTACCGCTGGTGGTTCAAGGCCCGGGATCAGCGTATACCAGGGAAATCCGCGCAAACGGATATCGGCACTGGCTTCGAGGCCCTCGCTCCAGGAAACATTGCCATTGGCCACCACCGTGTCCTGCCCTGCACCATTCTCCCGGCCCGCAGCCAGCTCGATCCGGATGTTCTCGGCCGCACGAGTCGTCGCCAGGCCCTCCAGCGTCAGCCTTACCGGGCCGGCCGTGCCCGGAAGCGTTGCTTGCCCCCGGGTGCGAAAACCCTGCTGCAGGCTACCCCGAGCGTCCACAGACCAATCATTGAGCACAAGGGTCTCCGGCAGGGACTGCGTCGCGCGGAACTGATCAGAGGTCAGGCTCAACCGGGCTGGCAAGGCCGGATCCAGCGGCTCGACTTCCCCAGAGAGTTCAGCATCCAGGTAGCCACGACTGGATGCAGCGACCATCAGATCCCGAACGCTGCCGGAGAGCCGGGCGTCGAGAAGCCACTCATCTCCGTAAGGCGGCGGGATGTCCGCTTTGACTTCCAGATTGACAGGCCAGTCCCGGCGGGTTTCTATACGGCCTGCGGCGGACACCGTGTACTCGCCCAGCTGATACCAGGCGCGCTTTATGTTCCAAGCGGCGCCCGACCCTCCGGCGTCCAGCTCAAACCGGTCCCAGACTCTGTTGCCGTTAAAGGTAAAAGGCCCGAGCCGGACGCCACTGATATTCAGCGCCAGGGGCAGGTCCACGCCCGGCAGTGTAATGGGGCTCCCGCCTTCGGATTTGTCCGCCGGGGGCAACTGGGAGACTTCGAGCGTCTCTGCCTCCAGATTCTCAATACAGAGCTGTTTTCGGAACAGACAGGAAGGGGACCAGTCCACGAGTGGCGACTCAACGAGCGCTTCGACCCCGTAACCACGCCATTGCAGGTGGTCGGCCTGCCACCGACCAAACAGAGATCCCTGGTCATTTTCCACCTGAAGCCCTGGCACCTGTTCTATAACCCAGGCGGTTCCCGTCTCAGAGCGCAGGGCCAGCAAAACAGCTGCCACCACAAGGACAGGCACGAGAATCAATACCGCCAGCCCTACCAGCAGCCAGAACCGGAGGCGGCGCGGGCGTGCCGGTGGCTCGTGGGGCCTGTCGTCCGATGTTTCCGGTGTCCTCGTCACAGCTCAGGCCCCATTGAAAAGTGAATGCGCCAATCCCCGCCAAATTCACGATCCAATCCTTTGGCTATGTCCAGCCTCAGCGGCCCGACCGGGCTGATCCAGCGTATGCCGACACCGGCGCCGGTGGCCAGCGGGTCGCTCGGATTGTTGATCGCGTTGCCGTGGTCGACGAACATGGCGGCACGCCATTTATCCGCAAACTGGTACTGATACTCGGCACTGCCAACCATCAGGAAGCGTCCGCCCACCGGCACACCGTTATCGTTCTCTGGCGACAGGGTTTCATAGCCATACCCTCGCACACTCTGGTCACCGCCAGCGAAGAAACGCAGGGATGGAGGCACATCTTCAAACCGGTTGGTCGCCACAGCCCCCGCCTGCAGACGACCCAGAAACCGGTGCTTGTCCGCCAGCGTAAACAGCCCCTTGACCAGTGCGTTTACATGAAGGATATCCACATCGGACAGCGCCGCCCGATGCGAACCGGTGACATCGAACTGCAGGCGATAGCCCCGGGATGGGTCCAGTGGCGAGTCCGTGTGTATTTTCGAGTATCCCGCACCGGGCAGCAGGAGTGTGCTTGTGCCTTTCTCGTCATTGCCGATGTTAAAACGCTCACCTTCCCAACGCAGCGACAATATCTGCAGCCAGCCGTTATCCAGCTGATGCTGCCACTGCTGCCCGAGGCTCAGAAGTTCCGATTCCACATTCTCGATGTCCTCGCGCTGGTATCCGGCGCTCAGGCGGATCAGATCGGTCATGGGCGGATCAAGGGGCAGCTCGTACCAGGTAGTCAGGTTCTGCCTGGGTACTGAGAGTTCTGTCTCGGCGCCCCGCTTGTGTCCCATGGGATTGATCCAGTGTTCCCGCCAGTTTCCACGGAACCTGGGTCCGACATCGGTCGAAAATCCCACGCCCGCCGCCACGGAGCGGGCGTCGCGCCGGGTGAGATCAACGCGGACCGGAATCACGCCGTCCTCGGCACTACCCGGTGAGGCATCGATATCAACGCCGCTGAAATAACCGCTGTTCTGGAGATCCCGGTTGAGCCTTGCTATTTCATCGGCATGGTAGGGAATACCCGGCTCAAAGGAGACAAACCGCTCCAGCAGGCCAATCTCGAACCAGTGCCCCTCCTCAAAGGTTACTTCTCCCAGCCGGTACCTTTCGCCGCTTTCATAGATAAGCGTAACCACAGCGCTTCGGGTTGCCGGATCCACTTCCAGGGTGCGGGTAACAAAATTGCCGTCAAAATAGCCACGCCGCCTGGCACGGGTCTGGATGGTGTCCCGCAGGCTGGCATATTGACCGTGGTTGAGAATGTCCCCTTCGGCCGGATGCTCTGGGAGATCGGCGGTAAACCGTTCATCCGACGCAGCCGCCCCCCTGATCTCGACGGTCCGGGAGGTAACTCGCACCGGCTCCCCCGGTGTAATGGACAGAACAAGCGTTGCCGTTGTGTCCGAATCACCCTCTTCAATCCGCCAATCAATCAGCGGGCTGTAATACCCGAGCGCCCGCAGTGCCTCCTCGGCCTGACCAACGGCTGTGGGGGCATAACGCCTGAGATTACTGGCACTGCGGCCTTCAACCTCCCCGATAAACGCCTGGGCATTTGATTTCAGATCCGGGTAGTCTCCCTCCATGTTCACGACGACCTGTTGCGCGCAAACCCACGATGGCAGCCAGCAGAGCAACAAGATCAAAAGCCGGATCCGGCCCGAATTCACGACTTGGTAGATTGATAGCATCCGGCTATTTCAGTGTTGGTGGTAACAAGAAGGATTTCCGTTCAAGCGTGGGAGTTTAATGGCACACGGTCAAGTTAATCCATGGTTGGCCTTTCGGCCCGCCCTGAACGGCTCAAGGGCGAGTCGTTTGTGGCGTTGAAATAAGCTAACCTGTCAGATACTTAGCAACAGACCGGACCCTGGCGAATGCTGAAGATAAATCGAGAAAACCTGAAATCCAGCCACCAGCTTGTCTGGTTCATCATTGATTTCCTGATGCTGGGCCTGCTGATCATCAACCTGGCGTTCATCATCTGGGACTCGATCTATAACTTTGTAGCCGTTCAGAATCTGCTGCAAGAGCATGCTCCGGCCATACAGTCGGCCTACCACCCCATCCACGAACGCTTCATTTTTTACGATCTGATCTTCGTCAGCATATTCCTAACCGAGTTCTTCGTCCGCTGGGGTTACGCCATCAAGGCGAAAGTCTACGACCGCTGGTACTTCTACCCGTTTATTCACTGGTACGACCTCGTGGGCTGCATCCCGGTGGGAAGCCTGCGTTTCCTCCGTATCCTGCGGGTGATCTCCATCATCTATCGCCTGCATCAATACAAAATCATTGATATCACGAACACCAAGATTTACCGCTTCGTGAACTTCTACTATGAAGCCTTTATGGAGGAGCTTTCGGATCGAATTGTGCTGAAAGTACTCAGCGGCGTGCAGCAGGAGGTCAAACGGGGCTCTCCCCTGTTCGACAAGATCCAGGAAGACATTCTCTACCCCCGGAGAGACATGCTCTCAGACTGGATCTCCAGGCGGGTCGCCGAGGCGGCCCAGGAAGGCTACGTGCCCAATCGCGGTGCCCTCAGGAGCTACCTGGAAGACAGGGTAGACAATGCCCTGAAACAGAATCTGGAACTGTCACGACTGAAGTACCTTCCGGTGGTGGGTCCAACGATCCAGGAAACCCTGGAAGAGGCCGTTGGCGACATCATAGCCCACGTTATTCACCAGATTCTCGAAGACCTGGCGTCTGCCTCCAACCACGCCTTCATCGAGGACATCGTCAACGTGTTCCTGCCGACACCGGGTGAAGTAAGGGCCGATGATGCGCAGAACGAGGCTCTGATTAACCTGATCATTGAGATAATTGACGCCATCAAGGGCCAGGTAAAGGTAAAACACTGGCGAGCGGAACTACCCTGACCGACTGGCGATCCTTCTAAAACCAACAAAAAAGAGACCATCCATGGATGCATCGCAATTGCCACTGCACTATCAGTCTGCCCATGAACTCTTGAAACAGCTTGA
Organism: Marinobacter sp. NFXS11; assembly: GCF_040148675.1. NCBI lineage: Bacteria > Pseudomonadati > Pseudomonadota > Gammaproteobacteria > Pseudomonadales > Marinobacteraceae > Marinobacter > Marinobacter sp. NFXS11. Next base: position 786,071 of record NZ_JAGDDV010000001.1, on the reverse strand, counting down.
AGCCGGCACCCTGACCAGCGAGGCACTAACCACTGCCTTGCTGGAGAGGATCCGCGAACATAATCCGACCATCAATGCCGTTGTTACCCTAGATGAACAGGAAGCACTCGCCAGCGCCCGCCAAGCCGATGAACAGCGTGCCGCCAACGCTGTCACAGGCCCCTTGCACGGACTGCCCCTTACCCTGAAAGACACCTGGGAAGTTGCCGGCCTGACCTGCACCGCAGGCGCACCACCCCTAAAGAACCATAAACCCGAAGCCCACGCCGATGTCGCTCAGAGACTTGAAAACGCCGGCGCCATTATCCTGGGCAAGACCAATGTGCCCATCTACGCCACTGACCTGCAGAGCTATAACAAACTGTTCGGGGTAACCAACAACCCCCACAACCCGGCACACACACCCGGAGGATCCTCCGGCGGCGCGGCAGCAGCACTGGCCGCAGGCATGACACCACTGGAAGTGGGCAGTGATCTGGCCGGCTCCATCCGCACGCCCGCGCATTTCTGTGGCGTATTCGGCCACAAGCCAACCCGCTCAGTGGTCTCATTCCGCGGTCACATTCCCGGCCCGCCCGGCACCCAGTCCCGGCCGGACCTGGTCGAAGGCGGTCCGATGGCTCGTAATGCCAGGGACCTGGAACTCCTGCTGAGAGTCATTGCCGGACCCCGTCCAGCCGAGGAGCGCAGTTGGTCCCTGGCAATGGCCCCCTCAGAATTAAACAGCCTCGATCAGGCCCGGGTCGGCCTATGGCTGGAAGATCCCTTGTGCCCGATAGAGCAGGAGCTGACCGACGGCTATCAGAACCTGGGCAAAGCATTGTCTGAAAGGGGCGCACTGGTCACTGAGGCCCGCCATCCATTGCTGAGCCTCGAACACATTCTCCCCGTTTATTTCAATCTGCTCGGAGCCCTGCTAAGCACCTCGCTGAAGCCCGCCCAGCGCCGACAGATGAAATGGATTGCCCGGCTGGAACCCTGGCTCAAATTTCTGGGGCCGATGACGCCTTTCATTGGTGAATACGGACGAGGTGTGAATCAGCCGGTCTACCAGTGGATGGCGTGGAACGAAATGCGCGAGAAGATGCGGGCTGAGATTGAATCGTTATTTCAGGAAGTGGATGTTCTGCTGACGCCGGTAACACCCACCACCGCCATCCGGCATGACCACAGCCATCCGGTCTTCAAACGCCGGATTACCGTCGCCGGTCAGCCACGGGCGTACATGGACCAGTTCTGCTGGATCGCCTCCGCCACCCTGCTGGGCCTGCCCGCCACCTCCGTCCCCATCGGACGAACGAAAGAAGGCCTGCCATTCAATGTTCAGGTGATTGGTGCGCCGGGGATGGACCTGACCACGATCGGGTTTGCGGGATTGCTGGAAGCGGCGGGGCTGGCTGGATTTGTTCAGCCAGAAGGATTCTGAAAAACGTGGAAGTAGAAACGAATAAAGCCGGCACTTGGCCGGCTCTATTTGAATTGGTAGCGGGGGCTGGATTCGAACCAACGACCTCCGGGTTATGAGCCCGACGAGCTACCAGACTGCTCTACCCCGCATCAAACTGGTTGTTTCTCAGGGAACCCCTGATCAACGTGGCGCGCATGATAAGGGGTGCGATCGACACTGTCAAAGGAAAGTTCCGGATTTCCAAAAACTCACCGCTCCAGAATCGCAGTGACCCCCTGTCCGCCCGCGGCGCAGATGGAAATCAGGCCTCGACCGCCGCCCTTCTCCTCAAGCAACTTGGCAAGAGTCGCAACAATTCGGGCACCTGTGGCCGCAAAGGGATGACCGGTTGCCAGGCTGCTGCCTTTTACATTGAGCTTGTCGCGGTCAATGCTACCCAGAGGTTTGTCCAGGCCCAGGCGCTCCTTGCAGAAGGTCGGATCCTCCCAGGCTTTCAGGGTACAGAGGACCTGTGAAGCGAAAGCTTCATGGATTTCGTAAAAATCGAAATCCTGAAGGGTCAGCCCCGCTTTTTCAAGCATCCGGGGGACTGCATAGGCAGGTGCCATCAGCAGTCCCTCTTTCTTGTCCACAAAATCCACCGCCGCATTTTCAGAAAACGTCAGCCAGGCCTTCACCTCGTGATTGTTGGCTTTCGCCCATTCCTCACTGGCCAACAACACGCAAGAGGCGCCGTCCGTCAACGCCGTGCTGTTGGCCGCGGTCATGGTGCCGTTTTCCCGATCAAAAACCGGCTTGAGCGTGGACAGTTTCTCCAGCGTGGTATCCGGACGCAAAATATTGTCCTTCTCCAGCCCCGCCATCGGCGTCAGCAAATCGTTGAAGAACCCCTCCTCATAGGCTTTGGCCAGCTTCTGATGACTCTCCCAGGCCAGCCTGTCCTGATCCTCCCGGGCAATATCCCACTCCTTCGCCGTCACCTGTGCATGCTCACCCATCGACATTCCCGTGCGAGGCTCGCCATTCTGAGGCACCTCGGGCTTCAGATGTCCGGGCCGAAACCGCCCAAGAATTTTCAATCGATCCCCGGCGGTTTTGGCCCGGTTCAGATCCAGCAAAATCTCACGAAGCCCCTCACCCACACCAATCGGAGCATCCGACGTGGTGTCGGTTCCGCCGGCAATACCACATTCAATCTGGCCCAGGGCAATCTTGTTGGCCACCAGAATCGCCGCCTCCAGCCCGGTGCCACAGGCCTGCTGGATGTCATAAGCCGGCGTCTCCGGTGCCAGCCCACAACTCATGACCGCCTCCCGGGTCAAATTAAAGTCCCGCGAATGCTTGATAACCGCCCCGGCAGCCACCTCACCCAGCCGCTGGCCCTCCAGACCATAACGATCCACCAGACCTCGCAGCGCCGACGTCAGCAACTCCTGGTTACTGATCTTGCTGTAGACCGTATTCGACCGCGCGAACGGAATCCGGTTACCACCCAACACCGCGACGCGACGAATCGCCGAAGGCGCGGAGCTCGTCTTTTTCGAAGCAGCGGTTTTCTTTTGAGTCGTTTTCGGTGCCTGTGCCATGATCAATCCATTCCTTTTGTGAGATATCTGAGATGTCCAACGGAGCAATGTGGTTGGGCTTCCCAAAACCGTAGAGCGCCAGGGATGGCGCGACCGAGCCCTACAAGGACGTATTCACGGGCGTGTTTTGGGAAGCCCAACCCCATTGCTCCCTGCACCCAACCTGAAAACAAGTGTAGCGAGAACACCAAGTGCCTCATTGGCACCCCTGACAACACCCTACAGGCATTGAGTCAATCCAAAAACTATCCGATTCTTTACTCTGTAGGACGATTCGCATCCAGCAACCCGAATGCAAACACAAGGAAGCCCCCATGTCTGACCTCTATCTTAGAATAGTAAACACCCCGGTTGGCAAAACCGCCGCACAATCCCTGGGCCTGCCGGCGCCCGTACCCCTGAAACGTCTCAAGCGTACCGATCAGCCGTTTATCGAGGGCGACGTACTTGTAGGCGCAGTCGGCGGAGGCAAAGCCATCGCGGCAATCGGAAGCACCCTCAGCGCCAGTGCAGCCACATTGCACCACGCCAGCGGGAATGAACGACTGAAAGACTCGTCCAAGGCCGGTAACAAAGCCCGACCTATGGACCTGAATTCGGAAATCGATCAAAAATTTTCGGCCCTGGTGTTTGACGCCACCGGGTTGAAAGGACCCGACGACCTCCGGGCCCTTTACGATTTTTTCCACCCCACCATCAAGAAACTCGGCGGCAACGCTCGGGTACTGGTCATCGGTCAAAACCCCGCCACTTGCAGAAAGGCGCCCCAGGCCGCTGCCCAACAGGCCCTGGAAGGCTTTGTTCGCAGCATCGGCAAGGAAATCGGAAAGAAAGGTTCTACCGCAAACCTGCTATGGATGGCACCGGGGGCCGAACAGCAACTGGAATCCAGTGTCCGGTTCTTTCTCTCCGCACGGTCTGCCTACGTGTCCGGTCAGGTGGTCAGGATCGGCAAAAGTGATTCGGCGCCTGCGACCAATCCTGTCGCCCCCCTGACTGGAAAAGTTGCCCTGGTTACCGGGGCGTCCCGCGGCATCGGCGCAGCTATCGCAGAAACCCTTGCAAGAGACGGCGCCACGGTTATCGGACTCGATATTCCGCCTGCCATGGAAGATCTGCAAAGAGTCACATCCGCCATCAACGGCAAGGCACTGGCTTGCGACATTACTGACGAAAAGGCGCCGACGCTCATCGCCGACTTCATTGATGAACATTTTGGTGGAGTGGACCTGGTCATTCACAACGCAGGGATCACTCGTGACAAAACCCTTGGCAATATGCCCGAGCACTTCTGGGATATGACAATTGCCGTAAACCTGACCGCAGAGGAATTGATCGACGAAGAGTTGGCCAAGCGAGAACTGATGAAAGAGAACGGCCGCATCGTCTGCATCTCCTCCATCAGCGGCATTGCCGGGAATTTCGGGCAGACCAACTACTCAACCGCCAAGAGCGGCGTGATCGGCTATGTGGAAGCCATGGCCCGGCAACTGAAGAATGGCGTAACCATCAACGCTGTTGCCCCGGGTTTTATCGAAACCCAGATGACCGCAGCCATGCCGGTAACCATCCGCGAGGCCGGTCGCCGGATGAACAGCCTCTCCCAGGGCGGGCAACCGGTTGATGTGGCCGAAACAATCGCCTGGTATTGCAGCCCCGCATCCAATGGAGTGAATGGCAACGTTGTGCGGGTTTGCGGCCAATCGTTGATAGGCAAGTAAGAATCTACCGGACCTGGGTGTCGGATTACGCCTTTGGCTAATCCGACCTACGGCGATGGGGAGATATTCATGTAGGTTGGATTAGCCGAAGGCGTAATCCAACAACCCAAGCATAAAAAAAGGGCCGATCCTTTCGGATCGGCCCTTTTCGAAATTTTGGTGGGTGGTACTGGGATCGAACCAGTGACCCTCGCCTTGTAAGGGCGATGCTCTCCCAGCTGAGCTAACCACCCGGGGATACTGCATAAAAATGGCGGAGCGGACGGGACTCGAACCCGCGACCCCCGGCGTGACAGGCCGGTATTCTAACCAACTGAACTACCGCTCCGCATCAATTCCGACCCTCGGGCCCGAACCTGAAACCGGATGGGGTGATCCGGTGATGCATTTGAAAGTGGTGGGTGGTACTGGGATCGAACCAGTGACCCTCGCCTTGTAAGGGCGATGCTCTCCCAGCTGAGCTAACCACCCACTTTCAAGCCTTCCAAAGGCGCTCACTTGCTTGGCAGCCGCGCTGTCTCAACCAAGTGAGAGGCGCATTTTAAGCATTTGGCTGGCGGTGTCAAATATTTTCCCGGAATTTTATAAAAAAACCTGCAAGCCTTTCAAAAGCGTACAGTTTTTGAGCAAACCTACTTTCTTGCAGCGGTCCTGCGCGTCGCTTTTTCAGCCCGCGGCACCGGCCGATCCTGCCCCGCCTTCTGCGCTTTTTCCTGGAGAGAAAGTTCGCTGACACGGCTGCGCCTGTCTTCGGGAACCGCTCGATTAGCGAGAGAGCAATTCAGATCGTCCAATCGTTTCTGCAGGTCACCCCAGCTATCCAGCAACTGGGGAACGACATCGTCCGCCAGTTTTTCGAATCTGAGTCGAAGAGAATCCTTGAGAGCCATTGTTTTTTAATTTTCCCGAGTCATTCACTTGCCATCAGTGTAGTCAGCACTCAGAAAATCCACCAGCCGCCTCCCGATTCTGCTTCTTCTCTGCGCTCCCGTTCCATCTCCAACTCCGCGTATTCCTGCTCCAGCCTCTTAATCTTGCGATCGGCTTCAAGAGGCACGGTTGGGCCACCACCGAACGGCCAGAACCAGGACGTTGATTCGTACTTGCCCTCCTCCTTCAGGCGCTCGATCTCGAGCTCACGTTCCTCCTCCAGCAGCACCAGTTGCCGCTCGTAATCCAGGTCTTCGTTCACTTCCACAATGGAGGTAGCCGCATGGTTCGGCGCCAACAGATCACTGTTCAGAAAACGGGTGGAAACAATCTCCTCTGCCTGCATGGCATATTCCCGCGTCACCAGTTGGAGGTCGCCTTGCGCCAGCGGGTGATCCGGATCCAGAGCAGGATGCCGTTGGTCCGGTTCCGAAAGCTCGTTATAACGCAGGTAATAAATCTGTCCTGGCTCAACGTCCAGCGTGGCATCGGCGATCAGGCTCAGACTGAAAGAGTTCATCCCCTCCAGACCCAGCAACGGCCGGCGCATGGCAATATGGCGCTCCCCCGGACTTACCTCCAGCCAGGTGAAGCTGTCGTTGCGGATGTTGAAATAGTGGGTGTCGTCTATGTAAACACTGGGGGCTTCGATCTCGTCGGCCGCCCACTGGGAATGAGTCCGGTAGAAATACAGCACGGCGTTGCGCCGGTCCCAGCTGTCATTATCAATGTGGACGAAATCATGGCCGGAAACCGGGTGCAGGAAGGAACCGACGCTCTTACCAATGGACTGGTAAACCGTACACCCCGACAGCGCCAGTAACAGAAACACCGCTACCAGCGGCCGGAGAACGGGATAAACGGAAGGCACTCGGGTTTTCATTGTTGTTAACTCTTCATCCTGATTGCGAGTTGCCTGATCTTAACAACTGCACAGAGACAGAAATGAGAGCTACCGCAAAGGACGACTACAAACCGTTACAAAACCCGAAATGCCGATAACCTAAACGCTCGGAGGGCCGGTTACTGCCCGCCGACCTGACTTCGCAGCTGATTCACTTCCTCAGAGAGCCGAACCAGACGGGACGTCAGTTGTGAACGGGAAGCATCGATAGACTCAACCGTTCGCTTGAGGCTGGCCAGCTCATTTCGGAGTGACTGAATACGGCCATCGCCGGCAAGTTCATCCGTCTCCCGCTCCAGGGCCGAAATCCGCCCTTCCATGCCGCTAATACCAAGTTTCTGCTCCTGCTCAAAACGCCGGATACGGCTCTCGATCACCTGATCCACATCCGCCAGCTGCTGGCTCAGTTTCGTCAACTGATCCGTTGCCTGCCTGTTGGCATCCTGCAGTGCCGTGATCGAGGTCTCGGTCTGCTGTTTGAGAGCCGCGATATCCGCTGAAAGCGACGAGCGAACCTTCTCTACCGACGTCTCCAGAGCGGCAATGGACTTATTGCCCTCCGCAAGGCCGGATTCCAGCGCAGCAATCCGTTCCTGCTGCTCATCCAGGCGCTTCTTGTTGCGTTCATTGGCAATGGCCCACAGTTTCCGGATCTCACTGTCCGCCGTATCCAGACGCTTCGTATGCGCCGAGATCTGCTCCTCCAGAGTAGCGCCCCGCTCCTGCAGGTTCTCCCCTGTTTCCGAAAGCTCACCCTCAAACCGTGCCAACGCCAGCTTACTTTGCCGCGCCCAGTAATCCGCCTCCTCAAGCTGCCCTTCCAGCGCCTGAACCCGCTGCTCCTGGGAGTACCAGCCAGCCCCGGCGGCAATGGCCAGCACAATCAACAACACCCACAGCATTGCCGAGCTACCGCGACCATTGCCGCCGCTACTTCCGTTACCGCCCTTGCCACCTTTGGGAGGCTTCGTTGGTGTCGACGATTCGCCTTTCCCTCCGGACGCTGGCCTGGACTTTCTTTCCGCTGCCTTCTTCGGCTCGGCACTACCAATCGGTCGTTCAGCCCTCAACTCATCATCATCTGGACGGATGGGTTCCATTACAGCTCCTGACTATGGACGGTTAAAACAATAGGGACCGATAATACCTGTACTTAGGCGCAGGTAAAAATGACGCCTTGCCAATACATGCTCTTGCACAGAGTCGGGGGGGCTGGATGGAGGCTCTTTCCGGAAATGTCTGAAGCCAGGGATGGCTTCAGTCAAGCCCACATGGATGTGCTCGTAGCGTTTTCCGGAAAGAGCCTCCATCCTGCCCTACTCCGAAGCCATAAGTTTGCATGGTAAGTAGGCAAAACATACAATGGCCGGCTTTCCAATTATCACAGGACTGTTGCATATGCAGCCGCTTGTAGGACTTATCATGGGCTCCAAATCCGACTGGCCCACCATGGAACACGCCGCCACTATGCTCGAGAAACTCGGCGTGCCCTATGAAACCAAAGTCGTCTCAGCCCATCGCACCCCGGATCTACTGTTTGACTACGCCAAAACCGCCGCAGATCGGGGCCTGAAAGTCATCATCGCCGGCGCCGGCGGCGCAGCCCACCTGCCTGGCATGGTTGCCTCACAAACCGCCCTGCCGGTCCTCGGTGTTCCTGTTCAGTCCAAAGCCCTGAATGGTCTGGATTCATTGCTGTCCATCGTCCAGATGCCAGGCGGCATCGCTGTCGGCACCCTGGCCATTGGCAAAGCCGGCGCCACCAACGCTGGCCTGCTGGCGGCGCAGATTATCGGCACCTCAGACGACAACGTTCGCAAGGCAGTGGAACAATTCCGGGCAACGCAGACCGAAACGATTCTGGACAATCCTGACCCGCGGGACCAGTAAGGCAATATTCGAGCAATGCCTGGAACAGGCAGGAGAACACGCATGAGAATTGGTGTACTGGGCGCCGGCCAACTGGGAAGAATGCTGGCACTGGCCGGATACCCACTGGCCAAGACCTTTGTTTTCTATGACATGTCCGGCAGCCCCAGTGCCGGCCTTGGTGAAGTCATCATCGATCGCGAGGGCCAATACCTGGATGATTTCCTCTCCCGCGTCGACCGCGTCACTTATGAGTTCGAACACCTGCCAGTAAACGTGGCCGAGAAAATTGCTGCTCATAAACCGGTTCACCCCTGCCCCCGAGCGTTGCAGGTGTGTCAGAACCGGGAAGCGGAAAAGACCCTTTTCGGCGAGCTGGGCATCCCCACGCCAGAATGGAAAATTGCCGATAGCGCCGCCTCATTGAAAGCCGCGGCCGAGGAACTTGGATGCCCGGTGGTAGCGAAGTCCAACACCGAAGGTTATGACGGCAAGGGTCAGGCAGTACTCAAATCGCCTGAGGAAGCCGAGGCTGCCTGGGCCTCCATCGGTCACCCCCGCCTTATCGTGGAGAAGTTCGTCGACTTCCACAGGGAAGTGTCGATCATCGCCGTCCGCGCTGAAGACGGTGAGCTGGCGTTCTACCCGATGGCGGAGAACACCCACCACGAGGGGATTCTGCGCTACTCCATTGCGCCTGCGCCGAAGCTCGAGAAGCACGTTCAGGAAGATGCGGAGCGGTACATCAAGGCACTACTGAACGAATTGGACTATGTCGGCGTATTAACGCTTGAGTTGTTCGAGACAACCGATGGCCTGGTAGCCAACGAGATGGCGCCAAGGGTTCACAACTCGGGGCACTGGACCATCGAAGGCGCGATGACCAGCCAGTTCGAGAACCACATCCGCGCGGTGAGCGGACACCCGCTTGGGAATGTCGCACCTCGTGGCGTAAGCTGCATGATCAATATCATCGGAGAGCACGGCGACATCGAGCGAATTCTCGAACTGCCCTACGCCCATGTTCATCTCTATAATAAGGGTGAACGGCCGGGCCGGAAGCTGGGCCACGTGAACATACTGGCTGACAGCTACGAAGAACTTGTATGGCGGGTAAAGAACTGCGCGCAGTTCCTGCCCGGCAGCCCCGAGTTTAAAAGTTCTTTAACACCAAAGGGTTGATCTGACTCAAATCGACCCTATATTGGGGTAACGAACATCAACATAAACAGAGAGACAGGGAGAACGACCTCATGGCATTTGAACTTCCCGCACTGCCCTACGAAAAGAACGCACTGGAACCGCACATCTCTCAGGAAACGCTTGAGTACCATTACGGCAAGCATCACAACACCTACGTCACCAAGCTCAATGGCCTGATTGAAGGTACCGACAACGCCAACAAATCTCTTGAAGACATTATCAAGAGCGCCAGCGGCCCTCTGTTCAACAACGCCGCACAGGTCTGGAACCACACCTTCTACTGGCACTGCCTGAGCCCGAACGGCGGTGGTGAACCCACCGGTGCTGCCAAGGAAGCCATCGAGAAGGCTTTCGGATCTTTCGAAGAGTTCAAGAAAGAATTCAACGACAAAGCCGCCAACAACTTCGGTTCTGGCTGGACCTGGCTGGTGAAAAAAGCGGACGGCACCGTTGCCATCGCAAATACCAGCAATGCTGAAACGCCGTTGACCGGTGCCGACAAGCCGGTGCTGACCGTCGACGTCTGGGAGCACGCGTACTACATCGACTATCGCAACTCCCGCCCGAACTACCTGGAAGCTTTCTGGAACCTGGTGAACTGGGATTTCGTAAACGAAAACCTGGCTTGATCCCGGCTTCGCTTCCAGACACAGTCTAGAACGACTGTGATCAAACGCCCGCCTCTGGCGGGCGTTTTTGTGTATGCAAAACCCAAGCAATTACAATTTGATACAAGCACACTCTGAAATCTTTGGAAAAATCGCCGATACTCAATGAAGATATCGCGAACCTGAACCATACTTGTAAACAATAATCAGGGTGAGCCCCCACGCACATCACCCAAAGTGCGACACCTTTGCCCTGAACCTTGCAGATCAGCGGCTCTGCAAAAACCGGAACAAGACAGGCTTGAATGCAAAACTCCTTCGAGGTTGAACATCGCCTGGGCTATCGAATCTTACGGTGGATTCTCTTGGTGGCCCTTGTCAGTGGCGTCGTTGTCAGTGCCATACAGGTCATCCTGGACGCCCAACGCGTGTCCAGAGGGCTGGATAGCGATGCAAAACAAACCATCGCGATGGTGAAAGACGCCGCCACCCAGGCCGTGTTCAGCATTGACGCCGAACTTGCGCAACAAGTCGTGGACGGCCTCTTTGCCAAGGAGGCCGTCCATATGGCCCGCATCGTCCACCCTGACGGCGACCCGCTGGGAGATCGCAGCCGTCCACTCCAGGAAACCGCTTTCCGCCCGGTCACCGATCCGATTTTCGAAGCCGACCGGCTCTATCGGGAACCGCTTTTCCGCGAGGGTAATCCGGAAGATGTCTACGGCTTTCTTGACGTTCACTACGACACCGCAGCAGCAGCCCGCACCTGGCTGGACAGGGCTGCTGTCACCTTCGCTTCCGGCATAGCGACAGCTCTCATTCTCGGAATGGTGTTGTTCTATGTATTCCACCTGCTCTTGACGCGCCCGCTCCTCAGAATTGTCAACTCCGTGAGGCAGGTGGATCCTGCCCACCCGGATGACCGCCTGGTCACCACGCCATCCGGCCACCAGAGCGACGAACTTGGCCTCTGGGTCAACGCAACGAACAACCTTCTGGTCGCCATTGGCGACAGCCAGAAGCGCCATCGCGAGGCGGAGGACCGGGTAAGTCGTCTCTCACGTTACGACCAGCTCACTGGCCTGCCCAGCCGGGATACCTTCATGGAGTTGCTGGTGCGAGACATTGAAGATGCCGCCAAGCGCAACGCCCAACTATCACTGATTGTCTGCGGCATCGACGATTTCAAGTCGGTGAACGAGCAGTGCGGTTTCCGGTCCGGGGACCTTATTCTCCAGACCGTTGCCGACCGCCTGACCAACAAACTGGATAATGCCCGCTTCACCATTGCACGCCTCGGCAGCGACCAGTTCGTGGTTGTCCAGAAAGGACTTCGGGACGGGTTCCAGGCTGCAGACACCGCTGAGCGAATCCTGGCCTGTGTCAATGAGCCCATGCTGGTCGAAGACCAGAATATTTCGATCAGCGCCACCCTGGGGGTTGCTCTTTACCCCTCCGACACCAGCAAGGCGGACCGGCTGCTTCAGAGTGCCGAACAGACCATGACCCTGGCCAAGCAGAACGGCCACAACCACTTTCAGTTTTATGTCGCCAGCATTGACCAGGAAATCCGGGACCGGAAGCAACTGGAAAAGGATTTGTCCCAGGCTCTTGGTAATCACCAGTTTCACCTGGTTTACCAGCCCCAGATTAATCTGGAGAGCAAACGGGTAATCGGGGCAGAGGCATTGTTGCGTTGGGAGCACCCGACTCGTGGCACGGTTCCCCCCGACTTTTTTATTCCAGTGGCCGAGGCAAACGGCTCTATCGTAGAAATTGGTCAGTGGGTTCTGGACCAGGCCTGCTGGCAGGCGGCGCGCTGGGCCGCGGACGGCTCGCCGCTTCGTATTGCTGTTAATCTCTCGGCCGTTCAGCTGCGCCAGGAAAGCATTGTCAATGATATTCTCGATACCCTCCGACGACACAAGATACCGGCCGGTCGGCTGGAGCTGGAGGTAACAGAAACCAGCTTCATGACTAATCTGTCAGACGCCGTAGCCAAACTCCACAGGCTCAACAAAGCGGGGATAAGCATCGCAGTGGACGACTTCGGAACCGGCTATTCGTCCCTGACCTACCTCAAACAGATGCCGGTACAGCATCTGAAGATCGACAAACAGTTTATTCGCGATCTGCTGGTCAATGAGGAAGATACCCGAATCGCCAATACCATCATCGACCTTGGCAAGAGTCTGAACCTGTCAGTGGTCGCTGAAGGGGTAGAAACGGCAGAACAGGAATATTATCTGAGCCAGCGTGGCTGCAAGCTCGCCCAAGGCTATTTCTTCAGCAAGCCGTTACCGCCGCGTGAATTTGAGACCTTCGTTAAAGGTTTTCACGACCAGATCGTGGAAAATAACCTCTGAACCACTACCTCTAGGAGTTGCCATGGGAACCACCGTTATCGGCCTGATCGTCATCGCCGTCGTTGTTTTCTACCTGGTCTTTATCTATAACCGCCTGGTTTCCCTGCGCAACCAGTTCAAAAACGGGTTTGCCCAGATCGATGTTCAGCTGCAGCGTCGGCACGACCTTATTCCGAATCTTGTGGAAGCGGCAAAAGCCTATCTGACCCACGAAAAAAGCACCCTCACCCAGGTGATGGAAGCCCGCAACAATGCGGTCAGCGCCCAGAAGGATGCCGCCAAGGATCCTGGCGATGGAACCAAGATCCAGCGCCTGGGCAGCGCCGAAAACCTGCTCACCAAGGCACTCGCAAATTTCTACGCCGTGGCCGAGAACTATCCGGAGCTGAAAGCCAACGAAACGATTCAGCAACTGATGGAAGAACTCTCCAGCACCGAGAACCGAGTGGCCTTTGCTCGCCAGGCCTATAACGACGGCGTCATGAGCTACAACATCTTCCGGGAGCAGTTCCCCAATAATGTTATAGCCGGCATGTTTGCGTTCAAGGAAACGTCGCAACTGGAACTGGAATCACCGGAAGCCCGTCAGGCACCGAAAGTGGCCTTCTGAGGCCCTGAATCATGGCTCATCCCGGTTTCTTTCAGCGCCAGGCCCACGCCCGGCGCAACACCACTCTGCTGGTTTTTCTTTTCCTGACGGCGGTTGCGTTTATCACACTCGCCGTCTGTCTGGTGGGGTATTTTGTCACGCGGAGCGAATCGTCGGGCCTCGCCTTTCACCACTGGTTGCTCTCCAATCATGGCCTGCTTACGGCCGTTACCGTGATGGCACTCATTGTTCTGGGCTCTCTGCTCCGCTGGGTTGATCTGGCCGGAGGCGGCGACCGGGTGGCCAAAATGGTTGGCGCCAGGCCCATTGACCCGGACACCCGGGACAGTGACGAACGCAAACTGCGCAACATCGTTGAGGAAATGGCCATTGCCAGTGGTGTCTCGGTGCCGGAACTCTATGTGATGGATCAGGAAACCGGCATCAACGCCTTTGTCGCGGGCTATACGCCGGGCGAGGCCGTTATGGTAGTCACCCACGGCGCTATTACCCAATTGTCGCGAGACGAACTCCAGGGGGTAGTCGCCCACGAATTCAGCCATATTTTCAACGGCGACATGCGGCTGAACGTTCGGCTCATTGCCCTGCTTGCCGGCATCCTGATGATCGGACAGATTGGCGGCTTCCTGCTGCGCGCATCCTTCTACCGCGGCCACCGGGTGGGCCGATCACGGGACGGTCGGGCCCAGGCGGCCATGGGCATCATTGGTCTGGCCCTTTTCGTGATCGGCTATGTGGGCGTTTTCTTTGGCCGGCTGATACAGGCAGCGGTCTCCAGGCAACGGGAAATGCTGGCAGACGCATCTTCCGTGCAGTTTACCCGGAATCCAGAGGGCATCGCCGGGGCACTGTTCAAGATCGGTATGAAGGGTGGTTACCTGGACAAAACCAGCCACGCCAGCGACATGAATCACATGTGTTTTGGCGAAAGTGCGCGGATGAAGTTTACCTCTTTGCTGGCATCCCACCCGCCCATTGATGAGCGTATCAATGCCATTCAGCCCGGCATGCTGGCGAGATTGCGCAGCCGGCTCAGGGATACCGAACCAGGCGCCGACCTCTATCGTGGAGGCTCTGCAGCACCGGAAGCGGGCGCGTCCGGGTTTAGTGGCGCGGCAACCGACATCCTGGGACCGGTTACCGGCAGGAGTGGCAGAACCTCACCGCTTGCATCCAGCCCGGAGAAGACCATAAAACCGGCCCGTAAATTTTCAGACCAGGTCGGCACTATCAACCGGCAAAGCGAAGATTTCGCCCTGCGATTTCTTGAGCGCCTTCCAGCCACCTTCCGAAACCTGCTGTACACCCGGGCCGGGGCCACGCAGCTCTGCTATGCCATGCTGATCAGTGAACTGCCGCGTCCACAGCAAACAGAACGGCTGAACCTGCTGCCAGCGCACCCGGTATTGGGCAGCCAGCCGGATCTACTCGATAAACTGCTGCCGGCACTAAGAACCATCGGCGATGGCGTCCGTTTCCCTGCCCTGGAGCTGGCCATGCCTGCCCTGCGCAAGCTGGATCCGGAGGAACGGGAGATGCTGATCACCAATGTCCAGAAACTGGTGGCAGCGGATAACCGGGTTACCCTGTTTGAGCTCGCTCTGACAAGCTTCCTGTCACGTCACCTGGGCGACGAGGCAGCCAGAGTGGTACCGGTGCGCTATAAGAGCTACAAACCGGTCATGCCGGCCCTCCAGAGGCTCCTGAGCCTGATGGCCAGGGCTGGGTCTGCATCTCAATCTGACGCCGAGAAGCTGTACCGGGAAGCCATGGCCGGCTTCATGAATGCCAGGGATGGGCTGGAACCGGTTCTGGAGAAAGTCACCATGCGCCAGCTCAGGGAGGCACTGACCGCGTTGAATGGCCTTTCGCCCTTGCTGAAACCGGCCATCATTGATGCCTGCGGGCACTGTATTACTCGCGACGGGAAAGTGGAAACCAGAGAATACGAACTGATGCGACTGGTGGCGGATCAGATGGATTGTCCGATGCCGCCACTGGCTATCTGAGGTTTTACTGAACCCGGGCGCTGCCGTCTTCGAACAGCGCATCCACACTCGGACGCTGTTCCTCCTTCGGGATGCCCAGCTTCTCACGGATGTTCAGATTCACATCCCAGAGCTGATTGAACTTGTCGGAAGTAGCCGCAACGGCTTCTTCCTTGCCCAGCATGATTTTCGGGCGCAGGAACACCAGCAGATTACGCTTTACCCGACGCTCGGATTCCGAAGAAAACAGACGTCCGATGAACGGAATGTCGCCAAGGAGGGGCACCTTGCTTTTGTTGACCTGGTAATCATCGCGGGTCAAACCGCCCAGCACGATGGTCTCGCCATCATCCGCCAGTACGGTAGTCTTGATTTCCCGCTTGTTGGTGACGATATCCGAGGCGTTCTCGATGCTGTCTGCCACGCTTTCTGTGGTCTGCTCAACCACCAGACGCACCAAGCCATCGGCACTGATCGTTGGGGTGACTTTCAGTGTCAGGCCGATATCACGCCGCTCAATGGTGGTGAACGGGTTGGTGGTGCCATCACCGGTGACGGTGGACTGGCCCGTGCGGAACGGCACGTTCTGGCCAACAATAATTTCGGATTCCTGGTTGTCCAGGGTAATAATGCTCGGCGTGGAAAGCAGGTTGGCAGCGGCAGAGGTGGAAAGCGCCTGCAAAAGAATGCCCCAGCTCACACCATTTTCGTTTCTCTGCCCAGCACCGACAGTGATGCCGCCCGTGGCAGGTGTAATAGCCGAACCTGTCAGAATCGCGCTGAGCACCTCACCCAGGCTGCGGCCCACGTTACCGAAATTGGTGCCGGCAACCGGCGTGGATTCGCCGGACTCATCACCCACCGCAACCTGGACACCCAGATCCTGGCCCAGCTCGTCACTGATCTCGACAATCGCCGCCTCAATCATCACCTGGGCACGACGCACATCCAGCGCCGCAACAATCTGTTCGGCTTCCTGCATCAGGGAGGGCTCACCCCTTACCACAAGCGCGTTCAGCCCCTCATCCGCAAAAACGGCAAAGCTG
Source organism: Marinobacter sp. NFXS11 (assembly GCF_040148675.1). Taxonomy (NCBI): domain Bacteria; kingdom Pseudomonadati; phylum Pseudomonadota; class Gammaproteobacteria; order Pseudomonadales; family Marinobacteraceae; genus Marinobacter; species Marinobacter sp. NFXS11. The sequence goes on along the minus strand of NZ_JAGDDV010000001.1, from coordinate 769,832 downwards.
CTTTGCGGTTTGGCGGCGCCGCCGCTTCCCGAACCAGTACCTTCTTTCACCAGCTCGCCCATCACACCCTTAAGGATCTCAGTCAGGTTTTTGGCGTCGGCGTGTTTCAGCCTCAGGACCTTGGTGGTGCCGCCGGTGGCAGACGGCTGGTCCAGTTGTCGAATCAGGCCGCGCATCTTTTCGCGGAAGGTCTCATCGCCCCGCAAAATAAGCCGGTTGCTGCGCTCATCTGCGGTGACGCTGTATTTTCTGGCGGCATTGTCGCCGCCGGCACGGCCGAGTTCATCCGGGGCCAGTTCCTGCAGCAGAGTCACCATATCACCCACCCAGGCTTCCTGAAGCTGGATGACTTCCACTTCGTATTTGGACGGGCTATCCAGCTCCCGGACAATCTGTTCGATGCGCTGGATATTGGACGAATGATCGCTGATGATCAGCGCGTTGGCGGCGGCCACACCGGCCAGATGGCCATATTTCGCCACCAGCGGACGCAAAATTGGCACCAGCTCCAGAGCGTTGGCGTTGTCGATCTGGATAACGCGCGTGATCAGCTGCTCGGAGGGGGTTTCGGGAAAACGCTCCAGAATTTCCGCCGACTGTTTGGCATCAACCTGTTGCACCACCTTGATCACTTCTGCGCCCGGGATGGCAGTAAAGCCGTGAACATTCAGGACCGCCAGGAACAGATCGTAAATTTCGTCCTTGTTCATGGGCGCGCTGGAAAGCACCGTTACCTTGCCCTTCACCCTTGGATCCACCACGAAACTGTACCCGGTGATATCGGCCACCTGGGTCACGAAAGCCCGGATATCGGCGTCTTTCAGGTTCAGCCGCCATGTCTCGGCTTCCTGCCCGTGCGCCATGGACATAAAGGGAAGGAGAACAAGCAGGACAATAGCCCGCAAAACATTGATCTTGTGGTTATACATCTGGCGATTTCGTCCTGTTTCAATGAACCCGGTCAGCGCCACTGCTCGGGTATGGCATAACTGATGGTGAGGATGGATCCGTCACGCTCGATTTCTATCTCCAGCTGGGCCTGGCCGCGCCAGTTCTCAAGCAGGGCCTTATCCTGGCTGATATCGCCCAGCCGCTGACCGTTAATAGCCGTTATCACGTCCCCGGCCTGCAGGTTGACGGCGTTGAGCATGGCGTTAGAGCCGTCATACACGTAACCGGACATGCCGCTATTGTCCACCGGGCTCAACCCGAAAGGCGCCAGTGCGGCAATGCCCTGGCTGTCAATCTGTTCACGGGCGCTGGCCAGGAACTCATCCGGTGATGATTCTGCAGGCTCCTCGGTCACTTCTGCAACCAGTTCGGACGACTGTTCCTCGAAAGTAAGGGATTCGTATCGCCCGCCCCGACGAATCAGAACACGCCCGGGTTCCACTTCCGCCAGCTCGGCATTGCCGGGTAACATCTCCCCTACCCGGTAATATGCGGTTTCTCCATTGCTCCCAGCAACTATAGCACCGGAGTCCTCCGGGCGCTGTGCAACAAGTACCCCTTCCAGCCGGAGCCGAAGACGAGTTTCCGGAGCCGAGCGGCGAACGGCTTCAGCCACCTCGACCGGTCGCTCAGACCGCCCGAAGAAATCGTAAACGGCCATGGACGTCCTCAAACCGCTACCGCCGGACAGACTGCCTGCACCGGCTGCGACCGGCGCGTCTGGAACCGGCCTGTCGTCCCAGGCGTATAACCAGGTCATCCGCGCGAGGGTGTTGGCGAGATACACCACCAGCACCAACAGCAACAGGTTGGCCAGGATCCGGGAAATCCGGCTTTGGGCCGGAATACTCAACAGCGCCATATTATCGTGCCCCCGGTACGAGAGGCTGGCGTACCCGGAATACGACATCGCCGGGGCTGGCAGAATCCGGCCAGGGCTGGCCGGCGAGATCCACCATACGCTTGTAGACACGCAGTTCCATCATTCCGTTCCAGAACACGGTGGCATCTGCTGCTGGCCCCTGGCCACCCTGCTCTGACACGGTCAACGCCACACCACCCTGGGAGGTATCCATCGTTGCCTGCATGGGCGGAAACTCGGCCTGCCCCCGCTGATCGCCCATTGGCCAGGTCACCAGGCCGCCATCCCAGCGTCCCAGGCCTTCCGCCCTGGTAATCCGGTTATCGGCCCAGGCCATGTTGAGCCGGTCGATCATGACTTCACCTTCAATCATGGCGCCGCCGCTCTGGCGGATCAGCTTTTCGAACTCGGCCACTGTGACCCGTCCGCTGGCATGAAGCCGGGCACTCGCCGGCCATCCGACCGTAACATCTCCGTTGAGCGAGGATTGCGACGATTCCAAGGAAATTCGGGCTGGCCACTCGAGGCTGATGACCGACGGCATATGAAGACGCCAGTCGACACGCACCGGGAAACCGGCCACGACAACCCCGGCTTCGCCATCCCAGAGCTTGCCGGCAACCTGCTGAACCTTTAACTGGGGAGGCAGAGATACATGGGCAGAGGCTTGCTGCCAGACCCATCCCGCAGGAACCAGAAAGACCAGTGACAACAGATAAACCAGAGCGCCCAGCAGCAGGAGCAGAAATACCTTGCCGGGGCGAAGAAAGGATTTGGGTTCAGCGTCACTCATTCGGCGTTGCACAGATAATGGACCGGAAGCCGAGTCTAGCAAACGCATGGGGCAAGTTCATGACAAAAAAACAAAAACCCCGCGTTAGCGTGAACCAACGCGGGGTTTTCGTAATGGAGCGGGCCACGCCCAGAATCCGGAACGTGGCTGGGCTCAGGTCGGCATTACATCATGCCGCCCATGCCTCCCATGCCGCCCATTCCACCCATGTCGGGCATACCGCCACCGGCAGACTCGTCCTGCGGCTCGTCCGCAACCATCGCCTCAGTGGTGATGATCAGGGAAGCAACAGAAGCAGCCGCCTGCAGCGCGGAACGGGTCACCTTGGCAGGATCCAGGATACCCATTTCCAGCATGTCGCCGTAGGCTTCGGTAGCAGCGTTGTAGCCGAAGGAGCCTTCGCCGTCGCGAACCTTGGCAACCACCACAGACGATTCACCGCCTGCGTTGTATACGATCTGACGCAGAGGAGCTTCCATGGCACGGCGCAGGATGTTAACACCGGCTTTCTGCTCTTCGTTGATCGCGTCGACCTTGTCCAGAGCCGCAATAGCACGAATCAGGGTAACACCGCCGCCCGGTACGATGCCCTCTTCAACCGCAGCGCGGGTAGAGTGCAGCGCATCCTCAACGCGGGCCTTCTTCTCTTTCATTTCCACTTCGGAACCGGCACCAACCTTGATAACGGCAACACCGCCAGCCAGCTTGGCAACGCGTTCCTGCAGCTTTTCCTTGTCGTAATCGGAAGAGCTGTCTTCGATCTGCTTGCGGATCTGCTCAACGCGAGCTTCGATGTCCGCCTGCGCACCCGCACCGCCGATGATGGTGGTGTTTTCCTTGGTGACGTTAACACGCTTGGCTGTGCCCAGGTCGTCCAGGGTGGTGTTCTCAAGAGTCAGGCCGACTTCTTCAGAAATGACGGTACCGCCGGAAAGAATCGCGATGTCCTGCAGCATTTCCTTGCGACGATCACCAAAGCCAGGCGCCTTCACGGCGTTGACTTTCACGATGCCACGCATGTTGTTTACTACCAGAGTAGCAAGCGCTTCGCCTTCGATATCTTCAGCGATGATCTGCAGCGGCTTGCCCGCCTTGGCAACAGATTCCAGCACCGGCAGCAGTTCGCGGATGTTGGAGATCTTCTTGTCTACCAGCAGGATGTACGGGTCCTCCAGCTCGGCGGACATGTTGTCCTGGTTGTTGATGAAGTATGGAGACAGGAAACCACGGTCGAACTGCATACCTTCAACCACGTCCAGCTCGTCTTCCAGGCCACGGCCTTCTTCAACGGTGATGACGCCTTCCTTGCCAACTTTCTGCATCGCATCGGCAATAATCTTACCGATGGTTTCGTCGCCATTGGCAGAGATGGTGCCGACCTGGGCAATCATCTTGCTGTCGTCGCACGGCTTGGCCATCTCGCGGATCGCCTTCACAGCTTCGGTAGTAGCCTTGTCGATACCACGCTTAAGATCCATCGGGTTCATGCCGGCAGTAACGGCTTTCACACCCTCGTTAACGATGGACTGGGCGAGCACAGTTGCGGTGGTCGTGCCGTCACCAGCCGTGTCGTTGGCCTGGGAAGCCACTTCTTTCACCATCTGGGCGCCCATGTTCTCGAACTTGTCAGACAGTTCGATTTCCTTGGCGACGGAAACACCATCTTTGGTGATGGTCGGCGCGCCGAAGGATTTTTCCAGAACCACGTTACGGCCTTTCGGGCCGAGAGTTACTCTAACCGCGTCTGCCAGAACGTTGACGCCTGCGACCATGCGCTTACGTGCGCTATCACCAAATTTAACGTCTTTTGCTGCCATGTCTTCTATTCCTGTTCGTTAAACCGAAGTTATCGATCAATCGGATTAATGAGAGTTCGTGCGATTCGCCTCAGCGATCACTCAAGCACGCCGTAGATGTCGCTCTCGCTCATGATGAGGAGCTCTTCGCCATCGATCTTGACGGTGTTACCGGCGTACTGGCCGAAGACCACGGTGTCACCCACCTTGACTGCCAGTGCGCGGGTTTCGCCGTTATCAAGGATGCGACCGTTACCAACGGCAATTACCTCGCCTTGGGACGGCTTCTCTTTGGCGTTACCCGGCAGCACGATGCCACCTGCAGTTTTCTCTTCTTCTTCTTTACGGCGCACGACAACACGATCGTGTAGCGGACGAATTTTCATTGCTCGGTTTCTCCAATAGTCAGATTAATGTGGCAATGACATTGTTGATGTAGTCGGATTAGCGACGCGTAATCCGACAAATTGCCCGGCTGGATAACCAACTGTTTTCAGTGGAAATCAGCCCGCAGCGAACTTGTGGTTTCTATTTGGGGTAGCAGGTAGGGGTTTTCAACACCCCGGAGAGAAAATTTTTTCACTTTTTTTCGATCCGGTCCCGATCGGATTCGGTCTCGTCCTGATACTCGCCTTCGATAATGTCGCCATTGCTGTCACGGTCAAACGGGCGTTGCTGGCCGAACGGATTTTCCTGGCCGCCAAACGGATCCTGCCCGAACGGATTGGAGCCGCCACCGGCGCGAAAATAGAAACTGCTGCCACGGCTTTGACCAGCGACGACCATACGCTTGAGCGCCTGCGCTGCGAGCCAGTGGCGAGTGCCCGGGATCAGGCACAGAAACCCAACCGTGTCGGTAATAAAGCCCGGCGTAAGTAGCAAAGCGCCACCGATGGCCAGAATCAGGCCTTCGGCAACCTCTTTGGCAGGTAATTCACCACTGTTCAGCCGCTGATTGGCCCGCAACAGCGTTGCCAAACCCTGCTGACGCAAAAGCCAAGCACCGATAACGGCGGTCAAGAGCACCAGCCCAACGGTGTTAAGCACACCAATCATGCCGCCCACTTTGATCAACACCGCCATCTCGGCGATTGGCATGATAATGAAAAGAAAAAGGAAAATGGACAAAGTGCCTCCATTGGTTCAGATACTGTCGGGTTACGCTTCGCTAACCCGACCTACAGTACCGGCTATGCTTCAAACGTAGGTCGGATTAGCGAAGCGTAATCCGACAAGGATAAACCCCCACCATAGTCGTATTTGATATACTCCGCGCACCAAAAATAACCACACAGACGCACAGCAACCGTAAAACCACCTGATAACAGTAGTTAGGGCAAAACATGAAACTTCAAGATTCCGTGATAGCAATTACCGGCGGCGGCCAGGGCCTTGGCCGCGCCATGGGCGAATACCTTGCGGCCAAAGGCGCAAAAATTGCGCTGATCGACCTGATGCCGGAAAAGCTGGACGAAGCCGTCACTGCCTGCGTGGCCGCGGGCGCCGAGGCCAGAAGCTACGTCTGCAACGTTGCGAAAGAGGAAGAGGTAGAAAAAACCTTCGAGGCCATCGTAAAAGATTTCGGCCACCTCAACGGCCTGGTTAACAATGCCGGCATCCTCCGGGACGGGCTTATGGTCAAAGTGAAGGATGGCGAAGTTGAGCGCCGCATGGAGCTGTCCCAGTGGCAGGCGGTTATCGACGTAAACCTTACCGGCGTTTTTCTCTGCGGCCGCGAAGCAGCGACCCAGATGATCAAGAACGGCGACCAGGGCGCGATCATCAACATTGCCTCCATCTCCCGCGCCGGCAACATGGGCCAGAGCAACTACTCCGCCGCCAAAGCCGGCGTCTCCGCCCTGGTCCCCGTCTGGGCCAAAGAACTCGCCCGCTACGGCATCCGCTGTGCCGGTATCGCCCCAGGCTTCATCGAGACCGAAATGACCGCCTCCATGAAACCGGAAGCCCTGGAAAAAATGACTGCCGGCATTCCGCTCAAACGCATGGGCAAGCCGGAAGAGATTGCTTCGGCTGCGGCGTTTATCTTTGAGAACGACTATGTGTCAGGGCGGATGATTGAAGTGGATGGGGCTCTCAGGCTCTAGTCCATTGTCACTGCTTGAGAAATGTTGCCAGCTCAGGGATGAGCCGGCACTAAGCTAAAATACTTTACAACTTTAATTTTATCGCCAACAATGTAAAATATTTTCGCCTAAATGGGCCAGCAATGGATTTCCAAACCCTCGGTCACGACATCTCAAGGCTCCGCCAACAACAAGGCGTCTCCCAGCAAAAAATGGCAGATCACCTTGGCATTTCCCGCGCCACCATCAATGCACTGGAAAACGGGCGGTCTGGCGATATTGGCATCCGCAAGATCATGAAAATTCTCGACTACCTGGGCAAAGAGCTGGCCATCCGGGACAAGTCTCCGTTCCCGACCCTGGAGGAGTTGCGTGATGAGCGATGAACTGGACGTTCATGTGGACCATAGGCCTGCCGGAAGACTATTCCGCGAATCGGGCGAATACGTTTTCAGCTATTTCGAGAAAGCCAGCCCTAGCGCCTTCGTCTCGCTGACCATGCCGGTCCGCAAAAAAGACTACAGCCATCCTCAGCTGCACCCGGTTTTCGAAATGCATCTGCCAGAGGGCTACCTTCTCTCGATTATCAAAAAGCAGTTCGCCAAACTTACGGGTACTGACGACTTCGGGCTTCTTCGACTCCTGGCGCCCAACATACGCGGCCGGGTCGAGTTCAATCCTGATAACCATTCTGGCGAGACTTCATTGAGTCTCGAAAAACTCTTGCACTCTGACAACCCGGCCCTGTTCGAGGAGCTGGTGTCACGGTTTGCGCTTCGCTCCGCACTGAGTGGTGTACAGCCCAAAGTCCTGGCGACACTGGAAAACAAGGCGACGCTCCGACTCGAAGACTACATCGTCAAAGCATGGGGCCCTGATTATCCCGAACTGGCTCTCAACGAATACTGCTGCATGATGGCCTGCTGGAATGCCGGCATTCCCGTCCCGGAATTCTATCTCTCAGATGACGAGTCATTGTTCATCATGAAGCGGTTCGATTTGAAAAACAGTGGCGAGGCGCTTGGCTTTGAAGACATGTGCGTACTTCAGGCAAAACAACGGGAAGAAAAGTACACCGGCAGCTACGAGCAAATTGTCAAAACCATCAAAACCTTTGTTAGCGCAGAGAACAAGAAAGCGTCCCTTGAGCAGTTCTTCAAAATGATGGTCCTGAACAATATCCTGCAAAATGGCGACGCCCACCTGAAAAACTTTGGCCTGGTCTACGAGAGCATCGATTCCATCAGCCTGGCGCCCGCCTACGATGTCGTGTGCACAACCGCCTACATCCAGCAGGATATCTCGGCTCTCACCCTAATGGGCAGCAAGAAATGGTGGCCCAGAAAACATATGGAGCGGTTTGGGGTTCAGGTCTGCGATTTGAGTGCGGTCAAAGCCAGAGAGTTGTATGAGGAATGCCTGAGGGCCATTGAAAAGGTTCAGCTCTATATTGCGGAACGGCTTTCACAGGAACCTGCCGGAGAGAAAGCGGAGCTGTTGGCTCATCTCCATACGCTCATTGCCAACGAAATCTCGACATCGAGACTCGCCCGTCGGTAACTTCGACACCTTCAGCCTCAAGCCGGCCAACCTGCTCCTGATATTTCTCGGATCCGACGGGAAACGCAATCTGGCCGTTACTGCGAATCACTCGATACCAGGGCACGGCATGTCCTTCTGGCAATTTTCCCAAGGCCCTTCCGATATATCTCGCCTGCCGGCCCAACCCCGCCATCTCGGCAACCTGGCCGTAACTGACCACTCTCCCCTTTGGGATGGCCAATACAACTTGCCATATTTTCTGGTCTTTGGTCGGTTCGGACATCAAAGACTCTCTGCTTCGGCATCAGGCTCAGATTCATTGCGCGGCGCCAATGCATCCAATCGATGGCCATTCCGAATCATGAAAATGGCCAACAGAATGGCAGGCACGCCCATTATGCCGGCCACCAGGAAGAATTCCGCATAACCAAAGCCCGCCACGACAATGCCGGAGAACCCACCGAGAAACTTGCCTGGCAGAGTCATCAGGGAACTGAACAGTGCGTACTGCGTGGCCGTGAACGAGGCACTGGTCATGCTGGAGAGCCAGGCAATCAGGGCAACATTGGCAATGCCGCCACTGAGGTTATCGGCGCTCACTACGGCGGCCAGGGTAATGATGTTGGGCGGGTATTGGGCCAGAACGACAAACAGAAGATTGGTGGCGGCGGTCATTATCGCCCCCAGCAAAAGAATTCGACGAACACCGTAGCGAACCACCATAACCCCACCAACCAGCGAGCCGGCAATGGTCATGAAGAAGCCGAAGATCTTGGTCACGTCCGCCACCTGGGTTTTGCTGAAGCCCATGAAGTCCAGGTAGAAGGGATTGGCCATAACGCCCATGGCGATGTCCGAGATACGGTAAACGGCAACCATGAGCAGGATAACCAGAGCCAGCTCTTTGTAACGGCGAAAGAAATCCAGGAACGGGCCGGCAACGGCGGCGTAGAACCAGCCAACCAGCCTCGCCAGGCGGGGATTCAGATGCGTGAGCTTGGCGGCCTCCTGCTCGATCTTGTGGGCAATGTCCTGGGCGGCGGCAAAGTGATTCACGCTGGGCTCGCGAACAATGAGGACCGTCAGCGCGCCAACGCCCACCAGGGCGGCCATCACCTCATAGGACACCTGCCAGGACCAGAATTCCGCCAGGTACAGGGCGCCGGCACCGGCCACCAGAAGCGCCAGACGGTAACCAAAGATATACGTCGCAGCCAGTGCTGCCTGGAGACGCTCCTCGGCAATCTCGATGCGGTAGGCATCAATGGCCACATCCTGGGTGGCCGAGGAGAAAGCCACCAGCAGGCCACAAAGGGCCATCATTTCTGGAGCCGCCGTGGCATCCACGTGAGCCATCAGGTACAGCCCCGTGGCGATACCTGCCTGCGCAAAGATAATCCAGCTTCGCCGCTTGCCCAGCAGCCGGTCGAGCAGCGGCAGTTTCAGGCGGTCCACCACCGGTGCCCAGAACACCTTGATGGAGTAGGTAATGCCAAGCCAGCTGAAGAACCCGATGGTGGCGGTTTCCACCCCGACATCCGCCAGACGGGCATTCAGCGTGGAAAACACCAGCAGGAACGGCAACCCCGCCGAAAAGCCCAGGAATAGCAGCGCAATCACCTGCCAACGGGTATAGGTGTGGAGCGTGTCCCGGATCAGGGTCAGGCGGGTGCCGGTTAAGATGGTGAAGCCTCCGGATCAGTCGCGGAAATTATTGAACTGCAGCGGGATATCCAGCTCAGCCTCGCGCAGCATGGCAATGGCTTCCTGGAGATCGTCCCGTTTCTTGCCGGTCACACGTACTTTATCGCCCTGGATACTGGCCTGAACCTTCATCTTCTGATCCTTGATCATCTTCACGATCTTCTTGGCCATATCGGTTTCAATGCCCTGCTTCAGCAACAGGTGCTGTTTGACCAGCTTGCCGGACTTGCTGTCGCCGTCTTCCGCCAGAGCACGGGCATCAATATTACGCTTGGCAAACGCCATCCGCAGCATATCCAGCAACTGCTCCAGCTGGAACTCCTGCTCGGCACTGATGGTAATGCCCTTGTCATCCAGCTCAATGTCGGCTTCAACGTTCTTGAAGTCCCAGCGATTACCCAGTTCCCGCTTGGCCTGGTCGACCGCATTGGTGACTTCGTGCATATCGATTTCTGAAACAATGTCAAAAGAAGGCATGGTCGTTATTCTCCAACAGGGTAAGAAGGTATACTTCTTCAATTTGCTGGGGATGATACCAACCCCCGGCATCTCTCGCACCTGACAACGGACTGGTAAAAGTAGATAACAATGCCAAATCTGGACCTTCCCATCCTGGTAGTAGACGACGCGAAATTCAGCAGTATGGTGGTTGGCCGCACGCTACGAAATGCCGGATATCGCGACGTACGCATCGTCAATAACGCACCGGAAGCCCTGCAACTGATCGAACAGCGTCCGGTCAGCGTGCTGATCGCGGACTGGCTGATGCCCGAGATGGATGGCCTGGAACTGACCGACCAGGTGCGACAACAGGACGAACAGAACAATCACTACACCTACGTAATCCTGCTCACCGCCCGGGAGAGTGTCGAAGCCCTCTCTGAGGCCTTCGACCGTGGCGTGGATGATTTTATCTACAAGTCCGACATGACCAAGCAGCTAATCCCCCGTATCTTTGCAGCTGACAGGATGGCGGATCGGCAGAATACCCTGCTCCGGGCCAATTCCCTGCTGATCGAGAACAACCGGGAACTGGAATCCACTAACATCATTGATCTGGAAACCGGTCTCTGCAACACCAAATACGGTCGTGAACGCCTGACCAAGATGCTGCGCCATGCTGAATCCCGCGGCGGCTGTTCCGCCTACGTACTATGCGGCATTCGCAACTGGCAGGAACTGAAACGCAAACACCCGCCGACGGTGATGAGTGAACTGGCCATCGGCATCGCCCGCCGGCTGAGCACCCTGATTCGCCCCATTGACGCCCTGTGCCGCGTTGGGGACAACCAGTTCGCCATCATTGCCTATTTCCCCAACAGCGATCACTGCACCACCACCGCCTTCCGGCGCGTGTTCGACGGCATCAACCACAAGGCCCTGAAAACCACAGCGGGCTATATTTCCGTGGAAGCCGGCATGGTGCTGTGCAAAGCCGACGCCCAGAACGGCACACCTTCAATCCAGGACATGGAGCGGGCAGCGGTGCAGGGGTTGGTGGATGCGTACGATACACGGCGGTTTACCGAGACTGCGCCGGAGATCGGAGCGACCGCCTGAAGCGGCGACACACTCGGTAACACTGATACACACTTCACAAACAGACAGGAAAGTGCGGAAGACTTATTCTGCAATTGTGGATTTAAGCAGTATCCCCCATGGCGGAGGAGCCGAGTAGTACCTCCGCCGCCATATGGGGAATCGAATCCACCGGATTAACGAATTTTTCAGGCACTTTCGTTCTTTCCTTGTTTTTTAGGCCAGCTTTTTAGCTGGCCTTTTTATTTTCTGCTCCAGACGTTTCCGCACCAGTTCCGTTATACTCCAGCGATAACGACTCCAAAAACAGTGCTGTAACCATGAAAACCCTCGGAACCGCCTCCGTCGCCGCCCTGCGCCAATACGTTCGTGCTGCCGAATCTGCCGGCGTCGATATCAACCGTCTTTTCGACCAGGCCGAACTGGACCAGAACATACTGGACACCGACGACGGCCGCATCAATGGCGAGCAGTTCCAGCACTTTATTCATTTATTGTGCGAACAAACCGCCAACCCCATCCTGGGCCTGGAAACCGGCGACTTTGTTCAACCTGGCTCCTACAGCGTGCTTGGCTACATCACCATGAGCTGCGCCACCCTGGGCGAAGCCGTGGCACGCATTGCACCGTTCGAAAAACTCGTTGGAGACATGGGAACCACCAGCCTCGCCATGAAAGGCGAAGACATCAAACTTACCTGGAACTGCAACTACACCGATCCCGTCGTCCGACCGCAACTGGTGGATAACGTGTTTGCCTCCTGGGTGAACTACGCCCGCTGGCTTGCGGATAATCAGGAGGCGTCCCCCAGCTCGGTAAAACTCCGCCGATCCTCGCCGGGTTCAAAATTTGAAAAGGCCTACCAAGAGCGCTGGCACTGCCCGATCACCTTCTCTGCCGATGAAGACAGCATTACCCTCAAGAAAACCCTGCTGGAAACCCGACTGAGGCAACCGGACCCCCTGCTCCGCAAAACCCTGGAAGCCCATGCCCTGAGCCAGCTCGCCTCCCTGGATACCGACAGCGACCTGACCTCAAAAGTCCGCCACAGCATCCAGCAACAGCTGATGCACGGTATTACAAGGCAAGACATGGTGGCCGAAGACCTGGGCATGACCAGCCGAACCCTGCAGAGAAAACTCGGCCAGGAAGGTGTGTCTTACCAGAAACTGTTAGATGAAGTGCGGCAAAAAATGGCCGAGGACTATCTACGAAACAGCGAGTTGGCCATTCCGGATATTGCACTGAGGCTGGGGTACAGTGAAACCACGTCGTTTCACCGAAAATTCAAAGCGGTTACCGGGAAAACACCCGGAGAGTTTCGCCAATTGGAGGAAAACCCAAAAGCCTGAACGACCGAGGCCGGTGCAAGCTTCCAGAAACGTGGAGCGCCAGGGATGGCGCGACCGAGCCCTACATGGACGTATTTACGGGCGTTTTCTGGAAGCTTGCACCGGCCTTGGTCCGGCACGAAGCCTCAGTCTTACAGTTTGCGGCCTTTGCCAGCAGCAATCCGCAGACGCAGAGCGTTCAGTTTGATAAAGCCTTCCGCATCCTTCTGATCGTACGCACCCTGATCTTCCTCAAAGGTGGCAATCTTCTCGTCGAACAGAGAATCCTCAGACTTACGGCCAACCACATCCACATTGCCCTTGTAGAGCTTCAAGCGAACAGTGCCGTTTACATAGTGCTGGGTCTGATCGATCAGCGCCTGCAGAGCCTCACGCTCTGGCGACCACCAGTAACCGTTGTAGATCACCTCGGCGTAGCGCGGCATGATGCTGTCTTTCAGGTGCGCCACTTCGCGGTCCAGCGTAATGGACTCGATGGCACGGTGGGCACGCAGCATGATGGTGCCGCCCGGGGTCTCGTAACAGCCGCGGGACTTCATGCCCACGTAGCGGTTCTCAACGATGTCCAGACGGCCAATACCATTGGCACCCGCCAGCTTGTTCAGGGTTTCCAGAACCACGTGGGGCTTCATGTCCTGACCATCAATGGCAACGATGTCGCCCTTCTTGTAGGTCAGTTCAACGTAAGTCGGCTCATCCGGCGCGGCTTCCGGAGAAACACTCCAGCGCCACATATCTTCCTCGGCTTCCGCCCAGGGATCTTCCAGGTTGATGCCTTCGTAAGAGATGTGCAGCAGGTTGGCATCCATGGAGTACGGGCTCTTGCCCTTCTTCATTTCCACCGGAATGTTGCGCTCTTCGCAGTACTTCAGGAGCTTCTCGCGGGAATTCAGATCCCACTCACGCCAGGGCGCAATCACCTTCACACCCGGCTTCAGCGCATAGGCACCCAGCTCGAAACGCACCTGATCGTTACCCTTGCCGGTCGCACCATGGGAAATGGCATCGGCACCGGTCTCATTGGCAATATCGATCAAACGCTTGGCAATCAGAGGACGGGCAATGGAGGTACCCAGCAGATACTCACCCTCGTAGATGGTGTTCGCGCGGAACATCGGGAACACGTAATCGCGCACAAACTCCTCGCGCAGGTCCTCGATGTAGATTTCCTTAACGCCCAACGCCTCGGCTTTCGCCCGTGCCGGCTCAACTTCCTCGCCCTGGCCGATGTCGGCGGTGAACGTCACCACCTCACAGTTGTAGGTATCCTGCAACCACCGAACGATGACGGAAGTATCCAGGCCACCGGAATAGGCCAGCACCACCTTTTTGATATCAGACATGCCCTTGCTCCAGACTGAACAGAATGGATGTGTTGAAAATAAGGGCAGTATTGTACGGGAGAGCGGGGGGAATGGCTATTGGGCGCGGGTATTATAGGCGGGCCCAGGTCGAACCAAGGGTCAGATGAAAGCGTTCATCTGACCCCGTTTTCAGCGAAGCGGATGTGGCGATTCAACCAGCCTGCTGCTGGCCCACAGCCTCTTCACGAATCCCATCCCAGCCTTCTTTGATGGAATGAAGGAGAGACAAGACCTCATCAAGCTTTTCTACATCATTTTTCGCGCTGGCTTGGAGCAAAGTCCGCTCCATATAATCGTAGAGTGCTTCAAGCCTTGGGGCCAACTCGCCGCCTTTCTCAAAATCGAGGAAGCTGCGAAGACCGCCAATAATATCAATAGCTTTCCCGATCAACTGCCCCTTTCCAGCCGCGTCTTTGGCTTGCATACGAGCTTTAGCCATATTGATACGTTCAATAGCACCGTTGTACAGGAGCTGAATCAACCGATGGGGATCCGCATCGATTGTGCTCGTTTGGTTGTTAACACGCTGGTATGCCTGCAAACCGTTCATATTCGACCTCTTGAGTTACTAACCGATCTTAACTGATCAGTTGTCCCGATTGTTTTGAGGAGCCAGCGCCGCAAGCTGCTGACTCACATAATCCTGTGTACTGTTGAGCTGCGAAATCAAGGAATCGGCTGCAGTGAACTGGCTAACCAACCTCTCCCGATAGGCCGCTATACGCTCTTCAAGCCGCGTCTGACTCGCCTGTATCTGCTCCAGATCCCGGTTAAGACTCTCGGTCCGCGACTCAATAGCGCCATCGGCGCCAACAAAACTCGAGACCAAATCAACCGTTCGCTCAGCGACGCCTTCAACAAAAGTGATCGAGCCTCTACTTCCAATCTCATCACCAAGAATGCGAACCTGCAAACCAGAAGCGCCGCCATTTCCGTTCCCAAGGAACAGAACCTGGCCATCCCCTTCTGCTGTTCTTCCACCGATCGTCCCGGCAACATCAACGCCTGATGTGCTAGTTGCCAAATCGAGACCGAAAATCGCTGAGCTTTCTGCGGAGTCCAGAGAAACAGCCGAATCACTTCCATAATCCGCAGATGTAAAACTCAGATTGCCGCTGCTGTCGAGCTCAACCTGCACTGAGGTACCGGCCGCATTGAGAGCGTTGTTACTGTTTAGTTGGGATTGGATTTCATCGACCAGATCCTGAGCAGACGCATACGTCTGCTGAGTCAGCTGAACACTTACCGATGTCTCGCCGTTCACCTGGAACGTCAGCTCATCATTGGAGCCATCAATCGTAATGCCATCCGCCAACGCGCTTCCAGCACGCAAGCTTCCCTGAGTCGCCGCCTGGGTAATATTGATATCGTACTTACCGGGTTCGGTGTTTAGGCCGCTACGAACAAACTCGACCTGACTGTCAGTTGTCCGCCCCTGCTCTGCGAACAAAGCGGTAACGTCATCCGGGTTATTTTTAAGCTGTTCCTCAAATGTGGCTCGATCAAATTCCAGACCGCCAGTCTCAAAATTGGTGGTTATGCCCACATCAGCCAAGCTTCGCACTGCAGAGTTTTCAAGTCCGGGAACAACTCGCGTGAGCACCTGCCGCAACTGATTCTGAATAGACCGAACCGTGCTGTCGCCGGTAAGCAAGCTGCCAACGCCCGCCTCGGCATTGAAGCCAGCGAGGCTGTCGATTGTCGACTGCAATGCGTTGAATTTGTCCACAAAACCCTGGACTCGATCCGCAACCGCCCCCAAATCCTGCTGCACCTTGATGACAGAAGAACCAGTAGCCGTGAGATCAAACGTCAGGCCGTCGATGACATTCTCAAAACTGTTCGTGGCGCGAGTAATCTCAACACCGTTGATTTCCATCACCGCATCGGTTGCTGCAATGGTTTCGCGCAGCCCCGAATCAGCATCCATCCCCGAGTTAAATGCAAACCGAGACAAACCCTGGTTATCAGTGCCTGTCCCAACGCTATCGTCAGCGACAGAAATACTGACGGCATTGGCGGTACCAGTCTCATCGGCCGAAAGCACCAACTGAAAGCCGTCTCCGGTATCGATTACACCAGCGGATACGCCGGCATCAGAATCGTTAATGGCATTCGCCAAACCCTGAAGGGTGTCGTTGCTACTATCGATCGTAATGTTTGTCGTCTGGTCGCCGACATTTAGGGTAAGCCTGCCCTGACCGACGCTGGTTGCGTCGCGATCAGCAAATACATCGCGGGACGCCAGGGCCTGAGCTCCAGCAAGACTAGTAACTTCTACGCTGTAAGTGCCTCGGCTAGCCTTGGTGCTGTCCACAGAGACAGCGATATCTTCGTTCGAAGAACTTGCCGAAAACGCTTTTAGGTTATCGGGGGCACTGAGCTGGCGCATTGGCAAGCGCAGTTCGGTAATCGCACTCCTAAGCGTCCCATACGCCGAAATCAGAGACTGCGTTTGCTCAGTTTTCTGAGTTAACCGCTCTTCAGTGGGCGCACGCTCCGCCGCGACCAACTGATCGACCAGATCAGATGTCAGAACGCCGGAACCAATACCCAACGATGATATGCTTGCCATTCCAATGCCTCCTCAAGGGGGCGAATCTCTTCACTGTTCAGTTTATCGGCAAAAAGCGGCAAAACTTTGCCTTTTTCTTCTGCCGATTTGTAACACAAAGTAACCAGTCTCGCGCTGCAAAAGCAAAAAATGCAGATTGCGTCATCACCCCAAAACGCAAGCACCGCCATATCCTTGAAGATATGGCGGTGCTGAACAGCCGCTGCCCCATCAGAGGGCTACGTCAGCAACCAAAGCCCAAGCAAGTTTTCTGCCAACCCTCAGTATATTACTGTAACAAAGACAAAACCTGCTGGGGCCGGGCATTCGCCTGGGCCAGTACTGAGATACCAGCCTGCTGCAGCACCTGAGACTTGGACAGCTTCGCAGTTTCCGCTGCAAAGTCGGCATCCAGGATTCGACTGTTGGAAGCACTCAGGTTCTCGACAGACGTGCTCAGGTTGGCAATCGTGGACTCGAAGCGGTTCTGGACCGCACCGAGATCGGACCGGAACTGGTTTACCTGGCCGATTGCAAAGTCTACGGCAACCAGCGCCTGATCGGAGCCTTCACGGGTGCTAATATCCAGACTGTTGAGTGACACTGTCGAGTTTTCCGGATCGCCCGCAGTATCAATCACCTGGTTTACTTCAGGCGTGCCATCCGCATCCACATCGGTCGTAATCGAAGCGACGAAATCTTCTCCTTTGGCAGATGCCAGAACAATGTCATTGCCGTCAGAGCTCAGGAAAGCTGACACTCCAGTGTTTTTGGTCTCGCCGTTAATCTGCGCGACTACGTCCTGGAGACTGCTCGCAGTGACTTCGATAGACTTATCAGCACCAGTGATGTCCACCTTGAAATCAACAGTCTGGCCCGCCGCAAACTTATCGGCCAGGTCCAGCTCCTGCGCAGGTTCTACCTGCCCGATTCCAGAGCCGGTGGAGTTGCTAGCAATACGGGTACTGTCTTCTAGCTCCAGGTCAAACGTGAAGCCGCCACTGTTAGCCGTATCAACTATAGAAAAGGCATTAAAAAAAGGACTCGCACTGTAATCAACAGTAATGTTGGATTGATTGAACGGCGGAGATTGAATCACCGCCTCAATTGCGTCGGCTGCGTCCTGGCCACTCGTCACGGCAGTGAAATCGATGCTGACCTCGTCACTACCCACCGTGAGAGTGCCCGTCATGTTGCCGTCATACACGAAGCTGGCTGGTTCGGAAATGGTGCTCGACCCGTTATTGGGAATGGTGCCCGATAACACATAGATGTTCCCGGGACTTCCGGTGGCATCCTGAACAGAAAAATCAGTGAGCGTTCCCGGAGTAGTTGTCGGGTTGCTGATCTTGAATATTTCGCCTTCAACGGAAACCGTCGCTTCTTCAAAGCCAGCTTCATTTTGAATAGCGTTTTGTAAATCACCCGCAAAACTGGCGATCCTGTCAGCTCGCGTGGCTCCGCCAGAGTAGTCTGTTGTGGAACTCAGGCCTGTCGCGCCAAGGTCGCCAGCAACCGTGATGTCTGTGCTGAAGTCGAGACCCGAGACATCCAGTTCGGTAACGCCAGCTTCGCCAGGCCCGATCACAGTAGAAGAAAGGCCCTCAGTTTGCCGAATCGTTGCGCCGAGCTCACTGCCCCGAGAATCAAGGCCAGCCACAGAGATGGTCTCACCTGCGTTTGCGCCAACCTGAAACGCTTGAGCGCCAAAGGTGCCATCAAGAACCTTCAAGCCATTAAAGGAAGTCTGGCTCGCAATACGATTGACTTCCGCAATTCGCTGATTAACCTCACTATTCAAGGCTTCGCGATCGGAAGCGCTGTTGGTAGCGTTTGCGGATTGAACGGCCAACTCACGAATACGCTGCAGGTTGTTGGTGATTTCGTCCAATGCACCTTCAGCAGTCTGAGCAAGAGAGATGGCGTCGTTGGCATTTCGGGCAGCCACGTTCAGACCAGAAACCTGGGATTGGAAGCGGGTGGAAATCGCTAGACCAGCAGCATCGTCTTTGGCGGAGTTGATACGTAGACCGGATGACAAACGCTCAAGTGCCTGGTTCGACAGCTTCTGCGACTGCCCCAATTGATTCTGAGCGGAAAGTGACGCAACGCTCGTATTAATTCCCAAGGCCATTGCGCGATCCCTATCAATGCAAGGTGTTTGCAAATTGCACTGTCACGCGGCTGGCCGAGTGACAGTGGTGTTTCCTTGCGAAAGCTGAGCTTACAAAGACCGGCTGGCTTTCAGACTTTGATATTGAACAGTGTTAGCGGTTCATCCTGCTGCAGATTTTCGGCCAATCTCACAGCAACCTCGTCGGGAATCTGACGAATAACTTCCTGAGTCGACTGATCAACCACTTTGACGATGGTCTGGCCAAGGTCGTTGTCGACTTCAAACTGTAGATCCCGCTGAACATTCTGAACAAAACTATTCAGTTGGCTCACCGCATCATCCAGCTGCTCCCTTTGAGCATCAGTTCGCGCTTCCAGCTTTTCAGCTTTCGTCGCGCTTTGAGCCGCCTGAGTACTCTGGACTTTTTCAGTAGTGGAGAACGAAACGGAAGGGTCGGGGGCATTCCTGCCCTCGGCCTGAGATGACGAAATTGCCCGAGCCGGCGCTTGTTCACTGGTGCGAACCAGCTTCAGATCCGGGCTGTTCAGGTTAACGTCATTCATAGCTTTACCTCGCTATCCTTAGACGGAGTAAAACCGGAACTCGAAGGTTCCGGTTTTTACCGCTTGCCCCTTACTGCAGGAGGGACAGGACCTGCTGCGGACGGGCGTTCGCCTGAGCGAGGACAGAGATACCGGCCTGCTGCAGCACCTGGGCCTTGGACAGCTTCGCGGTTTCTGCTGCGAAGTCCGCGTCCAGGATACGGCTGTTGGAAGCACTCAGGTTCTCAACAGACGTGCTCAGGTTGGCGATGGTTGACTCGAAACGGTTCTGAACCGCACCGAGGTCTGACCGGAACTGGTTTACCTGGTCGATAGCGAAGTCAACGGCTACCAGCGCCTGGTCAGAGCCAGCTCGGGTGCTGATATCAAGCCCATTAACCGAAACGTTGGAGTTGGGATCCGTTGAAGAGTCGACGGTCAGGTCCACTTCGTTGGTGCCATCACCATCTACGTCTGTAGTAATGGATGCTGTGAAGTTCTCACCCTTCGCAGACGCGAATACGATGTCGTCACCGGAAGAGCTCAGGAAGGCAGACACACCGGTGTCCTTAGTTGCGCCGTTGATCTGAGCTACAACATCCTGCAGGTTGCTCGCGTCGGTCACTTCGATTGCTTCGCCTGCAACATTCAGGGAGAAGGAAGTTGTTTCACCGGCTTCGAAACGAGAAGCTACCGTCTGCTCTTCAGCTGCAGTCAGAGTGGAAACAGAGCCGCCTGTAGACGCATTTGGCGTTCCGCCATCGCTGGCCGTGATGTTTGCTATATCGTAAGTGACAGCTGAGTCGCTCTCTATTTGGACCACACTGCCATCGTCGACCGCACCCAAATCAGTGCCTGCTGTGAAACCAGCAGCAGTCAAACCGGCCTGTACAGCTGAAGTGAGATCCGCCAGTGTATTACCGGTGCCCGCTGCCAGAGAAAAGCTTACAGTGGTGGTGTTAGATGAGTCATCTGTAACGTCAAAAGAGCCGGTAACGCCAGAGTCCAAGTCCAAAGTACTCGGATCAAAAAGAGTAGCCTGGGTCGCCGTGGTTGAGCCATCAGTCGTGGAGACATCAGCCCCAGTAACACTCACTTGGGTACCAGATGCGTCAGAAATATCAATCGTTGCAGCGATGTCAGTAGTGCTGGCATTACTGAATACGATGGAGTTGCCATCATCTGAGGCAGCTACAGTCACATCAGCAAGGTTGCCGTTGGAATCAATCTCACCCTGGATCGCTGCCGCAAGTGCATCAGCATCAGCATAGGTCGCAGCAGCTACGTCAATAGTCTCGCCACCGATTGTTGAGGAGACGGTGATGTCACCAGAAAAAGCAAGGCCCGAAACATCCAGGGAAGTTTCGCCAGCGTCACCGGCACCGAGAGAGGTAGCTGCGAGGCCGGAAGTCTGAGAGATAGTTGCGCCCAGCTGACTGCCACGTGAATCCAGACCAGCTACCGAGATAGTCTCACCAGCGTTCGCGCCTACCTGGAACGCCTGAGTGCCGAAAGTGCCATCAAGAACCTTCAGGCCGTTGAAAGAAGTCTGGCTCGCGATACGGTTAACTTCGGCAATACGCTGATCAACTTCCTGGTTCAGCGCCTCACGGTCCGAATCACTGTTAGTGGCGTTAGCGGACTGAACAGCCAGTTCACGGATACGCTGCAGGTTGTTGGTAATTTCGTCCAGCGCGCCCTCAGCGGTCTGGGCCAGAGAGATACCATCGTTAGCGTTACGGGTCGCTACGTTCAGACCAGAAATCTGAGACTGGAACCGAGTGGAAATCGCAAGACCTGCTGCATCGTCCTTAGCGGAGTTGATTCGCAGACCGGAAGAAAGACGCTCCAGAGCCTGGTTGGATAGATT
Organism: Marinobacter sp. NFXS11; assembly: GCF_040148675.1. Classification (NCBI taxonomy): domain Bacteria; kingdom Pseudomonadati; phylum Pseudomonadota; class Gammaproteobacteria; order Pseudomonadales; family Marinobacteraceae; genus Marinobacter; species Marinobacter sp. NFXS11. The sequence goes on along the minus strand of NZ_JAGDDV010000001.1, from coordinate 748,763 downwards.
CTGAGACTGACCCAACTGATTCTGGGCTGAGAGCGATGCAACGTTAGTGTTGATACCGAGAGCCATTATGCTTCTCCTTCGACTGATGTCGTTATTTCATGGAAAAGGTCTGGCGCCCGTTTTTCAGTTTGGGAGCGCCGCCCTGTTACTCCACTTAACGGCGCCAAATCCGGTTGCTTTAGAAAAAAAACCACTGTTTTTGTTAACAAATGTAAAACCGGCAATTCAATGCCTTTGTTAGCGGCAGCTGTTTGGCACCAAACTAGAATTTTTCAGCCGCATTCGATCTATTTCATCAATGAAAATAATAAGATAATGGCGAAATTCTTATTTTGGCACGCGATTCGCTTTATACCCTGCAAAACGGCAATTAAACGAATTTCGCCGGCAGTGGTTCCCCTCTTCGTGATCGGGCACCTGGCTTTCGGCACCTCTGAGCAGGGAGAATTGATATGCCTCAGGTCATTAACACCAACATCGCTTCGCTGAATGCGCAAAGAAACCTTAATGCTTCGCAGGGCCAGGCAAATGTGGCTCTAGAACGCTTGTCTTCTGGTCTGCGCATCAACTCCGCAAAAGATGATGCGGCCGGTCTGGCAATCTCTGAACGCTTCCAGTCACAGATCGCGGGCCTCAATCAAGCGCAGCGGAACGCGAACGACGGTATCTCTCTGGCGCAAACTGCAGAAGGTGCCATGGATGAGATCACCAACAACCTGCAGCGGATTCGTGAACTGGCTGTTCAGTCTGCCAACGCAACTAACAGCCCTTCTGATCGGCAGGCTCTTAATCAGGAAGTGCAACAGCGCATCGAGGAAATCAACCGAATTGCCGCCCAAACCTCTTTTAACGGGCTGAAAGTTCTCGACGGCACCTTCGACACTCAAACTTTTCAGGTTGGCGCGAATACGGGCGAAACCATCGCGATCAGCGGTCTCGACTCCCGGGGCAGCCAGATTGGCTCGGTACTGAAAGAAACCGCTGGATTGTCGAGCGACATCATCGGGCCGGGAGAAGCTGCTACGACTGACCTGAATGTGTCGACCCTGGATTTCACAACCGATCTCACGATCACTGGCACCATTGGTGGTGAGGATGTAAGCATCGGCGCTGCTTCCTACGCTGACGCCGATGCGCTCGCCACCGCGCTGCAAACCGAGATTCAGAACGGCGGCGGAGACCTGGCGGAAGTGACAGTCACAGTCGATGGCAATACACTGACGATTACCAATCCGACCTCGACAGACTTGGCTGTTTCTTCGTTCAGCATCACCGATGCAGCAGGGTCCGCAGGTACAACGGCTTCTCGAACTAACGGTGGTGCGATTACCGATAGTGGCGGCACCGATACAATCGATATCAGCACTGGTTTTGATTTCACGAATGGTGGAACGATTACTATCGGAGGCGGCACACCGGTCACAATTGCCGATGGCGCATCTGCGGCTGATATCGCTGCTCAGCTTGATACAGAGCTTGGTGCCGACTTAGATGTTACGGAAAGCGGTGGCACAATTACGATCACTAACCCTGCCGGCGGAGCGGGCGACACCGATCCTGGCACCATCGTTATTGAAGACGGTACTGGCACGCCCAACAATTCAGTAGGTGGCGCACTAGCCAGCATCAATGGTGCTGAAGATCTGACCCTTGGTCAATCGTTCGCGAATGGCGACACCTATAACTTCGAAGTCGATATCAACGGAGATGTGTTTACTTTCGAAGGCATGGGATCATTGAGCGATATCGTTAGCCAGATCAATGCTCAAAGCACCCAAACAGGCATCCGCGCAAACCTGAACTCCGACAACGATGAGATTATTTTTTCATCGCAGTTCGGTGAAGCCTTCGACATTACGATTGATGCCGATATAGATGGAGATGGCATCTTCGGCGGTGTCGACGATTACAATCAGGCTGTCAACGCCACAATTGCTGACGACACCTACGCAGTTACCGGGGTCGACATATCGAGCCGAGATGGCGCGGATTTAGCGATGATTTCAATTGATTACGCAATTGACACCATCAACGGTTATCGAGCAGAACTAGGTGCTGTACAGAACCGCTTCGAATCAACCATCGCGAACCTTGCCACTACGTCCGAGAACTTGTCGGCCTCCAACAGCCGCATCCGTGATGCCGACTTCGCCGCGGAATCCGCCGAGCTGGCCAGAACCCAGGTTCTCCAGCAGGCCGGACTCTCCGTTCTGGCCCAGGCCAACGCGAGACCGCAGCAGGTACTGCAGTTGCTGCAGGGTTAAAGATAAAGAGCGGAACCATGAGGGCCCGGTGCAAACCGGGCCCTCTTTTTTTGGATAAAAATCGCATTCTTCATTAGATGCCTTGCTTCCACAAACTGGCACACCTTTCGCAACACCTCTCTCAACGCACGGCAAACCGTCAAAAACTGCAGACCTTTGCCGCTTCCCATTGCGGCTGTATCCAAGAGGTGTCCCATGCAAGCCAAGCATCAAGTACAGATATCCCAATCCCAACAGGCTCAGGTTGCCCGCCTCCTTCTGCAGGCCAACCTTGCCTATGGGGAGTCCAACAGCAACGGCCTCAGCCATATCCAGCGGCTGAAGTCCCGGCAGGAATGCCGCGGCTATCTGAACGAGGCGCTGGCTCTGGAGCCAGCGAATGCCGGTGGGCTGGGGCTGCTTGGCCGTGTGGAGATGGACGACGGGCAGCTTGAGAAGGCCCATGCCCTGTTCAACGCCAGCCTGGATCATCAGCCGGGGCAAGTGCAGCAGTATTGCAACCTGGGTTACTGGGCCCTGAAAACCGAGCGGCCGGCGCTTGCAGAGCAGTATTTCCTGCAGGCCCTGGAGTGTGACCGGCAATCTGCCGCCGCTTTCTGTGGCGTTGCCCATTCCAAGCGACTGCAGGGGCAGTTTGATGTCGCTTATTTGCATTATCGCAAGCTTCTGGAAACCGGCGCTGAATGGGATTCCGTATACAGCGGGATGCTCACTTGCGCCCAACACCTGGAAGTGAGCAAAGCCGATTCCGCACTGGCCCGTGATGCGATCGCCTTGCTTCAGAGGGATGGTTTGCCGCACCAGGAATTGGGTCGGTTTGTCGGCGCGATTATTTATCAACAGTACGATCTGGATAACCCGGATGCACAGATTTTCCTGGATGCGGCCAGCGAAGATGAACTGCTGATCCTTGCCCTCCAGAAAACTCTGATGCCAAATCCGGCCGTGGAAGAACTGGTGACAATGCTTCGTCGGGCGATCATTGCCGAAGTAGCGCAAACCGTTGAACTTCGGGACGAGCTGCAGCGCCTGACGCTGGCCATCGCTCAGTACGCCGACAGAACCGGCTATGCCCTCGCTGCGGAAGATGACGAAGAAAGACTGGTCTCAGCAATCAACGACAGCATCCAGGCCCAGTTTGCCCTTGGCGAGGAACAGGATGGACTCATCGGATCACTGATGATCAGCGCCATGTATGGTGCCCTCTTCCATCAGCCCTTCGCGGTACAACTTGGCCAATGGAACCTAGTGGATTGGCCCCTGGCATTACAGTCAGTCCTGGCCGCCAGCTATTACGATCGGGCCGAAGACGAAGCCATCAAGCAGAATTTCGATGAGAAGGCCGAGGAGCTTTGCCTGGAGAAGACCGATGTTCCCCAAGCATGGCCGTCCTGGTCCCGGTTGGCCTATCGTACCGAAAGCAGCCTGAAAACCCTGATGGCCACTGAACTGGGGCTGGACACGGACAATCTCCCGGCCACCCTTCGGATCATGGTGTGCGGTGCGCAGTCTGGCCAGCGGGCGATGGAACTGGCCGGCTATCTGGACGATGTGGAAGTGATCGCGGTAGATGAATCCCTGGCCAACATCGCCAAAGCCACGCGCATGGCGAACGAAATGGGCATGGACAACATCGTGTTCTGGCCCTGGTCCATCGCCCAGCGTTTTGTGGCGGATGGCCACCAGGTGCGCTGGATTGAAGTTGGTCGCCTGCCCTCACCGGCCATGAACACCCTTTCGCTTGCCGCCCTGATTAACCAGGCCACTGGTTCTGGTGCAGTGGTGCACATGCACACTGCCATTGCGGAACAAACGGCTGGTGACAAACAGATTCGAAAACTGGTCAGTGAGCACAAGCTACAACCCACGCGACAGACATTGCGCCAACTCCGACGGATGGTTCTTGCCAATCGCAACGATGCCGCCTGGCAGGAACTGACCGCCGACGCTGATTTTTACAGCCTCGGGGGCTGCAGGGACAGATGGTTTCGGCCGCAGGACACAGCCCAATTGAAAGAGCTGATGGCCATGGCGAGTAACGAGGTGGAGTGGAAACTTGTGAAAGCGCGGGATGTGGATGGCCACAGCCTCGCTACCGCACCGGTTCAGAAGCAGATCCAGGCGGAAGCCCTGGGCAGTGAAGTGCAGAGTCTGATGGGGCAGAATCTGAGCGTCTATTTCCTGAAGCGGCGGTGAACAGAAACCCGAGGTCAGATGCAGAGTATCATCTGACCTCGCTTCCGCACTCGGATCCTCAGATGTAGGGGATTAAAGACTCCCCATACAAATGAAGATCCTCAAGGATATGCCGCTTTTGCGGCGTGAGTTCCGGGTCTGCCGCCAGACGTTGTAGTTCCTGGGCAAAAGTCTCCAGAGACCGCCAACCCTTCTTCGGGTGCATTAATCTCTGGCTGCGAAACTCCTCCCATCTTTCCATTTCTTCGCCCATCAGGCTACCCGGGTAATTCCGCGCCCGATAACGAAAGAGCAGCTCCTGCAGGCGATCGTCTTCAAAGGTCACCTCCAGCTCGCCAAGCGTCTCAATCGGCTGTTCCAGCACCCAGTTCAGCTTCTCGCGGTCAGTTTTGCTGATAAAGCCACCTGCATAGAGCTGCTCATCCGGGTCTGTCAGGTCGCTTTCATGGGGCTGATCAAAAGCCTCGGCAATTCGGGCCAGCAAGTCCGGCGTCTTGCGCAGCATGGCCAGGTTAGCTCGCAGGGTATCCCCGTCCAGAGCCAATTCTTCGAGGCGCTCCGGAGAGAGTGTTGAAAGCATGTTTGCCGGCGCCAGCACCGGGCATTTGTTCAACTGCACGCCTTTCAGTGGAAAACGGCTGACGCCCTCCCCAAGTTCTGCCTGGGAAGTAAATACCCGCTCACGAATTTGCTCAGGGCTGGCGTTGATCAGCTCGCTGGGGTCCTCGCGCAGGTCGTAAACAATCACCAGGTTCTTGTTGGTTGGATGCTCGGCCACCGGAGCAACCAGTGCACAGCACCCACGGCTGGCCGGGTACTTGGCGGATATATGGAACACCGGCTTCATGGCAGCCGTGTCCAACATCGCCCGAGCCGAGTGTTTGTCTTTGTTATGCAGAACAAAATCGAAGAGCTTTGGCTGTTTTTCCTTGATCAGCTTGGCCACCGCAATGGTCGCCTCAACATCCGACATGGCATCGTGGGCCGCTTCGTGGGCGATGCCGTTGGCAACGGTCAGCTCCTCCAGTTTGAAACTGGGGCTGCCATCTTCCTTGCGGGGCCAGTTGATACCCTCCGGACGCAGGGCGTAGGTCAGGCGCACCATATCAATGATGTCCCAGCGGGAGTTTCCGTTCTGCCATTCACGGGCGTAGGGATCGCGCAGGTTGCGGTAAAGGGTGTGGCGGGTCACTTCATCGTCAAAGCGCAGGCTGTTGTAGCCAACCACACAGGTGCCGGGCTGGCTGAAGGCTTCATTAATCTGAGCGATAAATTCCGCCTCGGGGAAGCCATCTTCCAGGGCCTTTTGAGGGGTAATCCCGGTAATCAGACAGGCTTCGGGCGATGGCAGGTAATCATCGGCAGGCTTGCAGTAGATTACCAGCGGCTCTTCGATGATATTGAGATCCGCATCCGTTCTCACGCCGGCAAACTGGGAAGGCCTGTCGTGAACCGGGTCTACGCCGAAGGTTTCGTAATCGTGCCAGTAAAACGAGCGGATCAAGGGACTAAGCTCCTGCCGAATGGATTAAACACTGGCAGGAGTTTAGCATTTAAAACAATTGGGTACCCATATCGTCCCGATGGGTCTGCAGCCGGTCCACACCCTGGGTGATCAATTGGCTCATATCCACTTTCATGCTGGTGGGCAGATTGATGAACACGCCCTTTCCAGCATTGATCACGGTGGCGCCATCCGGGCTCTGCCAGTCCACTCCTTCGCGCTGGAAACCAATGAAGAAATCGCTGGTGAAATCGGTAACGCCATCAGCGCCCTCTTCGCCCACATACAGTGACTGTAGGTGCGTCAGAGGTGCGCAGTTAGTGCCTGAGGCGCAGTCCGCCGTTCCATCATCAATGCCGATATGACTGGCCCGGTATTGGGTGGCCTGAGTGTTCTCATCAAACAGGGTCGCGTCGAATTCCTGCCCGGATCCATCAACCAACTTCAGGCCAATATCGCCACTGAAACTGCTGGTCAGCGAGGAAACCGACCCTCTCGCCTGTCCAAACCCCATACGAAAACCAGAAAGCTTACCCTCGGCAGGGTCTTCCGCCAGCTCGATGTAGGGTTTGAACGCCTCGAAATGAACGGTATCTCCGGCACTGTAGGTGCGGCCATTGAACTGCTGACCGTCATTACGGGCAATATGGCCCAGCGCCACATGCTGTGCGGCAAAGTCCACGCCGCCATCAAGTTCGCCAGCTTGCACGTCATCCACGTTCATCCGGGTTTCCACATCCATGGTCAGCGTCATGCGCGTGAACTCATGAGGATTACCCGGTATATCCTGGATGTTTTCGATCTGCATAAAAGCCTGCCCGGTCACCTCACCCATAGTTTCCTCAGAAATGGGCTTCAGCTCGGCCTGGACAACGGGCGCAATACCCAGGCAGAACAGGGTGACGGCAGCGTATCCATACGCTCGCTGTCTCATATTTTGCGTCTCTGAATTAGTTAGTTAGAGTCAGTTTCCGACGCCCGACTCCACTGCAGCCCGGTTTGTTTTTGGTTTTCCGGTGCTCACAGGCGGCAGCGTTTTACATTATTTTTTATTTGCCGCACGCACACTATAACCAAGGCAGATCGGCCAATAGAGTGAGCAGAGTCACAATCACCATTTACAATTCAGTAATACTCAACCAAGTTTGAATACAGTCACAAAACCTTTGGCTTAAAATACTTACAACGCCTTACCTATTGTTACGAATGCTGTAGCAAACGTGTACACAACAAATACTACTGGTATACTTTCGCACCTTATGATCAACCCTCTACGGCCCCATCAATGACCACCCGCATTCTGATCTGCGACGACTCCGCCCTTGCTAGAAAGCAAATGGCCCGAGCCCTGCCAGAAGGACTACGCGGGGAGGTCAGTTTCGCGAAAGACGGTGTAGAAGCACTGGAGAAATTGCGGAGGCACGAGGCCGAGTTGATGTTCCTGGATCTGAACATGCCGGAGATGGATGGCTACCAGGTGCTGGAACAGGTTCGCAAGGAAGATCTACCGGTGATGACCATTGTGGTTTCCGGCGATATCCAGCCTGACGCCCGGGAACGGGTCAAAAAGCTTGGCGCTCTCGACTTCATCAAAAAGCCGACAGAAACCTGCACCGTACTTGACCTGCTGGTGGAATACGGGGTGTACCGGCCTGGTGAACTCGAAGATTCGGCGCTACAGGACAGCAGCCTGAAGAGCACAGGCAGTGCCGCTCCGGAAATCTCCGTTTCCCTGAACGACTACCTGCAGGAAATTTCCAACGTCGCCATGGGCCGGTCCTCCGACCTGCTGGCCCGCCTGCTACGGGTTTTCGTGAAACAACCGATTCCCAAGGTTGCCTTCCTGGCCAACTCCGAACTGCACATGGCCATTTCCTCGGTCAGCGACAGCGACACCTATTCCGCCGTGTGCCAGGGGTTCACCGGTGCCGGCATCGCCGGAGAGGCTCTTCTGCTGTTCGCAGACGCCAGCTTCCGGGAAATGGCGGAAATGCTTCACTACGACACCCTTGAGGGTGAAGCGGTGAACGTCGAAGTGCTGATGGATATGTCCAGCATACTCTTCGGCGCCTTCCTCAAAGGCATTGGTGACCAGCTGGACCTGAAACTCGGCCTTGGCCACCCCACGGTGCTGGGGCAGCACCGCCAAATTACCGAATTACTGGAGCACCACAGCGCCCATGAAGAACAGCTGCTGTGTATCGAAATCTGCTACGCCCTGGAAGACCGGGATATCGAATGCGACATGCTGATCCTTCTTACCGAGGATTCAGTGCCTTTTCTCGAAGATCGCCTGCAATATCTGGTGGACTGACTCATGGCCATAGAAGAATCTGAAGCCAACTCCTTTCACTGGCTGATGGACATGCTGGAATCCGTGGAAGTGGGTCTGGTAGTCCTGGACCTGGATTTCAAAGTCGAAGTCTGGAATGGATTCATGGAAAACCACAGCGGCATCACGGCGAGCAAGATTCAGGGTCAGGTATTGTTCGATGTATTCCCGGATATCCCCCAAGCCTGGCTGACCCGAAAAGTAGACGCCGTGGCCTTGCTTAATACCAAAGCCTTTACCTCCTGGGAGCAACGCCCTTACCTGTTCCAGTTCCGCAATACTCGCCCCATCACCGGCACTGAAGAGTACATGTTCCAGAACCTCACCATCAGCCCACTATCCGGCACCACGGGGGAAGTGAACAAAGTGTGTCTGATGGTTTACGACGTGACCGACATCGCCAGCAGCAAAATGGCCTTGGAACGAGCCAACGAACAGCTGGCCAAACTGAGCATGACAGACCGCCTGACCGGCCTGCTCAACCGGGGCACCTGGGAAAACCTGGTGGACGCGGAGTTCGAACGCTTCCGCCGCTATGGCCACACCACCAGCCTGGTGATGTTTGATATCGACCATTTCAAGCCAGTGAACGACACCCATGGCCACCTGGCCGGGGACGAAGTGATCAAACACACCGCCAGGGTCACCCGCAATGCCATCCGTCAATCCGACAGCGCCGGGCGCTACGGCGGTGAGGAATTCGGCATCATACTGCCGGAAACCGACGCCGAGGGCGCACGCATTATCTGCGAGCGGATACGGGAAAGCATTGAACAGAGCGTGGTGGAAACCAGCGTCGCACCCATCCGCTATACCGTCAGCATCGGCATTGCCCAGTTAACGGACGAACCTGAAAACTATATGCAGTGGATGCAGAAGGCGGACGAAGCGTTGTACGCGGCAAAGGAAGGCGGGCGGAATCGAGTGGTAGTGGGTTAACAGCCCTTCCCCTGAAAGGAGAAGGGCCGGCTGGTATCAGTCCTGCTGCCAGCTCTGTACAGCTTCCTTACCATGCTTCTGACGCCATTCGTTCAGCGTCTTGTGATTACCACCGCGGGTTTTGACCACCTCACCGGTGTGCGGGTTCTTGTAAGTCTTCATCGGGCGCTTCGGGCGGCTGCCAGAAGTTGAATCAGATTTGCCGCCTGACACGGAAGGGTCGATTGCAGAAAGAATCTGAAGTACATCCTTCGGTGACTTGTCATACTCCTTCATCAAGGCGCGAACCTTGTTTTCAAACTCCAGTTCACCTTTCAGAGCCTGGTCTTTTTCAAGCTGTTCCAGCTCTGCAGCAAGCTTTTCCATAAGCTGTTTTTTCTGGTAATAATCGTTAATCTTTGCCATGGAATTAAAACCTTATTCAAATAGGGGTTTTAAAAAACTTAAATGGAGTTGACTAAAAGTCCCGCAAATAATAAATCAACAAGGCAGATACCGCAAAGTTTATTTATTTAAGAGTTATTAACTCCGGTAACTTTGGAACTTATTCAATTGCCAACTGGAATCAAAACATTGGAGAATCGAAGACTATCTAGCTCTTTTTTAAATGCCTGTTTAGCGTCTTCGTCCCCGTGAACAATTCGAATTTCTTGCGGGGGCTTGGGAAATACCCTGAATAAATCGAAGTAAATCCGATTGCCCCGCATGGGCGGAATATCCACTTACCTGATGAATCCGAGCCCGAATGTCATATCGATTGCCATCAAACTGAACCCAGCCCTCTTTGGGACCATAATTCAAGATATCACGCCCAGGAGTGCCCGCGGCCTGATATCCCACAAACAATACATCATTTCTCTTATCACCCAGCATTGCTTTGAGATAATTAACGATGCGGCCACCGGCGCACATTCCAGAACCGGCCAAAACCACACAAGGCCGATGAGACCGCGCCAAATAATCCACAGCATTCAGATGTTCTTCATGAGAATTAATCACGGTCAGTTGTTCAAACGATAAAGGGTGCCGCCCTTGCCTGACCAATTCCTTAGCCTCGGCATCCCAATAGGGTTTCAAATCCCGATATATCCGCGTGAACTCTGCGGCCAACGGTGAATCCACGACGATCTCCAGATTATTCCAAAGTTCGCCCCCAAACTCATGGATCAGACTTTCAATCTCATAAAGTAATTCCTGCGTCCGCCCAATACTGAAAGCAGGCACCAATACCGTTCCACCATCTTCAAGAGCGTGCTCCAGTACCGCCTTTAACCTGTAACGCCGCGTTTCCCGGTCCTCATGGTTCTTATCCCCATAAGTACTCTCAATCACCAGCCTGTCCGCCCGTTCAGGCGATTGGGGGGCTGGCAACAATGGAGCATGAGGCGCCCCGAGATCGCCACTGAACACAATCCGCTCTGCAGTCTCCCCTTCACGAGCATCGCATTCCACATAGGCAGAGCCCAGAATATGGCCAGCCCTCTGAAGCCGAACCGACAGCGAGCAATCACCCTCAGCAAACACCGAATGCCAATGGCCATAAGGCACCGGCACCAGGCGGGAACGAATCAGCCCCAGAACCCGATCAATCAGCTGCCGGTCGCGGGTGAAACCGATTTTCAGGGCATCCTCAAGTATCTCCGGTAGCATAATGGCCGAGGGTTCGGAACAAATGATGGGGCCGTCGAACCCGGCCGCCAGCAAATAGGGAATGCGCCCCACATGGTCTATATGCACATGGGTGACCACTAAAGCCCGGATGTGTTCGATGGGAAAATCAATGGAGAGATCGGAGGCGGAAGCACCGCGGCCTTCATCCTGGCCCTGGAACAGGCCGCAGTCGATGAGGATGCCGCTCTTGTGGCACCCTCGACCAAGGGTAAGCTCGTGGCAGGAGCCGGTTACGCCCGAGGTGGCGCCGTGATGGGAAATATTGATCATTCTGACATCCTTGTCGGGGTTGGCTTCCGAGCCGGCAACGGGTTTACCAGGTACCTCTGGTATCCACAATAATGCCCTGCTGGGGCCTCACTCGCTTGAACTCTGCGTGATCAACCAACAGAACGTGTATGTCCGCCTCTTTCAGGGCGTGATCGACGGTGACCAGCTTTTCCCTGGCCAGCCAATCAGGAAGCCTCCGTATATTTGGCTCCACCAATTGAACAGGGCCACCGTGCTCAGCGAGCAAGGCCCGGGCGATGTTCAATGCCGGACTTTCACGCAGATCATCAATGTCAGCCTTAAAAGCCAGGCCGTAACAAGCCACGGTTACATCACGGATGCTCTTGTCCGGATTGTCACGCAGATAATCAGCAACCGAAGCTTTGACCTGGTCGATCACCCATCGCGGCTTGTCGTCATTAACATGACGGGCTGTGGTAATCAGGCGGCTCTCTTCAGGCGCGCTACTGACAATAAACCAGGGGTCCACCGCGATGCAGTGCCCGCCAACACCCGGACCGGGCTGAAGAATATTGACCCGGGGATGTCGATTCGCCAGCCGGATCAATTCCCACACGTTGATATCCAACGTTCCACAAATGACCGACAACTCATTTGCGAAGGCAATATTTACATCGCGGAAGCTATTCTCGGTAAGTTTGCATAGCTCAGCGGTGCGCGCAGTGGTGAGTACGCACTCGCCTTTAAGAAACACTTTATAAAGATCGGCAGCTGCTGCGGCACACCGGGTTGTCATTCCACCAATCACCCGGTCATTCTGCACCAGCTCACGCAAAATCTGGCCAGGCAAGACTCGCTCAGGGCAATGGGCCACGCGAATGTCGGAACTCTCACCGACTTGCTGGGGGAACGTAAGGTCTGGTCTTTCCTCTGCAAGCCAGGCGGCAACCTGTTCTGTTGTGCCAACCGGAGAAGTCGACTCCAGAATCACCAGGTCTCCTTGTTTAAGAGCTGGCGCAATCTTTCTGCTCGCGGCTTCGACATAAGTGAGATCCGGGTCGTGACGATCGCCCTTGAAGGGCGTTGGCACTGCAATCAAAAACGCATCCGCCGGCTCCGCCTCAGAAGTGGCTCGCAGGTATCCTTGCATTACTGCCGCATTGACGACCATGTCGAGGTCGGGCTCAACAATGTGAACCTCGCCCCGGTTAATTGAGTCCACCACCTCCTTGTTCACATCCAGACCAAAAACCTTGAACTTTCGGGACGCAAACACGGCCGCCGTAGGCAGGCCTATATACCCAAGCCCTACAACGCAAATCGTACCAACAGCCATATCCTTAACCTCTCTACCATTCCCTGTGTGACAGGACTTCAACAATGCGATCACAGGCCTTGCCATCCCCGTACGGGTTATGGGCAAACGCCATTTCCTTGTACGCCGCCTCGTCAGTTAGCAGGCGCTCAACCTCACTTACGATCAAATCGACATCAGTCCCCACCAGGCGAACCGTGCCGGCATCTACCGCCTCAGGGCGCTCTGTGGTTTCACGCATCACCAGAACCGGCTTGCCAAGAGAGGGGGCCTCTTCCTGTATACCGCCTGAATCGGTCAGAATTATGTGAGACCTATTCATTAAATAAACAAACGGTAAATAGTCCAGCGGCTCTATCAGGCGAATGTTATCAATGCCCCCAAGCAACCGCCGCACAGGCTCCTGGACATTGGGATTCAAATGAACCGGATACAAGATCTGGCAGTCCGGGTACCGTTTCGCCACTTTCGCAAGTGCCTGGCAAATTCGCTCGAACCCGCCGCCGAAGCTTTCTCGTCGATGGCCAGTAACCAGAATCAGCTTCTTATTGCTGTCAAGAAAATCGAAGCGCTCTTCAAACCCCGAACGCAACTGGTGATCAGCGTCCACGCGTGCGACTACTGTCAGGAGCGCATCGATGACCGTGTTTCCGGTAACCTCTATGTGGGATGGTGGGACACCTTCCAGTGCAAGATTTTCAGCCGATTTAGGCGTGGGCGCAAAATGTAGCCGTGTGAGCACGCCTGTCAGCTTACGGTTCGCCTCTTCCGGCCATGGCGAATAGAGGTTGCCTGTCCGCAATCCCGCCTCCACATGTGCTACCGGAATCTGTTGATAATAGGCGGCAAGTGAAGCCGCGAAAGTAGTGGCAGTGTCGCCGTGAACCAGCACGATGTCCGGACGCGCCCTGGAGAGAACGTCTCGCATACCTGCCAGAATACCCGTCAGCACATCGGTAAGGTGCTGCCCGGGCTTCATGATATTCAAATCAAAATCCGGACGAATGCCGAAGAGTTCCAGCACCTGGTCCAGCATTTCCCGGTGTTGGCCAGTTACACAAACGCCCGCATCAAAGCGGGCGTCGGCGGCTAGTTTAAGTGCAAGCGGAGCCATCTTAATGGCTTCAGGGCGGGTACCAAATACACAAAGAGTTTTGATCTTATCCATAATCAAACGATGCGTTCCAAAAGCGAACATCTGCCAGCAACGACTGCCAGTCCCTGTTCAGTTACCTAACGAACTCACTGATGAAGCTGTCTTACCTTTTCTACTTGAAAGGGTATGACATCTTTGGCGCCATTGCACCACACAAGATCGGCAACACTTCCATTTGGCGCAAAACCAGTCGGCGCATTTTTCAGGATATCGACAATGCCCTGGCAATCGAATTCATGACTGGCCCGAATCAATCCGTTGAGCGTCTGCTCCACTTCCTCCCACGGCATAGAAGCTTCGCGAGCCATCATGATTCGGGGATGGGCAGTGCCTTGAGGATTATCGCCAATCAACAACTCCTCATACAGCTTCTCTCCCGGCCGCAGTCCGGAGAACACAATCTCAACATCTCCATCCGGTCGGTCATCCGTCTTCTCCACGAGACCCATAAGATGAATCATTTTGCGAGCCAGATCCGCAATCTTCACGGGCTCGCCCATATCCAGCACAAACACCTCTCCACCCTGGCCCATACTGCCAGCCTGCAAAACCAACTGGCTCGCCTCAGGGATGGTCATGAAATAACGAATGATGTCCGGGTGCGTTACTGTTACCGGTCCGCCGTCACGAATCTGGTCTCGAAATAATGGAACCACAGAACCGGATGAGCCGAGGACATTCCCAAAACGGACCATAGAGAAAATGGTCCCGGACTGTCTTTGAGCCAACCCCTGAAGCACCAACTCCGCCATCCGCTTGCTGGCACCCATAACGTTGGTCGGGCGCACTGCCTTGTCCGTAGAGATCAGGACGAATCGGTGCACTCCAGCTGCAATTGCAGCCTCCGCCACGTGGAAAGTACCGAAAACATTATTCTGAACACCTTCGATCACATTATGCTCAACCAGTGGCACATGCTTGTAGGCAGCGGCGTGGTAAACCGTTTCAATGCCAAAGCTCCGCATGACCGTTTCACAACGCCTGCGATGGGTAACACTTCCAAGCAAGGGGTTTATCTCCACCCCTAACCCCTCAATGGAGTTCAGTGCCTGCAGCTCACGCTCGATGGCATAAAGTGAGAACTCCGATTGTTCAAAAAGCACTAAACGAGCCGGCCGGTGGCGAATAATCTGCCGACAAAGTTCGGAACCGATGGAACCACCTGCACCCGTAACCAATACAGACCCGTTATACAGGCTTGCAGCCACCTGGGCGTTGTCGGGCTGAACGGGATCCCTACCCAGAAGGTCTTCAATCTCCAGATCCCGGATATCGTTGATTCGTGCCTGTCCTGCCACCAACTCTGACATGGTGGGAACGGTCTGCACCGGAATGGCCAGAGGCTCAAGCCTCTTGAGTAACCGCTTGCGATCAATGCCTGAGTCAGCATCCAGGGCCAACAACAACCTTTTAATCCGGTGATCTTTTACAACGCGCTCAATATGGCTGATATCGTAAACCGGTATACCATTCACAAGTGCTCTGTGATTCGCCTTCAAAAGAGAGATAAACGCGCTGGGATGGTATTCCGTGCCCTGGTCAAGCGCGTTGGCCAGCTGGAGCCCGGTTTCTCCGGCACCCACAATGCCAACATACTGCTTATTATTGTGCTTCGGTCGGTTCACCATCATACGCACTGTCATGCGAGTACCGCTCACGAAAATAAAGGCCAGTGCGCCGTAAATGATGGGAACTGAGCGGGGCACCAGCACCTCAAGCCAATACCCAAGCAGAATCAGGGTAATCGCAGATACAAAGACACCAGTGATGACCGTGATAAAAGCCCGGTCGCTCAGATAACGGATCACCGCCCGATACAGACCCAGCTTAACGAATACCGCAATGGTAATAACGACTGTGAGACCCGAGACGATGAGCTGGCCCCGGTCGGGCACCCAGAACTGCTGCTCCAGGCGAAGCGAAAATGCTGCCCAAAGAGCAAAGAACAGCACGGCAACATCTGCGAAGACCGAAATCAGTCTCTTGTGAACCCGCGAAAGATTCAGAAATCTCTGGAACATGGTTTTCCTTTACCAGCTAAAAAAATACGGGGCACCTGATATTATAAGACACAAGGAGCGCGAGCGATGCTTTGAAGAAGCCAATCAGTGTTTTCCGGGTACTCTGTCTCCGGCGCCCTTCCCCGAAACAGTCATCAAAATATATTTGAAGTAGGCCGACACAGTCAGATTCTGAAGCATTTTCTGATCCGTCTCTGCCAAGAGTGTTGGCGTAGACATATCAATGTCGTTCACCTGCGCAAGTCCGGTAATACCCGGCCTGGCAGCCAAAACACCGCGCTTTTCACGTTCCAAAATGAGCTCTTCCTGATTGAAGAGACACGGCCTCGGGCCCACAAGGCTCATTTCGCCTTTCAGCACATTCCACAACTGCGGCAGTTCATCCAACTTGGTTCGTCTCAGAAAGCGACCGAATGGTGTAATCGCAGCAGGGCTGGCCAGGTGACTGGCGACAGACAGTGTTTCTTTGCTCATCGTGCGGAATTTAACCAAGGTGAACGGCTTTTTGTGTCGGCCCACCCGCTCCTGCCTGAAAATCGGCGAGCCGGTGTCAAAAAAACCTATCAACGTTAACAGGAGCAGCAACGGCAATCCGAAGACGAGGCCAAGTAAAGAGAAAGCAAAATCAAAAAACCGAATCACAGACACCTTCCATCAAATATTCTGTTTAATCTTCGCCACATTTCCCGACGCTCTAAGCTAATCCACATGACGTTCAACCGCTTTAAACAGGCCTTCTTCCAGGGATAAAGGAGGCTCCCAGTCTAATAAGTCACGCGCTTTCGAGATATCGACCTGCAAAGATCCTAGCAGTCGTTGCGCAACCGCCTTTTTTCCCAGAACGGCCGCACCAATCACTAGCACAGAAGCGGGTATGGGTAGCAAGCGGGAAGATTTACCCATCGCGCGCGCAACTGCGCGCAATAACTCAGTGGTCGAAAGATCATTCCCATCGCTGACCAGAAAAACCTGATTAATTGCAGCAGGGTGCTCAACACAAGTGATTATTAGGTCGATCAGATTATCCAAGGCCACTAAGGAGCGCTTGTTTCTTACAGCACCGAGGGGGAGAGGTATATGTTTTTTCACCAGACTTAGCATGCTGGCAAAATTGCCCTTCGCACCAGGTCCATACACCAAGGGAGGCCTTACTATCACCACCTCAAGGTCAGTATGTCGTGCCAATTCCAGCAAGCCTATCTCGGCTTCCAGCTTGGAAATCCCATATGGATCGCTTGGCTTCGGTGTATCTGACTCCCGAAAAACCTCCCCTCCACTGGTCAGTTCACCATTCACCTTAATCGAACTCAAAAACACAAAACGCCGCACGCCACCTGCAATGGCCTGTCTGGCCAGATTTAAGGTTCCCTCCACATTGATCTTTCGAAACTCTGAAAGAGGGTCTGACGAGTTATCATTCATTATATGGGCTCGACCTGCACAGTGAATAATCGTGTCCACATCCGGGAGCACAGAAGTCCAATCTGTCTGCCCATCAATATCGCCAACCACCGGACCATCAGCTTCAGAGTTCTGCGATCTCACTGGCGCAACAACCGTATAGCCATGGCATTTGAGTTTTTCGACCAAACGTGATCCTACAAAACCTGTTCCTCCGGTTACGCATACTTTTCTCACGAGCGACACTCTCCAAGCGCAATCACATCTCTGGCCATATCATCCATTATCCGCCTGCGCGAAAAACGCTTAACAAATTCAAAACGAGCAGCGTCACCAATACGCAATCTTTCGAAAGCTTCAACGGCTTCTGACTCCGAGCATGGAGAAAATACCTCAGCGTTATCCAAGTACTCCTCTATGAATCTGGCAGAATAACCGGCCACACCCGCAAGGATTGGTTTACCTATTGCTCCATATTCAAACAACTTAGAGGGCAAAACCTTTCGAAATGCTTCGTAGTCGTTTAGGTGAAGAAACAAGACATCAGCTTGTTTGTATGCGTCGATCAACTCGGAACGAGGAATCGGCGGTTCGATTACAACATTAGTGCAACCTGCTTCCGCAACTGCATTTTCGAGTTGACGCAGTCGCCCACCACCTCCGATCAAACGAAACTTCGCGCGGCCTTCCAGTCTCTTGGCAAGCCCGGGAACCAGATTATGCAGGCCCTGCCCCTCCCCAATGTTACCGGCATACAGGACTTCAAAAATCCGCTGATCTTGGGTTTCAACGTTGCTGGAGGTATCTCGCGCAACAGCGGTTTCGAGTCTTCCACTGGGCGCTACGCGCAAAAACTCTTCATCGATCCCATTTGTGAAGACAACCTTCGAAACACTTGGGTATCGGGATTCGAAATAGGGCAGGAAACCAGCAGAAACAATATTCAGCCGATCGGCTTTAGACACCGTCCAGCGCTCTACTGCCGCAAAGAAAGGTTTCATTAACCAGGACAGCTTACGCGGCAGCACGTCTTTGATTGTGTCGACAAAAATGTCACGAATATCAAGGTAAAGTGGAGCATCCTTTTTACGAGCGATCAGGGCTCCCAAAGTGGCTGTCATTAATCGGGAAGAGCTGGCAAAAACAACATCATAATCTCTGTCCGCAACGAACCGCATTACTTGTCTGGCGTAAGCCAGAAAGCTCCTCGACTGATCAGCCATACCACTTTCATGTCGAGGCAATGGAATTCGTTTAATCGTCAAATTAGCCTTGACCTCTTCCTCAGATGCCTCAGCCTTGAACCCGGCATAACGATTGGGAAGGGTCGTAATTACGTCTAGCTCGCTACCTTCCGGCAGATTTGCAAGCAGTGACTCAACCAAAGCTGTGTTGCGAAAAGAGCCCGCTGATAAATCTGGCTGGAAATAGAAGCTTAAAAACAGAATTTTCAAGAAGAACTCCAACGTATTTGCGTATTGAGCCTCGGACCGGAGAACTCAACTGATAATTTCTGGATTTTTTGCGATACACCGAACCCGGGATGCCAGTGGCTGGTCACTAAATTGGGCCAACTATCCGAAAGCTCCAGAATCAGACTTTTCCCATCGGGTAACCGAATTCGGAAACACGATTTACCCTCATGCTCGACAGTTACATCGGGATGAAAGTGCAAGTGGGCAACAGCTCGTTGAAAATTCCCTTGTAATTCATCTTCAATCATCAAACTTTCATCGGTAGCAAACCAACGTCGACAGTGAATAACCTTGCCCCTCAGACGCCGATATCCATCATGGCTCGCCTGTAAAGAAATACCCGAGTGATTATTATCTATTTTTACATCAAACGGCTTGGCACGACGCGCCACCCTGAAGCCCGACCAGACTTCAGATGAATTCTCTCCATCCACTTCCACAGTGTTGTGGGCAGCGGTGGAACGTTGCCGGTACCGTTCAGCGTCGTCACCGTATTGAGAGATTCCCGAATTCACAAACACTCTTTGCCCGAAAAGACTGAATTCAAAGCTAAGAGTGTCAGCGTGGGCGTGACCAGGCTGATAATCTGGTCCCACGGTCGCTACATCGGCGATCAATCGATGGTTGCCCGGCCAATCAATGATTGAATAACCGCTGGCTTGTAGAATCCGACCGCTCAGCGTTTGGGGAGTATAGGATGGGGGTAACTGAATACCGAGTTTCTGCCCGTATTCTTCCAGGTCTTCAAGAGTTGGTGCTATGCCCAGAGTCGCATCATTGAAGAAGGCAATTTCCCTGTCAGGGTGAACCATGGCTCGCAGCCATTCCATACCCTTGACAAAGCACTCTTCCCAGACTTTCGCCTCGCTATTCAGAACATCCAATCTACTAGCTTGCTTGAGAGCCAAAAGATCCGCAACATCCCACATGAGGATGGAATGGTACATAGGCGAGAGCTCATAGTGCGCTCCATCAGCGAAGAACTGTTCTTTTAGCTCTTTCCCAAGTAGGTCTAGTCCTCGATACAAATACCGGTTTCCCTGCTTGCCCCCCAAGAATACACCGACAAAAACCAGCGCTTTGGCATTTGCGAACAAGTGATTGGCAAGAATGTGGAATTCCAGCTGCCGCTCCAGGGAATCCGCCTGACGAGATAAAGAGATCAACCACTCACGTTTAAGGTGTTGAGATTCGAGCCAGCTAAACCACTTGACCCAGTTGACCAACCTGAGAGAAAGACAGTATGGCTCCCAACCATTACCCTCAGCTGGGGGATTTGCTGCAATCCAAGAATCAATCAGATACGCAGAAAGTTCGCGACGATCCTCAGAACCCTTGGCATTAAGGTCATCCTGATAATGAAGGTTATACAACCAGAGCTTCGGAAAAGATGGATGATTCCAATCGTCTCCCAAGCGAGCGGTTTGTCCCAGGAATGTAAAGGTTTTGCCGTCCACAGAGGCCGGCTGCAAGAACTGCGCTCCCGGCCAAGGCCCTAATGCACCTCTCAATTCCGGCTCAGACTGAATTTTGGCGCGACGCTTCCTGACACGGTAGAAAACCTGATAGAAAAGCTGGCTCAATTTCAGATAGCGGACTGTGTTCAAAAGGAACCAAAACCGTTTCATTGTTGCTTCAAGAATTCGACAATCCGTTTGCAAGCATACCCATCTCCATACGGATTATGGGCCCGAGACATTCGACCATAGAGCTCTTCATCATCCAGCAACTCTTGCACCGCATCACGAATAATGCAGCTCTCCGTTCCTACCAGTCGTACAGTACCAGCCTCCACAGCCTCTGGACGCTCGGTGGTGTCTCTCATGACCAGTACAGGCTTACCCAAACCCGGCGCCTCTTCCTGAACACCACCACTATCAGTCAGGACCAAGTGAGCATTTTTCATCAGATATACAAACGGTTCATAACCGAGGGGGTTTATCAAATGTACATTGCCAAGCCCATCGAGTAGGCGTCTTACTGGCCCATGCACATTCGGGTTCAGATGAACCGGGTAGACGAAATGTGTACCCTCGTTGCTTTTGGCAAGAGCCCGCAAAGCTGCACAGATATTTTCAAAGCCACTCCCAAAGTTTTCACGTCTGTGGCCGGTAACCAGCACATAGCGCTCATCCGTCAGTTGTTCATTTAAACCCGCTGCACAAAGAGCGCTGTCGATTTTTTCCTTTAAAACAGGCGTATCTTCAACCTTCTGGACAACCCAGTGCAGGGCATCGATTACTGTATTTCCAGTCACCAGTACCTGGTTTGGGGCAACCCCCTCCTCTACGAGCGCTCTCTGATTTCGCTCCGTCGGCGCGAAATGCCACGTTGCCAGTGTGCCGGTCAGGCGCCGGTTCGCTTCTTCGGGCCAGGGAGAGTAAAGATCACCCGTTCTTAAACCTGCCTCCACATGGCCAACGGGAATCTGCTGATAAAATGAAGCCAATGTGGCCGCGAATGTAGTGGCGGTGTCTCCGTGAACCAAGACGACATCGGGTTTAAAGTCGGACAATACGGCACGCAAACCCAATAATACTCTGCTGGTAACCTCATAAAGATCCTGACCCGGTCGCATTATGTCCAGATCATAATCCGGCTTAAGTGAAAACAAAGACAACACCTGATCGAGCATTTCACGGTGCTGGGCGGTTACCGCAAGCCTCGCATCGAAATAAGTGTCAGCCTGCAATGCCTTAACCAAAGGGGACATCTTGATTGCTTCTGGCCGTGTGCCAAACACCAAAAGAACCTTCATGCCTCAGTCACCCCACAGAAGTCGAGTACTTTCCCCATCACCTCAAGGTTCTGAAACTCTCGGTGTGCAACCAGATAAATAACGATATCGGCTTGTTGGGCGGCATCCTTCCAAGGCGTTAATACAATACTTGGATGTTTTTTCACGTTCGGCTCAACAGCCATTGGATCAATCCCGGCCGCCACCAGTTTCTGGAACACCCATAGTGCCGGCGATTCTCTCAAGTCGTCGATATTTGGCTTGAACGCGAGCCCCATGCAGGCAACTACCGGCTCTCGGCCCTTGTCTTCACGAAAGGCAAGCACTTCATTTTGGACTTTCTCTACCACCCATTCGGTCTTGCGGGTGTTAACCTCGCGTCCAGAGCGAATCAAACGCGCATCCTCGCCACCCTCGTGCACAATGAACCAGGGGTCTACCGCAATGCAGTGCCCCCCGACTCCCGTACCAGGTTGCAAGATATTAACGCGTGGATGCCTGTTGGCCAGTCGGATCAACTCCCAAACATTAATGCCGAATTTGTCACTGAGAAGGGAGAGTTCGTTGGCGAAGGCAATGTTGACATCGCGAAAGCTGTTTTCTGTCAGCTTTGCCATCTCTGCAGTCCTTGCATCCGTCAGCAACACCTCGCCGGTGACAAAGGTGCGATAAAACTCAGCAACTTTTTCGCCAGCTTCCTGAGTGATGCCCCCCACAATACGGTCGTTCTCAACCAGTTCGCGCATAATGTGTCCCGGCAAGACCCGCTCAGGACAATGTGCAATGTGGAGAGCATCCGTATCAACACCTGCTTTGCGCAGGGTTTCTGCAACCTTCTCAGTAGTGCCTACTGGGGATGTAGATTCGAGAATTACAATATCTCCGGGTTTAACCACTGAGGCTATCGCTTTGGTCGCGCTTAGCACATAGTCAATGTTGGGAACAAACCCTTCGTGAAATGGTGTAGGCACGGCCAAAATAAAAATATCTGCAGGTTCGGCACGCAAAGACGCGTTCAGATGGCCAGAATTAACCGCTGAATGGACAAACGAATCGAGATCAGGCTCGACAATATGGATACTCCCCTTATTGATGGTATCCACAACCTCTGGACATATATCGACGCCCTGAACCTGATAGCCGCGATTCGCCAGCAAAGCAGCCGAAGGCAGCCCAATGTAACCAAGGCCAACAACACAGATTTTCAAATCAGACAACATAAAAATACCAAACCTATTACGAATAACGTTGAACCCGCACCCCGAATTGAGAAGTGCCGCCGGCCTGAAGAAACTGAGGCAAACGGTCTTACAGAAAATGGGATTTCAGGGTGGGTCAGATTGGATCCAGAAAGCCGGTTATCGCGGTGAACGTAATTGTTCTGCGACTTCCAGTGTCACTCTCGAAACCTCAATCACCTCATGGAGAGGAATTGGTGATGGACCTCCCGCAGAAACCGCTTTAATAAACTCTCTGGCACATGCGGCTTGGCCCTTATCCTGCCGCCATAGGCGGTGATCCTTTACTCCTGGCCACCCATAGACCTTGAGCTTTCTAAAATTATCTAACTGAAGGACACGCCCGGCACAGAATATTTCCAACCGCTCCTTTGGAAAGCCCTTGTGACCGTTGGCAAGATAATGAATTGTACCGACGGAACCATCGGCAAACGTCAGGACAATCGTCGACTTATCCTCGGTTATTTCGACGGAAGGGTGACGCCCAACAGAAACAGCGTGGAACCCTTTAATGGGCGCTCCCACCAAATGCCTCATAAGATCGATAAAATGGCATGCCTCGCCAACAATCCGGCCGCCACCGACTTTGGAATCCTGAGTCCAATGATCTGCGGGAATGGAACCGGCGTTAACGGTCATTACCAGATTCTTAGGTTCAACTACCTTTTCCAGAAGTGACTTCGCCGTAATCACGTGAGGCGCAAACCGGCGGTTAAAACCAATCATCAATAGTTGGTCCAAACGGTCACCCGCTTCCGATTCGATCTCTTTCAGCTCATCTCCAGTCAGACAGAGCGGCTTCTCACAAAAGATGTGTTTACCTGCTCTCAGCCCATCCAGTACCTGGCGAGCGTGACTATCGTGACGTGTTGCAATTACCAAGGTATTTACAGACGTGTCTTCCATCAATGCATTGCTATCGGTGGAAGCCTTCTCGAACTTGTATTTCTTTCCATAGTGAACGGAACTTACACCGCCGCCACTGACAACAGTATGCATTTCGGCACCCGCCGACTTGAATGCCGGAATGAGTACACGGCCCGCATAGTTACCTGCCCCAAGGAAACCGACCACCGCCGCTTTCCCAACGGAACCATCTGTTGGCTCACGCCCGGTGATTACAGACTCATGATCCTCTTTTAGCGATATCGATCTCGAGCCAGCGCCCTGCTGAAATGGATATTCCAGCAGGATACCCAAAGAAGCTTCGCCCGAGGACAACAGATTGTAGGCTTCTTCGGCCTGTTCCAGCGCAAACCGGTGACTGATCAACGAATCTATGTCCAGAACGCCCGAAGCCATCAGATCCAGTACTGCCTCAAAATTACGCTGCTCAGTCCATCGAACAAAACCAACAGGATAATCGACCCCGTTGTACTCATACGCAGGATCATATCGACCGGGACCGTAAGAGCAACTGACCTGAAAACTCAACTCTTTCTCATAAAAATCGGACCGAGACAACTCAAGGCCAGTAACACCAACCAGAACTATCCGGCCTCGCTTGCGGCACATGGTTGCCGCCTGACTGACCGGCTCATTGCTCTGTGTGGAAGCAGTGATGATCACTGCATCCACTCCTCGGCCCCGAGAAAAGCTTGAAGCGACAGCCAGAACATCTTCTCCCTTGCCTGGATTTACCACCTCAGCGCCGAACTTCCTGGCCAATTCCAGCCGAGCATCATCAAAATCAATGCCCAAAACACGACACCCCTGGGCCCTGAGCATCTGTACGGTAACCAATCCGATCAAGCCCAGGCCGGTCACAACAACGCACTCGCCAAGTGTCGGGTTTACCAGGCGAATGCCCTGCAGACCTATCGCAGCGAGTACTGTAAAACTGGCTTGTTCATCGGTAACGTTATCAGGAATTCTTGCACTCAGATTCTTTGGTACGCATACCACCTGCGCATGCCCGCCGTTGCTTACAACGCGATCCCCCGCCGAAATCCCATCCACGCCAGCGCCTACCTCCGCCACCGTACCGACATTGCAGTACCCCAGCGCAAGGGGCTGATCAAGCTTGCTCTGCACTGCGTCAATAGTTGTCGCCAGGCCATCTGTACGAACCTTGTCAAGTACCATGCGAACCTTATCCGGTTGCTGGCGTGCCTTGGCGAGCCAGTTGGCCTTGCCAAAGTCCACGAGCATTCTCTCTGTTCCTGCTGACACCAGCGTGTAAGAGGTGTTGACAAGAATATGACCGCTTTTCAACAAAGGAGCAGGCACATCGGCCACAGTTGTTTCGCCAGTTTTCAGGCTTTGTAAAATCTGTTTCAAACCACTATTCCTTGCTGATTGTCCTGAAATTTACGACACCAAATCTCGATACAAAGTAGCGATAACAGTATGTAGCTGTTATCAGATCTACCAGAATCATTATCTGCTATTAGTTGCTGGACAGCCTCCGGTTGAAACAGCCCACGAGCTTTTAAGCTCTCCTCAGATAATAAATCCCCGAGCAGCTCCCGTAGCTCGAAACGCATCCAGTTACGAAGCGGAGCGCCAAACCCCGTTTTAGGGCGATAGATGACGTCATGCGGTAGAAAAGGTTCCATGGCCTTCTTCAGCACCCATTTGCCTTCACGCCCCCGCTGTTTCATATGCAGCGGTATTTGTTGCGCGAAATCCAACAGAGGCAAATCGAGGAATGGAACTCGGACCTCAACACCTGCCGCCATCGACATTTTATCGGTATAGGTCAAGTTGTGATCTGTAAGAAAAAACCTCTGCTCCAATGCCAATAGACGCTCCAGAGGTTCCCTGCTCTGGTCGAGTTCCGACAAAAAATCCAACATGGGCTCTGCGACGGCATCTCCAAGTAGAACCGACTGAACTTTCTCAGAAAACAGAGACCTTATCTGAGCCGGAGCTGCCCAGTAGAAGTAGTTCACCAAACGCTCATCGCCCTCTAGATCAGCGCCGTTGAACATCTTTGCCAGGCGGCGTAGTGTGGGGTTATGGCCATTTAGCGAAGATGTCACGTTCTTGAGGCCTTCCCTGACGGTTTGGGGCAACCAACGCCAGTAACGCTCCATTTGCAACGCCCAATGCCGACGATAGCCTGTGAAGATGTCGTCGCCACCGGCGCCAGAAAGCAAGACCTTAATCCCTTGATCCCTTGCCAACTGACTTATGAAAAGAACGTTTAAAGGGGCGGGGTCCGCCAAAGGCTCATCTAATTGCTCCACCATTCGCTCAAGGCTTTGAGCCATGGTAGTGGAGTCAATCGAAACAACGTTCAGATTAACACCCAGATGATCCGCAACTCTTCGCGCATAGGGCAAGTCAGGTGTATTTCCCGCCTCATCTCCCCCCATTGGTTCAATGGTAAAGCATTCTATATCTGGATTTTCTTCTTTCGCGAAAGCAACTATCGCGCTTGAATCCAGCCCCCCTGAGAGAAAAGCGCCGACGGGAACATCAGCCACCATCTGCCGTCGAACCGCATCTCGGAGATGATTGCGGGTGCCCTCGATAGCATCGTCCTCGGACATCCCACGCTGGGTCGGCACCCGAAAAGCGGGCAATGTGTACCACTGCCAATGGCGCTCAACATTGCCCTCCGAAACAATCATTGCCTCCCCTGGCCCAAGCTTCTTAACACTTTTGAAAGGCGTGCCAGAACCTGGCGACCATAAGAAGGTTAAGTAACGTTCTAGAGAGTTCACATCCAGATCAGCTGTCGGCAGGAACTCCAAAAGTGCCTTCACTTCACTGGAAAAAGTGACACCAGCTTCCATCTCACTGTAATAAAGAGGCTTAACACCCAAAGCATCCCTGGCAACCAGAACTTTTCGCTCGTTCGCGTCCCATAAGGCGAAAGCAAATATGCCATTTAGTCGGTCTAAGACACCCTCGCCCTCGAAAGCGTAGAGTTTGAGTAACACCTCAGTATCAGAACGGCTTCGAAAGACCACGCCTTTAGCTTCAAGCTCCTCTCGGAGTTCTGGGAAATTGTAGATCTCACCATTAAAAGCGATAACATTGCCGTTTTCCTTATCCACCATGGGCTGATGCCCCAATGTGGAAGTATCGAGAATGCTCAATCGAGTATGACCTAACCCCCAGCCAGGCCCGGAGTCCACCCCCGAATCATCAGGGCCGCGATGGGCTATTTCTTTGACCGCACCGTGTAATTGATCACAGTTAAACTCACCCGAATATCCAACGATTCCACACATACAAAAACCTAATAAACCTTTCTTCGTCAGGCTAAAAGAGAAATGTCCGAAGTCACTCCTTAAAAGATCGAAAAACCCGAACATTTAATTTTAATCTACAAAAAATACATAAACACTCGCTTAAGATCGTACAACTCTATAGGACTTCGGCCCAAAAACAAGAACAAAAAATAGCGAAACTATTAGCGATGGAAAAACTGATATTCCAAGAAGACTAACAATCGGAGAAAAGACTATAAAAACGAGAAAGATAGAAACAAAAAGAGTTAATGTAAATCTAGATATTTTTAAACTTAAACCCCAAAAAAAACCACCTAAAAAAAACAGAAGAGCAGCGAAAACAATACTACCTAAAATCCCGAAATCCAAATAAAAAGCCCCAATCGCAGTAAAATAGGTGCCCGGATTTGGAATTTGAGATAGTATTTCTGATATCGATATAGAGTTGACACCGAAAATATTCAAAAAGGCAAAAAATGGATAGAACTGATATGTTAAAAGATATGGCGCATCGACGTGCAGGGGTTCAGCGATGAGAACATCCAGCTGGAATACAGAGTGACCAATGTAATAGATCAGCATTGCGAATATAAAGTAAGGATATACAAGGAACCCGGATAAGCTGTCAGAATACTTAAAGTACTCAGGAACAAATGCGCCTTCAAGTTTACTGCCGAGAGCGCCCAGAAGAACACTTTTATCTAATTCGGATATATCACCTTCTCTCATAAGAAAAACTGAAATTACGAACGCTAGCGCCACCCCAAACAAAATATAACCTGAAAACTTGCTCCTAGCTTTTGCTTCAAACTTATTCCTATCATAAACCTTATTAAAGAAAAAAATCACAGCTAGAGCAATAACCACAAAGAAACGTCCTCCAGAGAGGAAAGAGCTCATCACTCCGAGAATGAAGGCTGTTGATAGGAGCCTACAGTTTGCTCTGGTAAGCTGGTAAAAAAAATACTTTTTATAGCATGCCGCTACAATAGAAAATCCTGACAACATAGTCGCGACAATGCCAATCGGGCCGGTCCCAATTTCAGTATCGCCATCCCTGGCCCTCAACAGCCTCAAATCCGTAATAGAGGACAGACTAAAGCCACTCTCAGAAAGCAAGTTATAGTACTTAATAAAATTAAAAATCGTAGAAACAAACGCCAACAAAAACAATATGATTGCAAAATAATTTATGCTGGATGCTTTGTAATTCCTGGACGATGAGACAGGGTAGGCTCCTGAGGTGGCTCCCAATAAAAGTGAAAAGGAGGCCACTAAAATAAAAGACAATATATAAACGTATGCTTCAATGCGCAAAGAATCAAAATACAAGAGCGGCGTATTCCTCGACAAGAAAACACCGGCCCAAGATATTAAAAGGAGCAATACGGGAAAGTAAGACTTTCTAAACATCAGCCAAACCAAAGTTGTTTGAAACGGCACAGAAAACGCCAAACACAACATTCATTGGCATTATATTTCCTTTCCGCTTCCCGCTAGAATAGAAATCAAAGACTGAACAGGTCTCATGCATCTCACATACGTAGTTTATGGGTTAGCAAAAAACCATAAAACCCTCAGGCCTCATGCGACTAATTAGCGAGATATCGTTTTAGCGACTCAGCCATTTCATCGCTCCAAGCACGATGCTGGGCGTTGTTTCTATCCCATGTGCCATTGTTGACAAAACGACCTGGCAACATTCCTTCCAAGCTGTACTCAAGGAGCCTATTTTGAGCCTTTGCATTGATATCCTGCTGAGGCAACTTACCGTTCAGCGCCTCAAAAGGGAGAAATGCTCTATGTGGAGCGTAGTAAGGTGCACTTTCACTGATAACAGGTTTCCCCCGCAGCAATGCCTCAAAACCTGCTGTCCCTGTGCACACCAGAAGACCATCGCAAAGAGTTACCAGATCGTTCGAGGGAATTTTCGGCGCGACAAGGGTACAGTTTGGCTCTGCCCGGAGACGCTTGTAGAAGTCGGGAGAGCGAAAGCCCAATAGATTGGGGTGCTCTTTTACTATAAACCGCCATCGCCCTCTGTATCTTCTTATGAGGTCGAGTAGGAACACCTCGTAGTCGATCCAACGGGTGTCACTGCTCCAATAGTCGATCGTTGCCTCAGGTGACATCTGAAGGGGCACGTAAATTAGGGGCAAATCCGGGTTTTCTGCAAGTTGCGCTAACTCAGAACCGCTTACACCTCTAAAACTACGGGGCCAGGGCGACCAATACTGCGACGAGGTTTTTTGCGAAGACCAAAAGTGATAATTCAGATGTTCTCCGGTTACTACCCTCCGGAGATAAAACCACAATGGCTTGGGAAGGTTCCTAAACCACAAACGGCGCATCTGACTCCGCATTTCCCGCTCGGACTGAACCAGAAAGTCAGGGCGATAGTCGTCTACGATGAGGTTTTCCCTCGCCCTGTCAATATCTTCGGTGGAAACCTTGCGGCTGACAACACGTTCGCCTCTGGTAGATATCCGAAAATGATTCTTTAGAAAACTTGGAACCAAACCGATGAACGGGATCCCTCGCTGTTCACAAAGATGAGCAAAAACATCAATAACGTAACTATCTACCGTTACTGACAACATCGCCGCGGGCTTGTTTTCAGACAACACCCTGTCAACTGCGGACTCCATCGATCTCAGTAAGCGCATGGTTTGGGAGCTCGGTAAACTGCGCAGAAGCCTGCAGCGAAGAATAATATCCGCGCTTTCGGTTTCGCTCAGGTATTGCAGGTCTTCACCGTCATAGTGTTTATATTCAGATTCAAAAACAGCAACGAGGCCAGAGGTGTCCACGCTCTTATGCTCACTCGTCAATGTTAGATGAGCGGATTGGCCCCACACTCCGCGAGCGAGGTGTTCCATTTGCTCAAGATTCCATGGTCGAACGTACAAAAGAACTGGCACTTCATTTCGCATTAAATTTTTCTCGCAAATGTGATGCTTGGGATTGAGCGGCTGCAAAGCGCCTAAGCCCTTTTCATGGTGAGAGAATTTCGAGAGCTCGACTAGTCTGTTGTTGGCTGCTCTTCTATGACCTTGAAGGTGTGCCAGACAGCAAATATTCCATAGAGAGCCAACGCCAATGCGGTTCCAGTAGCCAGCCAAACCGGCCCCAAACCTTTCCAATAGACAAAACCATTATTGGCAACTAAGACTAGTGCAACGATGGCCATTCCGATGGTAAGAGGCATTTGGCGCCGAAAATAGGCCACTATCGGGGTCACCGCACTGGAGACAAAGAACACCGACAACCCGAGACCCAGCATGAACACGACTTTGCTGAGGTCCTGAAAGCTGTCAGGCAGGAAATAGGCTTCTAAGATAACTCCACCTATACTGAGCGCAGAGTAGCTCCCGACAGCGACGAAAAAAGCCAAACGCATTTTTTTGCTTACTAATTTACCTTGAAATGCTTCGGCGCTGTTTCTCGCTTCACCGAGATTGACCGTATTCACGAAATTAATCGCTGTTAAAAAAATCATCGCCCCCATACATAGCTGGTAGGCTAGAAAATAGACACCTATTTGCTCATCCGTGCCGTAGAGGGGAAAAAGAAGGCGATCAGCCGATGAAGCAAGAATAAATAACGCAGAACCAAGGTAAACCGGCCCACCGAGAGCAATGATTTTCCCGTATTTTCTCAGACTTAACGATGGCTTTTCAGCCAGGAACCTTCTTGTAGTTCGCTTGAACAGAATCAACGCAATAACAACACTACACAGAGAAGCAACGATCCAAAGATAAAGGCCCGAATTAGAATCAGGAAACAAGCCTGCGGCTTTGGTTAACGCCACTGCTAGCAGTGCTATCGACAAGATCAGTTCAGGCAACAAGGAAAATGAAAAGAATCGTCGATAGCGTAAACTAGGCTCAATTACGAATAGCGGGACCAAGAAGAGAAACGCTATAGCACCAAGAAAATATGTGGGCACCAATATCGTTGCGACTCCCAGCACCACTAGACCAACCGCCGTCAGTTGCGCCAAGAAAATTAAAGTGAAACGAGGCTCTTCCGCTACAGAGAGCGTACTTGATGACTCAGTTCCGGAATAGCGACTTACAAAGTATCCGGAAACGGCTCCGAAATTCGTTATTTGAAGGAACTTCGCCACGAATGCAGCAGTTACTAGAGTAGAGAACTGATCAGGTGAAAGCAGTCGGGCCCCAATTACAGACGCGCCGAAGCTAAGGGCAGCGACAATCGCACGGTGGAATGAGTAGCTACTCAGGACTTGGATGATTGTCATTACCGGACTTTATTTAGCTTTGGGCGAATAAAGGTTGAGCAACCCATACGATTTCTCACCGCATATTCGCTTTCGTGCAGATCAAACCCTTTTTTACCCACCAAATTGTGCCGACCAATCACTTGGCAATATCGCCTTCCTTAACAGGTGTGTTTTCCTGAACATCAACGCGCACCTTCTTACCAATCACTTGATCGAGATACTTTGGCGCAAGGCCGTAGCCGGGCCTTACGCTACGGATACAATCACTGTCGATAACGGAGCCGGCTTTGAGGCTTTTCACGAAATACAACGACCTTCTGAACTGGACGCTGCCTTGTTCGCTGGATTTTCGCCCATAATCAACGTTGCCAAGAGCTTTCCAAGCAGTCTTGCTGTCACGGCAGAGAGCTGCCAATGACTCTGGTTCCAGAGAAAAGCTGTCATCCGGCCCTCCGCCATTGCGGTCCAGGGTGAAGTGCTTCTCAATGATGGATGCACCGAGTACGACGCTTGCGATCGCCGTGGTGTTGTCGAGGGTGTGGTCCGAAAGTCCTGTTACCAGGCCGAATCGTTCAATCATGTCGCCGATGGTTCGCAGGTTGTAGTCTTCAGCCGGCGCCGGATAACCACTGACGCAGTGTAGAATTGCCAACTGCGTGCATCCACCGCTTCTTGCGGCATCAATCGCTTCCTGGATTTCCTCGGCGTCCGCCATGCCAGTGGAGATAATCATGGGTTTTCCCGTCTTTGCGACATATCGGATGAGGGGCAGGTCTACGGCCTCAAACGACGCAATTTTATAGGCCGGCGCATTCAGATCTTCTAACAGATCCACCGCAGTGGTATCGAACGGAGAGCTGAAAATGGGAATCCCCACTTTTCTGGCGTGCTCAAAGAGAGGCTTGTGCCATTCCCAGGGAGTATGGGCCCATTCATAGAGCTCATAGAGCGTCTTGCCGTCCCATAGCCCTCCCTTGATCTGAAAGTCTGGCAGGTCAGAGTTCAGCGTTATAGTGTCCGGCCTGTATGTCTGAATTTTAAGGGCATCTGCCCCAGCCTTTTTGGCCTCTTCTATAATGCGAAACGCAGTGTCAATGTTGCCGTTGTGGTTCGCCGACATTTCCGCAATCACATAGGGAGCGTGTCTATTTCCGATCGGTCGACCGGCAATCGATATCTCAGTCATTGTCCACTTTCTCCAGAATAAGCTTGTATTTCTGCCCATCAATTTCGAACCAGGCAGGGTACCTGTCCGGATCACACATTCGCATCAGATCGAACTGATCTTCGATACTCTGGCTGGGGTTGAGTTTGCTATCCGTCGGTGTTCGCTTGGGATAATAGCTGGGCTCCACGTCATGTCGCTGAACATAAGGCGTAATTCGCTCATGGTTTTCAACGGCTTCTGCGATCATCTCCACTTCAGCCGCAAACAGACGTTGGTTCACCTCGTACCACAGTGCTGTCTTTTCAATCGGGATGTCCCCCTTTAACCATATGCGCCCGGTATCAACCTGGTCTTCCGCTTCAAGAAGGCTGAGGGTGATCAAATCGGCGCCATTGATGATTTCCCACACATGGGGGCTCCATCCCCTGCCCCTGGGCAGGTCACTCGCGTGCAACACCAAAGTATGTCGGTATTTTTCGCGATGTTCTCTCTTTATTATCTCGGAACACGACACCAAAAAAAGGAAATCTCCACCACTCAACTCGGCCCTGGAGCGAACAAGCTCGACAGTGTAGCGATGCTCGACTGTTGAGATCCATTGTCGCAACCTGTCGTTTACTGGATGATCAGCATCGGTGCACAAGATTGTGATTTTCAATGGAGATCCCTCCCTGTCATGATCGCAGCTACTCGGCTGGCACCGTTGCCATCACACACGCTCGCGGCATTCGAGGCAAAACGTTCGAGTGCACCCTCTGTTTCCAAAAGCTTGTTCAGCATTGGGGGCAAAGCCTCCGGAATCTCAGACTCATCAATAAGCAAAGCGCAATTCGCGTTTGCCAGAGCCTCCCCAATCAATCTCTGGTTCTCTGCCAGAATGACCATGATTGAGGGAAGCCCCAGGCAACATCGCTCCCAGGATGTACTCCCCGCGGCTCCAATTGACAGATCGGCCAAGCCCATGCTCTCTGCCATATTGGTGACGTTCACATTTACTGTTGCGTCGAATCGCGAATTCGCCGCTTGCGTCCTGATATCCTCTAATGCGGGAGCGGAAGATCCCATAACAACATCAAGCTTTGTAGAGGACGCTAACGAAGAGATTTCAAGCGCGGACAACACCCGGCCGGTAACATTAGTTCGATCCACCCCACCCAGAGAAATGAGGATTCGGCGGCACTGCATTGCTTGCCGTCGTTTCAGAAATTTCTCCCGAAACTCACGGAACTCCGGGCGAAGCAATGCATAGTGCGGTCCGATTAAACGCAGGGTGGGTGGGGATACCCAACCATCATAATCGGTATGAGCACGGCCAAGATTCTGGTCAAGCAGTACGGCGCAGTCGTGCTCGCGATCTGCCAGATCGTCAACCACCATAATCTGCCCAGAATGCTTGGCTATTTCGCGCTCCCAACGAGCATCTAGCGCATAGTGATCTACGACTACCCAGGTTGCACATCTTCCTGAGAGTAGCTCCTGCGTCTCTTTGCTATCTTTTTCCCAGGTAACTCCCAACCAGTCAGAATATGGGCTACTGGCTGAGCCGCCCGATTCGCTCCGTAGACCAGCGCCATCTGAGAGCATGCATAACTCGAACCCCCTTCTCTGGATCAGATCCCCCAGATGTCCTTCGTGATCGCGACAGACAAACAGACAATGATGTCCCAATCTGGCAAGCTCGTCAGCGAGGGTCAGGCAGCGCATCACGTGCCCGGTACCAATCTGGACTGACGCGTCGGCGCGAAACGCTACCAGCACGTCCATCCTCCATCAACAACCAGATTGGCTCCATTCACAAAGCTCGAAGCATCAGAAATCAGAAAGGATAAGGGCCCCTGGAGCTCGTCGGCCTGCCCAATTCTTCCCATGGGAACCTTGCTTGCCAGGGTTTCCACAAACCCGGGATTGGAGGCCTGTACAGAAGAAGAAGGAAAGGGCCCAGGGGATACTGCATTTACCCTGATCCCCTCAGCGCCGAACTCACAAGCGGCATAACGTGTCCACTGAATGAGTGCAGCTTTCGCAGCACCGTAAAATGGGGGATTAACCGCGTGTTTGCCGGGGTATATCCGGTGGTCCGGGCTGACCATTCCGTACATTGACCCAATGTTCACAACTGAGGCCGCGCCCGTTTCACTTACCGCAGATCGCAGGCTGGGCAACGCTTCTCGAAGCAACCTGTTCGCAGAGACCAGCGCAATCTCGTAGCTGTTTCGAAACTCCGTATCAGAAGATGTTTCTATGGAGCCAGCTCCTCCTGCGTATGCGTTGTTAACGAGGCCATGCAATGGCATATCACCGATTTCTTGAAACCATGCCTGAACAGCCGCCTCATTATTGATATCAAACACCGCCGGCTCTGCGACCAAATTTGCAGCTTGCAACTCTTCAACAAGTCCCGAAACGCTTGAGCGATCCCGACCGTTGACGAAGGTTCGAGCTCCCAATTCTGACAATCCAAGAACCATTGCTCGCCCCAGGTAGCCAGTTGCACCGGTTACTAGAACGTTCTTACCTTCGAGGGATAGCTTGCGCTGCATATCAGGCATTGGTTTTTTCCCATTTAGCAGGATCAAGCGTTTCTGCTGGGACAGAGGGACGGTTGTCTACGATTTCTCTTAAACGATCGGCCGGCCACATGTCTTTTTCAATAATCTTCAGGTTTTGAAGCAGCTGGTTCTTCGTGTCCAGACCAAGCACAACTCCATCGACCCACTCTTGCGAGATGGCAAAGCGCAGGCATAACTCCACCACATCGCCATCGCAGTGCTCACTGGCCCGCTGCTGAAGCCAGGCGATCGCGTTACTCGGGCTCTCACACCGGGCCCGCTTCCACAAGCCAGACTGGGCTGTCGTTAACAAACCCTGCAAAAGTGCGCTGCGCACATGCACAGTCAGGCTGCGTTGCCTGCGCACTTCAGCGATCCGGGCGATCACTGATTCCCAGCGGAAATCGAGTATGTTGAAAGGCATCTGAAGAACCGAAACTGCATCATACTCGAGGGCGTTCATGGCCTCTTCAGGGGACTGCACCGAAACACCCAGTTTCTCTATGAGACCTTTATTCTTGAGCTGATCCAGAGTAGCCCAGACGCCGCCGTTCCAGGCGCTCAGGTGTGACGCTCGGTGAAGCATCAACACATCAAGCCTGGACACACCCAGCGATGTACAGGATTCGAATACGCTTCGTTCCACGAATGCCGCCACTACCTCGGGCGAGGCGTCATCGGGGCAATCATCCATTGGTGACAGCTTGGTCATTACGGTTGCTCTGGAGCACCAACCTCCCTCAAGCGCACTTTTCAGTACTTTCTCACTCTCCCCATAGGCTCGGGCAGTATCAAGAAACTGGACACCATTTCGGATAGCGGTTTGCACCAGATCTGTTACCACATCCTGATGGGGCCGGCCGGTCTTGTTGGCAATACCGTAGTTCAAACCGAACTGTGCGGTGCCCAGAACAAGCCTGCTGGCGGCTCTGTGCGTCACAATGTCACCAGACTCACTCTTCAGCTTATCCAGAAGAGTCCCAAGAGGTGTTTCTTCCGGCACAGCCAGACTCCCAAATAATTGAGCAACCCTCAGATAGTCGTCCAGGGTGTCAACGGTACACCGATAGTGAGACATGCCAAGCGTGCGATACTTCTCAAAGGTGGAGCGGCCATATTTTTCAATAATCCAGGGCGTAACATGTTCCCGGTCGAATGGAGACTCGGACTCTTCATTGGCCTCCCTGAGATAGCCAACCCTGGTAATCTCCGCGCTTACGCCATAAGGAAGCCCGGATTTTTCACCACCACAGCCAAGATACGGTAGGTTTCTGGACTGAAAATCTACAAGCATCTCATCAATGAATTCGCCGTCCGGGAACACATTGTCACCAGTCAGACGAACAACCACATGCTCATCATCGAGCTCTTCTGTGGAATCGACAAAACGTTTGAGGGTATTCGTCAAATCACCTCTGTAGTAGGAAATATTCCATCTGGACAGCACGTCACATAATAAATCGTCCGAAGCCTCACGAGAGGTCAAAACCGTAACCGGGTGGCCAGTATTACCGGCACGCAGCGCTGCCAGAACGACAAGAGGGATCCCGCCTACCGGTAGCAGGATTTTTGCTGGGAGACGCGATGAGTTTGTTCGCGCCTGCAAACACAACCTGACTTTCATACCAGCGACAGCTTCAGTGCTTCAATGACTTGGTCTTGCTGCTCATAGGCCATTCCTTGAAACATCGGCAGACTGATCGCTTCCCGGTAATAGGACATGGCTTGTGGAAAATCATCAGCCTCGAAGCCCATATCCTTATAATAAGGTTGGGTATGGACTGGAATATAGTGCAGGTTGACTCCTATGCCGCGCTCACGAAGCGATTCGAATACTTCGCGGTGAGACGCACGGGTCTCGTCCAGCTTCAATCGGATCACATACAAATGCAAACCGGAGTAACTGTCAGGGTGCTGCCAGGGTGTGATTACTGGAAAATCCGCCAACATATCGTCGTAGCGTCTAGCGAGCTCGTGCCTGCGAGCCACGAAATCGTCAAGCCGATCCATCTGGCTGACACCCAGTGCCGCCTGTAGCTCGGTCATACGGTAATTGAATCCCAACTCGATTTGCTGGTAATACCAAGGACCGTCAGGTTCCTGAGTCATCAGGCCGGAATCTCGGGTAATTCCGTGACTGCGGAGAAGATTCATACGGCTTGCCAGCTCATCATCATTGGTAAGCGCCATGCCACCTTCGGCGGTGGTAATGATCTTTACCGGATGGAAACTGAAAACCGTGATGTCGCTGTAACGGTTGGCCCCGATAAATTCACCCTTGTATTTGCCTCCGATTGCGTGCGACGCATCTTCAATAATCCTGAATCCATAACGTTTACTGAGCTGATGAATCTCAGACATCGCACAGGGTTGACCACAAAGGTGAACGGCAACGACGACCTTCGGAAGTCGGCCTTCTTCGTCGGCCTTCTCAAGTTTGCGAGCCAGTGCCTCGGGACAAAGATTGTAGGTTTTCGGGTCAATATCAATGAAATCGACCTTTGCTCCACAATAAAGACCGCAATTGGCAGATGCCACAAACGTGATGGGCGATGTCCACAGCCAGTCACCCGGCCCCAACCCCAGACTCAGACAAGCAATGTGTAAGGACGAGGTTGCACTGTTCACGGCCAACGCATGCTTGGCACCGACATGTTCAGCTACCTTTGATTCAAACTCAGGCACCTTCGGCCCTTGAGTCAGAAAGTCCGACTGGAGCACTTCAAGCACAGAGTCAATGTCGGCCTGAGAGATTTCTTGCTTGCCGTAGGGAATCATTCTCAGATCTTTCCAATTTCGTTGTTGTGACGATCAATCCACGCCTGAAGTTCTTTTTCAGTCATCCATTCGGAATTATTGTCACTTGAATAGACAAAGCCCTCGGGCACTTTCTTACCGTCCTTGATTCGGCTTTCGCATGTTCCCCAATCGTTAATGTTGGGCAAAATTTTGAAGTGCTCTGGATATTCGTAGGTGAAATAGGAGTCTTCTGCGCCAATCATCTGTTCATGCAGTTTTTCACCCGGGCGAATTCCAACCACTTCCTGCTTTGCATCCGGGGCAACCACTTGCGCGAGGTCCGTTACTTTCATTGACGGGATCTTCTTGACATAAATCTCCCCACCCACCATGTCTTCGAACGCATGCCAGACCAACTCTACGCCTTGCTCCAGACTGATCATAAAACGTGTCATGCGCGGGTCGGTTATAGGCAACACGCCTTTTTCTTTGATCGACATGAAAAAGGGTATGACCGAGCCGCGAGACCCCATTACGTTACCGTACCGGACCACAGAAAATTTGGTCTCATGGCCACCCGAATATGAGTTGCCGGCCACAAAAAGCTTGTCAGAGGCCAACTTGGTGGCACCGTAGAGATTGATAGGACTGCTGGCCTTATCGGTTGAGAGCGCGACGACGCCCTTAACGCCTTTATCGATCGCGGCATCTATCAAATTCATGGCTCCGTGAATGTTTGTTTTTACACATTCAAAAGGATTGTACTCAGCGGTAGGTACGATCTTCGTGGCAGCTGCGTGCACAACATAGTCAACGCCATCAAGTGCCCGATATAGTCGATCCCTGTCTCGTACATCGCCTATAAAGAAACGAAGGCGGTCATCGCCTTGAAACAGCTTGGCCATTTCCCACTGCTTCATTTCGTCCCGGGAAAACACAATGATTTTCTTGGGATTGTATTTTTCCAGCGTCATGGGAATGAATTTATGGCCAAAAGAGCCAGTACCGCCGGTTACGAGAATAGTAGAGTTTTCCAACATGAGTTATTCGCCAGATAGTTCCTGTTGATTACTGGTTGTCCTGCCTGTTTTAAGCACAACACGGAAGAAGATAATTATAGTTGCCAACATCAGCCCCAACATCCCTGCCAAAAGAATGATTAAACCTCGCTTTGGGCCCGCCTTTTCCTCGGGTGCCAGGGGAGGATCTATCACTTTGAATACATACTCGCGCTGAGCATTGGCTAACATGATCGTTCGGGTTTCTTGCTCGATCAGCTGGTAAAAGACCTGCTGCATTCCCGCAATACTGGTCTCTTCAAGCTTCTCTTCAAGGTAGGCTACGCTCGATTCAGCATCACTGATATCCTGGGCCCGCATATGCTCGTTTATGTCTTCTAGAAGCCATCTGAGCCAGGTCGCGGCTGCGTTTGGTGAAAGGCTCGTAAGTGCAACGGTAATCATCCCGTTGTCTTTGTTCTCGCTTACCGTAAGTTGCTCACGAAACGCTTTCACCAGGTCCCAGGTAGATGGCGCAAGACTCTCTCCATTCTCATCCAGAAGCCATTCGTTTCTCTCTGCGCTGTATAGCGTTCTATCGTAGACCCATTCTCCAGCACCCGAATTCCAGTTCTCGGCCGCCATTAAAGGCACGGCTATCTCGTGACGAGCAATGAAGTCCCCAAGGAATGCCCGGGATAGCATAACTTCCTTGGCAATGGTTGTTTTATTGGCGTCGCCCCCTCCGAGGGTTACTCCCGCAAGGCTTGCCAGCCCGCTAAGCTGACCGGAAATTCTCGATCCATCTTCATTCTGCGCCGGGGCCAGAAGCGCTGAGGCCTGGTACTCGTTTGGAAGCTTGAGCGCGTAGATCGCTCCCCCAACGATGCAGCTCACGGTAATTATCAGGATCACCCATTTTCCTTCCCAAAAGGCCGAAAAAAGTTCTCGAAGATCCATCTCTTCGTTGGGGAGGTCTGGTTTGTGGAGCACCTGATTCATCACAAATTACCTACTGCTGCTGCGCCCAACGCTATCTGATAGACGATCTGACTCACGTTGCTCCACAATTCGAGTTGATTCAGGCGATCCACATCGATCGGCATAATAATTGTGTCACCCGGCTCCAAACGTTGGCTGCGGCTACCAAACCAGCGGCTTTTCTCCGGAAGCATGACGGAGCCGTCCGCTTTTACAACATATACCCTGCTCTCGTCGGCTTGACGCGTGGGCCCGCCCGAGCGCTCCAGATAGTCATCCACAGTAAGCCCGGCTTGATGCAGGTGACTGGTCGGGAACTGGACTTCTCCGAATACCGTTACCGATTGGGGTATGGTTGGCACAGTAAGGGTGTCACCATCCTGCAATCGGATGGCTTGGTAATCGGGATCCTTCAAAACACTGGCAAGATCTATTACAAGCCTGCCTACCGGTTCACTGCCCTGCACTTCTTCAAGCAAGTCCTGCACTTCCTGCGTTCTATTCGTGCTCTCGCCACCAAAGTTATCGCCCTCCAATTGAACGCCGAGCAAGTCTCCCTGGAGGCGCTCCTCTGCCTCACGCAGGCGCTGAGCTTCAAGCTGGCGAAGTTTTTCTCGGGAAAATACCGCGCCCTCAGGGAAAGCGTTCGAGGTTAACCCACCAGCTCTCTCCAGCACTTCTCTCAAGGTTTCGCCATCCCGGAAGGTATATTGGCCGGGGTAACGAACTTCGCCTTTCAGCTCTACGGTACGGGTTTTTGCAAAATCCGGTATGGATTTGACGAGGATCCTGTCCCGGCTTTCCAGATTCAGGCTGGCTTTTCCCGCCATCGCTTCCGCGAGATCAACATTTATAATCCGGGTT
Organism: Marinobacter sp. NFXS11; assembly: GCF_040148675.1. Lineage (NCBI taxonomy): Bacteria > Pseudomonadati > Pseudomonadota > Gammaproteobacteria > Pseudomonadales > Marinobacteraceae > Marinobacter > Marinobacter sp. NFXS11. The sequence continues at coordinate 708,554 of NZ_JAGDDV010000001.1, read as the reverse complement.
TGCCCGGTGCCGTTCTCATCAACCGTGTACCTAGCCACCTCGGCTTGATACAACGAGGCAGAGTCTTTTAAACCGCCAGCCACGAAAATGGCATCCGTCAGATTTTTAGTCGCCGGCATCGGGTATTCGCCGGGATAGCGAACCGGGCCACTTATCTGAACAGTCTGCTGAGGGTTCTCAGGACTTGCCTGCGCTTTGAGCCGTTGAATAACCGGAGCAAAAAGAATTTCGCGGGTGAAAGTCTCAGGCCCCTCTTCTTCCTGCTCCTTTTCTGCCTTCTCTCCATTTACGAGCCCAGTGGTCTCATTCTCTTTCATGTCGAGAATGTCCACCTTCCCTGCATCTGAGAAAAAGAACAAACGATCTCTTTCCTTCAACTGGAGGTCATGTTTCCCACCGGGGTTGCGAACAGCCATGCGTAAGCGAAGGTTCAGCACGGATATGCTGTCGTCAGACGGGTTGGTTCGTACGATGGCGGCATATTGCTTGTCCGCCACCGGTAACAAGTCACTGTTTAGATTATTGATCAGTGAGGTAACCCGCATTCCAGGCATCCACGCGAATTTTCCGGTTCTGGTCGCCGCACCTTTTACTTCAACGTACTGTCCAGTTACATCCGATATAGAGGGTATCTGAACCCTGTCGCCAGGCTGTATTCTGGCGTCTTGTCCTTTCCGCGAGGTGAAATCGGCTTCTGCAATAATCCGCAGGAAGTCTTCGTTCGTTCGTTCAATATTGATGCGTTGAGGATAGGCTTGGGGGGTGAGGCCGCCAGCCATGCCAACGAGATCCGCCAGAGTGTGCCCACTTTTCAGCTCGTAAAGCGCGGGGCGGTAGACCTCGCCCTCAATTCCGGCGCGCTTGCCTACGGACGGAATGAAAATCACGTCGCCCGGTTGCAGTCGGCTGTCGTTTGAACTGTCGCCCTTGAGCAGCAGATCGTATAAATCGAGTGTACCGACCAGTTTCCCGTCCCGCTTGTGTTGGACGTTTCGCAGCGAGCCAGTTTGCTTGATACCACCGGAGACATACAAAGCGTTAGTCATAGTGGAAAGCGAGCTCACTGAATAAGAACCCGGATTACGCGCTTCACCAAGCACGAAGACCCTCATGCTGCGAAGCTCACCCAACGACACGCTGACCTGAACCCCAATGTATTGTTCAGATACCCGCTTCCGGATCTGCTGCCTGGCTTCATCAAAGCTTAAGCCCGCCACGCTCATGGGGCCGGACTGAGGAAAACTGATGGTGCCGTCGCGGCTGATGGGCAGTTCCAGGTTCTGGTTTTCCTTGCCCCAGAGCTGAATGCGCAATACGTCACCTGGGCCGAGGGTGTATTCGGAAGGCACAGGGATCTCTGTCACCGGGGCGAAGGTGGTTGGGCTACCCCGAAACAGCTCGTAGCCGAAGGGCTTCAGACCACCGTTTTTATCGGCGGCTTGCTGCTCTTTCTCTTCTTCCTCCTTTTCTCCCCGGGTCTGCCCCCTCTCTTCGTCCGAAATACTTTCAGCCCGCTCAACTACCTGAACGTCCCGAGGGCGCTGATTGCGTTGCCCAGAGGATTGGAACTCTTCCAGATCAATACCGTACTGGCTAGCCAGGGCTTCCTGCTGGGCTCTGGGCAGACTCTGGAATTGTTCGATCTGGGTTTGACTGATGGACTGGGCGGTCGCTGCCACGGGGAGCAGCATGGCCAGAGGGAGCAAGAGATTCTTAAGCTTCACAATTAGAGATCCGACGTTTTGGTTCGATCAGTTTAAAAACGGTATGTCCAGGCGGCACCCAAAGACCACTGGTCTTTTTCGCCACCCAAGTACTTAATTTTCTTATCGGTGGCTTGGAGATTCAGGTCCAGCCATCCTCCAAACAATCTGGCTCCATACCCTACATCAAGGATGGTGACGTTCTGATCAACATTGGGCACGGTGTAAAATATTTCGTCGTTCGGCACCACTGTTCCAATTGCACCCTCTTTATTGAGATGTGCGAAACTCACTTTGGCGCTGAGGTTCGTGCCATTGCCAAAGAAATTGAAAGCCCCGAGGGTGACGGCCTCTGCGTCGCCATCAAAACTGGTAGCCATACTGCGACCGTAGTAGCGGTAGCCGGAACGGTAACGGGAGTGCTCATACGTAATATTGGGAATGGCGTCACCCAGGAAGTCGTCAGCCAGGGTATTCGTGTACTCAACAAACCATTGCTGGTCGGCTTCGAATAGCTGGGTGGTCCAATCTGCCCCGAAAAGCCAGGATTTCCTGGCCGGAAAGGCACCAGCTTCGTCTTCCCCCATCATTTGGCCGTAAATGCCCATTGTTTGCTGGCCAACTGAGAAACCGTATCGCGCATCAACGCTGGCAAGCTGGTTGCCCGGATCGTTTTCCTCAAGCTGTCCATTATCCCGGCCGATCAGGGCATTCCAGATAGTGGACGCCCCTTCCGGCCGCCCCTCCCCACCGAACATAATCGCACGGGAGAGGCCAATATCCAGGCCATCGACGGGGCGGAAGGTAAAGCGCATACCAATGAGTTTGGCATCCGGCACCGCGCGATCGCTCTCGTACTGTCCGGCTAGCGCTGTAAACTGCCAGGGACCGATCCAGCTCAACCAAGGGGTTTCGAAGGCGTGGGTATTGTTTCGGTTGATCCAGAGCGCCGGCATCGGGCGGGCGTTATTCGAGAGAATCAGGCTAGACTGCCAACCGGGCCCCCACCAACGGTCAATAGCACCCACACCGAACACCCAGTTGCCGGCTGCTGCCGCAAGATAGGAGCCATCGAGGCGCAGTTCTTCATCATCATCAGGATTATGGGCATAGCCGGGGTTGAGCCCGAGGGCCCAGACTTCGCCCTGCCACTGAAGATCGATTGCCGCTCCAACCTTCGCAAGAGCATTCTGCTCAAACCCACGGATACCGGGAATCTCGCTGCTGCCATACAGACTGTACTCACCGCGAAACCCCGGCTGCGCCTGCTGTTCCTGCTCGAAAAGCAGGTAGGCCGCGGCAGCGCCTACGGACGAATGATCCGCACTCACACTGGGCTGCAAACCACTGTGAACGGAACTCCACATTAGCGGCCAGGTGCTTACAGTACGGTTCATATGGCCACGGTCTGCCAACTTCTGAGCCGCAAACCTGGCCCGTGAATCCCCCGGCTCAAGCCAGGGCGCCGCCCAAAGGAGGGGACTGCTTAAGCACGCTACCGCCCCACCGACCAGGGCCCAGTGTTTTAAGGTCATAAGTATTATTAATCTGAAAATCGACAGGAAACAGGCAAAAGGAAGGGAACAACTGAATCCCAACTATTTCCTTGTCGGTAGATGAATGTTCTGTTTCAGAAGCGTGATGATTTTACGGCATCGCCTGTGACAAGCAAGTGACAAAAAGTCTGACAGGTGCGGATTCAGGGGCTTACCGCAGTAAAGAATTGTTAAAGGATCATAAATGCAGGGAAATCGACTAACTTTCGCTCACCCTGGCCCTCATAACGCTGGCAAACTCCATAAAGAACGCGGAAAAGACACCTGCCATCAATCCGAGCATGCCCGCCAAAACAACGATTAGGGTCCGCGCAGGACCAATAGGCTCCGAGCTTTTTCGGCTTTCAGAAAGAACTTCCATTGGCTGAATTGACTTCAGGGTCGCTTCCAGCGACAAACGCTTTCCTACGGTCCCAGCTATAGCCTCGCCGGCGTCGTTATAACTCTCCAACATGCCGACCGTCTGAGACAGAGACTCTATCTGGCTCTCAAGAGCTCCCTTCACAACCGACACTGCGGCTGACTGACTCTGCTCTAACTCATTGACCAAATGATCGTGCGCCCGCCTCACCTCTTCACCCTGCTCAACTGAGGCTTCTGAAGACATTCGAATCAAAGCGGTACTCTCGGGGTTGACGAAGCGGATATCGAGCGGAAAGGGTTGATCATGGCTTGCTTGATATATTGCCTGATATTCAGGAAGCCAACGATTCTCCAGAGTTGCAATAACAGTACCCGGCTTTTCGATAAAGGTGCCGGGCTCCTTCTCTGCAAGCCCAACGAGAGTGACGTATTCGTACTTGTGAGGTACGAAAAAAGCGTAAATCACACCCAAAAACAGTGCAGAGAAGAATACTAGATAGAAGGTTCTCCGATGCTTCAGAAACATAAAGGTCAGATCAACAAGACTAACTTCGTCACCTGCCTCTGATCGACGCTCTCGCCGCATCTCTTCCATCTGCACTCCTCTATTGACGCTTTAAACCAAGGATGTCTCTGCTCGGCGCGGAACACCTATTTTTCTTTTCCTGGGCAACGGCCACAACAGTTACTTCTTTATAGCAGATACCGGGACTCTGATGCTCTGTTGCTTTTGCATAAAGTTGACAAGCACTATTGCCCGCTCTTCGCCGTCATAGGCCTGAAAAATGGCATTGATGCCCTCGAAGGGCCCCTCGCTCAGCTCTACGGCCTGGCCCGGCTTGATACCGCCCTGCTCTGCCACTGAGTCGAGGCTCTCTTTGATATGCTGGATTACAGCATTGCTTATGGGTGCGGGCTTGTTGGCAAAGCCGACGATTCTCAACACACCACGGGTGGAACGAAGCTTCGACCACATTGGATCCGTCGGCTCAAGGTTTACGAACAGATAGCCAGGGAACAAGGGTTCCAGTTTCTTCGAGCGCTTTCCACCCTTGATTTTCTCCACACTGATTTTTGGGTAAAAGCAGGCGATATCTTGGTTCTGAAGGTGCTGAAGAGCGCGGTCGCCCTGAGCGGGCTTATGTTGCAGTGCATACCATGTCATGGGCGGGGACTGTACCAGCTTCCCGATGCAACGAAATACGGATTTAACACATTCTGTTTACCATATTTCAGGGACTCGCCATCCAGCGTCTGCACTTTGCCGCCGGCAGCCATCAGCACGGCTTGCGCAGCACCGGTATCCCACTCGGAGGTAGGGCCCAGCCTCGGATAGATATCCGCATGCCCCTCGGCGATTCGGCATAATTTGAGGGAGCTGCCCGCCTGCACCAGTTCATGTTCACCCAATGCCTCGATAAATGCCCGGGTTTCCTCGTTCAGGTGGTTTTTGCTGGCAACAACCCGCTTCAGGGGTTTAGGCTCTGCCACACGGATGTGATGAACCCTGCCAGTGCGGTCCCGCATGTGGGCACCTTCTCCCACAATTCCCCAGAATGCCTCTTTCAGGGCCGGTGCGATGACAACACCCATCACCGGCTGGCCATCTTCGATCATGGCGATGTTTACCGTGAACTCGCCCGTGCGCTGGGTGAAATCCTTGGTGCCGTCTACGGGATCTACCAGCCAAAAGCGACGCCATTGTTTGCGCTCTTCCCAGGGGATATCGCTGCCCTCCTCCGAAAGGATCGGGATATCCCGGCTGATGCTTCTAAGCCCATGGGTGATGATGTCGTGGGCAGCGGTGTCTGCAGCGGTAATTGGCGAATCGTCAGCCTTGTAGCTCACCTTGAAGTCAGACAGGTAAATATGCAGCACTTTCTCACTGGCCTCATCGGCCACTTTTATCACGTCCGGGAGGATGGAGCTGTAATGCATGTGATTCGCTTCCTGCTTCAGGTCAAAACGTTATGAACTATGATAAGCCATAGTAACACTCCCTCAATAAAGAACGAGAAGGATGGCTCTATGAAACTTCGCTTCCTCGGCGGCACAGGCACAGTCACGGGCTCCCGCTACCTTCTATCAGATGAGAAACATCGGGTATTGGTGGATTGTGGCATGTACCAGGGCGTAAAGACCTTGCGCCGGCGCAACTGGGCGAAGTTTCCTGTGGATCCCTCAACTATTGATGCCGTGGTGCTTACCCATGCCCATATTGACCACTCCGGGTACCTGCCGGCCTTGGTGAAGAATGGCTTCAAGGGCAAGGTTTACTGCACCAAAGCCACCCATGAACTGTGCAAGGTTCTACTGCCAGATGCCGGCTTTTTACAAGAGGAGGATGCGAAGTACGCGTTTCGCAAGAAATTCTCCAAACACGAAAAACCGGAACCGCTGTTCACCGAGAAAGACGCCCGGGAAGCCCTGAAACATTTCGAGTCCCTGCACTACCACGAGACGTTCGAACCGGTAAAAGGGTTCCAGGTAACCTTCACCCCGGCGGGTCATATTCTGGGTTCATCCTGTGTGCATGTTCATCACAAGGGCGCGGACAGAACAGTTGTATTCAGTGGTGACGTTGGGCGGCAGAATGACATCATCATGCGCCCACCGGAGCCCCTGAAAAAGGCGGATGTGTTGCTGTGTGAATCCACCTATGGCGATCGGGCCCATGGTGAGACCGATCCGGAAGCGGAGCTGGCAGATATCATCACCAAAACGGCTGGCCGTGGCGGCATTGTGCTTTTACCGGCGTTTGCTGTTGGGCGGGCGCAGATGCTGCTTTATGTGATTCACAAGATCATGGGGGACGGGAAAATTCCCAAACTGCCAGTTTTCCTGAACAGCCCCATGGCCATCAAGGCTACAGAGATCTTCTGCAAGCACCACAAGGAGCACAAACTGAACGCCGCTCAATGCGAGCTGATTGACGAAAAAACCGAATTTGTCCGCAAGGTGGAGGAATCCATTGAACTGGATGCGGTGCGCTACCCCTGCGTGATCATTTCCGCCAGTGGAATGGCTAGTGGTGGACGGGTGCTACACCACCTGAAAACGCTACTTCCCAATCCACGCAATAGCGTGGTTTTCGCTGGTTTCCAGGCGCCCGGAACTCGGGGTGATGCACTGGTGAACGGCGCGGAATCAGTGAAAATCCACGGTGAGTACTGGCCTGTGAAGGCCGAGATTCATAACCTGGATTCTCTTTCCGCGCATGGCGACTACAACGAGATTCTGGCGTGGTTGGAGCAAAGCTCACTCAAGCCGGAGAAGGTGTATGTCACTCATGGTGAGTTGGTCGCGAGTGACGTCATGCGCAAACGGATTCGGGATAGGTTTGGCTGGGATGTTGAAGTGCCGGAATTGTTTGAGGAGGTGGAGGTTTGAGACCTCTCACCTCCCCCACTGCCTATGACCCCAGACCGGCGCCGGCTGCGCACTGCTCGTCAGAAACAGCCCCCTTGCCAGCAATCACGTAAGACACGGTGCCAGTTTCGGTGACTGTTGCTATCAAGCTGCATCCCTGGTTCGACATCGTAATTGCAGACGTCGTCCCCTGCGCAGCATTTGGCGCAATGCTCAAGCTGCTCTCCGCTGCAATCGATGCATTCAAAGCCTGACAACCATTGCCAGTTTGAGTACAAACCTGCAACTTGACCACAAACGGTGTCACAGATTTCATTGCAGCACCACCTTGCGCACCAGCGACATACGATTGGTAAGCCGGCACGGCCGCTGCAGCCAAAATTCCTATAATTGCCACAACGATCATTAGCTCAATCAGTGTGAAACCAAGATTTCTGCGCATGGTGACTAAGCCACTCCATCTTGAAAACCTGTAATGGAAGTAGAAAAGCACAAATCGCGCCAAAACTTATTTTCCAATAAAAACAACTAATTAAGTCACGCACTTTTGAATCTATTGACGAGGAAAGTCACCATGTGACCAAAATCGTGGTGAGTAAATTGCGCCCTGCCCCTGATAGGTCTGCCGATCAAGCATGTTGTCTTCGTAGTAATGCCACACCTCACTCATCCAGACTCCGCCTATCAGGCTACATACAACTAACAGTAAGCCAGCCGCAAGCCTCAAGCTCTGAATGCTGAGCTTGAAATATCCGCAACCTCTACTGATCTCGGATGACATAGAAAGGTGCGCAGAGAACAGCGTCAACACTAGCAAACCAACGAGCATGGAGGCTGGCGCTATGAAGACAGCCGAAACTCCAGCGTGAGTAAATGCGGCCACTACTGATGCAGTGAGCCCCACAATGACTTTATCGCTGTTATCGGCACGCTTAAGACGTGTACTTAAGACGACCAAAGACTTGCAAACGCCAAAGACTGCAATCAACAAGGCCGCCACACTTATCCAGCCATACTCAGCGGCCCAAAGAAGATACATGTTATGTGGGTGAGCAAACGGATTCGAAAGCTCATACGCCTCGGTTATAGTTTCATGGGTCAACCACGATTGAGACCCCAATCCAAATGGAAAATTCACCAAGCTCATTTCCCATGCTTCCTGCCATAAAGGGAGCCTTCCAGACGAGTGAACTCTAAGCTCTCTTAAGTCCGCAGAACCAAAAACCAACCAGGGAACAAGCACGGTCAAAACCAGCCACAGAAAACCACCACCAAGCAACTGCTTCCCCACCACACGCAACCAGTCCAAACTAGAGCGCCTGAACAAAACGATCACCACGGCAGAACCAACGATCAACCCGACTGCTGACCCCCTAGCTGACGTAGTAAAGATCATCCACCACCATATGGCGCCGGAAAGGGAAAACAGCGCCCGCACCAATGGCAACCTCGACAGACTCCCGGACTGCTGAGCTATCGCAAACAAAGGAATTAGCCACGTTGCAAGGTGACTCCAGTACCGGATGTTCGGAAATCCCCAGGTAACAACTGTGTCGACCTCCCTGTTGCCATCTCGAAGCGCGAGACCATAGTTCAAAACCGCTATAAACCCATAGATGAGTGCGAGAAATGCAATTAGGGTCAGAGATTGCCTTACAGCCACAGCGAAATTTTTCGAGCCCGGAAGCTGAGTACCATAAAGGAAGGCTCCCGAGAAAAAGAAAGCGAACATTAGGGGCTCGACGCGAAATGTGGCCGGATACAACTCGCCTGACAGAAAAACCAACACGAACGGCAAAAGCCACAAAAGATGCGTCATTCGAGGCGACTGCTGAGGCCGAATGAGAATATTGCCAAGAGCGAAAGCGAGAAGTGCCAGAGAAGCAGCGCAAACGAGAAAACGCTGATCAGAGTAGCTACCCGTGAGTGTGGGCAGAAGGCCAACAAACAACGAAGTTCCGACCAATATTAGCGTTAGTAATACCAACATAGTTCTTATATTGCCTGCAAAAAAAAGCCCCTGCACGCTGTGCAGAGGCTTTCCATCACTTTGACTACAAGCAGCACACTATTTGGCTGTTGCTCAAGTAGAACGCGATTACGTGTTCAGGCCGGCGCCTTCTTCACACTGCTCTACAGTCTGGCTGGCAGGCGCGTTGGAACCCAGCGCCATGGTGTAACCGACAGTGCCATCAGTCGCGACGTCAGCGGTCAAAGCACAACCTTCGTTCTCCCAAACCAGAACGATGTTTTCGCCCTGATCAATCGTGCTGGCACTTGTCAGCTGTGCCACGTTGGTGATCTCGGTATCCAAACCGGTGCAGTCAATGCCAGTCTGGGTGCAGACCTGCGCTTTTCCAACATACGGGTTAACACCCTTCATGGAGGAACCGCCGTAGGACGTCGCAACGTACTCCTGGTAGGCCGGGATAGCTACGGCCGCAAGGATGCCGATGATCGCTACAACGATCATCAGTTCGATAAGAGTGAAACCCTTCTGAACTGTTTTCATATTTTATCTCCGAAAGATGGTCAGTCTCGCCCTGGACGCAGAGCGGCCTTCCCGTGATAAAGCAGGCACCGTGCCAAGTCATGACAGGTTGAAAATTCCTCAATTTAAACAATGCACTACATCGCAAATGGTTCCTTGAGGCTTGAACACCCTCTCGCCTAAACTTGTCGTCCGTCGTCACTCGGTGACAAATTTTGTCAGCTACAGGTTCATTGCATGCGTGCTTTCCAAAGCGATCGTGTGCATCTAAACTCTGGCTTATTCACTCTGAACGCCGTTTCAGCAACTTATAAGACACTCTTGAACGTTTCTATGGCAACTGACAGCAGCAAAGTTACCCTCACAGGCTTGGCCAGACGCTTTGTGGATGACGGACTTTTGGATGAGGCCACCGCGAAAGATGCTTTTATTCAAGCCTCTAACAACCGAATCCCACTGATCACCTACCTCGTTCAGAACCAGTTGGCGGATAGCAGTGGGTTGGCTTTCTCTGCCGCCATGGAGTTCGGGGTATCGGTTCTGGATCTCTCCGCATTCTCAACGGAGATGATTCCAGAGAAGGTGGTCGATGAGAAGCTGATCCGGAAGCACAACGCATTACCCATCTATAAACGCGGCAACCGACTGTTTATTGCTGTTTCGGATCCCACCAACATTCAGGCACTTGATGAATTCAAGTTCAATACCGGTCTGAGTACAGATGCGATACTGGTAGACGACGCTAAGCTTCGCGAGTCCATTGAAAAATATCTTGAATCTCAGGATACCTCGATGGGCAACCTTGAGGACGCAGACCTTGAGGGCGTGGAAACTGAGGGCGGTGAACAGGAAGACGAGAGCGCCGTTACTGCCAGCGACGTTGATGACGCCCCCATCGTTAAGTATGTGAACAAAATGTTGCTGGATGCGATTCGCGGCGGCGCATCGGATGTTCATTTCGAACCTTATGAAAAGGTTTATCGGGTTCGCTACCGCACGGACGGTATTTTGAAAGAAGTATCGCGGCCCTCTATCAAGTTGGCGCCAAAAATTTCTGCCCGGGTAAAAATCATGGCGCAGCTCGATATTTCAGAGCGGCGGGTGCCTCAGGATGGCCGGATAAAAATGAAACTGTCCAAGACCAAGGCCATCGACTTCCGGGTGAACACCCTGCCTACCCTATGGGGCGAAAAGATCGTATTGCGGATTCTGGACCCGAGCCAGGCCAAGCTGGGCATTGATGTTCTGGGTTATGAGGAAGACCAGAAGCAGATCTACCTTGAAGCGCTTGAACAACCTCAAGGCATGATCCTGGTAACCGGGCCAACCGGCTCCGGTAAAACGGTCTCGCTTTATACCGGCCTGAACATCCTGAACACCGCCGAAAGAAATATCTCAACTGCCGAGGACCCCGCTGAGATTAACCTTGAAGGGATCAATCAGGTTAACGTGAACACCCGAGTCGGGCTCGGCTTCGCCGAAGCATTGCGAGCCTTCCTACGTCAGGACCCCGACGTAATCATGGTGGGCGAGATTCGGGACCTGGAGACCGCCAATATAGCGATCAAGGCGGCACAAACCGGTCACCTTGTACTTTCAACCCTGCACACCAACAGCGCCGCAGAAACGCTCACCCGTATGATGAACATGGGGGTTCCCTCATTTAACATCGCTACGTCCGTGAGTGTGATTATCGCGCAGCGATTGGGCCGGCGTTTGTGTAACAGCTGCAAACAAGCTGCAGACATCCCCAAAGACGTGCTTTTGGGGGAGGGGTTCACACAGGAACAAATTGATACAGGCTTCACGTTGTACCGCCCAAAGGGCTGTGATAAATGCAATGGAGGATATAAAGGCCGCGTTGGCATTTACGAGGTGGTCAAAATTACCGACGAGCTGGCAAACATGATTATGGAAGAAGCCAGCTCCATCAAAATTGCAAAACAGGCTCAGGCAGAGGGCTTCCGTAACTTGCGGCAGGCAGCACTTCTGAAAGTGATTCAGGGTGTGACCAGTCTTGAGGAAGCCAACCGCGTGACGAAGGATTAAACATGGCAGAGAAAGCAGAAAAGCTCCAGGCGTTCGTTTGGGAAGGCAAAGACAGAAAAGGTAATAAGGCAACCGGTGAGGTTTCCGGCACCAACCTTGCTCTGGTGAAAGCTCAGCTTCGCAAACAGGGAATCGTACCGAGCAAGGTTAAGAAAAAGTCGAAACCGCTCTTCAGCGGCAGCAAGAAGATCACGCCGTTCGACATTGCGATGCTTACCCGTCAGCTTGCCACCATGATGAAGGCAGGCGTTCCGCTGGTTCAGAGCTTTGACATTGTTGCCGACGGGCAGGAAAACAAAGGGCTTCAGGAACTTATTCTTGCAGTGCGAAATGACATTGCTGCAGGTACCAGCTTCGCAGGAGCCCTGAGGAAGCATCCACGGCATTTCAACGATCTATACTGTAGCTTGGTGGATTCGGGTGAAAAAGCGGGCGCACTTGAGCAAATGCTTGACCGCATTGCAACATATCTGGAAAAGACCGAACTACTAAAGAAAAAAGTTAAGAAAGCAATGACTTACCCTGCGGCCGTTGTGGTTGTGGCTATAATCGTAACCGCAATCCTGCTAGTGAAAGTTGTGCCACAGTTTGAGGCTCTGTTTACTGGGTTTGGAGCGGATCTACCGGTATTCACTCAGATGGTTGTTAACATTTCTGAGTGGATGCAAAAGTGGTGGTTTATCGCATTGCTGGGTATTGTCGGCGTCATTTTCCTCTTCAGGGAGGCAAAGTACAGATCGAAGAAATTCTCCGATGTTATTGATAAATACACTCTAAAACTGCCGGTTATAGGCGAAGTTCTCGATAAATCGGCGGTTGCAAGATTTGGGCGAGTTCTTTCGACTACATTTGCCGCCGGTGTGCCGTTAGTAGACGCGCTGGAATCTGTCGCAAATGCAACCGGCAACGCGGTTTACAGAGACGGAATCAATAAGATCAAAGACGAGGTCGCCAGCGGCACGCAACTGCAAGCAGCTATGCGCAATGCTGACATCTTCCCAGTTATGGCTGTTCAGTTGACTGCTATCGGTGAAGAATCCGGTAACCTGGATGAGATGCTCTCCAAAGTCGCCGATCACTACGAAGCGGTGGTTGATGACCTGGTAGATAACCTCTCGGCTCTTATGGAACCTTTGATTATGTCGGTTCTGGGTGTACTGGTTGGTGGCCTGATTATCGCCATGTACCTTCCGATCTTCCAGATGGGTAAGGTGGTTGGCTAAGTGCTTGATCTTGAAACATTGCTTGGCACTCCCTGGCTACTGTACCTGTCGGTTGTCCTGATCGCTCTCTGCGTTGGCAGCTTTTTGAATGTGGTCATTCTGAGACTGCCAAAAATGATGCACCAGGACTGGCGCTGCCAGTGCGAGGAATTCCTGGAGCTTCCTGAAAAGCAGCGTAAGCAGGAAGAGCGGATTTCGCTCGCCAAACCGTCCTCTACCTGCCCTTCCTGCGGCCATGGCATTCGGGCCTGGGAGAATATCCCGGTGGTCAGCTGGTTGGTTCTCAGGGGCAAATGCGCTTCCTGTAAGGCGCCGATCTCGCCCCGCTATCCGATCATCGAGGCGGTGACGGCGATCTTCTCTGTGGTGACCATTGCGGTTATCGGGCCGAACGAATCAGCCCTTTGGGCCTTGTTGCTGGTTTGGGCTCTTGTGGCCCTGACCGTCATTGATTTCGATACCCAGCTTCTGCCAGACAACATCACCCTGCCCCTGATGTGGCTAGGCCTGGTGTTAAATTATTTTGGCGTGCTGATCGACTTTACCAGCGCCTTCTGGGGCGCCGTCGTCGGTTATCTTTCGCTTTGGTCGGTTTATTGGGCGTTCAAGCTGGTTACCGGCAAGGAAGGAATGGGGCATGGGGATTTCAAGCTGCTTGCCGCGCTTGGTGCCTGGTTGGGGTGGCAGTTGTTGCCGGCAGTGATTTTGCTGTCCTCGGTGGTTGGTGCGGTTGTGGGTATCAGTTTGATGGTGTTCAAGAAGCATGGGCGGGAGGTGCCAATTCCGTTTGGGCCTTATCTGGCGACGGCGGGCTTGATTTGTTTGTGGTTTGGCAGTGAGATTCAGGCGTTTTGGTTTGGGTTTTTGGGGGTTTGATTAGGATGTCCATGTAGGTCGGATTAGCGCAGCGTAATCCGACATATAATTCTGACTCGGAGTATCAATGGCAGTAATCGGCCTCACCGGCGGGATTGGTTCCGGAAAATCCACTGTCGCTCGTTTGTTCGGTGAGCTTGGCGTGCACTGGGTGGACGCCGATGATGTTGCCCGGGAGGTAGTTGAGCCGGGGACGCCAGCGCTTGTAAGGATCGCGAAGCATTTTGGTGAGCAGATTCTCACACCCGAGGGTGCTTTGGATCGTTCGCAGCTTCGTGGAATTGTTTTTGAAAAGCCAGAAGAACGAGTTTGGCTGGAGTCGCTATTACATCCAATCATTCGCGAGGAATTGATTCGGCAGTTGAACCCGGAAAACTATCAACCTCCCTATGTGCTTCTGGTCTCCCCTCTCCTCCTCGAGACCGACCAGCACGAACTGGTTGACCGCATTATCGTGATCGACGTGCCTGAAGAAACCCAGATTGATCGCACCATGGCACGGGATACCAATTCCCGTGAACAGGTTGAGCGGATCATTGCGGCTCAGATGTCGCGCGAAGATCGGCTGGCGCGGGCGGATGAGGTGATTGATAATGATCGCCCTCTGGATGAAGTAACGCGTCAGGTGCGGGAGCTGCATGAAAGGTTGTTGGTGGACTTTGGCTGACTGGTTTTCCCGCTATCGTATGGCAGCCCTTGCGGCTGTTCTTTCTCTGACGGTCTCTTCTCCAAGCTACAGCATTGAGCCGGTGTTTGAGGTTCGGGAGCGTTCAGTGGCTGAGATTCTCTCGCCGGGTCAGCTTCCGATCGGATTCTATACGTTTGAGCCGGACGAATACTGGGCCGATCCCCGGGATTCCTACTGGCTCAAATTCAGCAACTGGGTGCTGCGGCAGGAGCGTCTTCACGGGCAAAAGATCCAGTCGGTGGGCCAGTGGGCAGACCGTACCTTATCGGGCAGCGCCCAGAGCCTTCCCAACAACGAGAGCTACCTGCGCATTGGCTTTGCGACAGAATCCGAATACGGCGATCCGGCACAATTTGAGCCTGAGGCTCGGTTCCGGCTGGATATTCCCACCACTCGTCGGAAACTGCGCCTGGTGATCGAGAGCGAGAGCGAAGACCTGATTCCTCTCGGGGAGCGCCAGCGGGACCGCCAGCTTACGGAGCCCGAGCGTTCCGATACGGAAGCCACAGGTGCACTGCGTTACCTGACCCAGATTGGTGACGCCATCAACTTTTCCAACGACGTGGGTGTGCGCCTGCGACTTCCTCCAGACGCGTTCTGGCGGGCAACGGCTGAGAAACGTTGGCGGCTGGACGACAAGTGGATTCTGAACGCTCAGCAACGGTTCTATTATTTTCATCAGGACGGCTGGGGCGAGCGAACCTGGATTGGTGTTGGGCGCCCGGTGGGCAATGACTGGTATTTTCGCTCGTCTTCAGAACTGGAGTGGGTGCACAACGACAAGGAATTTGTTGCAGCTCAGATATTCAGCATGCGTAAGCGCATGAATAACCGTTTGATTGTAACGCCCCGGCTGGGCGTACTTGGGGAAAGCAAACCTTCCTGGCGCACCACGTCCGCATTCGGGGACCTCACGTTTCGCTATCGTCTCCACAGCAACTGGCTCTACGCGGAGCTGATTCCAGCGCTGGAATTCCCGCGGGAGGAAAGTTTTAAAGACCGGGCATCGGTGGTCTTCCGGGTGGAAATGTTTTTCTCCGGTATCATTGAGGATGATCGTTTGTAATGCCAAGACACCCCTCGAAACCCGCGACCGAGGCCCTCACTCTCAAGCCTGTCGCCATTACCCGCTCTTGCTTCCAGGACAAATTCGGGGTGCCCCGCCAGCCGGGGTTGACCCGCCATGCCCGGGCCGACCTGATCATCCGGCCACCGTTTGACCGGGAAGATGCCTTCCGTGGGCTGGAGACCGCCAGCCACCTTTGGCTGACCTTTCAGTTCCATGAGGCGGTACGGGCAGAATGGCGGCCCGTGGTCCGCCCTCCCCGCTTGGGCGGCAATCGCAAGATGGGCGTGTTTGCCAGCCGCTCTCCGTTTCGCCCAAACAGCCTCGGCCTGTCGGTCGTTCGCAATGAGGGACTGGTTCGCAAAGATGGACAGCTCATTCTTCGCATCAGTGATCATGACCTCATCGAGGGCACACCGATACTGGATATCAAACCCTACCTGCCATTTGCCGATTCAGTTCCTGAAGCGACATTGGGCTGGGCAGACTCGCCACCCACGGAAAAACTCGAAGTGGTTTTTCTGCCGGAAGCGGAGGCCCAGATTGGCGAGCTTTCACCCGAAGAGTACCCGGAACTGCGCCCGCTGATCGAGGATGTGGTGGCCTACGATCCTCGCCCGTCTTTTCGGCGCGGGCGTGAAGAGGAGCGCATCTATGGCGCACATTTATACGATCTGAACGTGCGCTTTCGATTCGTGAATGATCATTCACGAAAACGTGTCGAAGTGCTGACGGTCTGTTAAACTGATTTTGGTGATTTTGTAGTCGACACAGGGAATATGTGCCTTGCCTTCGAAGCGGTTCTTCAAACGATTGGGAATACGGCCATTGGCGGCAAGGTTGCTCGCCTACGTATTGCTGTTCAGCCTCTTTTTGTCTCTGGTGGCGACGGGCGTTCAGTTGATCGGAGAATTCGAACGGCGCAAGAACGATCTGCTGAATGACCAGACACGAGCCGCCGAGTTGGTCTCCGGGAGTATGAGCAACAACATCTGGCTGATGAATTTCAGCGAGGTGGCCAACAGCCTGGATGATATGAAAGCAGTGCCCGCTGTCCAGTACGGGCGGGTGGTGACCAGCACCGGCGAAACCTTCAGCACCGGCACTTACCCTGAGGGCCGGGTCATGTCGCAGACCTTTCCACTGGTTTTCGACCGCTCCAACAACCGCAGCCCAGAAAATGTCGGCACGCTCACCGTCACCTCCTCCATCGACCAGATCTACACAGACCTACGTAACCGCGCGCTCCTGAACCTGCTGTTCCAATCCATTGTTGTCATGCTGGGCACCCTGGGGTTGCTGGTGATCGTTCGTTTGACGCTCTCCAGGCATCTGGAATCCATGGCCGATTACGCCGCGCGGCTGAATCTCGACGCGCTGGTAGACCCGCTGAAGCTCAGGCGCAAACCCCGAAAAACGCCAGATGAACTCTCGGAGCTGGAGCAGGCCCTGAACAAGATGCGCCTGCAAATCCTTGAGGACACCCGCTCCCTGCGACAGACCACGATCCAGTCCCAGGGTGAACGGGACGAGGCGGTTCGCGCCAATCACGCCAAGAACCAGTTCCTGGCGAATGTCAGCCACGAACTGCGTATTCCGCTGCAATCGGTGCTGGGCTACGCCAACCTACTCACCGATACGCCGCTGGATCAGGAGCAGCGGGAATACGTCCTGACCTTGCTGAGCGCCTCGGAAAGCCTCTCGGCCATCATCAACGACCTGCTGGATATCTCCAGTATGGAAGCGGGCAAGCTGGTACTTGAAGACATCCCCTTCGACCTTCGGGAAACCCTCAATGATCTGGTGCACATGCTCGGCTCTCGCGCCCGGGAGAAAGGCCTCGCACTGGAACTCAGGATCGACGAAAACCTGCCCTGGGCCCTGAAGGGCGACCCGGTTCGCATTCGCCAGATATTGTTGAACCTTACGTCCAACGCCATCAAGTTTACCGATTCCGGCCATGTGCTGATCAGTATCGAGATGTTGGGCCGTCGGGACGATAAGGCTCGCCTGCGCATTGCCGTGGAAGACACCGGCGTGGGCATCAACCCGGAAGATGTTCCTCTCGTTTACGAACCCTACGTGCAGCTTGGCCAGCAGTTCCAGCGTCAACTGCCCGGTGCCGGCCTTGGCCTCACCATCTGCCGCCAACTGGTGGGCCTGATGGACGGGGCCATGGATCTTGAAAGCCGACCCGGTGAAGGCTCGACCTTCTGGATGGAGCTGACCCTGCCCGTGGCGCCGGAGAACGCCGCCCGAGTTCGGCCGGATACCCGGATGGTGAAGAACCGCAGGATTCTGGTAGTGGATTCCTACGAGCTGTCCCGCAAGATCACTCTGGAAATGCTGTCCCGGCACGAAGTGCACATCGAAGCGGTGAAGTCAGCCGGCGAGGCGCTGACGTCCCTGCGCACGGCGTTCGATGGCCAGCAGCCCTTCGATGCCATCATTCTGGATGGTTTTGTGCCGGATATGGACAGCGACCTGCTGTGCCGACAGATACGCAGCAACCCGCTGTGGTCGGATATGCGCCTTCTGATCCTGTCGTCCAACCCCCAACGGGGCGATGCCGAGCATTTTCGCCAGGCGGGCGCCGATGCCTTCCTGAGCAAATCGCTTCGGGAGTCCTGCCTGACGCCCATCCTCAACCAGTTGTTTGCCGATGCAGCCAAAGAAGAACGGCGTTTCCTGACCCGGTTCTCGCTTCAGGCCAACACCGATACTGCCCGTCGCCGGGAGCTTCCCTGCGGCCGCATGAAGGTGTTGCTGGTGGAGGATAATCCCGTGAACCGCACCCTCACACGTCGGCTGCTGGAGAAACTCGGTTGTGACGTGATGACAGCCAACGATGGCGAGGCTGCGGCCAGCCTATGGCAGTGGCATCCTTTCGACCTGGTATTCATGGATTGCGTGATGCCCCGCGTGGACGGTTTCGAAGCCACCCGACGCCTCCGTGAGTGGGAGAAAACCCACAACCGCGCGCACATCCCGGTGGTCGCGCTGACCGCCAGTGCCATGGAAGAAGACGAGGAACGCTGCCGCCGATGCGGTATGGATTCGTTTGTTGCCAAGCCTGTCAATATTGAAATGCTGCGGGCAGTACTGGAACAATATTGTCAGGCGTCTGCTGCCTCCTGAGACCGGCTTACCGAACTACGGGCACAGACATCCAGACACGTTTCCGATACCCGAAGGCAACCATGAACGTTGAATGCCCAACCTGTAAAAAGTCCGTGGAATGGACCGAGACCAATCCCTGGCGCCCTTTCTGCTCCGAGCGTTGCAAACTGATCGATCTGGGGGCCTGGGCCAACGAGGAATACCGGGTACCCGCAGAGAACGCATCACCGGAGGATCTGGACCAGGGCGGCGAGACCACCCGGCACTGATCTGCGAAAAATGAAAGTTAACGGGGACTTACTGGCATTTAAGTTGAGTGGTCCGGTGCGTCCCGTTAACATACCGCCAATTCTGCTAAACACGTAACGAAGGTGCACAACTATGAAAGCGTCCCGGATTTCCCTGATGGTTCTCTCACTGGCTGCCGCGCCTGCCTTCGCAGGTGATGTGGATCTTAGCCTCACAAACGATTCCGTGAAGGGCCAGGTAAACTTCTTCGGCACCAACAACGATATCCAGCTTGGCACCGGTTACACCTACCACGAAGGTGGCCGCGATATTTTCAACGCCGATTTCCATGCCCAGGGCCGCACTGCTATCGGTAACCTGCCGACTACCGCCGGCATCGGCATGCGCGGCATCTTCTGGGATCAGGGTCGTGCAGATGGTGGAGCGCTCGGTCTCGGCGGTTTCGCAACCGTCAACATCCCGAACGTGCCGGGCCTGTCGTTCACCGGCGGCCTGCATTATGCACCCAGCATTCTCTCGTTCGGCGATTCCGATGACATGACCAGCCTGGAGCTTCGTGGCAGCTATCGTGTGATCCGCAACGCGGAGGTTTTTGCTGGCTACCGTTACCTGAACACCGATATCGAGAATTCCTCACGAGACGTCAATCTCGATGAGGGCGTTATGGCGGGCATGAAGATTTTCTTCTGATTCATGCCTCATCTGAAACGGGCCCGCTCGCCCGGGCCTGTTTCACTTTCCTTCCCTGACTCTTTCGTGCTTTTCCTCACGCTTTCCCGAGAATCCGACTGTTAGACTGTCTGCCTGTATTTTCTGCACGGATAGCCAGGCATGCGATTCACACTCGGTTTACTCCTCTCCTCGACTCTGGTGCTCACCGCGGGATGCGGAAGCGGCGAAGATGCCATTGCCGGCGCGGCCGGCCAGCCCAATGACTTCGCGGGAAACAAGAACCCGGTCGATGATTTCAGTTCCGGCAGCACCGGAGATTCCTCGAACACAGGCGGCCTGGCCAGCAATGAAGTCCGGGTAACCATGGAAGTACCGGGTGGTGTCACCAGCGACGGCGAACCTACCCGCCGCAACCTGAGAATCGTGCAACCGGACAGGGTGAGTGTTTACTACACCAACCCGGCCTTGCAGAACCTGGGCGAGCCTCCCATTTCGAGCCGCACCGACAGCGAAGGTTTCACCATTATCGAATTCACAGAAGGCCTGCCGCTTGGACCAGATGTGATTATCGATGCCAGTTATGGCAACACCCGTATGCGAGCCCTGGCCGCCGATGCGGACCGGGATGTGAAGGTGAATCCTTTTTCCGAATATCTGGTGCGTAACACGCTCAGCAGCTATACGGCCGGTGAGTTCCAGACCATTCTGGATTGCGTTGCCGATGAAGGCGGCGAGCTGTGCCTGAACAAGTATGTGTGGTCGACCCTCGCCGATCAGGTCCACGACTTTGAAATTGAGATTCCTTCCAATGTTGGCCTCGGCGGTGCCCTGGATATTCTCGAAGATCGGGGAGACTTTGCCCGTTACGTGAGCGCCATGGCCGACTACGCGGTGCTCGATGAGACGTCCTCGGGAAAAATCAGCGCCAGTTCCGCAGACTACAATTCAGTATTCCTGGGCATCGAGTTGGGGCAGACTTTTCTCGAGTCTACCCTGAGCGGGTCCGGACAATGGGGTGTTCGAACGGCCCAGGAAGAGGTGCTGACCGATAACAATGGCACCGGCTATGTTTATCCGGCCCTGACGCTCACCAGCTTTGATGCGTTCAACATCCGAGTGACCTCTCTCGCCAACGATATACCCTACGATCGCGAGGCTCTGATCCATCAGCAGGGCAACGACTTCTTTGTGAGGGGCTCCGAGTACTGGGAAAGGAATACCCACTCGTCATCCCCTGGTGCAGCCACCCTGCTGGAAGAAACTCACCTGCTGGCCGGCCGGGCCCTGTATCAGAGCATTACCGGCCGGGGCAGCTCGAAAATTATTGGCTGGACTCGCAATCCCTACTATCTGGACGCCTTCACAAGCGCGCCTGAGGATGAAACCACGGGGCCCGACCGGGTGATCAGCGGCTACTTCAGCGCTGGCAAGGCTATTGAGCTGGAAGCAGACGGCGACCGGTTGCGGCGGCTGGGTACTCTGGAGGATCAGTATCTGTCGGTTCTTGAGGTCAACCTCCTCAGGAAGGAGGGATTCGACGCAGACAGTCTGAATGGCCGCGACTACAACATGCTGTATCTTGGAACCCGATTCAGCGACGAGACAACGCCTCTCACCATCGAAGCAGGCGTTGGCCAATGGCAGATTTCTGGCGGTACAGTTAACCAATCCCAGAGCTTTACGTCATTACAACGAGACAGTTCAGGCACTGTCACGACGGACTCCACCGGTACCGGAACAGAATCCTGGACCCTAAGCAACCGAACGTCGCGGCTCAGCAAAGGGGATGTGGATATCGGACGACTGAACCTTGACATAACCACCGCTTCCGGTGATTTCCAGCGGCCAGATATCGGTGTCGGCGCCAGCACCCCGGATGGCACCCTGATGGCATTCAACCTGGACGATAGTCCCCTGGGCGACGGCATCCTGATTGCCGCGGAACAAACCGCGAACACCGTACCGGCTTCGGGACAGTTCAGGCTTCAGGGTGTGGCCCTGGCCCTGACATCTCAGACGAACCGCCTCCGACATTTTGACAATGCCCTGCTGACCATCGAATCCTCAAGCTCGGCAACACTCTCGCCGATTTCGCTGACCAGCACCCATTCCGTTGATGACGAGACCGTGACAAAACCTGCGCTCGAGAGCCTGGCGGACATCGACCTGGCGCTCAACCAACTGGGTGCCGGGAGGGTAGAGTTCACCGCCGGCAACCTTGTACTTGAGGGTTTTCACACCGCCAGTCAGGACCAGTTCTATTTGCGTTTCCGAACCACCGAGGGTGATGAGGAACAGATCGGCTTGCTGGTTGCAACACGACTGCCCTGACTGCACTGGCATCCGACAAAACCCAACTGGCAAACGCTCTCGTATAACCTGTTATAATCATTGCTATATCGATTTTAACGTGAGGTTTTATGTCTGCGGGTAAACGGGCCGCCATACTGATGCTCCCCCTGATTGCATTTGCGATCGGCGGTGGCTTTTATACGCCACAGGCCAGTATCGACCGGATCAACTCCGATAACACAGGCTCCGAACCCGCACTGTCTTCTCTGCCTCCGCTCCCCAGTTGGGCCAATGACGACCTGCCGGATTTTTCCCGGTATCAGGACACCACGGAGAAGAAGGCCGCATTCTTCTCGTTTCTCTACCCACGGATTGTTCTGGCCAACTCACGGATTCTGATTGAGCGCGACTACCTGGATAGCCTCGCTGCGAAAGAGACATTGACCAGCAAGGAGTATGATTGGCTGGCCCAACAGTCCGAGCGATTAAGAGTGGATGCCGAGCCCGGCAGCGACGAGCAGTTTGCCCTGCTGCGCAAGCGCCTCGATGTGATTCCTCCGTCTCTGATCCTGGCACAGGCCGCCAATGAATCCGCCTGGGGCACCTCCCGGTTTGCCACGAAAGGTAATAACCTTTTTGGCCAGTGGTGCTTTTCCAAAGGCTGCGGGCTTGTTCCCCGCGGCCGGGCAGAGGGCGCGAGCCATGAGGTGGCCAAGTTCTCCTCACCCTACCGCTCGGTTCGTGCGTACATACAGAACCTGAATCGCCACCCGACCTATCAGTTGTTGCGAGACGTCCGCCTAGAAGACCGCCGTGATAATGCCCCTCTCTCAGGCCTGGAGCTTGCAGAGGGACTGCTTGGCTACTCCGAGCGCGGAGAAGAATACATTGAAGAGATCCGGGCAATGATTCACTACAACAACCTTGAGTTTTATGACGACGATTTCCGCAGCGTGGTTAGAAACCTCGAACCCGGCAGCCTTGAACAGCTGGCTTCTACCGAAGCGGAAACCGGTTTGCTACCCCGCCAATCATCCCTGAAAACCAACCCGGCTGAAGGTTAGAGACCCTACCCCATGCTCGATTTTCTCCCCGCGCCGCTGAAGGGGACTTTGGCGGCCCTGCTCATCCTGTGTAACACGTTGGTGCTGATTCCGTTTCTCCTCGCAGTCGCCCTGCTTAAACTGGTTCTGCCCATTACCGCCGTGCGAAAGGGCTGCACGGTGATCCTCAACACCATCGCGTGGGTCTGGATTGGCTTCAACAATCTGCTGATGGATTTTCTGCACAAAGTCGACTGGGATGTGCGGGGCGTCGAAAATCTCAGCCGGAAGCACTGGTATTTTGTCACCTGTAACCACCAGAGCTGGGCCGATATCCCGGCCATTCAGTATGTGCTGAACAGCCGAATCCCCCTGCTGAAGTTCTTCCTGAAGCGACAACTGATCTGGGTGCCATTACTCGGAGTTGCCTGGTGGGCGCTGGATTTTCCCTTTATGCACCGCCATACCAAGGAGCAAATCGCCAAACGTCCGGAACTAAAGGGCAAGGATGTGGAGGCTACCCAGGCTGCCTGCGAGAAGTTTCGCTACACCCCGGTGACGATCTTCAACTTTATGGAAGGCACCCGGTTTACACCCGAGAAGCATGATCGCCAGAATTCACCCTACAAGCACCTCTTGAAACCAAGAGCAGGCGGAACGGCTTTTGTACTGGGCGCTATGGGCGAAATGATCCACACCATGTTGGATGTCACGATCGTGTATCCGGAAGGCCGGGCCGGCTTCTGGGATTACCTGTGCGGGCGAATCCGAAGGATTATTATTGACGTTCGAACGCGGGAAATTCCAGGCGAGTTTCTGGGAATGGATTACGAAAACAACCGGGAAACCCGGATTGCGTTCCAACGCTGGGTGAGTGAGATTTGGGCAGAGAAGGATGCGCGAATTGATGAGCTTAAAGCAGCCCAAGCTCCCGGGCGCGCACAATAGCCTGGGTTCGGGATTTCACTTCCAGCTTGGCATTGATTCTGCGCGCGTGGGTTTTCACCGTGTGCAGAGAAATATGCAGCTTGTCAGCTATTTCCTGGTTTGAAAGCCCTTTTGCAATCAGCTCGAGCACACCCTGCTCCCGCTCACTGATGGGTTCCGCCAGGGTGTCCAGGGTACCCGCGACCTCACGGAGCTCAAACACCTCACCCAGCGCTTCTTTGAACGCACTTTCAGGAAGCTGACCAAAGCCCTTCGTCATTAGCTCCTGCAACTCGTTCCTGAGCTCCCGGAAAGGACTGATGAAGTGCTCTGCAGCAGCCTCATTGACGACGGTAGACAGAATCTTCAGGGCCACCACCGGTCCCTTTTCATCCAGAACGATCACAGCCTCAAGCAAGCGCATGTGGAGCTCTACGCCCCATGGAATGGCTCCCTCATACCGTTCACGGATACCCTGGAGGGTTTCCCGGGCCTTTATTAAATCACCGCGAGCCAGGTCGACCCGAACCTGAAGGCAGTCCAGCAAGCCCGGCATCATGGGGAAGAGCTCCGGTACGCAGCCGGCCTCCCTGTAGGGAGCAAGCTTTCGAACCGCCTGATCGGCACTGTCGATCTGATTCTGCGACAACCAGCAGTTGGCTTTCAGGGCCTCGAGAACAGGTACGAACAGTGATTCGTCGACTTGCCAGGAATGCATGGTACGCTCGGCCCGACCAATCCAGACAAACGCATCCTCTAGGCGACCCTGGGTCCGACACATCAAGACACGAATGGTCATCGCCAACAGCAGACCAAGATCCCGGGTCTGTTCAGCGTGGCGCCCGCAGGTGACCAACAGGCGATCTGCTTCCGCTTCACGGCCCTGATGCCAGAGCACGAGCACCAGATTCAGCTGCAGGCGGGTTTCACCAATCCGGGCGGGACGCGAGAGTTCCTGCATGGCGGTATCGAGACCGGTGCGCAACAATTGCTCTGCATGCTTCAGGGCGCCTTTGCCCAGTTCGATCCGGGCGTGTGCATAAACCGCCAAGGCTTCCGAACCGGAATCGCCCGCTTCTCTTGCGAGTCTCGACGCGGCACGGTTTGCTTCCCGGGCCTCCGGGAATCGACCCGCCGCGCACAATGCACTGGAACGGACCATCTGCGTGACAAGCTGGCCCTGAGTGCTGAGTTCCCCGCCTGCCAGGGCCTGATCAGCCATTTCCAGAGCCGGCCCAACACTGCCCTCTCCCCGCAGGATAAACGCTTTCAAGGCACGAATCCGTGCGGCCTGCTCCTGTCGGTCGGTCTCGGCCAGACCATCAATCAGCGCTCGAGCCTGGCGGAACTGGCCGCCAATTGCATGAACCCAGCTATAGACAATTCTGAGACGCACGCTTCGTTCCAGGAGCTGAGCCGGCAAACTCTTGCGAAGGCGCAGGAGTGATGCGGTATCCTGACCCAACAGCAAAGCCTCTGATCCCTCAGAGGCGATCCGGATGACTTCCTCGGCATCGCCAGACAGGAGAGCGTATTTCAGGGCCTCCGGAAACTGGTCGCGCACGCCAAACCATCGGCTCGCCTGCAGCATCCGCTCCGAATATCCGGTCATTACGGGCGACTTCAGCCATTCCTGCAACAGGGGATTTATCCGGAACCAGCGACCACGACCCGGCATCGGCTTAAGGGGCAGCCCTCGCTCGGCAGCCTGGGAGGGAACAAAGCCAGCTTCAGGCAAGAGTGGCTCAAGCGCGAGGAACAGTTCATCGGAGCAGAGTTCAAGTTCGGCAATACCCCGCATGGACCGCATCTGCCCCGGTGTCAGATTGCCAAGCACAGAGTCTTTCAAAAACCTTTCGACGCTTGGTGTTTCCTGAATCGGTTTGCGCTCGATATTCTGAGCAACCTCCCGGCGATACAGCGCCAACGGCGTCGCCCAGCCCTCGGTCATATAATAGAGGTTATCGACAGCAACACTGGTGAGTTCGCTCTTCGCCGTGGCGGACCGGAAAAACTCGAAGGTTTCTGAACGGGAAAACTCGAGCGTTTCGGACCCGATGCGGGTGAATCGGTTTTCCAGCTCGAGGCTGTGTGTTTCGAAAGGCAGTGCCTTACGGGACATAAGAACGATGGACGAACCAGCCGGAAATTCCATTACCAGTTGTTGAAGCAGGTCCACTACGGCAGGGTTGCTGAGATTCTGGAGGTTGTCCAGCACCAGGACCCGTGGCTGGCCAGTATCCTCGCGCGCCAAAGCGACCTGCATCATCGAAAGGGTATCCGAGAAGGTGGCGCCGCTCTGAAGCCCCTGCTCCGGGGTTTCAGGTAGATCCAGGGCAATGGCAAGCAAGGTCAGGAAGCGGGATGGTGCATTATCCTGAGAGTTCAGCGTAATCCAGCGTACTTGATCGGCAGCCATTTGAGCGCTCACCAGGGCGCTGACCACAGCGTGGGATTTGCCGTAACCACAGGGCGCCTCCAGGAAAAGAACACCTCTGGAAGTCAGAGCTTCGGAGATCCTGGTGTCAAGCTTTGGCCGAACCATTGAATCGGCGGGAACCGGGGGAATATGAACCCGCTGTCTGAGCAGGTCCCTGATTAACTCGCCCCGTTGAAGACCACTGTTCGCTGACTGGAATTCGTCGTTGGCTGCACAGCCATCATTGAATGGTTTCACGCACTGCCCCATTTAGCTCCGGCTTGCACTGCCTTGCACCGCCGGAAAAGTGGATCTTGCACTGGCTTTTCAATGGCGACCGACATCGGGTACGCCTTTAGTATGATAAGAAGGTTAAACCAATTGAGGGGTGGGCTGCAAAATTTTGACGTGAAAGGGTTTTCCAGGGTGTAAAAAAAACGGCGGGCCGTGAGGCCCGCCGTTTTTAAGTCTTCTGCAGAACCCTTACCGGGTACCGGCGCGGCGCAGTGCGGCCGGCGTGTAATCCCTGGAGCGGCGCTCAACGCCGAACTCATACGGGTTCTCTTCCTCGTTGGTCAGACCAAGCGCGAGGTAGCGGCCAGAGAGCAGGTCGTAAAGCGTCTCAATGGCGTACCAGGGCACGTTCTGATCATAGAACTGCATATTGTGGGCTTCAGCAACACGCCAGAGTTCGCCACGACCGTCGTAGTGATCAATGACGGATGCCTGCCAGGAGTCCTCATCAATGTAGAAGTCACGCTGGGCATAGATGTGGCGGGCACCTTCTTTCAGTGTGGCGCGAACGTGCCATACACGGTGCAGCTCGTAGCGAGTGTAATCCTGATTGATATGACCAGCCTGAATGATCTGGTCATAGCTCAGACTGCGATCGGTCAGCTTGTAGGAGTTGTACGGGATGTACATTTCCTTCTTGCCAACCAGCTCCCAGTTGTAGCGATCCGGAGCACCGTTGAACATGTCGAAGTTATCCGAGGTACGCATGCCGTCAGACGCGGTACCCGGTCCGTCATACGCTACCTGCGGTGCGCGGCGAACCCGACGCTGACCGGCGTTGTATACCCACGCGCGGCGAGGCTCGGCAACCTGGTCGATGGTCTCGTGCACCAGCAGTACGTTACCTGCGAGACGCGCTGGCGCGGTAATGGCCTGCTTGAAGTAGAACAGAACGTTCGCATCCTCGTCCGGATTATAATCCGAGAGATAGGTACGCCAGGTAAGCTCGTCCTGGAATTTCACAACTGAGAAATCACCACCTTCCGTCGGCGTCACCTGTCCAACTGTGCGCTGTACAGAACCACCTCTGTAACGGGTAATGTGGTTCCAGATTGCCTCCAGGCCATTCTGGGGAATCGGGAACGGGGTGGCAGACTGATAGTTGCCCAGACCGTTACCGTCCTTGATCAGCTCAACCGTGGTGGCGTTTTCAACGGTCTGCTCCATGACCTCGTCGGGGTAGGCAGCAGTACGATGGGTTTCATACACCGGCATGAAATAGTCATCGTAGCGCTCGATCATAGCAACCTGCCCCGGGGACAGATTGTCTTTGTACTGCTCGACGTTACTCTGATCGATGGTGAACTTGGGCTGCTCATCCGTGAACGGATTCACGTAGATACCATCATTGTTGTAGCCGGGAGGCGGTGTTGTCAGACCACCCGTCCAGGCAGGAATGGCGCCACCGTTACCGGCTTTTTCTGCACCCATCGGTGTCAGCGAGTTACCCAGCTTGGCCGCCTCTTCAGCAGAAACCGCACCCCAGGCCTGGCCGGCAAACATGCTCGCTGCCAGGACGCC
Organism: Marinobacter sp. NFXS11; assembly: GCF_040148675.1. Taxonomy (NCBI): domain Bacteria; kingdom Pseudomonadati; phylum Pseudomonadota; class Gammaproteobacteria; order Pseudomonadales; family Marinobacteraceae; genus Marinobacter; species Marinobacter sp. NFXS11. The sequence goes on along the minus strand of NZ_JAGDDV010000001.1, from coordinate 680,633 downwards.
TGTGGCCAGTAGTTTCTTGTTCAGTTTCATTTAAATTCCCTCGTTCAACGAATTCTTTCCGGGTTCAGAATGAGTATGAAACGCTAGCACTCACGAAATCGCGGTCAGTCAACTCGTTATACGGCTTGCCGCCGAAAAAGTTTGTGTAACCGATGTTGCCGGTAATCTTGTTCTGGTACACCGCCTGCAGAGACAGACCGATAGCCTTGCTGCCTTCGTTGAAAGCACCGCCCGGCTGCGGGCTGTAACCCTCAACATCGTGGCTCCAGGCCAGCTGCGGTGACAGGTTCACACCGGCCAGCGCGTTCGGGTAATCCCAAACCAGGCGTGCACGGTAACCCCATGAGAAGTCAGTTGTGAAGCCTTCGTTTTCACAGTAATTCGTGTTGATATTCAGGAGCGGACAAGCATCGACGCCGCCGGCACTGGGAACAGGTCCTACACCAAAGGTACCAGAGCGACCGTAGCGCGCTTCGTCGTAACCAGGCAGGTCGTGAATGTACGTCGCGCCGAATTCAGAGATCAGGGAGAGGCGACTGGCGCCCATAACCTGGTCGAAGAACTTGATCAACGTAAACTGCGCCTGGGACACATTGAAGCGATCGTTACCGGAAACGCTGACGCCCGGATCGAGGGTACCACCAGCTTCTTCCAGCCTTTGCTTCTCAAGCAAACTTACCGGCGTGCCGTCAATCGGATTGCGGAGCTGAGTGCCGCCATACAACAGTTCAAACGCGTTCCACTGAAGGGGAACCTTGTCCCGGAAAGAGTATTCCGCGCCGAGAGACCAACCGCCCGGAGTTGTCGTATTAATGCTGATACCGTAGAGGTTAATACCTTCGGGATACTCTATAAAGTATTTCGGGAACTGCTCACCAGTGTCTTTAATTGTGCCACTGACATAAGGAAGGCGGCTGTTGTACTTGATGTAATAGAAGCCGAGCTCCGAGTCATTGAGTTCCGGAACGTACCACCGCAAGGCGACGCCGAACTGGTCTTTCGAATCTGCTTCCTGATCACCAATTCGCGGCGCCACAAATCCCTGAGCAAGCGCTTGTGAATCGGAGAGCTGCCCTGCCAAAAGCACGGGACCGCAGCCATCAGAAGCAAAATCGTTGGTTGAGAAGAACGTGCCACAATCATCTGGACGAATCGGTTCCCAATCCGCCTGAACGAATGTTTCGATGGTTACATTCTCGGTAATGCCGGCAGACATGTAGAACATTTCAACCGGAAGCAAAGCGTCTTTCAGTTCGGAACCCGGAGCGCGGAAAGCCGGAACATCAACAGGGTTAATGACGTTGATACCGCCCTGGATAAATGTGCTCTCACCCCAACTGACTACCTGTTTGCCATAGCGGAGACTGACGGGAACGTTTCCAAAGTACCAATCGGAGAAGATGTAAGCGTCGAGAATTTCACCACCAGAGGCATTGTCTTTTGCCTCGGGGTTCAGCTCACGCTGCTGTCCAACGTAATCTACCGCCCTGTTCTCGTCTTTCAACTCGAAGTCGTACCAGTAACGCCCACGGAGCAGGCCGCCTACGCGTGTCAGGTAGGGGTTGTCGACGTAGTAATTGAGGTAGAGTTCGCTGTTACCCTTGACGATTTTGGAGTAGGTGTCCCCGCTTTCAAAGTTGAGGTTACCGTCGTCGTAGTTGTTGGTAGAAGAACCAATATTCTCGAGAGCACCGCCAGGAGCATACTCCGGACCCAGGTTACCCTGGGCGATCAGACGCTTATCTCGATCTTCAACTCGCCAACCTACACCTGCGGACAGCGTGGTATTGAACTGGGCTTCCACATCACCCACATAAAATGAATAGGCTGCTGCCTGACCGGACACGCCGGCTGCAACTGCCACGGCAAGCGGCAATTTGGTCCAACGCTGCCATTGATGTGTTTTTCTTGTCATTGGAAGGCTACTCCATTGTTGTTCTGAGTCGCTGCTCTGATTATTGGTGTTCACGATGTATTGGAGGCTTCATGCACAGTGCTCGTGATGTTGGCACTATAGCTAACGCCTTCGGGCGCTTTGATCAGTCAAAAGTATGATTTTGCTATCATCCCTCTGTTAACGCCGTTTGCCGCCGGGTTTCTTCGCACAGAATCACTATAGACAACAAATTTGGATGCAACCACTTTGGTTTTGGTGGTTTTTTTCGCTTTAAACTTGGGAGCAAGCACTGCCGCCGGGGTGAGCGCCCATAGTTCCGATGTAATCTGCGACTCAGATGTCACCAGATTCTCGACAAAAGGAATCTTCGGTACCAGTGCCTCGAAAATCCTTCTCGTATTGTCAGGGGCAAGGTGCGGTCGCCTTTCTGAAACTGTCGGCAGCATGGATGCTGCCGTCAAGCCTACAGGGACGTATTTACGGCGTGTTTCAGAAAGACGACCGCACCTTGCCCAACAACCGAAGCAAAAGAGCTATACGGGATCCCCGCTTAAAGCATCTCAATCGCCATGGCCGTAGCTTCACCGCCACCGATGCAAAGAGCTGCAATGCCCTTCTTTTTGCCGTAACGCTGAAGAGCGTACATGAGGGTGACCAGAAGGCGGGAGCCGGTGGAGCCGACGGGGTGACCCTGCGCGCAGGCGCCGCCGTGGATGTTGACTTTCTCGGGGTCGAGGCCGAGTTCGCGGATGGGCATCATGGCGACCATGGCGAAGGCTTCGTTGATTTCGAAGAGGTCGACGTCGTCTTTGCTCCAGCCGGTTTTGCCGAACAGAGTTTCTATAGCGCCTACCGGGGCGCAGGTGAACTCTGATGGATGCTGGGACTGGGTGCTGTGACCGACGATTCGAGCCAGGGGTTTGAGGCCGCGTCTTTCGGCTTCGGATTCGCGCATCAGGAGTAGCGCTGACGCGCCGTCGGAGATCGAGGACGCGTTGGCAGCGGTAACGGTGCCATCTTTGGCGAATGCCGGGCGGAGGCTCGGGATCTTGTCGATGTTGGCGTTGTGGGGCTGTTCATCGTCCTCGACAACCGCTTCGCCTTTGCGGCTTTTCACGGTTACCGGAATGATTTCGTCTTTCAGCAGGCCCTCCTCAATGGCTTTCTTGGCCCGCTTGAGGGAGGTGATGGCGTATTCATCCATTTCTTCCCGGGTGTAGCCTTTCTTGTCGGCCATTTCCTGGGCAAAGGCACCCATCAGGCGACCGGTTTCGGCGTCTTCGAGGCCATCAAGGAACATGTGATCCTGGGGAGCCTGGCCAGGTCCCATGCGGTAGCCGCTACGAACTCCCTGCAGGATGTAGGGGGCATTGGACATGCTCTCCATACCACCGGCAACCATGATGTCGTTGCTGCCGGCTTTGATCAGATCGTGGGCGAACATGGCGGCTTTCATGCCGGAGCCGCAGAGTTTATTGATGGTGGTGGCGCCGGTGTGATCCGGAAGACCGGCCTTGCGCATGGCCTGGCGGGCCGGGCCCTGTTTTAGGCCGGCAGGCAGAACGTTGCCCATGATGACTTCCTGCACGTCCGCGGGCTGCAGACCGGCGCGTTTTACGGCCTCGGCGATGGTGATCGCTCCAAGATCGGTTGCGCTGACACTGGCCAGGCTACCCTGGAATCCACCCATGGGGGTACGAACCCCGCTCACGATAACGACGTTGTCTGTGCTCATTTCTGAATCTCTCTGTTGGTTGTCTGGTAGGTTCTTGTCGGATTGCGCTGTGCTGATCCGACCTACGCAGGGCTGTTTTCTTTTTTATGGTTTGTGCGGTGCTTCGAGGTATTCCCGGGACTGCATTTCCAGCAAACGGGATTCGGTGCGCTCGAATTCGAAGCCGAGGCGGCCGCCGGTGTAAAGCCCTGTAATAGGTGCCGCCGCCGAGATGATGACTTTGACATTGCGGTCGTAAAATTCGTCAATCATGTTGATGAACCGGCGCGCCTGGTCGTCTTTTTCTTTGCCCAGGACGGGCACGTTGCTGACGATGATGGCGTGGAACTGCCTGGCCATTTCAATGTAATCGTTCTGGCTTCGGGGGCCGTCGCAAACGTCTTTGAAATCAAACCAGACTACGTCGTCTGCGTGCGCCTGGGCCGGAATTTTACGGCCGTTGATTTCCATGGATTTGCTGTGTTTGCCGGCCTCAACCGCCAAAGCATCGAAACTTTTGCGCAGGCTGACGTCCGCATCTTCATCGAGAGGCGAGTGGAACAGTTCCGCCTGCTCGAGCGTCCGCAACCGGTAGTCTACGCCGCCATCAACGTTGACCACATCGGTGTGCCTTTTTACGAGTTCAATAGCGGGCAGGAACCGGGCGCGCTGGAGACCATCTTTGTAAAGACCATCCGGCACAATGTTGGAGGTACACACCAGGGTGACGCCGCGGCTGAATAAACCATCCATGAGAGTGGCGAGGATCATAGCGTCGCCAATGTCGGACACAAAAAACTCGTCGAAACAGATAACCCGGGTTTCATCGGCAAACTTCTTGGACACCAGCTCCAAAGGGTTTTTCTCGCCTTTGAGGGATTTGAGTTCGCTGTGGACACGCTGCATGAAGCGGTGGAAGTGAACCCGCATCTTGCGATCAAAAGGCAGCGACTCGTAAAAAGTGTCCATCAGGTAAGTTTTACCGCGGCCTACCCCACCCCAGAAATACAGGCCCTTGACTGGCTCTTCCTTGCCTTTTTTGAGCTTGCGGAAAAGTTTGGCCTTGGGCTTGCTGCGATCCCTTTCGGCTTCAACAAGTTTGTCGTACAGTGATTGAAGGCGCTTGACCGCATCTTCCTGGGCCGAGTCCTTTTGGAAATCCGGGCGTTCAAGATCCTTCTGGTAACGTTGCCAAGGGGTCATGGTCGCACTGGTTTCGGAGGACATCGCAGCTGTCATCAAGGTATTCCCGGAAGTTGATCGTAAATTTGGGCGCCATATTGTCTCGCATTTGGCGATTTTTCGCCACGTTGGCCGCCTGGGCAGCAATACGACGATTGGCGCAGGCCACAATCATGGGATGATGGAGCCTGGGGCGTTATACTCGTCGGACAGGGGCTTGGCTCACTTCTAGGTAAAAGGACGACACAGCATATGACAAACCTGATTCTGGCAGCGATTGCCGCATTGGTTGTTGGCATTGTCATCGGGGTATTTGTTGGCCGTTCCGGGCAGGGAACGTCGCTTCGGCAGCGCCGGGCGGAACAGCAGATTGAGGAACTGAGAAGCGAATATACCCGCTACCAGGCCCAGGTGAACGAGCATTTCATGGAGTCGGCCCATTTGCTGCGCCGCTTCAACGATGCCTACCGCGATGTGAACCAGCATATGGCACGCGGCGCCAATCGTCTTTGCAATGACGAGGACTGGATGGAGGAGTTGGCGCAGGAGACTTCGAAGAAGCGCCTGGAGGAGGTTCGCGAGGACGCTTCCGAGCCGCCGCGGGATTATGCGCCCAAGACGGATCCGAAGGATTCCGGCACGCTCGCTGAGGACTTTGGGCTCAAGAAGGGTGATAAGGCTCAGCAGGCCTAACTCGCATAGATCTGGTTATTCGGCTTGCCGCAGGACTGATGGTTTGGAAGAGGGAGCATGGTATGTGCCCCTTTCCGGGAACCGCTACGAGCACATCCATGTGCGCTTGACGTCGGCCATCCTTGGCCGCCGACATTCCCGGAAAGGGGCACACACCGCGCTCCATCTGCTTCTGTGCAATTCGCGCCCTGCCTTCGTCTAATCACCTGTTCCTGATTAGACAGGGTTATCGCAATCAATAAATTTGTGGTTTACCCCAAACGCCTCCTCCAACGCCTTCCCTAGAGCCTGAACGCCGTACCGTTCAGTAGCGTGATGCCCGGCAGCGTAGTAATGAATGCCGCACTCCCTCGCCGTGTGCGTCGTCGGCTCGGAGATTTCACCGCTTATGTAGGCATCGAGGCCAGCGTCCAGAGCAGTGTTAATAAACCCCTGTGCAGCACCGGTACACCACCCTACCCGCTTGATCGCAGTCGGACCTTCTCCAACCCAGAGCGGTTCACGGTGAAGCTGTCTCGCGATGTGAAGACCGAATTTCTCGGGAGACATTGCTTCTTCAAGCTCACCTTCCCAGACCAGACCGCCAAGCGGGCGTGGATTCCTGATATTGAGAACGTCCGCCAGCTGACGGTTGTTGCCGTATTCGGGATGGTCATCCAGCGGGAGGTGGTAGGCGACAAGATTGATGTCGTTGTCCAAAAGCTGTTTCAAGCGTTCACGTTTCATGCCCTGGATTCGCTGGTCCTCACCTTTCCAGAAGTAACCGTGGTGGACGAGGATCATATCGGCGTTTGCTTCGCTGGCGGCTTCAATAAGCGCTTTTGAGGCGGTTACGCCGGAAATAATGGTATTTATCTCGGAGGCGCCTTCAACTTGAAGGCCATTTGGGCAGTAATCCTGAAAATTCTCCGGCTGTAGCCACTCGTTAATTTTCTTCAGAATGTCGTTTCGATTCGCCATAAAACTAAGCTCCTGACTATTTTACGGAAGCTCGACGAGACGGGTGGGCGCTCCTCTCCGGGAATGTCGGCGGCCATGGATGGCCGACGCCAAGCGCACATGGATGTGCTCGTAGCGTTTCCCGGAGAGGAGTGCCCACCCGGCTCTACCCGCCAATACTCAGGCTAGAGTGATTCGAGGCCAGCAATCAACGCATCATTCTGCTCAACAGTGCCGATGGTGATGCGCAGGAACTCGCTGATTCGGGGCTTGTTGAAGTGCCGAACGATAATGCCCTGCTCACGAAGGCTCTTCGCCAAAACCTCACCCGGCTGCTCTTTATGACGGGCAAAGATAAAGTTTGCCTTTGAGGGTAACACCTCAAAACCCAGCTCCTCGAGAGCGGCCGTTACACGCTCCCGCTCGGAGATTACGCCATCGCAGCACTTCCGGAACCAGGCCTCATCCTCGTAGGCTGCTTTCGCACCGGCGAGGGCCAGGCGGTCCAGCGGGTAGCTGTTGAAGCTGTTCTTCACACGGTTCAGGGCCTCGACCAGGTCCGGATGACCAACGGCAAAACCTACACGCAATCCCGCCAGTGAACGCGCCTTGGAGAGCGTTTGGGAGACCAGAAGGTTCGGGTATTTGTCGACCAGGGTGATTGCCGACTCGCCGCCAAAATCAATGTAGGCCTCATCCACAACCACGACGCGGTCCGGATTGGCAGCCAGGATTTCTTCCACATGCTGCAACTCCATATACCGACCGGTTGGCGCATTCGGGTTCGGGAAGATCACGCCGCCGTTGGGTTGCTTGAAGTCGTCCGGGTTGATTTCAAAGCTTTCTGTCAGCGGTACTTTTTTGCTCTCGATGTTGTAGAGGCCACAGTAAACCGGATAGAAGCTATAGGTGATGTCCGGGAACAGGATCGGTTCGCCGTGCTGGAACAAACCGAAGAAGATGTGGGCCAGGACTTCATCGGAGCCGTTGCCGAGGAAGATCTGTTCCGGCGTTATCTTGTGGTAAGCCGCAATGGTCTCGCGCAGGCTTTCGCCTTCCGGATCGGGATAGAGGCGCAAGCCGTCGTTCAGTTCGGCCTGGATGGCTTCGATGACTTTTGGTGAGGGGCCGAAGGGGTTTTCGTTGGTGTTCAGCTTCACCAGGTTGGCCATTTTTGGCTGTTCGCCTGGGACATATGGAACCAGGTCGTTTACCAGGGGACTCCAGAATTTGCTCATTTTTGGCTCCTAATAAACGGCGGGAATAGCTGTCGGATTACGGCTTCGCCTAATCCGACCTACGGGATTCCGGCGTCAATTGGGATTGTAGGTCGGATTAGCGAAGCGTAATCCGACAAATAAGCCAACAATCCACCTCAATCTTTAATACGGTATTCTGCCGAACGGGCGTGGGCGGTTAAGCCCTCGCCACGGGCCAGGACCGACGCCACCCGACCCATGCGGTCTGCACCGGCAGCGCTGAAGCCGATGATGGAGGACCGCTTCTGGAAGTCGTAGACGCCCAGAGGTGAGGAGAACCGTGCGGTACCGCTGGTGGGCAGCACGTGGTTCGGACCGGCGCAGTAGTCACCCAAGGCTTCGGCGGTGTAGCGGCCCATGAAGATGGCGCCGGCGTGGCGAATGTCATTGAGCATGGCCTCGGGTTCTTCAACCGACAGCTCCAGGTGTTCCGGAGCGATGCGGTTGGACACTTCGGCGGCTTGTTTCAGATCGGCGACGTGGATCAACGCGGCGCGGTCAGTCATGGAGGTGCGGATGATGTCGGCACGTTCCATGGTTGGAAGCAGTTTGTTGATACTGGCTTCGACAGCGTCAAGGAATTCAGCATCCGGGCTGATCAGGATGGACTGGGCCTGTTCGTCGTGTTCTGCCTGGGAGAAGAGGTCCATGGCGATCCAGTCGGGGTCGGTCTTTCCGTCACTGATCACGAGGATTTCCGACGGGCCGGCAATCATGTCGATGCCGACGACGCCAAATACTTCACGCTTGGCGGTGGCAACGAAAATATTGCCGGGGCCGACGATTTTATCCACGGCCGGGATGGTTTCCGTACCAAAGGCCAGCGCGCCCACGGCCTGGGCACCACCAACGGTGAATACGCGGTCAACGCCTGCGATGGCTGCGGAGGCCAGAACCATGTCGTTCACAACACCATCCGGGGTCGGAACGACCATCACCACTTCACCGACGCCCGCGACCTTTGCCGGAATAGCGTTCATGAGCACGGATGACGGGTAAGCAGCCTTGCCGCCGGGCACGTACAAGCCCGCCCGGTCCAAAGGCGTTACCTTCTGGCCAAGCACGGTTCCGTCTTCGTCCTCATACTGCCAGGACTTCTGGTTCTGGCGTTCGTGGTAGTCGCGAATTCGCTCAGCCGCTTTTTCAAGGGCAACCCGCTGGTCCTGGGGAATCGCGTCCAGAGCCTGCTGCAAACGGCTTTGGTCCATTTCCAACTCGGCGACGGACCCAACCTTCAGGCGATCGAATTTCTCGGTAAATTCCAGAACCGCCTGGTCACCCCGGGTTTTCACCTCATGCAGGATATGGCGCACCGACTCGTTCACCTGATGATCAACGCTGTCGTCCCAGGCCAAAAGTTTGGCCAACGCATCATTAAAGTCACTTTGGGAAGCGTTCAATCGGGTGATCTTGGCGGTCATAACTCAAATCCTGTATGGGATTAACAACTAACTGACTCTGGCCGGCCCTGACATCAGGTCCGGCGTTTATCCACAGCTGCGGACATCTTTTCGATTATGGGGTTAATACGCTCGTGTTTCATCTTCATGGAGGCACGATTGACGACCAGCCGGCTGCTGATGTGCTCAATCAGTTCCCGGGCCTCGAGACCGTTCGCCTTCAGCGTGTTGCCGGTGTCGACAATGTCGACGATCTCGTCGGCCAGCCCGAGAATCGGAGCCAGCTCCATGGCGCCGTACAGCTTGATGATGTCGGCCTGACGCCCCTGGGCCGAGTAATATCTGCGGGCCAGGTTCACGAATTTCGTTGCCACCTTGATACGACCGGATGGCGGAGTCTGATCTTTCGGGCCGGCGGTCATAAGGCGACACCGGGAAATGTTCAGATCCAGTGGCTCATACAGCCCTTCCCCACCATGCTCCATCAGCACGTCCTTGCCGGTCACACCAAGGTCAGCCCCGCCGTACTGAACATAAGTCGGCACGTCTGTGGCCCGGATAATCAGAACCCGAACATTGGGGTCCGTTGTCGGGAACACCAGTTTGCGCGACTTTTTGACGTCGTCGATCAGTTCGATTCCTGCTTCCGCCAACAGCGGCAGGGTTTCTTCCAGGATTCGTCCCTTCGACAAGGCGATGGTTATGGAATCTGTCATGGATTTATCCGGTTTCCCGTATTGTCTGGATAGATGTCTTTCACGCTGGCAGGCGGCGGATGGTGGCACCCAGCAACTGCAGTTTCTCTTCAATACATTCGTAACCGCGGTCAATGTGATAGATGCGGTCTACGATGGTATCGCCGTCGGCCATGAGGCCGGCAATGACAAGGCTTGCCGAGGCCCTGAGGTCCGTGGCCATAACCGGCGCACCGGTGAGGTGGTCCACGCCCTTGATGATCGCGGCATTGCCCTCAAGCGTGATATCCGCACCCATGCGGATCAGTTCCTGAAGGTGCATGAACCGGTTCTCGAACACGGTTTCCACAATGGTACCGGTGCCTTCGGCCACGGCGTTCATCGCAGCAAACTGCGCCTGCATGTCGGTCGGGAAGGCCGGATATGGCGCTGTACGCAGGCTAACCGCTTTCGGGCGGTTGCCTTTCATGTCCAGTTCAATCCAGTCCGGGCCGGTGTTGATGTGGGCGCCGGCCTCTTCAAGCTTAAGCACAACGGCTTCGAGCAGGTCTTCACGGGTATCCTTGAGCTTGACCCGGCCCCCGGTAGCCGCCGCAGCCACCAGGTAGGTCCCGGTCTCAACCCGGTCTGGCAGTACGTTGTAATGGCAACCGTGCAGGCGCTCAACACCGTTGATTTCGATGGTGGCGGTACCGTGACCTTTGATGTCTGCGCCCATGGCGATCAGACATTCGGCGAGGTCAACGACTTCCGGTTCGCGGGCCGCGTTTTCCAGGATGGTTTTTCCGTCGGCCAGGGCAGCCGCCATCATAAGATTCTCGGTACCCGTTACAGTGACCGTATCCAGGAAAATGTGCGCGCCCTTCAGGCGACCGTTGGTCTTGGCCTTGATATAGCCATTCTCGACCTTGATGTCCGCTCCCATCATTTCCAGGCCGTGGATATGCAGATTCACCGGGCGACTACCGATCGCACAACCGCCCGGCAGGGATACTTCTGCTTCGCCGAAGTGAGCGACCAGAGGACCCAGTACCAGGATAGAGGCTCGCATGGTTTTCACCAGCTCATAAGGGGCATGGAAGTGTTCGATGGTGTTGGCGTAGATTTCCACGCTCATTTTTTCATCAATGATCACTTCAACACCCATGCGGCCCAGAAGCTCGATCATGGTGGTTACATCGTGCAGGTGCGGGAGATTACCGACGGTTACCGGCTCATCCGCCAGCAGCGTTGCTGCCAGGATCGGCAGTGCGGCGTTCTTGGCACCGGAAATCCGGATTTCACCATCCAGAGGCTTGCGGCCCCTGATCAGAAGTTTATCCACAATAAATATCCTGTTTTGTCCGGGCCAATCAGCCCTGGCGCTCAGCCCATTCGGCCGGCGTAAATGCTTTTGGATGAAGGGCGTGAATCGAGCCATCCATGATCTGCTGGAACAGCGCCTTGTTGATCAGCTGCTGGCGCTTGATAGTCGGCAGGCCTTCGAATACGTCACCCACCACGACGACCAGGTAATGGGTACCATCAACCTGTACCTGAACTTCACAGCCGGGCAACGCTTCCTTGACCAGCTCGGTTACTTGGGCGGCATCCATAGAAAATCCTCGGGTGTTTTGAAATCAGGGGCGAGATTGTAACCAATTCCGGCGCTCGGGTCAGCTTTAGCGTCCGGCAAACAAAGGGAGCGAGGCCGGAATAATCAATGGGCGGGATGGACAGCTTCCGGACCAAATCCCTCAAGCTGATCATCAAGATTGCTCAGGGCTGCCAGCGAGGCCAGACGGCCGCTGACGCCACGAAACGAAAGGGCAACGCCCGTCTGGTGCGCCAGACGCTGCCAGCAGAGCAGCATGGAGAGAACCGCACTGTGGGCCGTCACCAGTCCATCGAGGTCGACCACCAGATCGGCAGAAGCAGAGCTTATGAGCTTCTCACCCTGCTTTCTCAAGCCGATCACGGTGTCTGTGTTCACTTCACCGGTAACCACGAGCGCGCCGTCCATGAGCTGAACCACAGGCGAGCCGCTTGTCACGATTTGTTGACTTCCTGATCGAGGTTCAAGCTTTCAACAGCGTCGCTCCAACCATCAATCACCGCCTGGATCTGGCCGCGGTTTTCTTCCATTTCCTGGCCGAATCGATCCCGGAAAGCCAGGCCTATGTTTACGCCCTCAACAATGACATTTTCCATCAGCCACTTGCCTTCTGCTGTCTTGTACATCGAATAGGTCACCGGGTACCGATTACCAGAGGCACTGATCACTTCCATCTGCACAGAAGCTCGATCTTCACTCTGGGGGTTGATGGTTGCTTCCTTCACCTGGATTTCGAAATCCTCGGCATTAACCAGCGCCTGGGCGTAGCTGTCGAAAAGACTGCGCTTGAACTTGACCACAAAAGCATCCCGCTGTTCGGGCGTCGTCTGGCGTGCGTAGCGACCCATCACCCTGGCAGCGATGCGGCGGAAGTCGACAAAATCGGTCAGAGCCTCATCCATGCTTTTATAAAAAGCCTCCGGATCCCGCTCGTAAAGTCCCCGCTCTTCGTTCAGCTTGTCCACCAGCCGCTGGGTATTGGCGTCCACATACTTGCGAAGCTCCTCGGCTTCACTTGCCTGGGTCGGCGCAACCAGAGCCAGGGCCATGAAGAGGCCGATCAGAATGTGGTGTCTCAGTGCAAACATCAGGATCTCCTGTTTGATCTTTCCGGCCCGAATCAACGGCCCGATGCAAAGTTGCTGATCAGCCGCTCCAGGTTCATGGCCGACTGTGTCGAATAGAAGGTATCGCCTTCTTTCAGCGAATCCATCTCGGCGCCAATCGATATATCAATGTACTGCTCGCCGAGCAGGCCGGATGTACGTATAACTGCGGAACTGTCCGACGGGATATTGTCCACATCCGAATGAATCGACATCTCCACGCGAGCCTGGAAGGTTTCCGTGTTCAGGCTGATGGATTCAATGGTGCCAACCGTTACCCCGGCCATTGAGACCCGACCGCGGGGCGTTAGTCCGCCGGTATCGTTGAAATTGGCGTAAATGGTATAGGTGCTCTCGGCCGACTTCGGCGACAGCCCGCTAACCTGCAACGCCAGGAAAAGCAGCGCTGCGCAGCCTGCGATCATGAACAGGCCAACTACGATTTCAGTGGTTCTCTGTGCCATTTCCGGCTCCGGTAATATCTCGTTGATCGATGTTTCAGAAATCGCCAAACATGACAGCGGTCAGTACAAAATCCAGCCCCAGCACCGCCAGCGATGAGTACACCACCGTCTTGGTGGTCGCCGAACTGATACCTGCCGATGTCGGCACACAGTCATAGCCCTGGTATACCGCAATCCAGGCGCAGACAAAGCCAAAAACAACGCTTTTGATGACGCCGTTCAGGACATCATCCACAAAATCCACAGAGGACTGCATGTTGCCCCAAAAGGAGCCTTCGAACACGCCCAACCAGTCCACACCCACAAGCATGCCGCCCCAGATGCCGACCACCGAGAAAATCACCGCCAGCACCGGCATGGCAATAAACCCGGCCCAGAGGCGAGGCGCAACGACACGCCGCAGCGGGTCCACGCCCATCATTTCCATACTGGATAGCTGTTCGGTGGCTTTCATCAAGCCAATCTCTGCCGTCAGAGCCGAACCCGCGCGGCCCGCAAACAGCAAGGCTGTCACCACCGGGCCAAGCTCACGCACCAGGGTCAGCGCAATCATCTGGCCGATGGCCGCTTCCGAGCCGTAGTCGCTCAGAATAGTGTACCCCTGAAGTCCCAGCACCATGCCGATAAACAGGCCCGATACCACAACAATGGCCAGAGAAAGCACGCCAACGGCATAAATCTGTTTAAGCAGAAGCGGGAAACCGGTTGCCGGCCGGGGAACACCGCCCAGAACGCCCGCCAGAAAACGACCGGAACGGCCGAATGACGAGACTAGATCCAGCCCGAGGCGTCCGAATGCCGCTATTCTGTCCATCAAGAGGCACCTCCTGACAGGCCGAAGTCCCGGGCAGCGCCTTCGGCCGGATAATGGAATGGCACCGGGCCATCCGGCTGCCCCTGCAAGAATTGCTGAACCTTCCCGGAAGGGTGCGCCTGCAGCTCCTCCGGTGTGCCCTCACCGATTACCTTGCCATCGGAAATAATGCAGGCGTAATGGCAGATGCTCAGGGATTCGGGCACATCGTGGGAGACCAGCACACTGGTAAGGCCCATGGAACTGTTCAGATCCCGTATCAGCTTGACCAGCACGCCCATGGCAATCGGATCCTGGCCGGCGAAGGGCTCGTCGTACATGATCAGTTCGGGATCCAGGGCAATACTGCGGGCCAGGGCAACCCGGCGGGTCATGCCACCGGACAATTCCGAAGGCATCAGCTGGCGGGCGCCTCGCAGGCCGACAGCTTCCAACTTCATAAGAACAATGTCGCGGATCATGTCTTCCGGCAACTTTGTGTGCACGCGGAGCGGAAAGGCAACGTTCTCGAACACACTCAGATCGGTAAACAGCGCCCCGCTCTGAAAGAGCATGCCCATCCGTTCGCGCAGACTGTAGAGAGCCTTGCGCTTGAGCTTTGGAACCTCGTGGCCGTCCACCACGACACTGCCGGAATCCGGCTTGAGCTGACCACCAATAAGACGCAGCAGCGTGGTTTTACCGGTTCCGCTGGGTCCCATAATGGCAGTAATTTTGCCGCGGGGAATATCCAGACTGACACCGTCGAAGATACGGCGCCCGGAGCGGGAGAACACGACATCCTTGAGCGATATGTAAGCCGGTGAATCCATAGTCCCTACCTTTCAAAGAGGCGCTACATTATGCCATGGAGCGCACGAGCTCAATCCAAAGAGCGCAAAATGTACTGATAGCAATGATCAGTTTGACTGAACTTCCTGTAACCGGGCATCGTTGCCAGGTGAAAATGGTATACTCTGCCCAATATTTTCAATGTCCCGATAACCAGGCCCGTAGCCCGATGACCGAACAGACTGCCCACGATTTCCGATCTTCTGCCATCCGTGCCATTCGCATTGAGCGTGACGCCATTGATGCACTTGAAAGCCGGATCGACGACCAGTTCACCCGTGCCTGCGAAGTCATCATGAACTGCAAGGGCCGCGTTGTGGTGACCGGCATGGGAAAATCCGGCCACATCGGCAACAAGATAGCGGCCACCCTTGCCAGTACCGGTACACCGTCGTTTTTCGTGCATCCCGGAGAAGCAAGCCACGGCGACATGGGCATGATCACACCGCAGGACGTTGTCATCGCCATTTCCAATAGTGGCAACACCAGCGAGGTGGTCACGATTCTGCCCCTGATCAAACGTATGGGCGCCCCGCTGATCAGCATGACCGGTAATGCCGGATCCACCCTGGCCCGGGAAGCCGTCGCCAACCTGGACGTCAGCGTCATGGTGGAAGCCTGCCCACTGGGCCTGGCACCCACCTCCTCAACAACGGCTACCCTGGTCATGGGCGATGCCCTGGCGGTCGCACTGCTCGAAGCCCGCGGCTTCAGTGCCGAGGATTTTGCGTTCTCCCATCCCGGTGGCAGCCTGGGTCGCCGGCTGCTGCTGCGGGTTTCCGACATCATGCATACTGGCGATCAGATCCCAGTTGTTAACGAGGGCACGCTCCTGAGCGGCGCTCTCCTGGAAATCTCCCGCAAGGGCCTCGGCATGACCACGGTCATCGATCAGGAAGGTACTCTCACCGGGATATTTACGGACGGTGACCTGCGACGGACTCTGGACCGGTCGGTGGATATTCATAATACGCCCATCAATGAGGTCATGACGCGGAATGGTAAAACCATCCAGGCTGATCATCTGGCGGCAGAAGCGCTGAATATCATGGAGGAAATGAAGATCAATGCCCTGCCCGTGACAAACGATAGCGGTGCTCTTATCGGCGCAATCAACATGCACGACCTGCTGCGGGCCGGCGTAATCTGATGGGCCACGAGGAGCCATTCAACATGAAGCGCCAATGGCCTGAGCCACTGCTGGAAAAAGCCGCCAAAATCCGACTGATCGCACTGGATGTGGACGGCATCATGAGCGATGGCAAGCTTTACTTCAGTGCCAACGGTGATGAACTCAAGTCGTTCAACATTCTGGACGGCCTTGGGCTCAAGCAACTCATGGCATCTGGCATCACTGTGGCCGTTATTACCGGTCGAAAGTCACCCCTGACCGAGAAGCGCATGCGTGATCTGGGCATCCCGCATCTTATGCAGGGCCGTGAGGACAAGAAAGTGGCCCTGCAGGAACTGGTCGGCACCATGGACCTCAGCCCTGAAGCCATCGCCTACATGGGCGATGATCTTCCTGACCTGCCGGCGCTCCGGTTCGCCGGGCTCGGAATCACCGTACCCAATGGTTACTGGCTGGTGCAGCAACATGCCGATTACTGCACCCAAGCCCGGGGTGGCGAGGGCGCGGTGCGGGAAGCCTGCGACCTGCTGCTGACTGCCCATGGCAAGCTTGATGCCGCGCTTGCACCCTACCTGGAGCTCGAGGCGTGAACTGGCTTCCGGACCGGCCCTGGCTGCGAACGCTGGCGCTGGCTGGCACCGTGGTGGCCGCGGTCTTTTTGCTTTGGCAAAGCGATGAGCCGCCGGTCATTGATGATGAGGCAGCCGCGCTGCGGGGCGATGCCGAACCGGACGGCTTTGTGGTCAATGGCAATTACACGTCATTCGACGAATCGGGCAAGCTGAAAATCCGGTTCTCCAGCCCCCGCATTGAGCAGTTCGAAGAAGGTAACCTGGCCACCATGGAGTCTCCCCGTGCTGAACTGTATGGCGGCGACAATGTCCTGCCCTGGATTGTTGAGGCCGAGAATGGCAGCCTGCTGCAAAACCAGAACCTGGTCTATCTCACTGACAATGTCCGGATTCAGCGCAGTATTGGTGAACGGGACGCCACTCTGACAACATCAACACTGACGCTGGATAATGACCGGGGCATGGTATATACAGACGCACCCGTAGAAATACGCGACGTTACCGGAGTTACCCGGGCCACGGGCATGAAAGCGTGGATTGACGAGCGGATTCTGGAACTGAACTCCCAGGTGGAAGGACGCTATGAAACCGGAAACTAACCGATACCGGAGCCTGTTGGCTGCCCTGCTGACAATCGCAATGGCTGGCCCGGTGGCGGCTTTCGACCTTGATTCCGACATCCCCATCAAGGTTACCGCCGACAACGCCCGCCTGGACGATGGCCAGGGCATTGCTACTTACACCGGCGATGTGGAGCTTGAACAGGGCAAAACCCGCCTGAACGCGGAGCGTGTGGTCCTGTACCGCACAGAGAACGGCCTGAGCCGGATCGAGGCCTCCGGAACCCCCGCAAGATACAGGCAGCCGGCGCGCGAGGGTGAAGGTGAAACCGATGCCCGCGCCCTGAACATTACCTGGTCTGCTACCGACAGTCAGCTGACCTTTGAACGGGAAGCGGTGATTGAGCAGAATGGCAACCTGTTCCGCGGCGACGTGATTCACTATGATACCGCTGGACGTGTTGTGACCGCAGAGGGCGGCGCCGACACGGGCGATGGCAGTGGCCGGGTAGAAATGGTGATCCAGCCGCGCAGCGCCGACAGACGCACTGACAAACAGGAAACCGATGGCAGTTCTGAGAGCCAGTAACCTGGCAAAGAGTTACAAACAGAAAAAAGTGGTTATCGACGTCTCCCTGGAAATTCGAAGCGGAGAAATTGTCGGACTGCTAGGCCCCAACGGCGCCGGGAAAACCACCTGTTTCTACATGATCGTTGGGCTGGTACCCGCCGATCACGGGCGGATAACCATCGACAGCCGGGATATTACGCCGCTGCCGATGCACGGTCGGGCCCGTCAGGGCATCGGCTATCTGCCACAGGAAGCCTCGGTTTTCCGCAAACTGTCTGTGCGTGACAATATCATGGCGATCCTTGAGACGCGGCAGGGCCTGAGCAAGGCAGACCGGCAGAAAAAGCTCGAGGCGCTGCTGGAGGAGTTCCACATCACCCATATCCGGGACAGCGTTGGTATGGCCCTGTCCGGTGGTGAGCGGCGACGGGTGGAAATTGCCCGGGCCCTGGCCATGGAGCCGGCTTTCATCCTGCTGGATGAGCCCTTCGCCGGCGTTGACCCTATATCCGTCAGCGACATCAAGCACATCATCCGGCACCTGCGGGACAAGGGGATTGGCGTGCTGATCACCGACCATAACGTGCGCGAGACTCTCGATATCTGCGAGAACGCGTACATTGTGTCGGGCGGGCACATTATCGCCTCCGGCAATGCCGATGCGATCCTGGCCAATCAACAGGTCAAGGAAGTTTACCTCGGGGACGAATTCAGGCTTTGACAGTGAATGGCTCATTGTTTTGATGATCTGTAGCAAGTAAACTCGGCAAAGAACTTGCTAGGGTAACGAAAAACCGCGGCAAGTAACCGGCATATAAAGATTTTTTCAAGACCTATGACACAAAGCGCTGATGAGTGACGGATCCTGAACCATGGTTATGAAAGCCTCCTTACAGTTAAAGCTGGGTCAGAGCCTGACCATGACACCCCAGCTGCAACAGGCGATCCGGCTTCTCCAGCTCTCTACCCTCGACCTCCAACAGGAAATCCAGCAGGCACTGGAATCCAACCCCATGCTGGAGACATCCGAGGACGACGATCAGACCGACACGGCTACCGAGAGTGACGAGCGCGAGGCCAACGCAGCTGAGTCTGCCGCGGAGACCACACCGGAACCTTCCAGCGACTGGGACGAATCCGAAAACGGCCCCGACTGGTCGTCTGAAAACGATATTCCGGATAACATCCCGGACGACCTGCCGGTCGACACAGCCTGGGACGACATTTACCAGTCCGCTCCCGCCCCGGCAGCCCGCAATGACGACGAAAACGACCACGATTTCGAGACCCGAAACTCGCCCACCGAGACGCTTCAGGATCACCTGGAATGGCAGCTCAACCTGACTCCGCTGAGTGAGCGGGACCAAGCCATTGCCCACGCGTTGATGGATGCGGTGGATGAACGCGGCTATCTGACGAGCGCTCTGGAAGATATCCATGCCGGGATGCTGGATGAAAACGACGAGGACCCCCTTGAGCTGGACGAAGTAGAAGCGGTTCTTCACCGACTGCAGCATTTTGACCCTCCTGGCGTGTTCGCCCGGGATCTGCAGGAATGCCTGCTGATCCAGCTCAATCAGTTGCCACCGGAGACCCCCTGGCTGGCCCAGGCACGGCTGGTGATTACCCATTACATCAACCTGCTGGGCAACCGTGACTACGCCCAGTTGTTGCGCCGCAGCCGCCTGAAAGAAGATCAGCTCCGGGAAGTCCTGGCGCTGATCACCGGCCTGAATCCGAGGCCGGGCGACGTTATTGACCGCGCCGAACCCGACTACGTCATTCCGGACGTCATCGTTCGCAAGCACAATGGTCGCTGGCGCGTTGAGCTGAATCCGGAAATTGCTCCGCGCATCCGGGTGAATGCCAGCTATGCTTCACTTATAAGGCGTGCGGACAGCAGTGCAGACAACACTTACCTGCGCGATCAGTTGCAGGAGGCCAAGTGGTTTATCAAGAGCCTGCAAAGCCGCAATGAGACCCTGCTGAAAGTGGCGACCCGCATTGTCGAGCACCAGCAGGGATTCCTGGATCACGGCGAAGAAGCGATGAAGCCGCTGATCCTTTCCGACATCGCCCAGGCGGTAGAAATGCATGAGTCGACGATTTCACGCGTTACGACCCAGAAATACATGCATACCCCGCGGGGCATATTCGAACTGAAGTATTTCTTCTCCAGCCATGTCAGCACTGACGAGGGCGGGGAATGCTCTTCCACGGCCATCCGCGCGATGATCAAGAAGCTGATTGCCGCCGAAACACCCAAAAAGCCATTGAGCGACAGTAAAATTGCAGCCATGCTAGGGGAACAGGGTATCAAGGTTGCGCGACGCACCGTTGCCAAGTACCGGGAGGCCATGCACATTCCGCCGTCCAACGAACGCAAGCGGCTGGTCTGAATACTCCAGGACGGGACGCAACAACGTATTCGCCGGCGCACAATGCGCCAGCACCCAGACCGGCTCCCGGGAGCCGGCATGATGACAACAGGAGACGCCTATGCAACTCAATATTTCAGGCCATCACGTAGAACTGACTCCCGCACTGAAGGATTACGTTTCAGAGAAATTCGAGAAGCTCGAGCGTCACTTTGACCACATCAGTAACTGCCAGGTCACCCTGGAAGTGGAAAAGGTGCGCCAGATTGCGGAAGCCACATTGCACGTGGTAGGTGGTGAGATTCACGCAAAGGCAGAAAACGAGGATATGTACGCGGCCATTGATGCCCTTATCGACAAGCTGGACCGTCAGATCCTCAAGCACAAGGAAAAGAATGTAGAACGGATGCACGGAAACGGCTCTCGCTAACGGGCTGTTTTCATGCACTTCATCTAATCGAGCTGCGACATGAGTAACGTGTCGCGGCCTTTTTTTTAACGGAAATGCAGTCGATCCATGAGCGACACATCCCTGACCATAGACAACATTCTTGCTCCGGAGCTCACCCTCTGCAGGGTAGCTGCGTCCAGTAAGAAACGGGCCCTGGAGTTTATTGCCGAGCAGATAAACTATCAGGACAATACGCTCAGCGAGACCCAGCTTTTCAACAACCTGATTTCCCGTGAGCGCCTAGGCAGCACCGGCATTGGCCAGGGAATTGCCATTCCCCACTGCCGCCTGGAAGGACTGGATCACGTGGTGGGTGTGCTGATGACGCTTGAAGAAAGCGTGGAGTTCGATGCTATCGACAATCAGCCAGTCGATCTGATCTTTGCCCTGATTGTTCCAAAAGAGGCAACCAGCGAGCACCTTGAGCTGCTGAGCCAACTGGCCGAGAAGTTCAACGAGCGGTCATTCTGTGATCGCCTCCGGCAATGCGAGGACGCCAGCACGCTGTACCAGCGCATGACCGCCTCAGGCGGCTGATATTCACTGCAGTGGAGGTAAGGTGGTCATGAAGCTGATTATCGTCAGTGGCAGGTCCGGTTCGGGCAAGAGTACGGCACTTCATGTGCTTGAGGACCTCGGGTTCTATTGCATCGACAATCTTCCTATCGGCCTGCTCTTTCCCCTCACCCGGGAAGCGGCCAGCCAGACACAACCAGGCCGGCTGGGCAAGATGGCCGTCAGTATCGATGCGCGGAACCTTTCCGGCGAGCTGGCAAATTTCGAGGAGATATACCGGCGCCTCCAGGAAACCGGAGTTACCGTTGAAATCATCTTCCTGGACGCCGACGAGCAGTCGCTTCTTCAGCGTTTTCACGCCACCCGCAGAAAGCATCCGTTGAGTGACGACAGGACCTCTCTCCGGGAAGCCATTACCAGCGAAAAGAAACTGCTGGAACCCCTCTCCAAGCTTTCCGACCTGTATGTAAATACCACCGGCATGTCCATGTATGAACTGCGGGACATGGTCAAGCAGCGCGTGGTCGGTCGAAAAGATCAGGAACTGGCTCTCCTGTTTCAGTCATTCGGCTTCAAACACGGCGTACCGCTGGATTCCGACTACGTTTTTGATGTTCGCTGTCTTCCTAACCCCTACTGGGATACCAGCCTCCGCAAGTACGTCGGTACCGACCAGCCGGTTATCGAGTTTCTGGAAAAAGAACCGGCGAGCCGGAAGATGATCGAGGACCTGAAATCATTTCTGGATACCTGGCTGCCCTCTTTCGCAGACAGCAACCGCAGCTACATGACGATTTCCATTGGTTGTACCGGCGGCCAGCACCGGTCTGTGTATGTGTGCGAGCAGTTGGGCGATTACTTCCGGCAACGCTACAGCAACGTGCAGGTGCGGCACACCGAACTGCCACACCTGCAGACTCGGGAAGAGATCTGATCGCGCCATGATTCGCCGCCCCATTACCATTATCAACAAGCTTGGCCTGCATGCGCGCGCCACTGCGAAGCTGGTCAACACGGCATCCGAATTCGACAGCAGCGTGCGTATCAGTGGCAAAGGCCGGGACGTGGACGCGAAGAACATCATGCAGGTGATGATGCTGGCCGCCAGCAAAGGAACCGATGTGGAGCTCATTGCCGACGGACCGGACGAGGAACAGGCCATCGAGGCATTAGTGGAACTGATCAACGACTATTTCGGCGAAGGCGAATAAAGCACGTTCCGTACGGCATTCATCTACAACTCTTTCTCACCGATTGCGCCTAACTCCGCTATAATACAGGCGTTTTCTGACGCCGGGTGATTCATGACCGATATTCTGGAAAAAAGCCAGGCCCGCCAGCGCCTTCGCTCCCTGAGCGAAGCCCTGGACAGTGGCGCACTGAAGCAGGTTGCCCGCATCCTGAACGGTGGCCTGAGCCCCAGTGATATTGCCCATTTGCTGGAATCCTCACCGCCCCGGCAGCGTGCCCTCCTGTGGAATCTCGTCGACAAGCAGCTGGAAGGGGAAGTCCTCCAGTACCTGAGCGACGATATCCGTGGCTACTTCCTGAGCCAGCTGAACGCTCAGGAACTGGCGGACATTATCGAGGATTTCGAGTCGGACGACCTGGCCGACTTGCTGCAGCAGCTGCCGGACACGGTGATCCAGGAAGTGCTGGACACCATGGACGAGCAGGACCGCCAGCGCGTGGAGGAAGTGCTCTCCTACCCGGAGGACACCGCCGGCGGTCTGATGAACACGGACACCATTACGGTGCGCCCGGACATCAGTATTGACGTTGTACTGCGTTACCTGCGTCGACATCGAACCCTGCCACCGATGACCGACAGTCTGATCGTAGTTAGCCGGCGGGACGATTTCATTGGCATGCTGCCCATCACGAAAATGCTGGTCTCCAACCCCGCCTCCACCGTGCGGGAAGTCATGGATACCGACATCGAGCCTATTCCCGTGAGCCTCTCCGACACCAAGGTGGCGACATTGTTTGAACGCTACGACCTGATCTCGGCGCCGGTGGTGAATGAGGAGGGCCGACTGCTGGGTCGCATCACCATCGATGACGTGGTTGACGTTATCCGGGAAGATGCAGACCACTCGCTGATGAGTATGGCGGGTCTGGATGAAGACGAAGACACCTTTGCGCCGGTGTGGAAAACCACCCGTCGCCGTGCCGTCTGGCTGGGCATCAACCTGATCACCGCACTGACTGCCTCCGCCGTCATCGGACTTTTCGAAGACACCATCGCCAAAGTGGTGGCGCTTGCGGTGCTGATGCCGATTGTTGCCAGTATGGGTGGCATTGCTGGCAGTCAGACGCTAACCCTGGTGATTCGCGGCATGGCCGTAGGCCAGATCAGCGGCGCCAACGTGGGCTGGCTTCTTAACCGGGAATTCCTGTCGGGGATACTGAACGGCCTGCTCTGGGCCGCCGTGGTGGCGTGTGCCGCCATGCTCTGGTTCCAGGACGTGCTGATCGGCGCGATCATTGCTGCCGCGCTGGTGATCAATCTTGTCGCCGCAGCGCTGGTTGGCACGGTTCTGCCACTGTTTCTCAAATCGCGCAATATCGACCCGGCCCTGGCAGGCAGCGTGATTCTCACGACTGTGACCGATGTGGTCGGGTTCATGGCCTTTCTTGGCCTCGCGACGATTTTCTACGCTTAAGCGGATCTCGGATTTATGAAAGACCATCAAGACAACGACGCGCCGGAATACGACGGCCCGAGCAAATCCCAGCTGAAGCGGGAAATGCATGCCCTGCAGGATCTGGGCAAGCGGATGCTGGACCTGAGCAACGATCAGCTGGAGACCCTGCCAATCAGCGACACCCTCCGCGCCGCGATCGAGGAATCCCGCCGTATCCGCCAGAACGAGGCCAAACGACGACACCTGCAATACATCGGCAAGGTCATCCGACAGGAAGATGATCCCGAAGCCCTGGCGAAAGCCATCGACGCCTTCGATGCCGGTAGCGAGGAACACACCCGCAGACATCACCTGGCGGAACGCTGGCGGGACCGGATGATTGCCGAAGGCGATTCCGTTGTTGGCGAATTCTTCAGCTACTGCCCCAGTGCCGATATGCAGCACCTGCGAAACCTTGCTCGAAACGCCCGAAAAGACGTTGAAAAACAGAAGAACACCGGCCAGGCCCGGAAACTGTTCCGTTATCTCAGGGAATGCATCGACGACGCTGAGGCCATGTGAGCAGTTCGTTCACCCTTTAAGCCGGCGGTGCTCCCACACCGGCATCCGGGTGCGCAGATTGGCTACCTGATCGGAGTCCAGTTCGGCGGTGACCAGGCCCGGGCCTTCACCCATCTCCGTGACCACCCGGCCCCAGGGATCACAGATCAGACTGTGGCCATAGGTGCGACGGCGCTCGCTGTTGTGGCCACCCTGGCCAGGCGCCACTAACCATACCTGATTCTCGATCGCGCGCGCCCGGATCAGGGGGTACCAGTGGGCCTCACCGGTCTGCCAGGTGAAAGCGCTAGGAAGGCAAATCCAGTCCACCTCCTGCTCACGGAGCAGCCTGAACAGCTCCGGAAAGCGAAGATCGTAACAGATCGCCAGCCCCAGCTTGCCCGCGGGCGTATTCACAGTCACTATCTGTTCGCCGGGCTCGAAGGTGTCCGATTCACGGTATTGACCATGGGCGTCTTCCACCATGGCATCAAACAGGTGAATCTTGTCGTAACGGGCAACTTCCCTACCCTGGTCATCAAAAACAATGCACGTTGCCCTGACCCGATCCTCCAGATCTGAGCCGTCCGGTCGTTTGGCTACAGGCATCGATCCGCCAACGATCCAGAGACCCAGTTTCCGGGCCTGATCGGCCAGGAAGCTTCTGATGACAGGCTCGGGCCCCGCTTCCTGGCGACCACGATCAATCATCTGACTGGTGGCCAGAACCGCAAAATTCTCGGGTAGTACGGCGACCGAGGCGCCCTGCTCGGCAGCCTGGGCCAGCAGTTGTTCCGCTTCGCGCAGATTGGCTTCGATGTCATGACCGCTGACCATCTGGATGGCTGCGACCCGGTTGGAAACACGCTTGCTCATGACTGCCTCCGATATTGCCAAACAGAAAAATTATTCGCCTGTATCAAACACCCGTTGCAGGTCCACTTCCGGCTCGTCCCATGTGCCGGTCACGCTGTAGGTTGCGCTGGTCAGCCTGCTCAAAGGATCGCCCAGAATCTTGTCCAGCACAAACAAGGCGCCGCCAATCGGCGCACCAGCACCCATTAGCAGTGCCGCCAATGGCAGATTCTGGGTCAGGGGTAACACAACCACAAGCCGCATATCCAGCTCCTCGCTGGCCATATTGGTCGTACCACTGAGCTTGAAGGCGCCGGATGGGCCCACTATCTGCAACTCCGGATCCATGGTCAGCAAGCCATTGACTATCTGCGCCTTGCCCGAGATGGCGTCAAAAGCCACACCCCGCTCATACAGATCGGAAAAGTCGAGCTTCAGCCGGCGCCATAGTGTATCGGAGTTCAGCAGGTTGAAGACCCGGAACAGTTGAGCAGTATTGTTTCGCTCGAGGATCACGCCCTCATCCAGTCTCAGGCTAACCGAGCCACTGAGTTCCGGTATGGAAAACTCATCCGGGCGGCCAGGCCAGTCCAGGTCCAGCTCGATATTGGTGCTCTCGTTGGTGACCGGCATTTCGGTGTCGAGGAGCTCGTTCAGATCCGCGAGCGCACCCCCGATGATGGACCCTTTAAACCGGCTGGTTTCCCGGTCTCCGATGATGCTCCAGCTCATGTCGCCCAGCAGGGTCAGGGAATTCAGGCGCCCCTCGATGTCATTTACCTGCAACCGGAAGGGTTCAGGGCGGAGCCGGAAGGCCCACTGTCCCAGAGATTCCTCGTTCAGTTGCAGTTCAGCAATCGAGACGTCGATATCGGGCCAGTTCCCCATATCCAGCGCGCGGAATGCCTCCAGCTGCTCTTCCAGGGTCAGCAATTCCGGCGAGTCCTCAGGGGGTGTCTCACTGCGTACGAGCCGTAACACCTGAAAATCGGCCTTCACCGTGTCACCATTCTGCGGAATTGTCAGCCGGCCTTCAGCGCGTTGCGAGCTCGTGGTCACCACCCACCGGTCACCAAGATCGAGGGCATTGATATCGATATCGCTCAACACCTGCGGGCCAAGGTGCAGGCGTCCAAGGCGCAAATCAAACCCGGTCTCTTTCCATAACAAATCGAACGTTGCGCGGTTTTCCCAGTCGCCCGTAATGCCAAGCCCGCCGGAGGCCGAGGGATTGATGGTTGCCCGCAGCGGTGCGGCCTCATCCGCCGCTTTTGACAGTGGCTCCGGCCAGTCAACCGACAGCCCCTCAAGAGTGGAGCGCACGCGGATGCCAGACGTTGAATCCGCTCCCACGTCCAGGTCCGCGGTATAGGTGACATTGCCCTGCAAACCAAACCCCGAACGGGTCCCAAGTCCCGCCTGCTCAAACACCCCGGGCGCCGGTAGCGTTCCCGACTGCCGGATGGTAAGGGCATTGCCCGCCCGGGACTTGCTGAAGGCAATGGTCACCGGCTCATCGAAGAATTCGGCAGTCAGAGGACCACCGGAGAAGCCGTTTTCGCTGTGGTAAGTCAGTTCACCCTGAACCGACCTCCAGGCCAACCCTGCCGAGGGGTAGGAGACGGAGCCTTCCTGAGCGGCAATATTTGCCTCAACCACGGGGGGCTGCTCCGCCCCCAATGGCAAGTCAATACCAAGATCCAGCTGATACTGACCACCATATTCAAGCTTCTGGGCCTCTGTGCCTGCCATATCACCCAGGGGGCTATTTTTCATCCAGAACCCAACCGATTCGCCCGGCACCCGAGCCGAGGTATCCACCCTTATCCGTGTGCCTTGATCGGAGGGCACCACGCGAACCGTCCCGGGATCGAGATCCAGGCCCCCGGTCTGACCTGCTTCGAGTCGGACCAGCGTGTCGCCATTGTGAACCCTGACACTGCCCCGGGCACCCGTGACCTCCGGCCAGGCGTCATCGTAGCGGACAGATGCCTGATCGAATTCATAGATCATGGAGGTGACGAAGGAGCCCCGGGGTGCACCAGAACCTATCTGGCCATGGCCAAAAAACGTCCCTGAGGTAATATCGGCCTCGAGAATGGCGGTCGTGAGCCAATCGTACAAACCGGGGTTTACCGCCTTAACCGGAACAAAATCCGCCAGCATGTCGGCGTTGCCGTTTTTCACCGACACTTTCAGCCCCAGATTGTCCTCACCCTCTCGATCCATCCTGAGGTCAAAAGCTCCGTCCAGTTCGGTGGCCTCGCCGTAACGCATCCGGACGCCATCCGAAAACACGCGGGTGATAGCGCCATCCAGCAACCAGGCCACTTCGCCCTCAAGTACCGGGAATGACCAGGCACCCCCGAAAAGCTGGGGGAAATCCAGTGAAACAGGCGATTCGCCGGCGGCAACCCGGACATATCCTCTTTGCCGGTCCAGAGCGATGTCTCCGTTTACAGAGGTAACGCCCGGGGCGCCGCCATGGGCACGGACACTGACGTCACGCAACCGGCCGGAAAGCTGAAAGTCTTCCGGGGCGCCCTCGGGGAAAAAGATTCTCAACTGGTCCAGAAAGCCACTGGGCCGATAGTCCAGGAGGGCCCGGAGTGCACGCTCCGGCAAAAACGGAAGCCGCGCCGCGAGGCGACGTGTGGGCGCAAGCGGAAGGGCGTCGGCAATGACAGACATGCCTCCCTCCGAGGGCGCCAGCCTCAGACTGAAAGGTGAAACCACATCACCGTCCCAGGTCCACTGGAGCTGCTTCAGATGCCATTCGCCAAGGGCGAAGGCCCCTGATTCGACCACAGTCTCGTCGGTCATCACCGTATCGTGGCGACGCCAGCCAAATCTCGCGCGAATGTCTTCCAAAGGCGCCAGGGATTGAGAGCCGACACCCAACTGCAGATAGGGGGTCCGCACCGTACCGGTCACCTGTTGCAGCAAACCGTTGCGGAACGTAAGCCAGGCTTCCCCGCCAAGATCGAAGCCTTCCACCCGGAGGGATCGCCACTGGTACTCGTCAACCAGTCCGTCGAACAGCCGACCGGAATCGACGCCAAGGTACAACTGGCCGGTAAAGTCTCCCCGAAAAAAATGCTGGCCCACGAGTGCAAAACTGGCCAACTGCTGGGTGGTACCAGACTGCATAGCACGGCCGGATGCGTGGAACAATCCACGGCGGTAGTCGAGATCCAGCTGGGGAATATCCAGATGGCGAAGGTTGCCCTGATTATCCCGGATACCAAGATTAACGCGGGTAATCTTGACGTAGGGGTCGGAGAGCCAGTCGCCGGCAAGCTCCAGCCACTCCTGCAACTGATTGCTGACCGGTTCCGGTATTTCTGCGCCTCTCACCGCGACATCACCGCCGCGCTCCTGGTTCACGGTCAGCTCCAGACCGTCTGCCTCGAAGTCCTCAAAGACAATCCTCAGACGCATCAGCGAGGCCAGCGCAGCAAAGCGGATATTCAGATGCTGGAGGTTGGCAACAACAATTCCGGTGTCAGGGTGAGTGACCTGAATGTCGCTGGCCGTAAAGGCGGGGTCGAGCCAGTACCACTGGGATGAAAGACGACCAATACTGACATCATGGCCCAGCCTGTCTGACAGCTCACGAGCCAGATCATCGCGAAAGCTATCCACATTCTGGGTCAGCTGACGGCCAAGCCCGGCGTATAGGGCCAGCAGCACCAGAAGTGTCAGCAGCATCCACCAGATCAGGCTTGCGAGCCTCGCCAAAAGCCGAACCGGAGCACTCTCGGGCAGGTTCTCCGGAAGCGGCGGTTCGTGGTCAGCGGAGGACATTCAGACCCCTTAACCCGGTAACCGGCGCAGTTTCCCGGGATCAGAGCAGAACAACATCGTACTGCTCCTGGCTGTAAAAGGGCTCGACCTGGAAGCGAATGGTCTTGCTGATAAAGGTTTCAAGATCGGCCACGTTATCGGATTCCTCATCCAGCAGGCGATCCACCACGCTCTGGGAGGCCATCACAAGATAGCTTTCGGCATCGTAGGCGCGATTTACCCGGAGAATTTCCCGGAAAACCTCATAACAAACGGTCTCGGTGGTTTTCAGAAAACCCCGTCCATCGCAGATGGGGCAGGGTTCGCAGAGCACCTGACCAAGGCTCTCGGTGGTACGTTTGCGAGTCATTTCCACCAGGCCCAACTCGGAGACGCCGGTGATCTTGGTCTTGGCGTGATCCCGCTCCAGCATCTTTTCCAGCATCCGGTGGACCTGGCGCTGGTGCTCGGCATCTTCCATGTCGATAAAGTCGATGATGATAATGCCGCCCAGGTTTCGCAGGCGCAGCTGACGACTGATGGCCCGGGCCGCCTCCAGGTTGGTCTTGAAGATGGTTTCTTCCAGATTCCGGTGCCCGACGAACGCCCCGGTATTGATATCAATGGTGGTCATGGCTTCGGTCTGGTCGATAATCACATAACCACCGGACTTGAGCTGCACCTTTCGGCTCAGGGCCTTCTGGATTTCGTCCTCTACCGAGTAAAGGTCAAAGATGGGGCGCTCGCCCGGGTAGTACTCGACCTTGTCGGCAAATTCCGTAACAAACTCATCGACGAACTCCATCACCCGCTGATGACTCTCGCGGCTGTCGATACGCACCTTTTCGGTCTGGGGCCGGATCAGGTCCCGGATGGTGCGAATAAACAACGGCAGATCCTGGTACACAACCGCCGGCGCCTGAACCCGGGCAATGCGCTCATGGATAGACTGGCTCAACCGGTGCAGGTAGGCCATATCGCCAATCAGGTCCTCAGGCGGAGCCGCTTCCGCGGCCGTCCGGATGATATAACCACCCTGAACGTCTTCATCTTCCGCTGCGGCCTCTTCCACCAGCGTTTTTAGCCGCGCCCGCTCGGCGTCGTCCTCAATCCGTTGCGAAATACCAACGTGACTGACACCGGGCATGAAAACCAGATACCGGGACGGAATTGAAAGCTGGGTGGTCAGGCGGGCCCCCTTGGTGCCGATCGGATCCTTGGTCACCTGGACGACCAGTGACTGCCCTTCCCGAAGCAGGCTTCGAATATCGGGAACGGTTTTCGGAGTATCGACGGGCTCATCGCCATTGGACTGACTCGGAACCACATCGGACGCATGGATGAATGCAGCCCGTTCCAGACCAATATCGACGAACGCCGCTTCCATGCCCGGTAAAACGCGCACCACCTTGCCCTTGTATATGTTGCCGACAATGCCTTTCCTGCTGGTGCGCTCTATGTAGGCTTCCTGCAGCATGCCGTTTTCAACCAGGGCCACCCGCGTTTCCACCGGGGTGACGTTGATCAGAATCTCTTCGCTCATAATGTTTGGCTCTCCAGACTGCGCGGCCAGTTTTTCCAGACCGGGTAACCGGCACCAGCCAGCAATGCGGCGGTGTCCTGCAGCGGCAGACCAACCACGGCACTGTAGCTACCCCGGAGCTCATTAACAAAAATACCACCAAGGCCCTGAATTCCATAACTTCCGGCCTTGTCCATGGGTTCGCCACTGGCCACGTAGGCGTCGATCTCGGCGCTTGAAAGCGGCCTGAAACTGACCTCGGTAATGACCAGGGTTGACTGACATTGGCCGGCGGTGGCGAGTGCCACGGCCGTCATGACGTGATGAGTCGCACCGGAGAGACGGGCCAGAGTTTCCCGGGCGTCTGCCGGATCTGACGGCTTACCGAGTATCTCGCCATTAAGCACCACAGAGGTATCTGATCCCAGGACCAGGCTGTGCGGGGAAGACTCAGAGACGGCCAGCGCCTTCTCCCGGGCTAAACGTTCCACATAGTGTTCCGGGGGTTCATCGGACTCCGGTGTTTCGTCGATGTCCGCCGGACGAACCGAAAAATTCAGGCCGATTTGCTGCAACAGCTCCGCCCGGCGTGGCGAAGCCGAGGCGAGAATGATTGATGGCATGGCTAACCCAGTTTGCGGTTAATGTTGTCCAGGAGAATACAGAATATGGGCCATACCAGCGCGCTGGTCAGGGCCGGCCAGAGGTAGCTGAATCCGGCATCATCGGCACCCAGCAACTGCTTCACGAAATGCACCAGCATCTGATTGATGCCCAACAACAGGAACACCATCAGGCACTGCTGGGGCATTGGATACATGCGCAAACGCTGGTGGATGGTAAGCACCAGGAAAGCGATCAAGGCCATGGCCATGGCATTCACGCCAAGAGGCGTGGCTTCCAGCACGTCCAGCAACATGCCGAGACACCAGGCCAGCAGGATCCCGAACTGGGCCGGTGCCCGGAACGTCCAGTAGAAAACCACCAACCCCAGCCACTCGGGGCGGAACTCGAACCAGCCCACCGGAAACAGGGAAATACTGAACACCAGGGCAACGATCACGGAAAGCACAAAGACCGGATAGCTGATTACGGACAACATCAGTCCTGCCCTCCCTGGCTGGCATCTTCGGCGACGTTGGCAGCGGATGCGCCCTCACCTTCGTCGGTTTCGATCGGAGCGGCATTCTCCGGAGGGAACACTACCAGCACCAGACGGCTCTGGTTCAGTTGCGCCTTGGGCGTGGCTTCAATGGAGACAAACGGTTCGCCCGGCTCTTTGGATATTCGGCTGACTTCCGCGACCGGATAACCCCTCGGAAAACGCCCACCCAGGCCGGAACTGACAAGCAGATCGCCCTCGCGAATATCCGCCGTATCCGGCACATGAACGAGATCTAGGGTATCCGTGTCGCCGGTACCCAGCAGGATGGCGCGCAAACCGTTACGCACAACCTCCACCGGGACGGCGTGGCTGCTGTCGGAGACGAGCAAGACGCGGGAGGTAATCTGGCTGCTCTGCACCACCTGCCCCATCAGACCATGGGCGTCCAGAATGGCCTGGCCCGGCGACAAGCCGTCACTACGACCCTTATTGATAATGATCTCGTGGGAAAAGGGATCCGGGGAGACACCGACCACCTCGCCAACGATGACACGGTCATCCAGCACTTCTGATGAGTTCATCAGGCGGCGCAGCTCGTTGTTCTCGGAAGCGAGAGCGGCGTATTTCAGGGCGCGACGCTCGAGGATCAGCAAACGGGCCCGAAGATCTTCATTATCTTCCTGAAGATCCTGTTTGTTTTCAAACAGCCCGGCGAACCAGTCGGAAAATTCGTAGGGCGCGTTCCCCAGCCAGTACACTGGTGCCAGGCCGGTTGCGATGGTACTTCGCACTGTTGAGAGCTTGTCGAAACGCGCATCGGCAACCACCAGGGCTGCCGATACGAGAAGAACGATGAGGAGTCTGAAGCCGGGAACAGGCCCCTGGACAAAGATAGTTTTAATGGCGAGCCCTCCCCACAGGATTATCCCTCCTGGGAGAACATTCCGATGCCACCCCGGTCAATCACTTCCAGCGCCTTGCCGCCGCCACGGGCCACACAGGTCAGCGGGTCTTCAGCGATAATCACCGGCAGGCCGGTCTCTTCGCTGATCAGTTTGTCCAGCCCGCGCAACAGGGCGCCGCCGCCGGTCAGCACGATACCGCGCTCGGCAATGTCGGACGCCAGCTCAGGCGGCGACTGCTCGAGAGCGCTCTTGACGGTCTGAACGATCTGCGCCAGGGATTCCTGAAGCGCGTCGAGAATTTCCTCGCTGTTGAGGGTGAATGCCCGGGGCACACCCTCAGCCAGGTTGCGACCGCGAACATCGATCTCGCGGATGTCGAGGCCTTCGTAGGCGCAACCGATTTCGTGTTTGATGCGCTCGGCGGTGGAATCACCGATGAGGCTGCCGTAATTGCGGCGTACGTAGGTAACAATGGCTTCGTCGAACTTGTCACCACCTACCCGCACGGACTCGGCGTAGACGATGCCGTTCAAGGAGATGATGGCGATTTCGGTAGTACCGCCGCCGATGTCCACGATCATGGAGCCACTGGCTTCTTCGACCGGCAGACCGGCACCGATAGCGGCGGCCATGGGTTCTTCAATCAGGAACACTTCCCGGGCGCCAGCTCCAAGGGCAGATTCACGAATGGCCTTGCGCTCTACCTGGGTGGACTTGCTGGGCACGCACACCAGTACTCTCGGGCTCGGGGTAATGAAGCTGTTTTCATGCACCTTATGGATAAAGTGCTGGAGCATTTTTTCGGTTACCACGAAGTCTGCGATTACGCCGTCTTTCATGGGGCGGATGGCCGTAATATTGCCCGGCGTACGGCCGAGCATGCGCTTGGCTTCAGCGCCGACGGCGGCAACCATTTTCTGGGAGTTGTTGGTGCGAATGGCCACTACCGAGGGCTCGTTCAGCACGATTCCGCGCTCACGCACGTAGATCAGGGTGTTGGCGGTGCCCAGGTCGATGGACAGATCGCTGGAGAAGATGCCTCGGAGTCTTTTTATCAACATTCGTGTAGTTTCAACCTGAGAGTTGCAGTCGCAAAGAAAAGATGCGGCAACTTTAGCAGTGAGCACCCCTGCAGGCAAGGCGCGAACGGGCCTCAAGCCTTACGGTTCACACATTTACCTTATGGGCTGGGGCCTCCCGCCATTGTTCGAATCTGTTACCATACTCGCTTTGGTTTTCTGGCCCTGGTGAAGGGCCATTCGGGGAATCCTTTTCAAAACACGCTACGAGCACATCCATGTGAGCTTGTTTCGGGCCATCCATGGCCCTCTACAGTTTTGAAAAGGATTCCCCGAACGGCCCCGAAGCTCAGGTTTGGCCCTCGTTTTCAAAAGATTTATTACCGACATTTCATTTACCTGGGAGGCAATGCGTGACCATTTCCCGTGAGGACATTGAGAAAGTCGCTGTGCTCGCCCGCATTCGTGTGGATGACGAGCAGGTTTCGGCTCTGGAGAAGGATCTGGGCAATATTCTGGATCTGGTGGATCAGCTGGCGGCCGCCGACACCGATTCGGTTGAACCCATGGCCCACCCGTTGAATGCAGTCCAGCGCCTGCGCGCTGACGAGGTAACCGAGACCAATCAGCGGGAGGCGTTCCAGGCGATTGCGCCGGCTACCGAGAACGGGCTTTATCTGGTTCCCCGAGTGATCGAGTGAAAGGACACGTCATGCATAACAAATCCGTAGCAGAGCTTTCCCGGGAACTGGAAAGCGGCAATATTTCCAGTGTGGAGCTGACTCAGGAGTTCCTCGACCGCATCAAGCGGGAAGATTCGAAGTACAACAGTTTTATTACCGTGACCGAAGAGCAGGCTCTGGCCGATGCCCGGGTGGCGGACGAACAGCGCGCAGCGGGAAATGCGACGCCCTGGACGGGGGTTCCGTTCGCGCATAAGGACATTTTCTGCACCAATGGCGTTCGGACCACCTGCGGCTCGAAGATGCTGGAGAACTTTGTTCCGCCTTACGATGCGACCGTTACGGCGAATTTCCGCCAGGCCGGTGCGGTGTGTCTGGGCAAGACCAACATGGATGAGTTCGCCATGGGGTCGTCCAACGAGAACAGTTATTTCGGCGCAGTGACCAACCCATGGGGATTGAGCGAGGGCAATAAGCGGGTGCCAGGCGGTTCTTCTGGCGGGTCGGCAGCGGCGGTTGCAGCACGCCTGGTTCCGGCGGCTACCGCCACGGACACGGGTGGCTCGATCCGTCAGCCGGCTGCGCTGTGTGGTGTTACCGGGCTGAAGCCGACCTATGGCCGAGTGTCCAGGTACGGGATGATTGCTTTTGCCTCCAGCCTCGACCAGGGCGGCACCATTGCCCGAAGCGCAGAGGATAATGCGCTGATGCTGAATGTGATGGCAGGCTTTGATCCAAAGGATTCGACTTCCCTCGACCGGGAGGTGCCGGATTACACGGCTACCCTGAACGAACCTTTGAAAGGCCTGAAGATCGGCTTGCCGAAGGAGTATTTCAGCGACCAGCTAAGCCCGGCAATGGAGCAGCAGGTTCGCAACGCGGTAACCGAATACGAGAAGCTGGGCGCCACGGTTAAAGAGGTGTCGCTGCCAAACGCTAAGCTCGCGATTGCTGCCTACTATGTAATTGCTCCAGCAGAGGCGTCCGCCAACCTGTCCCGTTTTGACGGGGTCCGTTATGGCTATCGCTGTGAAGATCCGAAAGACCTGATGGATCTTTACACGCGCTCCCGCGCGGAGGGTTTTGGCGAAGAGGTGAAACGTCGGATTCTGGTGGGCACCTACGCTCTGTCTGCAGGCTATTTTGACGCCTATTACCTCAAGGCCCAGAAAGTTCGCCGGCTGATCCAGCAGGATTTCATCAATGCCTTCAAGGAAGTGGACGTGCTGATGAGCCCGACCACGCCCTCCCCTGCCTTTATTCAGGGCGAAAAGACCAGCGACCCGGTGACCATGTACCTGGAGGACGTGTTCACGATCGCCATTAACCTGGCCGGTGTTCCGGCCATGTCGGTTCCGGCCGGTTTCGTGGACGGCCTGCCGGTTGGGCTGCAGATTATCGGGGATTATTTCTCCGAGGCGCGTCTGCTGAACGCCGCCCATCAATTCCAGCAGGTGACCGACTGGCACCAGCGTGAACCGCAATAAGCCCGGGACAGGAGAAAGACTATGCAGTGGGACATTGTGATCGGGCTGGAAATTCACGTTCAGCTCGCCACCAAGACCAAGATTTTTTCAGGCTCCAGCACCGCTTACGGCGCCGAGGCCAACACCCAGGCCAACGCCGTTGACCTGGCCATGCCTGGCACCCTGCCGGTACCCAACGAGCAGGCTTTCCGCTACGCGGTCATGTTTGGCCTGGCAGTGAATGCTGAGATAGAGCGCCGATCAGTGTTCGAGCGGAAAAACTACTTCTACCCGGACCTGCCCAAGGGCTACCAGACCACGCAGTTGGAGCGCCCGATCGTTGGCCCCGGTTATGTGGATATTGATCTGGCGAACGGTGAGACCAAGCGCGTGCGCATTCACCATGCCCACCTGGAAGAGGATGCCGGGAAATCCCTACACGAAGACTTTCATGGCATGACCGGTGTTGACCTCAACCGGGCGGGCACGCCACTGATCGAAGTGGTGACTGAGCCGGACATGAACAACGCGGAAGAAGCGGTGGCGTTCGCGAAGAAGCTTCACGGCATTGTGACTTCGCTGGGCGTCTGCGATGGTGATATGTCTCAGGGCTCCATGCGTTTTGACGTCAACATTTCGCTAAAGCCGAAGGGCTCCGACACGCTGGGCACACGGACCGAGACCAAGAATCTGAACTCCTTCCGGTTCATGGAACAGGCCATTGCCCACGAAGTCGAGCGCCAGATGGACATTCTGGAAGACGGCGGCACCATTGTGCAGGAAACCCGCCTGTACAACGGCGACCGTGACGAATCCCGCTCCATGCGAACCAAGGAAGAAGCCAACGATTACCGCTACTTCCCTTGCCCGGACCTGCTGCCGGTGGAAATCGATGATTCCTTCATCGAAGAAGCTCGCAACAGCCTTCCGGAGCTGCCGGATGCGCGCAAGGCGAGGTTCATGGACCAGTACGGCCTGAACGACTACGACGCCGGCCTGCTAAGCGGCGACTCGAAACTGGCCACGTTCTTTGAAGAAGCGGCCAGCCAGGGCAAAGACGCAAAACTGGTCGCAAACTGGATCCAGGGCGAATTCTCTGCTCGCCTGAACGCAGAGGAGAAATCGGTTGCCGATTCGCCCATCAGCGGCGCTCAGCTGGGCGATCTGGTGGTACGGATTGCCGACAATACGATTTCATCCGCCGGCGCAAAGAAGGTGTTCGAGGCGCTGTGGTCTGGTGAGAACGACAGCGTTGACGCCATCATCGATGCCAAGGGTCTGAAGCAGGTGTCTGACACCGGCGCCCTGGAAGCTATGGTAGATGAGGTTCTGGCGGGCATGCCGGATCAGGTGGCGCAGTATCAGAACGAGGAAGACCCGAAGAAGCGCAAGAAGATGCTTGGCGGCTTTATGGGACCTCTGATGAAAGCCTCGAAGGGTCAGGGGAACCCGAAGCTTTTCAACGAGATTCTTATCAAGAAGCTTGGGGGTTAACCCGCTGGCTCCGGGTCGTGGCGTTTTGCTACGGCCCCAGCCTGTTTGGATTGTAGGTCGGCTTAGCGAAGCGTAAGCCGACATCTTTGGACGGCTGGTACCGTTGTCGGATTACGGCTTCGCCTAATCCGACCTACACACTGATTGCTCCCTATCCCTGAAGATTCTGAGGCTTTGGCGAGCGGCGCTTCCCAAAAATGTCGGCGGCCAAGGATGGCCGACGCCAAGCGCACATGGATGTGCTCGTAGCGGTTTTTGGGAAGCGCCGCCCGCCAAAGCCCTCCACCAAACCACGAAGGCTACAAACCCAACTCAAACACCATTACAGAAGCCGAGCCCAAAGATCATGCTCGTCGGCATGCTCAACCACGGCCTGGACAATTTCGCCAGGCGCAAGGTCAGTCTCATCATTGAGATAAACCATGCCGTCAATCTCCGGCGCATCGGCCTTTGAGCGACCAATGGCGCCTTCCTCGTCGACCTCGTCAATCAGCACGTCGATCGTTTGGCCGATTTTGGCCTGCAGGCGGGCCGCTGAGATCTTTGCCTGTTTTTCCATGAAACGGGCCAGGCGTTCCTCTTTTATTTCTTCGGGGACTGCGCCTTCGATTTCGTTGGCCTTGGCACCTTCCACCGCACTGTATTTAAACGCGCCCACACGATCCAGATGAGCCTCGTCGAGCCAGTCCAGCAGGTACTGGAAGTCTTCCTCGGTTTCACCGGGGAAGCCAACGATGAAGGTGGAGCGAATGGTGAGCTCGGGGCAGATCTCACGCCATTTGCGGATGCGCTCCAGGGTTTTGCTGTCGTGGGCCGGGCGCTTCATGGCCTTGAGCACTTTCGGGCTGGCGTGCTGGAACGGGATGTCCAGGTACGGCAGGATTTTTCCCTCGGCCATCAGCGGAATGATGTCGTCGACATGGGGATAGGGATAAACGTAGTGCAGGCGTACCCACACGCCCATTTCGCCGAGCGCTTCGCACAGTGACTGCATCTTGGTCTTGAGCGGTCGCCCCTGCCAGAAGCCGGTGCGGTATTTGGTGTCTACGCCGTAGGCGGAGGTATCCTGGGAGATGACCAAGAGTTCCTTTACACCGGCATCCACCAGGCGCTGGGCTTCGTCCATTACATCGCCAATGGGCCGACTGACCAGATCACCGCGCATGGAGGGAATGATGCAGAAGGTGCAGCGATGGTTACAGCCTTCGGAGATCTTGAGGTAGGCATAGTGCCGCGGGGTCAGTTTGATTCCCTGCGGCGGAACGAGATCGGTGAACGGATCGTGCTGTTTTTTCTGGGGCACAAACTGGCGAACAGCACCAACCACTTCCTCGTAGGCGTGGGGACCGGAAACGGCCAGGACACCGGGATGAGTGTCGCGGATCTTGGCGGCTTCAACACCCATACAACCGGTAACAATGACCTTGCCGTTTTCGCTTATGGCTTCGCCAATGGCGTCCAGGGATTCCTGCTTGGCGGCATCGATAAAACCGCATGTGTTGACCACAACAACATCGGCGTCGTTATAAGTCGGCACAACATCGTAACCGTCGAGCCTCAATTGGGTGAGGATGCGTTCGGAGTCTACGAGGGCCTTGGGGCAACCGAGGCTGATGAAGCCGACTTTGCCGTTACCGGATGCGGCGGGGTTTTGGGTGTTGTCTGTCATAAAATGCTTGGAATTCCCGGAGCTCGGCGCGAGCCCACAAATGAATGAAGGGCGATATTTTACACCAGCTACGGGACCGCCTGCAGCAAAAGTCCGACCAATAAAACCAGCGGAATAATCTGATCGACATCAAAATTTGTGACGTCTTGTTCAGAAAGATTTAACAAATCTGCCACTATAGGCGGCAGGCTTCTTGCTGATCACAAAGTAAACAACTACACTTTTATTCGCTTATCATGCGTTTAAGTGTTTTTCTGGAAGGGATTTATGGGAAAGGCAGCATCATTCGCAACCAGACACGCCAGAAGAGTCAACATGAAACCTGTCGCCGCCAAATTGAATTTGCGCAACCAACAGCGAGTGGACGTAGCCACCGACATTACTATTGAGAAATCGGACGGCTGCTGCCTGACCTGTTCGGTATCCAATCTCTCCCGCACCGGGGTCATGATTTCCTGTAATCAGGAAACGGTGAAGCAGCTCATTCCCGAGCAAAAGGCCCCGGCTCCAGGACACTGGATTGCCGTGAAGACCCGATTCTCCGTGCCGGTGGTTGCAACGCAACCGGTTTCCATTATTGCCGACGGCAACATCGTTCACATGCGACGCATCGCAAGGGACGAATTTCAGCTTGGCATCCAGTTCGCTGAATTTGAGGGTAATGGCTTCGATTACGTCGATCGATACGTTGCCAAACTGTTGGCCGACTCCCGCAATCCGGCCTGACCTCAACCTGCCGGCTGACGAACGACCAAGGCCCACCACTGCTATATTGTTATAACGCCAATGTCTAGTTGGTCGTCTTCTTATGCCCTTACCCCCTCTGTTATAGTTGCCGTATTCATTCGCATAGCCAAAACGGCCCGCACGGCGGCAACGGATTATCATGACGACATACAACCTCACGCACCTGAAACAGCTGGAAGCGGAAAGCATCCACATCATCCGGGAAGTGGCAGCCGAGTTCGACAATCCGGTAATGCTGTATTCCATCGGCAAGGACTCCGCGGTAATGCTTCACCTGGCCCTGAAGGCCTTTTACCCGGGTAAGCCGCCCTTTCCGTTGATGCACATTGATACCACCTGGAAATTCCGGGACATGATCAAGTTCAGGGACAACGTCGCTGAGAAGTTCGGCCTCGACCTGATCGTGCACACCAACCAGGAAGGCGTGGATCAGGGAATCGGGCCTTTTACTCACGGCAGCGCGAAACATACCGATGTCATGAAGACTCAGGCCCTGAAACAGGCACTCGACAAGTACAAGTTTGATGCAGCCTTCGGCGGTGCCCGCCGCGATGAGGAAAAATCCCGTGCCAAAGAGCGAGTTTACTCGTTCCGGGATGAATACCACCGCTGGGATCCCAAAAACCAGCGTCCCGAGCTGTGGAACATCTACAACGGCAAGATCAACAAGGGCGAGAGTATCCGGGTGTTTCCGCTGTCCAACTGGACGGAACTGGATATCTGGCAATACATCTACCTTGAGAACATCGACATCGTTCCGCTCTACTATGCCGCCGAACGCCCGGTCGTTGAGCGCGATGGCACCCTGATCATGGTGGACGACGACCGCATGCCATTGAAGGAAGGCGAGAAACCAATGATGAAATCGGTTCGCTTCCGGACCCTGGGCTGCTACCCGCTGACGGGCGCCATCGAATCCGAAGCCAACACGCTTCCGGACATTATCCAGGAAATGTTGCTGGCCAAGAGCTCCGAGCGCCAGGGTCGGGTGATCGACCACGATTCAGCCGGCTCCATGGAACAGAAAAAGCGGGAAGGGTATTTCTAAGATGTCACACCAGTCTGATCTGATCGCAGAAGATATTCAGGCCTACCTGAAACAGCACGAAAACAAGGAACTCCTGCGCCTGCTCACCTGTGGCAGCGTGGATGACGGCAAGAGCACCCTGATCGGCCGCCTGCTCCATGACACCAAGATGATCTACGAAGATCACATGGCCAG
This sequence comes from Marinobacter sp. NFXS11, assembly GCF_040148675.1. Lineage (NCBI taxonomy): Bacteria > Pseudomonadati > Pseudomonadota > Gammaproteobacteria > Pseudomonadales > Marinobacteraceae > Marinobacter > Marinobacter sp. NFXS11. Next base: position 640,204 of record NZ_JAGDDV010000001.1, on the reverse strand, counting down.
CCTGAAAACCGACAGCGCCAAGATGGGAACGACGGGCGAGAAACTCGACCTTGCCCTTTTGGTCGACGGACTGCAGGCGGAGCGGGAACAGGGCATCACGATTGATGTGGCCTACCGGTATTTCTCTACCGACAAGCGCAAGTTCATCATCGCCGACACCCCGGGCCATGAACAGTACACCCGCAACATGGCCACCGGTGCCTCCACGGCGCAGGTCGCAATCCTGATGATCGACGCCCGCCATGGCGTGCTGACCCAGACCCGCCGCCATTCCTACATCGCGTCTCTGCAGGGCATTCGCCACATTGTAGTGGCCGTGAACAAGATGGACCTGGTGGATTTCAGCGAAGAGCGCTTCAACGAAATCAAAGACGATTACCTGGCCTTTGCCGCCAAATTGGGCCTGAAGGATATCCGCTTCGTCCCGCTGTCCGCCCTGGAAGGCGACAACGTGGTGAACAAAAGCGAGAACACGCCCTGGTTCACCGGCCAGCCGTTGATGGAAATCCTGGAGACCGTAGAAGTGGGCCGGGACAAGAACCTGGAGCACTTCCGCTTTCCGGTTCAGTACGTCAACCGCCCGAATCTCAACTTCAGGGGCTTCTGCGGCACTATCGCCTCCGGCGTGATACGCCCGGGTGAGAAGGTCATGGCCCTGCCCTCACGGCGCACCAGTACGGTCAAAGAAGTTGTGACTTTCGACGGCAACCTGGAAGAAGCCTACATTGATCAGGCGGTTACCCTCACTCTGACCGATGAAATCGACATCAGTCGCGGCGATATGCTGGTAAAAGTTGAAGACGAGCCCGAAGTGGGCAACCGCTTCAACGCCAATATCGTCTGGATGACCGACGCACCCCTGGAAACCGGCCGGCTGTACGACATCAAGCTGGGACCGACCTTTACCTCCGGCACGGTGAAAAAGATCCACCACCAGACTGACGTAAACACCCTGGAACAGCAGGCCAACCCAAGCCAGCTCCAGCTGAACGAAATCGGCCTGTGCGAGCTGACCCTGAACCAGCCGATCGCCTTCGATGCGTACCAGCGCAACCACGCCACCGGCAGCTTCATCGTGATCGACCGGCTCTCCAACGTCACCATCGGTGCAGGCATGGTGGCCGGCCTGGCAGATTCCGGCGAATCGCTCGATCCGGTTTCGGTAGAAGAACGCGAGCGCCGACTGGCCCAGAAGCCGGCCATCATTGCCTGTAATGGTCGCCAGGCGCCGGCACTGGCCCTCGCCGTTGAGCGTGCGCTGTTCGACCAGGGCAAAACCGCCGTGGTGGTCACCGAAGAAAACGCCGGCGATGCTGACGAACGCCGCCGCGTGGCCCAGCTTTTGACCTCTCACGGGCTGGTTGCCATTGCCGTTAACCTGGGCACGGACATTGCCAATGCGGCGACAACCGCCGACAGCGAAAAGGAGATTCCTGAGGCTGTGAGCAAACTTGTTCAGGAGTTGATTCGCAGCAAGCGGATCTAATTCCGTAGATTCGACGGGATATTAGATGCCCCTAGTTCGGTGGCTGGCGCCGGGGTGGGGGTATCTTTTTCTTTGTGAAAAGCAACTCGCTTCGCTCAGACATCTTTTCCCGGCAGAAAAAGATACCCCCACCCCGTCGCCGACATACCTTGGTGTTAATTCCCAAAACCAAAGTACGGTAAACCACCCGTTCTTTTTTGGCGGACCACTGAAAGGCCCGTGGACGTGGGGTAGGTGATTCTTTTTCTGCAGAAAAAAATGTCTGAGCGAAGCGAGTTGTTTTTTCGGAAGAAAAAGAATCACCTGCCCTGCGGCCCTCTTACTAAGCCAGCAGACTACGAATGAATCTAACGCCAATACGTGGCAAAATCCCGCCCCTCTGAGTCACCCGAAACAACGAACAGGAGCCAAAGATGGCCATCAAACACCTCCGCACTGCCTTCGCCAGCCAGTACCAGCCGGGCCAGCCTGCCCGCCTCGTCACCGGTGAGGCCCTGCAGGAGCCCGGTGGCGATTACGAGGGGCTGCACAAGCAGATGAAGCGGCTTTTCAACAGCAAACCCGGCAAGAAATACGGGCGGTTCTCCGAGGACTTTGGTGAGTGCCCGTTCAGCGCCTGGCTGAAAGACTACCTGGAAGACAAGCAAACCTTCGGCGCCATGACCGACCGCCTGTTCGGACAGTGGCAGGAGCTCCTGACCGGCAGTCAGGAAGAGTTCGATGGCCACCTGATGATTGTCCATGATGCCCTGGCAGATGCTGAAGTGGTCTATCTGTTCATTCTGGAAACCGACAGTGCCATGCGCTTCGATGGCAACCAATCACTGGATGCGACCGACGTTCTCAGCCTGTCCCGTCTGAATCTGGCTGTTCGTATCGAGCTGGACGACTGGCGCGGCAACAACCCGGCGGAGAACTATCTCACCCTGGTTCATGGCCGAGGAACGGGTGAGCCGGGCGAGCTGTTCATCCGTTTGTGTGGGTTTACCAATCAGGTGGATGTTGAAAAGGAAACCATTACCTTCCTGGATGCGGTGGAAGCTTTTGCCAAGTCCTCCGAGCCTGAGAAAGCCGGAGAGGTTCGCAACAAGGCCTATGAGTTCTGTAAGGAGCAGCATGCCCTGGGCGAGCCGGTGGAAATCGAGGCGCTATCCGGCTACCTCGACGAGAGCGAGCCTCAACGCTTCAAGGAGTTTGCCTCGAAAACCGCCGAAATGCCGGAAAGTGGCGTGCTGCACCCGGATCACCGCAAAGTAAAGAAGCTGGTGCGTATTGCGGGCTCTGGTGGTGGTATGAGCGTGTCGTTTTCATCCGACCTGGTGAATCAGGCGGTCTACTATGACCGTGACAAAGATGCCCTGACGATTACCCGGCTTCCCAAGGCTTTGCGGGAGCAGCTTCAGCGGTATCTTGAGGCTCGCGAGGAGTGATCAAGCCGGGCCTTTACTGAGCTAGCTAGCCGTTAAATCTAGTGGCCCTGCGGCCTGACATATAACCATGCGGGTGCAGATGATGACTTTCATCCGCACCCGCTGTTTTTGCGACAATCAAAAAGCTGACACAGTGCTGTTGTCCTGCACGGACTGGCAATTTTGCCGTTTTTAGCAGTTTTGGCCCTGCCCTATGCCGGTCAACTCAACTTTTATGAGCGCATCCAGGGAACAGGTTCGTCCATCACCGTCTTCGCAGATTTGATAACCATACTGCGAATTGTCGTCGGCGCTGATATTCGTGAGAAAACGAGTGTTCCGGGACGACATGAATTTTGTCCCTCTAGTTCGGTTCAACGGTTCGCCTTGGGGCACTTCAAAAATGACAATGTGCTTCCCCGAATCCAACTCTGTCTCGAGGTCCATCTCTACGGCACTGCACGCCCCCGCCACATAACCTTTGGCCTCGAGGTAGTGGGAGAGCCCCTCTGTTACGCTCCCGGTTCTCTCCGGGTGGTCGTAAGCGGCCGGAGCCTCGCTCAATAGCCTGGTTGCTCGCTCCAGCATACGGTAAGGGTCGACCACACCCCATCCAAGATCACTTGGATTGCCTGGAAGCGGGCGAGCGGTCTCTCGGGCTATTTTAATGACGTCGTCCGGGCTCAGCTCAGGTATCTGTTGCCAGAGCAGACCGAATGCGCCTGAGGTCGTGGGTGCCGAGAATGAGGTTCCAAACATCAGCGTTTGCTCGTCGCCATCAGGTGAGATCGCAGGCACCAGCTCGCCGATTGCTGACAGTTCCACGGCGCTGCCTCGACTTGTTGAGCCAGACGGTTCGCCCGATCGCCCTATGTTTGCGACCGTGATAACGCCCTCACAATTGCCCGGCGCGATCTTGGATGACGGGGTGTCTGCATGGTTGCCGGCGGAAATGATAACGATGCTGCCACGGCTGATCGCGTAATCGATCGCGTCCTGAGCGTAGGTTGGGCAGTCAGTTTCACCCGGACCAGTTCCCCTGGAAACATTGATGATCTTCGCTGGCTCGGAAATGGGGAACATGCCCACATCCGGATCACCGGCCGCCCAGCGGATACCGTCGGTGGTGGCAGACAGAAATCCGGAACCGTCACAGCCTGCCACATGAACAGCAACCATCTTTGCATCCAGGATGCCGGCAACGCCGTAACTGTTGCCTGAAATTGCCCCAACCACAGCCCCGACTTGCTGGCCGTGGTAGTTCGCATTGCTGACATCAGCGCATTCAGTCCGGTAACGTCTGTAGTCCTGGGCGTCAGCCAGATCATCTGGGTAATATAGATTGATCCCTTCACTCCACGTCAGGTCCGGATGTGTGTCGAACCCGGAATCCACGATGGCAACACGCAATTGCTCGACCTTTTCTGAAGCCTTCCATGCACGCAGGATGTCCGAGACACCTGCCAGGTTCTCATGTGGCTCCATCCATGCGGACTGGTCGATGAAGTAGCTGTCGTTTGGCCCCTCAGCTGCAAACTTACTTCTCTCCTCGTAGTAATCCCAGTTTTCTGAGCTTCTTGTGATGGTGATTTGTTCGGGTGGCACATAGGTGGTGCGATGGTCCTGCTCGACTGCCCGGACGTTTTCCAGTCGCTCCAGGTGCGGTACCAGGTCTTTAGCTTCCGCAGCAGGGATGGTGATGGTTTCGTAGTATGGCGTCACTCGATCTGCCTTGTAACCAAGGCCCTCGAGCACTGGCTCTGTTCCCTGTACCCGTGTGATGACCAGGGACACCATCTCAGTCACGTCAACGCCGGCCATATCGCGGGTGGTCGCTGAACCATACACCACCGGCGTTATTGCTATTGCCTGTGTCGCCAGAACAATGGCAAGCGCCTTTGTCAGTTTCGTCTTCATGATTCGGCCCTGTTATTGAATGAGTGAAAGGTGCTGGTATGTGGGGTCGTAGGACCACTGCCCGCCCGACATTGAACCAAGGTCTTGTTGGCCGATGAACCGGCTTACCACGCTCGAATCTATGTTCACCTGAAGATCATAATTCTGAGGAATGGCAAGCGGGGAACTGAGATTCTGAGCAGTCGATACCACCAACGCGTGTCCCTCTTGAGCCAGGAAGTTCAATTCTGCTATCACCTGCGCTGGATTCAACTGATCATCGCCCAGTGTTCCGTCGTTGTACTCACGTAAAACTGTCAGGGCTTCATCAAATGCCATCTCTGCCTGTGGAAAGCGGTTAAGTTGGTCCGTATTGAATTGAGCCAGCAGCGAGTCTTGTTCGGCCGCGGATATTTCAGAGCCCAGGTAAGCTGAATCTACGATCAACTTGTGTAGAGCTTTGAGATCCGAAAGCGCCAGCAGGTTTGCTCGTTGGCTTTCCAGCACTTCCAAGGTTTGTATCACTGGTGCGGCGGAGGTGTTTTCTACCAGAACCTTGAGGGTGGCTATGGCCTTTCCATCCCCGTTGACCACCTTCGCAGTGGTTTCGGTGGGACGATCTACCTCACCGACTGTCACACTCAAGTTTCCGTTGACCAGGCTCCCAGATAACAAGTCGCCCTCGCTCGACACCTCCCCGTTCAGGCTTGCGAATGCGTCCGGAAGGTCTCGCGTTTCTGTTGTTGATTCAGAAACCGTAATCACTGATGTAGGTATTGGGGCGGCCGGCTTTGCTGTCTCAGAAGAGGAATCTTTCCCTCCTCCTCCCCCACAGGCAGTGAGAGTAACTGCAACACATACAGCCGCTAATTTGTTTTGATGGGACATACTGCTTCCTTTGTCTGACAGGAACAAAAACACCCCTATCCCGGGGTGTGCGATGCATTGAGATATGGTTTTCCTGCGGCGACATTATTATCAGATACTCTGCAACTAGGTGAGCCCCTACCCATTGTGAAACTAATGATTTTGCGAAACTTTACATCGGGAATCAAAAATCGCTCAGTTTTTGTTCTATTCCGGCAAGGCCTTCATCAAGTACTGAAACTCCTCTTCATTCATCGTGTCGTGTTCAGCCGGGGCGTCATAAACGACCTCATCCACCAGAGAGCTTTACTCTGACAACGCCTTGGTTTTTCCGGGCTCCCCGTTCCACCTGGGGCGGTTAGCCCTCAGTTTTCTTACTTCCTGCATCCAGCCTACGCCATCGATTAGCTCTCCGGTCTCCGGGTCGATAGGCGGGTACGGCAGATTGCGGTCGTCGCAGTAGCGTTTGACGGTGGGCTGACACCAGCGGAATAAGAGGCGGTTGTATTCGTCGTCCGGCAACCGGCGCTGGTCGAACATACCGGCCAATTTCCGCTGTCTCTGCGCTTCGGACAGGATAATTGCGCAGGCGGAGGAAACGTTGAGCGACTCCACCATCCCCATCATCGGGATCACGATGTGCTCGTCGGCCTGGGCCGCTGCATCAGCGCTGACGCCATCAACCTCGTTGCCCATGACCACCGTACACGGCACCGTGTAATCCGCCTCGCGGAAATCAATGGCCCGGTCGGATAGTTGGGCAGCGTAGATCTTATGGCCCTGCCCTTTCAGAGCAGCGATTGCTTCGTCCATGCTCCGGTGAGTATGGGTGGTTACCCAGTTGTAACTGCCGCCAGCAGTTTTTCGAAACGCCCGGAAGCCTTCCTTTGGCCAAACCACGTGCATGTTCGCCAGCCCGAAGGCGTCGCAGGACCGGATGATGGCGGAGAGGTTCCGGGGTTTGTGGACCTGGTCGGTTAGCACGCTCAGGTCCGGTTGCCGGGTGTTCAGGGTTTGTTTGATTCGGGCGAGGCGTTCGGGGGTCATTTTGGTGTTTGGGTGTTGGGTTATCAGGGTTGTCGGATTACGCCTTCGGCTAATCCGACCTACATTTCATTAGTTTCAGGAGGCCTATCGAGAAGCCCGTCGAAGCGATTGGGGAGGAGCTTTCCAAAAACGTGGAGCGCCAGGGATGGCGCGACCGAGCCCTACAGGGACGTATTTACGGGCGTTTTTTGGAAAGCTCCTCCCCAATCGATTCAGCCCCCGAAACCATAAGCGCCAAATAGTACCACAAGCGAACTAGCAACTAGCCGAGACAAAGGTGGTTGAAGTTTAAGCACCCCGTTATAATGCTCAGTTCCTTTTTGCTGGCGCCTCGTTTCAAACATCCAGTTCCCGGCGCAACATCCATCAGATTACGTGAGACCCATGGCCAAGAAGCTGTACATCAAAACCCACGGCTGTCAGATGAACGAGTATGACTCTGCCCGCATGGCAGACCTGCTCAAATCCGGTGAAACCGTCGAAATGACCGATTCACCCGACGACGCCGACATCCTGTTGCTGAACACCTGCTCCATCCGGGAAAAAGCCCAGGAAAAGGTTTTTCACCAGCTTGGTCGCTGGAAAAAGCTGAAGAGCAAAAAGCCCGAAATGATCATCGGCGTCGGCGGTTGCGTTGCCTCTCAGGAAGGTCAGGCCATCCTGGATCGGGCGCCCTACGTGGACATGGTCTTTGGCCCGCAAACGCTACATCGCCTGCCGGACATGATTACCGAGGTGCGCACCAAGGGTAACGGCGTGGGCGTAGTGGACGTCAGCTTCCCGGAAATCGAGAAATTCGACAACCTGCCCGAGCCCGGTGCTGATGGGCCCTCTGCCTTCGTTTCCATCATGGAAGGCTGTAGCAAGTACTGCACCTTCTGTGTAGTGCCTTACACCCGAGGCGAAGAAGTCAGCCGCCCGGCCGACGACGTAATCGCCGAAGTCGCCCACCTGGCCAGCCAGGGCGTTCGCGAAGTGAACCTGCTGGGCCAGAACGTGAACGCCTACCGTGGCGAAACCCACGACGGCGACACCATGGACCTGGCGGAGCTGATCGAACTGATCGCCACCATCGACGGCATCGACCGCATTCGTTACACCACGTCCCATCCGGTGGAATTCTCGGATGCCCTGATCGACGTCTATGAGCGCGTTCCTGAGCTGGTCAGCCACCTGCACCTACCGGTTCAGAGCGGTTCCGACCGGATCCTGGCGGCCATGAAGCGAGGCCACACGGCGCTGGAGTACAAATCCAAACTCCGCCGCCTGCGCAAGATTCGCCCGGATATCAGTTTCTCATCGGATTTCATCATCGGCTTTCCGGGTGAAACCGAGAAAGATTTCGAGGACACCATGAAGCTGATCAACGACATCGGCTTCGACATGTCCTTCAGCTTCGTCTACAGCGCACGGCCCGGCACGCCGGCTTCAGATCTGCCGGACGATACGCCGATGGACGTCAAGAAGCAGCGGCTTAGCATCCTGCAGGACCGCCTGAATCAGAATGTGATGGATATTAGCCGCAAGATGGTTGGCTCTACCCAAAGGATTCTGGTGACTGGTCTGTCCAAGAAGGATCCTGGCGAGTACGCGGGGCGTACCGAGAACAACCGGATTGTGAATTTCCGGCATGAGAATCCGGAGATTGTCGGGCACTTTATTGATGTGGAGATTGTGGAGGCTTATGCCAACTCTCTTCGCGGGGTGCCAGTGAACTCGGAGTTGTTTTAGGCCTGGCTTCCTATTCGTCTGAGGCTTGGTGTGGGGCGAGTGATGGGGCTCCCCTCCCAAAAACCGCTACGAGCACATCCATGTGCGCTTGGCGTCGGCCATCCTTGGCCGCCGACATTTTTGGGAGGAGAGCCCCACCACTCTCCGGCGGCCGCACAGCCGTCTTCGAGATATTAGCAAAACATTCTTAGGTTGGATTAGACGAAAACGTAATCCAACATCAGGCCTAAATTCAGGAAATCTTTCGGATTATGCTTCCAGCTAAACCGACCTACTTGTTTTTTCACATTCGGACCTGCACATAGATTGATCAGGGCGAGGGCCGGAAGGACTTTCCAAAAACGTGGAGCGCCAGGGATGGCGCGACCGAGCCCTACATGGACGTATTTACGGGCGTTTTTTGGAAAGTCCTTCCGGCTCTCGCCCGTTAACCTAGACTCAGAAACACGTACTCCCGAAAAAGAAACCAGGGGAGTAAACGAAAACGGAGCACTTTTGAACGCCAACGATCACAGACAATTTGACCTGCACCCGGTGGACCAGCGTCGGCTGGCGACGCTTTGTGGCCAGTTTGATGAAAACCTGAAGATGATTGAAAAACGCCTGCATGTGAAAGTCGGCAGGCGCGGCCATCATTTCAGAGTTGAGGGTGAGACAGAGCATGTGGCGGCGGCCGTTGAGGTTATCCGGCATCTTTATCGGGAAACCGAGGCCACCGATGACCTTCCCCCGGATACCGTGCATCTGTTTATCCGGGAAACCGGTTTTGAACGCCTGCCGGAGGATGTTCCCTACGATGGCGCCGTGACGGTGATCAAGACGCCTAAGCTGCAGGCCAAACCCCGGGGCGCGAACCAGCAAAAGTATGTTCATAACATCCGCACCCACGATATCAACTTCGGGATAGGGCCGGCGGGTACCGGCAAGACCTGGTTGGCGGTGGCCTGTGCCGTTGAGGCCCTGAAAGACGAGCAGGTGAAGCGGATCCTGCTGGTCCGTCCTGCGGTAGAAGCTGGTGAGAAACTCGGCTTCCTGCCCGGCGACCTGGCCCAGAAGGTAGACCCCTACCTTCGTCCACTCTACGACGCTCTGTATGAAATGCTCGGGTTTGACCATGTCACCCGGCTGATCGAGAAAAGCGTGATCGAGATTGCGCCGCTGGCTTTCATGCGGGGCCGTACACTGAACAACTCGTTCATCATTCTGGACGAAAGCCAGAACACTACCCGGGAGCAGATGAAGATGTTTCTGACCCGGATCGGCTTCGGCTCCACGGCAGTGATTACCGGCGATACCACTCAGGTAGACCTGCCACGGGGTCAGAATTCGGGGCTTATTCACGCTGCCGGGGTTCTGAGCAAGGTATCGGGTATTGGGTTCACGCGGTTCGAAGCAAGGGACGTTGTTCGGCACCCGCTGGTACAGCGGATTGTTGAAGCCTACGATTCCTTTGACGACGGGAGTGCGACGGGCCAGTGAATAAGCTGACTGTGGATTTTCAGCAGGTTTTTGAGGCGCCAGGGATACCTTCGGAGACGCAGGTTCAAAAATGGGCGCAACTTGCCTGGCAGGGCGAGGATCCGTCCGAGGTGACGGTCCGTATTGTCGGAATCGAAGAAAGCCAGGCCCTGAATCATCAGTACCGGGAGCGGGACTACCCGACCAACGTGTTGTCCTTCCCATTTGAGGCGCCAGCCGGTATAACGGTGCCATTGGCCGGAGATCTGGTGATTTGTGCACCGGTTGTCGAGAAAGAGGCCACGGAACAGGAAAAAACCCTGGTCGCCCACTGGGCGCACATGGTGGTGCACGGCATGTTGCATCTCCAGGGTTTTGATCATATTGAAGACGAAGATGCCGAGGTCATGGAAGCCCTCGAAGTCCGACTGCTTGCGCAGCTCGGATTCGGCAATCCCTACGAAGCAGAGGAAACGGAACAAGACTCATGAGCGACGATCAGTCGAGTCGCAGCCAGGGCGGCAAGTCCTGGCTGGAACGTATATCCCAGGCCTTCTCCAGCGGGCCTGAGTCCGTCGAGGACGTGCTGGAAATCCTGCGGGACGCCGAGTCCCAGAACATCATCGATGTCGATGCCATGAGCATCATCGAAGGTGCCATGCAGGTGATCGACATGCGAGTGGATGAGATCATGATTCCCCGCTCACAGATGGTCACCGTCAAGGCCTCCCAGGAACCCAAGGAGTTCCTGGGCGAAATCATGGATTCTGCACACAGCCGGTTCCCGGTCATCGGGGACAGCCAGGACGACGTGATTGGCGTTCTTCTGGCCAAGGATCTGCTTCCCCTGGCTCTGAACAACGACCTCAACTGGAATCGTATCCGGGAAATTCTGCGCCCGCCCACCTTCGTGCCCGAGAGCAAGCGCCTTAACCAGTTGCTCAAGGAATTCAAGGAAAACCGTAACCACATGGCGATTGTGGTGGATGAATACGGTGGTACGGCCGGCCTGATCACCATTGAAGACGTGCTGGAACAGATTGTGGGCGAAATCGAAGATGAGCATGATTTTGATGAAGAGACCCACATCAAGGCCCGGGGCGATGGCAGCTACGCCGTAAAAGCGGTAACACCCATTGATGATTTTAATGAGTTCTTCGAGACCGAATTGGACGAAGAGGAATTCGACACCATCGGTGGCGTAGTTCTCAAGGAATTCGGACACCTGCCCAGACGGGGCGAATCGGTTGAATTCGGCGGTTTGCGCTTTACCATTGCCAACGCCGATAACCGTGTAATCCGTCTGCTGCAGGTAACCCGAAGTGAACAGTGACGCGAAAAATACCAGAGCGCTGAAGACCCCTCTTTCCTCAAACGCATTACTTGGCGCGGCAACCCTTCTGGTTGCCGGCGCCATGCAAACCCTGACCTTTTCACCGTTCAACCTCTGGTGGCTGGGGCCGGTTTCAGTTCTTCTTATTCTCCTCGTGACGGTTCCTCTGGCGCCGGAGAAACTCTTCCGGGCAGGTTGGCTTACTGGCCTGGGGCTGTTCGGCAGCGGCGCCAGCTGGGTCTACGTCAGTATCAGCGAACACGGTAATACCGCCATTCCGATTGCCGTCTTGTTGACGGTTCTCTTTGTTGCAGGGCTGGCGCTGTTCCACGGTCTGGCGTTCTGGTTCTGGGGCAAGCTTGCCAAGCAGAGCCCGGCCAGGCGTCTGATACTGTTTCCCGCTATCTGGATACTTGGCGACTGGCTTCGGGGCTGGCTGCTTACCGGTTTTCCCTGGCTGTATCTGGGCACAGCACATACGGACGGCCCGCTCGCGGGGCTGGCACCTCTGACCGGCGTGCATGGCATCACTTTCTGGATAACGGCCACAGGGGCCGCACTCTACGGGAGTTGGTGGCTCCTGAAACACGCCAAGCCGGTTGCTGCGGGCGTCACTCTTGCGGTGGCGCTGATTCCCTGGCTGATTGCCCCGGCCATGGACCGCGTCGAGTGGACGGAGCTAAACGAGGAGCCTACCTCGTTTGCCGCCATGCAGGGCAATATTCCCCAGCAGATCAAATGGGATCCCGAGTTCCTGAAGGATCAGATCGTCACCTACCTCGGCATGACCGAGGATCACTGGGACACGGATCTGATCCTGTGGCCCGAGACCGCCATTCCGATCCCCCAGGACCAGGCTGGCAAGATCATTGATCACATCAGTGAACAGCTGGGCGACAACAGTACGCTGATTACCGGAATACCCTGGTACGGCTTCAGCGACCGTATTGAAGATTTCACGTTCCACAACAGCATCATGGCCATCGGCAATGGCGAAGGGATCTACCACAAGCAGAAGCTCGTGCCTTTCGGCGAGTACGTGCCACTGCAAAGCGTGCTGCGGGGGCTGATCGGTTTCTTCGATTTGCCAATGAGCGATTTCAGCCGGGGACCGGCGTGGCAGGACCCGCTCAAGGCCAATGGCGTCAATGTGATGCCATTCATTTGCTACGAGGTCGCCTACCCGGATTTTGTCGCCTTCAACGCCCGGGGCGCTGGCCTGCTACTGACCATCAGCAACGATGGCTGGTTCGGCGACTCCATTGGCCCGTTGCAGCACCTGCAGATTGCCAGAATGCGGGCTCTGGAGACGGGTCGTTACATGCTCCGCGGCACCAACAATGGCGTCACCGCGATCATTAACAACCGGGGCCAGCTGACCGAAACCATCCCCCATTTCGAGCGCGCCACCCTGACTGGCGAGGTATTCACCGCCACCGGCAGCACGCCTTACATGCAGACTGGCTCCTGGCCCGTCCTGACCCTGGCGGTCATTCTGATTGTCTTTGTCCGGGAGCGGGTCATTCCTCCTGTTTCGGCCAGCGGCTCGTAACCCGCTCGTAGTAGTGGGAGCCGCAGGCTTCACAGGGTTCCAGGTGGCTGGTAGCTGTCAGGCAGCGCATATGCCCGCAGTTCAGGCACTGGAACATGCCAGCAGTGGCCACCTCGCCTGAGATGTACTGGCCCACTTCCTTGTTTTCCAGTTTCTGTTTGAGTTCCAGGAAGTCGACGACGGTTTTATCAGCAACCGAGAACAAACTGTCCGCCAACTGGTGTTCCAGCAGCGCGATATCAAGCTGCAACCATTCGCTCAGGCCTTCACCAGTCTCCTCGACAAAATGCAGCAGGTGTTCAAGATCCCGCTGCAGATAAGCCCCCAGGAGGTTTGCCTCATCCCGGGTCATTTCCTCGAGTTCGTACTCGAACTCCACCGCTTTCTGGACCTCTTCTTCGAGGTTCTGGAGCGATGTTTCTTCCAGGTCATGGAGACGCGTTTTTACCCGCTCCAGCATACGGTCGTAAACTTCCAGTGCCTTGCCTGAGAGATGACTTCTTTCTGGTTGTGTCATATCGACTCCTTGAATACCGCAGTCAGGTGCAAGAGCCGCGCTGAGGGCCTTCGTGCCGGGACACGCTGTAAATACATCCATGTACGCTTGACTGCAGCATCCATGCTGCAGACAGTCCCGGCACGAAGGCCCCCATCACGGTTCCCAAACCTCTGGAACACGCCTGTTGACTTCACTGACTTTGTCTGGGGTTCTGGCGGGTATGGCTTTCCGGGACTGTGAGCAGCATGGATGCTGCGATCAAGCCTACACGGACGTATTCACGGCGTGTCCCGGGAAGCCATGCCCGCCAGAACCTCCCCCATGACTATAAGTCTGGCACAAGAACAGAAAATTGGCAGACTACCTGTAAAGGCTAGTGTGCGTTAGAATGTTCGGCCCGCTCCGGACGTGATTTTTGATACAGGCTTTTATTTTTCCACACAAGGTAATTTCGGTAATGGCAGGAATGGACGAGCAATACAATCCCCGTGACGTAGAACAGAATGCCCGTGATTTCTGGGAAGAGAACAAGACCTTTATGGTCAAGGAAGAGCCGGGCAAGCCCAAGTACTACTGCCTGTCCATGTTCCCCTACCCCAGTGGCAAGCTGCACATGGGGCATGTCCGTAACTACACCATCGGCGATGTGATTTCCCGTTATCAGCGCATGCAGGGCAAGAACGTGATGCAGCCCATGGGCTGGGACGCATTTGGTCTGCCCGCCGAGAACGCCGCCATTGCCAACAAGACCGCGCCGGCCAAGTGGACCTACGCCAATATTGAATACATGAAGAACCAGCTCAAGCAGCTGGGTTTCGGATACGACTGGGACCGGGAGCTGGCGACCTGCAAGCCGGATTACTACCGTTGGGAGCAGTGGTTCTTCGCTCGCCTGTACGAAAAGGGCCTGGTGTACAAGAAGATGTCCACGGTTAACTGGGACCCCGTTGACCAGACCGTTCTGGCCAACGAGCAGGTTGTCGACGGCCGCGGCTGGCGTTCCGGCGCACTGGTTGAGCAGAAGAAGATTCCCCAGTGGTTTATCCGCATTACCGATTACGCCGAAGAACTGCTGAACGATCTGGACGAGCTGGAAGACTGGCCCGAGCAGGTCAAGACCATGCAGCGCAACTGGATCGGCAAGTCGGAAGGTACCGAACTGACCTTCCCGCTGAAAGACCGGGACAGTGGCCTGACGGTTTACACCACGCGCCCCGACACCCTGATGGGCGTGAGCTACATGGCCGTGGCCGCAGAGCATCCGCTGGCGAAAGAGGCGGCGGAGCGCCATCGGGACGTGGCTGAATTTGTCGAGGAGTGCCGCAACAGCAAGACCGCGGAGGCCGAGCTGGCCACCATGGAAAAGCGCGGCATCGACACCGGTTTCAAGGCGATTCACCCGCTGACCCAGGAAGAGATCCCGATCTGGGTCGCCAACTTCGTGCTGACTGACTACGGCACCGGTGCCCTGATGGCGGTTCCGGGCCACGACGAGCGGGACCATGAGTTTGCCCGAAAATACAAGCTGCCCATCAAGCAGGTTATTGCCGCCCGCGATGGCCGCGAGATTGATGTGCAGGAAGAAGCGTTTACCGAAAAAGGCACGCTGGTGTCTTCTGGTAAATACAGCGGCCTGACCAGCGAGGAAGCCTTCGACGAGATTGCCAGCTACCTGGAAGAACAGAATATCGGCAAGCGAACCGTCAACTACCGCCTGCGCGACTGGGGCGTATCCCGCCAGCGTTACTGGGGTGCACCGATCCCGATGATGACCCTGGAAGATGGCACAGAGATGCCGGTGCCCGATGACAAGCTGCCGGTACGTCTGCCGGAAGATGTGGAAATGGACGGTGTCCAGTCCCCCATCAAGGCCGACCCTGAGTGGTGCAAGACGGAGTTCAACGGCCAGCCGGCGACGCTGGAAACCGACACCTTTGATACGTTCATGGAGTCCTCCTGGTACTACGCACGGTTCTGCAGCCCGAATTACGACCAGGGCATGCTGGACCCGTCCGCTGCCAACTATTGGCTGCCGGTGGATCAGTATATCGGTGGCATTGAACACGCGATCCTGCATCTGCTTTACGCCCGCTTCTTCCACAAGCTCCTGCGGGATGTCGGGCTGGTAACCAGTTCAGAGCCATTCAACCGGCTGCTTTGCCAGGGCATGGTTCTGGCGGAGACCTATTACCGCGACGACGGCAAAGGCGGCAAGGTATGGATTTCGCCCGCCGACGTAACCGTCGAGCGTGACGAAAAGGGCCAGCCCGTGCGAGCAGTGCACAGGGAAGATGGTGAGCCGGTGGTTTCCGGCGGCGTCACCAAGATGTCCAAGTCCAAGAACAACGGTATCGATCCCCAGGCCATTATTGATGAGCACGGCGCCGATACGGTTCGTCTGTTCATGATGTTTGCGGCCCCGCCAGAACAGTCCCTGGAGTGGTCAGACAGCGGTGTCGAAGGCGCACACAGGTTCCTCAAGCGGGTCTGGCGTCTGGTGAACGAACACGCCGCAACTGGCCCAGCGCCCGCTCTGGACGCCGCAAGCCTGAACGACGACCAGAAAAACCTGCGGCGCAAGACTCACGAGACGATAGCCAAAGTCAGTGACGACATCAGCCGTAGGCTAACCTTCAACACGGCCATTGCCGCTGTGATGGAGCTGCTCAACGAGGTCGGCAAGCTGCAGGGTGACGAGCCCCAGACCCGGGCAGTGCGCCAGGAAGCGCTGGATACCGCAGTGCTTGTGCTGTCGCCGATCGTTCCGCACATCTGCCACACCCTCTGGCACGCGCTCGGCCACCAGGAGCCGGTGGTTGATGCACGCTGGCCAAAAGCCGATGAAGCCGCCATGGTTCGCAGCCAGATCCAGGTGGTACTGCAGGTGAATGGCAAGGTGCGGGCCAAGGAAGATGTGCCTGCCGACATCAGTAAAGCGGACCTCGAAAAGCTGGCCCTGGAGAACGAGAATGTCATGCGCTTTACCGAGGGAGCGACGGTGCGTAAGGTTATCGTGGTCCCCGGCAAACTGGTGAACGTGGTGGCCAACTGATATGTCCAGGCACTCCGCTCTGAAATCCCGTACACAACTGCTACTAACCGCTGTTATGGCGGCGCTGCTTGGTGGTTGCGGATTCCAGTTGCGGGGCGCGCCCCCAGTCTCTTCGGCCCTCGAGCCTCTCGCCGTGGATTGCTCATCACAGGTACCCGACACGCTGTGCCGTTCCTTGCGTGAACAGCTCAACCTGGGCAATATCCGGGTGGCGCCAGTGGCGGAGGCAGACTACATTCTGCGGCTGAAGAACTTCGAGCGTGACCGTCGCGCAAGTGCCATCACCGCCCAGGCCGCAGCGGCCGAATACACGCTGCGTCACTCCGTGGACCTTGAAGTGGTCAGCGCGGATCGGGTTCCCATGGTAGGCACGACACGCCTGACCACCAGCGAGAGTTACCGGTACGACGAAACCAACGTGCTGGCAAGACAGCGTGAAGAAGAGACCCTCCGCCAACAAATGGACGATCGGCTTGCGCAGCAGGTGATATTCCGGCTGGCACCATTGACTCCGCAGCGAATCGACGCCATCCGGGCAGATTACCAGCGTGAACAGGAAGCCGACGCTCCAGCTACAGGCCAGCCATGAAGACCAATCCGGGCCAGTTGTCCCAGCTTCTGAAAAAGGGCCTTTCGCCGGTCTATCTCATATCCGGGGACGAACCCCTGCTGGTTCAGGAATGTTGTGATCAGATTCGCAAGGCCGCAAAAGACGCCGGTTTTCATGACCGCCTGACCTTTCACGCTGACCACCAAATGGACTGGAACGCCGTTGCCGAAGAATTCAGTGCTATGTCCCTGTTCGCTGAAAAACGGCGCATCGAGATCCATCTGCCAACCGGTAAGCTGGGCGATGGCCGTGCAGTACTGGAACGAGTTCTGGCCGAACCTCCCGAAGATATCATCCTCGTGCTCATCAGTGCTCGTCTGGACGCGGCGGAAACCCGTCGCAAATGGTACAAGGAGCTTCAGGGAAAAGGCGTGCACGTGCCGGTGTGGCCCGTCGATGCCGACAAGTTCCAGGGTTGGCTGCAGCAGAGGGCCAGCAACCGCGGTCTCAGCCTGACCCGGGGAGCCCTGGCCATCATGAGCGAACGCCTCGAGGGCAATCTGCTCGCCGCCAGCCAGGAGCTCGACAGGCTGTCACTGCTCGCAAACGGCAATACGATTGATGAGGAAACCGTTGAACAGGCGGTCCAGGACAGTTCCCGGTTCAATGGATTTGAACTCGTGACCGAGCTGATCAGTGGCCGGGCGCCCCACGCCGGCAAGATGATCACCGTGCTTCAGCAAGAGGGCGAAAACCCGCTCGGCCTGCTGTCGGTTCTCAGCCGGGATCTGAACCTGCTTCTCGAGTTGACGTCTGCGGCCGCCCAGTCGGAAAATCCCGCCGCATTCCTGAAAAAACGGGGCGTGTTCCAGCCGCAACGTGCCCGGGCAATGGAACAGGCCGCTCGCCGGCTGAACCGGAACCAACTAAATGAGGCCATCACCCTGTGCAGCCAGATCGACCGCGCGGCGAAAGGCTTCGACCCCCTCTCCCCCTGGCACTATCTGCGGGATATGTCTGCCCTGCTCGCCGGCTGTTCCTGATCTAAATCAAACTCAGCCTTCGTTGTGCACTGCTGGCACCGCCAGCCCCTTGACAGTTTTTTACAATCGAGCGCATTGTAAGCACACCAACAATCCAAGGAGGTGCTTGATATGAGTCTTCAAGAAGAACTCAAGAAGCTGTCGGAAAAAGTAAAACAATACCGAGATGAGGCGCGCGTCCAGATTCATCTGGCCCGTGAAGACGTTAAGGACGAATGGGAGGATCTCGAACAGGATTGGGATCGCTTCAGAAACAAGGTCGATGAAGTTCTGCACGATGCCGAGAGCGCGTCCCATGAAGCTCGTCAGACCGCATCAAAACTTGGCGAAGACCTGAAAACCGGTTACCAGAACATTCGCAACAAACTGAAGTAATACTGTTAACCCGTTAACATTACGCCACAAATTTCTAGCCTGGAGGCTCCGTGGTTTGGAGCCTCTGTGCCATACTTCACAGTATCCGTGAACAAAGCGTCATAGTTTTGACCCGCTCGATCAGATCCTGACCAGTGAGGCCCGAATTGACAGGGTGCTTGAACACACTGCGAGGTATAAGAGGCGTATGAAACGATTCTTACTGATATCCACAGCACTCTGCCTATTGCTTACCGCTACCCTCGTGATTGGCCAGAATACCCGATTCAGTGATCCAAAAACCGTTGTTTCCGATCATTTCTGGGGTGACCTTTACGCCAATGGTGGCAACTCCTTCTTCTGCAACACCGCCTTTACAAGCAAAGGGTTTGTTCTGACGGACGGTTATGTCTATCCATTGGCCGATGTCCGCAGCGCGCTCGACTGTGGCACCTCGCGTCAATGTGAACAGGATAACCGCTACCGTCAGATCGCGTCCGACATGCACAACATGGTACCGGTTCGCAGCCGGACGGAGATGGGCCGACGAAACGCACGTTACGAGGACCTGGGCTCGTCAGTAAGTGAAGACGAATGCGGCATTCGCCAGAGCGCCCAGTTCTTCGAGCCCCCGAGGCGGGTCAAGGGAGATGTGGCGCGGACGGTGGCCTATATGGTGGACACTTATGACTTGCCCTGGCTTGGGTCCTCAGCGGTGTTCAAGGGCTGGAACAGGCTGGACCCGCCGGATGATAGCGAGCTGACCCGTCATGGGCGCATTGTCGAAATCCAGGGTAATGACAATCCCTTTATTACCAATCCGGAGAGAATGGAGCGACTTTGAGAGTCCGGGAAACCTGGCCTGCTGACCAGTTAACCATAAAAAAACAGGCCCGAGGGCCTGTTTTTTTTATGCCTGAGTCTTGCTGGCTAATCAGAACTCTTCAGCCGTCAGCGCCATCATGGAGTCACTGCCGCTGCGAATACCCTCAGCCAGTGAAACGGTCTTGGGCAGCAGGCGGTCAAAGTAGAAGCGCGCTGTCTTCAGTTTACCGCTGTAGAACCCGGAGGTATCTGAATCCGCCTGGGGCGCAGCCGCTTTGACGATCTTCGCCCACATATAGCCCAGGGCGGTCAGGCCGAACAAATCGAGGTAGTCCACAGACGCTGCGCCAATGGCATTCGGGTTATCGCCAGCCTGCCTGATCACATGCTCGGTCACGTCGTCGAGACGCTCGACCGCTGCAGCAAGCGGCTCAAGGAACGGGCGCAGATGCTCGTTACCACTGTTTTCCTCCAGGAAGTTTGCGACGTCCTGGGCAAACAGCTCGTAAAGCTTGCCCTGGGTGCCGACCACTTTCCGACCCATCAGATCCAGTGCCTGGATACCATTGGTTCCCTCGTAGATCTGGGTAATGCGGCAGTCACGAACCAGTTGCTCCTGACCCCACTCGCGGATGAAACCATGACCGCCAAAGACCTGCTGACCCATGATGCAGGCATCGAGGCCACGATCCGTGAGAAATGCTTTGGCAACCGGTGTCAGCAACGCCACCATACCTTCGGCGTGTTTGCGACGCTCATCATCCTCGGCGAACTTGGCGATATCCAGCCACTGGGCCACGTAGGTTGAGAAAGTACGACCGCCTTCCACATAGCCTTTCATCGTGAGCAGCATGCGCCGGACATCCGGGTGCACGAGGATTGGGTCTGCGGCCTTCTCAGGCTGTTGGGCACCTGTCGGTGCACGGCTCTGGATACGATCAAGGGCGTATTCCCGAGCGCTTTGCAGAGAGGCTTCGGCAGCGCCGATGCCCTGGATACCAACGCCCAGGCGCTCGTAGTTCATCATGGTGAACATCGCCGCCAGCCCCTTGTTTTCTTCGCCGACCAGCCAGCCTTTGGCGCCATCGAAGTTCATTACGCAGGTCGCAGAACCCTTGATGCCCATTTTCTTCTCAAGGGAACCACAGCTGAAGCTGTTGCGCTCGCCCAGGGAACCATCGTCATTCACCAGGAACTTGGGTACCAGGAACATGGAAATGCCCTTGGGACCTTTCGGCGCATCCGGCAGTTTGGCCAGCACCAGGTGGATGATGTTCTCCGCCATGTCGTGCTCGCCCCAGGTGATAAAGATCTTGGTACCTGTAACGTTGAAGGAGCCGTCATCATTGGGTTCCGCCTTGGTGCGGATAATACCGAGATCCGTGCCGGCGTGGGGCTCGGTCAGATCCATGGCGCCGGACCAGACGCCGGAATACATGTTAGGCAGGTACTTTTCTTTCAACTCATCACTTCCGTGAGCGTCCAGCGCCAGGCAGGCGCCTGCCGTAAGCATCGGGGCCAGCCCGAATGCCATGTTGGCGCCCTGCATCATTTCCTCGAACTGCGCAACGAGGGTCTTGGGCATGCCCATGCCGCCAAAGTCCGGGTTCCCGCCAAGACCGTTCCAGCCACCTTCAACGATAGTCTGGTACGCTTCCTTGAACCCCTCCGGAGACGTAACTTCACCGTCGTTCCATTTACAGCCCTGCTCGTCACCCTCGCGGTTCAGGGGTGCAAGCACTCCGCTGCTGATCTTGCCGGCTTCTTCAAGAATGGCGTCCGCCGTTTCCGGGTCCACATGCTCGGCAACCTTGGGCAGTGAGGCCCACAGCGCGGAGGCATCGAAAACCTCATTCAGAACAAAGCGCATGTCACGTAGGGGTGCCTGATAATCAGCCATCTAAAACTCTCCAAAAATTCTGTCAGTCTGTTCAGGTGGCAATAGGGCCTATGTATGGGCCGATCACACCTGCTCGGGCTATGTGTCCGCTGAAGTTTATTTTTATGGGCGCCTATTCTACCCTAAAAGCGGACCGCAACTCATGAAAAAAGCCCGCCTCCTGGGAGCGCGGGCTTTCTGTCCTCTGGAACCGTCCTTCGGTGCCCGCGCCTTAGATGGCGAAGGCTTCCTCCGGCATGTCCATCAGGCTGTCAGCGCCAGCCAGCATGCTCTCAGCGTGTCCCTTGGCCCGGGGCAGCATACGCTTGAAGTAGAAGCGCGCGGTCTGGATCTTGGCGTTGTAGAACATTTCCTCGGTAGTACCCTCAACCATTTTGTCCAGGGCCACCTTGGCCATACGTGCCCAAAGGTAGGCAAACACAGCGTAACCGGAGTACATCAGGTAGTCCACGGAGGCCGCGCCCACTTCCTCACGGTTCTTCATGGCAGACATACCAATCTTCGTGGTCAGCTCGCCCCATTCCTTGTTCATCGCGGCCAGCGGCTCGATGAATTCCTTCAGCTGCTCGTCGTCCGCGTTTTCCTTGCAGAACAGGTGCACCTGCTTGGTGAATCCTTTCAGGGATTCGCCCTGGGTCATCAGAACCTTGCGGCCCAACAGATCCAACGCCTGAATACCGGTGGTGCCTTCGTAGATCATGCCGATACGCGCGTCACGAACGTTCTGCTCCATGCCCCACTCGGAGATAAAGCCATGACCACCAAACACCTGCATACCCAGGTTTGCTGCCTCGTAGCCGATTTCGGTCAGAAACGCCTTGGCGATCGGTGTCAGGAAGCCCAAAGCTTCGTCTGCAGCGCGACGCTCTTCTTCGGTCTTGCCGCTTTTAACAACGTCAGCTTGTTGTGCCGTGAGATAAATCAGGGCACGGGCGCCTTCGGCAACGGCTTTCTGGGTCAGCAACATGCGACGCACGTCCGGATGCACAATAATCGGATCAGCAATACCCTCCGGATTCTTGGCGCCACTCAATGAACGCATCGCCAGACGCTCCTTGGCGTATGCCAGAGAGCCCTGGAAGCCCAGCTCAGCCGCTCCAAGACCTTGAATTGCGGTGCCAATTCTCGCCACGTTCATGAAAGTGAACATGCAGTTCAGGCCTTTGTTCTCCGGCCCGATCAGCCAGCCCTTGGCGCCATCGAAATTCATTACGCAGGTGGCGTTGCCGTGGATACCCATCTTATGTTCGATGGAACCGCAGGAAACGGCGTTGCGCTCACCGGCAGAGCCATCTTCGTTCGGCAGACACTTGGGCACGATGAACAGGGAGATGCCCTTGGTGCCTTCTGGTGCGCCCGGCAGACGTGCCAGAACGATATGGACGATGTTCTCGGCCATGTCGTGCTCACCGGCGGAGATAAAGATCTTGGTACCGGTGATGGCATAGGTGCCATCGGCATTCGGCTCTGCCTTGGTGCGCAGGGTGCCGAGATCGGAACCGCAGTGCGGCTCGGTCAGACACATCGTGCCGGTCCACTCGCCGCTGATCAGCTTGGTGAGGTAAGTCTGCTTCTGCTCTTCGGTACCATGCTCTTCGATGGTGTTGGTTGCCCCGTGGCTCAGGCCCGGGTACATGCCAAAGGACCAGTTGGCAGTACCAACCATCTCGCTCATAACAATGCCCAGGGAGCCCGGCAACCCTTGCCCACCATAGTTGGGATCAGCGTTCATGGACGGCCAGCCGCCCTCAACGTATTGCTGATAGGCTTCCTTGAAGCCAGTCGGTGTCTTTACACCGTCTTCGCTCCAGGTACAGCCTTCCTTGTCACCCACCTGGTTCAGCGGAGACAGAACCTGCTCACAGAACTTGGCACCTTCCCCGATAATGGCATCCACCATATCCGGAGTGGCATCTTCGGCACCTTCCAGGTTGGCGTAGTGCTGCTCGCTGTTCAGCAGCTCGGTCATTACGAATTTGATGTCACGCAGGGGCGCTTTGTACTCAGGCATGGAATCCACCTCGGTTCTCGGTCTCAGCTGAATCAGGTTTGACAGCTTCTGGCCTTGGGTTTGCTCAGACACCGCAACGCTCTGCGCCGCAGCCTTAATTAAACACTTGTTTGAAACATACGTTTACAGGCACAGAATTGTCAATAGCCGGATGCAAAATTTGTGTTGCGAACTGTCACCGGATCACGCGCCACAGCAGCGCACGGAGCCGGATCACACCTTAAGTGCCGGATATCTATGGAAGGACCTGGATGCTGGAAAATAACCGGTCAGGCAGACACCGGCTCGAAGGAGGAAACACGGTTTTCGTCACCGTTCTGATCAGACTCTCCCATGGCGGAAACTTCACGATAAGCATCGCTTGCGGTTCTTGATGCAGTGCCCGTTTCGGCGGCCAGCTCCGACTGGGCCTGAAGCATGATCTGCATCGCCTGGGCAGCCACCGCTCGATCCTGACCGGACGGCTCCGCCGGCGCCATGGCCGCCGCCCGGACAATCCGCATCTTCTCGATGGTCGCCTGGGGATCCCCCTGCACGGGAGACAGATCGATAGAGACTTCCCCACCTACTGCATACTGTGCCCCGTCCGGCCCACGCTGATAGGTGAAGGACATGGCGCCTGCATACTGGCCCCCAACCGCCTGGTGAGCAGCCTCATGGGCACGGACTTCACGGTCCCGGGCTTTCAGATCAGTCAGTTGTTTCAGCTCTTGTTCAGACAGCCCCTGAGGATTATCGCCTCCCCTGTCACCGGCTTTGGACTCGGGATTTTCCCGTGCAGACTCGGATTTGCCCGACGCCTCAGTGGATCTGGCTCCGGAGGTCGGCGCCTCTGGCTCAGCCGCTGCTGAGCCCGGGGTCTGAACGCGCGGAGAAACCTGGCCCTGGAAAGAAGCCCCGGGAAAAGGAGGAGGAACAGGAGGGAGAGATGAAAGCACGAGCCAGGCGCCCTTTCAGTAATCAGGCCATGATATCAAGAAGCGTTCCCAGTGTTTCATCGGCGGTTTTTACCACCTGCGCGGACGCTTCAACACTGCGCTCATATATCTTCAGATCAATAATCGGTTCAACGAGGCTGCCCGCGCCTTCTGCGGTTCCCTGAGGGCCGTCAGCGCCACCACGGGCAATCTTGCGAGCGGCATTTTCCATGCCGACCATGCCATCCTGGATGCCCTGAATCCCAACTGCGAGAGTGTTATTGATCATAACTGCGCTGCCCGATGACCATAAATTGACTTAATTAAGCCACAAATCTGGTCAATTTTCAAACAGCCCATCAATATTCAGATAACCAGCCAGCATTTCCGGCCGCGACTGCTCCAGCCACGGCAGGATACCCAGGCAAGGCGCACCCATATGGTTTACCAGGTAATTCAGGGTGTCCTGTTCGCAACTCATGGGCTCAGGTTCTGTTCGGTTGGCGACCCACCCGGCCACTCTCAGACCGTCTGCCCTGATGGCTTCTGCCGTAAGCAGGGCATGGTTGATACAGCCGAGGCGGAGTGAAACCACCAGAATAACCGGCATGTTCAGCTGACGCGGAAACTCCGAGTAGGTTTCCCGATCGTTAAGAGGGACCCGCCAGCCGCCGGCACCCTCCACCAGTAGCAGGTCTGCCGGACGAATCTGCAAGCCACGGCAGAACCCGACAAGGCGATCGGAGGTGATGTATCGCCCGGCCTGTTCAGCCGCAACGTGCGGTGCAATGGCAGGCTCAAGCGCCACCGGGTTGATCAACTCATAGGCCAGTGGCTCGGTAATGGCGTTCTGCAGAATCAGGGCATCTTCGTTGCGGAGGCCTTCCGGCGTCCGATCGCAACCCGACGCGATGGGCTTCATCGCCAGGGTGTGCTTACCCATGGCCCTGGCCGCCTGAAGAATGGCTGCGGACACCAGGGTTTTCCCAACCCCGGTATCGGTGCCCGTTACAAAAAAGGATTGCTTGGCCATGTGTGTTTCCAGTTAACGACTCTTATGGTTTCTGCCAGTACACCCAGGCAGCCTCATAGCTTGCCATGATAGTGCCGTCCGGCTCTTTGGAGTACTGCCTGCACATTTCCCGCATCCGCCCGGGTGCCGTGGCCGCTCGTCGCCGGCCAGCGCCGCGAAAACCCGCGCCAAGATGGCGAAGCTCACCCGCCAGGGTCATCGGCGATTCGTAGGGTAGTCTGATAGTGCGCTCTTCAACAACGGCATCCGGCAACTCGGCACGCACCTTGGCCTGCAAGGCAAGGTCAGTCTCAAAACGATTTACGTGCTGATGACCTGGATCCGCCGCCTGCCAGGCCGCTTTCAACTCACGAAGCGTACCATCCAGAAGTGTGGAGACCATCAGATCCCCACCGGGACGCAGGATCCGCCGGCATTCCCGAAGCACGGTGCAAGGGTCATCACACCATTGAATCATGAGATTGCTGAATATCACATCGACACTGCTATCCGGCAAAGGCAGGTCTTCGGCATCGCCCACGATCCAGCTGATTCCCTCAGGCCCATTCTTGCGAGCCTGTTCCAACATTCCAGGCGACAGATCAACCCCACTCAACGATTCAATCTGCCCGAAATCCGCAAACTTACGGGTAAACCAACCCGTGCCACACCCCAGGTCCAGCAATGTTAGATCATGATCCTGACTTTCCCGGAACTCGAACTTCTGCAGCATGGTATTGCCCATGAAGCGCTGCAGTCTTGAGGCACCTTCATAGGTGCCACTGGCAATACCAAAGCCCCGGGCAATATCAGACTTGCGAGTGTCGGAAGCGCCCCGGGCTATCCGGTCGGCCGAGATATTCATAACGCCCATCACAACGCCTTTTGAGTGGCAAAAAACGCCTGGATCGCCTCCCAGCAATCCGAAGCCGAGCAGCCGCCCGGCCAGTGCGCCATACCCGGTACGACCGCATGACCGCTTGATGTCGGGACAGCCAGATCATCCGCCCACGATCTGACCACGATGTCGTTCTCACCCATTACATGAAGGGCCGGCGTGGCGAGTGAACGCCATAACGCCCTCTGATCCCCGCTTTCCAGCCAGGCAAGACTTTTGACCAGGTATTCATGCGAGACCAGAGTGCCTTTCTCAAGCCAGGGCTTAAGCCTCTGCCGCTCCTGTTTTTCGTCCGCAGAACCGCTGATCATCAACAAGAGAAAATGCAGCCAGTAGCGCTGTGGGTCCCGGCGGATACCAAGGGAAAACGCCCGAAAGTCGCTTTCTGCCATACCATTGAGCCAGCATTCGTCGGCAACAAACTTCGGAAAACCACCGAGGGTAATAACACAGGACACTTCACCGGTCTCACGCCCGGCGGCCTCCATCACAACCTGACTGCCCAGTGACCAACCCATCCACACTGATGGCTCCGGATAACGTGACAACAGCTCGTCCGTCACTTCCGAGAGCGACTGGCAGCGGCTCAGCAGCTCATCGTCCAGAGACACTGGAACCACCTCCCCCGGCCAATAGCCATAGAGCCCAGACAGCATCTCTGCACGAACGCCCCAGCCAGCAACCACCACCAGACGCGGACAGACCCTGCAGGAACTCATACGGCCATGTCCGTTTTTTGAACCAGATGCCGGCAGTCTGACAGCGCGGTCAACAGACAATTCAGGTTCGCCTGTGAATGGGCAGCACTGAATGTAACCCGCAAACGCGCCTCCCCCGCGGGAACCGTCGGCGGGCGAATGGCCGAGACCAGCAAACCGCGCTCTTCCAATGCCTGACTGAGCGCCAGCGCGTCGTGATTGTCGTCAACCATAATCGGCTGGATCGGAGTACGTGAAGGCATCAATTCATACCCCATGGCCGAGGCCTCCCGACGAAACCGCGAAACCAGACCCAATACATGCTCACGACGCCCGTGATCCCGCTCAATAAGATCCAGACTCGAAATGGTTGCCATGGCAAGGGCCGGCGGCATCGCCGTCGTATAGATATAGGTTCTGGCCTTCTGAACCAGATAATCCATCAGCATCGATGGCCCGGCCACGAATGCGCCACTGGTTCCGACCCCCTTGCCCAGGGTGCCGATCAGCACGGGGACATCCTCTTCGGACAACCCCGCTTCAGCAACACTGCCCCGCCCCTCAGGTCCGAGTACGCCAATTCCGTGAGCATCATCAACAACCAGTAACGCATCGTGGATCCGGCAGACCCGGGCCAACTCCGCCAGGGGCGCTACATCGCCGTCCATGCTGAACACCCCGTCGGTCACCACCAACTTGTGCCCGGACGTCTCAGCCAGCATCGCCTCCAGCGCCGCGACATCGCCATGAGCATAACGGCGAACCCTGGCCCGGCTCAGGATACAGCCGTCAATGATGGAGGCATGATTCAGCCGATCCGAAAAAATCGTATCGCCACGGCCGGCCAGCGCTGAAATAACCCCCATATTGGCCATGTAGCCCGTGGAGAAAAATAGTGCCGAACTGCGCCCGGTAAACTCCGCCAGACGAAGCTCCAACTGGTGATGGGCATCATGGTGACCACAAATCAGATGGGAAGCCGCGCCCCCGAGGCCTGTCTCCGGAAGCGCATCACGGAGGGCCTCGATATTGGCAGGGTTATTGGCAAGACCAAGGTAATCGTTGCTGCAGAACGACAGCAAAGGTTTGCCGTCAGCAATCAGCGAAGGCCGCTGAGGGCCAGCTACATGCCGACGCGTCCGGTATAGACCGGCCTGTTTCCGCTCTTCGAGTTCAAGGGCAAAGTCCCGCACGATAGCACCTGGAGGTTAACTCAACAGTCCGGGCAACGAGCGGGTGAGCTCGCAGCCTCCCAAGATCAAATACTCAGGCAGATTCCCGCGTAGCGTCGTAGAACATGTGGCGGGTCGCCTCATACTCCACGGCCTCGGCAATCGCCTCCTCTTCCTGCTCCTCCGAAGCACACTGCTCCCGCTGCTCTGGGCGAATACCCAGGCGTTTGAACAACAGCATATCGGCATCGGCCTCCGGATTGGCGGTGGTCAGGAGCTTCTCGCCGTAGAAGATCGAGTTGGCACCAGCCATGAAACACAGCGCCTGCATCTGCTCATTCATATTTTCACGTCCTGCCGACAGGCGAACGTGGGAAGCCGGCATCAAGATCCGCGCCACCGCAATGATCCGGATGAACTCGAACGGATCCAGATCCTCAACGTCCTCCAGAGGCGTGCCTTTGACCTTCACCAGCATATTCACCGGCACACTTTCCGGATGATGAGGCAGGTTTGCCAGCTGAACCAGCAGCCCAACCCGGTCATCCTCGTCTTCGCCCATACCCATAATGCCACCGCAACAAACCTTCATTCCGGCCTTGCGAACATTGTCGAGGGTGTCCAGTCGATCCTGGTAGGTCCGGGTGGTGATGATATGGCTGTAATACTTTTCGGAGGTATCCAGATTGTGGTTGTAGTAATCGAGCCCGGCATCAGCCAGTTCCACAGCCTGTTCTTCCTTCAGCATGCCAAGGGTCATGCAGGTCTCCAGGCCAAGGGATTTGACCTGCTTGACCATGTCCAGAACATACGGCATGTCTTTCCTGGAGGGACTGCGCCAAGCTGCGCCCATGCAAAACCGGGAAGCTCCCTTTTCTTTCGCAGCCCTGGCCTCAGCCACCACCTTTTCGATTTCCAGCAGTTTCTCTTTCTCAAGGCCGGTGTTGTAATGACCACTCTGGGGACAGTATTTGCAATCTTCCGGGCAGGCGCCGGTCTTGATCGAGAGCAGGGTGCTTACCTGCACCTCGTTGGGATCAAAATACTGGCGATGCACGCTCTGGGCACGGAACAGTAGGTCGTTGAAAGGGAGTTCGAAAAGCTCGCGAGCTTCCTGCAGTGTCCAGTCGTGGCGGAGTTCTGTAGCGGTCATGTAAAAGTCCTGTTAACCTTTCCCGGTCTCTGGGTTTACGGATGAATCAGATGATAAAGGGACTGAACTGGCTGTCAACCTTCATGGACAAAAAGGTTAACAGCGTGAGACGCGGCGGGCTCTGTGTCGCCTGCCTTTCCTCACACGCATTCAACGGCTTATGCCAGCCTTGCCGGGACGACCTACCAGCGAACCGCTGGCACTGTCGCTGCTGCGCCCTGCCTCTGGCTTTTCCCTCGTCGGAACTGCTTTGCGGTGACTGCATGAAACACCCACCGGCTTTCGATACCTCTTTTATTCCCTGGCGCTACCAGTACCCGCTCGACGGCATGATTGGCCGATACAAGTATCGGGGCCAACGCAAGTTCGGAAGACCATTGATGGCAGATTTTGCTGACTTGGTGCAGAAGGCTCGGTCCGATGGTGCTATCGCAATGCCAGAGGTACTGGTACCCGCGCCAATGGATGCGCGGCGACGTCGGCAACGCGGGTTCAATCAGGCCCAGGACATTGCCGAGACGATTGCCAGCGCCCTGGATCTCCCGGTCGACAACGGACTTGTCAGAAGGGTTCGTCGTGTCCGGTCTCAACGGGAGTTGAACCGGGAGGCCCGACTGGCGAATCTTCGCGGCGTATTTGAGGTCATCCCGCCAGTGCCAGAGCGAATAGCGATTGTGGATGATGTGGTGACCACCGGCGCGACCGCCAGGGTTTTATCATCAGCACTTCGGGAGGCCGGGGCCCGGGACATTCAGGTTTGGGCGTTAGCCCGGACGCCAGGTTAAGACAGCAGAGCTTTTACACGTTCAGCAATTGCCAGGCAGGATGTCAAACCGGGCGATTCGATACCGAACAGATTAACCAGTCCCGGCAAACCGTGCGTCTCTGGACCATCAACCCGGAAATCCGCAAAGCCGCCGTCAGGGCCTTTCAGCTTCGGTCGGATGCCGGCATAGGCAGGCTGAAGTCGGGCCGGGTCGAGGCCCGGCCACCATTGGCGGATGGCCCTGGCGAAAGTTTCTTTGCGATTGGGGTCGACGGTGTAGTCTTCCTTGTCGATCCATTCCACGTCCGGGCCAAAACGGGCCTGACCGGCGAGGTCGAGGGTGAGGTGAACACCGAGACCACCGGGTTCCGGGACCGGATAAATCAGGGTGTTGAAGGCTGTTCGGCCGCTGTAGCTGAAGTAGACGCCCCTCGCGAACCATTGCCGGGGAATGCAGTCTTCGGGCAGGCCTGCCCAGTTTTTTGCCAGCGGGACAGCGCCGAGCCCGGCGGCGTTAATGACATTTTTCGCTTCCAGAATCAGCGGGGTTTCGCCTGCCACGTTAAGACGATGCCGTTGGCTATCCGATTCAGCGGCCGCTACCGGCGAGCGGAGAACCAGCTGGCCGCCGGCATCATGGAACTCGCCAAGGAGTGAGAGCATCAGCCCGTGGCTGTCGACAATACCGGTTTCGGGGGACCAGAGCCCCGAGCTGGCGCAAATACCCGGAACGCCTCGGGCGACGCTTTCGCCATCACACAGGTCAAGTTCAACGCCGTTGTGGGCTGCAGCAGCCTGAATGTCCCGCAACTTGCCATTTTGCTCCTCCTTGGCAGCCACAATCCATTTACCACATTTCCGGTGTTCAACTTTATGTGTCCGGCAATATTCGTAAAGCCGCTGCCGGCCTTCAACGCACATTTTAGCCTTCAGTGACGCTTCCGGATAATAGATGCCGGCATGGACGACTTCGCTGTTTCGTGAGGAGATGCCCTCACCAAACCGGTCTGCGCTTTCCAGAACGATGACCTCATGCCCGGCTCTCGCCAGAGCGCGGGCAATAGCCAGCCCAATGACACCGGCGCCGATTACAACGGTTTGTGTTTCAAAGATTTCGTGGTGCACTCTCGTTCGCCTTCACCCCACTGCCGAGGTATAGAGAATACCCCATTCTAATACCTGCAAGAACGTCGTTCTGTCTTTGAGACTCATTACTAGTGGAAAGATAACGGTTATACTTGGATGCGACGAAAATTACTCGCCTTGTCCGCACTGGTATTGCCCGGTCGGAGCTGGACGAAAACTGGTACCATCTGCAATCCATGAAATCCAAATACGACACAAGGCTCTGAAACGTCCCTTTATGACCCATGACCCCGCAGTTGCGGCAACCTCCCACCCCTACGACTCCCTGACGCCGGATACCATCCTGGATGCGATGGAAGAGGCCGGGTTTGCAGTAAGTGGCCGCCTGTTCGCACTGAACAGCTATGAAAACCGGGTCTATCAAGTGGGGCTGGACGAGGGCGCACCAGTCATAGCCAAATTTTACCGTCCCGGTCGATGGAGCGAGGCGGAAATCCGTGAAGAGCATGACTTCACCCTGGAGCTTCTGCAGGCGGGCATTCCCGTGGTAGCTCCAATGGAGTTGGCTTCCGGAGACACGCTGGGGCATCACGGCGAATTTCTGCTGGCGGTGTTTCCTCAGCGTGGGGGCCAGGCGCCGGACACCAGCGTGACCGATACCCTTTACCGACTGGGCCAGTGGCTGGGCCAGATCCACAACATTGGTGCCAGCAAACCGTTTGCCCACCGCTCCAGCATGGACTTGCTTGACGGCATTGACGCCAGCAACCGGCTTCTGCTGGAAGGGGGCTGGATTCCGGCGGATCTCAGGCCCGCCTGGGACAGTCTGATCCCGGACCTGCAAAGGCTCTGCGGCGCTCGAATTGACGAAGCCGGCCCGGTGGAAACCCTGCGACTTCATGGCGACTGCCATGCCGGCAATATTCTGTGCCGCGACGAGCAAATGCTGTTCGTTGACCTGGACGATTGCCGCACAGGCCCCGCCATTCAGGATATGTGGCTACTACTGAACGGCGACGACTTCGAGCGCGGCGCGCAGCTGGGAGAATTGCTGGAAGGCTATGAAATGTTCCGTGATTTCAATCGCCGTGAGCGCCATCTGATTGAGCCGCTACGCTGCTACCGGCAGATTGCCCATTGCGCCTGGCTGGCAAAGCGCTGGGATGATCCTGCTTTCCCTCGTTTCTTCCCCTGGTTTGGCCAACCAAGATTCTGGTCAGACCAGATTCTCTCGCTCCGGGAGCAGTTATCAGCCTTGCAGTCACCGTCCATCACGTTGCCGGGACAATACTGAGCAACACTTTTAATTCGTTTGATTTGAGGTATGCATGAGCCAGAATGAGGCCCGTTACACCGTCCGTAGCCTGATCGTAACCGGCGTGGTTGCTGCTATTGGCACCGTTCTTGTATTGGAGATGAGCGGCAGGATCAGCCACAGCGAGAACAAGGATCACATGCCTGTTGGCGATTTCCAGGCCATCCATGTAACCGACGATGATCCTTTCCGGATGTCACCCAAGGCCTCGGAACTGCACGCCGTTTGCGAAAATGGTTATCTGGCGATTGCCGCCGATGTGGATCCCTCGTTCCGGGGAATCCTGGTGGACTATAAAAATCGCGGCGTACGCTGCTCCAGGCCCTCCCCGACCGGGCCGGCCGTTCTGCCCGCTCCCGAGACTCCCGACACCAATGAATAAATCCCGCAAGCCGTCAGGGGCACCCGAGCAGATCACGGATCGACTGTTTGCCACAGAGCGCCGGCCGGAGGACTTCCGATTCGACGCATCGGTGGCAAGGGTGTTTCCGGACATGATCCGGCGCTCGGTGCCGGGCTACACCACCATCATTCCAATGATTGAGGTTATCTCTGAGCAATATGCCCAGCCGGCCACCAACTGCTATGACCTGGGCTGCTCCCTGGGCGCTTCCACTCTCGCAATGCGCCATGGCATCGCCCATGCGGACTGCAACCTGATCGGGGTGGACAACTCGAGCGCCATGATCGAACGCTGCGAGCATTACATCGCCCTGGACGACAGTGCGCTCCCCGTTACCCTCAGGTGCGAGGATATTCTCGACACCGAGCTGAGCAGTGCCTCGGTGACCACTCTGAATTTCACCTTGCAGTTTGTTGATCCGGAGAAGCGGGCCGGCCTGCTTGAGCGCATTGCTGAAGCCACTCGTCCCGGCGGTGTCCTGATCCTGTCGGAGAAAGTCCGCTTTGAGTCCGACAACGAGCAAGCCATTCAGACCCGACTGCATCACGAATTCAAGCGTGCCAATGGCTATTCGGATCTTGAAATCAGCCAGAAACGCACAGCCATCGAGCAGGTGCTGATTCCCGAAACACTGGCTGCGCACAAGGCGCGCCTGTTGTCAGCAGGATTCGATGACGTGGTGGTGTGGTATCAGTGCTTCAACTTTGTTTCCATGCTCGCCATAAAGGCCAACCAAACCACCGAATGACCATGGCAGACTTTGACTGGAAAGCCCGGTTCGGGCCTATCATCAATCAACTTGCGGAAGACGGCCTGGATAACTGGGCAACGCAACTTCAACAGCAACTGACCCACCGCTTTGAGGACCGCCCCCACGGCGATCTCGACCGCTGGCAAGCTGCCCTTGACCAGCTACCCGAGCTGGCACAGGTAGAGGCGCAACTGGACGAATCCGCGGTAACCCTGACCTCCATGCAGCCCCTGACAACGGCACAACAGGAGCAACTGGAACTCGGATTACGCGGCCTGATGCCCTGGCGCAAAGGCCCTTTCAACTTCTTCGGTACCTACATCGATACCGAATGGCGCTCTGACTGGAAGTGGGACCGCGTGTCGCCCTACCTTTCAGACCTTTCCGGTCGGCGCATACTGGATGTGGGTTGTGGCTCCGGGTATCACTGCTGGCGCATGCTGGGCGAGGGCGCGGGCCGGGTGATCGGCATCGACCCGGGGCTGCTGTTCCTGTTCCAGTTCTTCAGCGTCAAGGACTACCTCGGCGATGTCCCGATAGACCTGCTGCCCGTTCGGATGGAAGACCTCCCCGCCGACCTTCAAACCTTCGACACCACCTTTTCCATGGGGGTTCTCTATCATCGGCGCTCACCGCTCGATCATCTGCTTGAACTGAAGGGAACGCTTCGCAGGGGCGGGGAACTGGTGCTGGAAACCCTTGTTGTTGAAGGCCCTGAGGGCTTCAGCCTGATGCCCGAAGATCGCTATGGGCAGATGCGGAACGTCTGGTTCCTCCCCTCCTGCGACACACTGCTGCGCTGGCTGGACCGCACCGGCTTCCGGAATGCCCGGGTGGTCGATGTCACCCCTACGACCACAGACGAACAGCGAAGCACCGACTGGATGCGCTTCAACTCCCTCCGGGATTTTCTGGATCCGGACGACCCCTCAAAAACCGTGGAAGGATACCCGGGGCCGTTGCGTGCTACCGTGATTGCCGAGAAGCCCTGAACACAAAAAAACCGCCGTGCCTTTCGGCAGGGCGGTTTTTTAACGTTGGCGATTACTCGCCGAACGGGTGACGCAATGTAATCGTCTCGATACGATCCGGACCAGTGGAGATCACATCGATTGGCGCTTCGATCTGCTCTTCCAGGAAACGGATGTAGGCCTTGGCGTTCTCCGGCAACTGATCGACGCTGGTCAGGCCAACAGTGCTTTCGCTCCAGCCGGGCAGCTCCTCATAAACCGGCTCGATGTCCTTGTAGCTGTCGCAGCCGATGGGCGGCCGGAAAATCTCGCCGTTAGGCGTCTTGTAGCCTACGCACACCTTCACGGTTTCCAGTCCGTCCAGCACATCCAGCTTGGTCAGACAGATACCGGACACACTGTTGATCTGGATAGCGTGGCGCAGAGCCACCGCATCGAACCAGCCACAACGGCGGGCGCGCCCGGTTGTGGTGCCGACTTCGTTACCCTTTACTGCAAGGTGGTTGCCCATATCGTCGAACAGTTCGGTCGGGAACGGTCCGGAGCCTACACGGGTGGTATACGCCTTGGTGATCCCCAGCACATAGTCGAGGAACAGCGGGCCGAAGCCGGAACCGGTGGCCGTGCCGCCAGCGGTGGTGTTGGAAGAAGTCACATACGGATAGGTGCCAAGATCGATATCCAGCAGCGAGCCCTGGGCACCCTCGAACAGGATATTCTCTCCACGCTTACGGAAATCATGCAGCATGTCAGTCACGTCTGCCGCCATGGGCAAAATTTCCTCGCCCATCTGCTTCAGCTCTTCCAGTGCGGCATCAATGTCCTCAGCCTCTTCCTTGAAGTACTCGGTCAGAATGAAGTTGTGGTACGACATGATTTCCCGGAGCTTCATTTCGAAGTCGGCGGGATTGCACAGATCGCCCAGGCGCAGGCCACGACGGGAAACCTTGTCTTCATAGGCCGGGCCAATACCGCGACCGGTTGTGCCGATCTTGTCGACACCACGAGCCCTTTCACGGGCCTGATCAATTCGAACATGAGTACGCAGAATGATCGGGCACGCCAGACTGATGCGGAGGCGATCGCGAACCGCCACGTCATTGGCTTCCAGCTCACGCACTTCTTTTAGCAGAGCCTCGGGCGACAGGACAACACCGTTGCCGATGAGGCAATAGACGTGTTGCCGCAGAATGCCGGAAGGAATCAGGTGAAGCGCTGTTTTCTTGCCGTCAATTACCAGGGTATGACCGGCATTGTGCCCGCCCTGGAAGCGGACAACCGCTGCAACCTTGTCGGTCAGCAGGTCAACAATCTTACCCTTGCCTTCATCACCCCACTGGGTGCCCAGCACAACAACATTTTTACCCATGATTCTCTCTCAATGCGGCTGCCCCGCAGGACAGGCGTTTCGCAAGTTTACCTGTAAATGAATTCACCGAGGCCCCGGGGGCATCAGCCCAGCTTCTGCACGACCCATTGGCCACCCTGTTTGACCAGCTCACGGTCACAGCCTCTGGCGGCAGGGTTAACGCCCTCGTCTTCGGGAAGGGCACGAACAACGGTTTCCGTCATTCTCAGACCGGAGATCACGCCTTCCAGGGCAGGATCATCATCCGCCGGCGCCCAGACAGCGCCGGCACTGCGAGTCACGCGCTCGCCAAGAGAGACGAGCGAGCGAATATCAAGACTGAACCCCGTCGCCGGGCGGGCCCGGCCAAAGTCACTTCCGATGGCATCGTAACGGCCACCCTTGGCCACGGAATCGCCATGGCCCGGCACATAGGCCGCAAACACCAGGCCCGTGTGGTAGTTGTAGCCACGAAGCTCACAGAAATCGAATCCGAAGCTAATTTCCGGATAATCCCGTCCCAGCATGTCAGACACCCGCCCAAGCTGGTCGAGTGCCGCGTCCAGGCTTTCAGACGCTCCCTGCAGGATCCGGCGGGCCTCTTTCAGGGCTTCCGGGCCACCACTGACCCGGGCAAGCTCACGCAAACGAGCGCCGGCAGAGCTTGACGGGCATTGACCGAGCAGTTGATCAAGCTCCGGCACCGATTTACGTGCCATAGCGTCAAAAATTGCGCTCTCCGTATCCCGATCAAAATCCGCCTCGCCGATCAGACTCTCATAAATGGCAACATGGGCCAGATCCAGGTGGATACGGGGCAAGCCGGCTACCCTGAGGGTTTCCAGCATCAGGCTGATCACTTCCATATCCGCGGCTTCGGAGCCACTGCCAAAAAGTTCGCAGCCGGCCTGAATGGGTGTTCGACCTGTCAGCATGTGCCTTGGGCGGGTGTGAAGTACGTGCCCGGCATAGCAAAGACGGGTGATCCCTTCCTGGCCAAGGGTATGGGCATCAATGCGCGCCGCCTGAGGCGTCATATCGGCTCGAACACCCATCATCCGCCCGGTCAACTGATCGGTGAGCTTGAAAGTCTGAAGCTCAAGATCGTTTCCGGTTCCGGTAAACAGGGATTCGAGATATTCAATAAGCGGTGGAATTACCAGCTGGTAGCCCCAGCGCTGGCAGGTATCCATTACATCCCGGCGCAGGGATTCGATCCGTCCGGCCAGTGGGGGAAGAATGTCCTCTACCCCGTCTGGCAGTAACCAGCGATCAGATACTGTCATGAGATTCCGTTGTCCGTTATATCCGCTCCGGCACAGTCGGCTGGGGGATCACAAAGGATTTAAGGCGGCACTCGGTAAAAGCCCGACACAAAACCGGCAGAATTTTACACGGTTGCCGGGCACAAAAAAACCGGAATACAGAGGTATTCCGGTTTTTGGTCTCAACGTGCAGGGTTAACGGGCACCCTGCGGATCGTTCAGGAACTTCATGAACGCGCTGTTGGAATCGATCACCATGATGTCATCCTTGCTCATGAAGGTATTGCGGTAAGCCTGCAGGCTTCGGTAGAAGCTGTAGAAATCCGCGTCGGAGCCATAGGCATCGGCGTATATTCTGGCCGCCTGACCGTCACCTTCACCCCGGGTCTCTTCTGACTGGGCGAAAGCTTCAGCCAAAATAACGGTTCTCTGACGATCCGCATCGGCACGAATACCCTCGGCCAACTCGCGACCCCGTGAACGGAATTCCTGAGCCAGTTTCTCACGCTCGGTCGCCATCCTACGGTAAACGTTTTCGCTTACCTGGCCCGGGAATTCGATGGCCTTGACACGGATGTCCAGAACCTCGATACCGAATTCATTCTGGGCGGTCTGGTTTACGCGATCCCGCAGGGTGTGCATCAGCTCATCCCGCTGGCCAGAGACGACTTCGACCATGGTCCGTATACCGAACTCGTCCCGCAGGCCGTTATCAACACGGGAGGACAGCAGGGACTGAGCGCGGAACTCGTCACCGCCGGTCGCCCGGTAGAACTGGTCCACATCACGGATCTTCCAGGCAATATACGAATCCACATCCAGCGGTTTTTTCTCCACGGTCAGATACTGCCTTGAGGGCAGATCCATGGTGAGAACCCGGATGTCGAATTCACGAACCTGGTCGATGACCGGAACCTTGAAATGGATACCCGCCTGGATATCGGTCTCTACCAGTTCACCGAACCGGAGCAAAACGCCCCGATGGGTTTCCGGAATGATGTACACACTGGAAAGCACCAGCAGGACAACGATCAGGGCGCCTGCAAGGCCCACTACACCTTTAGGTCCCATAATTATCTGCTCCTCCGAACGGTAGTATCCTGCCTGCTTCGCAGTTCCTGAAGAACCTGATCAGTCAGGGTCTGGATGTCCACGTTGCCCTGGTTGTTGCCGGAGGATGATCCACCGGTACGCGGCAGCGAGCCCTGGGTCAGTCGATCAAGCGGCAGGTACATCATGTTGCCACTGCTCTCTGTATCCACGAGGATCTTGCTGCTGTTGGCCAGGACCTGCTCGACCGTTTGCAAATACAAGCGCTCGCGCGTGACTGTCGGAGACATCTGATAGACGGCCAGTAGCTCGAGGAAACGCGAGGTCTCACCACGTGCCCGCTCGATCACCTCTTCCTTGTAGGCGTTGGCTTCTTCGATCATACGCTGGGCCTCACCACGAGCCTCCGGAACGATCCGGTTGCGGTAGGTCTCAGCTTCCTCCTTCACCCGCTGTTCGTCCTCACGGGCCCTCTGGACCTCACGGAAGGCATCCTGGACCGCTGGCGGTGGCTGGGTGCTTTCAACGTTAACCCGCACCAACTCCAGGCCAGTGCCGTATTCCCGCAGGAACATCTGGAGCCTCTGCTCGACCCGCACGGCCAGTTCTGCACGACCTTCGGTCAGTACGTCGTCGAGTGTCGAGCTACCGACCTCGTGACGGATCGCACTATCCGTTGCAAAGGCCAGTGCCTGGTTGGAGTCACGCACATTCAGCACGTAGGCTTCAGCGTCGCCAACGCGGTACTGAACCTGAAGGTCAACCGTTACCAGGTTTTCGTCCTGGGTCAGCATCTGGCCACTGGACTCAGCGGTACGCACGTTAGTCACGCGGACCTTGGTGACGCTATCGATCAGTGGCACCTTGAATCTCAGGCCAGGATTCTCGGTCTGGTGGTATTCACCGAAACGGAGAACCACCGCCCGCTCCTGTTCGTCCACGGTATAGAAGGACTGGAAGATGACATAGCCGACCACCAGTATGGCTGCCAGTGCGAGAATCGCACCAAAACCACCGGCGCTGCCGCCGCTACTGCCACCGCTGCCGCCGGACTTGCCACCCTTGCCGCCCAGCATCTTGTTGAGCTTGTCGAGACCTTTTTTCAGCGCCTCATCGAGGTCTGGCGGCCCCTGATCATTGCCGCGTCGACCACCACCGGTACCCCAGGGGTCATTGTCGTTACGGTTTCCACCCGGTTCGTTCCAGGCCATAGTGCTCTCCGTTACTGACTTATAAATAGAATGGCTGCAAATACTAGGGATTTATCTCCGCCCCGGCAATAGCCGCTGCGGTTTCAGGCGTGACCCACGTCCAGCCTGACTGACTTTTCATTCACACCGGCGCGGCTCAGCAGCTGATGCCAATCCCGGTTCTGCAGGCGCACCTCAACCACCGTGTCGCCGGTATCGCGATATTCCTCGCTGATCACCGATCCTGCTTCATGCAACAGTGCCCGCAATTTGCCGTCCGCGGGACCCAGCAGGACGAAATGGTGAACGACATCTTCGGCCACCCGCTCCACGATCGCATCGAACAACCCGTCCAGGCCTTCGCCAGTAACCGCGGAAACCCACGCTCTCACCGGGATACCCTCTTCGTTGCGCTCAACCCGAGGCGTGAAATTTTCGAGCAGATCAATCTTGTTGAACACCTGCAGCATGGGAATATCGTCCGCCCCGATCTCCGCAAGCACTTCCTCAACCTGCTCAATGTTCTCCTCGCGGCGCGGGTCATGGCTGTCGATGATGTGAAGCAGCAGCGTCGCCTGTGTTGTTTCCTCAAGCGTCGCCCGGAACGCCTCAACCAGCTTGTGCGGCAGATGCCGGATGAAGCCCACGGTGTCGGCCATTACGACCGGCCCGACATCCGGAAGTTCCAGCCGCCGCAACGTCGGATCCAGCGTGGCGAACAGCTGGTCTGCAGCATATACGGAGGAAGTGGTAATACGGTTGAATAAAGTGGATTTACCGGCATTGGTATATCCAACCAGCGATACGGTGGGGATGTCAGCCCGCTGACGGGCCCTGCGGCCCTGGTTGCGCTGGCGACGAACCTTTTCCAGACGTTTGTGGATAGACTTGATGCGCTCCCGCAAGAGCCGGCGGTCGGTTTCCAGCTGGGTTTCACCAGGCCCGCGCAGCCCGATACCACCTTTCTGTCGCTCAAGGTGGGTCCAGCCCCGAACCAGTCGCGTGGACATATGCTCGAGCTGCGCCAACTCTACCTGAAGCTTACCTTCGTGAGTCCGTGCCCGCTGAGCGAAGATATCAAGAATCACACCGGTGCGGTCCAGCACACGGCACTTGAGCTCGTGCTCAATGTTGCGCTCCTGGCGTGGGCTCAGGGCATGGTTGAACAACACCACATCCGCTTCGTTCGCCGCTACTGCATCACGAATTTCTTCCAGCTTGCCCTCGCCAACGAAAAATCTCGGGCTGGGCTGCTTGCGGGACCCGGTAACGGTCGAGACAGGCTCAACACCGGCAGAGGTGACCAGCTCCCGGAACTCACCGGGGTCTTCGGTGCCATCGTGGGCAGTAAAATCGATGTGGACGAGGACCGCGCGCTCACCGACATCAGGACGTTCAAACAATTGGCATCAACTCCGGGGTAAGCAAATGATGAGGGTCATAAAAACAAACACCCGCGGCCACAAGACCCCGTGACGGGATCCTCTGGAACGCGGGTGGCAAGATCGGGAAAGGGATGAATCAGTCTTCAGACTCGCCCTCTCCTCCCGGAGCCTGCTGCGGAATGCGAACATTACGGGCAGGAACCACAGTGGAAATAGCGTGCTTGTAGACCATCTGGCTGACAGTATTTTTCAGCAAAATCACGAACTGGTCGAAAGACTCGATCTGGCCCTGAAGCTTGATACCGTTGACCAGAAAGATGGAAACCGGAATGCGTTCCTTGCGTAATGCATTAAGGTAAGGGTCTTGTAACGAATGCCCTTTTGACATGTGTTTTCTCCTGTTTTTAGTAAATGCAGATCGTCATTTGTCAAAATTAAATGTGGTGCGAAGTCGGATTTTTTTCAAGGCTGCCTCAGCGATATGTTTGTCGTCGCTGTCCAGCCAGTCAACATCTGACCACTTGCGCAACCAGGTCAACTGCCGTTTCGCCAATTGGCGTGTTGCTGCCACTCCCTTGCTGACAAATGTCTCGTAGTCGTCTTCCCCGGACAAGTAACTCCAGGCCTGGCGATATCCGACACAACGCATGGAAGGGAGATCAGGGTGCAGGTCGTCCCGGATCATCAGTGCCCGAACTTCATCAACGAAGCCTGCCTCCAGCATCTTCAGAAACCGCAGGCGAATCCGCTCATGAAGCACCCGCCGCTCAGGCGGCGTCATGGCAATTTGAATTACAGTATACGGAAGCAAAGATGTTTCGTCTGCCTGCCAGCGAGTGAAATAGGTGTAATCCTCAATGTCGCCATCCTGCGTCACTTCCGTCGTTTGCTCACAGTCACCCGGATCGGCTCGCCAGAACTCCGAAATCGGCTTGCCGGTAAGGCGCAATACCTCCAGGGCCCGCATCAGACGCTGCCGGTTGTTCGGATGAATCCGCTCGGCTGCCACCGGATCACTGACCCGCAGCTCTTCATGCAAAGCCTCCCAACCCCGCTCCTCAGCCTCCTGCTCCAGCGCCCGTCGCACGGCGGGGCTGGCCGATGGCAGACCGGACATTCCATGAAGCAGCGCTTTGAAATACATCATGGTGCCGCCGACGAGAAGCGGGATCCTGCCTGCGGCCGTTACTTCGGCCATCGCGGCCAGCGCGTCCCGACGGAAATCCGCAGCGGAGTACGTTTCTGCCGGATCGCAGATATCAATCAGCCTATGGGGCGACCGCGCGAGCTCTGCGGCAGTCGGTTTCGCAGTTCCGATATCCATACCCCGATAGATCATTGCGGAATCCACGCTGATGATGTCGCAAGGCAGGTGGTCGCAGAGCGCCATGGCCAGGTCTGTCTTACCGGAAGCCGTGGGACCCATCAGAAAGATGGCAGGAGGCAGTGACACCTCAGCGCCCCCGGAGAAACAACTTGTCCAGCTCAGACATGGTCACCAGGGTCCATGTCGGCCGGCCATGGTTGCACTGGCCACTGCGCTCGGTCGCCTCCATGTCCCTGAGCAGGGAATTCATCTCGGGAATGGTCAACTGCCGGTTGGCACGCACGGAACCATGGCATGCCATGGTTCCGAGCAGCTCATGCGTCACCGCCTCAACGCGGTCACTCTGGCCGTGCTCTATCAGATCCGCCAGAACGTCACGCACCAGCTGTTCTGTGTCAGCACCACGCAGAAGCGCGGGCACCTGCCGCACGGCGAGGGTTTCCGGACCAATCCGCTCAATCTGGAGACCGAGTTTCTGCAGTTCTTCACCGTGACTCTCGGTCAGCGCTGCTTCTTTCTGGCTGACCGCCAGCGACAGCGGCACCAGCAATGGCTGGCTTTTCAGGTCCTGCTCGGCAAGCGCCCGCTTCATTCGCTCATAGGTAATGCGTTCGTGGGCCGCGTGCATGTCCACAACAATGAGCCCCGCACGACCCTGGGCAAGAATATAGATCCCGTGCAGCTGGGCGATGGCATATCCGAGCGGCGGCTCCTGGTCACTGTCTGCAGGCGGTGTTGGCATTGGCGTTGCGGCGTGAACGCTTGCGGACATGGCCTGCTGCCCGTCGCTTCCGCCACCGGCATTCAGGGACTGATAAAAGGCCATCTGATCGCTGGCGCGCCACTCCTGTTGCGGCTGCGACTGTCCGCCAAAGCCGGCGCCTGGGCCGCCGGGGTAACCATAGCTGGGTACCGATGGCTGGCCGTTCCAGCCCGCCTCTGCAGAGGCACCGGTGGCCGGAACGGCTTCCTGACCCTGCGTGGCTGCTTCGCGACCAAAGGACTGCGCCACCGCGCCGCGGAAATGATCGTCCGGCCGGACATCGGCCAGCGCCTTGTGCAGGGTTCTGAAGATGAAGTCGTGAACCAGCCGACCATCCCGAAACCGGACTTCGTGCTTGGTCGGGTGGACGTTTACATCGACGGTGGCGGGGTCGACTTCCAGATACAATACAAACGCCGGATGCCTATTATTGTAGAGTACGTCCCGATAGGCCTGGCGCACGGCATGAGCCACCAGTCGGTCACGGATAACGCGGCCGTTAACGAAGAAATACTGAAGATCGGCCTGGCTGCGCGAAAACGTGGGAAGAGCGACCCAACCCCAGAGCCGCAGCCCGGTGGCCTCCGCATCAATAACCACGGCGTTATCGATAAACTGCTGGCCGCAAAGGGATCCAATCCGACGCTCGCGATCGAGGGCCGATTCCGCTGGCCTGAGGCTTTGCACGACGCGCTGGTTATGGCGCAACGTGAAGCCGGCATCGAAACGGCTCAGCGCCTGGCGCCGCACACATTCTTCGACGTGATTGAATTCTGTCTTTTCAGTGCGCAGGAATTTGCGGCGAGCCGGGGTATTAAAAAACAGGTCGCGCACTTCAACGGTCGTGCCGACCGGATGCGCTGCCGGCGAAATTCTCGCGTCCATTTCCCGGCCCTCGACCTCGACCCGAGAGGCCGCTTCCTGGGACTCGGTCCTTGAGGTCAGGGTAAGCCGGGAGACAGAGCTGATACTGGCAAGCGCTTCTCCCCGGAAACCCAGGGACGCCACGGCTTCCAGATCGTCCAGACTGGCAATTTTGCTGGTCGCATGGCGGCTAAGCGCCAGGGGAAGATCGTCTTCCTCAATACCACTGCCGTCATCCCGAACTCGAATCAGCTTGACGCCGCCCTGCTCCACCTCAACATCGACGCGGTTGGCGCCGGCATCCAGGGCATTTTCAACCAGTTCTTTGACGACAGACGCGGGGCGCTCAACCACCTCACCCGCGGCAATCTGGTTCGCGAGCCGCGGTGACAGCAATCGAATGGGGGGCATGTTACAGAAAAACCTCTTGATCAGGACGCGGGAATACGAATGGTTTGCCCTACCATAACACGGTCGTCCCGAAGGTCGTTAAACTGCATCAGCTCACTGACGGTCGTCTGATTCTTCCGGGCCACGCCGGATAGCGTGTCTCCGCGCTGTATCCGGTAGTGGCTGATGCTGTTTCCACCCTGGCGATTCTGTTTTTGCCACGCCAGCAGGGTTCCAGGCGGCGGCGTTTTCTGGAAGTAGTCATCAATGCCTTTCATGATCGCGCCGGCCAGCTTGTTGCGATACCACTCAGTGGCCAGGTTTTTCTCTTCCTGGGGATTCGATATAAAGCCCGCTTCCACTAGGATGGAGGGAATATCCGGTGATTTCAGAACCGCAAAAGCGGCCTGCTCAACGCCAGGCTTGTGCAACTTCGCCACGCCGCCCAATTTGCCCAGGACCGAACTGCCAACCCCTAGACTGGCGTTGATACTGGCCGTCATGGAGAGGTCCAGCAGAACACCGGCAAGCATGTCGTCACGGCCATCGAGGGACAGCCCGCCGGCACCGCCGATCAGATCCGACCGGTTCTCACTGTTGGCCAGCCAACGGGCGGTTTCACTGGTGGCGCCGCGTTGGGAAAGGGCGAAGACCGAGGCACCTTTGGGCTGTGGTGTACGGAAGGCGTCGGCATGGACCGAGACGAACAGGTCAGCGCTGTATTTCCTGGCCAGAATCGTGCGATTGCGAAGGCCAATGTAGTAGTCCCCGGTTCTGGTCAGCTTGGCGGTATAACCCGGCCGATCATTGATGAGGTTGGCCAGGGTTTTCGCCATTTTCAGAACCACATCCTTTTCACGGGTTCCCCGCGGACCAATAGCTCCCGGATCTTCCCCGCCGTGCCCGGCATCAATGACCACAATAACGTC
Organism: Marinobacter sp. NFXS11; assembly: GCF_040148675.1. Lineage (NCBI taxonomy): Bacteria > Pseudomonadati > Pseudomonadota > Gammaproteobacteria > Pseudomonadales > Marinobacteraceae > Marinobacter > Marinobacter sp. NFXS11. Next base: position 595,538 of record NZ_JAGDDV010000001.1, on the reverse strand, counting down.
CCGCTTGCCGGATGAATCCTGGGTCACGGTGGGCGTGGTCGCCTTTTCCAGCCGGCTACCGCTTTCATCAATCAGGTCGACCACCAGTCTGTGGCCATACTGCTGATTCGGCTCAAGCTGAAAACTCCGCGGTTTGATGTCAGCCTTCAGATCCAGAACGACGCGCAAATCGCTGCCGTTCCTGGGCGCACTGCGGATTCGCTTGATCGGACTGCCGGAAAGGTCCAAACCGGAAAAATCGGTCTTCAGGTTGGCATTCTTGAGATCGATCACCAGCCGCGCCGGGCTGCTCAGGGAGAAAATGTTGTGCTCCACCTGCCCGCCAGTGTCCAGAACCAGCCGGGTATGGTCGGGCGCGGGCCAGATACGGGCACTCTCGACCTGCGTCGCCGCCGAACCGTGAAACGCCAATGTCGCAAGCAATAGCGCAATCGGCCAGACCAGTTGTTTACTCAGCTTTGCACAATTCATAAAGCTTACCTGCCAGTTTATTCCCGGTTCCGGGCTCGCTATGACGCCGGACCAATCAACTCCAGTTCGTTCAGCACCCTGGCGCCCAGCTCTGAGCGGGCCCTGAGGATCACAGAGCGCCCCTCCCCCCGAGTTTCGAGATGAACCTCCAGGTCCGGCTCGGGCAATATGCCCTTGCCTCTCTCGGGCCACTCGATCAGGCACAGGTTTTCTGCGGAGAAATAATCGCGGATGCCCATGTATTCCAGTTCTTCGGCGTCGCCCAGGCGATAAAGATCAAAATGGTATGTCGGTGGATTCAGAGTCTCGTAGGGCTCTACCAGGGTATAGGTCGGGCTCTTTACGGCCCCCTCATGACCCAGCCCGCGCATGACGCCCCGACTGATAGTGGTTTTCCCCATGCCGAGCTCACCATCCAGATAAACAACCAGGCCATGGCCAGACTCCACGACGGTTCTGGCCAGCTCCCGACCGAGATGCTCGGTTTCCGCCTCGCCTTCCAGGAAAACCCGGCGCTCGTTGCCCATTATGCTCATGAAGATTCCGCTCCCGGACTCCTTTCAGATTCCCGAAACACCAACGGCAGCGCATCGATTACATCGGTGGGTATCAATCCGATAAACCCATTGACTTCTGCAGCCCTATCCGCCGCAGCGAGGTGCGCCGAGGCTCCTAACACGGCGGCTTTCTGTCCATCACCAATCTGTCCCAGAATCGCCCCGATGATGCCCGAGAGCACGTCACCCATTCCGCCAGTGGCCATACCAGGGTTGCTGCCACTGATAACATCAAGGGCGCCGCCTTCAGAAGCGACAATCGTGCCCGCGCCTTTCAAAAGCACCGTGCCGCCATACAGCGCCTGCAGCTTTCTGGCGGCGGCCATCCTGTCTGCCTCAACTTCAGGCACCAGGCAGTTCAGCAGCCTGGCCGCTTCGCCCGGATGAGGTGTCAGGATGTGATTATCCGCTGGCATGGCTACCCGACCAGACAACAGATTCAACGCATCCGCGTCCAGAACCCTCGGCTTGCCGCTGGCAATCACCTGCTCGAGCATCTGCTGGCCCCAGGCGCTTCGCCCGATCCCCGGGCCACACACGACAACCGAGGCAGCATCAAGCAGCGTCGGCAACTCGGAGCCATGGATCAGGCCATGAACCATGACGGATGGACACCTTGCCAGGGCCGCCGTCACGTGCTCAGGGCGGGTCGCCAACGAGACGAGCCCGGCACCCGATCGCGCCGCAGCCTCTGCCGCCAGAAGACCGGCCCCGCCGAACCCGCGATCACCCGCAACAACCAGCACATGCCCGAATCTTCCCTTGTGAGCGTTGGCAGGCCGGGGCGGTAGCCAGGGCATCACAGAACCCCAGTCACGACGGCGGGCTATAGGCTTCTGGCCACTACCGGCGATACCCCCGTCGGTATCCAGAGATTCGAAAACCACCTCGCCGCACACTGCTGCACCTTGCCCCGTGAACAGGCCAGCCTTGAGCCCGATAAAAGTCACTGTCCTGGCCGCATTGACCACATCCCCCTCGGCCGCTCCAGTGGTCGCATTAAGCCCGGAGGGCAGATCCACCGCAAGGACTGGCGCTGAAGCGCTGTTACACCGGCTTATCAGAGTCGCAAACGGTTCCCGGGGGGCACCGGACACGCCAGTACCGAGCATGGCATCAACAATCAGGCCCGCGCTGGCAAACAGATCGTCCAGCGATGACTCGCCGAGAGCCTCGAGGTCAAGAACATCTACACCGTCCGCCAGGGCCTTTTGCCAGGCTTTACGGGCGTCGCCGGACAATTTGCCGGTTGGCGCAACCGCGACACAGCTGACGTCCAGACCGTGCCTTTTCGCACTTGCGGCGACCAGATAACCGTCACCGCCGTTGTTACCCGCACCGCACAGGACCAGCACAGAGCCGCAGTTTGGCCAGTGCCGTACCAGGCATCGAAAAGCGGCGTGGGCGGCGGACTGCATCAGCTCAAAACCATCAACACCTTGCTGATCAATCACATAGCGATCGATCTGCCTGACCGCATCGGCGGAAAACAGTGCGTCTGGTAGACTGTGCCCAGCGGACGGCGGCATGAACCTTTGCTCCCGTTACAGAAACCGGTTTAAGAAAATTGGCCAGATACCTGTAAAGCATAGCAAAACAGTAGAAAAGGTCATAACTTAATCAGATTAAATATCCGTACACGGGTTCAGCAGCGAACTCCAGCATCGGCAGTCACTATGAGCACCACATCAACCTGGACCACGACACACCCGGAACTTGCGGATCTGCCGTCGCTCATCCGCCAGTGGGCAGCTGAATTCGGGTTTGCCGATGTGGGCATTACCAAGGCGGACACGGGCGAGCACGCCGACCATCTGAAGGACTGGCTTGCGGCAGGTTATCAGGGCGAAATGGATTACATGGCCCACCACGGGGACAAGCGCTATACGCCCACCTCGCTGGTACCAGGCACCACGCGGGTTATTTCCGTGAGAATGGACTATTTGCCCTCACCAGACAGCCCGAAAGAAGCGCTTACTAACCGGGAGGGTGCTTATGTCACGCGTTATGCGCTGGGTCGGGATTACCACAAACTGATCCGCAAGCGTCTTGCGCAGCTGGCAGCGAAGATTGATGAGGCCGTTAGCGGATACGATTACCGGGCTTTTGTAGACAGCGCTCCGGTGCTGGAACGTGCACTGGCGCAGAGAGCGGGACTCGGCTGGATCGGCAAGAACAATATGCTGATTCACCCAAAGGCCGGCTCGTTCTTTTTCCTCGGAGAAATCTTTACCAGCGCTCCCCTGCCGATTGATGAACCCTTTGAAACGGATCATTGCGGCAGCTGTTCGGCCTGCCTCGACCTTTGCCCGACGGACGCCTTTGTTGGCTCGCACAAGCTTGATGCCCGACGTTGCATCAGCTATCTCACCATCGAGCTGAAAGGGAGTATCCCAGAGGAGCTGCGACCGCTAATGGGCAACCGGGTTTTCGGTTGCGATGACTGCCAGCTGGTGTGTCCATGGCAGAAGTTCAGCAAACCGACCAGCGAAAAGGACTTTCAACCGAGGCACGGGCTGGACAACAGCTCCCTGGCAGAACTCTTTCTCTGGACCGAGGAGCAGTTCCTGAAACGCACCGAGGGCTCTGCGATTCGGCGAACAGGGTACGAGGGCTGGCTGCGCAACCTGGCGGTCGGGCTGGGCAACGCGCCGTCAACCATCCCGGTGATTGAAGCCCTGAAAAAGCGGGCGGACCACCCTTCCGAGATGGTCCGCGAGCACGTCCAGTGGGCGCTGAAGCAGCATGGCCTATAGCTTGAAGAACTGCTCTCGGTAATGGCGCAGTTCGTTTATGGAGTCCCGGATGTCGTCGAGTGCGAGGTGGCTACCTTTCTTTTTTACGCCGGCGAGGACATCCGGGCGCCAGCGGCGGGCAAGTTCTTTTACCGTGGATACATCGAGATTCCGGTAATGGAAGAAGTCTTCCAGTTCGGGCATGTATTTGACGAGGAACCGGCGATCCTGGCCAATGCTGTTGCCGCACAGGGGTGACTGGCCCTTTTCTACGTGTTTTTTCAGGAATTCGATGGTCTGCTGTTCGGCTTCAGCCTCGGAAATATCGCTTCCCTGAACGCGCTTGGTGAGTCCGCTTTCACCATGGGTACGGGTACACCATTCGTCCATGGAGTCCAGAAAGGATTGTGGCTGATGGACGGCGATAACCGGTCCTTCCGCGACTATATTGAGCTCTGAATCGGTGACAATTGTGGCCATTTCGATGATCCGTTCTTTTTCCGGATCCAGGCCTGTCATTTCCAGATCGATCCATACGAGGCGATTGGTTTCTGCCATTGTTTTCCTAGCCTTCTAGATTTGAGTTTGCGGCCGCGGGGATGTCATTCCGGGAAACGCTACGAGCACATCCCTGTGCGCTTGGCGTCGGCCATCCATGGCCGCCGACATTCCCGGAATGACATCCCCACGCCCGCGTGCAAATAAAGAGATATACAAAATCGACGCCACTTCCGGCCATTACTATCGGGATTGCGCCGGTTTGATTTGTCTTTGTATTGTGGACGATTAACGTATGATGTAACACCTCACGCACACCAAATCTGGCATCAGCTACATTCATGGCAAAACGGCGACTGAACAAACAGCAGCAATTCCGTATCAAGAAAGTCCAGGAAGAGCGGGCGGCCCGGGCGGCGCGCAAGGAGAAGAAGGTTCAGGAGCAAGCCGACGCCGGCGAGCTCGGCCCGGAGCAGGAAGGGTTGGTCATTGCTCACTACGGGCAACAACTGGATGTCGAAGCGCTTGAGGGCGATCAGGAAGGCGCTGTGGTTCGCTGCTTTGTTCGGGCCAACATCGATAGCCTGGTGACCGGTGACAAGGTTGTCTGGCGCCCGGGTAAGAATGAAACCGGGGTAATTGTCGCCCGGAGTGAGCGTCGCAACCTGCTGCAGCGGCCGGATAATTTTGGCGCTCTGAAGCCGGTCGCAGCCAATATCGATCACATTATTCTGGTGATCGCGCCGGAGCCGGAGCCCCACGATAACCTGATTGACCGGTATCTGGTGGCCTCCGAGATCACGGATATTCCGGCGGTGATTTTGTTAAACAAGACGGATCTGATCACCGACAGCAACCGGGAAAGTATCGACGCGCTTCTGGGGCGGTATGAGGCCCTCGGCTATGAGGTGGTTCGAACGTCTGCCGCTGAGTCCGGTGATAGACCTTCGCCAGAGGTTGAGGCACTGGTGAAGGATCAGACCAGCGTATTCGTAGGGCAATCCGGGGTGGGCAAGTCATCCATTATCCAGACCCTGATGCCCGATGAGGCCATTCGCGTGGGGGCTGTGTCGGAGAGCACCGGCAAGGGGATTCACACGACAACCACGGCTAAACTGTTCCACCTGCCGCTCGGCGGCGATTTGATTGACTCGCCGGGGATACGTGAATTCGGGCTCTGGCATATGACAGCGCAGGAGATCGAGTATGGCTTCCGGGAAATCCGGGAGGTGATCGGCACCTGCAAGTTCCGCAACTGCCGGCACATGGGTGACCCCGGTTGCGCCATCGACAAAGCTGCAGAGGAAGGGAAAATCAGCCCGGAGCGGCTGAAAAGCTTTCACCGGATCCTTCAGGATATGACGGAGCAGCAGGCCCGAGGGCTGAAGCTGGACTGACGGACCTGAACGGCCTTACCAGTTGAGTTCGCCAGGTGCCGGCTCTTCTTTTTCCTGCAACCATTCCCCGCTTTCCAGACGCTCACGGGCCGCTTCCTGCTCCGCCTCGGTCGGCTGGGTCAGATCAATCAAGGGTTCATCTGACTGGCCAGCGCTACTCTGGATGTTGTCGACGGTTTTCTTGTTGAGAACGATAATGGAGATACGGCGATTCACCGGCGCGTTCGGGTCTTCCTTGTCGAACAGTACGGAATCGCTCAGGCCAACCACGCGGGCAATCTGCTGCTGACGAACCCCCCCTGCAACCAGGGCTCTTCGGGCGGTATTTGCCCGATCTGCCGACAATTCCCAGTTGGTGTAGCCGGGCCGGCCGCTGAACGGCGTGGAGTCGGTGTGCCCGGTAATGCTGAGCTTGTTGTTCACAGAGCCAAGGGTTTTCGCCAATTCGAACAGGATATCCTGAGAGTAGTACTTCAGCTCTGCCCGCCCGCTGTCGAACATGGGGCGGCCCGAGCGGTCGACGATCTGGATTCGCAAACCTTCGTCGGTGATGTCAATCAGCAGCTGGTCCTTGAACTCCTGCAAGGTCTGGTTCTGCTCGATACGATCTTTCAACTCCTGAAACAGCTCTTCCATCCGCCGCTGCTCCAGGGTTTCGGACAGCTCATCCACCACCTGATCCTCGATCTGGATTTGGCTCGATTCGATATCCGGGCTTGCCTCGTTGACCACAGAAGCGCTGCCCTCGAGGTCCACAGGGTTTGGAGAACCACCCTCGGTAAAGCCAACGGGATCCCGGAAGTAACCCTCAACCGCTTTTTTTTGCTCCGGCGATGCCGTAGCGGTCAACCAGAGAACCAGAAAGAAAGCCATCATGGCGGTGGCGAAATCGGCAAACGCGACCTTCCAGGAGCCACCGTGATGGCCACCTGCAACAACCTTTTTCCGTTTGATGATGATCGGCTGCTCTTCCACGAATCGGCTCCGGGTTCAGATGAGGGCGGTATTACTTGGAACGAACGTGATCATTAAGCTCCTGGAATCCAGGGCGCTTATCCGTGGGCAACGCCTTGCGGCCAAACTCAATGGCCATTTGGGGCGCTTGCCCGGAAACGGTCGCCACAATCGCTGATTTGACGCACTCGTAAGCCTTCAGTTCATACTTCGCAGCGTGCTCCATAGCAATAGAAGCAGGGCCCACAAAACCATACCCCATGAAAATACCCAGAAAGGTACCCACCAGTGCTGCAGCCACACTGAGACCGATCTTTTCCGGCCCTTCCGTGAGAAAGTTCATGGTAATTACGATACCCAGCACCGCAGCGACGATACCGAGCCCCGGCAGCGCATCGGCGATTTTGTTGACTGCGTGAGCAGGCTCCTCAAGCTCGTGCTGACGACTGTCGATCTCATTTTCCATCATGCCTTCCAGCTCGTGGGTCGCCATATTTCCGGAGCTGATGATCCGGAGATAGTCCGTGATGAACGCTAGCAGTTCTTTGGACTTCATGACGGCTGGGTACCGACTGAAAATCTGGCTTGCCTCGGGATTATCGATGTCCTCCTCGATCGCCATGACGCCTTGTTTACGGGATTTATCGAAGATCTCGTAAAGCAGACTCAGCAGATCCATGTAGAAAGCCTTTTTATAGGGTGAGCCTGTCAGTAACTGGACCCCCTTACCAAAGACTTCTTTGAGCGTATGCACGGGGTTAGCAATGATGAACGATCCCAGAGCCGCCCCGAAAATGATTAACACTTCGGTTGGCTGCCAGAGCACCATCAGATTGCCGCCGTGGAGAACATAGCCAGTCAATACGCTGGCCAGAACAATAATCGAACCGACGATCAGTAACATAGAATCTACGCACGCCCTATTGTCTTGGTTATCGGCCGGAGCCGGAAGCTGTCACGCAAAAGGTGACACGATAATAGCAAGGCCGCGTCATAACCGCGAAGCCATGAAACAATTTCTATACAGGTAGCAGTCTTTGGTAAACTTCGCGCCTTTGAGCGCAAAGGATCACATCTAATGTTCGACAAGCTTTTTGTTCTTAGCCAGTACATCACGCCGCAACTGGGGGTTTCCAACCTGGCCGGCCGTCTGGCGGACAATGACCGCTCCCCCGCGCTCAAGAACCGGGTTATCAAATGGTTTATCGGCCGCTATGGCGTTGACATGAGCGAAGCCGCCGAGCCGAACCCTGAAGCCTACGCCACGTTCAACGATTTCTTCACCCGGGAGCTGAAGCCTGGCATCCGGCCCCTGGCGGACGGCGAAAAAACCCTGGTCAGCCCCGTTGACGGCGCCATCAGCCAGCTCGGTCAGGTCACTGGCGACCGGGTTTTCCAGGCCAAGGGCCAGTCGTTCAGCATGAGCGAGCTGCTCGGTGGCGAAGAGGCGACCACAGCCCCGTTTGCCGATGGCGAGTTTTCTACAATCTACCTCTCACCCAAAGACTATCACCGGATCCACATGCCGATAGCGGGCACGCTTCGACAGATGATCCATGTTCCCGGCAAGCTTTTTTCGGTCAACCCGGTAACGGCCGAAAATGTCCCGAATCTGTTCGCCCGCAATGAGCGGGTTGCCTGCATCTTCGACACCGATTCCGGTCCCATGGCCCTGGTGCTGGTTGGCGCCATGATTGTGGGCAGCGTGGAAACCCGCTGGGCAGGCGTTGTTGTGCCCGGCAGTCGGCAGGTCACATCAACACGGTACGAAGGCGAACAGGCCATCAGCTTCGAGAAGGGAGAAGAAATGGGCAGGTTCCGCCTGGGTTCCACGGTCATTATGGTTATGCCAAAAGGCTCCGTCAGTTGGAACAGCGATCAGGTGGCCGGCAAAACCGTTCGCATGGGTGAGGCGTTCGGCGCCCTGGCGTGATCACGCTCGGCAGGCTCAAGCCCGCTCGAACGGAAACGCCAAGACCTCACAAATGTCCTGAAACCCTAGCTTGATCATCAGCAGTCTGTCCAGCCCGAGCGCGACACCGGAGCACTCGGGCAAGCCCTGATCAAGCGCGGCGAGAAAAGCCTCATCCAACGCCATTTCAGGCTTTCCGGATCGCCTGCGCAGCTCGTTATCGGCCTCAAAGCGCAACCTCTGTTCTCTCGGATCGGTCAATTCCCAGTAACCGTTACAAAGCTCGAGGCCATCAATATAAAGCTCGAAACGGTGCGCCGTTTCATAACCATCTGACCGTGAAACCCTGGCCAGTGATGCCTGCGACGCAGGATAGCCGGTTATGAACATGGGCTTATCCCGGCCAAGATGTGGCTCCACGGCAAAACTCATCAGCAGATCGAGGCAGCCATCCCGACCAAGATCAGCCAATTGCTCTGGCTCCAGCCACTCCTCGCAGCGGCGCATCAGTTCACGGTCAGTCGCTGCGAACGGGTCTATATCCGCCCATCGCCTGAGTGCATCGCGATACTGAGTGATTTCCGGGCGCTCGCAGCCCAGCCAGCCACATACAAGGTCCGACACCTCAGCCATGAGCGTCACATCATCAAATCCTGTCCGATACCATTCGAGCATGGAGAATTCGGGGTTGTGACGACGCCCCTGTTCGCCATTGCGGAACACTCTGGAGATCTGAAAAATGGATCCACAGCCGGCCGCAAGCAAGCGCTTCATGTGGTACTCGGGAGACGTCTGGAGCCACCCGCCTGTGCGTGTGCCGGCAGAAACCTGCGCGGAGATGCCGTCAAGATTGACATCGGTAACGCCACATCCCCCAAGCACCGGCGTCTCGACTTCCAGCACCCCTCGCTTCGCAAAAAAGCCGCGCACAAACGCCAGTTGTTGTGCGCGGCTTTTCAGGGCAGCCTGCGAGGCAGAGGGCTGCCAGACAGGTTCGCGAGTCATGACCGGATCAACTGCTCTTTACCCGGCTCACGTACTCGCCAGAGCGGGTATCAACTTTCAGGACTTCACCGATAGTGATAAACAGCGGTACGTTGACCACCGCGCCGGTTGAGAGAGTCGCAGGTTTTGAGCCACCCTGGGCGGTATCGCCTTTCATGCCCGGATCGGTATCAACCACCTCCAGTTCAACGAAATTGGGGGGCGTTACAGACAGCGGCGAGCCGTTGTAGAGGGTAACCGTGTAAACGTCCTGCTCTTTCAGCCACTTCAGCGCATCGCCAACCGCTTTGGCATCGGCCGGGTACTGCTCGAAGGAACCGTCAGTCAGCATGAAGTGCCAGAACTCACCGTCGGTATAGAGGTATTCCATATCCTGATCAATGACATCCGCAGCTTCCAGACTTTCGCCGGACTTGAACGTGCGTTCCCAGACCCGGTTGGTCATGAGGTTACGCAGCCTTACGCGGTTGAAGGCCTGACCCTTACCGGGTTTGACGAACTCGTTCTCGAGAATGATGCAGGGGTCGCCATCCAGCAAAACCTTAAGACCGCCGCGAAATTCGTTGGTAGAATATGAAGCCATGAAATGTCCACCTGACAAAATGCTGTTTAGAATTCGAAAGGCGCCATGATACAGCGAACCCCCGCCCGTATAGAAGCCCACCTTTCCGACCATGAGCATCGCAGCTGGCAGCAATTGCTGTCGGAGTCTGTGACATCGCCGGAAGAGCTGCTCCGGCGCCTGGAATTACCCGAGGAGCCATGGCTGTCAGGGGCACAACAAGGTCACCGGCTTTTTAAGATCCGGGTACCCGAACCGTTCCTCGCCCGCATGGAAAAGGGCAACCCGGCCGACCCTTTGCTCAGGCAGGTGCTTCCCCTGGTGGACGAAGCCGGCCACGCGCCAGGTTTTGTCAGTGATCCATTGGAAGAGTCGGGCGCCATTGCCACCACCGGGCTTATCCGAAAGTACCGCAGCCGGGCCCTGCTCATGGTGACCGGACAGTGCGCGATCAACTGCCGGTACTGCTTCCGCAGGCACTTTCCCTACGAGGAACAGCGCCTGAACCCTCACGACCGGCAGCAGGTAATTGACACTCTCGCCGCCAGCCCGGAAATCAACGAAGTCATCTTCAGCGGCGGCGACCCCCTGGCCGTCAATGATCGCTTGCTAAGCCAGTGGGCAAACGCTATCAGCGCCATCCCCCACATCCGCCGGCTGCGCCTGCATACCCGTTTGCCAGTTGTGATTCCCCAGAGGGTTTGCGATGAGTTACTAAAGTGGCTGTCGAGGACTCCGCTCCAGGTAGTGATTGTCCTGCACATCAATCACCCGGCAGAGATCGACGGCCCCACTCGCCGTGCGCTTGGATACCTGCGGGCCGCAGGCGCAACGCTCCTGAACCAGAGCGTGATCCTCAGGGGTGTAAATGATCGGACGGCGGTGCTTGAAGAGTTGAGCGAGACCCTGTTTGATGCGGGCGTCCTGCCCTATTACCTGCACGCATTTGACCCGGTGACAGGCGCCCACCATTTCGACGTGCCCGATGATGAGGCCCGACACCTGGTGCGTGAGCTGCTGGAGCGCCTGCCCGGTTTTCTGGTGCCGAAGCTGGTCAGAGAAGAGCCCGGCAAGGAAAGCAAGACCCCCATCAACCTGTTCCCGTGACCGGTTTCGCAAAAAACGGCCCAAATTCACTTGTCAAAGATTGTCAACTCATGATCTTCTCGCTTTTTACGACTGGTTTGCTACTTTAAAGTCCAGTACCGTTAACGATAAAAACATGTATTTACGGCGTTTTCCTGACAGGCCGGCGGACACTCGGTAACCGCCAGCCAGGCAGGGCCAACCCCGGAATACCACCTGTGGTCCAGACATTGGCATGCATTCATGGAAGGTAAGACCCTGAAACCTGATCTCCGCGTTCCCGAACAGAAAACGGCCAGCCTGTCGTTCTGTGACACAACGCCCAAGGCGTTCCGGGTCTGGATAGACCAATTGCCGATGGCCAATATCGGCGAAGTGTCACGACAGCTTTACCACGCCATTATCGAACTGAATCACCTTTTCCTGGCGCCCCAGCAACGCATGCAGTTTCTGGAATTGATCCGGGAAAAGATTCATTTTGTCTGTAATGAGCTCTCCCGCCATTACCTCGGCCTTGCCGTGGCGCTGCCCGAAAAGCAAAGGAAGATCGCAAATCTGTCCCAGGCGCTTCAGTTACACCTGGCCGGCGGCTACAAGCTGTGCGTTCTGGAGTTTATTGACAACGGGGGACTGGACAAGAATCGCCGCCAGATTGCCACAGCCGCGCACCGGGCCATTTCCGAGCTGTCGGCAACCATTCTGAGATCGCACCAACTATACTGCCCGAGCCCTGCCCAGAGCTGGCTGGAGTGTCACCGTCTATTCCGGTTTGCGCACCGCAACAAGCTCTCAGTGGTTCAGGTGGAGGACGACACACTTCAGCATCGTCGCACCAGCTCGGTCGCCGACAGCTACAAGCGTATCCTCCTGCTGGGCTGTGCGCGCCCGAATCAGCTGCGACAGGCTGAGCTTCTGCACGTTTATGAACTCTTCGAATCTTGGACTGACCATACCCGATGCGGCCCGGATATTGAGGACGACAGCCTGTTTGTAATCAATATGGAACGGGACAACCCGCCGGTTTACCGCAGCCTTCTCGAACAGAAGCCAGGTGACGACAGCTTCGGCTTTGATACCCGCGATCTCTCAGCGATGCTTTCGGAGACGCTCCATGCCCGCCGCGAGCACAAAGAAACCGATCACGAACTTCGGGTGCCGGCAAAGGTAAGCGACACCCTGCTCACCCACCTCAGCCAGGCCCTCGGCATTCTCGCGAAGCGGAACTTCAACCGCATCGCGAGTCAGGGGTCCCTTGAAGTCTGCGTGGGCCTCACAGCCGCGCACTACTTCATTGCCGGAGAGAAAACCTTTACGGAATTCGTGAATGGCAACGACAACGGCCATCATGAGGAAGAAAACCTGTTCGTACGGTCTTCGCGCCAGAAGCAGGACGCCTGGTCAGGCGCCCACGACGCCAGCCCCAGCGACGAACGGCTTCACGCCGGCGACACGCCGATCAACTTCAAGGGTTCCTACGGCAACTCCCAGGCCCCGTCGACCGACCGGAACCGGCCAAAGTCGCACCACTCCCTACTGATCAACACCAGCCCTGGTGGCTACTGCGTAGCGTGGGAAAGCAATGTGCCTCCGTCATTGCAGGCCGGCGAGGTTCTGGGCGTTCGTGAGCAAAGCTCCCATCCCTGGAGCGTGGCTGTGGTGCGCTGGATTCGCCAGATCAAGAACCAGGGCACCCAGGTGGGCATTGAACTGCTCGCACCGAGCGCTTCACCCTGCGGTGTGCGCCTTATCCAGAAAGTGGGCAACAGTAGTGAATACCTGCGCGGCCTGCTGTTACCGGAAATCAGCGTGGTCAACCAGTCAGCCACACTGATCACGCCTCGCCTGCCATTCCAGTCGGGGAGCCGCATTTCCCTGCTCCATGATGGCCGGGAAGACCAGGGTCAGTTGTCTCGCAAGGTGTCCTCCACTGGCAGCATCAGCCAGTTCGAACTCAAGCTGCAGAACGCGGCAACGCTGAATGCTGGCGCGCCGCCTGCAACGTCCGGAGCCAGCGAGGACGAATTCGACTCGCTTTGGCCATCTCTGTAAGGTCTCCAAACTGAGACACCGGAACCCGGCAGAGGGTTGTTATTGATCGGCAACCCCTGCATCATTCAGCGTTAGTGAATGAACCGTGTATCACGAGATCCCCTTCGAATGCAGAAAAAGAACGCGACCGTACACCTGCTGATTCTAGACCCATCGCAAAACGATGCCGAATCGCTGGTAAGCCTGCTCCGCAACTCCGGCAAGGCTACCCGAGCCCACAGAATCACCTCGGAAGAAGATCTGGAAGAAACGCTCAAGGCCGGAAACTGGGACCTCCTTCTGGCCCGCGACCTGGAGCAGGAATTTTCGGCCGACGACGCCCTCGCCATGATCCGTCGGATGGACAAGGACATTCCGTTCATCCTCCTGACGGAAGAAGAAAGCCGGGAGCGCACAGTGGGAATGATGAAGGCAGGCGCTCAGGATACGGTGTCGTTCGAGCACACCGATCTTATTGTTCTGAAGGTCAATCGTGAGCTGGCAGCTCTTGACGAACGTCGCCGGCGCCGTGTTCTGGAGTCCCATCTGCGGGAAGCGGAACAGCGGTGCCAGTTGCTACTGGAAAGCTCCATGGATGCGATTGCCTACATCAATGATGGCATGCACATCTACGCCAACCAGTCATACATGGAGTTTCTCGGGTACGATGACATCGACGATCTCATCTGCGTTCCGGTGCTGGACACCCTCACCCCGGAAAGCCAGGAGAAGTACAAGGAGTTCATGAAGTCGTTTGCCGAAAAGGGCGAAGACGGCATGACAATGAATTGCACGGCTCGACGCAGTGACGACCACGAACTTAACGTGACCATGTCGGTCTCGGCCGCCACCTACGACGGTGAGGAATGCACGCAGATCGTTCTGCAGCCGGAGCACAGCGATGCAGAGCTCGAAGAAAAGCTGCGCCAGATCAGCAGCCAAGACCTTCTGACCGGGCTGTATAATCGTCAGTACCTGATGGATGCGCTCGCTGAAGCAATTGCCAACGCCGGCAAGAAGAATGAGACCGGTGCACTCGCCTACATCGCCCTGGATAATTTCATGAGCATGAAAGGCCAGGTGGGCATTTCCGGCGCAGACCTGCTGCTTGGCGATCTGGCAAACCTGCTCAAGGAGCAGGTCGGTGACGACCTTGCCCTGGCCCGATTGAGCGATGATGCCTTCAGTCTGCTGAGCCAGCCCTGCGATGAATCGACCATGGCAGGACACGCCGAGCGAATCCGCAAGGCGGTTGAGGACCACCTGTTTGATATCAATGGCCGCACGGTCCAGCTGACCGTGAGCATCGGTGTCGCCGCGATTACCGAGAATTCGCCGAAGGCCGAGGAACTCATGGCCAGGGCGCACACGGCATCGGCGGAAGTGCGCAAGCTCGAAGGTCATGCTGAGGGCAACGGTGTGGTGGTCTACAACCCCGCCGACTTCGAGGCTCTGGATCAAAGCAATTCGGTAGAAGCGATTCAGAAAGCTCTGGAAGAAAACCGCTTCCGGCTGCTGTTCCAGCCGATCATCAACCTGCGTGGCGAAGGCGAGGAACATTACGAGGCGTTCGTGCGCATGCTCAACAAGGACGATGAGGAAGTCTCACCCTATGACTTCCTGCCGCCGACAGGTCCGAGCGACACCGCGATCAAGATTGACCGCTGGGTCATTCTGCAGACCATCAAACAGCTTTCCAGCCATCGCTCACGGGGCCATGATACACGCCTGTTCCTCAATGTGACGGCCGAAACCCTGCAAGATAAAACCTTCACACCATGGCTGAGCGTTGCTCTTAAAGCCGCACGGCTTCCAGGCGATTCTCTGATCTTCCAGATCCGGGAGGGCGATGCCAACAATTACATGAAGCAGGCGAAAGACTTCACCAAAGCGGTTCACGAGCTTCACTGCAAGGTATCCATCGCCCAGTTCGGCTGCGCCCTCAATCCGTTCAACACCCTGAAACACATCGATACGGACTATGTGAAGATCGATGGCTCCTTCACGGAAGAAATCCAGAAGAGCGACGAGGCTAAAGAACAGGTCAAGGAAATGGTGAAGAGCCTGCAGTCAAGTGGCAAGCTCACCATCATCCCGCTGGTGGAGAATGCAGGCGTTCTCGCCACCCTCTGGCAGGCTGGCGTGAACTATATTCAGGGCTACTACCTGCAGGCACCAGTACCTGAGATGAACTACGACTTCGGCGACAACTGAGCCTGAACGGCTCAGAAGTCGGCGTTTTCCAGACCCTGGTTGGTTTCGCTCTCACGGAAACCAATCAGATAGAGGATTGCATCCAGGCCCAGCGTAGAAATCGCGTGACGCGCTGATTCCTTGACCAGCGGCTTGGCCCGGAACGCCACACCCAGGCCTGCCTGACTCAGCATAGGCAGGTCATTGGCACCATCACCGACGGCGATAACCTGCTCCCGGGAAATATGCTCTTTCTCGGCAATTTCCAAAAGCAGTTCCGCCTTTCGCTTGCCGTCGACAATCTGCCCGGAAACCTTGCCCGTGACCTTGCCGTCCTCAATCTCGAGTTCGTTGGCGTAGATGTAATCGATACCGAGTTTGCGCTGGAGGTGGCGGGCAAAGTAGGTGAAACCGCCCGACAGGATTGCGGTGCGATATCCCAGCGCTTTGAGACTGAGGATAAGGTGCTCTGCACCCTCAGTCATCCGCAACCGCGAGGCAATGCCCTCGAGGACCGACTCATCCAGGCCCCTCAGAAGTGCCAGGCGCTCGGCAAAACTCTGGCTGAAATCCAGCTCGCCCTGCATGGCCCTTTCGGTAATCTCTGCCACCTGCTCCCCGACTCCGGCCTCCGTGGCCAGCTCGTCGATCACTTCGGCTTCGATCAGCGTGGAATCCATGTCAAAGACCACCAGCCGACGATTGCGGCGGAAGATGGAATCTTCCTGGAAGGCGATATCCACATTCATTTCGCCTGCGATATGCAGGAAATCCGCCCGCAGCTTCTCGAGATCTGATGGCGTGCCCCTTACCGAGAACTCGACACAGGCAATACGATTGTCTGCGGCATTCAGGGAGGGCCTGGCAGACAGCCGTGAAATGTTATCGATGTTCAGACCATGACGCGCCGTGATGGCGGAAACCCGTGCAATCTGCTCGGCTTTGATATCCCGGGCAAGCAGCGTCACGATGTAGCAGGCCCGGTTCCGGGCCGCAGCCCAGGACTGGTATTCCTCGACGGTGATCGGCGCGAACCTGACCTGCAGATCCAGAGCGTGTAGCCGAAACAGCAGGTCACGAATGACGGGCGAGGATTTGGATTCATCCGGAATCTCGATCAGGATGCCCCAGGTCAGGTGGTCGTGGATCACTGCCTGCCCGATATCCAGGATACGCACATCGTAGCGCCCCATGATGCCGGTGATCTCCGAGGTCAGGCCCGGCTTGTCACGCCCGGAGACGTTAATCAGTACCAGTTCACTCACTATCGGCACCCTCGCTGTCAGAGCCCGCTTCTTCCTGCGCCCGGGCGGCCGAAGGAATCACGTCAATGCCATCAACCCGTTGCAGCCCCCTTGGCAGCTTGTGGCCACGGCGCCCCCGCTCTCCGAGGTAGTGCTCGAGGTCCGCGAACTGCAACCCCATCTTGCGCTTGCCGGCCCGTATTTCCAGCTGGTCATCCTCGGCAAAGACGGCAACGGACACCACATACTCTTCACGGTTCTGCACCCGGGCAGACGGAATGCTGATGATCTTGTTGCCCTTGCCCTTGGCAAGCTCCGGCAATTCGCTGAGCGGGAAAACCAGCATTCGTCCCTCGTTGGATACCGCCCCCAGATACAGCGTTTTCTCGGTCGTCGGTATGGTCACCGGAGGCATGATCCTGGCCCCCTTGGGAACACTGACTACTGCCTTGCCATTGCGGTTCTTGCTGATCATGTCGTTTAGCGACGTAACAAACCCGTAGCCACCGTCGGTAACCAGTAACGCCTTACGGGACGGGTCTCCCATCAACAGGCCTGAGAAGCTGGCACCGGAGGGCGGGTTGATGCGCCCGGTCAGCGGCTCGCCCTGACCTCTGGCAGATGGAAAACTGTGCGCCATCAAGGAATAGGCGCGCCCGGTAGAATCCAGGAATATCGCCTGTTGGTTGTTCCGCCCCCGGGCCGCGAGGGAGAAACGGTCACCGGCTTTATAACTCAGGCCTTCCGGCTCAATGTCATGCCCCTTGGCGGCGCGAACCCAGCCTTTTTCAGACAGCACAACCGTGACTGGGTCGTTTGAGATCAGGTCCACTTCACTGAATGCCTTGGCCTCCTCACGCTCGACGATCGGTGAGCGACGGTCATCACCAAAGGTCTCGGCATCCGCTTGCATCTCGCTCTTGATCAGTTCGCGCAGGCGATCCTCGGAACCCAGAATGGATTGGAGCTCATCCCGTTCAGCCGCGAGCTCATCCTGCTCGCCCCGGATTTTCATTTCCTCAAGCTTGGCCAGGTGACGCAGCTTCAGTTCGAGGATGGCTTCGGCCTGATCGGCGGACAACCCGAAACGGGCCATCAGCTCGGCCTTGGGTTTGTCTTCGGTACGGATGATCTCGATCACTTCATCAATATTGAGATAGGCGATCAGCAAGCCTTCCAGGATATGCAGGCGGGCAAGGACCTTGTCCAGACGATGCTGGAGCCGGCGAATCACGGTGGTGCGACGGAAGGTCAGCCATTCGGTGAGGATCTGGTGTAAACCCTTCACGCCCGGCCTGCCATCGTTGCCAATCACATTGATGTTGACCCGATAGGTCTTCTCCAGATCGGTACTGGCAAATAGGTGCGCCATCAAACCATCCAGATCAACCCGGTTGGACCGGGGCACGATCACCAGGCGGGTCGGGTTTTCATGATCAGATTCATCACGAAGGTCCGCCACCATCGGTAGCTTCTTGGTCTGCATCTGATGGGCAATCTGCTCCAGAACCCGGTTGCCAGAGACCTGGTGCGGCAGATCCGTAACCACGATCTCACCACTCTCCCGGATCCAGCGGGCACGCATCCGCAGCGACCCGCGACCGGTTTCGTACATCTGCCGAATATCTTTGCGGGGGGTAATGATTTCAGCCTGGGTCGGAAAATCCGGGCCCTTGATGTGCTCGCAGAGCTCATCAACCGTCGACTCCGGCTGGTCCAGCAGGCGTATGCAGGCTGCGGTGACTTCCCGTACGTTATGCGGCGGGATATCCGTGGCCATACCAACTGCAATACCGGTGGTGCCATTAAGCAGTACGTGGGGCAACCGGGCCGGAAGCACTGACGGCTCATCCATGGTGCCATCAAAGTTGGGCACCCAGTCCACCGTTCCCTGCCCCAGCTCTCCCAGCAGAACTTCCGCAAACGGCGCCAGGCGGGATTCGGTGTAACGCATGGCGGCAAAGGACTTGGGATCGTCCGGGGAGCCCCAGTTCCCCTGCCCGTCTACAAGAGGGTAGCGGTAGGAAAAAGGCTGGGCCATGAGCACCATGGCCTCATAACAGGCGCTGTCACCATGGGGATGAAATTTACCAAGCACATCACCCACGGTACGGGCCGACTTCTTGTACTTCGAGGTGGATTTCAGCCCCAACTCGGACATGGCATAGACAATTCGCCGCTGAACCGGTTTCAGGCCATCGCCGACATTGGGAAGCGCCCGGTCAAGAATGACGTACATGGAATAATCGAGATAGGCCTTTTCCGTGTAATCCCGGAGCGCAACCCGCTCGAAACCTTCATCCGTTGTCTGAAACTCTGGCATGGATGCCTCTTTGATTGCCTGTGTTGCCTGATGTGAATAGTGTCCGTGATCCTGCTTGCCGGGCCGCGAATAATCAACGCCGAAACAGGAGCGGACATTATATGGAGCACGGCGCCGATACACCAACAACCGGCGGATTTATTGGCCAAAACGGTCACGCACTTGCACAGGCGCCTGATTCCAATAGCGGAATTCCCGCATGGAGAGTCCGTAAGGTGGGCCGTATTCTCCCGTTCAGTGAATAGAAGACCGTTTTACTTCTCTAACAAGCGGAACACTATGAAACCCAACATCAAAGCCTGCGGGCAAGCCATGGTTACAGCCTTGGTAAATGCGGTTCTGGCGGTGACGCTGATGCTACTGGTTGAGTTTGCAATCAGCGGCAGTTTCCAGATTCCCGAGACCTATCTCTGGGCGGGGTTACTGATCTGGGTCGTTATTTTCGCGGGACAGTTCTGGCGCCAGAGGCACCTTTGCCGATCCGGTGACACCCACCGGGAATCACCTGACCCTTCCAGGTAGCCTGTCCACGCTCCCGGCGAGCCACTTTTCATTGACCGGGAGCAATTACCCAACTGTTTCTCAAATCAATCGCCCTCCCGGTGCTATATTGGCACTAAGCCATTCTGGCAACGCGGGAGAGACGTATGGATTTTGGTAAGCGCCTGGGACTCCGGGTAAAAATTGCTTTGCCTTTCGCTATCACAGCTGTCGCCCTGGTTATTATCGGACTGTTCGCCGTCAGTACTGTCCGAAACCTGGTATCCGACACTGACAATATTGCCGACACCTATCTGCCTTCCGTCAGCGAAATCCTTAACGGCGACCGGGATCTCTACCAGGCGCTGGTTGCCCAGATGGCCTATGTGGACGCCCAGTCCAACAATGAAGAAGGTGAGAATTACCTGGCCAGTTTTGACGAGAATGCCGGCCAGGCCCTGGAACGATTCAACACAGCAGTTGGCAGGCTTGAGGGTACGGGCGTCTCCGACGTTGCTCGCGGATTCGATGCTGCCTATGAGCGCTGGCTGGGATCCGCCCAACGGGTTCTTGAGCTCGCAGAAACAGGGGACCCGGAGCAGGCAAGAGCCCTGGCAGCCAATGAAACCAACAACCTCTTCGACAATCTCAGAAATTACTTCGACGAGGTCGGCGCTCACGCCGATGCCCGTGCCCAGATTCGCGCTGGTGAAGCCTCTTCGGAGGGCCAGAGCAGCTCGGTCACTATCCTGCTGATCACAGCCGTCGCTATCCTGATCAGTATTGGGCTGTTTGCTGTATTCCTGAAAATGATCATCGGCTCTATCACGGCGCTTCGGGATCAACTGGACAATATTGCCCAGGGAGAAGGCGATCTGACGCAACGGATTCCTGTGGAGATGGATGATGACCTGGGCAAACTCGCGAAAAGTTTCAACCTGGTTCTGGAGAACCTGCAGTCCATGATTGGCTCCATCCAGCAGTTGACCCGGGAGCTTGGCACCGGAGCTACAGATCTCGCCCGGGCGGCGAAGGACAACAATGATGGCGTGACTCGACAGACAGACTCCATTTCAATGGTCGCTACAGCCATCAACGAAATGCAGAGTGCGATCGAAGAGGTTGCCGGTAATGCCTCAAAAGCGGCGGAGATTACCCGCGACGCCGAAGAAAAGGGCAAGAACGGCGCACGAATTATACGCAGCTCCTCAGAGCAGGTGCACCGGTTGGCCGCACAGATTTCAAAAGCTGTGGAGGTTATCCGGAAGCTTTCTGACGATTCCGACAACATCACATCCGTGCTGGACGTTATCAGGGGCATCGCAGAACAGACCAACCTGCTGGCATTGAATGCTGCCATTGAGGCGGCGCGAGCCGGCGAGCAGGGACGTGGCTTTGCTGTGGTTGCCGATGAAGTGAGGACCCTCGCGCAACGGACCGGCCAGTCGACGGAAGATATTCAAAAAATGATCACGACGTTGCAGGCTGGCGTTGCCGACATCGTGTCGGTGATGGAAACGGGCAGCAAAGAGGCGAGCGAAACCGAGAAGCTGGCCACCGATGCGGAGTCTGAGCTCAAAGCCATTCTTGAAGCCATGGCAAATATTGCTGACGTGAATACCAGTGTCGCGTCTGCCACCGAGGAACAGACTCAGGTCGTGGATGAGATCAACCGCAGTATCACCGAGATCAACGATCTGGCCACAGAGAGCGCGAGCCGGTCGAGGGATATCGACGGAATCAGTGAGTCTCTGGAAGGCTATGCGAGAGAACTGGAAAGTCAGACCGGCAGATTCCGGGTCTAGGCCCGGAATCTGACAGTGGCAGGGTCAGCCAGTATTACTGTCGGATACCCTCGACAGAAATAATGATCTCGACGGTCTCGGAGGCCTTTCCAAGATCCATCGGGATGCCGAAGTCTGTAAGGCGAAGCTCGGTTTCAGCTTCAAAACCCATGCGGTAACCACCCCAGGGGTCTTCCCCGTGGCCCAGCATTTCAGCGTCAAGGGTCACTTCTTTGGTCACACCACGGAGGGTCAGGTCGCCGATGATGTCGGCCTCACCTTCCTCATCCAGAACAACGCGCTTGCTCTTGAAGGTTGCCTCAGTAAACTCGTCAACGTACAGGAAATCTTCACTGCGCAGATGCTTGTCCCGCTCGGCGTGATTGGAATCCACGCTGGCGGTATCAATCGTGACGTTAACGGTGCTGTTCTCCGGGTTCTCGGCGTCGTACACGAATTCGCCGTCGAAATCGTTGAAGCGACCGTAAAGCCAGCTGTAGCCAAGATGAGAAATCTTGAAGGTTATGAACTGATGGGCGCCCTTTTTATCAAACGCATAGGTGCCGCTGTGTTCGTTGGCATTGACTGCACCTACAAGCGCCATCGACACGGCCGAGGCAAGCAGAACTTTTTTCATGGTTATCTCCTTGTTGCATTGGTGCCCGACGTCCGGGCGTAAGACGATAAATAAACGGCCGGCCAGTCACTTCCCTAACATACGCCGTAATGTGCGGTCGCGATCAAGCAGATGATGTTTGAAGGCGCCAGCCGCGTGAATGGCGGCAAGACCGACAATTGCCCAGGTGGACCAGTAGTGGACGGTTCCGGCGGTGTCCTCCATTCCCTTTATCTGGCCAGTGGCCGATGGCACTTCAAACCAGCCGAACACGCTGATGGAAGACCCGTCGGCGGTCGATATCAGGTAGCCGCTGATCATGGCGACGAAAATCAGCACGTACAGGAGAAGGTGGGCCGCATGGGCGCTTCGAATCTCCCAGCGCTTGTGCCCATCCAGCGGATCAGGCGAAACATTCACCGCTCTCCAAACCACCCGAAAAAGCATCAATAAAAACAGCAGTATGCCAATGCTTCGATGAATATCCGGACCGCGGCGGTACCAGTCATCGTAATAGGACAAATCCACCATCCAGAAGCCGAGCCCGAACAGGCCGAAAACAGCCAGGGCAACCACCCAGTGATTCACGATGGTTACAAGACCGTAGTTGGCTGAGGTATTCCTGATTTGCATGATGAAAATTCACCCTGTTCCTTGGTTACATCGTTGAGGCCAAGTCTAGAAACTTGGTTGTGTGAAAAAAATCAAAATCTTTTGCAGCGCTACATCAGAAATTCTGACCATTCGCCCGGGCTTTTGCCTTTGGTCGCATAGGGGTTTTACGGATTGTTCAAAATTATAGCAACGATAGAATTGACCCATACTTGAATGCCCCGTCTGGGGCCTCATTGACCGAGAGGACAGGACATGGAACTCGAATTCGACGAAAGCGTGGTTGTACCCAGTAATAACTGATTCTCTGGCGGTCCGCCCGGACCGCTGGGCTCTCCTCCCTCCTTGCCTTTTGCAGACCGCCAAAGATACAAACCGTTTCCAGTTTCTACATGAAACAGTGGTAATAAACGCGTTTTTTTGGCAATCTTCCTTCCAACTATCAGAAACTTCGCGATTTTTTAGCGAAACCTGTACTGATAAATGACAGTTCAGACGCCAAACTGGGGCGACTGATGCGTTCGTTAAATCAACCAGAATCATCTATGTCGAAACGACTCCCTGAAAAGCTGACAGCTCCGGAAGTGGACCTGTTGTCTCCTATGCTGAACAGGGACGGTGACACATGGACCGCAGATTTTCGCGGACTGACGTTGAGAACAGCGCTCCAGCCGATTTATAGCATTTCACACAAGCGTATCGTCGGCTATGAGGCCCTGATCCGGGCCTTTGATACGGATAACTCCGCGGTACTGCCGCTGCACCTGTTCCAGCTACCGGCCTCCGAGGCGGAGAACCTTCTCCTTGACCGCCTTTGCCGCTCTCTGCACATACGTAATTACAGCGGCATCCGCGATCAGCTGAACTGGCTGTTCCTGAATGTTTCGCCGCAGGTGGTAACCAGCGGCAGCCAGGCCGATTCTTTCTTCGGAGAGCTTCTGGCCAAAACCGGCCTACCTCCGCACCGGATTGTCATGGAAATTGTTGAGCAACCCACAGACGACGCCGAAAGGCTTCGGGAAACGGTTGCCTACTACAAGAAACTGGGCTGTCTGACGGCCATTGATGATTTCGGCGCCGGCCACTCCAATTTCGAGCGAATCTGGAACCTGTCACCCGACATTGTGAAGCTGGATCGGAAACTGCTTACCCGTGCGACAGACGATCACAAGGCACGCCAGATTCTGAACGGCATCGTGTCACTGCTGCACCAGTCCGGCTGCCTGGTTCTTCTGGAAGGTGTTGAAACCCGGGATCAGGCAATGATTGCGATCGATGCGGGCGTGGATTTCGTTCAGGGCTTCTATTTCCGCAGACCGAGCACAGACCTCGACCAACTGACCCACGCACCCGCCGATTTCGATCATCTGTTGCAGGAATACAAGACCCGCAACCAGGTTACCCTGGACCCGACCCGGCAATTGGTGGACTTTTTCAGTGGCTTTTTCGACCACGCCATCACGAAGCTTCGCAGCGGGATGAGCATGCAGCAATCCTGTCTGGAATTGTTGAACCACCCGGCCGTTTCCCGCTGCTACCTGGTCGACGACAAGGGCGTTCAGATGGACGACACCCTGGTTTCCGATGCGGGTACACGCAGTATGGACCCGCGTTTCAAACCCCTGGAGAGCACCAGCAGTGCTGACTGGTACCGTCAACAGTATCTTCGCCAGGCCTTGGCCCAACCGGAAAGCCTGCACGTAACTGCCCCCTACCTCTGCGTTACCGGAGCCTATATGTGCGTGACCCTGTCACTGGGGTACTATCAGGACGGCAAGCTTCAGGTGCTGTGCTGCGACATTCTCGCCAACCCGACCGAACAGCGCTCATAGACCGGGAGTGATGTCGTAGACCACGGCAATAACAACAACGGTAACGGCACCAACAAACACGTTCATGGGTAAACCGACCCGCACGAAATCACTGAACCGGTAACCACCAGGCCCGAATACCATCATGTTGGTCTGATACCCAAGCGGCGTGGCAAAGCTGGCGGAGGCGGCCATCATCACCGCAATCACAAACGGCTCGGCGGCCACGCCCATACTGTTCGTCATCGACAGAACGATGGGAATGACCAGGACCGCCGCCGCATTGTTGGTAATAACCTCGGTCAGGACCGACACCACGAGATAAACCAGCAGGATTGTTAACAGCACGTCGCCCTGACTGAATTCAAGGATGCCTGCAGCCACAAAGCCTGCCGCGCCGGTCTGTTCCAGAGCCGCGCCCATGGCAAAGGAGGCCGCAATGGTAAGGATCACCGGCACATCCACGGACTTCTGGGCCTGGCCCACCGAGCAGCAGCCAGTCAGAATCATTCCTGCAGCGCCCAGCAGGGCCGCGTTAAGCATACTCAGGGTGCCACAGGCAGCGAGACCCACCAGCACCAACAGGATTCCCCAGGACAGCCACGCCCGATCATGCCGGGGTGTCTCGGTTTCCAGGTCATTAATGAGCAGGAAGTCCTTGTTATAGCGCTGTCGGCTGACAAACGCGGGGCGAGCTTCGAGAAGTAGCACATCACCGGGTTTAAGTCGGATATTCCCCAGGTTGCCGGAAACACGCTCCCCACCCCTGGCAACGGCCAACACGACAGCACCGTAACGGTCCCGGAACCGGGCGTCGCGGATGGTGAGGCCCAACACATCGGACTGGGGTGATAATGCCGCCTCAACCAGACGCCGTTCCGCCCGATCCTTACTCAAACTCGGCTCGTCTT
Source organism: Marinobacter sp. NFXS11 (assembly GCF_040148675.1). Lineage (NCBI taxonomy): Bacteria > Pseudomonadati > Pseudomonadota > Gammaproteobacteria > Pseudomonadales > Marinobacteraceae > Marinobacter > Marinobacter sp. NFXS11. The sequence continues at coordinate 570,359 of NZ_JAGDDV010000001.1, read as the reverse complement.
CATGGACTGACGGGACGATACCGTTTATCCGAAGGAGGTCGGAAATGGCCTGGGTATCACCGGCAAACACCAGACGATCGCCACCCCGAAGCCGCTCTTCCGAGGGCACCGCTGTTACCACGCTGCCATCGCGTTCGATCTCGACCAGATACAATCGCTCAAGCTCCCGAAGCCCGGCTTCACCAACAGTTTTGCCCACCAGCGGTCCGTCGAACGACACCGCTACCTCCAGGGTAAATTCCCTCATGGAGCCAAATTTCTGCTGATCCTTACGATCCGGAAGCACCCGGGGCATAACCAGCAGCAAAGCCGCCACACCAATGACCGCCACTGGCAGCCCGACCGCCGTAATCGAGAAAATGGAGAAGCCCGCTTCGCCGGTTAGCTGCTGATACTGGCCGTTTACGACCAGATTGGTACTGGTGCCGATCAGCGTCAGGGTACCCCCGAGAATGGCGGAATAGCTCAGGGGAATCATCAATTTGGACGGTGAGATACCGATCTTCCGGGACCAGGCATGCACCGCCGGAATCATGGTGGCGACAACCGGGGTGTTGTTGAGAAAACCACTGAGAAGGGATACCGGGAGGGCAATCCGTGCCTGGGCAGAACGGACGGTCTTGGGATTGCGAAGCAAATGATGCACCAGCAGATCGACACCGCCGGAATGATGAATGCCTGCAGCCACCACAAACATGGCAACCACGGTGATCAGACCACTGTTACTGAACCCGGCAAGTGCCTGGTCCGCGGACACAATCCCGCTGGCACTGAGCACCACGAGCACACCCATCATCACCAGATGGGGCGCAAATCGCCCTGCACTCATCAGTATCAGCGCGGTGCCTGCGAGGCCCAGCGCAAACCAGCCCTGCCAGTCCATCAACGGTTCTTCCCGATCAGAAAACTGGCAGGATAACGAGTTTAAGGAATACAGAGAAAGAATAAAGGATGCTGTTTATAGCACCTTATAGAATATTAAACTTCGATGTCTGCCATGTTGCCGTAGGTCTCGAGCCACGCCCTTCGATCGGATGCACGCTTTTTACCCAATAACATATCCATGCGGCTATCGGTATCATCACCGTCTTCAATGGTCAGCATGACCAGGCGACGGGTGTCCGGGGCCATGGTGGTCTCACGCAGCTGAAGCGGGTTCATCTCACCCAGACCCTTGAAGCGGGTCACCGAAATCTTGCCCTTGCGCTTCTCCGCGGCAATACGGTCGATAATGCCCTGCTTTTCATGCTCATCCAGGGCGTAGAAGGTTTCCTTGCCCAGATCTACCCGATACAGCGGTGGCATGGCAACGAACACATGGCCTGCGGCAACCACAGGGCGGAAGTGTTTTACGAACAACGCGCACAGCAGCGTGGCAATGTGAAGGCCATCCGAGTCCGCATCAGCGAGGATGCAGATCTTGTTGTACCGAAGGCCATCCAACTGGTCAGAACCGGGATCTACACCAATGGCAACGGCAATATCGTGAACTTCCTGGGACGCCAGGATCTCGCCAGAATCGACCTCCCAGGTATTGAGGATTTTCCCCCGAAGCGGCATCACCGCCTGAAATTCCCGGTCCCGGGCCTGCTTGGCAGAACCGCCTGCAGAATCACCTTCTACCAGGAACAGCTCGGACCGGGCAGTATCGCCGCCAGAACAGTCCGCCAGCTTGCCCGGAAGCGCGGGGCCCGAGGTGACTTTCTTACGGGCCACCTTTTTGCTGGCTCGCAGCCGGCGCTGAGCATTGCTGATGAAGAGTTCCGCCAGCGCCTCAGCTACATCGGTATGCTGATTGAGCCACAGGCTGAAAGCATCCTTGACCACGCCGGAGATAAAGGCCGCCGCCTCCCGTGAGGAAAGACGCTCCTTGGTCTGCCCCGAGAACTGGGGCTCCTGCATCTTGAAGGACAGAACATAGGCTGCCCGCTCCCAGATATCGTCAGGAGAAAGCTTTACGCCACGGGGTAACAGGTTGCGGAACTCACAGAACTCGCGCATGGCTTCCAGCAGGCCAGTTCGTAGCCCGTTAACATGGGTGCCGCCCTGGGCAGTCGGGATAAGGTTGACGTAGCTTTCCATGATGGCTTCGCCGCCTTCCGGCAGCCACTGGATCGCCCAATCCACTGCTTCCTTGTTACCAGAGAAGCTGCCGGTAAACGGCTCCAGTGGCACCGCCTCGATATCCGCCAGCGCGGTCCTCAGGTAATCACGCAAGCCGTCCTCGTAGAACCACTCATCTTTCTCGCCGGTTTTTTCCTGCAGGAACGTCACCGTGAGGCCGGGACACAGGACCGCTTTTGCCCTCAGGTTATGGCGAAGCCGGCTGACCGAAAAATTGGGGCTATCAAAATAGCTCACATCGGGCGTGAACTTCAGGCGGGTACCGGTATTGCGCTTGCCGACGGTATCGATAACTTCCAGCTCTGAGGCCTTCTCACCATTGGCGAACGTTATCCGATGCAGCTGGCCGTCGCGCTTGATGGTCACTTCCAGGTGAGTAGACAGCGCGTTGACAACGGAAACGCCTACCCCGTGAAGGCCACCGGAAAAATTGTAGTTGCCCTGAGAAAACTTGCCGCCAGCGTGGAGTCGGGTCAGGATGAGTTCTACCCCTGACAGGCCTTCTTCCTTGTGAAGGTCCACCGGCATGCCCCGGCCGTCGTCCTCAACGCTCAGAGAGCCATCACTGTACAACACCACGTCGATGCGTTTGGCGTGCCCTGCCAGCGCCTCATCCACACTGTTGTCGATCACTTCCTGCGCCAGGTGATTGGGCCGACTGGTGTCTGTATACATCCCCGGCCGCTTACGCACCGGATCCAGGCCGCTCAGTACTTCAATGGCATCGGCGTTATATTGTTGCTGGCTCATGGGCAGGAACTGACTCCGCGATTGATATGAAAAGCTGAGCCATAGCTTAGGGATTCGTGAGGAAAGATCAACGGTTGTTTTGTCTGTCCAGCGACCACACTCAGTTGCCCACAACTTTTTTCAGAGGTCGATCCGAAAGCCCAGTTACTTCAAGCCTTTGCCATTTGTCTTTGGAAACCGCCAGCACGGCACAGGGTGTGGTAATAACCTGTGCGACCATCGCATCGGGCTCAGGGGTTATAACCGCCATTTCCAGGAGAAGCGTATCACCAGTTGCATGGGCGTCCCGGAGACCAACACTGAAACCGGCCGTTGGCTGTTGACCAAGAGTCACAAACACCAAATGCTCCCGATCAAAGCTGACGCTTCTGATCGCCTCTATAGTCAGGTTCTGTCCGGCCACGCCCAGGAACCTGTCGAGTTCGTCGGACGATTTCACATAAGCCAGGCCCGGCCCGCTCAGACCGCAATACGGCGACTGGGTAATCTGGCGAGCCAATGGTGCCGAGGAGGCATTCCTTGCGGGAGATGTGCAAGCTGTCAGAATCAGAACCAGAAAAGCTGTTATCACCACCGAATTCGATAAGCTCATCGCGTCGTTTTCCTCGTATACCCGAGCGACTCTCTGCGGTCACCGGCTTCGAGCAGGCGGTAACCGGAAAAGCCTGGTCGAGGCAGGATATCCGGAGTTGACGCTGAGATGGTCGGTCGTGAGAAACTGGTGGTCATTATCACTTCCTCCAGCGATTGACCATCTTCAATGGTGATGATTTCTCGAAGCCCGGCTATCGGGTATTCCGCACAGGCCTCGCCAGACTGGCAAATGATCCCGTCTCCATCGATATCGGTGCCCGCAACGAGGTAATAGGAACCCGGTGGAACTTCACTCAACCGTTTGGGTTCCACGCCATCATCCGACTCAAACCGGAAAGTGTAATGCCCATTTTCCGGCTCGACCGCCAGTTGTGCCTCTGCTTCATAAAACCCGTTTACCGGGGTCGTGTTCACGAGGAGCACGAAATGGACCCCGGCAGTCCTCGCAAATTCATCTGAGAGTACTTGGGCCACAACGGGAATATCCAGAGACCGGAGTTCACCGCCAGCCTGGTAGTCAACGCGTATCACATCGCGATACGCAACGTTTTCTTCAATGGCTGAGTCAACCAGCGCAACATTGAGCGTGATTGTACTGTCTGTGTCGCTGCGGGTTACCGTAAACCACGGAGGTGCATCAGAAATGCTAACGTTGCTAATCCCACCGTTACCGATCTGATTCAGGCGGACAATCTGCTCGCTTCCTGTCTCAGAACCCAGAATCACTTGGGATGGGGAGGGTGAAAGAATAGTGATATCGCCACTCAGATTCGCCTGCAGCGCCCCGGAAGCATCAAGAATGCCAAAGCCAAGCTGGTCAGACCGGCTACCAGAGAAGTCGGTTAGCCCGCCGGATTCAAGCAGCGCTCTTACCCCCTCATAGTTCAACGAGCTATCCTGCGCCTTCAGCAAAGCAAGAACTCCCGAGACATGAGGTGCTGCCATAGAGGTGCCCTGGAGCCCGGTATAGCTGGCCTCAAAACCATTGGCAGCTGCAACCGCACTGGTACTCCAGACTACATCAGCCCGCCCGTCGTTGTTGCCATCACGGCTGGCATCGCCGCCTGGTCCGGCAAGATCGATCCAGCTGCCAAAATTCGAATACGATGCCAATTGCCCCCCCGCATCCACCGAGCTGACCGCAAGCACATTGGGCGACGCGGCCGGGTATGAGGGTGACGAAGTGGCAGAGTTACCCGCGGCGCCGACAAAAAGCATATCTCGTTCATTGACGCCGAATTCAATGGCAGCCTCCAACTGGGCAATTTCGGGCAGACCACCGAGGCTTAGGTTTACCACCTGAGCTCTCGCGGCAACGCCGTCAGCCTCCCCGGTAACCCAACGAATCGCGTTAATAAGGTCGTCCGAAGACCCGGTTCCACCCTCGCCAAGCACCCTGACCGGCAGAATACGCCCTCCAAAAGCGACACCGCCGATGCCCTGGCCATTGAGCACAGCACCAATAGTGCCAGCCACGTGGGTGCCATGAAAGACACTGGCAGCAACGCTACTGCCCGGATCCTGGGGAAAATCATCGCCGTCCACGAAATCACGGCCCGGGAGCACATTGTCTTCCAGGTCCGGATGCCAGCTTCGGCTTGCCGGATCAGGGCTAAAGAGCCCGCTATCCAGGACCGCCACCGAGATCCCGGCACCTCCGTCCGGTGCCAATTGCCAGGCTTCGGGACCGTTTATGAGATCGTAGTGCCATTGAAGACCATACAATTCCTCGCCAACCGGTGTGTTGGCGCTTGAAAACAGGTAATTGGGTGATACAGAAGCGATATCGGTTCGCTTGCGTAACCCTCTGATCCAATCGAGGGTTTCGGTTTTCGTAGCCTCGGTACTGGCAGCCACAGCTTTCAAAGGCATTTTGATCAGCCAGTCCTCGTTACCCAGATGCCTCCCTGGCGTGGCCGACTGAGCGGATAGCCCCGGAGAGCCTGCACTGTTCATTCTGACAATAGCTTCTCCAGGCATGAACTCATGGGCCGGCCAATCGAGGCTGAACGAGCCAAGCTGTCCAGTTGACGCTTTCACCAGAACATACCGTGCTGGAAGACTGCCGGTGGCCTCGACCTCCAGCAGATAATCGTCTTCGGAAAAGCCATCGCCAAGCGTGACTTCGGCGGGATCTGACTCTCGGTCCGTTGTCGCCGAGGGCGGCATCCCGGATCCATCCAACAATGTGAGCGTGAGTTGGGGATTGCCCGCGCGGCTACCAAGACTGACCAATCGGACGACTTCACCGGGCGCAAGAGGCACTAAAAACTGATCAGAAGCGTCTGCACTGTAACTGAAGATTTGCCCGCTGATGGCCTCGTAACTGCCCGAATCACCACTGACATAGCCAGCAAGAACAAAGTTAAGTGGCAGAGACTGCGGACTGGTTGCCGGTTGCGCGCCAGACAAACCCAGCTCGTCCATGGTGTCCTGATCTATTCGACTACCAGCCTCAATATTTATTTGGCCCGCGAGCGGGCTGCCCGGTGCTACCGGCAAGGGGTCGGAACTGGCGTCACCGCCCCCACCTCCGCAGCCGGTCAAAAAGGCTATGCCTGCGGCCAACAGAAGGTGTCTGCAGCGACTTTGAATAATCATATGAATAGAAACCACCCGAAATTCACCACAAGTGAGAGTAGCTTATAGTCACTTGCCGGCTGTGTCAGTGTCTGTTGAAACTACGTTTACTCTTGTATTTCAGACGCAAAAAAGCCGCCCGAAGTTTCCCTCAGACGGCTCTCTTTATCTCACTTCAACATTACAACGCATAGAACAGCATCGGCACAAAGGCCACGAACAAGAGTGTGGGCCCCATAACGGCCAGAGGCAGCAGCAGTCGTTCATAGCGATGCCAGAAGGTACCCGTGCGCTCGGCGGCCAGCACTTCGGTCTCGCCCACCACCTGGCGGGTGAGCAAGTGGTTCAGCGCCACTGGCGGGCTCAGGTAACCGAGCTCGAATGCCACCAGGCAGACAATCCAGAAGTGCAGCGGATCAATACCCAGCTGGATCGCCGGCTGGGCAATGGTGGCCGACACCAGGATTACCGCGCCGAACGGGTCCATGACCATGCCTATTACTGTGAGCATCACGACGATGACCAGCATGGCGACCCAGGGACTGGTCAGGTCCTCCGGAAAGAGCGCATGAACGATATCGGAGCGCTCCAGGATTCCCCCGAGACAGATGGAAAACCCGATCAAAGCCAGCAACGCGCCAATGTGCACTGCCGAATCGCTGGCAGCGGCCGAGCTGCGTGCCCAGAACACCTGGGAACGGGTCTGGCCCTGCTCCCCACTACTCCGGCCGGAATCCAGCAACACCAGGGCTAGCATGACCAGCGGCAGTATCAAAGGAGCGCTGTACTCGTTGAACTTCAAGCCGAGAACAACCCAGATCGACAGGATAACCAGAGCTGCCACGGCCACATAAGGCAGCAGGGCCCGGCTTTCCGAGAGAGCCGCACGGAAAGCGCCGGGCGCCGGACGAGGCTTCCAGTTTCCCTGGGTCTTGCAGACAATCAGTGAAAACAGCGTTGCCGACATGATGAAGACCCAGAAACCCCAGCTGTACATCTCAGTGGTTGTCACTTCCTTATTGAGAGCCGCCACAACAACGATCAGCAGGCATGGGTTGAGAACCACGCCAAGGCTTCCCGACATGGCGGTCGTTGCCAGGGAAAGCTGCCGCCCTGCCCCGGCCCGGCGCAGCTCGTCATACACAACACCACCCACGGCCAGGATGAAAATGCCCGATGCGCCGGTGAACGCGGTCGGAAACGCCGTTGCGAAAATGATCACCGAAGCCAGCATCGGCGCTGGCAGATTAAAAGGTTTGATGAGATTGAGCAGGAGCTCGGGAATCCTGGTCTGCTTCAGCATCATGCCCACCAGCACGTAAAGGCCGATATTGATGAACATGGATGACAGGTTGGACATCATTCCGAAGTAGATCGCCAGGCCCGAGGCATACCCGTCTACCAGGAAGAAATAGCTCATGGCGATCAGGCCCATGGCACAGTACAGAGGAATCACCAGACCGGACGAGGCGGAAAGACCGCCGGGGCGGATACGTTCCGGAACGTTCAGGAAACGCACTGCATTGATCACCATGAAGAGGCCGAAGACCCCGCCCCAGGCATATTGAAGGCTCATCGTACCGTCCGAACCCGGCGACGTGGCCAGCTTGCCCAGGTATGCGTTCAGCGACAGCACCATCAGACCATTAACCACAAACTGCACACCTTGGCTCAGCCGCCATTCGGCTCGATTGCGGGGCAGGCGCAACGCTATGTGGTCGGTGTCCAGCGCAGCGATTGCCGCAGCCATCGCGAACATCGCAATGAACAGGTACTTGGTAAGCCCAATGTTCTCCAGCAGGAAGTTCGCAAGTCCCTGCTCTACCGTCTTGAACACCTCAAGGGCTGGCGTGGCATTGGCCAGGTTCTGTTCATAGACATCGTATTGCTGCTGGCAGAGTTCCAGATTGCTCTGCAGCGATTTACGGATGGCATCGGGATTGGGCGGTGAGCTGAACAGATCATCGGGGTCGGGCTTGTAATTGGCCACCCGGCGAGCCACTTCGGCATCTATATCCATTTCCAACTGACAGGACGGCTCTGTCGCATCGGGATTCAGCAGATAATAGTTCGGCCAGGTCTGTTCTCCGACCCAGAGCAACCGGGAATGGAGCGAGTTGCCCATTCCCAGCAGCAGGGTGAACAGCAGCAGGAGCAGCAGAACGGCCCCATACACACGATGTACGGGGTAGAGAGTCCGTGCGGCCGGAGCGGTGATTGCTCGCCAGTTCATGATGATTCCGCCCTGTTATTCGCGGTTGCCCGCGGTGCACTCGGCAGCAGCAGGGTTACTGGCACAGCGGATCTTGCTGAGCAGCCCCATCATTTTCGGGTGATACACATCCGGCGCACCGTTCAGGCCATCGCGCATCTCGATCCGGTTCTCCCGAAACATTTCCTGATAGCCGCGGATGTCTTTTTCAGGAATGCGCACCCACTTTTCTTCGGGAATGGCTGCTTCCTGGCCTTCAATCAGCCCCATGGCCTGCGGAAACATATTCCAGGCAACTTCCCGGGCTTTCTGGGCGGTGTCGTCGTCGAGCACGTCATCACGGGCAACCATCTGAAGCGTCAGCTGTGCCAGCGGATAGTCTACAACCCCGCCACTCTCGCCGATGCCCTTGTAGAGCTCCAGAGCTTCGTAAGCAAAAGCCGGCGCATAAGCGGTATCCACCGAACCGTTGTTGAACTTGCCGGCGAAGTTGGTGATGTCGGAGGGCACGACCGTGGCCTTGACGAAGTTCACCATGTGAATCGCGTCTTTCTGATAGTCCAGCGTTGCCATTCGCTTGCCGGCCAGCTCACCGGCGGTATCAATACTGCGATCGTTTACAAACAGGTAGCCGGCACCCACCGGTATGATTCCGAGTACTTCATACCCGTTATCCTTCATCAGTGGCGCGGCTTTCGCTTGTGCCAGAGTGGCCAACAAGGTTTTCAGGTTGTCGTAGGTGGGCAGCGCTCCCACAGCGCTGATGCTGCCCGTGAACTTGTTGAATGGACGAATCCGAATGTCCGTGGCGGCAACGGCATCGCATTGTCCGGCGTTAAAATCACCGATCGCCACGCCCTCATCGGTATAGGGTTTAAGCTCGAAATCCACGCCGTGGCCCTTCATCTCAAGCGCATAGTCTTTGACGAAGTTGTAGAAGTCCCCATTGGCGCCGATCACATCGAACACGCACATGGAAACAGACTGTGCCGATGCCAGCGGAGCGGCGGCCACAAAGGCCATGGCAGCGAGGGATTTGCGGATCATATCGACCTCCGGGTCATTCTTGTGTTTGTCAGTTTTCAGAGGATGTCGGCAACCTGCCTTACAGCAGGTCGTCAAGATTCATGGTTTCGACATTTTCGGTTTGCCGCTCGGGGCTCATCCTGCCGAAGAAGGATTGCGGCGTGCGGTAGCCGTAATTGGCGGTCCAGTGTTTGTCAGAGGAAAAGCGCACCACGCCCGCCGCGACTTCATCCACCAGACGGTACTCGTCCCAGACCTCCATAGTTGCATCGGCCTCGGCGAAACTGGCGATGGCTTGCTCAAGCTTTTCCGGGCGACCAAAGGTTTCAGCGGCGACCGCTTGAAGCGCGTGCGGAACCCGCATGCCTTTTTCAACCCCCAGTTCCCGGCTGTGCTCAAGCACCTGCCAGGGGTCCGGCGCCAGAGCCGGACGGGTGTCGGGCAGCAGCAGCCAGACCAGGGCACGGATGGCGTTCGGCATACCACCCCACTTTTCATTGTCCAGACAGGTAGCGGCACGCTCGGCCTGGGGAGCGATGTTCCTGGGGACTCCGGCCATGGCGCCGGAATTGGCATCGTTTACGATTGCCTGCATACCGGTCAGCAGGCCCAGCAGGAAGGTAATTTCGTCCTGTTCGGTGAACAGAAAGGGGCACTCAAGGGGTTCAGCAGCGGGATCAAACTCGTAGGCGGCCATTGCTCGTTTGAAGGAGGCATACCGGCGTTTCGCGGTCAGCGCATTCAATCGCTTTGCCACTTCCCTGGCGTCCTTTGCCGCTTCCAAATCGCCCTCATAATCCGCTCTGAGATAGGCGAGCTCAGCCTCCCAGGCCTTGTACTCAGCACAATTGCCTGCCAGAAGCATCAACAGGGAGCCGGTGGTGTCAGGTGCATCGGTGACCCGCGAGAAGGAATAGAGCAGCGGATCCACGCCCTCGCCCAGCGCACACGCCATCTGGGTGTCGGACATCTGCAACACGTAGGGCGTGGCTTCGCCCTCCGAATAATTGGAGAGCACAACGCCGGTGGTGGTGTAGATGGGGTTGGCCGAGCAACCTGTGAGTATGGCAACGGCTGCCAGCGAGAGAGCTTTGAGGCGAGCCGCAAAGACATGCGGTCCGAGCTTTGCCAGAGAGGAGATCATATTTCACCCTGCATCACGTTGTTTTTGTTTGCCCGATCTGAACTCGGTTTTTGTCAACGGGTGCAAGAATGCGGTGAAAACTGTCCTACAAAAATGGCTCGAATGCCGATTTTGTTATGCCGATCGGGCCAATGGCCCGGAAGGAAAGGATTTTGCCAGAATATTATTGATATAAAACAATGACTTTTGAAAACGCCAATCCGCTTACAGAGCCATCATTGCCATTACCTGATCGGTCAGGCCATCCAGTGTCAGCCCTCCCCGCTCCGGTTTGTACCAGGTTACGGTCCAGCTGAGAGCGCCAGTCAACATCCGTCGAACAACGAAGGGATCCGCCTCCAGCGCGCCCTCGCGCTTCAATGATTCCAGCACATCCAGCCACAGTTTCTCGTAGATGTCCCGAAGTTCCAGCACTTCGCCCTGGGACGGGGCCGACAGACTCCGCCATTCAAATACCAGGACTGCCATCGCTTCGCCGGTCTGGCCATTGATAGATTCAAGTTCCGCGCGGATCAGTCCACGAAGCTTCTGCCTGCTGGTATCGGCGGCCTCCAGAGCCGCCTGCATCAGCGCGGTGTTCAGCCGGATGGTTTCTACCATCACTGCCTTGAGGATCTCTTCCTTGGTTCGAAAGTGGTGGAACAGGCTGCCGGACTGAATACCCACGGCAGCGGCAAGATCACGAACTGTAGTGCGCTCGTAGCCTTTTTCCCGGAAAAGCCGTGCAGCCTCTGTGAGCAGACGGCCGCGAGCGCCTTTGGGGTCTGACACAAGGTTTTCTGCTATCAGGGACTCGAGGATCTGGTTCTGGCTCACTACGGCTACCCGGTTGGCATAAGAGGCCTTTAATTCTACCTGAAACATGCCTGTTTACAAACCAAGCGCTTGCTTGGTATTGTCATCTCCATCGTGTGGCAAAACCGCCACCGCTCCCGTTTTCAATCAGCAATCATTTACAGGGCACAGGAAGATGGCTGAATCCCCCAACACTGTTCGCATCGGATGCTCCGCCGCCTTCTGGGGCGACACGGAAACGGCTGCCGCGCAGCTCGTCCACAAGGGCAATATCGACTATCTGGTAGCCGATTATCTGGCCGAAATCACCATGTCGATCATGGCGGGCCAGAAAATGAAGGACCCGTCCCAGGGGTATGCACGGGATTTCGTACAGACCGTCATGGGCCCCTTGCTCGGAGACATCAAGGAAAAGGGCATTCGGGTGCTGGCCAACGCCGGCGGCGTCAACCCGGTGGCCTGTCGTGACGCCCTTCAGGCTCTCTGTGAAAAAGCCGGCGTGGACATGAAGATCGCCCTGGTTCTGGGCGACGACCTTCTGATGAAAAAGAAAAATCTCGCAGATATGGGCGTCAAGGAGATGGGTTCCGGCCAACCGATGCCGGCAATGATGGTCAGCCTGAATGCCTATCTGGGAGCGCCAGGTCTGGTTGCGGCTCTGGAACAGGGCGCGGACATCGTTATTACCGGCCGGGTGGCGGACAGTGCCCTGGTATTGGCACCGCTGGTGCACGAGTTCGGCTGGAGCTGGCAAGACTACGACAAACTGGCCCAGGGCAGCCTGGCCGGGCATCTGCTCGAGTGCGGTGCCCAGTCCACCGGCGGCAACTTCACAGACTGGGAAGCGGTAGCTGGCGGCTACGCCAACATGGGATTCCCGATAGCCGAAGTGAGTGCCAACGGCGACTTTTTTATCACCAAGCCCGGAGACACCGGCGGGCTGGTTAGTCGTGGCACAGTTGCGGAACAGCTGGTCTACGAAATCGGTGACCCAAGGGCCTACCTGCTGCCTGACGTTACCTGCGATTTCACCGGTGTAGAGCTGGATGAAACCGGTAAAGACCGTGTACAGGTGCGGGGCGCACGGGGGCTGCCACCCACCGACAGCTACAAGGTATCGGGCACCTGGCCGGATGGTTTCAAGTGCACGGTTACCTTCCTGCTGGCAGGCATGAATGCCAGGGCCAAGGCCCAGACTGTCGCACAGGCCATTCTGGCCAAGACCTCACGCATGTTCAGCGAACGTGGCCTGCCTGATTACAGCGAAACCAGTATTGAGCTTTTGGGTACGGAAACGACCTACGGTGCTCATGGCCGTGGCGAGGATTGCCGCGAAGTGGTGGTCAAGATCAGCACCGCCCATCCCAAGAAAGAGGCCCTTGTACTGTTTTCCCGCGAGATTGCCCAGGCAGCCACGGGTATGGCACCGGGCATCACCGGGATTGTGGGTGGCCGGCCGACCGTGTGGCCAAAGATCAGGTTGTATTCATGCCTGGTGCCGAAAACGGAAGTCGATGTGTCCGTGGATCTGGGCGGCGAGCGGCAAACCATTGAGGTTGAGACAAGCGGCGGTTTCGATAAAAGCGACCTCCAGCCCCAGTCGTTCACACACGAGACAGACGACACGGACACCACTGTGCCGCTGGTGAAGCTTGCCTGGGCCCGCAGCGGTGACAAGGGCGACCACACCAACATTGGCGTGATCGCCCGCAAACCGGAATTTCTGCCGTTCATTGAAACCGCACTGACTGAAGCGGCGGTTGCGGACTGGATGGCCCATACCCTGAATCCGGAAACCGGCCGGGTGACCCGCTGGGCCATGCCCGGGCTGCAAGCCATCAATTTCCTGCTGGAGCACAGCCTTGGCGGCGGTGGCGTGGCCAGCCTGCGGATTGATCCCCAGGGAAAGGCGTTTGCGCAGCAGCTATTGGAGTTTCCGGTGCCTGTTCCTTCTGGTCTGGTTAAAGATTGATTTATTGGTGCATGCACTCTGGTTGATAGCGCGTTCCGGGACACGCCGTGAATACATCCATGTAGGCTTGATCGCAGCATCCTTGCTGCTCACAGTCCCGAAACGCGCCACCAACCAGAGCGCCCGAACTTTGAAAGGGTCTTCGTTACTATGAGCTATCAGTCTGTGTTTCATCCCGACTTGTTTAAGGGCCAGGTGTTTATTGTTACCGGCGGCGGTTCTGGTATTGGGCGCTGCACGGCCCATGAACTCGCTGCCCTCGGCGCGCGCGTTGCCCTGGTCGGTCGCAAGGCCGAGAAAGTGGAATCTGTGAAAGCAGAGATCACCGAGGACGGCGGCATTGCGTCCGCTCACGTCTGTGATATCCGGGAAGAGGAGTCGGTAAAGGCCACGGTGAAGGCGATCATTGCCGAACACGGAGGCCTGAATGGTTTGGTGAACAATGCCGGCGGGCAGTTCCAGGCGCCGCTGACCGGGATCAACCAGAAGGGCTGGGAGACGGTGGTTCGAACCAATCTGACCGGTGGCTTCCTGATGGCGCGGGAATCCTATACCCAGGCGCTGTCAAAAACCGGGGGCGCTATCGTCAATATCGTGGCCGATATGTGGGGTGGTATGCCCGGCATGGGTCACTCCGGAGCGGCTCGTGCGGGCATGGTCAATTTCACCCAGACGGCGGCGGTTGAATGGGGCGCATCGGGTGTTCGGGTGAACGCTGTTGCTCCGGGCTGGATCGCCTCCAGCGGCATGGACAATTACCCCGAGCACATGAAGCAGTGGATCCGCAGCCTTGGCGACAATGTGCCCATCAAGCGGATGGGTACCGAGTCCGAAGTCAGTTCCGCGATCTGCTTTCTGCTAAGCCCCGGCGCGGCATTTATTAGTGGCGATTGCCTTCGGATCGACGGTGGCGCCTCCCAGGGCGGCCGGGTCTGGCCGATGCCGAAGGCCAAGAACAACGAACCCTACAACGGCTTTCACCGGGCCATCACCCCGAAAGTTTTGAGCGACGACTGAGGAGCGGCACATGCAGGCAATTGATTCCACAGCAAGCTCCCAGTCCGAGGACTTCCGCGCCAACGCAGAAGCCATGGAGGCTCATATCACCACGTTCCGGGACGTTGAGCAGAAAGTTCTGGATTTGGCAGAGGCCGCACGGGAGAAGTTCACGAAGCGAGGAAAGCTGCTGCCACGGGACCGCATCAACCGGTTGCTGGACCGCGGAACGCCGTTCCTGGAACTTTGTTCCCTCGCCGGCTACAAGATGCACGACGACAAAGACGGCAGCCAGGCCGGCGGCGGGATCATCGCCGGTATTGGCTATGTCAGCGGTATCCGTTGCCTCGTCGTTGCCAGCAACAGCGCCATCAAAGGCGGCACCATTACCCCGGCCGGCCTGGACAAGACGCTGCGCCTGCAGCAGATCGCCATGGAAAACAAGCTGCCTGTGGTATCCCTTTCCGAGAGCGGCGGCGCCAACCTGAACTACGCCACCGATATTTTCGTGCTCGGCGCCCGGGGCTTTGCCAATCAGGCGCGGATGTCCGCTGCCGGTATTCCTCAGGTCACCGTTGTCCACGGCAACGCCACCGCCGGGGGCGCCTATCAGCCGGGTCTATCCGACTACGTGATAGTGGTGCGCGAACAAGCCAAGATGTTCCTGGCCGGCCCACCACTGCTGAAGGCAGCAACCGGCGAAGTTGCCACCGATGAGGAACTTGGCGGCGCGGAGATGCATGCCACTGTGGCAGGAACGGCAGAATACCTGGCCGAAGACGATGCCGACGGCATCCGTCAGGCCAGAAACATCCTCGAAGCCCTGCCCTGGAACGAGCAGCTGCCACCCCGGCGCGAACTTCAATGGGAGGAGCCACTCTACCCGGCCGAGGAGCTGTTGGGTGTCATCCCGGCGGATTCCAAAAAGCCCTACGATGTGCGCGAAATCCTCGCCCGCATTGCCGACAGTTCAAAGTTCATGGACTTCAAGAACGAGTTCGACGACCAGACCGTCTGCGGCACCATCCGAATTGAAGGTCATTCAGTCGGCATCATCGGCAACAACGGCCCGATCACCCCGGCTGGATCCGCCAAGGCCGCCCAGTTCATCCAGCTCTGCGACCAGGCCGGAACGCCCCTTTTGTTTCTGCACAACACCACCGGTTTCATGGTGGGCACTCATTCGGAGCAGAACGGCATCATCAAACACGGCTCGAAAATGATCCAGGCTGTGGCCAACTGTCGGGTGCCAAAGGTCGCAATTGTCATCGGCGGTTCCTATGGTGCAGGTAACTACGCCATGTGCGGGCGGGGTCTGGACCCGAGGTTCATCTTTGCATGGCCCAACAGCCGAACCGCGGTTATGGGCCCGGCGCAGGCGGGCAAAGTGATGCGCATCGTGGCCGAGGACAAGCAGCGACGTGGCGGTATGGAGCCGGATCCGAAGACACTGGATTTTCTGGAGCAGGCCACGGCGAAGAAACTGGAGGAAGGTTCAACGGCTCTTTTCGGCACCGCACGGCTATGGGATGACGGGTTGATTGATCCACGGGATACCCGGCGGGTTCTGGCCCTGGTTCTCGACGTTTGCCGGGAAGCCGAGGCTCGGGAGTTGCGGCCTAACACGTTTGGGGTGGCCCGCCTTTAGGCCTTCTGGGCTTTGGTGGTGCCCGCCTCTTGGATTGCTTGGATTGCGGGAGGAACCGGTTGGGGCACCCTGCCCAAAAACCGCTACGAGCACATCCATGTGCGCTTGGCGCCGGCCATCCATGGCCGTCGACATTTTTGGACAGGGTGCCCCAACCGGTTCGTCGAAATTCAGGGGTAACGCTTTAAGTCAGCATGCTTTGCAGCCACAGCATGCGAAAAACAACGGTAGGTCGGATTAGCCGAAGGCGTAATCCGACAAAAAAGCCAGGGCACTCCGGCAATCTGTCGGGTTACGCCTTCGGCTAACCCGACCTACAGAAACAACAACACTGCCAGCAGGCAGCAACACATTTGCAGACATGGGCAGGAGTGTGGGGCCGCTTCCAGAAAATGTCGGCGGCCATGGATGGCCGACGCCAAGCGCACATGGGTGAGGCAAGCGTTTATAAAGCGAAGCTTCATGCGCAGCCGAACGACAGCAATCTGTGATTGCTGGCCGGACCCCGCAAGGGGTGCTCGTAGCGGTTTTCTGGAAGCGGCCACACACACCTGCCACCCAAGCTTGAGAACGTGCACCAAAACAACGAAGGCACGAGCTACCTTAGGAGAACAAGAACGTGAAATTCACAGCCGAACACGAAGCCCTTCGAAAAACCGTCCGCGATTTTGTCGAGAAGGAAATCAACCCCCATTGCGACGAATGGGAAGCCGCCGGGGAATTCCCGATTCATGAGCTGTTCAAAAAGCTCGGCAACCTGGGAATTCTGGGCATCCAGAAGCCGGAAGAATACGGCGGCATGGGGCTGGATTACAGCTACAACCTGGTAGCGGCGGAAGAACTGGGCATGGCCCATTGCGGCGGTGTTCCGCTGGCCATTGGGGTTCAGACCGATATGTGTACCCCGGCCATTTCCCGGTTTGGTTCTGATGAACTGAAACGCAGTTTCCTGGCGCCGGCCATTGCCGGCGACATGGTGGGCTGTATTGGCGTCAGCGAAGTTGGCGCGGGCTCTGATGTGGCGGGAATGAAAACTACCGCCAAGAAAGACGGTGACGACTACATCATCAACGGCTCCAAGATGTGGATCACCAACAGCCCCAAATCAGATTTTATCTGCCTGCTGACCAACACCTCGGACGACAAGCCTCACAAGAACAAGTCCCTGATTATCGTGCCCACCAAAACGCCGGGCATCTCCTTCAGCCCGCATCTGAACAAGCTCGGCATGCGCTCTTCCGAAACCGCCCAGATCTTCTTTGACGACGTCCGTGTGCCGCAGCGCTACCGGATCGGCGCCGAGGGCACCGGCTTTATGATGCAGATGCTGCAGTTCCAGGAGGAGCGGATCTGGGGTGCGGCAAACGTTATCAAGGCGCTGGAGAACTGCATCACCAAGACCATCGAGTACTGTCGCGAGCGGAAGACCTTCGGCCAGCCACTGATCGACAACCAGGTGATCCACTTCCGCCTGGCCGAATTGCAAACCGAAGTCGAGGCCCTGCGCGCCCTCACCTACCAGGCCTGTGAACTTCACGTCGATGGCAAGGATGTGACCCGCCTGGCCTCCATGGCCAAGCTCAAGGCAGGGCGTCTGGGACGTGAGGTAACAGACAGCTGCCTACAGTACTGGGGCGGTAACGGTTACATGTGGGATAACCCGATTTCCCGCGCGCACCGGGATGTTCGACTGGTGTCCATCGGCGGTGGTGCCGACGAAATCATGCTGGGAATTATCTGCAAGATGATGGGCACCCTTCCGGGCAAGAAGCGCGACTAAAAAACGGACGGTGGAGTCACTTATGGATCAGGTACCGCATTGCGAAACACTGCTTCTGGAAAAACAGGGCCCAACCCTGTTTATCACTATCAACCGACCGGACGTGCGCAACGCCATGAGCCTCGAGATGGTGGCGGAACTGTCCGCGGTGTTTACCCAGATCGAAAACGATCTGCATATCCGCGCGGTCGTCATCCGGGGCGCCGGTGGTCATTTCTGCGCGGGTGGCGATATCAAAGACATGGCCGGTGCCCGGGGCCAGAAAGCGGCCGAGGGTGAAGCCGATCCGTTCTACCGCCTGAACCGGGCCTTCGGCCAGATGATTCAACAGGTCAACGAATCCTCGAAAGTGGTCATCGCTATCACAGAGGGAGCCGTCATGGGCGGTGGATTCGGTTTGGCCTGCGTTTCCGACGTCGCCATCGCCGGGCCGAGCGCCAAGTTCGGCATGCCGGAAACCTCTCTCGGCGTGATTCCCGCCCAGATTGCGCCGTTTGTGGTTGAACGAATCGGCCTCACGCAGGCCCGGCGACTGGCCTTGCTCGGTTTGAGAATCGATGCGAACGAAGCATGCAGTCTTGGCATCGTTCACCAGGCGGCTTCTTCGGAGGATGAACTGGAAGAGATGCTGACAAGCGCTCTGGATCGTGTCCGCCACTGCGCACCGGTTGCCACGGCAGAAACCAAAGCGTTGCTACACAGGTTTGGCCATGAACCCATGAGCGGTTTGCTGGACAGCGCGGCTGAAAAATTTGCGGAAGCCATCCGGGGAAGCGAGGGAACGGAGGGCACCATGGCCTTCATGCAAAAACGTCCACCAGCCTGGGCAAGCGAATCGGACTGATGCGGAGCGAGGGTGAGTGCCGTCTGGCTTCCAGAAAATGTCGGCGGCCATGGATGGCCGACGCCAAGCGCACATGGATGTGCTCGTAGCGGTTTTCTGGAAGCCAGACGGCACTCAGCCTCGCGGCTTACTCCAAAGGAGAGAACAAGAACATGCTAAAAAAACTATTAGTAGCCAACCGAGGCGAAATCGCAGTCCGCGTCATCCGCACTGCAAAAGCCCTGGGTTACCGCACCGTGGCCGTCTACTCCGAGGCCGACGCCAAAGCCATGCACGTGGAACTCGCCGACGAGGCCGTCTGCATTGGCCCGGCACAGGTATCCGCCTCCTACCTGAACAGCGATGCAATTCTTGAAGCCGCCCGCAAAACCGGCGCCGACTGCATCCACCCCGGCTACGGATTTCTCTCCGAGAACGCCGCCTTCGCCAATGCCTGCAAAGACGCTGGCCTGGTCTTCGTTGGCCCGCCAGCATCTGCCATCGAACTGATGGGCAGCAAGCGGCGATCCAAAATCGCCATGCAGGGGGCCGGCGTGCCCGTGGTGCCCGGTTATGAAGGCGACAACGCAAGCGACGACGAACTCATCGCAGCCGCCAAAGACATTGGCTACCCCCTGATGATCAAAGCCTCTGCCGGCGGCGGTGGCCGCGGGATGCGGTTGGTTGAAAGCGAGTCCGAACTGGCCGAAAACATCAACCGGGCGCGGTCCGAGTCGAAACAGGCCTTCGGCGACGACGAGTTGATCCTCGAGAAAGCCGTAATTGAGCCCCGCCATGTGGAAATCCAGGTGTTCGCGGACAGGCACGGCAATGCCGTGTACCTGGGCGAACGGGACTGCTCGGTACAGCGCCGGCACCAGAAAGTAGTGGAAGAAGCACCCTCCCCCTTTGTCACGCCGGAACTACGCCAGGCCATGGGTGAGGCTGCAGTCAAAGCGGCTCTGGCCTGCAACTACGAAGGCGCCGGCACCGTCGAGTTCCTGGTCGACAAGCACCGAACCTTCTACTTTCTGGAAATGAACACCCGCCTGCAGGTAGAGCATCCGGTCACCGAACTCATTACCGGTCAGGACCTGGTGGCCTGGCAGCTCAACGTGGCTGAGGGACGCCCGCTGCCGCTCGGCCAGGACGATATTCACCTGAATGGCCATGCCATTGAGGTTCGACTCTATGCAGAGGACCCTGCCCACGGATTCACACCCCAGACCGGACCGCTATACGCCTTTGAACCAGCCGAAGGCGAAGGTTTACGGTTTGATACCGGGGTACGATCTGGAGATGCTATCACTCCCCACTACGACCCCATGCTGGCTAAAGTAATTGCCTGGGGCCAGAACCGAGATGAAGCCCGCCGGCGGCTGATCCGCTCGCTTGAGGACACGACCGTGTTCGGTGTGACCACCAACCGCCATTTCCTGAGCCGGATTATCGCAGACGAGACTTTCGGGGCCGGCGAGGCGACTACGGCCTTCCTTCAGCAGGCCTTTAAGGACGATCCGTCCCTTCAGCCGCAAAAACTGACCATTCGCCAGCTGGCCCTGGCCGCCTGCGTGCTCGACCATGGCATTTTGGGCCAGAGCGCCTGGAGCAATGCGCCGGCCACCATGACACCCATCAAGCTGGAAACCGGCGACACCACTATCGAGCTACTGGTGACCCGCAGCGGCAGCCGGTTGTCTGTCAGTATGGGCGAAACCCGGCATTCCCTGGTACTTGAAAGGCAGAGGGATGGCCATTTGTGCATTATCGACAACGGCGTTCGTCAGACTTGCCAATATCACCGCCAGGGCGATTCCCTATATTTGCAGGCGTTCGGGCAATCCTGGTCGGTGCGCGATGTTACCCACCAACCAGCCAGGACTGCTGGCGGTGCGGGCAGCGGTCGCATCCAGGCGACCATGGATGGCGCCATCATTGACGTGTTAGCCGAGGCTGGTCAGAGCGTTCACCAGGGCGATACGCTGGTGATACTGGAAGCCATGAAGATGGAGCATCCGGTAAAAGCAGACCGCGACGGGATAGTCACCGAGATCCTTGCGAGCAAAGGCGACCAGGTGAAACGCAGTCAGTTACTGGTCCAGATAACCGCCAACGAGAAGGCCGAACAGGAGAACGAGGCATGAGTACCATGCGTGATCGTACCGTTTTTATCACCGGCGCCAGCCGTGGCATCGGCCGGGCCATCGCCCTCGCCGCCGCCCGACAGGGCGCGAACGTGGTGATTGCTGCCAAATCAGACACGCCTCATCCGAAGCTGCCAGGCACGATCCATACCGTGGCGGAGGAAGTTCGGGATGCTGGAGGCAAAGCGCTGCCTCTGGTTCTGGATGTCCGGGATGAAAAGCAGATCCGCCAGCGCATTGATGAGGCCGGCGAGCATTTTGGCGGCATCGACGCACTGGTAAACAACGCAGGCGCTATTCGGCTAACCGGTGTGGAAAACCTCAAGGTCAGCCGGTACGACCTGATGCATCAGGTCAATGCCCGGGCCGTAATGGCCTGCAGCCAGGCCGCACTGCCCTGGCTGAAACAGTCGGACCGGGCCCACATCCTGAGCCTGTCGCCGCCTCTGAATCTGAATACCCGGTGGTTCGCCCAATATGGCCCCTATACCACCACAAAATACGCCATGACCATGCTGAGCCTGGGCATGGCGGAGGAGTTCAGGCGGTACGGCATTGCGGTTAACACGCTGTGGCCAAAAACGCTGATTGCCACGGCAGCCATCGAATTTGAAGTTGGCGGACCCCAGATGATGGCCCAGGGCAGGAAGCCGGACATCATGGCCGATGCCGCTGTCAGCATCCTCAACCGGTCGCCTGAAACCATGACAGGTCAGAACCTGATCGACGAGGAACTGCTACGGCAAGACGGTATCACCGACTTCGAGCATTACCGGTACGAGCCGGGCGATAAGCCCCTGATGCCGGACCTGTTTCTGGACTGAACCCGAGGCATGCGTTGTTCCGGGCTCAACGTCCACACACTAAAAGGGACCAATGGAAAAACCATGAGCCAAGACAACGTATCCGCATTAGACATTGCCCGCAGCCTGCCCGGAATATTCCGGCGCTTGCCGGCCATAACCCGGGGGCTGTATTACTATGCCCTGAAAAACGAGAACCGTGAGCTTACGCTCGGCACTCTTATCGAGAGCAACGCCCGGAACCTGGGCAGCCGGCCCGCCATTTTGTTCGAAGACCGCTCGATCACATGGAGCGAATTGAATGGCTGGGCAAACCGCATCGCCCGCTACCTGCAGGACCAGGGGCTTGCCAAAGGGGATGCCATTGCGATCTTCCTTGAAAACCGCCCCGAATTGCTTGCCGTGGTAGCCGGCGCAGCCAAACTCGGCGTCGCCTGCGCCATGCTCAACACCTCCCAGAGAGGCAAGGTACTCGAACACAGCATCAACCTGATCGAGCCCAAAATGGTGGTGGTTGGCGAGGAACTGGTCGAGGGGTTCGACGGTATAAAGGCAGATCTCAAGACCGGCCATCCCCAGCCATTCCAGTTTCTGGCAGACACCAACACGCTGAACGCCTTTGGGGACGCTCCGGACGGTTACGCCAACATGGCCGAGCAGATCAGCACCTTCAACAGCGACGCCCCGGTTCTGAGCAATGCGCCGAAAATGGGCGATACCGCCATCTACCTGTTCACCTCCGGCACCACCGGCCTGCCCAAGGCAGCTCCGGGCTCACACCGCAAATTTATAATGGCCTACGGCGGGTTTGGCCTGATGTCTCTGGCCATGAAGCCGGAGGACGTTCTTTACTGCACGCTCCCCCTTTATCACGGCACCGCACTGCTGGTCTGCTGGGGCTCCGTCCTGGCCGGCGGCTCCGCCATTGCCCTGCGCCGCAAGTTCTCCGCCAGCGCCTTCTGGGACGACGTTCGCTATTACCACGCCACCACCTTCGGCTACGTCGGCGAACTCTGCCGCTACCTGCTGAACCAGCCACCCAGCGAACAGGACCGGAACCACAGCCTCACAAAAATGATCGGCAACGGCCTCCGCCCGTCCATCTGGAAGGAATTCAAGCAGCGCTTCGGGATAGAGACAGTCGCAGAGCTCTATGCCTCCAGCGAGGGCAACATCGGCTTCAGTAACTTTTTCAATATGGACAACACGGTAGGCTTCTCTACCGCCCCCTACAAACTGGTGAAATTTCACGACGGCACACGGGATCCAGTTCGTAACGAAAAAGGCTTCATGCAGGAAGTGGCTAAAGGCGAGCCCGGCCTGTTGATCGGCGAGATCACCAAGAAATGGTCGTTCGAGGGTTACACCCAGAAAGAGGCCACGGAAAAATCGATCCTCCGCAACGCTTTCAAGAAGGGCGACGCCTGGTTCAACACTGGCGATGTCCTGAAGGAAATCGGGTGCGGCCACCTGCAGTTCGTCGACCGTATGGGCGATACCTACCGCTGGAAGGGCGAAAACGTCTCAACAACGGAAGTGGAAAACATCATCGACGGCTCGGGGATGGTCGAGGAAGCCATCGTGTACGGCGTCGAGATCCCCGGCACCAACGGCAAGGCCGGCATGGTAACGCTGGTTCCTAAGAGCAACGGCACCCAGTTCGACGTCAACAAGTTATTCAAGTATCTCCGGGATAACCTGCCGGCCTACGCAGTTCCGGTGTTCGTGCGAGTAACCCATGCCATCGAGAAAACCGGGACCTTCAAGTACCGGAAGGTGGATATCCAGAAGCTCGGGTATTCGCTTCGGAACGACGAGGAGGTCTATGCCTGGCTGCCTAGAACCAAGGGTTATACCTTACTCACACCGGAGTTGGTTTCGAAGATTGATGGCGGGAAAGTCAGTTTTTGAGATCAGGCATGTTGTCGGATTACGACTGCGTCTAATCCGACCTACGGACTATAATTCCAAAGCTGGATGGTGAGAGTGGGCGGCCCCTCCCAAAAATGTCGGCGGCCATGGATGGCCGACGCCAAGCGCACATGGATGTGCTCGTAGCGGTTTTTGGGAGGGGCCGCCCACTCTCACCCACTCCAAGCCCCAGAAGGCTGGGGCAGGAGCCAGACCAGACTCAGGAGCCGACCTTCAACACCACCTTGCCAGTCGCTTTCCGCTCGGTCAAAGCCCCCAGTGCCTTTGCGTAATCCTCAAATTCGTAAACCGCACTGATCTTCGGATCAATCTTGCCCTCTGCATAGAGCTTCATCAGCTCCATCATGTTCTGGGCACTGGCTTCCGGCTCGCGTTGTGTGAAACTGCCCCAGAACACGCCGACAACGGAACAACCTTTCAGAAGAGTCAAATTTGCCGGGATTTTTGGAATCTCGCCGGCGGCGAAACCGATGATCAGGTGGCGGCCATTCCAACCCATCGCACGGAGAGCCTGTTCGGTGAAGTCACCGCCTACTGGGTCGTAGATGACATCCACGCCTTTGCTGTGAGTAAGCTTCTTCACGGCGTCTTTAAGAGGCTCTTCAGAGTAATTGATCAGCTCATCGGCGCCGGCTTCCTGGGCAACAGCAAGCTTTTCCGCCGAACTCGCAGCTGCAATAACCTTCGCGCCCATCGCCTTGCCGAGCTCAACCGTTGCCAGGCCCACGCCACCGCTGGCGCCCAGAACCAGAAGCGATTCGCCAGGCTGAAGGTTGCCGCGCTGCTTAAGGGCGTAATAGGAAGTTCCATAAACCATGGTGAAGGCCGCTGCCTTCTCGTCGGACATGCCATCAGGGACGGGGAGAAGATTCTGCTCCGGCACGATGACTTCTTCGGCAAAGGCGCCATAACCCGTAAGCCCCGCAACGCGATCTCCAACCTTGAAGCGGGTTACCTTGTCACCAACCTCGATAACCTCACCCGCCATTTCACCACCCGGTGAAAACGGCAGGCTCGGCTTCAACTGATATTTGTTCTCGATGATGAGGGTGTCCGGAAAATTCAGGCCGGCGGCTTTAACGCGCACTTTTACACCGCGGCCTTTCACTTCGGGACTTGGGACATCTTCGATGACCAGCTTCTCGGCCGGGCCATATTCCTTGCAGAGGATGGCTTTCATGAGCGCTCCGTTTTTATTTGATCAGGTTTCGGGCGACATTCGCCCGCGATTGATACCCGTCAAGCTAAACAGAGTCTTACCATGAAGCAAATAAAGTTCTTTTATCTAAACGCATAAGCGGCGCTTATTTCTGTCGGTAACTCAATCAGAGCATGGTCCCGCCAATTACCAGAGCCCCTACCAGAACCAGGCAGGCCACAATCAGACCTACTTTCATCCCCGAGGACAGCACCTGAGGCGCGTCGCCGACAGATTTGGGATCATCACGGGTAGCCAGATTCTGGTCCTGGCTGGAGTTGCGTACCAGTTCAATCATTTTCTCGCACTGATCCGACGTGAAAGAGGACGGATCGAAGGATTCAAGTCCCTGATCATCCAGAAACTTCCGAACATCCCTCGACAGGGGCACGTATTTCATGGACCAGTTACTGAACGTTCGGCTCTCAAGAGGTTCTTCTATCAAGGTGACGATGTTGCGATGGCGGTCGTCCTTCAGGATCCTGTCATAAGTGCGACGGACGGCGTCCTCATCACCTTCCAGATACTGGAAAAACCGGTCGTTTCCGTAGTAGAGGCCACCGACCAACTGGTCTTTGGCATTGTTCTTACGGGAGGTCATCAGAATTCGTGCAACGTGGGGTTCAACACCCTTTTCCACCGGTTTGGCTTCGAACGTGGCTTCACTGGCATAGGCCAGACGCATCAAGGACATAGCAACTCCGTACAACAGGATACAGGTAAGTTGAATGCAAGATACGTTCAGGACTGTCGCTATGGATCACAGTCCGGAGGCCTGCGCCTCCTGACACCTATCTGGCCTCAGGTGAAAGCCATCGGCTTTTTCGCTATCCTGCGCGCTTTCGCTTTAGGCATTCGGCCACTCCTGGCCTATCTCGGGGCTCGCCATGATCGACATCATCTACGTGCTTGAAATGGTTGGAATCGTCGCGTTTGCGATTTCCGGCATGATTGTGGCGCGCTCCAAAAATATGGATCCTGTGGGCGTATTTACCATCGGATTCATCACGGCACTCGGTGGTGGCACCCTGCGCGACCTGATCATGGACAACCACCCTCTTTACTGGATCAAGCACGAAGAGCAACCGATGCTGATTCTGGCCATGGCGGTTGTCTTCAGTTATTGGGAAAAGGCGGAGCGGCTGCGGGAATCCAGAATTGTGTTCCCCGACGCCATCGGGCTTGGCGTTTTTTCCATCCTTGGCGCCCAACTGGCCCTGGATCTGGGACATTCGTGGTTTGTCGCTTCACTGCTCGGAGTGATGACTGGCACCTTTGGCGGCGCCCTGCGGGATACCCTCTGTAACGAAGTACCCTATATCTTCCGTAAGGACCAGATCTATGCGTCGATTTCCTTTGCCGGATGCTGGCTGTACTTTATCTGCCAGTGGTTCCTCGACAACGAAGCCCTGCCTCTGACCATTGGCCTGCTTTTTATCGTGATTGTGCGGATGCTGGCGGTCCGATTCGATATTCGGCTCCAGCGTGACTCCCACATCAACTAGCACCACATTCACTTTGACGGAGTGTCAATCATCCCTTGGCCTGAGGAGGCTGAGCCGGTAACATTGCCGTTTTTTCACGCAATCCAAGAATTCCGTTCAGACCAGACCCCTAAACACAAACCTTCAGCATCCTGTGAGGCAGACACCCGTCATGCTTGAACGACTGTTCCAACTCCAGGCCCATGGCACCACTGTTCGTAAAGAAGTGGTTGCGGGCATCACCACCTTCCTGACCATGGCGTACATCATTGTGGTCAACCCGAGCATCTTGTCATCGACCGGCATGGATTTCGGGGCTGTGTTCGTTGCTACCTGCCTTGCAGCCGTAATCGGCACCCTGATCATGGGGTTGTGGGCCAATTACCCGATCGCCATGGCACCAGGCATGGGCCTCAACGCCTTTTTCTCATTCACGGTCGTTGGCAGCATGGGCTACAGCTGGCAGATAGCGCTCGGAGCGGTATTCATTTCCGGCTTCCTCTTCTTCATGCTGAGCATCTTCAAGGTGCGGGAATGGATCATCAACAGCATCCCCATGTCCCTGCGCTTCGGCATCTCCGCGGGCATTGGCTTCTTCCTGGCCCTGATCGCCCTGAAGAATGCCGGCATTGTTGTGGATCACCCCGCCACGCTTGTGGGGCTGGGCGAAGTGAAAGTGGCGGAGAGCCTGTTGTTTTTCGGCGGCTTCGTGCTGATTTGCGCACTGTCCTTCCGCCAGGTAACCGGCGCCGTCATGATTGGCATCATTGCGGTTACCGGTGTTGCCATGGCATTGGGAATGGTCGAGTACAATGGTCTGGTTTCCGCTCCCCCGAGCATCGCGCCGACATTCATGCAGCTCGACCTGGCCGGCGCCCTGAATATCGGCATGATCAGCGTGATTTTTGCCTTTCTGTTCGTCGATCTGTTTGATACATCCGGCACCCTGATCGGCGCCGCACAGCGCGGCGGCCTCCTCGACAAGGACGGCAAACTGCCGCGCCTCGGCCGGGCCCTGATGTCGGACTCGGTTGCGACCATGTCCGGTGCCGCCCTCGGTACCTCAACCACCACCAGCTACATCGAATCCACCGCGGGCATCTCCGCTGGCGGCCGAACCGGCCTGACCGCTGTGGTGGTTGCCGCACTGTTTCTTTCTTGTTTGCTGCTATCACCGATCGCCAGCATCATTCCTGCCTACGCCACCGCCCCGGCACTGCTTTACGTGGCGGTTCTGATGGCCAGCGGCCTAAAGCTGATTGATTGGGAGGATGTTACTGACGCAGCCCCGGCTGTGGTCACTGCCCTGATGATGCCTTTGACCTTCTCCATTGCCAACGGCATCGCCCTGGGGTTCATCACCTACGCCATCCTGAAGGCACTCAGTGGCCGCTGGGCAGATCTGAACGCCAGTGTTGTTATCATTGCGGTTGTGTTTGTTCTGAAATTCATTTTCCTGGATGCGGCCTGATCCGCCTCCAGGGCATTAACCGGAACGTTTATGGATTATTTTTCTGAAAGCATCAAAAAGGCCATTCGCACGGTCCCGGACTGGCCAAAGCCGGGCGTGGCCTTCCGCGATATAACCACTGTACTGCAGGACAAGACTGCCTTCCGGAAACTGATTGATGCCTTCGTACACCGCTACCACGGCCACGAGATTGATGCCGTGGCAGCGGTGGATGCTCGCGGATTTATCATTGGCTCGGCACTGGCCTATGAGCTCAACGCCTCCCTGGTTCTGGTCCGCAAGAAAGGCAAGCTGCCGTTCGATACACTGGTGGAGGACTACGAGCTTGAATACGGTACCGCCTCCGTGGAGCTGCACAAGGACGCTTTCAAGCCGGGCGACAACGTGGTTCTGGTGGATGATCTGATTGCCACTGGCGGCACGATGCTCGCCGCGACTCGTCTGATCCGCAGGATTGGCGCGGAAATTGTGGAAGTGGCAGCCATGATTGATCTTCCCGATCTCGGCGGCTCCCGCAAGCTGCAGGACGAAGGCCTTCAGGTTTATACTGTTTGCTCGTTTGAAGGGGAATAATCAACAGCAATCAGGAGGCGACCATGCCGGATTACCAACACCACTGGAAGGATGGCACGCCCGTCCATCTGCCACTGGGAAAGATCGTCTGCATTGGTCGCAACTACGCCGAGCATGCCCGGGAACTCAATAACCCGGTGCCGGATGAACCGCTACTGTTCATCAAACCCGCAACCTCGGCGGTGCATATCACCCGCCCCCTGGATTTTCCAAGAGACCAGGGGGCGGTTCACTTCGAGACCGAACTGGCGGTTCTGATCGGTCGACCCTTGACCCGGGCTTCAGCCAGCGAAGCCGAATCCGCGATACTGGGCTACGGTCTGGCACTGGACCTGACTCTGCGGGATCTCCAGGGCAAACTCAAAGAAAAGGGCCAGCCCTGGGAAAGAGCGAAGGGGTTCGATGGTGCCTGCCCGCTTTCGCCGTTTGTCGCGGCCAATAAGTTTCCCGATGCCCCCATTCACTTCACACTGGATATTGATGGCAACCGCCAGCAAACCGGCGATACCGGCGAAATGCTCAACCCCATTATTCCCCTGATCGCTCACATCAGCAGCCAGTTCACGCTGCTGCCCGGCGATGTGGTGCTGACAGGAACACCAAAAGGCGTGGGCCCGCTGGTTTCTGGCCAGACCCTGTCGCTTGAACTGGAAGACCTGCTGTTCGTGGAGACCAAAGTGGTTTAACGTGCAGGGCCGGCTAAACCCAAATCCGGTCAAAGGCGTACATCTGTTTATGGCAAAGAAACCGGTAACCTCCCGACGTGGTCGCTTTTTCAAACTCGCTGGCATGACTGCCTCTGTGGCAGGGCAATATGCCGGCCAGCGTGCGCGCCGCCTGTTCCGCTCAGAAAATGATGAGGGCGCCCAGAGCGAGAGCTATACCCGCATGGCCGACCAGATCGCCGATACCCTGGGCGAGCTGAAAGGGGCGGTCATGAAAGTTGGGCAAATCGCTTCCCAGACCCAGGACTTTCTGCCCAAGGAATTCTCGGACGCGCTCGAGAAACTTCAGAAAGAAGCCCCGCCCATGCCTTTTGAGGTCATCGTGGGGCAGATCGAATCGGAACTGGGCAAACCGGTCTCCGAGCTTTTCGAGTACCTGCAGGAGACACCCTACGCCGCGGCTTCCATAGGCCAGGTGCATCGCGCCAGACTCCACGATGGCACCGATGTCATTGTGAAAATCCAGTACCCCGGCGTCGACGAATCCTGCGATTCAGATCTCAAGCAACTGCGCATGGCACTGAGATTGGGCGGCCTCCTGAAAATGCCCAAGGAGTCGGTAGACCGGCTGTTCGCCGAAATCCGGGAGCGACTGAAAGAAGAGCTGGATTACGAGAACGAAGCACGGAATATCGAACTCTTTCGGGAATTCCACAAGGATCAGCCCTGGGTGCTCATCCCTGCTGTGGCGAAGAGCCACTCAACCCGACGTGTCCTGACGATGGAACTGGTTGAGGGAGATCACGTCAGCAAGGTTACGAGAGACCGGTACGACCAGGACACCATCAACCTGATAGGGCACCGGATCTTCATGCTCATGGCGGACCAGCTTTTCCGTTTCCAGTGCATCCATGGCGATCCCCACGCCGGCAACTTCGCCTACCGGCCTGATGGCTCCATCGTCATGTACGACTTCGGCTGCGTAAAGAAGCTGAAACCGGAAATCATCGCCGCCTACCGCAACGCCCTGGTTTCTGCCCTCGAGGAAGACTACGAAGCGCTTGACCGTCATCTGATTGACCTCGGCGCGCGTGTCGGAAGCCAGCCAGCCGTGGATGAAGCCTACTACGCTATGTGGCGGGACATTCTGGTGGTGCCCTTCGAGGATCGGGAGGTGCCCTATAACTTCGCAGATGCCGACATCCACAAGCGCGTGGCCGAGAAAACCAGCACCGTGTTCAAATACCTCGACTACTTCAAGCCGCCGGTGGAAAGCATCTTTATCGACCGGATGATTGCCGGCCACTACTGGATGCTGAAGCGGCTGGGAGTTCAGGCCGCTTTCCGGAAAGAACTGGAAAGGTACCTGAAAACCTGAGGCCTACAGGTAATTGGCAACCCATTCGGCAACACCTTCCACGGCCCCCTTGCGAATAAACCGTGCCCTTGACACTGAGGCCGGCTCGCCCGGATCAATCACGGTGATGGGCACATCTCTGTCCACTTCGTAGACCAGTCCCGCAGCCGGGTATACCTGCAGAGACGTTCCCACGATCAGCAGGTGATCGGCCGTGCGGACAACTTCGGCAGCCTTGTCGAGCATGGGCACTTCCTCGCCAAACCAGACAATATGAGGACGAAGCTGGGCGCCACGGTCGCAGGTGTCGCCCGGGTTGATATCACGATAACCGATGTCGTAAATCAGCTCCGGGTATTTTGAACTGCGCGCCTTGGTAAGCTCACCGTGAAGATGAATGACGTTGCTCGCGCCACCCCGTTCGTGAAGATCGTCCACGTTCTGGGTGACCACGGTGACCCGGTAGCGCTTCTCAAGCTCCGCCAGCAACTGATGGGCCCGGTTCGGTTGGGCAGAGGCGAGCTGGCGGCGACGGTCATTGTAGAACCGCAGCACTAGCTCCTGATTGCGCGCAAACGCCTCGGGCGTGGCCACATCGTAGACACTGTGCTGCTCCCACAACCCGCCGTTGTCCCGGAAGGTGGAGAGACCGCTTTCGGCGCTTATGCCCGCGCCTGTCAGCACTACGATATGATCCTGCATCAGTCGAAAATCTTGCCCGGGTTCATGATTCCGTTGGGATCGAATACCTGCTTGATTCCTCTCAGGTAAGCGATTTCTGCCTCGCTACGGGTGTAATGCAGATACGGCTTCTTGGTCATACCCACGCCGTGCTCGGCAGACACGCTGCCCTGGTAGCGCTCGACAATCTCGAACACCCATTTGTTGACCTGTTGGCACTTCTCGAAGAAATCCTCGTTGGCCATGTCCTCTGGCTTGAGGATATTCAGGTGCAGGTTGCCATCGCCGATGTGGCCGAACCAGATAATCTCGAAATCCGGATAATGCTCGGTGACCACGGCATCAATTTCCTGCAGAAAGCCCGGCACCCTGGATACGACCACGGAAATATCATTCTTGTAGGGCGTGCGGGGTGCGATGGACTCGGAAATGCGCTCCCGCAGCTGCCAGAGGTTCTGGGCCTGGGTTTCGCTCTGGCTGATCACACCATCCAGCACCCAACCGTTCTCCACGCATTGCTCAAACAGGGCCATGGCATCGTCCATCACCTGATCGGAGACAGATTCGAACTCCAGCAGCGCATAATACGGCGCCTCGGTTGCAAACGGTGCCTGCACCTGACCGTGGGCCAGCACGTGCCCCATGGCTTGATGGGAGAAAAACTCGTAGGCGGTGAGATCGATCTTTTTCTGGAAGGTCTGCAGCACATCCATGGTGTTGGTCAGGTCATTCAGACCCAGCACCAGCACCGTCAGGTTATCCGGCTTCCGGGACAATTTCATGGTGGCTTCGGTAATGAAGCCCAGTGTGCCCTCCGCGCCGATGAACAGATGGCGGAGATCGTAACCCGTGTTGTTCTTCTCCAGATCCTTGTTCAGATCCAGGATATCGCCCTTGCCGGTCACAACCTTGAGGCCGGCAACCCAGTCCCGGCTCATACCATAGCGGATCACCTTGATACCGCCGGCGTTGGTGGAAAGGTTGCCACCGAGCTGGCTGGAACCGGCGGAGGCAAAATCAACCGGATAGTAAAGACCGTTATCTTCAGCACAATTCTGCAACTGCTCGGTCACAACACCGGCCTGACACCGGACTGTCCTGTCGCTGGCATTGAAGTCCAGAATCTGGTTCATGTTGTCGAACGCCACAACCACTTCCCCGTTGGCAGCCACTGCGCCGGCACTCAAGCCTGTGCGGCCGCCGGAAGGCACCAGTGCCACCTGATTCTCGTTGGCGAACTTTACCAGTGCCTGAACCTGCTCGGTGGTCTTGGGAAATGCGATCGCCAGGGGCTTGGGCGGGTAGATCTTGGTCCAGTCCTTGCCGTATGTATCCAGATCTGCCGGGTCGGTCAGCACCTTGCCGGGCGCGTCGCCAGTGGCCATCAGGTCTTTGAGGGAAGCAATGATCTGTTCAGAATTCATGAATTTTTCGGTCTCGTCAGGTTTGGGCCGGAGCATCCTGCAACAGGAATCACAGACAGTTGATTCAGGCAAACCGGCGCGCTGTGAAAATCTTTGTTTATGGTATCATACCGCCCCTGTTCTGTGAGCCAGCCCCGACGATCACTGGCCACGGGTCATTTCACGTGACGAAAGGTTCGGAAGCAAGCCCATGTCAAATACGTCTCTTGAGAAGAGCAAAATCCGTATCCTGCTGCTGGAAGGCGTGCATCAATCTGCCATTGATACGCTGAATGCTGCGGGCTATACCAACATTGAGTACCTGTCTCACTCGCTGGCCGAGGAAGAGCTGGTCGAGAAGATTGCCGATGCGCACTTCGTCGGCATCCGTTCCCGCACCCAGCTGACCGAGAAAGTATTTGAAGCCGCCAAGAAGCTGGTGGCTGTGGGTTGCTTCTGTATTGGCACCAACCAGGTGGATCTGCAGGCGGCCACCCGGCGCGGTATTGCCGTTTTCAATGCGCCTTTCTCCAACACCCGGAGCGTCGCGGAACTCGTTCTCGCCCAGGCCATTCTGCTCCTGCGCGGTGTCCCGGAGAAAAATGCCAAGGCCCATCGCGGCGAGTGGCTGAAATCCGCCAAGGACAGCTATGAAATCCGTGGCAAAAAACTGGGCATTATCGGTTACGGCAACATCGGCACCCAGTTCAGCGTCCTGGCCGAGGGCCTGGGCATGGATGTGTACTTCTACGATGTCGTCTCAAAACTGTCGATCGGCAACGCCACCCAGGTAGGTACGCTCCAGGAGCTGCTCAACATTGCCGATGTGGTCAGCCTGCACGTACCGGAAACCCCGGCCACCAAGTACATGTTCAAGGCCGAGCAGTTCGCCCAGATGAAACCCGGCAGCATTCTCATGAATGCCTCCCGCGGCACCGTGGTGGACATCGACGCACTGGCCGATGCTCTGGGCAGCGGTAAACTGCTGGGTGCTGCCATTGACGTATTCCCGGTTGAGCCCAAATCCAACGACGAGGAATTTGTCTCTCCGCTACGAGAGTTCGACAATGTCATCCTGACCCCGCATGTTGGCGGCTCCACCATCGAAGCCCAGGCAAACATCGGTCGGGAAGTGGCAGAAAAACTGGCCATGTACAGCGACAACGGCACTTCGGTTTCTTCCGTGAACTTCCCGGAAGTCGCTCTGCCGTCACACCCCAATCAGCACCGTCTGCTGCATATCCACGAGAACGTTCCCGGCGTGATGTCAGAGATCAACCAGGTGTTTTCAGAGAATGGCATCAACGTTTGTGGCCAGTATCTGCAGACCAAGGAAGACATCGGCTATGTTGTCGTCGACGTGAACAAGGAATACGGCGAACTGGCGCAGGAAAAGCTGCTTAAAGTGAAAGGCACCATTCGCTGCCGCGTACTGTTCTGATTCATTGCCAGATATAAAAAAACCGGAGCCTGTGCTCCGGTTTTTTTGTGGCTGCGAACGCTCTGCTTACTGCATGGGCACCAGCGTCAGCTCAACACGACGGTTCTGCTCACGGCCGGCCGCGGTATCATTTGAGGCAACCGGGTAGCGTTCGCCGTAGCCAACAGCACGGGTACGCTTCGGCTCAATACCCTGGTTCAGTAGGAAGTCACGCACGGATGAGGCGCGACGCTCACTGAGCAGCTGGTTGTAGCTGTCAGAGCCGGAACTGTCGGTATGCCCCTCAATCTGGATGATGGTCTTGTCATACTCCTTCAGCACCAGAGCCACGGATTCCAGTGTTCCGCTGAATGACGGCTTGATGCTCGATTCATTCAGATCAAAGGTGATATTGCCTGGCATCACCAGTTCAATCTCATCGCCGTTGCGCACCACGCGAACACCAGTGCCCTCCAGCTGGCGACGCAGCTCGGCTTCCTGTTTGTCCATGTAGTAACCAACGCCACCGCCAATGGCCGCGCCGCTGGCCGCACCAATCAGGGCACCTTTTCCGCGGTCACTCTTGCTGGAGGTTGCCGCACCGATAGCCGCACCGCCAATCGCGCCGATGATGCTTCCCTTGGTCGCATTCGAAGTTTTCTCTTCACCGGTGTAGGGGTCATAGGTCATACAACCGCCGAGACCGAAAGTTGCCACCATAAATACAAGAATCATCTTCTTCACAGCTTTCTCCTGTGCCTGGTTTCTTCAGCCAACCCGATTTAACGGGTCTTTTCCGCCGAGTTCGTGAATGTATCAATAATGGTATTGAATACGGTTGCCTGCAAATCCTGAGCTTCGTTCACAAGATGATGACGTCCGTCAGGGATCTTCCGTTCCTCAACCGAGGAAAATTTATTCCGGATAATACGCAAATTGTGTTGCCAGTCGACTGTCAGATCCTTCTCACCTTGCACGACGGTCACCGGAAAGTCGACCGGCCGCGCAGATTCGATATGGGGGACCCATTTTCGAAGTGCACTCACCCAGTCGACATGCACTGCCCTCGCCTGAAGCGGGTCGTACTCCCGCAAGAACCTGAGGAAACGACCGTTGCCACTGTTCTCCGCAAATACCCTGCGCCAGCGGGAAATAAACGGCTTCACCATGCTATGCAGTATTTTTGCGCCCAACCAGCCGGCCGGCCTCACCAGGGGGGCCAGAAGCACTACTTTCCGGAAATCGGAGGTCTGCTGGCTGTGCTGGTTGGACAACAGGTAATCAATCAGGATCGCTCCACCGGTGCTCTGTCCAACCGCGAACCAGGGCTGACGCAACTTGTCCCTGACCTGAGCCATCACGTCTGACAGAACGCCCTGATACTCCAGGAAACTGCCAATGGCTGCGGGCGTGCCGCTGGAAAGGCCGTGGCCTGGCTGATCGTAGGCGAGCACATCAAATCCGGCTCCCAGGCACCGATCGATCAACTGGCTGTACAACCCGACGTGGTCGAAATAGCCGTGCAGAATGAACACCGTGCCACGCTCTGTTGACTGGTCCGGCAATCGGAAATAATGCACCATGACTTCATGACCGCAGGCTTTGACGTAACCCTGATGATAAGCAACGTCCGGATGTTCCACCCAGAGATCCAGCCCATAAAAACGACAATAGGCCACCATTTCATCACTAAGATCACGCGAGCAGGTCGGGTCGAAGGGTTCGAGTCTGTCCAGAAGTGAGTGCCTGTCCCAGTCCGGTATTTCTATGGTATCCGTTTTCCAGTACACGTAGAGTTAAACGCCTGTCATGAATGAGTTATCTATTTCGGGGTTTCAATCCTAACCTATAGCGGGCCTAACCCATAGCAGGGGAAAGACACAGATGTTGCAACACGTTTTAGAGAGTGCGTTGCGCCAGACCATGAACCGGCTGGTCAGACCCGTTCTCAACCCGGCGGTACCGGTGCCACTTCAGCGACGCATTGTGCGCCAGGCTTATCGGAGTTCGACACCACCGAGAGGCGCGAAATTCGAGAACATAACCATTGGGGGAGTGCCAGCAACCAGGACAACCTTCGGCAATGATCCCCGGGGCGCCGTTCTCTATCTCCACGGCGGAGGCTACATCATCGGGTCCTCGAGTACCCACCGTGGCATAACCGGGCACCTGGCGAAAACAACCGGCTGCGCCATCATTACGCCGGATTACCGGCTGGCGCCCGAGTTTCCGTTCCCCGCTGCGCTGGATGATGCCGAAGCCTGCGGGCACGGGCTTCTGGAGGCTGGACTGAAACCGGACCAGATTGCCGTCGCCGGCGATTCCGCTGGCGGGGGGCTCTCTGTTGCCCTGGCAATGCGACTGCGAGATAAGGGCCTGCAGCTTCCGGCATCGCTCACGGTGTTTTCACCCTGGATAGACCTCACCCAGGAGCAGCTTTATGCGCCGGAAATTGAGCCGGTACTTCAGGCCAGCTGGACCAGCAAGGCCGCCAGGCTTTACGCCGGAAAGGAACCCCTTACCAACCCGTTGATCTCGCCGATCTTCGGGGATTTAAGCGGCCTGCCACCCTTGTTGATCCAGGTAGGCAGCCAGGAAATCCTGCTGAACGACGCCGAACGGCTGGCCGAGGCCGCAAGCCGGAACGATGTGGAAACCCGCCTTGAGGTCTATAACAGTCTTTGGCACGTTTTCCAGGTACACAGTGGTCAGCTGGATCGGGCCACTGCCGCGTTGGAAACCGCAGGCGAACACATCAAACGTCATCTGGCAGACTGAGCTCGCCCCGGGCCAGGGCCTCTTTCCTGGGCCGGGGCCATTGCTTGATGCGCCACTCCAACCGTGAGGCCCGGCTTCTGTCTCCGGCTGGCGCGCTGAACACCAGTTCCAGTGGCCCCTTCCCCCTCAGACTACGCGCGCCCCGGGGAGCGCCTCCCTGATGTTCAATGAAACGCCGCTCAACGTCTGTGGTTATGCCGGTATAGAGCGAACCTCTGGCGGTTCGAACCATGTAGACAAACCAGTCAGCCAAGGTTCAGGGCCTCTTCCCGATCCTTCACTTTTTTCTGCTGAATCCATAGCCCCATCATGATCAGAACCAGGCCAATGTATGTGGAGGGCAGGATATGCTCGCCCAGAATAAAGTAGATGAATACCAGCGAGAGGAACGGAGATATAAAAATCAGGTTGCTGACTTTCGAAGTGTTCTCCGCTTTTTTCATGGCATAGGACCAGAGAACGAAAGCGATGCCCATCTCGAACACGCCTACATAGAGCGCTGCAGCCAACGACGTGCCCGGAGCAAAACTGAGTCCCTCTGTCCACCAGCAAATGAGCAGAATCACCGGCAACCCACACAGGAAATTCAGGAAGAGACCAACCACCGGATCCCGGGTATCCCGTGTGGCGATAATCCAGTAGGACGCCCAGACCACTGTGCTACCGAGGGCAAGAGAAACCCCGAGCGGATCCTCGAAGCTCAGCGAAGTGACAGCCCCGCGGGTGGCAATCACCACGACCCCGGCATAACAGATCAGGCCCGCGACAATATCCAGCTTGCGCAACCGGTGCCCCAGAAAGGGTACCGACATATAGGCCAGCACCAGAGCCCAGGTGTAGTTCAGCGGTTGCGCTTCCTGGGCGGGCAGTCGGTCAAAGGCACCGAACAAAAGGAAATAGTACAGACAGGGATTGATCAGCCCCATGCCAAAAGACTGGGCATACTGTTTGCGACTGAGCGAGAACACCAGGTGCCAGCGCCCCTGAAGCATCAGGATGACGGCCATGACAACCACCGACGCACTGCACGCAATCAGCAGCATCTGAACGGGCGCGAGCTCTCTGAGGGAGAGCTTGAACGCGGTTGCCACGGTAGACCACAACAGCACCGTGCCAAGGCCATAGAGCATCGCCTGCTTCTGGTTTGTCATTCTCGGCCTCCTGCCCAACACTGAAACTCCATGAACTGTCTCCTATATGCACTTGATCGTCTGGGTCGACAGTGTAATTCAATCCAACCCCGTAACCCACGGCAGTGCGCATTCTTGTGTTACCTTGTATGGCAATATCAACCAAGGATCGAGAAAACTGGAGTTCCCGTTATGCCCACCGTCCGTTTCAGGTTCTGGCCATTGAGCCTGGCATTGGCCATTGCACTGACCGGTTGTTCAGACAGCCAAACCAGCGGTGAGGACGGGACCGCCGATGTCCCGGAACCCCCCGATTACCCGGTCACCTGGCGTTTTGCCCTTGAGGAGATCGAGGGTAGCGTTCAGCATGCTTATGCCGAAGCGTTGAAGGAACGGATTGAGGAGCGTTCCGACGGCAGGATTGAAATCGATATTTTTCCCTACGGCTCTCTGGGAACCTCGGCACAGCTTACTGAACTGGTTCGCAATGGTTCCATAAGCCTGGCGTTCGCCTCCCCCGGGCATCTTGCCAACACCATCCCCGAAGTCGGTCTCTTCACGCTGCACTATGTTCTTCCGGACGACGCCGACGTGACACGAGAGATTCTGGCCAGTGCAGAATTGCTCGAATTGTTTGAATCACCCTATGCCAACCAGAACATGAAACTGCTGGGTTTCGTGCCTGAAGGCTGGATGGCCTGGACAGCTAACAAGGCGCTGCGGTCGCCGGAAGACTTCACCGGACAGCGAATCCGAACCATGACCTCCGACATGGCGGAAGAAACCTTCCGGGCCTATGGTGCCGAGCCCAGCCAGATCCCCTATTCCCAAGTATACAGTGACCTGCAGCTGCGCAAGATCGACGGCCAGAGCAATCCGGTTTTCGCCATCGAGGAAATGGATTTCTACGAAGTGCAGACCACCATGACCCTGGCGCGACCGGCCCAGTTCGTTGCTTCAGTGGTCTCGAATCTTGAGTGGTACGACGCCTTGCCCGAAAACCAGCAACAATGGCTCGACAACGGACTCAAGGACGTCGCGCAGATCGCCTGGGAGACTCAGGAGGAGCTGAATCAGACCCGGCTCGAGCAGATGCTGGAAGCGGGCCACATGAAAGTGGTCCGCCTGACCGATTCAGAACGCGAGGCGTTTCGGGAAGCCAGCATGCCGGTGCGTGACATTTACCTCGAGCGCACCGGTGAAAGCGGGCAGCGTATTCTTGGCAGGTTGAATCAATTGATAGAGCAAACGGAAACCCGCAAGCAAAGTTCAGGGGTTTCCGGTGACGGGGACTGAGACAAACCTTACGCCCTCTGAAGCCAACGCACTTGCGCCCTTTGCAGTCAGCTCGGAAATAAACCGGAACTGATCCTTCAACTCGATCGGGTATGCCTTCAGCCGATAACACATGCCCCAGGGTTTGTTGGAGACCACCACCACGACAGGCCGGAACGTGCGGGTAAGAGGACAGGTGTAGGCCACATCCCGCAAGAGCGCCATAACCCGGCTGACGTCATGGTGGGGTTCAAGATTGAACTCCGCCACGCACATCAGGTTATCCGTTCCGTTGTTGGCGTTGGCAATGAGGGACGCCCAGAGTTTGCCGTGGGGTATCACCACCACGGTATCATCCGGCGTAACAAGTTCCGCGGCTCTGGTGCCAATCGAACGGACCTCTCCGTACTGCCCGTCCACCTCGATCCAGTCGCCGGGCCGATACGGCATTTCGTAGAGGGTTACGATTCCGGCAATCAGGCTGTTCGCGTAATCCTTGAAGGCAAACCCGAGAGCCAGTCCCAGGGCTCCGAAAATGGCAACCATGTTCTCGAACGAAGGTTCCACCAGGATCGGAACCACAACGATGATGGTCACCACGATAATGATCAATCGCAGCAAGGGCACCGACGCCAGGATATAAAACCGGGGCTTGCCCCCGAGTTTCACTGCGATTCTCGGAAACAGCTTCTGTATTACAATGATCAGGCCCGTCGCCAGCAGCACAACCATCAACGATTCCAGCAACGCTTCCGACGTGATAGCTGAAAACGCCTCCCGAATGCCAAGATCACCCATCACTCATCTCCTAGAAAGTGTCGACCGGAAATCCCCAGCTCTGCAAATGCCGACGGATCGAGGGGTATCCCTGAGCGGTGACTTGCCAGCGACCACCAGATGACTGCTGCTCAATCAGATCCGCGCGGGCCAGACGTGCCAGCACAAACCCTGCCTCATATTCCGCAACCCCTGTTACCAACTGCAGATGAGAGGCGTCCAGTCCATCGTGCAACAACAGGGCGTGCAATAGCAGGCCAATGTTGTCGCCCTGGCTCTGGGGGACCGCTGGCAAACCCAGTTGATCAAAAGGGATAACCCAGGCCCGGGTGACTGAACCGCCGTCTGAAGAACCCGGGCCGGATTCCTCCGTGCCCGTCTCCTCTTCGGGGCGTGCTCTCAGCGCGCGTCGCCATATGGCCAGCGCAACACCGGGATTACCTCTTGCTACTGAGGCGAGATCCCGGAGAAAGCCACTGTGTTTGCGCTTTTTCCCGTCATTTCCTTCCGTCATCGGCAATACCCATAGGCCATCGTCTGCCATTCGGGCCGTGATTGAGTAATCACTATCAACGGCAGCAAGGGATTCGAACCATTCACCAAGTTCGACTGCTGCCATCGGCGAAGGTGTCATCGGCGAAAAGTGCACATCCCTGAAGTAAGAGGACCAGAATTGCCAACACCAGCTCGAGCAACCAATAGCGCCAGGAGCAGTGCCTCCCGCAGCAACCCGACGGAGTAATTCCCGAACCAGAGCCAGTCCGGACAGATGGCGCAGCCAGAAATCAGCCAGTTCCGGAATCACCCACGGCCTGGAAAGATCCTGCGTGTCCCACCACTCCCTGGCGCCTTGTTCATCAAGAAGCAGATTCTCGGGTGGCAGGATCAGCGACCACCGGCCCGCGTCGCCCTCTTGCTGCAATTCAAGCTCGGGAAAACACTCAAGGGCAGAACGAATACCCGAGAACGGTGGAGCCACCAGTAACGCAACTCTCTTGCCGGAATCATTATTTAGCCCAAGCTCTTCAAGGGCCCTTGAGAGGACTTCCGCCAGCACGCTTGGATCTGGCCGCGGTGCAAAGGATTCAAGCCGGGCGGTTGAAAGTTCCGGAAGGTTATCGAGGCTTTCAAACACTTCCTTTTCTGCAACCACGCCCGCCCGAATCTGGGCCAGGGCATGGCGCAACGCATCTTTGAGTGAACGTCTCACGGACGTTTCAGGCACTTTCCACTG
This sequence comes from Marinobacter sp. NFXS11, assembly GCF_040148675.1. Classification (NCBI taxonomy): domain Bacteria; kingdom Pseudomonadati; phylum Pseudomonadota; class Gammaproteobacteria; order Pseudomonadales; family Marinobacteraceae; genus Marinobacter; species Marinobacter sp. NFXS11. The sequence goes on along the minus strand of NZ_JAGDDV010000001.1, from coordinate 529,590 downwards.
CTCAACCGGAATCAGGCCGCCGGGCATCCACACGGATCCTGCCTTGTTTACTGGCTTATCCTTCAACCTCATTGCTCCCTTGCTTGCCGTCCTTTCAATTACTCAGGAACCAGCCAACCAATATCGTGAGACAAATTCAAAACGTCCGCCCCGGCAATATCGCTCATCATTGCGGCAAACCGGGAGTCAAAACCCCAGGGTGGGTTTACCACCAGCATGCCCGATCCGACCATGCCTCGCTCCGGCGGATTATTCAGATGCACCTCACTGCAGAGTATCTTGCGCGCATCAGTGCCCCTGACCGCATCTTTCAACTGTTCCTGCAGGCTACTGGTCAGTATCGGGTACCAGACAAGAAAAATGCCATGACGGCACTTATGCCATGCTTTCCCCAAAGTTTGCGCCACTTCAATGTAGTCAGTTTTGACCTCGTAAGAGGGATCAATCAGCGTCAGCAGGCGCGGCTGTCTGGGAGGCAACTGTCTTAGCAGACCTGCCAGGCCGTCCTGTCTGAGCACGCGAATCGGAGCCTCGGAAGCCCAGTCCGCCAGTTGCTCGCCCTCAGACGGATGCAGTTCAAACAGCGTCAGCGCATCTCCATCCCGTAGAAAATGCTGAAACCACGCAGGAGAACCGGGGTAAACGGACAGTTCACCACCGCCGGCATTGAATCCTGTCAGCACGTCCAGAAACGGCTTCCAGTCCCCGGACAGCAACCGATCTCTGGCGCCCCAAAGTCTCTGAACTCCGTGGTCGGCTTCTCCAGTCTTGCGGGCCCGATCACTTCGCAGGTCGTATATGGCACTGCCGGCATGGGTATCGAAACAGGCAATACCGGAGGCCTTCGCCCGCATCATGGTCTGGACCAGTGCCAGGGCTCCGTGTTTCTGGACATCGGCGAAATTGCCGGCGTGGAAGGCGTGCAAATAACTCAACATACAAGAATAGCTCCCTGGTGACGGGGCCATTAAGCCCGATCACGGTTGCCCGGGGCAAGAGCACAATCGTCAATCCTGATCCATCGAGTCCGTTTCCCGCTTGCGTTTCGATAAAACGGAACTCATAATATTTAACGCTAATATTTCTCATTATTACTACTATTACCAGAACTTGGAGAAAGGAATGACGTCCATGTTTCGTCCAGCCCCCCTGGCATTGACAGTAACCGCTCTGCTCACTGCAGGCTGCGCTAATCATCCCTGGTCCACCAAGGATCATCAGCCAGCAACCAAAGACTCAGTGGTCGATCACTACGCCGATCTGGCTCATGCCAACTACGAAGATGCCCTGATCACCGCCCGCGCGCTGGACGAAGCAACTGACCGCTTGATCGCCAATCCGACCGAAGCCAATCTGGCGACCGCAAAAGAAGCCTGGCTGGCAGCGCGGGTTCCTTATCAGCAAACAGAAGTGTTCCGGTTCGGCAATGCTATTGTCGATGACTGGGAAGGCCAGCTGAACGCCTGGCCGCTCGATGAAGGCCTGATCGATTATGTGAAGGCAGACGGGTACCAGCACGAGCTGGGCAACGCCGGTGCCACCGCAAACATCATCGCAAGCAACAGTATCAATGTGGGTGGTGAAACACTGAATGTGGCATCTCTTTCCCCTGCACTGCTCGCAGATCTGAACGAAGTTGGCGGCTCTGAAGCCAACGTTGCTACCGGCTACCACGCGGTTGAATTCCTGCTTTGGGGTCAGGATCTCCACGGTTTTGAAAGCGGCGCCGGTGAGCGTCCGGTCACGGATTACGCGAAGGGCGCTGATTGCACCAATGGCAATTGTGAGCGTCGTGGCGAATACCTGGATGCGGTAACAGACCTTCTGGTATCCGACCTGGAGTGGATGGTGGCCCAGTGGGCGCCGGGCGCCAGTGACAACTACCGGTCGCAATTGACCGCTGCAGACGCCAATCAGGGTGTTCAGAAAATGCTGTTCGGCATGGGTTCACTGTCTCTGGGCGAGCTGGCCGGCGAGCGAATGAAGGTTGCTCTGGAAGCCAATTCCTATGAGGACGAACACGACTGCTTCAGCGACAATACCCACAATTCGCACTACTACAACGGCCAGGGTATCCAGAACGTCTACACGGGTACCTATCGTCGCGTGGATGGCAGCCTGGTGACCGGCCCTTCCCTGTCTGACCTGGTTCAGCAGAGCGACCCAGAGCTGGACGCCCGTCTTAACAACCAGCTGGACGCCTCCATGGAAGCCCTGGCGCTAATGAAGGCCCGTGCGGAGAGCAGCGAAAATCCCATGGCTTTTGACACCATGATTGCACCCGGGAATGCCGAGGGAACTCGTATCGTCAACGGCGCTATCATGGCGCTGGTCGCACAGACCGGTTCCATTGAGCAGGCTGCGCGCGACCTGGGTATTGAAGCCCTGTCTCCCGATGATGCCGGCCACGCGTTCTGAGCATGATGAGACCGCTTGCTTTAATCGGGGCGCTGGCGATCGCCAGCACCCACGTTTTCGCCCAGACTCACGCGGGCTATCCGATCCAGACATCTCAGTCCACAGGTGGTGAGGGCACCGTACAACAGTCAGACACCAATGCCTACTCGCTTCCCCAGGGCAATCTGTCCATGACCAAACGTCTGGATTTCAGTGTCGGCAACAGTTTCTTCCGGAACCCCTGGGTCGAAGCCCCGGCAAGCACTGACGCCCGTGACGGCCTGGGCCCGCTGTTCAATACCAACTCCTGCCAGGGATGTCATATCAAGGATGGTCGCGGACACCCACCTGGTGTCGACGAGCCGCCGGTCTCCCTGTTTTTGAGACTGGCAGTCCCTGCTGATCCGGAGCTGGACGCAGACGTTCTGCGCAAACACGGTTTTAAACCGGCGCCAGTATATGGCAGCCAGCTCCAGACAGCCGCGCTTCCTGCAGCGAAACCAGAGGCTGATTTGATCGTCGAATGGACGCCAGTGAAGGAAACTCTCGCGGATGGGACGGTGGTGGAACTGCGCAAGCCTGTATACCGCATTGAGAACCCAAAGTATGGGCCACTGCCGGAAGACCTGCTGGTGTCACCCCGGGTAGCACCCCAGATGATCGGAATGGGTTTGCTGGAAGCCATCCCCATCGAAGATTTGCAAGCCCTCCAAGACCCTGACGATGCGGACGGAAACGGCATCTCCGGAAAGCTTAACCAGGTCTGGGATCTGGCAACGGAACAGACCGTGCCCGGTCGATTCGGCTGGAAGGCAGCCGAGCCCGATGTCCACCAGCAAAGCATGGGTGCGTTCGCCGGAGATATGGGGCTGACCTCTACTCTGAAACCTAAAACCGACTGCATGCCCGAGCAGAATTGTGAGCGGTTTACCCATGGCGGTGAACCGGAGGTAAGCGACAAGGTCGCCAACTTCGTGACCTTCTACGCCAAGAGTCTGGCAATACCCGCGCGTCGAGATATTGGGTCTGAATCCGTCCGGCAGGGGGCAAGGCTGTTCAACGAAAGTGGCTGCGCTGGCTGCCATACGCCGAGACATCAGACCGGCGAGGTTGCCGATCGCCCGGACCTTAGCAACCAGACTATCTGGCCCTATTCGGATCTGTTGCTGCACGACATGGGTCCTGCCCTGGCCGACGGCCGCGATGAATTCCAGGCCAATGGCAATGAATGGCGAACCCCGCCGCTCTGGGGCATTGGCCTGGCCCAAGTGGTGAATCCACAAGCCGGGTTCCTGCACGACGGCCGGGCCCGGACTCTGGAAGAAGCCGTGCTCTGGCACGGTGGCGAGGCTCAGGCGGCCGCCGACCGATACCGCCAGATGTCGCCCGAAGATCGTTCCGCTCTGATCGATTTCCTGAATTCACTCTGAGGATCAGTCATGCAAGGGATCACCAGACTGCTGTGCACATCTATCCTGGCACTAACCTCGCCCCTGGCGTGGGCAAGCGAAGCCAACACCCAGGCCCGCCAGCAGTGGTATGAAGGCATTGCGACCGGCTATCAATCGTTGACTACAGAAGCGGGTGAGCTGGCTGAATCCGCCCATGACTACTGCCAGAATCCAGCCGAGGGAAGCCGGGAACACGTGGAAGCCGCCTGGCTGAATGCCTTCCTGGCGTGGCAGAAGGTACGCTTTGTCGATTTCGGCCCGGTCGAAAACAACAACCTTTCCTGGCAGTTCCAGTTCTGGCCGGATCCGAAGAATCTGATCGCACGGAAAGCGGCTTACCTGATCGGAAACGATGAACCGATCACCCCGAGCGTGATCAATCAGTCCGGTGTCGCTGTGCAAGGCTTCCCGATGATGGAATATCTGCTGTTCGACCAAGAGTTCAATGCCGGGGAAACTTCACTCCCCCTCGCCCGGACCTGCGAGCTGCTAACGAACGTCGCGGGACACGTGAAAAGCAACAGCGACGCGTTGATGGCTGGCTGGCAGGCTTTCAGGCCGCACTATCTGGAGACCGAGCAGTACTTCGACACCACTATCCGAGCGGGTATGGCAACGCTGGAAATCCTGGAAGAAAGAAGGCTGGCCCAACCCATGGGACTTCGCGGCACTAACAAACGCAACCCTTACATCGCGGACGCCTGGCGCAGCGGCAAAAGCCTGCAGACGGTCGCGGCGACTGTCGACGGCCTGAACCGGTACTTTTCACCGGGGCTCGAAATTTCGCTGGAAGCAAAGGGGGCGTCCGACCTGGCAGACCGCATTCGCAAACAATTCAACGAGGTTCAGCAGAACTTTCCCGGTGCCCACCTACCCATGGCAACTGCTTTGAAAGAAGAAGACCAGTTCCGGGCTCTGCAAAGCCTTTACGTTGATATTTCCCAGTTGACCACGCAGGTGAATGACCAGGCGGCAATCGCACTTGGCGTAGTAAGAGGCTTCAACTCGAGCGATGGCGACTGAGGAAGCTGATCTTATGCTTTTGAGCCGGAGAGCCCTTCTCAAGGTATCCATTGCCGGCGGCGTTGCCGTGGGCCTGACCGGCTGTTCCGTGCTGCCCCGAAAAGCGTCAGTCCAACCTGATGGATATGCCGGCGCCGTCGGGTTCCCGGGTGGCAGTTTTGGAGTCAGCGCGTTCAACCGCAACGGCCGGATACTGTGGCAGGCGCCTGTCGATTCCCGCTGCCATAGCGGCTGCAACCGACCGAACCAGCAAGAGACCCTGTTTTTCGAGCGCCGCCCGGGTTGGTCATTCTACGTTTTCGATAGCACTACGGGTGCCCGGAAACACCATATTTCAGCCGAGCCGGGCGAACACTTTGTTGGCCACGGTGTGTTCTCGACCGATGGCCGACGCCTTTACGTCACCGCCAGCCGGTACGATCAGGGCGCGGGGATCATCGCAGTCTACGATGCCGAAAAGGGTTATCGGCGGACAAAAACCTTTGACATGGCGGGAATCGGCCCCCATGAGCTGACCTTGCATCCCGACGGCGAAACCCTGGTGATCGGGCTCGGGGGCATCCTTACTCACCCGGATTACGACCGCATAAAACTGAATCTGGACACCATGGATCCAGCCCTGGTACTCATGAATCGTCACTCCGGCAAAATTGTTGGCCGTTTCAGGCCGCCTCATCATCAGCAAAGCGCCCGCCATGTCAGCGTCAGCGGCGATGGCCGCGTGTATGTGGCCTATCAGCACCAGGGCCCACTCTACGAAACGCCGCCTTTGTTGGCGCGTCTTGAAGAGGGAACTCTGCGGGAATACCGGTTCGATGAGAACACCCGGACAGCGTTGGCCAACTACATTTCAAGCGTGGTTGCGCATCCGGAAAACGACCTCGTGGCTGCGGCTTCGCCGATTGGTGGAACGGCCATTATCTTTAGGGGCAAGACCGGTGAGCTGGTCAACCGCGCACACATCGCTGATTGCGCGGGCATCCAGACCCTTGCCGGAGGGGATTTTCTTGTTTCCTCCGGGCGGGGAAAACTTATTCGGCTCGGCGCCGGCAAACCCGCCAGAGAACTCGCAGATCTATCCGTTCACTGGGACCACCATCTGGTCTGATAGCTCGCAGTTGCCGTAATCCGGACTTAAGGATACCGCGCCACACTGGTATCCTTTCGACACATTTTCCGGAGGATAGCGGTTTGCCTGAGAGCAGAAAGGACACCATCGAACAACTTTATGGCCTGATTGCCAACGAAGAAGATGCCCGGGTCTGCAAGGATATTCCTGAGGAGGCCTGTCGCGAGGTACCCCGCAATTTTTTCCTCATTCTCGCCAGTAACGTACTGACCAAGCTGGGCGATCTGCTGATCAGCCCCAAGACCGTGCTGGCCTGGTTGATGAGTGCCATAGGTGCTCCCGCGCTGGTGGCCTGGCTGGTTCCGATCCGCGAATCCGGCTCTCTCGTTCCACAAATGGTCATCGCGGCCTGGGTGCGCCGCAAACCGGTTCGCAAGTGGTTCTGGACGCTGGGCAGTTTCGGACAGGCCGCCAGCGTGGTGGCGATGGCGGCCAGTGTCTGGTTCTTCGAGGGTTATGCAGCCGGCTTCGGGATCATTTCCGCTCTCATTGTGTTTTCCCTTGCCCGCGGCTTTTGCTCCGTCTCCATGAAAGACGTTCAGGGGAAATGCATTCCCAAGACCCGCCGGGGAAGGCTTGGCGGACTGGCGTCCACCATCGGTGGCACGGCAACCGTTGTTTTAACCGGCCTGTTATTCTGGGAACGTGGCGACCCCACGATTGCCTTCTACACCGTGTTGCTGCTTCTGGCAGGCGCACTCTGGGTAATTGCCGGTTTTCTGTTTGCCGGAGTTCAGGAGCATGAAGGTGAAACCGGTGGCGGTGGAAACGCCATCAACGAGGCATTCCGCAGCCTGTCCCTGCTCCGTGATGACGTCCCCTTTCGTAATTTCGTGATCACCCGGGCCCTGCTTCTCTGCTCTGCCCTGGCATCGCCCTATTTCGTGGTCCTGGCACAAAAGGAGTCGGATATCGGCTGGATGCTGGGCATCTTCCTGCTCGCCAGCAGTCTCGCCAGTTCCCTGAGTGCCAGTTTCTGGGGCTGGGCGGCAGACACGTCCAGCCGGAGGGTGATGATCCGTGGCGCGGCAATGGCCAGTGGCACCTGCCTGATCGTCGGCACTGCAGCACTTACCCTGGGGCAAAACTTAGGCAGCGTGTGGTTCTATCCGGTGGCATTCTTCGTGCTGAGCATCGCACATGCTGGCGTAAGGCTGGGGCGAAAAACCTATCTGGTGGATATGGCCGGGGGTAACAAGCGCACCGATTACACTGCAGTGAGCAACACGGTCATTGGCGTTTTGCTGCTTGTCACCGGCGGCCTGACCGCTCTGGTATCAATGATCTCCCCAGTCGCGGTCATTATGGTTCTCGGCCTGATGGGCCTGGCCGGGATGTTCAGTGCGATACGACTCAAGGAAGTTACAGAGGACTGATTAAGGCGGGCAATCAGGAGGGCGCCTTGCCATCATTCAGAGCGAGCGCCCCTTTTACAATCCGGTAGATAATCCAGATCGAAATACCGAGAAGAATAAACCAGCCTATGATCAGTGGCGTGGTAACAATACCGATCACGGTCCAGAGCAGGCCTATCCAGAACGTACGAATCTGCCAGCGGAAATGCCTCTCCACCCAGGTGTTCCGCACGTCATCCAGTTTGACGTAATTGATGATCACGCCCACCAGACCGGTAATGCCTCCAACAAAGAATGAAAGCGCCTGAAGGATGTAGACGACTACCGCCAGGTTCCGGGCAGGATCTGAGCGACGGGACGCGGGGTCCGCGTCGGCAGGAATAAACTCCGGTTCAGTCAAAGCAGGTCTCCTATTTGACGATTAACCGGAGTCTACCACAGCGCCCATCGCCGGAAATCCGCGGGCGGTCAGTGATTGTCCGGACGATAACCCAAACGGAATCCACCCCAGTGTTTGCCATTCACATAGATTGGTACGGAGAGGTCATGCATGATTTCGCCGGTATCCCGACGGTAGGTTTGCAAGAGCATGGTCTCGGTATGCTGACCACAGCGAATACCGGTACGGTCGTTGAACAGCCGCTTGCTCCTGCTCTTGACCAGATCCACCTTGGGATCGCCTGTTGCCGCGTGCGCGAAATCGCGGTTGTGGGTGGGCACGTATCCGTCGGGGGCAGCGGCAATGGCAAAGACAATGGCCTCGTGAGCATTTTTCACCTGCTCCTGAATAGCAGGCAGATATTGGTCGGTAAACTTGTCAAAGGTGCTGGAGTACTTTGGCGGATGAGTATTCGGGATCGGCGTACGGGACTTGTCGAACAGCGCGCTTTCGGAGAGTTTGCCGTCGCGGATGGCCTGCTCGAACATCTGACCAATCTGGTCTGCGCCCGCCCGGGCCTGATCGAAGAACGGCCGGTGATAACTGGCTTTGCTGTTCAATGCGAATGACGCGTTAGCTTTCTCTGCAAGCTCCATCAGCGTAGCCGCCTGCTCCGCGAGCGATGAAACGCTGGTATCACTCTCGGAAATCTGGTCACGCACGGTTTCAATCGCGGAGAAGACCTGGGCCAGACTCTGCTCGTTGTTCTGGTCAATTTCGGCTATCCGTGCGACCTGCTGCTGTACACGGTCCGACTGATCGCTGATCTGTTCCAACCTCTCCCCAACGCTCTCCACCGAAGTCAGCCCCGCCTCGATACTGCGGGCCAGGTCTTCAATACGGGAAACGATCAGCGTGGTGTCGGAGCGTATTTCCTCCAGGGTTTCGGCGACTTCACCGGTTGCCTGAGCCGTTCTACCTGCGAGCTGGCGCACTTCGTCAGCCACCACCGCAAACCCGCGTCCCTGGTCGCCAGCCCTCGCCGCCTCAATGGCGGCATTGAGTGCAAGCAGATTAGTCTGTTCGGCGATGCCCTGGATGGTGGTGGTTACGCCCTGGATCTTGTTGGACTTCTCGTTCAGCTCCTGGATCAGGCGCAGGTTTTCCCCGGACTGCTGATGCACCGCCCTTACACTGTCTATGGCGGAGATCAGGGCTTCACGACCCTCGGTACTTACCTGTTTGTTCTGCAGCGCCATGGTAGCTGCATCGGTGGCCTGCTCCGAGGATTCCCGCACGGTCTCGGTTATCTGGCCAGCGTAATCGGCCATTTGGGCGGTTTCTTCAACCTGGCGATCCAACCGCAGCTTCAACTGATCGGCCGCGAAAGACACCTGGGCGGCTGAGATCGCGTTCCTGTCAGCGCTGCCGGAAAGCGTTTCGACGAGCGCGCGCCCCGCCCTCGCATCGGCTAGCAACTGATGACATTGCGCATGCAGCGGATGATCGTCAGCCAGGGTGCCGTTATTCAAGGCCTTGAGGCCACGCTCAGTCGGCTCCAGGACACGAACAATCATGAACCCGCCGGCAGCAACGAGACCTACGACAAGCCCGATGAGCAGTGAGGTAATTTCAAGACCTAGCAACGGCGCCACCGCTGCGCAGACGACTGCAAGAAGTCCGGCAACCGCCATCCCCCATAAAATTGAAGCCCTGTCCAGTAACCCCATGGAAACCTCTTCTTTTTTGTTGTTTCTGCAAGCATCTTGTTATTAAAGGCCATTGTGGAGACTAAAGAATTGACATGAGTTTATAACTCATACTTTAGTGTATTTAATAACCATATCGGCGGGGAATAGCGTTTCTGAAACAAAAAACCGCAAACCCGACTCACTCTGTTACCGAGTGGGCCGGGTTTGCGGTGTTCAGATGGCGGCTTCAGCGCGGAATCAGGCGCCGATTACACCACCGTCTTCACGGGTAACGATCACGGTTGCGTCGCGGGGGCGAGGATCGCTGGAATCCGGCCAGTTACCTTCCGGGTGCTGGATGTTGACGAACATGGTTTTCACATCCGGCGTGGAAACAACACCCGTCACCTCACAGCCCTGGGGACCTACGAAGAAGCGCTTGATCTCTCGAGTCTCCGGATTGGCAGCCAGCATCATGTTGTTCTGGTAGGGCGCGGCATCAGAGCCATCGGTCTGGATCCAGAGACGACCGTTGTAGTCGAACCAGAGGCCATCCGGGCTGTTGAAAATATTGTCGTCGGTCAGCGAAACGATAACCTCGTCACCCACTACGGTTTCCGTACCCTGTTCACCGGCAAAGACAAAAATGTCCCAGTCGAAACTGGTGGCGGCGTGATCGTTACCCTCTTCACTCCAGCGGATGATATGACCCGTACGGTTATTGGCGTTGGGGTTGGCGGCGTTAACCTGATCCTCAGTACGACGGGAATTGTTGGTCAGAGTGAAATAAACCTGGCCTGAATTCGGATCAACCGCACCCCATTCCGGACGGTCCATAGGGGTTGCACCAGCAATATCGGCGGCCAGGCGTGTATTAAGAAGAACGTCAGCCTGGTTCTCGAAGCCGTCGAAGGCGATGTCGCCAACGGTCGTACCCACTGCAGCATCAACCTTGGCCTTGAATTCAGCATCATCGAGGTCCAGCGACAACCAGTCGCCGGAGCCGTCGTCATTGAAGCGGGCTACATACAGAGTGCCTTCGTCGAGGAGGTATCCACCGGCTGTGGCGGCATAGTAAGCCTTCGACGATACAAACTTGTAGATGTACTCGAAACGAGAGTCATCTCCCGAGTAACAAACCACCGGCTCGCCTTCCTTGGCCGGCGCGAAGATGACACCTTCGTGACCGAAACGACCCAGTGCGGTGCGCTTCTGCGGTTTGCTTTCCGGAGTGAACGGATCGATCTCGACCATGTAGCCATAGGTGTTGGCTTCGTTGCGGTAATCATCGCCAGCTGCTGCGCCAATCGTGCTTACGTTGAATCGAACATACTGATCCTGGGCGCTATCAGCCAGCTCCCAGTCATAACGGCTGGAACTACCCACGCCGTGGCGAGTTTGTTCCCGCGGCTGCGTTGCGTCGCTGTTGGCAAAATAGCCGTGCCAGTTCTCTTCAGCGGCCAGGTAAGTTCCCCAGGGCGTCGGGCCCATGGAGCAGTTGTTGAGGGTACCGCGGGTCTCGGTGGCGTCCGGGCTGTATTTGGTGATCAGCTTGCTGTAGCCCCGAACCGGACCACGAATGTCCATTTCGGTGTTACCCGTGATCCGACGGTTGAAGGGACTGCCAAAGACAATGTCCCATTTACCACTGGTGTCGCGTTTGATGTGAACCACGGAAACACCGTGCGCAGCGATTTCTTTACGCACCTCATCCGCAGGACGCATGTCGTTTACGTAGGTAGCTCCATTGGCATGCAAAGCACCCTGATTGATGTACTCATGGTTCATCACCAGAAGGCCTTCGCTCGAGCTGTTGCCCCCGGCCTTGAGATCAATCGGGAAGAAATGCATGCCGTCATGGTGCATGCCCACCTGCTGCTCCTGATCCGAACCGGTGTTCGTACCATCCGCCTTGTACTCCGGGTAGGAGCCGGTAATCGGAGTGCCCCACGGCAGGAACGCCTCAGTAGAGTACCCTTCGGGAACAACCACTTCGTTGGCTGTTGATGTCGGTACCGCCTTGAAGCCGATATCGGTACTTGAAACATTGCTGCTGGTGGTGCCGTCGTTGCTGTCGCTGCCACAACCTGCGAGGCCCAGGCCCATCACACTGGCAAGGGCAGCTCCAACGCTGCCTTTCATCACGGTACGGCGCTGCATGCGTGCGGCCAGAACCTGGTGGAAAGGGTTGTTGTCAGTGTGGTTGACTACCGGCTCGTAGTTGGGATCCAGATAGTTGGGATCAAGGTCGTGCTTAGCCATGTTTTTGCCTCTCTCAAAGAACAGCGGGTCGGTGTTGTTGAGAGGCCAGTTTCGGCGGGAAATATGACAGTAAGGGTAAGTTTAAAAGACAAATTCATTAACATTGCTTTACAAGGGCGGCCACCGGAACACCGACCGCCCCGCACAGACTGTTGCTGCGAAGCGGTCAGCCCACCCGGCTACTGCTGGGTGGCTTCTTCGTAGCCTTCTTCAATGGAATCGCCAGCTTCTTCGGCGGCATCAGTCATGGCATCACCAGCTTCCTCTGCGCCTTCCTGCAACTCGCCCATGGCACTTTCATCCTGGCCGGTGGCTTCTTCCAGGGTTTCCTCGGTGGAATCCGCCGCGTCGTCCATCATCTCTCCGGCGTTATCCGCAGCCTGCTCGACATCCACGCCTTCGTCGTCTTCCGAACTGCAGGCTGCAAGGCCGAGCGTCAGAACCATCAAAAGTGCACTCAGTGTGAGCTTGTTCATACCATATCCCTCTGTTGGTAAGCATTTACAACGGTGCACAGAGTAAGGGGCGGTTGGCCCCGGGGCAATTACCGGGCCATTACCCTTTCGTTAACCGGCACTGTCCGAGAGCAACTGGCCATCGATGGTAATAACGTGATCGAACGGGAGCATGGTTCCGCGCCCGAGCAGCAGAAAATCCTGCCCGGCGCGACTGAAGAGATCGCGAATAACATCATGAACCAGACAAATCTGACCGGCGCTGTCACGGTAAACAACTTCGGTTAGCCTGCCGGAAGACAAGTACTCCCGAATGATTCCCTGAACAGAATATGAGGCGGTCGCAGACGACGGATTGGGCATGGCTGATTCTTCCTTGTGATCAGACTCTTGTTGTTCAGATGAGTTTGGTCCAGAAACCGGCTTTCTGCCAAAGAAATGGTAATTGTCATTTTGAGCCAAGGTTCCAGACAGCTGTCGACGTCCGTTGCATTGTTGGATTGTCCGACATAAATTGCAGGTACGCGCACTGCAAGGGAGACAACAATGAACGCCAAAACCCCGGATAACCTGCAATCACACCAAATCTCGGCACCTGCTGAACAAGAGGCCCCTGGCAACTGGAAAGACCCGAAGCGTTACATGTGGCTACTTGGTCCCGCACTGCCAGGAATCGGACTGGCCGCACTGACCGGCTATGCCCTGGCTCCAAAAAAACTGAAAGCCCTGGCATGGACTGGCCCGGCGCTGGTACACGGCATCATCCCTGCTCTGGATCGGGCTATCGGCGAGGATAAGAGCAATCCACCGGAATCGGCGGTAAAAACACTGGAGCAGGACAAATACTACGACCGAATCGTGAAGGCGTTTATTCCAACCCAGTACGCCATGACCTTCATGGGTGCCTGGCTTGCCAGCCGCAAAAACACACCTCTGGATGATAAGATAGGGCTCACGCTGACGGTTGGCGCTATCAATGGCGTCGGGATCAATACCGCCCATGAGCTCGGCCACAAATCCAACAGACTGAACAAGCTGCTGGCCATGGCAGCCCTGGCGCCTACCGGCTACACCCACTTCGTTGTTGAGCACAACTTTGGTCATCACAAGCGGGTAGCCACGCCGGAGGATCCTGCCAGCAGCCGTATGGGCGAGAGTTTCTGGAAGTTCCTGCCACGCACGGTGCTCGGTGGTATCAAATCATCCATCAAGATCGAGAAGGCGAGGCTTGCCCGCAAGGGCAAGAACTTCTGGAGCCTGGACAACGAGCTGCTGCAGGGATGGGCCATGAGCGCCGGGTTCTTTGGCGCCACAACGCTGGTTTGCGGCCCGAGGGCGGTTCCGTTTCTGGCGGCCCAGGCGGTTTACGGTGCCAGTTTGCTCGAGAGTGTGAACTACATCGAGCACTACGGCCTGCTGCGCCAGAAAGACAAGAACGGCAAGTATGAGCGCACCCAACCAGAGCACAGCTGGAACAGCAATCACATTGTGACCAATCTGTTCCTGTATCAGCTCCAGCGGCATTCAGACCATCACGCGCATCCACAGCGCAGTTACCAGGCTTTGCGGCATTTCGAGAAGGCTCCACAATTACCCGGTGGTTATGCCTCGATGCTTCTGCCGGCCTATCTGCCCCAGTGGTGGTACGAAACCATGGATAAGCGGGTGATTGATCACTACGAGGGAGATCTGAGCAAAATCAACTGGGATCCGGACCGGAAAGAGGAGCTGATGGCCAGGTATGCGGACTACGCTGCTGAGGTAGCTGCTGAAGCGAAGGCTCGCCGAGAATCCGCGAATTCCGAGGCTGCCTGAATTCCGCTGACTGCCGCCTTTGACACCAGCCTTCGGGGTCTGGTGCATGCAGCCGACCGGGATCTTCCTTCCGGGAGACGCCGTGAACCCATCCATGGGGGCTTGATCGCAGCATCCTTGCTGCTCACACTCCCGGAAGGAAGACCCCGGTCGGCTGCCCTGAGCTCTGGCGATATAGTCAGGTTTCTCTATAAGCGCTGGAACCCGTGATTTCTGACCAAGTTGAGCCGTTACTTACCTTTGAAAGCGGCCTCTCGACGTTCCAGGAATGACTGAATTCCCTCCTTTACATCCTCACTGGCCATCACCGGCTGAAGGTCCGGGAACAAACGCTGCTTCGCAGCCTCCTGCCCTTCGCTGACAGCAATTTTTGAGGATTTAAGACTGCCCTGGACACCCAATGGCGCCGCCCTGGCAATTTTCTCGGCAATTTCCAACGCGACGTTGAACTGCTCGCCGGGTTCCACCAGTTCCTGAATCAACCCCCACTGATACGCCTGATCGGCGGTCCACTCATCGCCAGTCAGCAGGTAACGCTGGGCATTGCCCCAGCCGATTTCCCGTTGCAGGCGGATGGTGGCACCACCACAGGCGAAGATGCCACGTTTTACTTCCAGTTGGGCAAAGCGAGTGCCTTTGGCCGCGACTCGTACGTCGGTGTTGAGCATCATCTCAACGCCGCAGGTGAAGCAGATACCTTGGGCGGCGAAGACCACGGGTTTGCTCAGCGCCTGACCGGTAATGTGGAAGGGATCCAGCTCGCCTTCACCCGGCTCAATGCCCTTGCCATTGGCAAACACACCCGCCCAGTCGTCCAGTTGCAGGCCGCTGGTGAAGTGGTCGCCCTCGGCGTACATCAGTCCGACCCGTAGCTCCGGGTCGTTTTCCAGCTGGTGGTAGGCCGCCGCAATCTGGTGGTACATCTCGCGGTTCATGGCGTTCATTTTTTCCGGGCGGTTCAGCCCGATCAGCAAGATGTGGTTTTTCTTCTCAACATTTACCAGAGCCATCAGAACCACTCCGATTTCATGTTCAGGCAGGTATCGTCCTGATTGCGCAGCAGCACCAGATCCTGAGCCACGGTTGGCAATTCCCAGTGGAAGAAGTACTGGGCCGCCTGCAGTTTGCCCTGGTAGAAATTGCGCTCATCATCGGTATTCGCGGAACCCAGGGCATGAGCAGCAGCGTTGGCCTGACGCAGCCACATCCAGGCCACCATAATGTGCCCGAACAGGTGCAGGTAGCAGGAGGCATTGGCCAGGGTTTTGTCGGGATCGCCTTCCATGAGGGATTTACCCAAACTCTGGGTGACCTTCACGGCCTGCTGCAGGGTTTCACTGAGGGACAGGGCCCATTGCTGGCAGCGATCGGTGGTGGCTGCCTGCAGGTCAACCTGCATTTCCTGCATCAGGAGTTGCAGACCGTGGCTCTGATCCTGCCAGATTTTACGGCCCAGCAGGTCCAGGGCCTGAATACCATTGGTGCCCTCGTGAATTGGATTCAGACGGTTGTCGCGCCAGCATTGCTCTGCCGGGTATTCTCGGGTGTAGCCAGCGCCGCCGTATACCTGAATGGCCAAATCGTTGGCTTTGGGGCCGTATTCGGAGGGCCAGGCCTTGATCACCGGGGTCAGCAGGTCCAGCAGTTTCCCGGCTTCTGCGCGTTTCTGTTCGTCCGGATGGGTGTGCTGGTCATCCATCAGTCGGGCACCATAGAGGCACAAGGCCAGACCGCCCTCACTGTAGGCTTTCTGGGCCAGCAGCATGCGACGGACATCGGCGTGATCAATAATCGGCACCTGCGGGCTTTCCGGATTCTTCTCGCTGGCCTTGCGGCCCTGCAGGCGATCTTTGGCGTATTCGAGGCTGTGCATGTAACCGCGATAACCGATCACGGCGGCGCCGAAACCCACACCTACCCGCGCTTCGTTCATCATCTGGAACATATACTTCAGGCCCTGGTGGGGCTCGCCAACCAGATAGCCGTGACAGGGAGCATCATCACCGAAGCTCAGGGCGGTGGAGGTGGTGCCACGGTAACCCAGCTTGTGAATAAGGCCAGCGAGGCTTACGCCGTTGCGTTCAGTGGGATTGCCTTCGTCATCCACCAGAAACTTGGGCACGATGAACAGGGAGATACCTTTCACGCCCGCCGGCGCCCCTTTGATCTTGGCCAGCACCATGTGAACGATGTTGTCAGTGATGGACTGCTCGCCACCGGAGATATAAATCTTCGCGCCCTTGATCAGGTAGTGCCCCTCATCTGTGGGCGACGCCGATGTCCGGATATCCGCGAGGGAGGACCCGGCGTGGGGCTCGGTCAGGGCCATGGTACCGCTGAAACGACCGCTGAGCATGTTCGGAAGGAAGGTGGTTTTCTGCTGTTCGTTGCCGAAAACCCGGATGAGGTTGGCGGCGGCGGTGGTGAGGAACGGGTAACCCGCGGTACCAGGGTTGGCAGCCGTGAAGAAACCGTTGCAGGCGGCCATGACCGATTCAGGCAACTGCATGCCACCCAGTTCATAGTCGTAACGTCCTGCGATAAAGCCGGCCTGCGCATAGGCTTCGAAGGCTTCCTTCACTTGCGGCAGCATCTCGACCTGGCCATTAACGAACTTTGGTTCGTCCTTGTCGGCGGCGCTGTTATGGGTCGCGAATTTTTCCCGCGCCATTTTGTCGGCGGTTTCGATGACGGCATCGAAGGTGTCGCAATTGTGTTCGCTGAAGCGCTCGCGGGTGGTGAGGTTTTCGGTATCGAGAACTTCGTAGAGCTGGAACGCCAGGTCGCGGCGGTCAATCAGGGTGTCGGTCATGCTTGGTCTCCTGTTTGTTGTCGATAGCCTCTCACAACTGGTTTTTCCTGGAAACCGGCGTTTATGACATAATTATGGTCGATATTGCCACAACCGTTCTTTGAATGGTTGAAGCCACGTTCGGCGACCGGCCGCCAGAGGAGCATCTCCTCCCGGGACACGCTGTGAATACATCCCTGTACGCTTGACTGCAGCATCCATGCTGCAGACAGTCCCGGGAGGAGATGCCCCTCTGGCGGCCTACTTTGGAGAATGTATGCGGAGAGTTTCTGTTATCGGTTTTGACGGGGCACTTGCCAGTGCTATTACCGGCATTATTGATCTCTTCCGGCTTGCCGGAGTTACCTGGGCGCGAATTAACGATGAAACGCCGGCGCCCCAGTTCACAACCCGACTTCTCACGAAAGACGGAGCGCCCTGCCGTTGTATTAACGGGCTGACCATTCAGCCCGACGGGGCCTGGAATGAGCTTCTGCCAGATGACGATGGAAGTGACCTGGTGGTTATCCCGACGATCGGTGGTCCCATTGATGTCGTCCTGGCCGGGAATATGGAGTTGATTGAGTGGCTTGGCGCTTTTCGTTCTTCCAACTCCGAGCAGGTTCGGGTAGCCAGTAACTGTACCGGTGCGTTTATGCTGGCCGAGGCAGGCCTGCTCGATGGTCGTCAGGCGACTACTCACTGGGGGTTCAGCCATCAGTTCCGCCAGCGTTTTCCGACGGTGAACCTTCAGCCGGACAAGCTGGTAACGGTGGACGGCGACATTGCCTGTGCCGGGGGCGGCATGGCCTGGTGGGATCTGGGAATCTATCTGGTGGAACGTTACGCGGGGGCGCAGGTGGCGCGCGAGCTTGCGAAGGCCTTCGTGATTGATGCCGGGCGGACCAGCCAGGCACCCTACAGTGCCCTGCAGGCCCGGCGCTACCATTCCGACGCTGCCATTCTGAACCTGCAGGACTGGTTGGACAGTCATTACAGCGAACCCGCTACCCTGCAACGCCTGGCTTCACTCAGCGGACTCACCGAGCGTTCTCTGATTCGCCGATTCAAGGCAGCCACTGGCGACACGCCCACCGGGTATCTACAACTTCTAAGGATTGAGGTTGCACGTCAGCATTTGGAGAAGTCGCGGTTACCGATTGATGAAATCACCCAGTTGGTGGGCTACGAAGACGTGAGTTCGTTCACGCGTCTGTTCCGCAAACATACCGGGCTTTCACCGGGTGCCTACCGCTCTCGCTTTGTCAGGTAATGTCTGGTCGGTCCTGCCTGGCCCGGGTTATGCATCGGTTTCCACTGAAGGCCAATGTTCGGCCTGAAACGTAAAGAATACCGACAGGTGTCACTATGGGGAGGTCCGCCATGAATGCACCGATCAGACAAAGCCAGGCAGAGATTTTGAGCAGGCTGTACGACATGAAGCGCAAGCAAATCGAGCAGGCACTGCAGCAGGGAAACAGCCTTCGAAGTCAGGTACTTGAAGCTGAAGCCGAGGCGATTTCAAATGCCTTGAAATCCGCCCGCTAACCAAACTAAACCCTTCTATCCGGAGCCATACTTCTTCAGACGGCGGCTCCAGCGCTGCTTCGCATACCGGCGGAGGTTCGAGACATTATCGGTTTCATCCATGATTTCCGTGCCCAAAAGTGTCTCCAGTATGTCCTCCAGCGTCACTATTCCCAGCCAGGTTCCCAATTCGTCATAGACGACGGCCAGGTGTTGCCGCTCTCGCAGCATGTCCGAAAACAGGAATTCGATGTTGGTGTTGCCTTTCACTCGCTTGATCTTGCGCATGTGATCGAGCAGGTCGACATTGGAATCGAGGTTGATCAGATCTGCACGATGCAGGTAGCCGAGCGCCTCGCCTTCCTCATCGATTACCGGATAGCGGGAGAACGGTGATTTTCTGACCTGCTCCCTGAACTGGTCGTAAGTGATATCCGGATCAACGTATTTACTGACCGTCCTTGGTGTCATCACAGAGCTGACCTTGATCTCGTGGAATCGCAGGACGTTTTGAATCATGCGCCGTTCGTCTTCATCCAGGGCCTGCTGATCCTTGCCTATCTCCGCCAGGGCGCTGATCTCCGCACGGATATCAACGTCGGCCTCACCAGACCCAATTCGGCGGGTGACCTGTTTGGACAACCAGATGAACGGCAACAGCGCCTTGATCATGAAGCCCAGAATGGCCGGTAACCGTGGCGCAATGCTCCGCCAGTACTTCGCACCGATGGTTTTTGGAATGATTTCCGAAAGAATCAGAATGGCCAGGGTCATTACCGCAGAGGCAAGCCCGAGCCAAGCTTCACCAAAAACCACCGTTACCTGGGCTCCGACGCCGGTAGCGCCGACCGTGTGGGCAACGGTGTTCAGTGTAAGGATTGCAGACAGCGGATCATCGACATCGTCTTTCAGTTTGCGCAACCGGGCGAACAGCTGCGGCCTTTCTTTCTTCAGTGAGGCGATGTAGCTCGGAGTCACCGAAAGCAAAGCCGCCTCAAGAATGGAGCATAAAAAAGAGAAGCCAATCGAGAGCAACGCGAAGGCAATTAGTAATGTCATAATTTGGCTGCGACTTCCGTTCCCTGCCGGATGGCCCGTTTTGCGTCCAGTTCTTCGGCGACGTCTGCACCGCCGATCAGATGTGCGGTCACCCCAGAGTCCGATAACTCGTCGAAAAGTTCCCGATAAGGTTCCTGGCCTGCGCAAATAATCACATTGTCCACAGCCAACACCCGGCTCTCCGTGACCTTGCCATCTTTGTCGGTCAGGGAGATATGCAGCCCCTGGTCGTCAATCCGCTCGTAGCGACAGCCCCTGAGCATTTCCACGGCTCGGTGCTTCAGACTATTGCGGTGCACCCAACCCGACGTTTTGCCCAGACCGCCGCCGACCTTGCCGGTTTTTCGCTGCATCAGGTAAATCTTTCGGGGCGACGGTGTCGGCTGGCGCTCGGCGAGGCCCCCGGGGCCATCGAAGTCCGGGTTGACGCCCCATTCCGCCTGCCAGTCGGCAACGCTGACCTGCTCGCCTTCGGGATGGTGGCTGAAGTCGTGTGTCAGGAACTCGCTGACATCGAAGCCTATACCGCCGGCACCAATAACTGCCACAGTCTCACCAACCGGTTTGTCGTGACGAAGCACATCGAGGTACCCGAGCACCTTGGGATGATCGATGCCTTCAATTGCCGGTGTTCTCGGCTTCACGCCAGTGGCAATCACCACATCATCAAAGCCCTTGGCCTTGAGTGAGTCCGCGTCCACGCGCGTGCCCAGCTTCAGGTCGATCTCCAACAGCTCTATTTGGCGCTGGTAATAACGAAGGGTTTCGTAGAATTCTTCCTTGCCCGGGATGCGTTTGGCGTAGTTGAACTGACCGCCAATCCGATCGTCCGCGTCAAAAAGGGTCACCTTGTGGCCCCGTTTCGCGGCGGTGGTCGCTGCTGCCAGCCCGGCAGGTCCGGCCCCGACCACTGCGACCCGGCGCACAACCGGCGCTACCGTCAACACCAGCTCGGTTTCGTGACAAGCCCTTGGGTTTACAAGGCACGATGCCCGCTTGGCCTGGAAGGCATGGTCAAGACACGCCTGGTTGCAGGCAATGCAGGTGTTGATTTCGTCACTGCGTCCCTGCTCGGCTTTGCGCACGAACTCGCTGTCTGCCAACAGAGGCCGGGCCATCGACACCATATCGGCCTTGCCCGCGGCGAGGATATCTTCCCCTTTCTCCGGGGTGTTGATGCGGTTGGTGGTACACACCGGGATATCCACTTCACCATAAAACTTGGCGGTGACATCGGCAAAGCCGCCACGGGGCACCGAGGTGACAATGGTGGGCACCCGCGCTTCGTGCCAGCCAATGCCGGTGTTGATGATGGTGGCTCCTGCCTGCTCGATGGCCTTGCCCAGTGTTACGATCTGATCCCAGGTCTGGCCACCCTCGACCAGGTCCAGCATGGACAACCGATAGATAATGATGAATTCAGGCCCAACAGCTTCGCGCATACGGCGGACAATCTCCACGGGCAGGCGCATACGGTTCTCGTAAGGGCCACCCCACTTGTCCGTTCTCATGTTGGTCCGCTCACACAAAAACTGGTTAATGAAGTAGCCCTCGGAGCCCATCACTTCCACGCCGTCATAGCCGGCGAACTTTGCAAGTTTTGCGGCATTGACGAAATCGTTGATCTGACGCTCAACCCCTTTCGAGGAAAGGGCGCGGGCCTTGAACGGACTGATTGGTGCCTTGGTTGCCGACGCCGAGACAATCAAAGGCTGGTAGCCGTAGCGTCCCGCGTGCAGGATCTGCATGCAGATCTTGCCACCCGCCTCATGCACCGCCCCTGTGACGTGACGATGTAACAGGGCCGTGGCCCGGTTGTTCATGGTTGAGGCTAGAGGAGCCAACTGCCCAACCAGATTGGGCGAGAAACCACCCGTGACCATGAGCCCAACGCCGCCTTCTGCGCGCTCGGCAAAATACCGCGCGAACTTGTGGATGTTCCAGAACCGGTCCTCAAGGCCCGTGTGCATGGATCCCATCAGAACCCGGTTCTTGAGTTCAGTGAAGCCGAGATCCAGAGGTTTCAGAAGGTTGGGATAGGTGTCGCTCATGAGGGTCTCTCAATAAATATTTATCGCGAGTATACACTTGATCAATGGCAAGTTGACTTGACCTTACAGACGGGGCACGTATCATCGGCAATCAAGTTTAACTGACGGAGCAACCATGACCGCAAGGTCCTACGGCTGCACAAGAGTTACCCGCCCACCTGTTACCGCTGACATCGCGCGGCACCGGGGACGTTTACCGTACTTCCCGGACCCGCCTGCTTTCTGCTGATCCACCCCACCCCCAATGCCGTATTGGCATCGGCGCTCAATGTGCATGGTGGCTGGCCGGAGACTAGACTCAGGCAAACATGCTTTCAATACTCACGTAAAAGAAAACCAATAACGAGGTTGCGATGTCGCTACCGCTGGTTGTTTTACTGCCTTTTCTGGGTGCCATAGCTGCACCCCTGTTCGCCCAGGGCGGCAGAACGGCGATTGCCGTTGCATCTTCTGTACCCGCGTTGATTGCACTCGCAGCCCTTTTCCCGCATTGGGAAACCCTTACTGACGGCGGCGTTGTGCTGCACAGCTACGAATGGCTTCCCGCACTCGGCCTCTCCTTCAGTTTTCGTCTGGACGGGCTGTCCCTGCTGTTCGCTCTGCTGATCCTGATCATTGGGCTGCTGATCATTCTTTACGCCCGCTATTACCTGAAAGCCCATGAAAACGTCGGCAAGTTCTACGCCCTGCTGCTGTGCTTCAAGGGATCGATGCTCGGCATCGTGCTCTCAAGCAACCTGCTCCTGATGATGATTTTCTGGGAACTGACCAGCCTGACCTCGTTCCTGCTGATCAGTTTCTGGACCCATAAACAGGACGCCCGCCGTGGCGCCCGGATGGCACTCGCGGTCACTGGCGGCGGCGGCCTTGCACTGCTCGCCGGCATCCTGATCATCGGCAACATTGTTGGCAGCTTTGAGCTGGATGATGTGCTGGCAGCCGGTGACCAGATCAAAGCGCATGCCATGTACCCGGTCGCCCTGACCCTGGTTCTGCTGGGCGCGTTCACCAAATCGGCCCAGTTCCCGTTCCATTTCTGGCTGCCTCACGCGATGCAGGCACCGACCCCGGTATCTGCCTACCTGCACTCGGCTACCATGGTCAAAGCCGGTATCTTTCTCATGGCCCGGCTGTATCCGGCCCTGGCAGGTACTGAACAGTGGTTCTACATGGTCAGTTTTACCGGCATGGCCACCCTGCTCATTGGTGCCTATGTGGCCATGTTCAAGCACGACCTGAAGGGCCTGCTTGCCCACTCGACGGTGAGCCATCTGGGCCTGATCACTCTACTGTTCGGCATGGGCACGCAGCTCGCCGCCGTGGCCGCAGTCTTCCACGTGATCAACCACGCCATCTTTAAAGCCTCTTTGTTTATGGCAGCCGGGATTATCGATCACGAGACCGGTACCCGGGACATGCGGCGAATCAATGGTCTGTGGCGTTACATGCCACACACCGCCACCCTGGCCATGGTGGCTGCCTCATCCATGGCCGGGGTTCCGCTGCTGAACGGCTTCCTGAGCAAGGAGATGTTCTTTGCCGAATCCCTTGAACTGAACCTGCCGGGGCTCTGGGCGTGGCTACCTCCGATTGTGGCCACCCTCGCCGGCATTTTCGCAGTGGCGTATTCAGCCCGTTTTGTTCACGATGTGTTCTTCAACGGCAAGCCCGTGGATCTTCCTATCTACCCGCCGCATGAACCTCCACGCTATATGAAGTTTCCGGTGGAGATCCTGGTGTTTGCGTGCATCATGGTTGGCGTTTTCCCTGCCGTTTCGGTCGGCCCCCTGCTCCAGATTGCAGCGTCCGCCACGCTCGGCGGCGACGTGCCGGACTACACGCTTTCTGTTTACCACGGGTTCAACCTTCCGCTTATCATGAGCTTTGTCGCTTTCTTCGGCGGTCTGTTGATGTACAGCCAGCGTCAGCGCTTCTTCGACTTCCATGCCCGGTTCAAGGAAGTTGATGAGAAGGCGGTGTTTGAAGCGGTGGTCCTGAGAGTTGTCGATCTCGCCAACAGATTTACCACGCGCATCGAAAATGGCTCGCTTCAGCGATACGCCATGCTTCTTCTGGTAAGCGCTATCGCGGTCGCAGCCATGCCGATTCTCGGCCTTGGCATTTTTGTTGGCGAAAACGGACTTAGCCCGGTGGATTTACCAACAGTGATCGCGGCCGGTCTGTTGATCCTCTGCGCTATGACAACAGCCATCCTGCACCGTCAAAGGTTCTATGCCCTTGTTTTGCTGAGCGTGGTCGGTCTGGTCGTGGCTCTGGCTTTCGCCCGTTTCTCGGCACCAGATCTGGCAATGACACAGCTTTCCGTTGAGGTCGTGACCATTGTTCTCCTGATGCTGGCAATTTTTTACATGCCGGCATGGACGCCCATCGAGACACCGCTGAAACGCCGGTTGCGTGATATCGCCATTGCGGCGGTTGCCGGAATTGGCATGACGCTGGTCACGCTGGCCATGCTGACCCAACCGTTCAATTCGATTTCTGATTTCTTCCTCGAAAACAGCAAATCCGGCGGTGGCGGCACCAATGTGGTCAACGTGATCCTGGTGGACTTCCGGGGCTTCGATACCCTGGGTGAGATTACCGTTCTTGCCATTGCTGCCCTTGGCATCTACGCCATGCTGAAGGACACGGCCCTGACGCCGCCTCCCAGCGACGGCGAGGGACATGCATGGACCCGGGATTCCCACCCGCTGATGCTGAGGTTGATTGCCCGGCCCATGCTGCCACTGGCACTGATGGTATCCGCCTTCATTTTCCTGCGGGGTCACAATTTGCCCGGGGGCGGCTTTATCGCCGGCCTGGTGACTTCGGTTGCCCTTATTCTCCAGTACATTGCCAGCGGTATGGACTGGACCGAAGACCGAATCACTGTCCGTTACCACAACGTGATCGGCCTGGGCCTGCTCTTCGCAACGGTTGCTGGCGCCGGAAGCCTCGCCTTTGGCTATCCGTTCCTGACCTCCACGTTCGATTACATAACCTGGCCTGTGGTTGGCAAATTCGAGGTCGCGTCTGCACTGATTTTTGATCTGGGCGTCTATCTCACTGTGATCGGCGCTACCCTGCTTGCGCTGGTCAGTATCGGCCGGATATCTCCCCACTCCGCCATAAAGAGTAAAAAGGAGGGTGCATAATGGAGCTTGTTTTTGCGCTGGTCATTGGTGCCCTGACGGCATCCGGCGTTTATCTGATTCTGCGGGCTCGCACCTTTCCTGTCGTGGTGGGACTGACCATGCTGTCCTACGGGGTGAACCTCTTTCTCTTCTCCAGCGGTCGCCTGGCGACCGGCCAGCAACCGGTCCTCGGAACGGCTGCGAGCTATTCCGACCCGCTGCCACAGGCACTGGTACTGACTGCTATCGTGATTGGTTTCGCCATGACCGCGTTCGTTGTCGTCCTGTCACTGCGCAACCTGGCGGACAACGAGGACGACCACGTGGATGGTAAACAGCCCTACAAATCGCCTGCTCCGGAACAGGAAGAGGAGGTAAACGGTAAATGAACCACTGGCTTACCGCTCCTGTTCTGATTCCGCTGCTAGGTGGCATTCTTCAGGCTTTCATGGGCTATGCACCCATCAGTCTTCGCCGCACCCTGGCACTGGCTACAACCGTTTTGATGCTGGTTTCCGCCATCGTGCTTCTGGTACTGGCAGACGACGGCAGCTATCGCATCTATGCGTTCGGCAACTGGCAGCCACCGTTCGGGATCGTACTGGTCCTGGACCGTCTCGCAGCACTTATGCTGGTCATGACGGCCGTGCTGGCCCTGTTCTGTCACATCTATTCGATCGGCGGTGCCGACGAGGGCAACCGCCAGTTCCATGCACTTTTCCTGTTCCAGCTGATGGGTCTGAACATCGCCTTCCTGACCGGTGACCTGTTCAACCTGTTTGTTGCCTTCGAGGTGCTGCTCATCGCCTCGTACGGGTTGCTGATGCATGGCGGTGGCACGGTAAGGACCGTTCCGGGCCTGCACTATGTCGTGCTGAACCTGATAGGCTCCGCCGTGTTCCTTATCAGTGTTGGCATGATCTACAGCGTCACCGGCACCCTCAATATGGCAGACCTGGCCGTCAAGATTCCGCAGGTGTCCGGGGAAGGTCTGAACATCGTTAAAGCCGGCGGCATGATGTTGCTGGTGGTGTTCGGTCTCAAGGCCGCGATTCTACCCCTATGCTTCTGGTTACCCCGTGCCTACTCCAAAGCCACGGCGCCCGTGGCCGCGCTGTTTGCGGTGATGACCAAGGTTGGCATATACGCCATTCTGCGGGTGTATCTGCTGATCTTCGGCGACGACGCCGGCGAACTCGCCAATCTGGGCATGGACTGGCTGTTCCCCATTGCCCTGGCCACCCTCGCCATGGGGGTTATTGGCGCGCTGGGGTCCGGCAGCCTGAAAACCCTGGTCGCCTGGCAGGTCATCATTTCCGTGGGCACTTTGCTGGCACCGATTTCGCTCGGGTCCGAAGCCGGTCTGTCTGCTGCCCTGTTCTATCTTTTGAGCACCACCTGGACGGTTGGCGGCCTGTTCCTGGTATCGGAGCTGGTGGCCAACCAGAGGGGCTCGGCCAAGGATCGAATCGTTACCGCCCCCAAAATGCAGAACCGCACCTTCCTGAGTGTGCTGTTCCTGGTCGGTGCCGTAGCAGCAGCTGGCCTTCCGCCATTGAGTGGCTTTTTCGGCAAGGTCCTGATTCTACAATCTGTTCAGTCGGGAACCGAAATGGCATGGCTCTGGTCAGTAATTCTGATCGGCAGTTTCCTGACCGTTATCGCGTACAGCCGCGCTGGCAGTATCGTTTTCTGGCGCACGGTGGATGGTCATCTGGAAAAGCCAGATCCGCTCAACGGCCGGATTTCTGTCGCAGCCGGTGCCCTGACTGCACTGGCGGTGGTGATCGTCGTGCTGGCTGGCCCGATTACCCGCTACACCGATGCCACTGCCGAACAGTTGCACAACAAGGATGCCTATATTGAGATCCTGCAAACCAAGATGGTCAGGGAGGACAGCTGATGCTTGATCGCCTGAGTTTTCCCCAGCCCTGGCTGAGCCTAACGCTTTTTATCACCTGGCAGTTTCTGAGTGACGGAATAAGCGGGGGCAGTGCGGTACTGGGCCTGATCCTGGCGTGGGCAATACCGCAGATAACCCAGGGCTTTTGGCCGGATCCGCCGGCATTCATCAAGGCCTGGAGAGTGCCCGCGTACCTCCTGCGCGTTGTCTGGGATATTGTTATCGCGAGTGTTGAAGTGGCACGGCTCATCCTCAGCCCGCGGCCGGCACGTCCTGCATTTGTCTGTTATCCCCTGGAGCTGGAGCACCCTCTGGCCATCACAATTCTGGCGAGCACTATCTCGTTGACGCCCGGCACGGTGAGCGCTGACGTCAGCGATGACAACAAGCTGCTGCTGATTCACGCGCTTGACGCCGAGGACGACCAGACTGTTATCGATACGATCAAAACCCGCTACGAGAAGCCTCTGCTGGAGATGTTCCAATGATAGTCATCGCCCTCTACATCACCATTGCCATGGTCACTGTGGCGGCGCTTCTGAATGTATACCGTCTGATCAAGGGACCGGATGCACCCGATAGAGTGCTGGCACTCGACACGCTCTACATCAACGCCATTGCTTTGATTATTCTGCTCGGCCTCACACTCGGAACACGCATGTACCTTGAGGCGGCTCTTCTGATTGCTGTAATGGGCTTTGTCGGAACCGTCGCTATGGCCAAATATCTGAAGCGGGGCAGCGTCATTGAGTAAGCCCACACCCGGCACACAAATGCTCCTGGAGGAAACATCCGATGAATCCCTACGCTGAATTCGCCATCTGCCTGCTTTTGATCATCGGCGGCGCATTTACCCTGATCGGCGCTATTGGCCTGGCTCGCCTGCCCGACTTCTTTACTCGCCTTCATGGCCCCACCAAAGCGACCACGGTTGGAGTGGGCGCCATCGTAGTCAGCTCTGTGATCTACTTCAGCACACTTGGACAGGGTATCGGTATTGAGGAATTCCTGATCACGGCCTTTCTGTTCATGACAGCCCCTGTGAGTGCCAACTTCCTGGCAAAAGCTGCCATGCATTTGAAGGTTAACACCACAGAAAACACCCGGGGCCATCCCTGGGACCAGTAATTCAATCAACAATTCCAAGAACTTTTTGTGCCAAGGAATCGTATTAAATACTGATTATAAAAACCGCCGTTAACTGCAGGACGTTTTAACTTGGGTCTTAAAGGAGCACCCTTGCATGATGTTACTGGCTGTTCTTTCTGGCTTTTTGCTGGCGGTGGCGGTTCCCGCGCTCTATCGCGTGGCAGGCAAACACATTGGCTGGGTGCTGGCCCTTCTCCCCGCATTGCTCACGGCCTATTTTGCCAGCCTCATCCCGGCGGTCAGCGGCGGTGAAATTCTTCTGATTCGTAACCAGTGGATGCCCGGACTCGGCGTCTCGCTGGATTTCATGGTTGATGGCCTGGCACTGGTCTTCGCGCTTCTGATCAGCGGTATCGGAACCTTTATCCTGATCTATGCCGGTTCCTACCTCCAGGGCCACAAGGATCTCGGCCGATTCTACGTCATCATGCTGTCGTTCATGGCGTCGATGCTGGGGCTGGTTTTATCCGATAACCTCATCACTTTTTTCGTGTTCTGGGAACTGACCAGCATCACGTCCTACATGCTGATCGGCTTCAACCATGAAGATGCCGAAGCCAGGAAATGCGCCCTGCAAGGACTCTTCGTCACAGCGGGAGGCGGCCTGGTACTGATGGCCGGTCTGATTCTCCTGATCTTCATCACCGGCAGCTATTCGTTCTCCGAGATACTGGCATCCGATCTCGCCATTCATGACCATGGTTACTACACCGCGGCGGCGGTTTGCATACTCATCGGAGCCTTCACCAAGTCTGCGCAGGTACCATTTCACTTCTGGTTACCCAATGCCATGGCTGCGCCCACCCCCGTTTCTGCCTACCTGCACTCGGCGACCATGGTCAAGGCCGGCGTCTATCTGCTGGCGCGCCTGAATTCATCCATGGACGGGGATGCGCTATGGAGCAACTCTCTGATGGTTTTTGGCGCTGCCACCATGCTCACTGGCGCCTACCTGGCCTTCAGTAGCACCGGCATCAAGAAGGTGCTGGCATACTCGACGGTCATGGCGCTGGGCACCCTCACCATGCTCATCGGGATCGGCACAGAAAAGGCGATCATCGCTTTCGTCTGCGTCCTGGTGGCGCACTCGCTGTACAAGGGCGCCCTGTTCATGCTTGCGGGCGCGCTGGACCACGAAACCGGCACCAAAGACATCACGAAAATGGGCGGGCTCTGGCGCAGCATGCCGAGAACCGCGGTTATTACCGGGCTGGCTGCATTGTCGCTGGCAGGGCTTCCGCCACTCTTCGGTTTCGTTGCCAAGGAATTGATGTTCGAGTCGGTCATCAACTCGCCGGTGTGGCCCTCGGCGCTCATGACAGCGGCTGTCGCTTCTTCGATTCTGGTCGTGGCCGTAGCGGGACTGGTTTTCCTGAAACCGTTTTTCGGTCCCGTTCGCACCACTCCGAAACAGCCCCACGACGCCCCCGTCGCCATGTTGATTGGCCCGGCAGTATTGACCCTTCTGGCGCTGATTTTTGGCGTGGCGCCATTTGTGCCCGCAATCTTCGTACTGGATGCCACAGTCTCATCCGTCTATGGCACTGGGGTGACGACGGCTCTGGCCCTGTGGCACGGAGTGAATGTTCCATTGATGCTGTCTGGCGCCAGCCTCCTCGCAGGCTCCCTACTTTTCGTAACCTGGCAGCGACTGCATCCGACGCTTTATGCCGTCAACACGGCGGCCAGCCGCTTTGGTCCGGAGGCCGGCTATTTCCGATTCATGCTCGGGATCACCCAGGCTGCAAGCTGGCAAACCCGATTGCTGCAGAACGGGGTTCTCGGTATCTATCTGCTGATCCTCGCTCTGGTCACCTTCGGTCTGACGGGCTACACGCTGTTCACCCGCCACGGTTTTCAGCTGGATTTCGATTTCAGCAATGGCTACTTCTACGAGTTTGGCATCGCTCTTCTTATTGTCGCAGCCACCGTGTTCGCCAGTGTCACCCGGTCCCGGCTGGGTTCCGTTGCGTCAGTCGGCGTACTGGGTTTCGGGGTAGCCCTGATATTCATCCACTTCAGCGCGCCGGATCTTGGCATCACGCAGCTCCTGGTGGAGACTCTGACTGTCATATTGCTGGTTCTGGTGCTCTTCAAGCTGCCGCCTTTCGTCAACCTCTCATCGCCGTGGGAACGTTATCGGGACCTGGCTGTGGCTGTGTTTGCCGGCGCGATCATGACCCTGTTGATGCTTGCGGTACTGGATATCCAGTACTTCGACAGTATCTCCAGTTATTACATTGAAAACAGTTATGGCCTCGCCTTCGGCAAGAACATCGTCAATGTGATTCTGGTGGATTTCCGGCAGCTGGACACCCT
This sequence comes from Marinobacter sp. NFXS11, assembly GCF_040148675.1. Classification (NCBI taxonomy): domain Bacteria; kingdom Pseudomonadati; phylum Pseudomonadota; class Gammaproteobacteria; order Pseudomonadales; family Marinobacteraceae; genus Marinobacter; species Marinobacter sp. NFXS11. The sequence continues at coordinate 499,700 of NZ_JAGDDV010000001.1, read as the reverse complement.
GGGAGAAATCTTTGTTCTGGGCCTTGCGGCGATGGGGGTTTACTCAATGGTCAAACTGAGGGCGGAGGACCAGCACAAGCCATGAAAACCAACACGCTCATACTCCACACCGCCGCTCTCGCGATTATGCCGCTACAACTGATGTTTTCGGTGTTCCTGCTTTTGCGAGGGCACAACGAGCCCGGCGGCGGCTTCATCGGTGGGCTGGTAGCGGCAAGTGCTTTTGTGCTTTATGCCTTCGCTTTTGGCGCTGAATCAACACGCAAGCTGCTGCGTGTCAGCCCGCGGGATATTCTGGCAGCCGGATTACTATTTGGTCTCGCCTCAACCATCCCTGCCTTCTGGTCTGGCCAGGCCATGCTTACCGCACTCTGGTGGGAGGTTCCACTCCCCGGTGAAGGCTATCTGAAACTATCAACCGTTCTGATTTTCGACATTGGCGTGTACCTGGCCGTGCTGGGCACGCTGATGACCTTTGTGATCAGCCTGATGGAGTCGGAAGAATGAACCGTGCATTCATCGACAGGGAGGTGGCTCAGTTATGGAAACCTTGATGGCCTATGTCGTTGGGCTACTTTTTACAGCCAGCATATACATGATGCTGCGCCGCTCTATCGTTAAACTCGTCATTGGCCTGATCATTCTGAGTAACGCGGCCAACCTTCTGATTTTCGTCGTCGCGGGTTTGACCCGGGGCGCGCCACCGCTGATTCCCGAGGGGGCGAGTGAAGTCGTTGGAGCAGTGGCCGATCCACTGCCACAAGCCCTGATTCTCACCGCCATTGTGATTGCTTTCAGCGTCCTGGCGTTCGCCGTGGTTCTGATCCGTCGTGCCTACGAAGTGGTCGGAACCGATGACCTGGACAAGATGAAGGATACGGATACTTGAACCCGGAACTCGTTCTCCCGATCCTGATACCCCTGACAGCCGGAGCTCTGTCCCTGGCATTCTGGCGCTCCATCAAGCTTCAGCGGGTCCTTGCAGTTGTTGCCACCGGGCTGTTGCTGGCGGCCGGCATCTGGCTCATGCGCTCAACCATTGAGCAGGGCTTTCTGGTGGTGGAAATGGGCAGTTGGCCTGCGCCCTTCAGCATTGTGCTGGTGTCCGATGTTCTTGGCGCCATCATGATCGTGCTAACCGGCATTATCGGCCTTGCCATCGCAATCTATTCGCTGGCCTCAACGCCGAAAGGTCATGAAAAATTCGGTTATTACCCCCTGATGCATCTGCTGCTCGCGGGCGTGGCCGGAGCCTTTCTGACTGGCGATATATTCAACCTGTTCGTCTGGTTCGAGGTGATGCTGCTCGCATCGTTTGCCCTTCTGACCCTGGGCGGAGAGCGAGCCCAGATGGAAGGCGCCATCAAGTACGTGACCCTGAACCTGTTCTCGTCGGCTATTTTTCTCTCCGCCGTGGGCCTGCTTTACGGGATGGTGGGCACCCTGAACATGGCGGACATCGCCCAAAAACTGAACAGCGTGGAAGACCCGGGCATGGTGACGGTGGTCTCCCTGATGTTCATGGTATCGTTCGGCATCAAGGCCGCGGCGTTCCCGCTGTTTTTCTGGCTCCCTGCCTCCTATCACACGCCGCAAGTCGCCGTTTCAGCGCTGTTTGCGGGGCTGCTGACCAAGGTCGGGGTTTACGCGCTCTATCGGGTATTCACGCTGATCTTCACGCAAGATGTCGCCTACACACACACCATACTGCTTTGGGCCGCTGCCCTGACTATGCTGACCGGCGTGCTCGGCGCCGCGGCGCAGTTTGAATTCCGGCGAATCCTGTCTTTCCACATTGTCAGCCAGATCGGCTACATGCTACTGGGGCTGGCGCTATTCACCCCTTTGGCACTGATTGGTGGGGTGTTCTACATCATGCACCACATCATTGTGAAGACGAACCTGTTCCTGGTGAGCGGCATCACCTACCGTCTCCTTGGGAGCTATGAGCTGAAGAACCTGGGAGGCGTTTACCGTCAGCGCCCGTATCTGGCTCTGTTGTTTTTGATCCCGGCGCTGTCGCTCGCCGGTATTCCGCCTTTGTCCGGCTTTTTCGCCAAGTTTATTGTGGTGAAAGCAAGCCTGGAAGCCAGTGAATATCTGATCTCCGCCATCGCCCTGCTGGTTGGCTTGCTGACCCTGTATTCAATGATCAAGATCTGGGCGGAAGTCTTCTGGAAAAAGGTTCCCGACCATGTGACCGATGTCGGCAGGCTCAACGGCGAGATAAAAGACGCGCACAACTGGGCCTTCTATGTGCCGGTGGTCGGGCTTGCCGCTTGCACACTCATTATTGGTCTTTACGGGCAGCCGATTTACGTTCTGGCCGAGACGGCCGCAGACCAGTTGATGAACCCGCAGCTATACATAGAAGCGGTTCTTGGAGGGATGCCGAAATGATCGGTCTGTTCTGGAACCTGCTGCTTGCAATCGCCTGGGTGGTTCTCAGTGGCAGCGTCACTGCCATGAACCTGCTGGCCGGTTTCTGTTTTGGCTACATTGCGCTCATGGTTCTACAAAACCAGGTGCCCGCTTTGAAGGGCTACTCCAGGAGAATTCCGAGATTAATCGCCTTCCTGGCCTTTTTCCTGAAAGAGCTGGTGAAATCCAACCTGCGGGTTGCCTACGATGTCGCCACGCCGGTTTGGCACATGAAGCCCGGTGTGATCGCATTTCCGCTACAGGCACGTACCGACATGGAAATCATGTTCGTCAGCAGTGTGATCTCACTGACACCTGGGACCCTCAGCCTGGATGTTTCCGATGATCGACGGGTGCTGTTCATCCACGCCATGTTTCTTCAGGACGAGGAGCAGCTCAGAAATGACCTGAGAGAACTGGAACACCGAATCCTCAAGGTTATGCGCTAGGAGGCCACCATGCTTGGAATCGCCATTAATATTGTGTATCTCATGCTGTCCCTGGCGTTACTTTTTGCCTTCATCCGGTTAACCCGGGGCCCTTCCCTGGCAGACCGAGTGGTTGCACTTGAGCTGATTGCATCCGTGGTGGTTGGTTACGTTGGGGTTCACGCCATTGATACCGGTGTCTCCAGTTTTCTTGATGTCGCTATCGTGATCTCCCTCACCGCTTTCCTCGCGGCAATAGGGTTCGCCAGGTTCCTGGAGCGCGGAGGCGTCAAGGATGAGTGAAATTTTCGTTTCCATCCTGTTGCTCGCAGGGGCTTCGTTCATGGTGCTTGCGGCCATCGGCATCGTGAGGCTGCCGGACCTGCCAACACGCATGCACGCATCCACCAAAGCAGGCGCTATGGGCGCCATACTCACGATGGCCGGGGTGGCGCTGCATTTCTCCGACAGCGCTGTCGCGGCACGGGCGATCGCCTTCATTGTGTTTATCCTGTTGACCGCTCCGATCGCTGCTCATGTCATCGGGCGGGCAGGTTACTTCACCGGAATTTCGCTCTGGAGCGGTACCACCAAGGACGAACTTCGGGAACGATACGATCCAGACACTCATAAGCTTTACAGCGGACTTGAAACCAAAACAGACCGAGCAGTGCCCGACAACAACAGGGACAGCTCAGGCTGATTATTTTGTCATTGGAAGTGCATGAAATTCCCGTATAGTAGGCAGCCCACATTTTTCGAGGAGCCCAGCATATGCTGCAAGTAAATGAATATTTCGAAGGCCAGGCCAAGTCCATTTCCTTCCAGACCTCGACCCTGCCAGCCACCGTTGGTGTGATCAGCCCGGGCGAGTATGAGTTCGGCACCAGCAAAAAAGAAACCATGACGGTAATCAGCGGCGCATTGACAGTTCTGCTTCCGGGCATGGAAGAATGGATGACCTACGGTGCAGGTGAGAGCTTTGATGTGGCGGGGCAAGCCAGCTTCAAGGCAAAGACCGATATTGATACCGCTTACCTCTGTACCTACGAGTAACAGTCAAGATCGCAGAGCGAAACATGCACTCTACCTAAGCATCGGTTCGCTCTGCATTTTTTTCACTTTTCAAGGTTCCTGTTTCAGCCAATCTGTGTCAGATTTATTCCTGTTTCTCGCGATAACACCAACAACTGGGAAAGAGGAAACACGCAATGGCACAGACCCGCATCCTATCTCCGGCTGACAACGCCTATCAGTACCCGCTTCTGATCAAACAGCTCCTGCTTTCCGGCCCTCGCTACAACCCGGATCAGGAAATCGTCTACTCCAACCGCAGCAAGTACACCTATACCGATCTGGTTGAGCGCATCCACCGCCTGGCAAACGCCTTGACAGATGCCGGTGTGAAACCGGGAGATACGGTTGCGGTGATGGACTGGGATACCCCCCGGTACCTGGAGTGCTTCTTTGCCATTCCGATGATTGGTGCCATTCTGCACACGGTTAATATCCGGCTATCTCCAGACCAGATTGTCTACACCATGAACCACGCCGAGGACGATGTGGTTCTGGTGCACGATGACTTCCTCCCGATTATTGAGGCTGTCAAAGACGAGATAAAAACGGTCAAGACCTGGATTCAGCTCACCGACAGCGATGCCGCAAAAAAGGCACCTGTTGACGCTATTGGGGAGTATGAGGACCTGCTCGCCAAGGCCAATAACAAGTTCGACTTCCCCGACTTCGACGAAAACAGCGTAGCAACCACCTTCTACACCACGGGTACCACCGGCAACCCCAAAGGCGTTTACTTCAGCCACCGCCAACTGGTACTGCACACGCTGGCCATGACAGGCACGGTGGCGTCGTTCGATGAGATGCCGCTGATGCGCTCCTCGTCCGTGTACATGCCGGTAACGCCCATGTTCCACGTGCATGCCTGGGGTGTTCCCTATGCCGCCACCATGATGGGCATCAAACAGGTCTACCCTGGCCGCTATGAGCCGGAGCTGCTGGTCGACCTTATCAAGGAGCATAAAGTAACCTTCTCCCACTGCGTGCCCACCATCATGCAGATGATGATGGCCACCGAATCCATCAAGACGGCCGATCTGAGCAACTGGCACGTTTTGATTGGCGGCAGCGCACTCACCAAAGGGCTGTGCGACGCAGGGGCCAAGCTCGGGATCAAGATGTACACTGCGTACGGCATGTCTGAGACCTGTCCGCTGCTCTGCGCTTCGCACCTGAAGCCCGAAGATCTGGAGCTGCCTCTTGAGCAGCAGACTGCAATCCGGGTGAAGACCGGCATTGCAACGCCCATGGTTGAGCTGGAAATCGTCGACCCCGAAGGCAACCCGGTACCCCATGATGGCGAGGCCAAGGGCGAAATCGTGGCCCGCGCGCCCTGGCTGACCCAGGGGTACTTCAAGGAGCCCGAGAAAGGCGAGCAGCTCTGGGAAGGTGGCTGGCTTCACACCGGCGACGTTGCCTCGATGGAGCCGGACAACACCATCACCATCAAGGATCGCATCAAAGACGTGATCAAGACCGGCGGTGAGTGGCTGTCTTCACTGGACCTGGAGAACCTGATCAGCCAGCATCCGGCCGTCGCCGGTGCTGCCGTGGTGGGTGTGCCCGACGAGAAATGGGGCGAACGGCCGCACGCACTGGTCACCCTGAAGCCGGGTGAACAAGCCAGTGCCGGGGATATCCAGAACCACCTGAAGCAGTTCGTGGAGAGCGGCGAAATCAATAAATGGGCGATCCCCGAGCATATTGATTTCGTGGAAGATATTCCGAAGACCAGTGTTGGCAAGATCAACAAGAAACTAATTCGGGATCAGCTGCAATAACTCAACGGATTGCCACCCGGTCAAGGCCGGGTGGCAATAACGTCCAGTTCAACCAGTAATTCCGGCAGGGCCAGCGCTGAAACGCCAACCGTGGTATCCGCAGGCCAGGGTTTCTCGAAGTAGCGCTCTCGCATCTTCATAACACTTTCAAAGTGGTTCATGTCGGTAAGATACACGGTTATCTTGAATATCCGCTCGACAACCGATCCTGCTGCGCTCAGTGCCCGCTCAATGTTCTTCATTGCCTGATCTATCTGAGCATCAATGTCTCCCGGACCAACAATCTGACCACGCTCGTCGATCGCTGCCTGCCCCGAGAGGAATATTAGATTACCCACGCAATGTCCTTGGCCGATGAGAAAATTGTCAAAAGGATCTGGATCGAGAAAGATCGGTTCTGTCCCAATTGTCATATCATTCTCCTGACTGATCATCGCCCACTGCGCGACGATCATCTCTTATTTGCTTCAGCCGCCGCCAGAGCGTTGTCTGGCTGATACCAAGGTATTCCGCTGCTTTGGTCTTGTTGCCTCCGAAACGATCGAGCACCTTAAGGATTTCCTCCTGCTCGACGGACTGCAGGTGACCACCCTCAGTCCCGGATTGGCCAGGATCTGTCGACTCAAACAACTCCGGGGCCAGGCTTTGAAGCTGGGACGCGAACTGTTCCGTTGATGAATAAAGCGTGGACGACACCAGCAAACGCTCCATCAGATTTTCGAGCTGGCGAACATTGCCGGGCCATCGATACCGCCTGAACCGGGGAACCAGAACCTCGGCCAAGGCATTTTCATCGGCATCGATTCCGTACTGCCTGCCGAGTGACTGGATAAAGTGGCGGGTCAGGGGTTCAATATCGTCTGGCCTCTCACGCAGTGGCGGCAGATTTACTATGAACACGTTGAGCCGATAGTAAAGATCTTCCCGGAACCGACCGGCTCGAACCTCCTCCAAAAGATCGTGATTACACGCAGCGACAAACTTGATGTTGAGAGCTATGGACCTTCGCGAGCCGACCGGCCGCACTTCCCGCTCCTGCAGTACCCGCAGCAGTTTAGCCTGCTGCGGCAGAGGCAAAGAGTTGATTTCGTCCATGAAAAAGGTGCCGTTGTTGGCGGTTTCCAGCAACCCGGATTTACCACCACTACGCGAACTTGTAAAAGCGCCATCGGCATAACCGAACAGTTCCGACTCAAAGAGCTCACTGGGAATAGCGGCACAGTTAATGGCGACAAAAGGTCCGTCTTTGTTGGCGCTGGAGTCGTGAATCATCCTCGCTGCAAGCTCCTTACCTGTCCCGGTTTCGCCTCGAAGCAGCACTGCACCTGGAGTAGCACCGTAAACTTGAAGAAAATGCGCGACCTCCGCCATCCGACCAGACTCGTATATAAGCCCACTGGTCTTACCTTCAGAGCCAGACTTGCTCTGCGGCGCCGCGGTTACGGCATACAGGTGCCCCACTCGCAGACCATCGACTTCAAAGGCGCTCTTCTGAACCCGACACAGCCGGTCTCCTACTTGAATCCCCTCGGCAACCGTATCTGGTGTTTGCAGAAACCGGCTATCCAAAAACCGATCAATGCGCTTATTGCGAGCTAGTCCCTTCACCAGTCCCAGAGCACTTCGGTTGAATCCAATGACCTGTTCGTCCCGGTTGGTGATGATGGTTGGACTGCTTGCGCTATCCATAAGGAACTGCACAAACGCTCGGCGTTCGCCTTCCCGTTTGTGCTCTCCGGCCACAGAGATCGCCTTTCGGACCATGTAACGGCAAGATTCCCGCGAATACACCATGACAAACGGCAGGCCTTCCTGCTCAGCCAGGTCGCAAATAAAGCTGGAGCCGATCACCACGCCAATACCGTCTTTCTCTACACCATGGAAGGTTTCCCGGGCCTCTTCTGCGGTCTTGTAGGTACGATGAACAATGTCGACACCTTCCACATAGTCCAGAAACTCAGTCCAGGTGCTCTGATGTTCATAGGTCAGCAGAAGAATCTTGTTGCTGATTTGGCGGGCCTTGAGTACGGCGTTGACCAGATCGGATTGCCTGAGCTCCAGTGCCACGACCGGCACCGGCAGAGTGTCTTTCAGATAGTGAGCGTTCGCGCCGGCGCTTATGAACACATCCACCGAGTCATGCTCGACCAGACGCCGCGCAGACATCAGGGCATCGCTGAAGATGCTGTCGATGATGATAATTTCAGCGATTGACTGAAATTCCGGGATCAGGGAATGGACCATTTTGCTGAGCTTGGAGTTGCCAATCAGGCAAACCTTGACCCGATCCGCTTCAGCGTTGTTGAACTCCATCATCCCCTCCTAACTCCGGATCTACTCAAAAAGCCAGGGTTCCAGAGTTCTCCGGTTCGCCTCATAGGCCTGAATGGACTCTGAAGAAGTCAGAGTACGACCTATCTCATCCAGACCGCTGAGGAGGTTCTCCCGCCGCCCCGATTCAACCACAAAACACCAGGTTTTCTCCGAGGCGCGAATCTCGCAGTGCTCCAGATCCACCGTCAGTTCCAGACCGTCCGTGTCACTGGCCAACTCGAACAACTCGTCAATGGTTGACTCGTCGAGTATTACCGGAAGCAGGCCATTGTTAAAGCAGTTGTTGAAGAAAATATCACCAAAACTGCTGGCAATAACCACGCGAACGCCAAAGTCCTTCAGGGCCCAGACCGCATGTTCCCGGGACGACCCACAGCCGAAGTTTGTCCTGGCCAGCAGGATGGAAGCACGGTGGAAGGGTGCCCGGTTCAAGATGAACCCGGGATCCGGCCTGCGCTCGAAGGCAGGGATGTCCACATCACCCGGGTCCAGGTATCGCTCATCGTCAAAGAGGAAGTCTGCAAACCCGGTTTTCTCCAGCATTTTGAGATACTGTTTGGGCAGAATTGCATCGGTGTCCACATTTGACCGGTCGAAAGGAACCACCAGACCGGTGTGTGTTTTGAATGCCTCCATCCTAAACCTCCCTCACATCGGTCAGTTCGCCGGCCAACGCAGCCGCAACGGCCATCAGCGGGCTCATCAGATGCGTCCGCCCGCCTTTGCCCTGCCTGCCCTCGAAGTTACGGTTGGAAGTGGAGGCACAGCGCTCGCCGGGGTTAAGGCGATCATCGTTCATGCCCAGGCACATCGAGCACCCTGCCGCCCGCCACTCGAATCCAGCATTGCGAAAAATCATATCCAGACCTTCCCGCTCTGCCTGCAGGCGAACCTGACCAGACCCGGGAACAATCAGAGCCTGCTTCACTGACCGGTGCACCTTCTGTCCTTGCACCAGATTGGCGACGGCCCTCAGGTCCTCCATACGGGCATTGGTGCAGGAACCAATAAAAACCTTGTCGATGGCCAAACCTTTCAAAGGCTGCCCCGGCTCAAGCCCCATGTAGTCCAGAGCACGCCTGGCCGACTCTCGCTTGTCCGGTGCCAGTTGAGACAGCACCGGGGTCTTACCGTCGATGCCGGTAACCATCTCGGGAGACGTTCCCCAGGTAACCTGCGGCACCAGGGAGTCCAGCGGGAAGTGTTCCTCACGGTCAAACTGTGCGTCTGTATCCGACACCAGGGTGCGCCAATACTCGCGAGCCTGGTCCAGGAGCTCCTCTCTGGGTGCCTGCGGTCGGCCCTGAACGTACTGTTCGGTCACCTTGTCGTAAGCCACCATGCCGGCCCGGGCGCCGGCCTCGATACTCATGTTACAGATGGTCATACGCCCCTCCATGGAAAGGTCGCGGATCGCCTCGCCGGCATATTCAATGGCGTAACCTGTCCCACCCGCGGTACCGATGCGGCCAATCAACGCAAGGATCAGATCTTTAGGGGTGACCCCGAAACCTGGCTGGCCCTCGAACACCACCCGCATGTTCTTCTGTTTTTGGGTCCGCAACGTCTGGGTAGCCAGTACATGCTCCACCTCACTGGTACCAATGCCCATGGCCAGAGTAGCGAAAGCGCCGTGGGTGGAGGTATGAGAATCACCGCAGGCAACGGTCATGCCCGGCAGCGTCAGGCCCTGCTCCGGCCCCACCACGTGTACGATCCCTTGCCGAGCGTCTTCCAGTTCAATCAAAGGAATCCCGAATTCCTCACAATTACTCGACAGGGTTTCCACCTGTTTTCGTGCAACACGGTCGGCAATACCGGCAACGCCGAGCTCCCGCTTCCGGGTCGGTACGGCATGGTCGGGCACCGCTACATTGGCTGAGATTCGCCAGGGTTTTCGACCGGCCGAACGCAGGCCGGAAAAAGCCTGGGGCGTAGTCACTTCGTGCAGTAAATGACGGTCTATATAAAGCAACGCGGAACCGTCGGGCAGTTCATCCACCAAGTGGCGCTGCCACAGCTTGTCGTAGAGCGTACGCGCAGCCATGTTTGTTGTCCTCGTTATTGGCGTTGCACCGCAGCCTGAACCGTCTCCCAGTCAAGCCATTGGTAGAGTTCCTCTCCCGTGTCGGCATCCAGACGGTAGCCGCACCAAGCATCGAGTTTGCCGTCCTGAAGCGGTTCGATAATGCAGTAGGGTCGAGCGCAGTCGGGCTCAGTCATACCGGCCGCCAGCAGACGTTCACGGGCCCGGACAAGCGCGCGCTCTGCCTCTTGCTGACCGGCTTCATCGCTTTGGGCAAGAGCGCTGACGTTCTCCCGAAAACCGCGTACATAGGCCTCGCGGTAGCTTTGGCAGGCCTGCGGATCGGAATAAAGCTGTTCCAGAAACGCCTGTCTGTTGCTGCCATTCGTCTCGCCGGAGGGTGTTGCCACGCAGCCTGATAGCAAGGCCGCAGAGCCGACCATCAACACACTAGTCAAGAAACGCGAGCAGCTCGCTGAGAGCCATAACATCCGCATATTTTATCCCCAGGTCCCGCAAGTTCGCTTCATGGGCGTCAGAATCCCTGTCTCCTACTGCTTCCCGCGGGATCAGGGTCCGATAGTTATGCTGAAGACTGTCCAGCGCCGTGGCACGCACGCAGCCACTGGTTGTCAGGCCCGTTACCACCGTGCCATCAACGCCCGCAGCCCTGAGCCGATAATCCAGATCGGTACCAAAGAACCCGCTGGCCCAATGTTTTACCAGTACTGGCTCATCGTCCCGGGGTTGCAATCTGGGATCAATTTCCACGAGTTCGGAACCGAGTTTCAGGACATTGAGCGCCGGCAGCTTTTCCCTGAAGACTGAAGCCTGGGAAGGTTCCGAATACGCAACGGTGGTAAAAAACACCGGCCACCCGCGCACCCGGAACCGCTCAAGCAAAATCCGGTTGGCTTCTATCGCGTCGGCGGCGTCCGACGCCAGCGGGCTCTTTGCCGGATCGGTAAAGCCGACGCTTAGGTCCACGAGGATCAGCGCATAGCGCTGTCCCCGTTTCAGGACGTTCGACGCCAGGGCCATCAGTGCACCCCTGCGTTGTTCCAGACCGGCGTTGCCGGAGCCGGCAATCCAGTCTCAGCCTCACACCGCGCCTTGATTTCCTCAATGGTGCCGCCCCGTGAGAACAGGGCATCGGCATAGCGACTGCCAGCCATCTCAGTGCGCAGGGCCTCGGTTGCCGCCTGGTCGATCGCTCCTTTCGCGTCCAGGACCACACCGTAACGGCGGGCACCTTCGACGCTGATAAGGCCCTTCACAACATCAGTTGCAACCGATGCTGGATCACGCTCCAGGGGATTGCCCCAACCGCCACCGCCCCATGTGTCAAAGACGACCAGATCGCCTTTTTCCACCTTGATGTGGTCGCACTTGGAGGGGAGAGTCCGGCGTTCGCCGTTGGCTTTTACCAGCTCCTTGCGGCTACGCATACCGGGGTCACCCCCGTTTACGCCCCATGGGTAGGTCAGCCAGCGGTCATCGTGGATGGAAATCTCACCATCCGCCAGCAAGCGGTAACCCACGCGGATACCATTGCCGCCACGGTGTTTGCCGGCGCCACCGGAATCAGTGATGGTTTCATAGGTCTCGATGCGAAGCGGAAAGTAGGCTTCTACGAATTCATTGGGCACGTTAGTAAAGCCGGGCCAGAGACTATGGCCGTCCGGGCCATCGCCCACCGGCCGACCGGGAATTCCACCAAAGCCGATCTGGAACAGCTGAAACCACTCGCCCTTGTCGTCGTAACCGGAGTACATGAAGTGGGGCGAATCGGAGAAGCCTGCGGCGCTCATGGCATCTGGTGTGCCCTGGCCAAGCAGGCCCCCCATTACGTCGAAGATCCGGCCCAGCAGGTGGGTCCGACAGGACAGCGCCGCTGGGAAGTTCGGCTTGAGAATCGAGCCCTGGGGAATCCGTACTTCTACCAGATCGTAGAAGCCGTCGTTGAACAGGATCGACGGGTCAAAAAGGTTGATGGTAAAGGCCCCGAAGAACATCTTGAACATCTCCTCGTTAAGGTAGAAGTTCACCGATGACGGTGCCTGGGGGTCGGTACCCTCAAAATCAAAGATCGCCTTGTCTCCCTCACGCCACATGGTGCAACGGATGGTATAAGGACCCAGACCGGCGCCGTCGTCACAGATGTAGTCCTCGAATGAGCGCTTGTCCTCAGGCACCACGTTGCGAATGATTTCCCGCATCGCGATGTAGTTACGCTCCAGCATCATGCCCAGGGCGCTGCTGAAGATATCGTCACCGAAGCGCTCGGCAAGCTCAACACAGCGGCGGCCTGCCGTGCGACAGGAAGCGACGATGGCGTTGAAATCCGAGCGGTTCCAGCGGGGCATCCGCACGTTGTGCAGAATGAGTTCCAGTACGTCGTGGTTCAGCTCACCTTTCTTGTAGATCTTCACCGGAGGAATACGGATGCCTTCTTCAAAGATGGTCTGGGCATCTGTCGGTAGGCTGCCCGGCACCTTGCCACCGACATCAGACATGTGGCCGAACATGGCAGCCCAATTAATCAGGCGGCCTTCCTTGAACACCGGCACCAGTACGAGCCAGTCAGGGAGGTGACTCACAGCTCCGTCACACATGTAGGGGTCATTGGTAAGAAAGATATCTCCTTCTTCGATATTGCCGTTATACGACTGTATGAAGCCCGTGATGAATGACCCGAACTGCCCCACGACCATCTTGCCCTCGTGATTGGCAATCATTGGAAAGGCATCACCCTGCTCACGGATACCCGGGGACATGGCAGTTCGGAACAGAACTGCGTCCATCTCGTTGCGAGCGTTCGCCATGGCGTTTTCGATGATATCGAGAGTCACGGTATCCACGTCGACCTTTTGCAACGTTGTGCTGTTTGGCTGAATGATATTCGCAGGCATACGATTACTCCTTGCCCTGGCGGCCGACAGGTTCAATCAACAGGTTACCCACCTTGTCCACTTCCGCCTGATAGCCGGGGAAGACGACGGTGGTGGAATCCATTTCGGTAACGATCGCTGGCCCCGGCACAACATGCCCCGGACAAAGTCGCTCGCGATCGTAGAGCGTGGCGTTATGATCGGCGCCGTTGAAGTAGATCAGGCTCTCACCGGTAATGGCCTCGGGCAGATCAGTCGCCTCGGCCGACCACTCCCGTTCGGTAATATTCGGGCGCGGCGCTCGGGCGATAGCGCGCAGGTTAACCAGTTCATGCTCTTCGTCGAGGGAGAAGCTGAACAGCTGCTCGTGCTCGGCGTCGAAAGCGCTCTGGAGAAGACCGAGGCCTTGCTCCAGGAGCGCCTCCGGCGATACATCCTGAGTCAGCAGCAGCGCCTGGCCCTGGTAACGCACGTCGGCCTGCCAGGTAATCGTCTGCTGGTCGGCCGGAATATCCTGCTGTTCAAGAGACTCGGTGACCTGGCGGGTAAGCCCCTCCAGAATGCCAACTACGCCGTCTTTGTCGAGCTGGGAGAAGCCCTTGACAAGGGATCGGGACGCCTCATCTTTGACTCGGGTGGTAGCATCACCATAGGCGCAGAGCACACCGGGAGATGGCGGCACAATCACCGGCCACGCATCCATCAGGATGCCAAGGGCATTGGCGTGCAACGGACCTGCGCCACCAAAACCGCACAAGGCGAATTCCCTCGGATCATAGCCCTGTTCCACGGAGATCAGTCGCAGAGCGCCGAACATGTGTTCATTGGCAATGCGCACTATGCCCTCCGCCGCTTCTTTCAGGGGCACGCCCATGGCATCCGCAACTTTCTGGACAGCGGCCTCCGCCAGATCCTTCCGGATTTCCATGTCGCCACCAAGTTTCTGATTGGCAGGCAGGTAACCCAGAACCACGTTCGCATCGGTTACGGTAGGCTGATCCCCCCCCTTGTTGTAGGCCGCCGGCCCCGGCTCTGCTCCGGCGCTGTCAGGGCCCACACGGAGCGCTTTCGTCAGTTCCGGTACAAACGCGATGGAGCCACCGCCGGCACCCACGGTTCGAACATCGACCGATGGAGCACGAACGGCCACATCCCCGACTCGGGTCTCCCGGCGCAAGCGTGCGTGGTTATCCTCGATCAGCGCCACGTCCGTGGAGGTACCGCCCACATCGAAGGTGAGTACCCTGTCAAAGCCACCTCGGGAACAGAACCAGATGGCACCCGCAACACCTCCAGCGGGACCGGACAGCAGCAGGTTGACGGGTGTGTAAGAGGCCGAGTCACAGGTAGCCAGGCCACCGTCGGAGCGCAGGATCGAAAGCTGCACGTCATCGGCCAGACGAGCCTGGATCTCCGCTTCGAGATGGTCCAGGTAGCTGGAGACCTCCGGACGCACGAAGCTGTTGACCACCGTCGTCTCGGTGCGCTCATATTCCTGCATTTCCGGGACCACACGGGAGGAGAGTGATACCGGGATGCCCGGCATCACTTCCTCGGCAATCTCGGCTATGCGCTCTTCGTGCACACCGCTGGCGTACGCGTTGATCAATGATACCGTCAGCGCTTCAATGCCCGCGTCACGCAACTCTTCGAGCTTCGCCCGGATATCTGCCTCGTCCAGCGGCGTGACCACTTCGCCACTGGCGCTCAGGCGCTCAGCCGCTTCCACCGTATGCTCGAGGGGCGCCAGCAGCGGCTGTTTCTTGAAGATAACCCAGCCGCCCAGGCCACCTGGCACAAACGATCGGGCAATATGCAGAACCTGCTTGTAACCCTGGGTAGTCACCAGGCCGACCTTGGCACCCTTCTGGGTGAGGATGGCGTTGGTGGCAACCGTGGTGCCGTGCATCACCGATCGGATCTGTTTCGGATCAATGCCCGAGGTGCGGCAGATCTTCTCGATCCCGTTCAGCACCCCCACGGACGAATCCGAGGGGGTCGAGGGGACTTTGGCGGTATAGGTTGCGCCAGTATCATCGTTGATAAGGAGCAAGTCCGTGAAGGTACCGCCCACATCAACCCCTAGTCGAAAGCTCATACGTGTCTCCTGACTGTTCTCTGTCGGGTTTGGGCCGGCGTCAGCGAACTGCTGCCTGCTCAAGCTCGCGCAAACTGATGGAATTGCCATCAAACCCATCGGTGTTCAGTTTGGCGCTGGGGGCCAGAACAAAGATGGTAGCGTGACGGCGCTGGTAATCGATGGTGAAGCCCGCGTTGGAGACAATGCCCCGATCGCCATCCTCGGTCTCAATGGTGCGCAGGTTGTAATTCATCCATTTCCAGAACTCGCCTTTACGATCGTAAACGTCTGCCATGTAGAATCGTGGGAACTGGGTATCCATGTACATGACTTTCTTGCTGTACGGATGCTCGGGCGGAGCGACGGCCTCGATCACCCAGACCTCACGGGGCTCCCACTGGTCCTTCGGGTTCCAGTAAGGGGCGTTGTCCAGATCAACAATCGGGAACGCATCATTGCCACTGGCATCGTCGTTCCAGGCGGTGGACTGACTGTTGGCGACCACAAGAACCTTGCGCTTGCCAAGCAGCTTGTACTCGGGGTACCAGGTGGGGTGGGCGTTAAAGATCTCGATGTCATCATTCAGCTGGTCGGTACCTCCGATCGGATCCATCCAGGTGCCACCGGAAAGGCGGCGGGTGCGACGGACCGATTTGATGTACGCCCAGCTGTCATCCAGCTTCGGGCTGTCGTAACGCACGGTGAAAAGGCCGAGGCCACGGATGTCGGCAGGATAGGTGGCGTAGAGCAGCTGTTTCCAAAGTACATCGCCGTCGCCCTCTACGGTGCTTTCTTCACCCAGACGACCTTTCATGTAGTAGCGGCGCAGAACCCACTCCTGGGTACGTTCCAGGCCCCGTTCGTCATCCACAAACAGGTAGGCAAACTCTGGGTAGTCCTGGAAGTTCTTGGTGGGCTGGGCAACATGATGGTTCCAGATGAGTTTTTCAGCGGCGTAGTCCGTGTTCTCGTCCACGTTCGGGAACGGCATGCCGGCCTGCCAACCTTCCATCATCCGGGTGTCCGGATTGAACGTGGCGCTGGCAGAATACTGCTCGGTGGCCGCCATGTAATCCTCACCCAGTTTGATAGGTTCCGGATCCTTCAGGGTGATCTCCAAGCCCTCTTCCCGGATCAACCGCTTCTGCAGATCAGTCAGCAGACCGTCAAGGCTGTCACCGTGGAAGGTATCTGACAGACGCTGGTCCAGGTTACCCGCGTTTAAGGTGTCACCAGCCGACAGTTCAGCGGCCTGCAGGAAGCCCGAGCCGGCCATAAGGCCCACAGCGAGGGCGAGACTCTTAACGGATGTCATTGTTTTCATTGTTACTCTCCTCATGTGCTCAGAACTGGTAGGTCAACCGCGCAAGCAGTTGATCGTTGCCGGAGAAGTACCCGAACAGGTTGGTATCGTTGAAGCCCTGGAGAGGGCGCTCCTGATCCTTCTCGTGGAAGAAGATGTCCGCCTCCAGGCGCACACGGATGTGGTCTCCGTAGGCCAGCTCGACCGCCGGAATGACAAAGCCACCGCCGTAGGTCAGATCCGAGCCGATGGCCAGGGACGGGTTGATCTGGTCGTTGGCGTAGTTGGTGGCCAACACAGCGGTGATGATGCTGCTGAATTCCTCGGTCTCGCCGCCGAAGCCAGCGAGATTGACCAGTTGCTCCTCTTTCTCGTAGTCGGTAATCCAGTTGTTAAACAGCTGAACAGTGAAGAAGGAAGGGCGGCTGGTACCCAGCACGTCCTGCAGATCCAGCTGCTTGTCGACCCGGAACATGGACCGGAACAGCTTTTTCTCTTCAATGCCACAGAAGCCAGGGAAGAAACCACATCCGGGCCCTTCGGCGATACTCTCGATACCGACGTTGTAGGGAGCGTTCGGGATATAGGCCAGTTCGGTGCTGAACACGAGATCGGGACCCGCGAAATAGTTGTTGGCGGTCACGCCAAAGACATCAATGAACGGATAGATGAACTCGCCAGCTTCGGTGGCACCGCCCTCGTAGACGCCCTCATAAGGTCCGGTCTGCAACTGCGGCTGACCCGGATTGGTGGCGGGGTTGGGATTCACAACAGGATTAGGGTTGGGCCCCCGGAACCAGCCAACCGAGTATCCCCAGTCACCGGCCAGACCGCTCCAACGCAGACCGAAGGAATCGTCATCCATGTCGGCGTCCGGATGATCATAGTTGTACTTCACATTGGCTCCGAACGGAGCTGATGCAAAGGTGATGCCCTTGTTCGGATTGTTGGCCCAGCGGCCGCCTTCCACGTCGTAGCTGTTGCCACGATCCTTTCCGTCGTTTAGCTGGCCGGGTATGTACAGCACCTGGAGGCTGCCATCGAGGTCGTAGAACTGCTGGGTCAGGTTGACCATGTTGAGCGGTTTGCGAAGCTCCTCGTTTTCCGGCTCAAGGAAGGAGCGCCACCGGAAGTCGTAACCGTGCACCACATCCAACAATTGGAAGAAGTCGGTTTCGCCCCAGACCACCTGTTGCCGCCCCACCTTGATGTTGGTGGAATCGGTAAGATCACCCTGCACCCAGAATTCCCGGAGTTCCTCGTCGTCGTAGACGTCATCGCGGAGGTTAACGCTGGAGCCTGCGGCACCACCGGTAGCCGCCCACTCATCCATGACATCCTGAAGATCCTTACCATAGTCGGTCGGCGATTCGCGGGAAATCCGGCCGGTAATTTTGGTCCGCCAGTTACCGAAATCGCGGTAGAGGTCGAGCTTGCCAACTGTACGCGCCATCGACAGGTCGTAGCGGTAGTCATCCCTTTGCTCTCCATCCGGGCCGATTAACGTCGGATTCTCAAGGTTCCAGGACAGGTACTGTCGGATGTATCCGCTGACCTCCCAATCTTTGGTCAGCCAGTCCTCCTCGGCCGAGGCCACCTGAGGCATACCCACCGACGCTGCCAGCACAGCACTGGCCAGAAGGCCTCGCTGCCAGGGACGGTGAATCGAGGTTGAGTTATTGTTTTCTCTCTTCATGTTGGTACCCATCATCAGTGAGTGGATTGCGCCAGCCGTTCCATCCCGTGGTCGGAGTCGGCCGTTTGGGGGCGGTCACCAAAGATGAACTTCGGCTTCAGCACCCGAACCAGGGATGGCATGACGAACAGCGAGGTGAACGCTGAAACGAGCAGCCACAGCCCAATTAAGGTGCCCATCTCCGCCTGGAATCGCAGCGAAGACAGGGACCAGAACAAAACGCCGGCCGCAAGGGTCACAGACGTGAGGAGCACGCCGCGGCCGGCAGAAAACAGGGATTGGCGAATAGCATCCATGGGGTCTGCCCCGGGATCTTTTTCCAGGTATTCCTTCACCGAATCGACGATGTAAAACGCGTAGTCCACGCCCAGACCAATCCCGAGGGCGACGACAGGCAGAGTGCTGATACTCATGCCGATGCCTTGCCAGGCCATGAAGGCAAAGGTCACCACGTTGGAGATCAGCACCGGAACAATGAAAAAGATGCCGCTGGCCGACGAGCGGTAAACGGCCAGGCAGGAAAGGATGACCACCAGCAGGGCCAGAGCGATGGCCTCGATCTGATCGGACAGCAGGATTTCGTTGACCGCGGCAATAATGCCCAGGGAACCACCCGCCAGACGCACATCCACGCCTTCGAGGGGATTTTCCTCAATGTACCGACGGATCTGGTAGGTGGCCTGACGCAGGGTCTCGCCCTGACGGTCCCGGAAGAACAGGATCACCGAGCCGTTCTGGAACAGCGGGTCGGCGAACTGGGCCAGATCGTCCGGCGCGGCGCCCTGCATGTAAAAGCTGATCAGTTCGCCATTTTCCAGTTGGGTAGCGCCCAGCTCCCGATAACGGGGATTGCCTTCGTACAGGTTGCGGCGCACATCCACCACAATATCAGCCAGTGAGACACTGCCTCCCACTGAAGGCAGGCGCTCCATACGGCGCTGGAAACCCTGCATCCAGGCCAGGACATCCGGGCGCTTGAGCGCGTCCTCCTGCTCGCCCTCAAGCACCACGAACATCTGCTCGGTACCGGGGTAATTGGCGTTGATCAGGGCGCTGTCACGGTTGAACTGGGAATCTTCCCAGAGGATGGGCGAACCGGTGGTAGCGTCGCCGATGGTCAGATCCGTGGCCTTGAACACGAGGGCGGCAACAAGAATCAGCGTGATCGGCAGAACGAAGAACCGGGCCCGGGTCTCGACCACTTTTACAGCCAATGACAGCACGGCGTTCAGCAGAAAGCGCAGGTTCAGCGGATGTGCATTGCGCAGGGGCGCCTTGACCCAGCTAAGCAGCACCGGGGTCAGAATTACCGCGGAGAAGCCGATGGTCATTACCCAGATCGCGCCGATGATGGAGACTTTCTGCAGTAGAGGGATGGGCGTGAGCACGACACAGAGGATGGCGCCGGCATCGGATACCAGCCCCAGCAGACCGGGCCTGAACAATTCCTTCATGGTCTGCTCGGCGGCCTTGCGCGGCTGCACACCTTCGCCGTCGCAGAGGTCGTCAAACCGGGTGATTAACTGAACTGCGTGGCTAAAGCAGCGCGCGGTGATGATAAACGCCACCACAATCACCAGTGGATCGAAGTTGAAGCCCAGCAGAACCCCGATACCCAGGGCCCAGATGGTAGACACCACACCACTGAGCAGAGGCAGCAGGGTGCCGCGCCAGGTGCGGTTCAGCAGGAACAGTGCAAACAGCATGGCGCCTAGGGAGATCAGGGCAATGGAGACAGTTTCATCCAGGTAGAAGTCGACCCAACCGTAGAGAATAGGCTCCCCCACCACATGATGCGTTACCTGATCGGCCACCGGGGAGTCATCCAGAATCCCCTGGACCTGCGGGAAAATCTTGCTGTAGTCCACCAGATGGTCATAGAAATCCATCTGAATCAGAGTCGAGGACAGGTCGGGCTCGACGTAGATTCCGTAAACCAGTGGGTTGTTGATGATGGCCTCGCGAAGGGCCTCAATGCCGGCATCGGATTCCGGGACATCCGGCCACATCAGCGGTACGCTCTCGATACCCATCGACGAAGCACTGACGGACTTGAGCTTGCGGGAAGCAAGAGATACTACCTGGAACGGGTTAACGCCGCTCACCTTTGCCAACTCCCGGGTAATCCGTTTAACTTCCTCAAGGATCGGCTGGGTCATGATATCGCCGTCACGAGCCTGGACCAGGATCGACACCTTGTTGCTGCCGCCGAAGGTATCCTTGTAGGTCTCATGCACGTCCACGTATTCATGGTCGCTTGGCACCATATCGCTGAATACGGTTCGTACGTCGATCTTCAGCAGGGTCAGTGCCATTAACAGAGTGGACACGAAGATAATGGCAGTCACCCAAACACGGTGACGGATGCAGAATTCGGAGAGGGAACGGGCAAATGCACTGATCATGATCAGATTCCCCCTGCCATGGCATCCGGCCAGGTCTGCCAGCTGTCATCAGAAAGCAGTCCAATCGTCTGGCCCGCGATCAGTACACCATTCTTTACAGGCTCCAGGCGTGCGTGGTATCCGTTGGCAAAGTTACCAGGCTGAAGCGCCTGCCACCGAGTTCCGTCCTCTGAGCTAAGCAGCACCCCGCCATTGCCGGTGGCGAGCCAGCGTTGACTGTCGTGAATCACGTCGTAGAGATGCTCCGAAGTCGGTGAAGGGGTCTTTTCCCAGGTCTGGCCGCCGTCGACGCTGCGGAATATCACGCCGCCATTGCCAACAATCACGCCGTCATTGCCATGGAAGGCCACCGAGCGCAGGCTTTCGTAGCCCAGTTCTTCGCCCTGCCAGGACTGGCCGTTATCCCGGGAGTGATAGAGAGTGCCAAATTCAGCGGTAATCCAGAGTTCGCCGGCTTCAGTCCGGGCAATATCGTTCAGGGCAACGTCACCTTCGATACTGAGGTTCTGCCACTGGTTCGCCTGGGCGTCGGAGCGGAACACTGCACCCATCTCGCCGATGGCCCAGAAATGACCGTCAAGCCAGGCCACTTCAATCAATTTACCGGCAATGTCGGACACCGGTAACTGCAACGGCTCCCATTCGCCATCGCCATGATGACGGAAAGTCCAGCCAGCATTCCCCACCGCCAGCACGGTACCGTTATCATCGGAAGCAATACCCTGGAGGTTCACGTTTTCGGGCATCACATGCCGATGCCAGTCCTCAAGGGTTTCTCCAGCTTCCAGCACCAGGCCGTTGTTGCCAGCGAACCAGTACCGGCCAGCTTCCGAGGCGCTGACGTCATAGAACAGATCCCGCGGTTCGTTCAGTGGCTGGGGCAGAGGCAGAGGTTCCACACCGGGTTTGATGAAAGCCGCGGCGTAGGCCAGGCCACCAACGATGGCCCAGGGTGCCAGCTGCGCGGTAATCCCAAGCACCTTAACCACCATGACCGGCCTCCCCGAGCAGCTTGGCACGCTGCTGGCTCAACCAGCGAAAGCTCTTGCCACCGAGGGGCACGCCCGTGAGCTCTTCGGCCAGGTGAACCAGAGGCACCAGATCCAGCGGATCAATACCGGTGTCATGGCCCATACTGTTGAGCAGGAGTACCACATCCTCCGTGGCGACATTGCCGGTCGCGCCCGGTGAGAAAGGGCAACCGCCGAGACCGCCGATGGAGGAATCGAATTCACAAACACCCCGATCCACCGCCACTGTGATATTGGCGAGGGCCATGCCCCGGGTATCGTGGAAGTGGCAGGAAAGTCGGTCTGCACCAACTTCCGGAACCACCAGGTCCAGAACCTGACGGACCTGGGTCGGGTTGGCAGCACCAATGGTATCGGCGATGATAATTTTGGCGGCCCCGGCCGAATGCATCAGCCGCGCATATCGGGCAACGACCTCCGGATCAACCAGACCTTCGAAGGGACATTCAAAGGCAACCGCGAGATAGGCCTGCACCTCGACCCCTTCCCGATGCCCGCGTTCCACAATGGCTTTGCACACATCAGCAGTCTCATCCAGGGACATCCGAATATTTTTCTGGTTCATGGTATCGGTAACCGACAGAACCACGTTGACAACCTTTGCCCCGGCGGCGGTGGCCAGCTGGTAACCCTTCATATTGGGCACCAGCCCTGCATAGCGAACCTTGTCGCTCGCTGGCAGACGGCTGAAAAGTTCGTCGGTGCCCGCCATTTGCGGAACCGCTTTCGGGGAAACGAAACTGCCGGCTTCAATATTTCGCAGCCCGGCACCCACAAGCGCCTCGATCAACTGCGCCCTGGCGTCCACACTCAATGTCTTGCCCTGGCTCTGTAAGCCGTCGCGGGGTCCGACGTCGTTGACACGCACCTTCATGGCTGCCTCCTTATCCGATGGCCTGCATGGCTTTGAGTTCTGCAATCCGCTCATCGCTATAGCCCAGGGACTTCAGGACATCTTCGGTGTGCTGGCCCAGCAGGGGCGGCGCGGTGTAGGAATCTGAAGAGTCGACGCTGAGCTTGATCGGGTTGCCCGGCGCCTTGACGGTGCCACCATCGAACTGGGGAATATCCACCACCATGTTGCGGAACAACACTTGGGGGTCGCTAAGGGCATCGGAGAACTTGTTGACCGGAGCACAGGGAATGCGGGCGCTGGAGAGCAGCTCCACCCAGTGTTCGGTGGTGTTAGTTTTGAGCAGATCGGTAAGGATGCCGTTGATCTTGTGTTTGTCGGCAAACCGCCCGGGCTGAGTTTTGTAGGCTGGATCCCGCAGCTCATCAATGCTCAAAAGCTCCACCAAGTTGTCCCAGAAGCTGTCGAAGATCACCGCAATAATCACGAAGCCGTTGCTGGTACGGAAGGCATCGTAGGGTACATGGACAAAATGACCGTTGCCGATTGGAGACGGATTGTCGCCGCTGAGGAAATACATTGTTGCCATGTAGTTGAGCATGCTGATCTGGCAGTCGAGCATGGAAATGTCCACATGCTGTCCGTAGCCGTTGACCGCGCGGGAATGTAAGGCCGCCAGGACCCCCATCACCGCAAACATGCCTCCACCAAGGTCGCCAATGGGTATACCAGCCCGGGCCGGATGTTCAGCATCATGCCCGGTGATCGACATGCCGCCACCAATACCCTGGACCACCTGATCAAATGCAGGGCGCTTGAAATTGGGCCCGGCCTGCCCGAATCCAGTCACCGAACAGGTAATGATGCGAGGGTTCACCTTCGATAGATGCTCGTGATCAATCTTGAGCTTCGCTGGCACGCCGGCGGAGAAGTTATCAAGCACGATGTCGGCGTCTTTGACCAAATCATAGAAAGTCTGTAGACCAGCCTCGGACTTCAGATCAATGCAGACGCTCTTCTTGTTGCGATTGAGGGTAATGAAGTAGGCGCCGTGACCGTTGTAGGAATTGCGGGGATCCTTGGCAAGTAGTGAGCGGGTGCCTTCGCCTTTCAGGGGCTCTACCTTGATGGATTCTGCTCCCATGTCGGCCAGCAGCATTCCTGCATAAGGGCCAGACAGCATGTGGGTCAGATCGATTATCCGGACGCCTTCCAGTGGTTTAGTCATAGTCTGTCAGCACACGGTTGTTGGATTGGTGTTGTTGTTCATCAACTGGACGAACCGTTTACACTCAACATCGCAAAGCCGGTGCCAACTCTTGATAGATGCAAAAAGAATCTTTCAAGCCATTGAAAAATAGGTGTTATTTCGTAGGTATAAACACGTAAGAGATGATTGTCAGATAAAGAAAAACCATTTCACTTTGAAATTCTTTAATTCAAAGTGAAATGGTTTTGGGGTTTGACCAGGATGCTAACTCCGGACTGGAGGTAGCCAGACCTTCTAGAGCCCGGAGAACGTAAAATCCACCTCAGGCTTGCGGCCGTCAATAATGTCCGCAAGGGCCGCGGCGGAACCACAGGAATGGGTCCATCCCAGGGTACCGTGTCCGGTATTCAGATAGAGGTTGGCGAAGTGGCTTTTTCCGATGTATGGCACGTTGGAGGGCGTCGCAGGTCGTAAACCGGTCCAGAACTCGGCCTGGTCCCAGTAACCTGCTTCGGGCATGACTTCCGCTGTGCGGCGCACGATAGCGCGGCAGCGGGTATAGTTCAGTTTCCGGCTGTAGCCGTTCAGTTCGGCCGTGCCCGCCACGCGCATGCGATCACCCAGGCGGGAATAAACCAGCTTGTACTCGTCGTCAGTGAGGCTGACATTGAACGCCGCCTCCTCGTTCTTCACCGGTACCGTAATCGAATAGCCTTTGGCCGGGTAGATGTTGAGGAAAATACCGAGCTGACTGGCAAGCGCCGCACTGAAGCTGCCCATGCTCAGCACGTAGGCATCCGCGCGCAGCGTCTCATGATGGCCGTCCCGGAGGGTCTGGATACCGAGTACCCGCTCGCCGGCGCGTTCGAAGCTCAGGATTTCAGTGCCGTACCGGAACTCTACGCCGGCCTCAGCGCAGCGTTTTGCGAGGTTCTGGGTAAACATCCGGGCATCACCGGATTCGTCTTCAGAGGTGTAGGTTGCCCCGGCAATCCGGTTGCGGATCGGCTCGAGTGCCGGCTCCAGCTCTACTGCCCGGTCCGCATCGATAATCTGACGGTCACATCCCAGATCCTGCATGATCCGGGTCGGCTCCATGGCGCCGTCAAACTCCGCAGGATTGGTGTAGAAGTGCAGGATACCCTTGTCGAGATGGTTGTACTCGATGCACGCTTCCTTACGCAGGGCCTGCAACTGGCTGCGGCTGTAGGTGCCAAGATTCACCATCTGGCGGATGTTGTGGGCAGCCCGGGCCGAGGTGCATTGACCCAGAAAAGAGAGCGCCCAGCGCCATTGGGCGGGATCCAGTCTTGGCCGGAACAGCAGGGGCGCGTCGGGCTGGAACAGCCATTTCATGACTTTCAGAGGGGCTGACGGGTTGGCCCACGGCTCCGCATGGGAAACGGAGATCTGACCGCCGTTGGCATAACTGGTTTCCAGGCCGGCCTGGTTCTGGCGATCAACCACAGTTACCTGGTGCCCCTGCTTCTGCAGATACCAGGCCGTGGTAGTACCCACAACGCCTGCGCCCAAAACCAGTATATGCATGCTTGCCTCCGGTCGAACAGAATCCGCCATCCAACGGCATAATTGCGGGGATTTCTGGCCAGATTCCGGTTGGTATGAAACTCGGGATTTGTTAAAGCAGGCTCTATTGTAACGTGAGCGTGGGGGATTTGCGTGTTATACCATCAGCCACCGGCGCGCTTCACCGTCCACCCCTTCTGCTCAAGCAGCGGAACCAGAAGGTCCCGCTGGTCACCCTGGATTTCGACCACACCATCTTTCACTGTGCCACCGGTGCCGCATTTGGCTTTCAGCACCTTGGCATAGGCTTTCAGTTCTTTGTCGTCCAGTGGAATGCCGGTAATCAGGGTGACGCCCTTACCCTTGCGGCCCTTGGTCTCCCGGCTCACTCTGACAATGCCATCCCCGGCAGGCCGTGATGATGTACCGCAGGTACATTCATTCACGGGGTTACGGCAATCCGGGCACATACGCCCCTGCTCGGTCGAAAAAACCAGACCGCCCTCAGATCGCTTCTTCATTCTGTCTCCGTGCTATTCCTGTCTTGTAACGCCTTCAATCGAGACCAGGAGGATACTTGGTAAACATTTCGGCCACGACCTCATCGATCAGTTCTCTTCGGGTCTCGGGTGACTGGTTTTCATTGAGATAGCGCCGACTGGCGGCGCGCCAGACAACTTCTTTCGACTTGCTGTCTGCCAGCTCTAAAACCAGCTTTCCCTCTTCAATTTCACGTACCGGTGGCGGCGCAGACAGGGCCCAGCCGAAATTCCCGCTACCAAAACCAAATCCGAGTCCCAGCCCCGTCTGCTCAAGACGCTCCTCGGGCACGATCTGCCAGCTCACCAGCAAGTCGGCCTCTGCTTCAGGGACCTGTTTCAGCGCTTTGCGATTCAGCTCTCGCTCAACTGCACTGCGCACCCGAGTGCCGTCGAGTGAGGTAAAGGAAGACGAATCGGTGCCACCGGCAAACGCCCAGGAGGAATAATTACCGAAAACCACGGAAGAGTTGTAGTCGGTCACCACGTTGCTGGCACAACCGGTCATGGCCAGTGCAACAACCGCTAACATCAGAAAACGCATCATGATTCCTGTCCTCGATTGAGACTCAGATTTACAAACAGTATACGCCTCGCAGACGCACAACAATGCCCCCGGGATCCGTCACCTTTCAAAACTGTAATCCAGTTTATGGGCATCGCAGAAGGCTCCGAATGCCTCGACCTGGTCCTCGGGAACCAGAACACCAGCCCGTACCGAGGCCCCGTAATCCACCGATTCCACCGATGCCCCGTTCATCTCACACCAGTGCCGCAGCGGTTGCTCGTCAGCAAAGGACAGGCCTACCAGCGCGTCCACCATGGGTTTCTGGACTACACGGTCAACAGCCGACAGCACGCTCTCTGCAGCTCCTGCATAGGCTCGCACCAGGCCACCGGCACCCAGTTTGATGCCACCAAAGTACCGGACCACCATCACCAGCACATCTCCCATATCCTTGTGCTGAATCACGTTAAGAATCGGCTTCCCGGCCGTTCCAGACGGTTCACCATCATCGTTCATACCAGCTTCGGCGGCAGAACCGGGACGCCCGATCTGGTAGGCCCAGCAGATATGCCGGGCATCCGGATGGTCCTGGTGAGCCTGTTCCAGCCAGCCCTTCACCTCCTCCCGCGAACTCACCGGGGCTACCCGGGCAATGAACCGGCTTTTCTTCACTTCCGTTTCACGCTCAAGGTATCCTGCGGGAACGGGGTAATCTTTTTTCATGGACAACGACCTATGGCCTCTGAAGACGAATACAAGAACCCGGGCACGGCAAAGCCCGCGAAGATTCGGAAAGCGGCCTGCGGAATCCGCTTTGACGAAGACGAGCTGCAGGAGGGTATCGACTTTTCCGGCGCCGAAAAACTGAAACCTTCCGACCCGGAGCCGGAGTCAGCCGCCCCCGAAAAACACCGGAAGGCGAAGCGTCACCCGTAAGCCGCCACTTTCTCCCGCCGCTGCCCCGATCATGCCATCGTGGGCCGCTACGATGTCTCTGGCAATGGCCAGGCCAAGCCCCCAGCCCGTGCCCCCACGAGACTTGTCCGCCCGGAAGAATGGCTCGAAAAGCTGGCCGATCAGTTCGTCCGGAACGCCCGGTCCCTCGTCATCAACCGTTAGCGTCAACCAGTCATCGACCACTGTCACGGCCAGATGAATAGCCCTGCCAGGTGGCGTGTGGTCGAGGGCATTCTGGAGGATGTTGTCGATGGCTCGCTGTAAAAGCCCCTCATCACCCAGCACCGACGCCCGTGAACTTTCCGGTGACACCACGAGTTTGCAGTCCACGCCCTGATGTTCGGCGTAGTCCGCTGCATCCTTGAGGACCTGATTGATCACATGCACCAGCCGGAGGGGCTCGCGCTCGATATCGCCGCCGGCTTCGGTAACCCGGTATAACGTCAGTATCTGACCGGTCATGGTTTCAAGCCGTTCGTTCTGGCGCAGAATACTTGCCATCAGCTCTTCGTCCGCACCGGCCTCGTTAGCCAGCTCAATGGCGATGCGCTGGCGGGTGAGCGGCGTTCGCAGATCGTGGGAAATATCCCGAAGCAGATGCTTCTGGCGTTCCAGCAGACTGCAGAGCTGTTCTGTCATGGCGTTGAAGGCCGTGGCCAGCTGCCCTACCTCATCCCGGCGTTGGGCAATCTTTTCGCTGACTCTGAGAGAATTATCCCCGGCAGCAATCGCCTGGGCGGTGCTTTCCATGTGCTTTAAAGGTCGCGATACCAGGCGGGCGATCCACCAGCAGGCCAGGGAAATCATCAGCAGTGCCAGCCCGAGCTCGATAGCCCTGAAGAATCTGGGGTTGAGCCAGCCGGCGCCCTGCACCCGGGGCCATGCCACCAACCGGTAACCGCCGCCCACATCCAGAACCGCAGGTTTCTGCGGGTACCAGCCAGATTTCATGCGGTCGCGGATGAACGAGGGCAGCTTGCCATCGTTTTCATCCTGCTCAAGCAACACCAGAAACAGTTCAAGACGCTCGCCTTCGTCCCGCAGAAAGCGCCACGCTTCGCCACGATCGCCCGCCTCACGGATTGCGATCGCTTCTTCGGCCAGATCCCTGAGACCTGCCTGGCGCTCGATGGCTTCCCGCTCCCGGTCCAGAAGCATCCTGGTCGCCAGGTTACTGGCTACCACGGTGACCGCCATGGCCAGCCAGATCGACAGAAAGATCCGCCAGAACAAAGGAAACATGGGCCGCCGCCTCATTCTGGCACCCGATAGCTGTAACCCAGCCCCCGAACGGTTTCGATCCGGGGCGGGTCGTCGTTGCCCAGTTTTTTGCGAAGGTTGCTGATGTGCATATCAAGAGTGCGGTCGTAAGCCTCCAGCCGTCGACCCAGGGCCCACTGCATGAGATCGGTTTTGCGGACCACGCTGCCTGCGTGCGCCAGGAGAACCTGTAAAACTTCGTATTCGGTAGCCGTCAGCTCCATGGCCACATCGTTCTGGTAGATACGGCGATGGCCGGGTTCGACGCGGAGGTCGCCATAGGTCCGGGCAGCGTTGACTTCGGTTTTCTGGTCCCACGCTATCCGTCGCAGAAGCGCCTGCAGCCGGGCCACCAGCTCACGGGGATTGCAAGGTTTCGGAATGTAATCATCGGCCCCCACCTCGAAACCGACGATCCGATCTGTTTCATCGCCTCGGGCGGTCAGCAGTACCACAGGCAGATGAGTCTCTGCTCTCAGCTCCCGCAATACCTCAAGGCCGCTGATATCCGGCAGCATGATGTCGAGCACCACAATATCGCAGTCCTGACCCAGCGCCAGAGCCAGGCCATCCCGGCCATTGGCAGCCTCGCGGACGGTAAATCCCTGATTGCTCAGGTAACGGCCAAGCAATTCCCGCAATTCATCATCGTCCTCAACCAGTAACACCCTGTTTTGCATCTTGCCTCTCCACCTGTCGTGCCGGCCACGGTTGCTGCCTGAAGTCTAACACGCTACCCGCATGCCGCTGATTCGGGTCTGGCCGCTTTGCAGAACCTTTACACAGGCTGCCGGGGTGATCAGAAGCCGTTTTCTGACGTATGGTATCGGGTACACAAAGGAGCTTTCCCTCACCATGTCAGAACCCGGACCAGCGACTCTTACACTGGAAACCTGTACCAGCATCAACGACATTCCTGCCCGGGAGTGGGAACGGTTGGCTGGGCATACCAATCCTTTTCTTCGCTACGAGTTTTTCCAGGCTCTCGAAGCATCCGGCTGCACATCCCCGGAGACCGGATGGTCACCAAGTCACCTCGTGTTCCGGATGGCTGGCAGGATTGTTGGCCTGGCGCCGGCTTTTCTGAAGAGCCATTCCATGGGTGAGTATGTTTTTGACTGGGCCTGGGCCGAAGCCTATCAACGGCACGGGCTGGCGTACTATCCAAAATTACTGATCGCCATTCCCTTCACGCCCTCCTCCGGGCCAAGACTGCTGCTGGATCCGGAGATTCGACAACAGCTGACACCGGAACAGATTCATCACCTGTTGGACAAGCTGACGGACGAACTGGGGGCCCACTCCTGGCACCTGCTGTTTCCGGACAGAGAGGACCAGAAACTGCTCCACCACGAGCAAGAGCTTCACCGCATCGGATGTCAGTTTCACTGGCATAACCATGACTACCGGAATTTCGAGGACTTTCTGGCAGCGCTGACGTCCCGCAAGCGCAAGTCCATCCGCAAGGAACGTCGCCAGGTTGCGGACCAGGGCATTTCCTTTACGCGCTTTCATGGCCGTGATATTCCGGAGCACGTGCTTTCCGCGTTCTACGTGTTTTACCAGGCAACCTACCTGAAACGGGGCCAACGGCCGTACCTCAACAAGCGATTCTTTGAGCTGCTTCTGGAACAGCTACCCGAACACGTACATCTGGTGATGGCAGTGCGCGAGGGCGAAATGATTGCCGGTGCCCTGTTCCTGGCGGGCAAAACCACCCTCTACGGGCGTTACTGGGGTTGCCTTGACGAATACAACCACCTGCACTTTGAAACCTGCTACTACCAGGGCATCGAACTGGCGATGGACCTCGGCCTCAGCCATATTGATGCCGGCGCCCAGGGCGAACACAAACTGGTACGTGGCTTTGAGCCGGTAATCACCCACTCCTGGCATGGTATTTTGCACCCCGGCTTCCGCGAAGCCATCGAGAACTTCACCCACGAAGAAGCGGAACACGTCCTCGGTTACTTTAAAGATGCCGAATCCGCGCTGCCCTTTCGACAGCAGACGCCGGATTAACTTCTATACTGATAGACCCAGACAGCATTTGTGCGGGGGTCAGACGCTATGGGTACAGACCCATTTTGGAGCATGCTATCGGCAGGCGGCCTGCCGCTTCTGCTTTCGGCGGCAGCGCTGGGCATGGCCGTTATTGCCCTGTTTATTGGATCAGGAACTCGTCGCCGTAATCAGGACCAGTTGGCCGCGTTGCGGGAGCGTTCAGATACACTATGGCGGGAAGTTGACGACATACGGGTGGCACAATTCAATCGTCCCGGCGAGGCCGGCAACGGCACTTCGGGCTCGGCAGTGGAAGAAGCCCGCTATCAAACAGAAGTGGAAGCGTACGCCAAGATCTGGCCCCAGGTATGGCATCTCCATGAACGCCTGGGGATGTTCCTGAGGGCGGTGGAAGCCGGCGAGGCGGCCGGCGAACTCAGACTGGAAGCCCGCAACGCGGCCCTGGAGGCCCGAAATCTGCTTAACCGGAACCGCCCCTTCTGCACGGAGTCCGTCGATGAACTGGTTACCCGGCTGATTGATGCCGAGATCAAGGCGCACCTTGCGGCCTGCCAGTATCTGGACCTACTCAAAGATGTCTCCAGTGACTCATCCAATCACGACCGACGGGTATTGCAGGAAAAGTGCCACAGCCTGCATGAGGGCGAAGCCCGGGAACTAATGAACCAGCTGGTTTCGTCCATTCGGCACCGGGCAATTCGAAGCAGCTAAAAGGCGCCCATTCAGCTGTTGACGATACGGAACCCTACTTTCATCACGACCTGATAGTGGCCAACCTTGCCATCAACGATATGGCCGCGGGTTTCGGTTACCTCAAACCACTCCATATTGCGGACGCTTTTTCCACACTCCTCGAGTGCGTTCTCGATGGCATCTTCAATGCTCTTCTTGGAAGAACCGACAATTTCCACTTTTTTATAGACGTGATGATCAGACATAAAAGACTCCTGAAAATGCAACTTGTACCTTTCAGCCTAGAAGACAAGCTACCTGCCAGCAAACCGCAGCCCGGCGGCGCCCTCATCTGACAACTAACGACCGGCGTACGTATCCACTACAATCAATGCTGGGATCCGGAACTTTCTGTGACCTACAGAGTCCCGGCTATCCTCACTCTCTGGACTGGGTTCATGAAACGATTTTTCAAATATACAGGCTGGCTATTCGGTGCCGTACTCCTGCTACTTGCCGGCCCGATCCTGCTTGCCACCAGTGGCAGCCTGCAGGGAGCCGAGAGCTGGCAAACAGCCACCCGGGAAAGCGCCCGGATTGCCCCTCTGCCAGAACAGGCCGAGGAAGCCATCGTTCAGGTATACGGCGCCCGGGCCTGGAGTTGGCGAGGTTACTTTGCTGTCCATACCTGGATAGCCACCAAGGAAAAAGGGGCCAGCCATTATCGGGTTCATGAAGTGACCGGCTGGCGCAGCTACGTGGTCAATTCCCGACCCGGTGAGCCCGACAGACACTGGTACGGTGCAAAGCCGAACCTCTATGCGGATATCCGCGGCGAAGAAGCCGAAAAGCTGATTCCCGACGTCTACCAGGCAGTGGCGTCCTACCCCTACCCGACCGAATACGAAGCCTGGCCCGGCCCCAACAGCAACACCTTCGTGGCCTGGGTAATCAGGGAGGTTGAGGGTCTCGATGTGGCTCTGCCGAACCACGCGATCGGCAAGGACTACCTCGGCGACAGTATTATCGCAGAGGTTCCGGGTGGCGCGGGTTATCAGGTCTCACTGGGTGGGTACTTGGGTGTGCTGGCGGGTGTCCGCGAGGGACTGGAGTTGAACCTTTTAGGCCTCTCTTTCGGTATTAATCCGTTGGCGCTGGGAGTAAAACTACCTGGCATTGGAGAGCTGGCCCTGAGAAATACCAATCCAATGACCAAGCCCTCCATGGAGTAAACAGACGGCCCGGCCGGGGGCAAGGCTCCCGACCGGACCTGCCTCGGAGTCAATCCCTACAAGCTGGCAAACTCCAGATACCGGCTCGCCGCCTGCTTCTTTTCGTCCTGGCTATTCAGCATTTCCAGCCGCATCTTATCGATCAGCTTCAGGTAATCATCAAGCGGTGATTCGGGCTTGCCGGCGTCTTTCGATTCCTCGATAAACGCCTTCTGCTTTTCGCGGATCTCGTTCAGCTTCTCGAGCGCTGAACGTATCGCTTCCACCCTGGCCTCCACCAGGCCATTGCCGCCGCGGTCTGGCGAGCCACGCTCCGTGCTCAGGACCGTCTCAGCGGCCGGCGCTTCGGCGGCATTCTGTTCTGCAAGATCGATTTCTTCCAGGGTGCGGACCTCACCGTCGGTGCTCAGATAGATTCCCGATCCCTTGATCTGGCCCAGCGGCACACCCTGACTGTTGGCCAGCGTGAAGCGGTCTTCCACATTGTCCACATAAAGCGCCTGAACGCCGACTTCTGAGAGGGATTTCAGAGCCTGTGAGCCGTCTGCACTCTGGACCCACACCGATAACGACGCGAAGATTTCATCATTGGCATCGATCCAGCGGTTGCCGTCGTCATCAAAACGGGCCAGCTCGCCAAAGCCGGAGCCGCTCCGGGGACCAAACAGCTCGGAGCCGTCGTCCACCTTGCCGTTGCCATTTCGGTCCAGCACCAGATAGCCGCTACCGCTGCCCAGGGTGGCAAACTGCCCGGTTTCACCGTTACCGTTCAGGTCGAACTCGAAGAGGGTATCGGTCAGGCGGGCTGAGGCAGTGCCGAAGTTGATCACCAGAGGGTCGGTGAGTGGCCGTTCCTGAATCTGCACCAGTTCCGAGTACTCGTAGGTCCGGGACTGGGACTGTCGCAGTGACAGGGTGAAGTCGATGGTCTCGCCATTCTCCAATGCGATGGTGCCAGTGGAGGCAAAGCTTCTGGATTCGCTCTCCGAGTAAAACATATAGCGTCCGGCAGAAACCGAGAGACTGCCCCGACCCTCGACACCCGCATCACCACCGAGCGCGGCACGGCTGACGCTCAGTGCCTGCTGGCCCATCAGAAACAACTCCGAGGTTTTCTCGGCAAGCTGCGCACTGGTGAAGACGCTCTGCTGACCGCCATCCGTCACGGTGCTGCTGCCGCTGAAGGCGAGCTGCTCCTGGCTGCTGTAACGATAGGCAGCCTGGCGCATGAGCGTTAGCTCTGAGCCAACCGCGTTCTCATTGGCCTGCGGCGCAGCGGCAGATTGCCGGTTGATGCGGAGCTGCGTGCTGTCGAAAGCCGATACCTGGCGGGAGCTGTCCTGGAAAAGCGAAATCTGGCTGGAGGAAATCATGGCTTCGGGTACCTGTAATTACTACACAGGTATATCGGCCGCGAGCCCCCGGACTTGAGCAGTTTTTAATCACTTCAGATTCGAGAGGTTACGCCAGAAACCGCACGATCCCGGCGGCGGCAATCCCTGCGGCAATGGCTGGGAGGGGTTTGCGCAGCGCCAGCATGGTAACGGCAGTCGTGGTCAGGGCCGCCAGCGCTCCGGCGTCCCCCGTCACCGCCATCGGCACGATGATGGCGATCAGGACCGAGCTGGCCATGGTGTTGATAAAGCTCTCGATACGAGGATTGATCTTCACGAACGACATGATGAACACGCCGCCAAAACGGGTTACCAGTGTAACGGCGGTCATGATCGCAATCAGGAAGAGAATACCGGCTGTGGTGGTCTCAACGGTCATGGGTGCTGTCCTCCGCGTCAGAAGCAGGCGCAGGCTTTCGCTCGAGCCAGAAAAACCCGATCGCACCACCGGCGAGCGCGCCCACGACGACGTGGGTATTCGCCGGCAACCATTTCCAGGCCGCCAATGAAGCCAGCGCTGTAACGGTCCAGGCCACGAGCACTCTCGGGGATTTCTTGCCGCCCAGCGCCATGGCCAGGAGGAAACAGCCGAGAACCATGTCCAGGCCCAGGGATTTGGGATTCTGCAAGAGACCCCCAAAGTACACACCCAGGCCCGTGCCGATGATCCAAGCCCCCCACAGCGCAAGACCACCACCGAGAATAACCTCCAGGTTGCGCCGGCCACTCTGGTATTCCTGGGCCGAGACCGCCCAATTGGCATCGGTCAAAAGCAGCAACAGGCTATAACGTTTACCAGGGGGGAGGTCCTTCAGCATGGGGTACAAAGAGGCACCCATCAAAAGATGGCGGGAATTAATGGCGAACACCACGGCCATCATCGGAAGAACGGAGACCTCCGCTCCCCACATATCAACGGCGGCAAACTGGGAAGCCCCTGCAAACACCGTGGCACTCATCAGAACTGCCTGGAGCGGCTCAAGGCCTTTTTGAGTAGCTGCCAAGCCAAAGGCAGCGCCAAACGCCACCACAAACAAGGAGATGGGAAGCAGCCGGAAAAACTCCACTCGCACCCGAGCCGGCTGGAGCTGATAAGAATAGGAAGCGACAGACATCAGGGGAAACTAGGTCAGTTTCCCCGATACGCGTATAGGTAGTTTCCGCAGAATCACAAAATCTGAGACTAATGGATCAGGTTTATGCCTTTAAAGCAGGCGGGCAACACTGTGAACGCTATGCACCTGTCCCGAAAGTCTCGAGATCCCGGGAATGCGCACCGCTCCCAACAGTTCGCTTTTGCATGTTGACGTTAACGTCAATTGCCGCTAATTTGTTTTTCGTCCAGCCCCAAAAGGGCACTTTCGGTGGGCCACCCCCAGCGGATATACCGGACACCTGAAATCGGAACGCCGGCCACAAGCCGGCAGACAAGAACAAGATACCCGCTCATGCCGAGATCCGGCCGGTGGGAGAGGATTTCACAATGCTATTCAGCCATCCCGAGTTCGATAACCACGAACATCTGTCCTTTTTCTGCGATCCCGAAACCGGTCTCAAGGCCATTGTAGCCATCCACAACACCTCCCGAGGCCCTGCTCTCGGCGGCTGCAGGATGTTTCCCTATGCCTCTGATGAAGCGGCCGTGCGCGATGTACTGCGCCTGTCACGGGGCATGACCTACAAATCCGCCCTTGCCAACCTGGATCTGGGTGGCGGCAAATCGGTGATTATCGGCGACCCACGCAAACAGAAAACCGAAGCGCTGATGGAGGCCCTGGGGCGCCATCTGGAAAGTCTCGGCGGGCAATACATTGCGGCGGAAGACTCCGGCACCAGCGTACCCGACCTCAAGGTCATGGGCCGGCATACCAGCCACGTTGCAGGCATCGCCTCTCGCACCGGTTTCGATGGCAACCCCAGCAACGGCGATCCGTCACCGGCAACCGCCTACGGCACTTTTATAGGCCTGAAGGCGGCGGTAAAACACCAGCTCGGTCGGGACAATCTCAAAGGGCTGAAGGTAGCTATTCAGGGCATCGGCAATGTCGGTTTCCGTCTGGCCAAACACCTGAGGGACGCCGGTGCGGAACTCTGGGTCTATGACATTCACGAAGAAAACATGCAGCGGGCAGTGGATCAGCTGGGGGCCAGACCGGCCGCAGCCGAGGATATCCTGTCTTTGCCGGTAGACGTGGTTGCGCCCTGTGCCATGGGCGCGGTACTGAACGATGACAGCATTCCACAGCTGCAAGCCCGCATTGTGGCCGGTGCCGCCAACAACCTGCTGGAGCACCCGGAACACGACGCCATGCTGCAGGACCGGGGCATTCTCTATGCACCGGATTTCGCCATCAACGCCGGTGGCATCATCGATGTTTTCTACGAGCGAACCGGCGCCACACCGGAAACCGTTCGCGCCCACGTCGATACCATCGGCGATACCCTGACCGAAATCTTCAACCGTGCCGACCGCTCGGGTCGCCCCACCGGGGAGATTGCCAACGAGCTTGCCGAGGAACGGTTCAAAAAGCACACCGCCGGAGCCGGACAGGCACCTGAGCGGTTGGCCCGCACCGGCTGAACTGACACCGGCGCACCCCCAGGAAGCTGCAGACAGCTGCGGCTTCCCTCTTAAACCCTGATACAAAAACAAATACTCCGGGAGATAGTTATGTCCGTCACTTCTTCAGATTCCGCCGCTTATTCCGGGGCGCTTGAAGGTTCAAACGCCCAACGCGGGCTCTGGTCTTCACGTCTGGCCTTTATTCTTGCCGCTACCGGCTCTGCCGTCGGCCTGGGCAATATCTGGAAATTTCCTTATGTGACCGGTGAGAACGGTGGCGGCGCCTTCGTGCTGGTGTATCTGCTGTGCATCGCGGTCGTCGGGATTCCCATCATGATGGCGGAAGTCATGATCGGTCGTCGCGGTGGCAGGAGCCCAGTCAAGAGTCTGAGCCTGATCGCCGAGCATGACCGACTCAAGCCGGCCTGGAAGCTGGTCGGTGCCATCGGCATTCTGGCGGGTTTTCTGATTCTGTCGTTCTACTCGGTCATCGGTGGCTGGGCCATTTCCTACGTAGGCACTACCGCCAGCGGCCAGCTTGCCGGGCAGTCTGCCGACGCCGTAGGCGCCATCTTCTCGGGCCTTCTAAGCGATCCCACCAAACTGCTGGCCTGGCATACCCTGTTCATGGCTATGGTGATGGTCGTGGTAGTGCGAGGCGTTCGCTCGGGGCTTGAGCGGGCTGTCAGCATTCTCATGCCGGCCCTGTTCGTGCTGCTGCTGATCGTGGTCGGCTATGCAATGACAACCGGGCACTTCGGGCAAGCCGCCGCCTTCCTGTTCCAGCCCGATTTCTCCAAGCTCACAACATCCGGAATACTGGTAGCCCTGGGACACGCGTTCTTCACCCTGAGCCTTGGTATGGCGGTCATGATGGCTTATGGCTCTTACCTGCCCAAGAACATTTCCATTGCCAAGACATCGATCACCGTATCGGTCATCGACACCGGCGTGGCACTGCTCGCAGGCCTGGCCATCTTCCCGATTGTGTTCGCGAACGGCCTTGAGCCGGGAGCGGGGCCGGGGCTGATCTTCCAGACCCTGCCGCTGGCCTTCGGCCAGATGCCCATGGGCTCCCTGTTCGGCACCCTGTTCTTTGTACTTCTGATCTTTGCCGCCTGGACGTCGGGGATTTCGCTGTTGGAGCCGATTGTGGAGTGGCTGGAAGAGCGTAAAGGCATGAACCGCACCGTCAGCACTCTCGGCGCCGGTTTTGTCTGCTGGGGACTTGGAATTGCCTCGATTCTGTCCCTGAACCTCTGGTCCGACTTCGCACCGCTTGGCTTTGTCCCCATGCTGGAAGGCAAAACCATTTTCGACCTGCTGGACTTCTTCACTGCCAACATCATGCTGCCGCTGGGCGGTTTGCTGGTTGCCCTGTTTGCAGGCTGGGTGATGTCGCGCGAGGCCATGGAACAAGAGCTGGCCCTGTCGCCGGGCATGTTCAACCTGTGGCTGATCACCGTGCGGTTCGTGACCCCAGTAGCGGTGGCCGTGGTGTTTATCTACAACCTGATGTAACCCACCGCTATAGCTGATCGAGGGAGGCCCTCAGGGTCTCCCCGATCCTCGCATTCAACTTCAGATCCACCAGATCTTCAGCCCGAGTCCGCCCCAGGTTCAGGGTGGCAATGGGCTTGTTCCATTCGTTGGCGTACCGGCAGAAACGGAACCCGGAATACACCATCAACGACGAACCGATTACCAAGAGGCCATCACTGGCCTTCAGCGTATCCAGGGCCGAATACACCCGGTCTTTTGGGACATAGTCACCAAAGAACACCACATCCGGCTTCAGAATCCCTTCGCACTTTGGACAATCCGCCAGCCGGAAATCCTCGAAATCCACATCCAGATCGGCATCGCCATCCGGCGCTGTCTCGGCAGTGTATTTCTGGAAGCCCGGGTTCAGATCGGCGCAACGGTCGTGCACCTCATCGCGCGGGCAACGGTAGCCGCAACTCATGCACACCACCTCATCGGCCCGCCCGTGCAGGTCCGTCACCGCCCGGGTACCTGCCTTCTGGTGCAACCGATCCACATTCTGGGTAACCACCAGACTGCTGTGGTTGAGCAGTTCCAGGTCAGAGATGTAATGGTGGGAAGGATTGGGCCTGGCATTACGCATGACCGGCCAGCCAATCAGGCTCCGGCCCCAGTAACGCTGGCGGGTGTAAACGTCTTCCATGAACGCCTTGTGCTGAACCGGCTGCTTGCGCTTCCAGGCGCCATCGCCGTCCCGGTAGTCCGGGATGCCCGAATCGGTACTGACCCCTGCGCCAGTCAGGATCAGCAAGCGAGGATGGCGCTGGATAAACTCCGCCAGCAACGCCCCGGCCTCCTCCGGCTCATGCAACACCGGCGGCTGCTCCGGCTCGGGCAGGCGCTGGCTGGAACTGAAAGGTCGGCTGCTGTGCGTGGTTAAAGACATACAGGCTCCGGTTTCTCAGCCCGGCTTACGGGCCACATACACGGTGTTGAACGATTCCTTGTTCTGAAATGGATTAAAGAAGGATACGACATGGCAGGCCACATCGGTGAACACCTCGTTGAGAACGGCCATGAACTCGTCATCCTCGCCCTCGTTCGACCACATGGCAAACACCCCTCGGGGCTTCAGTTGCCGGGCCATCAGCCGCAGATTGTTGGCGGTGTAGAAGCTGGCACTGGAATCGTGCAGCAGCGCCCGGGGGGAATGGTCGATATCCAGAAGAATGGTATCGAATGGCTTGCCGGGGTTCTTCGGATCGAAACCACCCTCTGCCGGATCGGCAATCGCCAGGTCGAAGAAACTGCCATGGACGTAGCGGTTCCGGGGATCGGCATTCAGATCTTTACCAAGAGGCACCAGCTCCTGCTGATGCCATCCGATAACGGGTTTCAGATACTCAACCACCAGCAGTTCGGCAACACGCTCGTGCCTGAGCGCCGCCACAGCGGTGTAACCCAGGCCCAGACCACCAACAACCACCCGGAGATCATCCCCCTCGGTTTCGCCCAGCCCGATATCCGAGAGAGCCACTTCGGCATCCACGAACATGCTGGACATCAGGAATTCCTCGCCCAGCTTCACCTCGTAGATATCCCTGTCGCCAATCGCCGGAATCCGGCGTCTGCGCAGAGTAATCTCGCCGATGACCGACGGTTGGCTGTCAATTTGCTCGAAAAGCAGTCCCATGTTGCGTGGCTCTTGTTGTCGATTCGAGTTTTCAGGAATCCCAAACTTGGCAGCTTCCCTCTTTTAGCCTGACAATCCGTGCAGGCACGCTTGGGAGGCTGTTTTCAAAACACGCTCCTTGCGGCACATCCCTGTGACGCTTGGGCTCCGCCATCCATGGCTCCGCACAGTTTTGAAAACAGCCTCCCAACCGCGCTTTCCAAATACTCCCTTGCCTACTCTGAACTTCGCTCACCAAGACAAGACAGCAGGATGTTTCGCATCTTTTGCGGACCCTGGTCGTTCATAAGCGCAATGTTCCGTTCGGGGATCCCATCCACATCCGGATAACTATCAATCGCTGCCTCCAAACTCGCTTCCCTTAACAGATGCAGCATCGGGAACGGTGAACGGTTAGTATAATTCTCCGCCGCGTACGGCTCGGTGCCAGCAAACTGGTAATCCGGATGGAAACTGGCGATCTGGTAAACGCCTTCCATCTCCAGATACGCCAACAAACCATCGGCCGCATCAAGGAATTCATTGTAGGGCCCGAAGTCCTGCAATACACCCGGATGGATCAACAGCGTGGTTTCGATCTCTGGTTCATCTTCGAGACGCTGAAGCTCCGAGTGCAGGGCCTGTAACAGCTCGTCTTCCGTTTCGGCTTCCGACACCACAAACCGAACCCGGTTCCGGACCAGTTCCCGTTTGGCGAACGGGCAAAGGTTGTAACCAACGACGACGTCCTCGACCCATTTCCGGGTAGCACTAATTACTTCAGTCTCGCCCATCTTTTCCGTATCCGTTGTTTTATTTGAGCCTCACTCACAGGTTGGAGCGGGCGTGTGGGACTGGCTTTCCAAAACTGTGCGGAGCCAGGGATGGCGGAGCCCAAGCGTCACAGGGATGTGCCGCAAGGAGCGTGTTTTGGAAAGCCAGTCCCACATGGCCGCCAGCACCCAAGCCTCAGTCTCAGAGGTACCCCTGGCTCCGAAGATAATCATCATAGGAACCGCTGAAGTCGGTCACCCCATCAGACTTAAGCTCAATAATTCGCGTAGCCAGCGAAGAAACAAACTCCCGATCATGGCTGACGAAAATCAGTGTACCCGGATAGTTCTCCAGCGCCAGGTTCAACGCCTCGATGGACTCCATATCCAGGTGGTTCGTGGGCTCATCCATCAGCATCACATTGGGCTTCTGCAGGATCAGCTTGCCGAACAGCATCCTGCCCTGCTCGCCGCCCGAGATCACCCGCACCGATTTGCCGATATCGTCGCCGGAGAACAGCATACGGCCCAGAGTACCGCGCACCAGCTGTTCGCCACCCTTGGTCCACTGGGACATCCAGTCGGTCAGGGTTTCATCGTCGGCAAAGTCCGCCGTGTGGTCCTGGGCGAAGTAGCCCACTTCCGCGCTGTCGGTCCACTTTACCTCGCCACTGTCAGGCGTATAGTTGCCCGAGAGGCATTGCAGAAGCGTAGTTTTACCGATGCCATTGGGACCGATGATAGCGATCCGCTCGCCGGCCTCTACCTGCAGGTTCAGGTTCCTGAACAACGGCTTGTCGTCAAAGCCCTTGGTCATGTTTCTCAGGGTAACGGCCTGGCGATGCAGTTTCTTGCCCTGCTCGAAACGGATAAACGGGCTCACACGGCTTGAAGGCTTCACCTCTTCCAGCTGGATCTTGTCGATCTGGCGGGCACGGGAGGTGGCCTGTTTGGCTTTGGAGGCGTTGGCCGAGAAGCGGCTGACAAACTGCTGCAGTTCGGCAATCTGGGCCTTTTTCTTGGCGTTATCCGAGAGCATACGCTCGCGGGCCTGGGTGGCGGCGGTCATGTATTCGTCGTAGTTGCCCGGGAACAGGCGCAGCTCGCCATAATCCAGATCCGCCATGTGGGTGCACACGCTGTTCAGGAAGTGGCGGTCGTGGGAGATGATGATCATGGTGCTGTTACGGGCCACCAGGATGTTCTCCAGCCAGCGGATGGTGTTGATATCCAGGTGGTTGGTGGGCTCGTCCAGCAGCAACACATCGGGATCGGAAAACAGTGCCTGGGCCAACAACACCCGCAATTTCCAGCCGGGTGCCAGGGCGCTCATGGGGCCATTGTGCTGTTCCAGCGGGATATCGAGACCAAGCAACAGCTCGCCGGCACGGGCATCGGCAGTGTAACCGTCCATTTCGGCGAACTGGACTTCGAGGTCGGCCACGGCCATGCCGTCTTCTTCGCTCATTTCCGACAGGGAGTAGATCCGGTCCCGCTCTTTCTTGACGTTCCAGAGTTCCTCGTGCCCCATGATCACGGTATCGATCACCGAGCAATCCTCATAGGCAAACTGGTCCTGGCGCAGTTTACCCAGCCGGACATTGGGCTCCAGCATGACCTGGCCGGCAGACGGTTCGAGATCGCCACCCAGGATTTTCATCAGCGTGGACTTGCCACAGCCGTTGGCCCCGATCAGGCCATAGCGGTTGCCGTTGCCGAATTTGGCGGAAACATTTTCGAACAGGGGCTTTGCCCCGAACTGCATGGTGATATTGGCGGTAGAAATCAAGAAACAAACCTGTCGATGTGGGGCCGGCCGGGCGCCGGCTAAAAGAAAGCCGGCATTGTACAGGTTTGCAGGCATGACCGTGAGACCGCAGAAACACGGATAAAAAGGCTTGCCTCAAACGAGCTGTGAAGGCAGCATTCCGGTTCTGATGTACCCATTCATCCGACACAAGGACATTGATCATGGCACAGGCAACAGCGCGCCACATTCTGGTAGACAGCGAAGCAAAATGCGAAGAACTCAAAAAGGCGATTGAAGGCGGACAGGACTTTGCCGAAGTGGCAAAGCAGCACTCCTCATGCCCCTCCGGCCGTAATGGCGGCGACCTTGG
Organism: Marinobacter sp. NFXS11; assembly: GCF_040148675.1. NCBI lineage: Bacteria > Pseudomonadati > Pseudomonadota > Gammaproteobacteria > Pseudomonadales > Marinobacteraceae > Marinobacter > Marinobacter sp. NFXS11. The sequence goes on along the minus strand of NZ_JAGDDV010000001.1, from coordinate 457,440 downwards.
CTCCTTCGGCCCTGGCCAGATGGTTCCGGAATTCGACAAGGCAGTGTTCAACAGCGAAGTGAACACCGTTATCGGTCCGGTGAAGACCCAGTTCGGCTATCACTTGCTGGAAGTGACCAGCCGCAGCTGATGATTCCTGGTTTCATACCGGGAATGCCCACCACCGGCCGGCAACTACCATTGCTGGCCGGTGCTGCTTCGCTGCTTATTGCGCCCTTCCTGTTTGTTGGCGGGCCGGACTGGGCCTCGGGGCCGCTCCTCAAGTCGGCCTGGAACCTTGGCCACATCCTTCTGTTTGCACTACTCACTCTGGCGGTCAGACCCTGGCAGTGGTTAGGCGGCTGGCGTCTCTGGCTCGCGGTTACCGTCGTCTTGCTGGTGCTCGGAATTGGCATCGAGTTGATCCAGGGCGGGCACAATCGCGACATGGATGGGCGGGACCTGCTGCGCAACCTGATTGGCAGTTGGCTGGTTATCGCGTGGTACCCCTTGCTCACATCAGAGCGGCGAACCTCTCTCGGCAAGGGCCTGGTGGCCGCATCCGTTGCACTGCTACTGTGTTTTGAGCTGGGAGCTACCGGCATGGTGGCTGCCCGGCAGTGGCAGGTACACCAACAACTCCCTCTGCTATACGATTTCAGCCATCAGGATCCAGGCGCATTCTGGACCGGCAGGCTCACGGCCTCTGCCGACCACTTGCTGAATAATGCGCAGAGCCTGAAACTTGATCTGGGCACTGAAACCTACTCGGGGGTCTCGCTCAACAATCTCCCGGCCGATTGGCGTGATTACGAAACACTGAGCATTACCCTGTTCAATCCCTCAACCGCTCCCCTGACGCTGACGCTTCGAATCAATGACGTAGCCCATGACCGCAGCGATCATGCCTACAACGACCGCTACAACACCCGCCTGACCCTGGGCCCTGGCTCCAATACCTTCACCCGGAAACTGGCTGACATCGAAAACGCACCCGAGGGCCGAACCATGGATATGTCCCAAGTCAGAAGAATGGGACTTTTTGCGGTTCGCCTGCCCGAGCCACGCACTGTTTATCTGTTGGATCTGAGGCTGGACTAACCGAGCGTCCAGGGATTATCGGTTATCGGTTCGGCGCCAGCGTCGGTAACCAGAATCGTTTCACTACACCCAATGCCCCATTGCCCGGGAATGCGCAAACAGATGGGCAGGTGGAAAACCATGCCCGGTCGAAATTCCACATTGCCACCCCTGGCGATGAAGCCCGAGCCCTCCACCCAGGATGGCGGGAACTGCGCGCCCACCGTGTAGCCAAATACCCCGGAGAAAAACACCTTTCCGGCCAATGGCTGAAGCGCCTTCTCGGCGTTCTGGGCGGCCTGGTCGAAAGTGGCTCCCGGGCGGATCGACGTCAGCAGGGTATCCACAATCCGACGGCAGCTGTCATGGACCCGACGCATTTCAGCCGATGGCTCGCCACCAGCAACCACGGTCTGCATCATGGGTGCGGTGTAGCGGGTCCAGGCTGAGCCGAATTCCAGAAAAACAGGGTCGCCTTTCTGCACCACCGTACGTTTGTGATTGCAGTGGATCACGCTGCTGCGACGACCGGTCACAACAATTGGCTGCATGCTCATGAATTCACTGCCGGCTGCCAGCAGCGCCCTGGCGCCTTCGGCGGCAATGTCATTATCAGTAACACCCGGCTGGACCGCGGCCACGGCCGCCCTGAAACCTTCGGCTGTTATCCGGGCGCTTTCACGCAGGCACCGGATTTCGGCATCGGACTTGACGATCCGGATCTGCTTCAAAAGACCACCGTTGTTGAGAAAGCGCACCCCCGCCATCCGTGCCTTAAGGCCTTCCAGCACACCCTGGCGCAGGGAGCCGTGCCAGGCGTCAATGCCGACAGTCTCAACTCCGTCGTTGAGAACCTGGACCAGTGGTTCCAGCACTTCACCGATGCCCTCCCAGCGGTATCCAACGACCCGGGCGACCCGGGTGGTAATCATCGCTGGCCCCATTTCGATGGAAGGCACCTGCAAGAGCACATCCTCCTGGGTCACTACCAGGGCCACATGAACGGATACCTCAAAGGTGCTGTAACCGGTCAGGTAGAAAATATCCGATGGATCGGTCAGCAGCAGGGCGCCAAAATCCTCCCGGGCCATCCGATCCCGGACACGCGCCAGGCGCTCCGTGAATTCCTGCTCCGGAAACGGGCATTCCAGCCCTCTCAGTTGTGAGGACAAGGCTTTCTGATAGGCATTGAAATCCATAACGACACTCCTCACTCGCATATACTAGGGAGATTGGACCCAATTCCCGCTTTGCACAAACCCCGAGCAAGGAATTATTCGAGCATTGCATTGACGCCGAACGGCAACTTGCGGGATTCACTGACCGCCTGGTGATTCCGGGCTAAGAAAGCGGGACATCTGCTTACCAATGCTTTCCACCGGCTCGGTGATTGCCTGCTGGATGCTGTTGGTCACAACCTTCGAGAAAGCCGCGCCTGCAGAGCTCTCCAGAAATTCCAGATACAGACCCATCTCCTGGGCACCGATAGTCTGGTAGGTGTACAGATAGCTGTCGTAAACCTGCTGACCCACCACGCCCCTGAGCATGCTGCGCTGGCTTTCAATGCGTTGGCGCAGCTGCTCGTAATTGGCCGAATCACTGCTGAACGCCGCCATTGCCGTTGCCAGGCCGAGCTGCACTGCAATCGTTGTATCCACCGCGCTCTCTGTGGCCCGCGCAGCCCGATCAAACCGATCGAACATGTCCGCTTTGCGCGTGCCCTTGTACCGGCTGTTCAATTCCGCGGCACTGGACTGGATTTTCGGCCAGGCCGAGGGTTCTGAAGCTGCAATCTCCGCCGAAGAAATCTTTCTGGCCACAGGGGTTTCGTACCAGTCATGGACTGCCTGGAGCTGCGAATCCGTGAGTTTGGCTTGCAGATCGTTAATGATCTGCTGCTCGATATCCACGGAATTGAAACCGCTGCTCACGATGTTCCCGATGGTATTGGCCATCATTGGAGGAAGCTGACCATTCTGCTTGAGTCCTTCCCGGATTCCCTGGCTCATCATGGCCGGGTAACGGGCCACAATATCGTCTACAGGCGATACTTCCAGTACCTGGCGGGCATCCGGCGCGGCATGGGCAGTACCAGTAACAAGAAGTGCTGTGATTAAAAGAGGTTTAATTATGGGAAATCGCGTCATTTACCTATCATCCCGAGTGAATCATTGATTCCCTTATGCCATGGGTTCGAGGCAGGCAGCAAGCAATCCCGCGGCCCTGGAGATGACGGTTTGGTAGGAATGCGAAAGAAACGTCCCCGTAAGACCAAAAGTCGGCAACTGGCTCTGGAAACCTGGAAAAGCCGGGCAAGATGGTATGGGCTTCCAATGTTGGGGTTGCTGATGGGTCTCTGGGCAACGCTCCGCTTCAGCCTTTTGGCACCGGATCCTCCGGCAAACCCGGAGAACATCTGCGAAATCTTCCGGGAACACCCGGTGTGGTATGACTACGCCAACGACTCCAGGCAACGCTGGGGCACACCCATCGCCACCCAGCTAGCGTTTGTCTATTACGAGTCGTCATTCCGCAGCCATGCGCGTCCCCCACGCACCCTGCTCTGGGGCTTTATTCCCTGGAGCAGGCCCACAACGGCATACGGTTATGCCCAGGCCCTCGACCCCGCCTGGCGGGAATACCTTCAGGCCAACGGCGAAGGCTGGTTCACCGTGCGCACCGACATGGAACACGCTTTGGATTTCGTCGGCTGGTACAACCAGCTCAGCCAACGGCAGCTTGGCATTCCCTTCTCGGCGCCCAGAAAGCTGTACCTTGCCTACCACGAGGGCCGGGGCGGATATGCCCGCAGAAGTTTCGAAGAGAAACCGGACGTCATGGATCTGGCCGCCCGGGTACAGACCCGGGCCTTCCGGTACGACAATCAGCTCAAAACCTGCGAGCAGGAATTCCAGTGTTGGCGCTGGTATCAGTTCTGGCCGTTCTGCGGCTGACGCTCGTCAGAAAGCGGAAGAAATCTCCAACTGGGACTCCAATGCCTGAAGGCGTTCAACCAGGTACTCCATAACGATACGGACCCGGGCCATTTGTTGGGTGTCCTGGTTAACATGCAGCCAGAGATCCACGCTCTCACCCTCCAGCGGGTCCGACAGGCGGCGGAGTTCACGAGTGCTCTCACCCAGGTAGCATGGTAAGACCGCGAGGCCGGCACCGGCTTTCGCCAGCGCGTGCATGGTTTGCAGGCTATTGCAGCGAATGAAAGAAGTAACGTTCTTCAACTGCTTTCTGTACCAGCGGCCCGTCGCCAGATGGCTGAAGGTTTCATCCGGTATAATCCAGACGCAACCTTCCGGACGGTTTTCCACGTCCATTTCACGATGCCGCCGACAATAGCGGGCCGCCCCGTAAACGGCAGACTCGATGGAGGCGATTCGCTCGCCTTCCAGAGTCGCCTGCGGCTTGTTCTCGGGCCGCAAGGTGAGATCCGCTTCCCGATGGCTGAGGTTCGCCACATCGTTATCAGTAAGCGTTTCCAGCTCAATATCCGGGAACTCCCGAATCAGCTCGGCCAGGATCGGGCTGAGCAGCGCGCTCATCATTGCGTCTTCCGCCGCCAGCCTGACTTTACCCACCGGCGCCGAATCCTGACCGACCAGTTTGCGCTCGAGATTTTCCATCTCGATGGCCAGCCGATCCGCCTCCCGGAACGCGGTCTCACCCACGGGGGTGAGCTGCAGTCCATCCCGGCTGCGTTCAAAAAACTGTACACCCATCGACTCTTCCATCTGGTCGAGTCGCCGTAAAACTGTGGTTTGGTGCACACCCAGTAATTCGCCGGCCTTGGCAAGCGTTCCGCCTATTGCCAGCGCCCGTATATATCGAAGATAATCCCAATCCATAGTTACTGCATATTTGCAACGTGAGTACGGATTTTAACGTATTCAAACTGCAAATAAGAACCCTTAAAATCGCTTTTAAATTAAGGTAGATCCCTAACTAACCTACCTGCCAAAATCAATACACCCATTAAAAAGGAGGAAGGCGCTATGACTCAGAACCATATCGCAACCGTAAACCCGCTGCCGTCCAGTATCCTCCACAACAGTGCTGAGGTCAGGCGCCAGTATACCCGTGCTGCGGCAAAGCAGGCGGTACAGTTTTTCAGTCGCAAAATGCGGAGCTTCAACCGGAAAGCAGCAACCGTTGCTCCGGACATGAGCCAGATGCAGGGCGGCCATTAAACCGGCAGCCAAATCTGGCATGAGCGAGGAGATCGCTCAGGCTGAGAACAGAAAGAACATAAGGATTTGACAGCGCCGTTGGCTCCCAGGGAACCAACGGCGTTTTACGTTAGCGGATCAGAATTCCCAAACGACTTTTTTCTTCTGGCTGAACCAGTCGTCCATCTTCTGATTGTAGAAATCTTCTATCACATTCCGCTTGATCTTCATGGTCGGCGTCAGCATGCCGTTTTCCATGGTCCAGGGCTCCCGAACCACCACGACAAAGGCTACCTTCTCGTGGGACTCGCACTCCGCATTCACCGCCTCCAGTTCGGCCGCAAGTTCCTGCTCCAGCTCACCACGATCCATTCCGGTCTCCAGTTCATCCCTGGCCTCTTCCGACAGCAGGACCATCAGGCAAGGCTGCGGCTGGTTGGCACCGGCCACACAGACCACTTCGGCCTTTGGATGATTAAACCGGTTTTCGATGGGCACCGGCACCACGTATTTGCCTTTGGAGGTTTTGAACAGATCCTTTACCCGGCCTGTGATACGGAGGGTGCCGTCCCGATCGATCTCGCCCATATCTCCGGTTTTCAGGAAGCCATCCTCGGTGAGGTCTTCCTTGGTTTTCTCCTCATTCTTGTAGTAACCCAGCATCTGGCCCGGGCTTTTCACCTGGACCTCACCGCCCTCTCCGATGCGGTGCTCGACCCCTGGATTCGCCATACCTACCGAACCGGCGCGAGCCTGGCCTGGTCGGTTGGCGTGAGAATAGCCGAAGTTTTCCGACATCCCGTACACTTCCAGCAGCTCGAGCCCAAGGTTGCGATACCAGTTAACGATGTCCGCTGACAGCGGCGCTGCGCCGGTCAGGGCTGCCCGACAATAATCGAGCCCCAGCTGTTTCAAGACCTTCTTCTTCACCAGGCCGCTGATAATGGGGAGACTGAAGAGCAGCTTCTGCTTTTTTGGCGGCAGTTTGGCATTTACACCAAGATAGAACTTCATCCACAGGCGCGGGACCGAGAAAAACAGCGTCGGCCTTGCCCGCTGCAGGTCCTCCTGGAAGGTATCCAGGGAATTCGCAAAATAGAGATGAAAGCCATAGTAGAGGGACTGCGTTTCGACGGCTGCCCGCTCGGCCACGTGAGCCAGGGGCAGGTAAGACAGCATGCGCTCGTCAGAGGAAACCGGGAACAACTGCTGCAGGCCATCAGCTACTGAAATCATGGTCCGGAAGCTGTGCATGACGCCCTTGGGGCGACCGGTGCTGCCGGAGGTATAGACAATCGTGGCCAGGTTATCCGGATCCGGCAGCTTGGGCTGCGCAGGCGACTGTTCGGCCACAATCCCCGACCACTTGGGCGTATTATCCCGTGGCGACAGGGGCAGGGAAATGAGCGGCAAATCTGCCGGAATGTGGTTCTTGATGTCGTTCCAGCCGTCCGCGGTCCCGTCCAGTTTTCCGAGGAACAGGAGCTTTGCCTCACTGTGCTCGAGAACGTAGGCAGCAGTATCTCCGTTGAGGGTGGGATAAAGTGGCACCGACACATGGCCTGCCGCCCAGATCGCCAGATCGGCCAGGATCCAGTGCGCGCTGTTTTTGCCGAGGATACTGATATTGCTGGGTTCCGGAAGCTTCAGGCTGTCCAGGTAAGCCGCCATGCGGGATACCTGATCGGCTGCTTCTCTCCAGGTAATATCTTCCACCCGGCCATCCGGGTAAGGCTGAGTAAGGTAAACGTTGTCGGGGGTTTCCTCTGCCCAGTAATACAGGCAATGGAGTGAGGTCTGCTTCCGGGGGTCTACCGCCATAAACGGCTCCTTTTTGTTATTGTCCTTCGTGTTTAGGTCATGCCATTGCGATTCATACTAGCGTCATTTCAGACCCGCTCAATAGCAATTAGTGCCCGCGCCATTGGCAAATTAATCCTCGCCCGAGAACTGTTACTCAAAATTTTTCGTAACATTTGTCAAGTTTGAGCTAGTGTGAAGGGTGTACACCCTCCTTTTCGAGCAAATTGGATGTAGCCATGAGCAAACCAAAACGTTCGTTTTTAATCTTTCCGGCCTGGGGCATCATTCTTCTGGGTTCCGGTGCCTTTTTCTACAGCGCCTATGCGGGCATGCTGGGTACCTGACCCGGGAAAACCGTTTTAACGCCGAAACCGGGTTTCGAGGACAACGGCAGAGTTGGTCCTCTCAACTCCCTCAAGGTTGCCAATGTCATCCAGCACGGCGCTCAGTTCCTCCAGGGACTGGGCTTGAACAATGGCAATAAGGTCGTACTCCCCACTGACGGAAAACAGCTGCGATACCTGGCTGATTTGCTCCAGGGCAGCATTGGTTCTGCCGGTGAGCTTCTGGAACACCTTGATCGATACGTGAGCCTCCACCTGGCTCGCCGAAAACTCACCCCCCAACTGAACCGAGTAACCACGGATGACACCGCTGGACTCCAGCCGCGCTATCCGATTCTGCACCGTCGAACGCGACACATGCATGGCTTTGGCGAGCTCCGTGATACTGGCACGGGCATTCTGCCGCAGCAGCATTAGCAATTTCTGATCCTGTGAATTAATCATACCGCCAAATCTCTTTCCTATTTTGCATAAATTGTAGATCATTTCGATCATTTTGCAGCTGCATTCTGACGCTGGCGGCTTTCATACTGGGCCCAAAACAATGCCCAGGAAGATCGCCATGATAATTCGACCGATTACCCCCAAAGATCTTGATGCCCTGATGCAGATCGCAGTGGAATCCGGCCCCGGCTTCACCTCGCTAATGCCGGATCGCGATGCCCTGAGCCGCAAGATTGATCATTCGGTTGAGAGCTTTGCACGGACTGTGACCACTCCCGGCGATGAGCATTATCTTTTCGTGCTTGAAGACAGTGCGACCGGCCAGATTATGGGGACCACCGGCATAGAAGCTGCTGCTGGCTTATCCCGCCCGCTCGTGCATTTCCGCCGTAACGCGGTTATCCATCACGAGGAAGATCCCCGGAAACGTCACGCCGAGGAAAGCCTTACCCGATGCCAGCATTACACCGGCTGCACCGAGGTATGCTCGCTGTATCTTCGGCCCGGATTTCGCCGGGCCAATGCGGGCAAGCTCCTGTCACGGGTTCGCTTTCTGTTCATGGCACTGCACCCGGAGCGTTTTGCGGACACCGTTATTGCAGAAATGCGCGGCGTTTCAGACCATGCCGGCCAATCCCCGTTCTGGGACTGGCTCAAACATCACGTGGCAGATCTTGATTTCATGTCTGCCACACAGCTGGCCTGCTGTGGCCAGAGCGGTTTTGTTGAACGCTTTATCCCCGCCACGCCATTGTTCACCCGGCAGATGACCGAGGCAGCCAGGGCGGTTATCGGCCAGGTCCATGAAGATACGCGCCCTGCCCGACACATGCTGGAGCGCGAAGGTTTTCGCCACCGGGGCTTCGTGGATCTTCTGGATGGGGGGCCAACACTGGAGTGCGCCAGATCGGACATCGCCAGCGTGCGCGATACCCTTCTTACCCGCGCAAAGCTACAGAAAGGCAACCGGAGTTCCTGGAATATTGCTGGAAACACCGTTGGATCCGCTATAGTTGCCAATGCTGGCTGTTCAGGCTTCAGGGCTACGGTAACCGAGCAGGTCCTGCCGAACCCCGATGCCAATAGCCTGTCAGTGCCAGAGCAACTGGCGAACGAACTGAACCTTGGCGGATATAGCCTGGCCTGCTATCTGCCACTGAGCCAGTCCAGGGAAGAGTCACAGGGGCGTCAACAGCCCTGCCAAAAACCGGTTACTGAGGAGATTCGCTATGCACACTGATCCGGACACCCTGTTTGCAAGACTCTGGGAGTCCTACCGCCAGGTAACCCCTTCGGCCGATCGCATACATAAAATCCTCGGCGCCGAAGAGGGGCAGGCCATCGTCAACGACCACATTGCGCTTCGCACCTTCAACCTGGACCCTGTTCGGCTGGACGCTCTTGCAGAGCACTTTCTCAGCCTCGGCTACGAGGAAGGTGGCGAATACCACTTCGAGGCCAAAAAGCTTTATGCCCGCCACTATGAGCACCCCTCCCGGGAACTGCCCAAGGTGTTTATTTCCGAGCTGCTTGTAGAGCAATGCTCACAAGAGCTGCAATCGGTGGTTAAAAGTCTTGTCGGCCAGGTAAATCCGGAGGCGGTTACTGCCGATGATTTTCTCTATTCGGGACGCCATTGGGAGGTCGACTACGACACCTACCGCCAGCTGATGAAGGAAAGCGAGTACGCCGCCTGGATGGCCGCCTGGGGCTACCGCGCAAACCATTTCACGGTCAGCATCAACCATCTGGAACAGTTCGGTTCGGTTCCGGAAATCAATCAGTTGCTGAAAGATCATGGCTATACGGTGAATTCATCCGGCGGTGAAGTAAAAGGCTCCCCGGAAGACTTGCTGGAGCAGTCCTCAACCATGGCCGACCGGGTGCCGGTAACCTTTACCGACGAGACGGTAACCATACCCAGTTGTTTCTACGAATTTGCCCTGCGTTATCCGAAACCGGATGGCCCGCTCTACTCGGGCTTCGTGGCGGCATCGGCCGACAAGATCTTTGAGAGCACGAACGCCGGCAGCTGAGTCTGCGTGCAAAGACTCGCGGTCACGACCACCCCTGTTCACCGATCAGGGGAACGAACCGGACTGCGCCGAGGTCCTCGGTCCGGAATTCGTTCTCCGTCAGCCGGGTAATACGTTCAAGCGACTGAACCGAATGGTCCGACCCCACCGGTATGACCAGGTGCCCGCCAACCGCCAGCTGATGCTTCAATGATTCCGGCACCGCTGGCGCACCGGCAGCCACGATGATGCCATCGAAAGGCTGGTGCTCGGGCCAACCTATCGTGCCATCGCCACAGCGAACCCGGACATTGTCAAAACCGTCGGCGGCCAGCGTTCGGGCTGCGCGATCGGCGAGTTCCGGAACCCGTTCGATGCTGAACACCTCGCTTGCAATACAGCCCAGAACGGCAGCCGCGTAACCCGAACCTGTCCCGATATCCAGAACCCTTTCTCCACCCTCCAGGTTCAGTGCTTCCGTCATCAACGCCACGATGTAAGGCTGTGAAATGGTCTGTCCCGCGCCTATCGGAAGGGGACCATCATCGTAGGCGCAGTCCTTCATGCGTTCGGGAATGAAGTGTTCACGCGGCACCCGACCCATGGCCTCGAGCACAATGGGCGACTCGATTCCACGGGCGCGGAGCTGAAAATCCACCATGGACGCTCTCTGCAACTCAAAGCCATTGTCCTGATTCATGACCCTCTTCCTTCCCCTGGTCTGGCTGCTTACCGGCCGTTACAAAGCAGTAACTTTTTTACAACGGCGCGCTTGAGATTATCTGTCTACTTTTTAGACATCGGTAATGACACATACAACCACCGAATGCCAAAAACAACAAACGGACAACGGGTCCACGAACCGGCCAACCCGTTGCCGAGGAGGAGAAATGTCGACATCCGTAAACCACCTCGACGAGCGCACGCGGGACTCCGCAGACCTGCTCGAGGAGATCATGCCCTCTGCCATTACCCTGGCCATGATGCTTCGCCACCGGAAAATGGCCGCCTGGCTGCGTACCGAATTTGACGGGTACCAGGACATTGCTGCCGCACCGCCCTATCGTAGGCAGCTACACGGACACATTGTTGCCAAATCCCCCCAGTATGGCTGGATTCCCGCTCCGGTAGACGACCAACAGAAGGAGGAGTTCGGCAACATGGATCTGCTCGAGGGCGTGAAGGCTCTGGAGAAAATCTGTGTTAACTGCAAGAAAGGCAACGGCAATCGGGTGTTGCTGGAAAAAGATGAGATGACCGTGTTGCAGAAGCAGATCAACCTGACCGCCGAGCTGGCCATCAACCTGAGTCGCGACGTCTATTGCCGGCTCCTCAAAACCGTTCGGGCTGCAATCTACCTCTGGACCCAGGAACTGATGGCTGAGGGCATTGCCGGGGAGCATAACCACTATAGCCCGGACGAGCGCGCAAAAGTTGCACACCTGGATGACCCCGAGAAGTTCTGGCGACGGGCCATGGAAGAGGTCGACAGCCTGCCGATACCAGACGTGCGGGTGACCGGTTTCTTTGAACGGGTATTCGGGCGCGCAGGCTGAGCCTCGCGCCCTGGCGACTACCAGAGCACGCTGAAAATCCCGACGCTGCTCACCAGCAGCAGCACCGTCCCCAGCAGACGGAAGAACACCGGAGTCTCCGCCTGGAGAATACGGTCATGAGCGTAGAGCCCGATTATGTGGCCCACGGCTGCACATGGCAGAAGCCAGAGGTGATGGATAAGTTGCAGATCGATGCCGGCCCAGACAAAAGCGGCCATCTTGATCAGCACCAGAATGAACCAGAGCGCGAACAAGGTATCCCTCAGTTTTTCTTTGGGCAGGTGCTGGGCTGCCACGGCAATGATCAGGGGCGCGCCGATCAGGGAAGTGCCACTGATGTATCCGCCCACCATGAGGAATATCGCGTCGACCGTTTTGCTGCCGCTGCGGAACGGTCGGTTGATGATGTAGGAAACGGAATAAAGCGCCACGATAACGAAAATAATGGCGCTCAGGATGTCGCTGGGCATGGTGATCAACCCGAATACACCAATCAGCTTGGGCACAATCATGATGGCGAGGATCCGCCACAGGTATTGCCAGTCGACAGTGCCCGAGCCCGCCTCACGTTGCTCGCCTGCCCCGGTGCGATTGTTCATCCATATTGTCAGGGATGAAAAAACCAGAAGGTGAACTGCAATGATCGGCAGAAATACCAGCGGTTGATCAAGAACCAGCAACAGAAATGGCAGGGACAAAACGGCACCACCGAATCCCAGCCCGGAGCGGACAAAACCACTCCAGACGAAAATCAGGGCAATCAGCAAATATTGGTAAATCGCGAGATCAGACATGGATTCCCGGTTGTCGTCAAAAGGGCCGTCGTTTATCCGGAACTGGTCTAAGCTCAGTTAGTTGCGAAGAAAAACAACATTCCCCGGAGGATGTGAATGGCCCTGTCATGGAAACAGAAGTTCCTGCTGTTGATTGTTGCTACGCTGATTGGTCTGGCGATTGCCACTCTGGCCTCCCTGAGCGGGCTCGGCAAGGTATCTGACGCTTATGAGGCCCGAAGCGAAGCAAGAGCCTACGAATCCGCGTCCCTGACCCTGCTGAACGACTGGCTGGCACTCGAGAGAACGAGTGAAAATCTGGAACCGAACCAGGTTGAGAACTATCGGGAGAGACTGGCGTCGCTCGCGACACAGTCATCGGCACTCAGTGAATCGGCCGGACCCCTGCCCGGTGACGCGGTAAAGACCACAGCACAACAAATCCAGGAGCAGGTTGCGGAGTATACCCGACTTCGCACCGAATGGCTGGCCTTGAATCAACAGCTGGGCCTCACTCCGTCCAGCGGTTTGAGAGCAACAATGTCCGAAGCCATTAACGACAGGCTTCGGCAAATCAGCATTTCCATCTTTAACGACGACATCAACACCATCGCTTCCACCTACCGCGACTATCTGTCTACCTTCGATACGACTTATGCCGAGTCAACCCGTGAGGCCCTGGCGCGGATGCAGGCCACCGTCACCGAGATGGACTGGCAGGAAATTGACATCGGCCAGGCCGTCCAGGCGTTCGCCACTGCCTTTTCCGATGCCGAATCGCTCATCGCCAGCCTGTCTGCCATAGAGAACCAACTGTCAGCCACCGGCACCCGTATTCGCGATCTGATTGCCGAGCAAAACACCCTGCTTCGCCAGGACATTATTGTGGCAACCAGCCAGCAGGCCGAAGAGGCCCGCGCCGCTTCGACCTGGCTGATCATTGCAACCGCTGCTGCGGTGGTCATCATCCTTATCCTTACCCTGACGACCGCCTCCAGAACCCTGGTAAAACGACTTAATGAGACGGTAAACCTGCTCACCCGGGTTGCCGGCGGTGACCTCAGTCAGCGCCTTGAGCCGGGCAGGAATCCAAATGATGAATTCAATCGCCTGGGCGAGGCGGCCAATAAGATGTTGGATGATGTCTCGGACGTTATCGGACAGGTCGTCGAGGGTAACCGCACGCTGTCATCGCTTCAGGTTGAACTGGACGCTTTGGTAGAACAGATGGGCAGGAACGGCGAGCAGGTTGAAGACGAGACCGAGCAAACCGCCACTGCGGTTCAGGAAATCTCCCACACGGCGGTGGATATTGCCCAGTACACCCAGTCAGTCAATGACGCTGTTCAGAGCGCAAACGGCGCCGCCCATTCTGGTGCCGAGGTGGTCAGGCAAAGCGCAAAAACCATGACTGAACTGGCCGAGAAGATCCAGAGAACCCACGATCAGGTCGGCCAGCTGAGCAAAACCGGCGAGAAGGTCAACTCCATCGTTGGCGTAATCAACGGCCTGGCTGAACAGACCAACCTGCTGGCATTGAATGCTGCGATTGAGGCGGCAAGAGCCGGCGAGGCCGGACGCGGTTTCTCGGTTGTTGCCGACGAAGTTCGTTCCCTCGCAGAGAAAACCGTATCGGCAACCAACGGGATTGCTGAGATCGTGGAATCGCTTAACCGCGAAACCCAGGCCATTTCCAGACTGATGAAAGAGGGCCTGACTTCCGCAGGTGAGGGAGAGGAAAGCTCGAGAGAGGCAGCGCACTCGATCGAACAGATCACCGGCTCGATACAACAACTGGCTGGCGACATGAATCAGGTGGTGTCCTCTGTTGAGGGGATATCAACGACCACCGAGGAAATCGCCCAGAAGGTGGAACAGATCCACGGGCACACCCGGGAAACCTCGGATATCCGCCAGAAGCTCAACGCCCACATCGGACGACTGTCATCCCAGGTAAGCACCCTGACCCAGGCCTCACAGGGCTTCCGTCTGTAACAATGGGCCCTGGACAGGTTGCACGGCAGGGTTCCAGGCGTTAGCATGCTCGATACTGTACATTTAAACAGTATCGAGCATGCCCATGAAAACTCGCGCCACCGCCCTGAATCCCCACAACCGGTTCCAGCCCATTGTCACTGACCGGGAGGCAGACCATGACTGGTATCACGACCCCGAAGACGACCTGAACCCCGATACGCTCGCTACGGAAGTCGTCCTTGAGACCGCAAAATCCATAATCAGTCGAAATACGTCACCGGACGTGCCGTTCGACCAGTCGATCAATCCATACCGTGGCTGTGAGCATGCCTGCATTTACTGTTTCGCCCGCCCTACCCACGCCTATTGGGATATGTCACCGGGGCTGGATTTCGAAACCCGGTTGATAGCGAAACCCAACGCCGCCACCCGCCTGAGAGAAGAGCTCGACAGGCCCGGCTACCGGGTGTCGCCCATTGCCCTGGGCGTCAATACGGATGCCTACCAACCCCTTGAGCGGGACCAGAAAATTACCCGTCAGGTGCTGGAAGTTCTGGCCGAGTATCGCCACCCGGTGTCCATCATCACCAAGGGCGCCTTGATTCTCAGGGACCTTGATCTGCTCGCTGATATGGCTTCTGAGGGGCTCTGCTCCGTGCGCATCAGCCTCACCAGCCTGAGCAACGATCTGAAACGACGCATGGAGCCGAGGACAGCCGCGCCGGCCACCCGCCTCAAGATGATCAGGCAGCTTGCGGAAGCCGGCATTCCGACCGGTATTATTCTCGGGCCCGTAATCCCCTTCATCAACGATCACGAAATCGAGTCTATTCTGGAAGCGGCTGCCGAGGCGGGCGCCACCCGGGCTAGCTGGATTATGCTTCGGTTACCCCATGAACTGGACGAGCTGTTCCAGGACTGGCTGCAACGGCACTTTCCGCAAAGGGCCGAGCACGTAATGAACCGGATGCGCGACCTCCGGGGCGGCAAGAGTTATGACGCCACCTTCGGCCGCAGAATGACGGGCACAGGCCCCTACTCGGACCTGATTCGCCAGCGTTTCACCAAAAAAGCACGGCGTTTGGGACTGAACCTCCATGAAGAGGAACCGTTGCGAAACGATCTTTTCCGGCGGCCAGGTGGGGAACAAATGCCGCTGTGGTAGCATCAGAATATCGGTTACACCTACAGCCTTAATTGATGCCTCTCAGGGATGAGGTGGAGAGTACCCCCATGCATGGAATCAGACCTTTTTCCCTCGCCACAACACTTTTTGCGCTGTTTACCGCGCTCTGGCAGCCCGCTTGCCTGGCAGCCGATGAAGCCATTGTCGCCAGGATTGAGGCGATGGAGGCGGGTTTCCCCGTGCAGGTGCTCGGAAGCAGGCTAATGGCTCACAAGGCACTGTCGGCCTTTTATGGGGCCAACGGATACCAGCCAGCATGGAAATCAGCTGAGCTTCGTCGGCAATTGATTGATTCGGTTGAACAAGCCAGTCATGACGGTCTGAACCCGGCTGACTATCACGCGGATATTCTCTCGGGGCTGGCACTCAGACCCATGAGCGATTTCTCTGAAGACCTGAGGGCCGATCTGGACCTGCTTTTCTCTGACGCTTTTCTGATGCTCAGCTCACACATGCTGGTTGGCAAGGTCAACCCACAGTCGGTTCACGCCGAATGGACCGCCAACAGACGCCAGCGCCAGATGGAATCCGTTCTGAAGGATGCCTTGGAGCGCTCGGATATCACCGGCACGCTGGATTCACTGCGGCCGGCCGATCCCGCATACCGGAAGTTGATGAGCGCAAGGCAGGACCTGACCAGACTGCTGGGCCAGCCCTGGTTACCTTTGGCCCTGCGACCAACCATTCGCCCCGGCGACAGGGATGAGCGCCTGAATGAGGTCCGCCGACGACTCTCTCTGTTGGGAGAGCTTGCAGAGTTACCGGCAACGGTCACAGATCCGCGTGACTACGACGCCGAGCTTGAATCTGCGGTCATGCGTTTCCAGGCCCGACATGGGCTTGAACCCGATGGCCTTGTCGGGAAGGACACCCTGACAGCACTGAACCTGATACCGGTGGAACGCCTGCGCCACATTGACGCCACGCTCGAACGATGGCGGTGGCTGCCGGAATCCCTCGGCAAAACCTATGTCTTGGTCAATATCGCCGGATTTGAACTGAAGATGGTGGAAAACGGCGAAGAAGTACTGCGCAAACGAGTGATCGTCGGCCAGCCATTCCGCCAAACGCCGGTGTTCAGCGATCGCATCCGGTATCTGGTGTTCAATCCCACCTGGACCGTACCGCGAACGCTGATGATTCAGGATCAATTGCCCCGGATTCTCAGCGATCCGGACTATCTCTCCCGACTCAATATCAGCGTTTACCGTGGCTGGGGCGCTGACCGGGAAAGAGTGGACCCGCTGGAGGTTGACTGGCCATCACTGAATCGGAACAACTTCCCGTACCAGTTGGTGCAGGAACCCGGCCCTCAGAATGCCCTGGGTCAGATCAAGTTCATGTTCCCGAACCAGTACGATGTTTACCTGCACGACACGCCGGGGCGCGGCCTGTTTTCCCGGGCCGAGCGTTCATTCAGCTCTGGCTGCATCCGGGTTGAGCAACCTTTTGATCTTGCAGAGCGACTTCTGGCGTCGGCGCCCGACTGGTCCCGGGAAAAGATTGACCGGGTGGTTTCCGGAGCACAACCCCAGACTGTCGTGCTCCCGGAGCCGGTGCCTGTGCACATCCAGTACTGGACCTCCTGGGTGGATAACGAGGGAAGGCTGCAGTTCCGCAATGATTTATACAACCGCGATGCCCGCCTGATTGAACAGCTCCGTGGAACCGCCGAGGGGGATACGCGCTACAATACTCCGGTAGCCGGCTCGAGCCCGGCACAGGACAAGCTCTGAAACAGGCTAATCGCATCAGTTGAGGAGATATCATGAAACAGACCCTGCTATTGGTTTTCGGGATACTCTTACTGCAGGGATGTCAGTCGCTGCCACCCGCCGAGGACGAAATTGACGGAGACACTGTTTTCGTCAGCGCCAACCATTGTCTCAACGAATACCTGGATGATCTTGAGAAGGTGCATTACGGCCCCTGTCTCAAGGTCATTGCGATAAACGGCAATGAGCCGGCTGTAAGAGAAGACGGATTCATTGAGCTACCGGCAGCGACAGCGCTGACTATTGGAGTGAGCTGTGTTTATCGCCACGCCGACGGCTCGCCTATTCCGGCAACCATGGAAAACGTAGACTTTGCAGTGAGCAAAAACACGTTCGCAAAAGCGGGGCAACGCTGGTATCTCCACGCTCACAAACAGGCCCGTAGAGTTGTCGGCTGTGAGCCCACTTTGTCGCGTTCGGTCTATCCCACGAATGACACAAATTAGTACCGATGGGCGGTGGGACCGGGTTCTAACGCTTTCAGATGGCAGGACCTTGGCGTTTACAGACGTTGGCGACCCCCTCGGTTACCCGATTGTCTTTGGGCACGGTATGCCGGGCAGCCGTCTGGAAGGCCGCTTCTTTGATAAAAAAGCCAGGGAGCACGGGTTTCGCATCCTGACCCCCGACCGCCCCGGTATCGGCAACTCCGATTTCCAGCCAGGGCGCAAGCTGCTCGATTACCCGGCCGATATCGAGCAGCTTGCCGATTCCCTGGAATTGGCGCGCTTCAGTCATATCGGCTGGTCCAGTGGCGGTTCCCGTACCCTGGCCTGCTGTTACCGACTCGCGGATCGAGTTGATCTCGGGGTCTGCCTTTCCGGGCTCACTCATTTTGCGGAGTATCCCGGCTCCGGAGGGCTGGTTCAGGCCACACGATGGCCGGGCCCACAGCTGGTCAGGCTCAGTCCCCGATTGACGCGACTGGCCGTCACATTGATTGCCTGGCTATCCAGGCGTCACCCGGGACTGTATCTCAAAGGTGCCGAGGAAATGGCCAGCAGGCATGACCGCCAGCTATTGAGGGAGCTATTGAGCGACGGCGAATTCCAGCGTGATCAGCTCATGTGTCTCAACAGTGGCGGACCAGCCATTACCACCGATTTACTGACCGAACTTGGAAACTGGGGTTTCAGTCTTCGCGATGTCCGGACCCCGGTATTCATCTACCAGGGCGAGGAGGATCCATTCGTGCCCATGGACTACGCTCGCCACCTCGCCAAAAATCTACCAGTCGCAGAGCTGACCCCGATGCCCGGCCTCGGTCATCTGTACCCGCTTTGCCGGGACTTTCAGGATCAGCTTTTTCAACGTCTCACTCTGCAGCTGGATCGCCATCAAACAAAGGAGTCACAGACACCATCATGACCAACAAAATCGATATCCACTATTGCACCGGTTGCCGCTGGCTTCTGCGCTCGGCCTGGATGGCGCAGGAGCTGCTGACAACCTTCGAAGGCGAGATCAGTGAATTGAGCCTGCACCCCGGCACTGGCGGCATTTTCGAGGTATGGGTCAATGGCATGCGGGTCTGGTCCCGCAAGCAAGACGGCGGCTTCCCGGAAATTACCAAACTCAAGCAATTGGTTCGCGACCAGGTTGCACCGGAACGCTCCCTTGGCCATTCCGACACCAAAACCGGCACCTCAGAATAATCATTCAAAAATACTGACAGGCTGTGTCGATATTCTTCGCTTTTAGAGAAGGCGCTGCGCCCCGATAGTACTCTTCGTTCAATTCAACAACATGAAAGGGTATCTATGAGCGACGTGATGCAATCCATCAAATTCAACACCATCGAGGTACCTAATCGATTCGCCCTGGCACCAATGACACGCACCAGTGCGGAGCCGGACGGCACGCCGAATGCCCTGATGGCAGACCATTACGAACGCTACGCGAGGGGCGGCTTTGGTCTGGTGATCACCGAGGGAACCTATACCGATGACAAGGCAAGCCAGGGCTATGCCAACCAGCCCGGCATCATCAACGAAGCGCAGATAGATGGCTGGAAGACCATTGTCGAACGGGTACACGCCGCAGGCAGCAAGATCATCGTTCAGTTGATGCACGCCGGCGCGCAGTTCCAGGCCAACCGTTTCACCGACCAGCCCCAGGGGCCCAGCGAAGTTACCCCAAAAGGCGCCCCTCTTGGTTTCTATGGCGACCAGACTGAGTGGCAAACGCCCAGCGCCATGACCAGGACCGACATTCAGGCGGCGGTTGAAGGTTTTGCACAATCCGCCGCCAATGCGAAAGCCGCCGGCTTCGATGGCATTGAGATTCACGGGGCCAACGGCTATCTGTTGAATCAGTTCCTGAGCACCTACTTTAACCAACGCGACGATGAGTACGGTGGGTCACTGAAAAACCGGCTGCGCCTGGTGGTTGAAGTGGTCCGTGCGATTCGCGAGGCCGTTGGCGAGGACTTCACCGTAGGCATCCGCCTGTCTCAGGGCACGGTAACTGATCCAGACTACCAGCTGCCGGAAGGCGAAGCCGGATTCCGTCAGATTGTGGAAGCGGTCCGCGATGCAGGTGCCGATTTCGTCCATACAACCGACGGTGACGTTAACCGGAAGCATTTTGTAGAGGGTGATGAGAGCCTGGCTGGCGTGGCCGCCAGCGTTGAAGGGATCGGTCTTATCCTCAATGGCAACATTGATGAAACCAACTGCCAGGACGTGGCCAACCAGTTCCCGGACACCCTGCTTGCGGTCGGCAAGAAAGCACTCGCAAACCCCGACTTCGTGCAGCGCCTCAAGGACGGCAAGGAGGTAGCGGATATCGATTTCGCGATGCTGCAGCCGAAGGCCACGATTTCCAACGAGCTGGCCTGGCGCAAGCAGAACGCCGCGTGATTTTCTTCCCCTCCCGAGAAACGCAGCCGGAGGAACCCATCGGGGTTCTTCCGGCGTAGCTACTTCAAGCTGCTATGCTGACATCACAAGCCAACGGGAGACTGAATGACCCCTGACATCGGTATTGTCTGGATGGGAACCATTGCCAGCCTGCTGGCGGGCCTTGCCAGTGGCGTGGGCGCCCTGGGTGTTTTCCTTGTTCGTACACTCACCCACAAGCTGCAGGACGGAATGTTGGCTTCGGCCGCTGGTGTGATGCTGGCGGCTTCATTTTTCTCACTGTTGTTGCCTGGTCTGGAGTACGGCGAACAGATTACCGGCGAAACCTGGACCGCCGCGCTGATTGTCATTTTCGGTCTGCTCTCCGGTGCCGCAGCCCTCTACTTTGTGCATCAGAAGCTGCCGCATCAGCACTTCGAGCTGGGCCGGGAAGGATCGGACGCTTCTTACATCCGTGGCATTTGGCTCTTTATTGTCGCTATAACCCTCCATAACTTCCCCGAAGGCATGGCGGTCGGCGTCGGTTTTGCCGGCGGCGATGTCAATAATGGCTATGTTCTTGCCACCGGTATCGGGCTCCAGAACATTCCCGAGGGCCTGGCCGTCGCTTTTTCGCTATTGGCCATCAACTACTCGCGAATCAAGGCCTTCAGCATTGCCCTGATAACTGGATTGGCCGAGCCCCTGGGTGGTCTCTTCGGAGCGACGCTTGTCTGGCTTGCCGAGCCAATAATGCCCTGGACCCTGGGCTTCGCAGCGGGCGCCATGCTGTTCATCATCAGCAACGAAATCATCCCCGAAACCCATCACCGGCAATGGAAAATCATGTCCACCTTCTGCCTGATGGGCGGTTTTGCCGTGATGATGTTCCTGGATGCTACGTTGGGCTAACCGCCCAGACACCCGCCAGGGCTTCCAGAGCCTCCGCGATCAGAGGCTCGCCCTGTCGGTCCCGGTGCCATACGAAACTGAGCGCGCAAGGCAACTGCAACCCTTCAACAATTTCCAGGCCGGTTTCCTGGCGCTCAGCCATCGCCAATGCATCCCTCGCGAGACTCAAACCCACACCTGCCCTGACCAGGTCCAGCATGCACGCCTCCTGGTCGACCTGGGCTACGCCCCGCGGCATTAACCCCATGGGTTCCAGAGTGCCTTTGAGCAGCCGGTGATGAACGGAGTCTTTTGGGGTCACAATCCAGGGCATAGCTGCCAAGTCGGACCACTGGGCCGACCGAAGCCTCGGCCCCCAACCCGCCGGCGCAACCACATAGTAGTGAAACCGGGTCAGCTCACGGTGAACCACATCCGGCGCCAGTGCGCCCGGCCCGACGCCTGGCGGAGCCAGAAAGAAACCGACATCAAGCCCGCCATCCCGCACCTGCTCCAACACGCTGCCACTCATGCCTTGACGCAGTTCGGTTTCCAGTTGTGGCGCCCGTTCCACCAAGCGGTGCAGAAACGCCCCGAGACGGATAAATTCCGGATCCACGATGGTACCAATCCTCAGCCGCCCTCGAAGGGTGTTATGCAATGCCCGGGCGCTCTGCTCAAACGCCGCCATGGCAGCGAGTGCTTTTTCAGCCGAAGGCAAGAGAGCCTGACCATCGGGGGTCAACACCAGACCCTGGGGCTTGCGCAGGAACAGTTTGAGTTCCAGTTCGTCCTGCAGTTGCTTGAGCTTGAGGCTGACGGCGGGCTGAGTCAGATGGAGGCGAGTGGCAGCGCGGCTTACACTGCCCTCACGGGCGACAGTAACGAACGCCCGAAGGCTCTGAAGGGGGTACATAAGTGTCTCGTTTCAGGCTCTAGATATAAGCTTACCTTATATCTGGCTTTTGAAAATCTCAATTGCTTTACCCCTTTGCCACACCTAACCTGTATGGTCAGAAATTACCCAACGCTCCTTAAGGGCCCTTAGCAGAATGCATTTCTGCCATTTCCAGCGGCCAATCGCGAAAAGACAGAGGCATCCATGACCAACGCAACCATCCAGCATTATATCAATGGCGAAATATCTCTCGGCACATCCAGCCAGTCCCAGGACGTGTTTAATCCGGCCACTGGACAGGTCACAGGCCGCGTAGCGCTGGCCGGCCGTGAGGACGTAGACGCTGCTGTTGCTGCCGCCGATGCTGCATTCCCCGCCTGGGCCGACACACCGCCCATTCGCCGGGCCAGGGTCATGTTCAAGTTTCTGGAACTGTTGAACACCCACAAGGATGACCTGGCCCGCGCCATCACCGCGGAGCATGGCAAGGTATTCACGGACGCCCAGGGCGAAGTAGCCCGGGGCATCGACATCGTCGAGTTCGCCTGCGGCATTCCCCAGCTTCTGAAAGGCGATTACACCGAGCAGGTGAGCACGGGTATCGATAACTGGACCACCCGCCAGCCCCTGGGCGTGGTCGCCGGCGTTACCCCGTTCAACTTCCCGGCAATGGTGCCCATGTGGATGTTTCCGGTAGCCATCGCGGCAGGCAATACCTTCGTCCTGAAGCCCAGCCCCCTCGACCCGAGCGCTTCCCTGATGATTGCCGACCTGCTCAAGCAGGCTGGCCTGCCCGATGGCGTGTTTAACGTGGTTCAGGGCGACAAGGACGCGGTGAACGCCCTGATAGAGCATCCGGATGTCCAGGCCCTGAGTTTTGTGGGCTCCACGCCGATTGCCAACCTGCTTTACGAGAAAGGCGCCAAACACGGCAAGCGTATCCAGGCCCTTGGCGGGGCCAAGAACCACATGGTGGTGATGCCGGATGCCGACCTGGACAAAGCAGTAGACGCTCTGATCGGCGCGGCTTACGGCAGTGCCGGCGAGCGCTGCATGGCCATCAGTGTGGCGGTGCTTGTCGGGGATGTTGCAGACAAGATCATGCCAAGACTGGCCGAACGGGCCCGAAGCCTGAAAGTAAAGAACGGCGAACAGCTGGATGCCGAGATGGGCCCGATTGTTACCGCCGCCGCACACCAGCGCATTACCGGCTACATTGACAAAGGTGTGGCGGAAGGTGCCGAGCTGGTCGTCGATGGCCGGGAGTTCGATGCCTCGAACACCGGCGATGGCTGTGCCGATGGTTTCTGGATGGGTGGTTCACTGTTTGATCACGTCACGCCCGATATGACGATCTATCGTGAAGAAATCTTCGGACCGGTTCTGGCCTGTGTCCGGGTACCCGATATCGCCACCGCGATTCGCCTGATCAACGACCACGAATTCGGCAACGGCGTCAGCTGCTTCACAGAGAGCGGCAGCGTGGCCCGGGAATTTGGCCGCCGAATCCAGGTCGGCATGGTCGGGATTAACGTACCCATTCCCGTACCCATGGCCTGGCACGGCTTTGGTGGCTGGAAGCGCTCGATGTTTGGCGACACCCACGCCTACGGCGAAGAGGGCGTGAAATTCTACACGCGCCAGAAATCCATCATGCAGCGCTGGTCCGATTCCATTGACGCCGGTGCGGAATTTGTAATGCCAACCGCCAAGTAACAACAGAACCAGCTGCGGAGAAAACGCCATGTCCGACAACAACAATGCGACGGGACATCAGGAGTTCGACTACATCATCATCGGCGCCGGCACCGCCGGCTGCCTCCTCGCCAACCGCCTGAGCGCAAACCCGGAGAACCGGGTGCTGCTGATCGAGGCTGGCGGACGGGATAACTATCACTGGATTCATATCCCGGTGGGCTACCTGTACTGCATCGACAATCCGCGAACAGACTGGCGTTTCCGTACCGAGCCCGATCCGGGCCTGAACGGACGATCCCTCATCTACCCCCGCGGCAAGACTCTGGGTGGCTGCTCCAGCATCAACGGGATGCTCTACATTCGTGGTCAGGCCCGTGATTACCAGCAGTGGGCCGAAATTACCGGCGAGGACGTCTGGAACTGGGACAACTGCCTTCCCGATTTCATGCGCCACGAGGATCACTACCGCCTTGATGAGGGCGGCGATGCCGATCCGGAGCACCGCAAGTACCACGGTCACGGCGGGGAATGGCGTGTGGAGCATCAGCGCCTGAAGTGGAAAGTGCTGGAGGACTTTGCCACTGCCTGCGTCGAGGCGGGCATACCCCGGACCCGGGATTTCAACCGCGGCGACAACGAGGGCGTGGATTACTTTGAGGTGAACCAGCGCTCCGGCTGGCGCTGGAATACGTCCAAAGCGTTCCTGAGGAACGCGGAAAA
Source organism: Marinobacter sp. NFXS11 (assembly GCF_040148675.1). Classification (NCBI taxonomy): domain Bacteria; kingdom Pseudomonadati; phylum Pseudomonadota; class Gammaproteobacteria; order Pseudomonadales; family Marinobacteraceae; genus Marinobacter; species Marinobacter sp. NFXS11. Next base: position 433,280 of record NZ_JAGDDV010000001.1, on the reverse strand, counting down.
GCGTTCCAATCTGACCCTGTGGCACTCAACTCACGTATTAGGGCTCGAGGCAGAAAACGCCGGCTCCGGACCTCGCTGTGTCGGCGTTCGGGTCGAGCGGTCTGGCGGAGATGACGTTATCGCCAGGGCAAAACGGGAAGTTATCCTGTCCGCTGGCGCCATTGGCTCCCCGCAATTGCTCCAACTCTCGGGCATTGGTCCCGCCGACCTCCTCAAGGAACACGGCATTGATGTAGTTGCCGACCTGCCCGGCGTTGGCGAGAACCTCCAGGATCACCTGCAGATCCGGTCTGTGTACAAGGTGAAAGGGGTCACAACGCTGAACACCATGGCCAACTCCCTGATCGGCAAGGCCAGGATCGGCCTGGAATACCTGCTTACACGCTCGGGGCCGATGAGTATGGCGCCCTCACAGCTGTGTCTGTTTACACGCAGTTCCGAGGAATACGATTACGCCAACATCGAATACCATGTGCAGCCCCTTAGCCTGGACGCTTTCGGGCAGCCGCTTCACAATTTCCCGGCCATCACCGCCAGCGTTTGCAATCTGAACCCCACCAGCCGGGGTACGGTGCGCATCCGCAGCAACGATCCAAAACAGGCACCGGCGATATCCCCCAATTACCTGAGCACGCCGGAAGACCGCAAAGTTGCGGCAGACTCTTTGCGGGTGACGCGCCGTATTGCCGAACAGCCTGCCTTCATGCAGTACCAGCCGGAGGAATTCAAACCCGGACTTGAATACCAGACCGACGACGAACTGGCGAAGCTGGCGGGCGACATCGGCACCACGATCTTTCACCCGGTGGGCACTACCCGTATGGGGCGAGCCGATGATGAACAGGCAGTGGTGGACCCACACTTGAGGGTCCGGGGTGTGGCGGGATTGCGCGTGGTGGATGCCGGGGTAATGCCCACCATCACCAGCGGCAACACCAATTCTCCAACCCTGATGATTGCCGAGAAGGCCGCCAGGTGGATTCTGGCGGGTGATTGAGCATTGAACTGATTGCAGTTTCCAGGTTTTTACCGGCGGGCAGGCTGCTAGAATCGGCAGCCTGTTTCAATTTCAAAGGACTGACCCATTATGACGCTTGCAACCTGGCTGACTGTGGTCACCATCTGCGTTCTGGGCGCTATGTCCCCGGGACCCTCGCTGGCACTGGTGCTCAAGCAGACGCTCACCGGTGGTCGGCGCAACGGCATCATCACCGCTCTTTGCCATGGCATCGGTGTCGGCATCTACGCCTTCTTGAGCATCCTCGGGCTCGCCGCCATCATCACCGCCTCGCCAACGGCGTTTTCAATCCTGCAATGGGGCGGCGCCCTTTACCTGGCCTGGCTGGGCGTGAAAGGACTGATGGCAAAGCGGCAGGTGGATGACGAACTGCCCGAGCCGCCCACCACCAAAAGTGCGGCCCGTGACGGTTTTCTGATTGCCTTCTTCAACCCGAAAATCGCGGTATTCTTCCTGGCTCTGTTCAGCCAAGTGGTGGGCACCGACACCAGCCTGATGGCCAAGTTCGGCTATGCCGCAACCGCTCTTGTCATTGATACCAGCTGGTACCTGATCGTTGCCTGGCTGTTCTCCAACCCGAAATGGCTGACCCTGCTCAGGCAAAAAGCCGTGTGGTTCGAGCGTATCTTCGGGGCCATTCTCATTGGCCTGGCTGGCCGTCTTGTCGTCGGGATTCTGAACGGGAAATAGCCGGCTCAGCCCGCCAGCTGGACAATCTCATCGTATTCGCGCGTCTGGACGACTTGCTCGGCGGCGGGTTCTGCCGCCAGATGGCAGGCCTCATTGACCATGGCACTGGCCACTGTTTGCGCCTCAATGCCGCGGTACTTATCCAGGGGACCGATCAGCAGACGGTTCACCAGCGGCATCGCTTTTATGCCAAGGGCCTCCGCAGTGCGCTGTTCTTTGCGATCGCCCAACAACAGACTCGGGTGATAGATGGACAGGTAGGGATAGTCGAGACCTCTCAGGGCGTCTTCAAGCTCGCCCTTTACCCGATTATAGAAAATAGTCGACGACGACGAGGCTCCAATCGCAGACATCAGGATGAACGCCCGCACTCCACGGGAGCGGCCCAGCTCACCCGCTTTCATGGGGTAGCCCAGATCCACCTTCCGGAACTGATCCTGTGAGCCCGCTTTTTTGATGGTGGTGCCCAGGCAGCAGATAATCACATCCACATCGAACAGTTCGGCGTGATCCTCCAAGCTATCGAAATCGACTTCATGCTGTGCCAGTTTGTCATGCAGCGTCGGCAGCTTGTGCCTCACCAGCGCCACCACCTGCGAAACTTCATCCCTGCCCAGCAAACCCTGTAGCACTTTGCCACCAGTCAGGCCGGTAGCGCCCAGCAACATCACCCTCATAACCGTCTTTCCCCGAGATTCATCTGCATCCATCCTACCAAAGACCCATCGAAACGGGTTTATCGTCGTATGTAACACCGGAGCAGCCCATGTTGCACTGATTCCTTGCCGACCAACAACAGGAGAATAACCATGACAAAAGCCTCCACCACTCTCCGAGACCTGAAAGGGCTCGGTCATTCGCCTTCCGCACTTTCTGAATCAGCCCTGATCATGATCGACTGTCAGAACACCTATCGCGAAGGCATCATGAAACTTGAAGGGGTAGAGAACGCTCTGAAGGAAGGAAAAAAGTTGCTGGAAAGAGCCCGCGCCAGGGGCATTCCGATCTTCCACATCCGTCATGATTCGGGCCCTGGCTCGCCCTACGACATCAACGATCACATCGGAGCAATAGCCGATATTGTCGCGCCCATCGAGGGCGAACCGGTGATTACCAAGAACTTTCCGAATTCGTTCGTACAGACTGACCTCGATGAGCAACTCAAGGCGAAAGGCGTAAAAAATATCATTCTTGCGGGATTCATGACCCACATGTGCGTTAACTCGACCGCTCACGGCGGCTTCAATCTGGGATATGCGCCGACGGTCGTCGCCAGCGCCACGGCCACCCGGCCATTGGAGGCGGCCAACGGCAAAGTGCTTTCGGCGCAGGAAGTCCACGATGGCGCCCTGGCGTCCACGCGGGATCTGTATGCGGCTGTGGTGGACCGTGTCACTGATTTGCCGGATTGACCAGATATAAAAAAGCACCGGGCATGGCCCGGTGCAAAGACTGACTGCAGATCGTCAGGTGGGAGTTATCAATCGCTGACCGGGCTCTCTTTCATCGCGGCGTTCATTCGCCGACGCAAGAGCGGACCTACCAGGTAGGGAAGAATCAGTCCAAGGCCTGCAACGATCCAGAGCCCCATCGCAAGCGGGCTCGACCAGAGCACGCTCCACTCGCCATCTGAAAGCACAAGTGCATGACCGAGGTTCTTTTCCATCTCGGGCCCCAGCAGCAGGCCAAGGATGATAGGCACCAGTGGTATTTCCAGCTTGCGCAGGAAGTAGCCGGCGACGCCGAAGGCCACCATGAAGTAAAGATCGAAAGTGCTGTGGCTGATTGAATAGATGCCAACGAAGGCCACCATAGTAACGATAGGCAGCAGATACATCGGTGGCACCGACAGCAGCTTCACGAAGAAGCCCACCAGCGGAATGTTCAACACCAGCAGCAGGACGTTGCCAATCAACAGGGCGGCAATAACCCCCCAGACAATGTCCGCGTTCTGGGTGAACATCAGCGGTCCCGGCGTGATATTCAGGGAGATCAGCATCGCCAGCAGAACCGCGGTGGTGCCGCTTCCGGGAACCCCGAGGGTCAGCATGGGCACCAGGGCGCCAGAGGATGCCCCGTTGTTTCCGGCCTCGGGAGCGACCACACCTCGAATGTCACCTTCTCCAAACTTGCCTTTCTTGCCGACCACCTGCTTTTCGAGGGTATAGCTGATAAAACTGCCCAATGAGGCACCGGCCCCAGGCAAGACGCCAGATATAAAACCAAGCACACCACCACGCAGTTGGGTCGGGATTGTCATCACCAACTCTTTCATGGTCAGAGTCAGCTTGCCCACATTCATCTTGTCACGGCCTCTGCCCATGCGGGATTCCACAAAGAACAGCAACTCGGAGATGGCGAACAGCCCGACAATGGCCAGAATGAAGTCGATACCCTCATACAACTCCAGCACACCAAAGGTATAGCGCTGGGTACCGGTCGAGATATCGATGCCCACGGTGGAGATTATGATCCCGAGGGTAGCGGCGACCACAGTTTTCACAGGGTTCTTGCCAGTAATTCCCCCGAGCGTGGCAAAGGCCAGAAGGAACAAGGCAAAGTACTCGGCCGGCCCAAAGGTAAGGGCAAACTTCGCCAGCACCGGGGCCAGCATGATCAGACCAATGGTGCCAATCAGACCGCCGGCGAAGGATGCGATCGCCGAGACTGCCAGTGCATCCGCTGCCCGCCCCTTCTGGGCCATGGGGTAGCCATCCAGGCAGGTCATCATCGCCGGCTCGTCACCCGGAATGTTCAGCAGAATCGAGGAAATCCGTCCACCGTACATGGCGCCAGCGTAGACAGCTGTCAGCAGGATCATCGCGGTTTCAGGAGGCAAGCCAAGGGTAAAGGCCAAGGGAATAAGAATGGCGACACCATTGGCAGGCCCCAGACCGGGCAGACACCCGATCAACGTGCCCACGAAAGCGCCGAACAGAGCAAACATCAGGTTATACGGAGTCAGGGCCACCGCAAAACCGTCCATCAGGAAGCCTAGAGTTTCCATCAGTGCACCTCCAGCAAGCCGGCCGGCAGACTCAGAGACAGGCCATAGTTAAACAGCACGAAGACCACGACGGCGCTCAACAGACCGGTGAGAAACGCCGGCCTGGGCGCTGCCCCCATGCGCCAACTGAGTGTACCCACAGCCAGGGTAGTGGCGATGACAAAGCCAAGAGGTTCCAGCAGCAGCGTATAGACCACAAGAACCACCAACGAGATCCCAAGCTCAGCGGCGGACTTGCCAACCGGCCACTGGGCATCTGGATCCGGTTTGATCATCAGGTAAAGACTGCCTGCCACCAGTACGACTGCCAGCATGGTAGGAAAGGTCTCCGGACCCACAGTCTCGGCGCCACCAAACGGCTCGGGCCACTGCTGGGCAGCCCAACCGTAGGCAACGGCGAGAACCAGAAGGCCCAGGCCAAGAATGCGATCACCGAGGCTGGTCATTTCAGCAACCCTATTTCCCGTGAAAGGTTCTCGATGTCCTGCACCTGGTTGCGCACGAACTCATCGAATTGGCTTGCCGGCGGATGAAACGGGATCAGGCCGTTGCTCGTCATGACCTTTTTCCACTCGTCACTGGCGTACAGCGTATCGACGGCCTCCACCCAATAGGATTTGGCTTCTTCGCTGGCGCCTTTGGGCATGTAAAAGCCACGCCAGTTCGGGCCAACCGCATCAATACCCTGCTCCTTTGCGGTTGGAAGATCGCTAAACTTGCCCGGCAAACGCTCCTCGGCCAGTACCGCGACGACTCTCAGGTCACCAGATTCAAGAAAGCCGGTGGCTTCGGAAATATCTCCGGTGAAAGCATCCACCTGCCCACCAACAACCTGACTCATGGCTTCACCACCGTTGTTGTAGGAAAGGTAGGGAATGGAGGGGAGCTTGTCGGCGCCGGCCGCCTTGGCCGCAATCAGCACCTTGAGATGATCCCAGCCGCCACGGGCACTGCCACCGGCGAATTTCACGGATTTCGGATTGGCTTTCACAGCGGCCATAACCTCGCTGAGGTTCTGGTACTCGGAATCCTTGCCGACGGCGATGATGCCGTAATCGGCACCCAGGGCCCCGACCCAGGTGACCATATCCGCGTTCATGCCCGGAAACTGTTTCTGGGCCAAACGGGTTGTGGTCGCCGTCGACGCGGCCACCAACAGCTTGTTGTCTTCCGCCCGCTTGCTCACGGTATGGGCATAGGCCACGCCACCGCCGGCGCCCGCCATGTTGACGGTCTGCACGCTACCATCAACCAGGCCGAGGTCCTGCAGAACATTGCCAACGCTGCGACAGGTAAAGTCCCAACCGCCGCCGGGATCAGCCGGGGCAAGACATTCCACTTTTCCGGAGGGCTGCCAGGCCATGGCAGACATGGAGACGGCCGCGGCCGCCACAAAGGACAGGGTTCGTTTGATAATCATGGTTGTCACCTCATCAACTTGTTTTTGTGATCACTCCTGAGGCAGGACCGTGTTGGCCGGGTCCCTGGCTATGGCAGGCCAGAGGAGCGATTGCAGGCAGGTTAATAGGTGAAACCCGAGACTCGGAAGCTTGTGCACGTAACGCCTTTAAAGGGCTTAACGGGCATTTTGTTCATATTGATTACGGGCAACCCGGGCGATCATGCAGTACCCTGAACACCAAACGACAACAAGCCATGACCAATCCGTGTTCCGAAAAACCAAACTCAAAACCCGAATGATCCTCACGCTGGGACTGCTCGGCGCCCTGCAGACCATGCTCATTGGTGGGTTTGCCGGCTATTACCTCAGCGATTCCCTGTACGATGAGATCGGCCAGCGGGCACTTATGGTCGCAAAGACCGTGGCCGCCACCCCCGCCGTCATTGATGGTGTGCGCTCCCGCGATGTGGATGGTCTGAACCGCCTCGCCACGCGACTGACGGAGACCAATGAGGCTTTGTTTATTGTCATAGGCGATCACGAAGCCGTACGCCTGGCGCATCCGGACCCGACCCGTATTGGCCACTCAATGGGTGATGATGATGGCGACTTTGGCCGCAAGGCCCTCGTGGAAGGCAACGCCTATGTGGCCCTTGCCAGAGGCAGCCTCGGCGAATCCATGCGCGGCAAGGCACCCATCACAGTTCCAGAGACCGGAGAGATCGTCGGCATCGTCTCGGTCGGCTACAGCCTCGGCCAGGTCGAAGCCACGATTCAGCGCTACAACTTTGTGCTCTATGGCGTGGTAGGGCTGATGCTGTTGGTCACCATCCTGTCGGCCATTGTTATCGCCAGCCGATTCAAGCAGGCCATCTTCGGGCTGGAGCCGGAGGAAATCGCCAGGCTATTCCGGGAACGAGAGGCAACACTCCAATCGGTGCGGGAAGGGATCATTGCCGTCAATCGGGAGGGCATTATCACCACAGCGAACCGGGCGGCATATGAAACACTGGATTTGCCGCCCGACAGCCCACTTGCCGGCAGGCCCATTCTGGAGGTTCTGCCAGAAAGCAGTCTGATGTCGGTACTGTCATCCGGTCACCCGGACTTCGACCGCGAGATCTGGTTGCGTGGGCGCCAGATGGTGGTTAACCGATTGCCCGTTCGACAGGGCGACGAGATCATTGGCGTGGTTGCCAGTTTCCGGTTGCGTAACGAACTGGATCAAGTCAGCCGCCAGCTCACCCGGATTCAGCAATATGCGGATACCCTGCGCAGCCAAACCCACGAGTATTCGAACAAGCTCCACACCATTGCCGGGCTCATCCAGATCGGCGCTACCGAAGAAGCCCTGAGCCTGATTGGCAGTGAGGTGAGTGATCACCAGGCGCTTATTCACCTGTTGCTGGAAGCCGTGCCTGATCCGGTTATCGCTGGCTGCCTGCTCGGCAAATACAATCGCGCCAGGGAAATGGGGTTACGGCTGGACATTGATCCTGACAGTCAGATGGCAGACCTGCCCGCCACCCTGCCCCGGGATCAGCTTGTCAGCGTTCTTGGCAATCTGATCGACAATGCCCTGGATGCCACGCGCCTTGAAACAGGTGCCGGTGGGCGGGTGCAGCTTTCAATGACAGATCTCGGCCAGGAGCTGATTTTTGAAGTTCAGGATCAGGGGCCGGGTATTCCGGAATCTGAACGGCAGCGGATTTTCGAGAAAGGGGTAAGCAGTAAGGAGGGAGAGGCCCGTGGCTATGGCCTGCATCTGGTTCAACAGTTTCTGGGGTACTGGGGCGGCTCGGTAACGGTCGATAACATCCCGGAAGGCGGCAGTCGCTTTACCCTATACTTACCGAAAAAGCCTGAGCGGAGGTTCGAACATTGACCACCATTCGCCTGCTGATCGTCGAGGATGACCGAAAAATCGCCGAAATACAGCGACGTTTCGTTGAACGGCTGGAAAATGTTGAACTTTGCGGCATCGCCCATACGCTTGCCGATGCCCGGGACCAGATCGAAATACTAGCACCCGATCTGATTCTGCTGGATGTTTACTTTCCCGATGGCAATGGACTCGAACTGCTTCGCGAACTTCGGGCTGAAGACAGCGGCAGCGATGTCATTCTTATAACCGCCGCCAAGGAGGTTGAAACCCTGCGCAGCGCTTTGAGAGGTGGTGTTTTCGACTACATATTGAAACCCCTGGTTTTCGAGCGTTTGCAGGAGGCGGTCAGCCGCTACCGCGACCACATGGAGCGCTTGTCATCACTGCACCATGTTGCCCAGAAGGAGGTGGATGCTCTGCTCCCAAGAACCACCAGCGAAAGCACTCAGAGCGTAGAACAGCGATTGCCCAAGGGTATTGATGCCCTGACCCTGGACAAGATCCGGGCGGTGATGGCAAGCGGCCGCCACCTGAGTGCCGAGGATGTCGGTGGTGCCATCGGGGCCTCCCGAACGACCGCCCGGCGTTATCTGGAATACCTGGTGGGTACCGAAGAGCTGTCCGCTGAAGTGACCTATGGTAGTGTCGGACGCCCGGAGCGACGATACTGTACCCCAACCAACTGCTCCTGAGCGAAACTGGAGTTCTGCTTGAAGCCGCTGATTTTTAGTCTCGCAGCCCTTGTTCTCCTGACCGGCTGCCAGGAATCCCCCACCGGTCGGAACCGACTGGCCCTGGTCCCCGACGCTGTTCTGGCGGACATGGGCCAGGACAGCTTCGAGCAGATGAAGCAGCAGAACCCGGTGATCACAAGGCCCGATGTTAACCGTCTTGTACAATGCATTACAGAGGCCCTGGTCAGCGCGGCCCAGGCCCGGTATCCGAGCGCGCCAATGCCCGATTCCTGGGAAATTGCGGTCTTTGAAAACGCCACGCCCAATGCCTTTGCCCTCCCCGGAGGCAAGATCGGCGTGCATTCAGGGCTACTTGAACTGGCCGAAAACCAGGCCCAGCTGGCCACGGTCATTGGTCACGAAATCGCCCATGTTCTTGCCGACCACGGCAATGAACGCCTGACCCAGGAACTGGGCCTGCAAGCAGGAATGCTCCTGGTGGGCCTGTTCACCGAAAGCGAAATCGCAGAAGACCAGATTCAGCAGGCTCTCGGCATCGGTGCCCAGTTGGGCATTACTCTGCCGTTCAGTCGTGCCCATGAGGAGGAAGCCGATTCGATGGGCCTGGAAATCATGGCCCGGGCCGGTTTTGAACCCGGCCAGAGTGTTCGGCTCTGGCAAAATATGGCGCGGGCTTCAGGCGCACAGCCGCTGGAATTTCTCTCCACTCACCCGAACCACGATAGCCGCATTGCCTCCCTGCAAAATCAGCTGGAGGCTGCCCGCTCGGTTTTCGAGACGGTTCCTCCAGCCAACTGTCAGATCTGATCAAGTCGCACTCACCGTATAATTGACTATCATCAAGTCTAGCGGCGCGTTAAAACTGAGGCAGATTCCATGGTGGAACGCTTGCCACATCCGGATGGTTTCCGGCTGGTCCTGACACCTAACCGTTCCCTCAGCTGGCATGGCAATGTCCGGATCTGGGCCGCCCTGTTCGTGCTTTCAGCTCTTATCGCAACGGGCTTTACGCTTATGGGCGCCTGGGTGATTATTCCGTTTGCCGGGCTGGAGCTGATTGCGCTCGCTTGCGGCATCTACCTGACCTCGCGGGAGTGCCAGCGGCAGGAGGTGCTGTCCATCGATGATGAAGACATTCATCTGGAGAAAGGCAGAAAGCGCAAGCAGGCCGAGTGGACCCTTCCCACCCGTTATGCGCGGCTCAGGATTGCGTCACCGCCGCACCCGTTCACACCGGCTAAGCTCTCTCTGACCCATCGGGATACCGAAGTATCAATTGGCGGCTTCCTGAACATCGAGGATACCGAAAAGCTCATTGGCATGCTTGAGAAGAACGGTTTGCTGATCGAACGCAAAGAGCCCGATCCGCAGATCGGGCTCTGGTTCTGAGACATGCTGGCTACTTGAGCGGGGGAGTCTGTTTTCGGGCCAGAACGTAGTAGACGAGAAGCGCAACGCCGCACACGATCATTACCCATCCTGCCCCTTCAGCCATCTGAGTATCGCCACTACCAAGGCCGATCACCACCACAATACCGATAATGATGCTGTACATCGCGGACAGAAAGAGAATGATCAGACTCTTGCGTGGCTCGCGCTTAACAACCGTTTTCGGATCTTCCATCGTCCATCCTCCCATTCGGTCGATGAGCAGGCAGACCATAATCAGGCCTGCCATTTGCAACGCTCTAGTCGGGAGTGTAGATCATTTTTTGCTCACACGCGGCTTTCAAGCATAGCGAATACCACTTATCCGCTTTTCGACATCAAAGCACTCACTCGTAGCTGGCTGCGATTCTGTCGATCTCTCCGGCCTCACGGGCCTCATCAAGCGCCTGCTGGAGATCCTCAACCACGGCCGGATCGGTGTTGTTGCTGAACGCCAGATACATCGGCGTCTCCCGGAATACCAGCACCGGCTGCAGCCCGGTGATACCGTGCTCTTCCTCTGCCATCAGGGGGCCCACCAGGCCGTCGGTCACCCACAAATCCGCCTGGCCCAGGGTAAGGCGACGAGTGTTTACATCACCTGAGATCCCCATCACCACGTTGAATCCCTGGTCAACTAGGTACTCGGACATCACATCGCCCTTGTACCCGGCGATTCTCAGGTCTTTGGCTTCTTCCAGGGAGTCCAAAGTGATATCGGAGTCTGGCGCGGCAAACAGCGTCCACTTGATCGATGCCAGAGGACCTACCCATTGAAACTGGTCTTCCCGCTCGTCGGTGCGCGCGGTGCAGAACAGACCATGATTTTCGCGATCCTGTACCCAGTTGTAGGCGTAGCTCCAGTCCCGCATTTTCATCACGTAGTCATAGTCGACCCGGGACAGCATCGCCTTGACCATATCCGCACAGATGCCGGTTATGTCGTCTTCATTGTGGGCGAACCCTTTTCCCGTTTCAGAGGCATTATAGGGAGGGTAGTTTTCCGTAAAGATATACAGGCGCTCGGCCGCAAGGGCCGGGAGGCCAATGGCCGACATGGTCAACGCGATGAGGCCGGCTTTAATGCCTGTAATTAACTTCGAGGAGACCGGTGCAGTTTCTGTGGGCATTCTCTAGTCCTTTTCGACGATTCAGCTGGAACGGAAGTCAGGCGGCCGCATTGGGTGGCCATAAACCAGGGACATGATTGCAAAAGCGACACACTGGCATTTAATGTCAGCCTTCTTGGTTGATTATGCCAGCAAAACCCATGATTGCGCTTCCTGCGGAAAAAGTCAGTGACAAAACGTATCTGGAAAACCTGCCCTCTTTCTGTGGAGCTCAGATGCCACCAGAGACAACGTCTCCGGCGTCACCGTCGGCAGTGCTGACAATCCTGTCACCAATCACACGCAGGCAGCCGCTCTTGCAGACTACGTTGAGAGGCGTTCTGGAGACCACATCCCCGTCGGCCGTAACGGTTTTAGGTTTGCCGGTGTGTACCAGGCAGCGTTGGCTCGTGATATGGACCAGCGTGCTGGTGCGCCGAGGAGTCTGCCGGTTGAGGCGAACCATCAGAAACGTGAACAGAAGCTGAAGAATGGGGCGTGGCCGGATCGCGACAATAGCCAGCTGGCCATCGCTGACGGATGCCTCGGGAATCTCGTTGCCACCGCCAAAAAAAGCGCCATTGGCCACCGCGATGGAAAGCCACCGGCCCTTCACGACGCCCCGATCGCAATGGATGGTTGCCCTGAAGCCTCGCTTCGCGTTCAGCCGGCGCAATAATTCGACCACATAGCTGAAACGCCCGAAGAGCTTTTTTTCGGTACCGCAGGATTCCCGAGCAGGCAGGGTTCCCATGCCAACATGGGCAACGTTCAAAAACATACCGTCACCATAATCCGCGACATCCACCATTTGCATTCGGCCGCTGGCAATCAACTCACACAGCGCTCCCGGCTGGTGGGGAAGCCCCAGATTCCGGGCAAAGTCGTTGGCTGTACCAGACGGCAGGACAGCAAGGGTGGCCCCCTTCTCTCGGCAAACAGCGGCGGCCCGGCTTACCGAACCGTCTCCGCCCGCGACAATAAGCGTGTCCCGGTCGTCGAGCCTGGTGCTCCAGTCGGATTCCTCAAAGTCACGGCATCGAGGATCTTGGATACCGGCAGTTGCCAGGTGCTCCAGCCAGAAGTCCCGGCCTCGCTCACCATCGCCAGCACCGGAATTGCATATAAGCCAATAAGCCATGGCGCTTGTCTCTGCTCCCCTGCTCCAGCACAATCCTTTCGACCATTCCCTCACAATAATGAACAACAAGGCAAGCTCGATGGATTTTGTCAGAACCCCGGAAAAACGCTTTGAACGACTCCTGGATTACCCGTTTGAGCCCCACTACGTGGAGGTGGACGGGCTGCGTATGCACTACGTGGATGAAGGGCCGGCCGACGCAAGTCCCGTTCTGATGATGCATGGCGAACCATCCTGGTCCTACCTCTACCGGCATATGATTCCGATCTGCGCGGCGGCCGGCCACCGGGTTATCGCCCCGGACCTGATCGGTTTCGGCAAGTCCGACAAACCCACGTCCCTTGACGACTATTCCTACCAGCAGCACATGGACTGGATGCAGTCGTTCCTCGATCAGCTCGGACTCACCAACATCACTCTGGTATGCCAGGATTGGGGCTCATTGCTTGGGCTGCGGCTGACGGCGGAGAATCCGGAGCGGTTCCGGGCCATTGTGGTGGGCAACGGCATGTTACCTACCGGCGATCAGAAAGCGCCGCCAGTGTTTAAAATCTGGAAAAATTTCGCCCAGCACAGCCCCTGGTTTCCCATTGCGCGGATCATCAACACTGGTTCTTTCCGCAAGCTCGGCCCGGATGAAATGCGCGCCTATGACGCGCCCTTCCCCGGCAAGAAATACAAAGCCGGTGCCCGCGCCTTTCCCCGCCTGGTGCCCATGCAGCCCAACGACCCCGCCAGTGAAGCCAACCGGAACGCCTGGAAAGTGCTCGAACGCTGGGAAAAGCCGTTTTTGACCACCTTCAGCAACGGTGATCCGATTACCCGGGGTGGGGATGCGTATATGCAGAAACGGATCCCGGGGGCCAAAGACCAGCCCCACGTAACCCTCAAGGGTGGCCATTTTCTTCAGGAGGATTCGCCCGTGCCGTTCGCCCGGGCGATCAATGACCTGCTCGCCACCCTCTCCTGAGTGTTGCAGTCCTGAGGGCGGCAACCTCAGTCCTGGCCGACCGGCACTCGTGGCCGGTAGTGCCAGGAAGACCAGCTGTACAGGCCCAGTGCAATCCAGATCACTACGAAACTGATCAGCTGAACATCACTTAATGGCTCACCAAAAACCAGCAGAGCGATGAAAAACTGCAACGTGGGGTTGATGTACATCAGGAAGCCCACGGTCGCCAACCGCAGGCGCCGGGCAGCGCCTGCAAACAGAAGCAGGGGAATGGCAGTCACGATGCCGCTGGCCATAAGCAGGCCGCCGATATAAGCGCTTTCGCCGAAGTGGGACATGCCCTCACTCGCCAGCCAGCCAAAGGTCAGAAGGCCGACCGGCAACAGCAGCATGGTCTCAACGAAGAGCCCGGACAGCCCATCCAGCATGACCTGCTTGCGAACGAGGCCATAGGTGCCAAAACTGATGGCAAGGGCCAATGAAATCCAGGGCAGCTCGCCGAGAAGCACCAGCTGGATCAGGATTCCGATACCGGCCAGCACCACCGCAGCCATCTGCCATGGTCCCATGCGTTCACGAAGCACGAGCATGCCCAGGGCAACATTCACCAGCGGCGTGAGGAAATATCCCAGACTGGCCTGCAGAACGTGGCGGGTTTCCACCGAATAAATGTAGATACCCCAGTTGGCCGCAATCAGTAACGCACAGGCCAGTACCCGCCAGAGCTGGGTCGGATTCGCCAATGCCGCTCTTACAGCCGGCCAGCGACGGAGGCCACTTATGACCACGGCCAGAAAAACACAGGACCAGATGATCCGGTGAATCAGAATTTCAAAAGCAGGCACGCCCTGGAACAGCGCGAAGAAGAGAGGAAAGCAGCCCCAGATGGTATAGGCACCCAGACCATACCAGACACCCTTGGTCACTTCCGTCATGTCTCAACCACTCCTGGGAACCGTTTTGTTAAGCAGGTTTTTTCTGGGTGACCACCAATGCCACACCGACAATGGCCACCAGGCCACCCGTCATGGCGAGTCCACCGAGGCGCTCATCAAACAACAGGTAGGCTTCAAGTGCAGTCACGGGTGGCACCAGATAGAACAGGCTGGCGACCTGTGAGGCCGCACCCTGACGGATCAGCCACATTAGCAGCAGGACAGCGCCCGTGGACAAGCCGATAACGAGCCATGCCATGGACAGCTGAAGCTGCAGGCTCCATTCGACCTCCCGGGTTTCCAGGGCAAAGGCTCCAATGGCAAACAAAACGGCCGCTGCCGAAAATTGAATCAGCGTGCCAGCCACCAGATCCGCGCTGGCGCCGTAGCGTTTCTGGTAGACGGTGCCCATGGAGATACCGGCAAGTGCAAAAACGGCCCAGAGCAGACTCCAGGGTGAGAACACTGAGTCTGCACCGTTGACTCCGAATTTCTCGAGAAGCACCAGAGCAACACCGATGAGGCCGAGAGCGAGCCCGGCCCACTGCCGGCCACTGACGGTCTCCTTGAGGAAGACAACCGCCGCAGCTGCGGTTACCAGTGGTTGCAGGCCAACAATCAGGGAAACAATTCCGGACGCCATGCCGTCCTGGATTGCATAGTAGACGCCGCCCAGATAGCAGCCATGCACCAGCATCCCGGTAACCGCAAGATGTCCGGCACCGCGCCAGCCCGGCCAACGGGTTTTCATCAGCCACGCCAACCCGCCCAGCACCACAAGCGTCAAAAGCATGCGGATCAGCAGCAGCGTAAACGGCTCAGCAAACGGCAGGCCGTACTTGGCGCCGATAAAACCGGTACTCCACAGCCAGACGAACAGCGCGGGCACGAAGAACGAGAAAAACAGTGAGCGCATGAAACTCAACCGGATTCGATGTATTTGTCAGTCAGCTTACTTTATAAGTTAGCAGGCAAACAAAACAGATACAGAAAACCGGTTTCGTAACCAGTACAGTTTGTCAGGCGGCAGTCGCCGGAAGCTTTACCTCGATATCCGGTTCGGCGCCGTGCCAGTCGCCCTCCCAGGTCACTTCGGGGGCGTCACCCGGCCGTGGCGTAATGGTGATGGACACGGATCCGAAACTGGTCGGAGCAGGACCGAAGCGGATTGGGCTTTCCTGTTCCAGCCAACGCGGAGGAATCCCGGCACAGAGAATCAGGCAATCGCCCTCTTCCCGCACAAAGCAGTTACGCACCATCAACACCCATTCGGCAGACGCCCAGACGTGGTGACCATCACCCATGCAGCCGCCGCCGGTCGCCGGATGGATCGCTTCCGGCCATTGGCCGGTGGGCGATGCCAGCCTGGCAACGGCATCCACCAGCTCCAGAAACCGTGGATCACCCGCGCGCAGAAGCACCTGTGCCACATGGAGGGTCAGGTAGGCGTTAAGGCCCGAGTGAATCATGTCCTGATAGAACGCCCCTTTTACAAAGCATTTGTCGAGCAGGAACTCGACACAGTCGAGCAACCTGGGGTCATCCGGCTCACACAACTGGGTGGGGTAACCCATGGCCAGCGAGCCAATGGCGCCGGCATCCAGGCGGCGGTAGGGCGAGGCCGGCATTCCCGGTCGTTTCAGGCGTTGTTCACAGGTTGCCAGGCTGCGATCTACAGTCTGGCTGAATTCCCGGGCACCGGCGCCAAAATGCTCGCCGGTTTCCCGGTCAACCGGGGCAAACAATGATTCCGCGGCCTTCAGGCCAGCGATGCCCCAGAAGTCGTCCCAGTAGTAATAGTCATTGGGACCCAGATGCTCGGCACTGAATCCGGCGGGCAGCAGGCCGGCATGAGGCTCATCAATGTTTTCACTGAGGCGTTTGTTCTCGATCCAGCGAGCGCCCTTTCGCACCGGCTCCTGCCATTCGCGGTGCAGCGGCCGGCCGGTGAGTTCGTGGAACCGCCTCAGAATCCAGAGCACTTCACCGTTGGCATCCCATTCGCCTTCCTGGGAGCGGAAGTAACCGTTCTTCAGTTGCCGTGCCGGAAACTGGTACAGCGCCCGTTCGGCCCGATCGGTCAGACCTGCGCATAGCAGAGCATGGATAATGAAGGCGGCGTCACGAAACCAGAAACGCTTGTAGGTATAAGGCCCGGGGTACACGTCCTCCGGAGAGTGCAGCACCAGGGAATTCAGCGCGGCGTCATAGAGGAACTGCCAGTTTTCGTCCGGGCAATCGAGCCGGGCGTAGCCTTCAAGGGCCCTCTCCCAGCCATCCGGATGAATGATTGGCGCCGATTCATCCTGCAGCGGCACCCTGAGCCTGAGTTCCGATTCCTCACCGGCCTCAACCCGGAACAGTGCCGCCGCCGTTACCATTCCAACGTCACACTGCCCTTCGCTCTGGTCTTCCTTGTCCTGCAGGTGAATGCGAACGTCACCCTCGCGGTAGTTCGACACATGATGCCGCTCAGCCGGCCGACTGAAAAACACCGCCTGCTTGCCGTCCACGGTCCAGGCATCTCTCTGCTCGGACAGCCGTACCTTATTGATAAAACTGATCCCTTCAGGGTTGGCCGGACGCAGGGATATAACCAGGGAGCCGGAGGTCTCCGCCCTGGCTTTCACAACCATCTCGCAAACCGGCCTGCCATTCTCAACCACAACCCGGGAACGGCTGGTCAGGGCCAGCCCATCCAGTTCGGATTCTGTGACCACGCAGGGACCATCCTCAAGTTCCTGGCGTTGCCGGGTCGTCTTGCAACGTGAGGGCAGAAGACACCGGCCATCGTCTGCCAACAGCCACGCGTCCAATGACCAGCCGTCATAGAAGGGGGTCAGCAACCCACGGGGATCCACAACCGGCAGTTCATCCACATCCGGCTGGCCAATGGCCGTCCAGTTACGGTTACTCAGATTGATGTGGGTAATCGAGAACGCCCGGGGAATGAAGGCAACGTCTTCGGGGTCAAACTGACGTTCCACCCAGTAGGGCCAGACCCAGTCGAGATTATGCTGGATGACCCGGCTGTTGATCAGACCCCGCGCGTGGAAAACCACGCCAGCCCTGAGCAGTTCGATAGGCTCGCCGACTTCCGAGGGCTGGGCAAAACTGTGCAGTTTCCCAAGCAGCGCGATCGGATCGAGAAACCCATGGCGATGGGCCACGCGTTTTACCAGATAACGCCAGGGCAGCCACTTCATCCAGCTCATTCGTTCGCCTCCTGTTCTGTTGGTTCGGTCTCGACTTTGTAACGCGCCAGTGCCCGCCGGGCGAGACGATTGAGAAACACCACGGCCAGTACCGTGCCTACGAAACCGGCACCGTAAATGGCCCACTCCAGGGGTGAACGGCCGGTTTCCCGCACACCCAGAGTTGACAGGTCGGCGGCAAGCGAGCCGAGATAAACGTTATGCAGGGAAAAGGGAATCACGCCGAAAAAGGTGCCGACAACGAAACCGCCAAACGAGAAGTTGGTGAGACCGAACAGAAAATTGGACAGCTTGCCGGGGAAGAAAGGGATCAGGCGGGTCAGCAGTACGATTTTCCAGCCGTGGGGCGCCATTTCGTTGCTGACGACAGACAATTGTGCACGGCTGCGAATGTACACGCGGGCGTGCTCACCCAAAAAATGCCGGGCAAGCAGAAAGGCAAGGGCCGAGCCCAAAGTAGTGCCCACCACCACATAAGCTGTGCCTTCCAACACGCCGAACACAAAACCCGCCCCGGTGGTCAGCAACACCCCGGGCAGAAGCAGCACCATGGCCAGCACCATGATGCCGACAAACAGGAAAGCCGCCCAGGCCCCCTGGGTATCAAACCAGCGCAGAAGCTCAACGACCTGCTGATGCACACCGAAGGCGTAAAGCAGACCGACTATCAGCCCAACGGCAGCAATGCTCCCGCCCATCCAGAGGACGGGCGACTTCTTCCAGTTGTTCATGGCCTCACCCTAACGCGGGAGGGCACCGGGTCTCAAAGGCCGGACAGGTCATCCGCGCTTTATGAGCTACTGAGAATCGACTGGAGTTTCTGGGTCAGATCCACTGCCTCTGCCCCCAACGGCGTGAGGTAGCCACCATCTTTCTGGCTAATCAGTCCCTTGGCATACAGGTTTTCTGCCGCCTTTACTGTTTCCGGTGCCGCCGAATGCGCATGCACCTTGAGGCCTTCCTGGGTCGAGGTGGAGGGAAATTGGCCCAGCAGATTGAGTTCGGCAAGGTGATCAACAGAGAATGGCATGGCATTTCCTCGTATTATTGTCAGGGGTTTACACTCAGCATAGCCGATTCACACCATGAAGCTTTCCAGAATTCTCAGCAACCATAAAGACATCAGTCGCAAGCAGGCCAATTGGCTCATCGCCTCTGGTCGCGTGGCAGTGAACAACGCAATCTGCACAGACGGGGCCGCTGAGGTAGACCGTTTTGCGAGCGTACAAATGGACGGCAGCACACTTCAGGCAGCTGAACCCGCCCACTACCTGATGCTCCACAAACCGGCGGGCTTCCTGAGCGCAACGCTCGATAACACCCACCGAACCGTAATGGATCTGATCACCCCGGAACTGCGCCCGGACCTGCACATTGCCGGCAGGCTCGACCGGGCCAGCACGGGCCTGCTGATTCTCACCAACGATGGCCGATGGTCACGCCAGCTCACCGAGCCCCGAATCAAGATCCCGAAAGTCTACCGGGTCAGCACCGCCTATCCGATTTCTCCAGAGACCCCTCATCGATTCGCGGAGGGCATCTGGTTTGAGTTCGAGCAACTCACCACCTCACCTGCTGACCTGGATCTTCTGACCCCCTGTGAAGCCAGAGTGACCATTTACGAAGGCCGCTACCATCAGGTAAAGCGCATGTTCCATGCCGTCGGTAACCGTGTAACGGCCTTGCATCGGGAACAAATGGGGAATATCCGGTTGGACGACGACTTGGCGGCCGGCGAATACCGCCCGCTGACTGCCGAAGAAATCAACCTGATGCCGGATTGATCTGCCTCACAAACGCTGACCCAGCATGGACTATGCTTGCAGGGCACGTTCAATAGAAACAGGGAAGATTCACGGCAATGCCAAACCAGACGAGCGATTTTTACCCACGGCCACTGCGTCATCTCAGCAGCTACCTCTCGGGGCTGGTGCAGGGCAAGCTCTGGTTGAAGGTGCTCATTGGCATGTTCCTCGGGTTGATTACAGGCACGCTGCTGGGGCCGTCGGTGGGACTCGTGAAACCGGAAACCGGCACGTTGATCGGTAACTGGCTGGCTTTCCCCGGGCAACTGTTCCTCGCCACCATCCAGATGATCGTAATCCCCCTGGTGATTGCCTCGGTGGTTCGCGGACTCGCCGCCAGCGAAGACCTCGAACAGTTGCGAAAGCTCGGCCTGAGGGTAACCGGCTTTTTCGTGATCACCACGGCCATGGCAGCATCGATAGGTCTCTGGATCGGGGATCTGATCAACCCCGGCAAAATGATGGCAGGACTCGGCACTCCGGTTGCGGCCGGGGAAACCAGTGCACCTGTTGCCTCCATGCCGGGTGTGGATGAGCTGCCCAAGACCCTGATCGGGCTGTTACCGGGCAACCCGCTCGATGCCATGGTTGAAGGCCAGATGCTCCAGGTGGTGATCTTCTCCATCATTGTCGGCATTGCCCTGGTGAGCATGGCCCCGGAAAAATCCAGGCCCATGCTGGACCTGCTCGATTCCCTCCAGCAAATCTGCATGACGGTCGTACGCTGGGCGATGCGCCTTGCCCCCATTGCCGTGTTTGGTCTGATGGCCCAACTCACAACCACCCTGGGATTCCGGGCAATGCTTGGCATGGCCTCCTACGTCGCAACCGTCATTGCGGGCTTGCTGGTGCTTCTGGGCGTTTACATGCTGATCCTGAAGCTGCTCGCCGGCCAATCCCCCGTCCGGTTCCTGAAAGACACCCGGGATGTGCTGTTGCTGGCCTTTTCCACATCCAGCTCGGCGGCCGTCATGCCGCTTTCCATAAGAACCGCCGAAGACAAGCTCGGTGTCCGGCCGTCGGTTTCCCAATTCGTGATTCCCCTGGGCGCCACCATCAACATGAACGGCACGGCACTCTACCAGGCCGTTGCTACGATCTTTCTGGCACAGGTCTACGGCATTGATCTCAGCATGGGCAGTATGGCGCTCGTGGTCGCCATGGCTGTGGGCGCGTCCATCGGCTCTCCCGCCACGCCCGGGGTAGGCATCGTGATCCTTGCCATGGTGCTGCAGACCGTGGGCATTCCTCCCAGCGGCATCGCACTGATCATGGGCGTGGACCGAATCCTGGATATGTGCCGGACGGCCATCAACGTGACGGGCGACCTGGTGACCTGCCGGCTGATGGAGAATCTGGCGGGGAAGAGACTGCCGCCCGAACCAATACCGGAAGAAACGTCTTGATCGGGCGGAGGTGACTTGA
The DNA here is from genome assembly GCF_040148675.1 of Marinobacter sp. NFXS11. NCBI lineage: Bacteria > Pseudomonadati > Pseudomonadota > Gammaproteobacteria > Pseudomonadales > Marinobacteraceae > Marinobacter > Marinobacter sp. NFXS11. The sequence continues at coordinate 412,573 of NZ_JAGDDV010000001.1, read as the reverse complement.
CCAGCACTGGGCCAGCTCAGATGCTGTCGGAGCGTTTCTCCGAGTCCTGCAACTCCTCCTCGGTGCTATTCCATTGCTCTGAAAGCGCTTCATAGGCATCGGAGAATCCCTTTCGAGCCCTCTCCCAGGCGGATGCTGAGCTGTCTTTCAGTTCCTGATACCAGTTTTGGACACGCGCCCTCTGTTCCCGCAACGACTCGAGGCTCTTCTGGGACCGCTCCCGGGCGGTATCGCTCATATCGTCCCAGTTTTTCGAGAGTTGTTGCTCGAGCTCCTGGATGCGTTTATCCAGGGCCGACAATGTTTTGTTGATCGAATCCTCGGCCTGCTCTTTCTGATCAGAACCATACTCCTGAAGCGCCTCACCCAACTCACGGGTTTCCTGCTTAAGCGACTCCACGGAAGAATCCTCGGGTGATGTTTCAGCCAGAGCCGTCCCTGAAAACAGTCCAGCAAAAACAATCACAAGTGCGTAAGTCCAGTTCTTCATCATTCAGTCCTCCCAACACATTCTCGGACTGTAGCAGCGAGGTCTGGCTGGATGCACCTTAAGTTAAGCTAATACTGGAGCTCACAGTTGATGTGATCACCGATTTGCTCGATGTCCAGCACAAGCGGAATGTCGAAGAACACCACGGTACCGTCGCTTTTGTGGTTGCCAGGGCAGTGGGCGCCTCGATCGGTTCTCCGGCAACGCCCGGCGTTAGCATCGTAATCCTTGCAATGTGGGGTGGCCTAGGTCAATCCCGCAGGATCTCCTCGGGCCGCACTGGACGGCTGAAGTAGTAACCCTGCATCCGTGAACAGCCGAGCTTCTGCAGGGACTGCATCTGCTCCGCCGTTTCCACCCCTTCGGCAACGATTTCATGACCCAGCTCGGCACCCATGGCTATGATGGCCCTCACCAGCACGTCGCCCGCACGAGCGTCGGTTACCGCGCTCGTAAAAAGCCGATCAATCTTGAGGGTGTCAAAAACAAAGTGCCTAAGGTAGGCCAGATTCGAGTAACCGGTGCCAAAATCGTCCAGGGCCAGTTTTACTCCGGCATCCCTTATCGCCAGCAGGGTTCTCTGGGTATCCTCAACATGGCCGACCAGCATACTCTCCGTCACTTCTATTTCCAGCCACGAGGCTGGCAGATGGCAGTCAGCAAGTATCTCCTGGACGCGGCTTGCGAATCCTCTTTCTTCAAGCTGTGCTGCACTTATATTGACCGCAACCCGCAGTGGTTTACCCTCTTTCAGCCACTCGCTGGCCTGAAGGCAAGCGCTCTCAAGTATCCAGTCTCCAAGTTCCGGCATCAGGCCAGTACTTTCAGCAACCGGAATGAAACGGTCGGGAGGCACCAGGCCGAGCGACGGAGACTGCCACCTGAGCAGCGCTTCAACGGCAAACGTCTCGCCGGTTTTCATGCAAACCTGGGGCTGATAAGCCAGAAAGAACTCCTTTCGCTCCAACGCGCCGACCAGTGCGGAGCGGATCTCCGCGTGGCTCGCAAGATTCTGCTGCAATGCCTCTGAATAGAAAGCCTGGTTTCCAATTCTTGCGCTGCGCAGAGCCAGCTCAGCATTACGCAGAAGCTGATCGGCAACCAAGGCATCATCAGGCATCTGGCTTACCCCGGCAGTGCAATTGATAAAGAGAGCACCTGCTCCAAAATCCATGGCCGATGACACCCTGGAAATCAGCTGTTCGACGTGCTCGGCCAGCGCAGCTCTATGGAGTTGGGTGCGGAGGAATACCAGAAAATGACCGCCGCCCAAACGGCCGACAAAATGCCCCTCGGACAGACAGGATTCGATTCGCTCCATCACAGTTTCAATGACCCGGTCGCCGGTCGCATAACCATGCCAATGATTAATCTCAGTGAGATCGCCCACCTTCATAACAATGACGGCAGCACTCCAGCCCTGCTGATGAGCAGCTTCAATCGCGGCTGAAAGATTCTGCCTGACCGGTAGATTGGTAATGGGACCGGTCGGGCTACAACATGAACCATTCATTGCTTTTGTGTTTCCCCTGGAAATTGCGTCGGTCATGTCTCTTACGGGAGCAGGCCCCTGACTCGCCCCCCAGGAAACAAGCCCGGGTTCTACAAAACGTGCTGACTTCATAACCTGCACCAGATTAGGCATTTCAACCAAAGTGCATGAACCTATGCCAGAAAACTATCAGGGAGGTCTGAAATTAAATAGGGAATGCCCTACCCGGACCTAAAGAAGATCCTGAGAGAGTGCGTAGCGGACCAGATCGGAAATGCTGTTGGCATTCAGCTTTTCCATCAGTCTCGCCTTGTGGGTGCTGACCGTCTTTGAGCTCACGTTCAGCTTTTCGGCAATAGCGCCGACGTTCATGCCACGGGCAAGATCGAGAAATATCTCATACTCACGCTTGGTCATAAGGGCATGGGGTTCATCATCCGGCTTACCGGTCAGGGCGCCCTGCGCAAGCCTGTCCGCCAACTCCCGGGTAATATAGAGTTGTCCCTGCGCTACTTTTCTCAAAGCGTCCAGAAGCTCCGCTGGAGGCCGCGTTTTGGTGATGAAACCGCGGGCACCAGCCCGGATCGTCCGGGTGGCGTAAAGATCTTCCCTGTGCATGCTCAGCACCAGAATCTGGGTGTCTGGCACCCGTCTCCGGATCCGTTCAATCAGCTCCAGACCGGAGCATCCCGGCATGGACATATCCATCAGAAACACGGCCGGTTTCTGATTCGGTATCTGTCTGAGAGCTTCATCTCCGTCCGCTGCCTCCCCGACCACCTCCATATCAGGCGCAGAAGCAATCAGTGAACGAATACCCTCACGCACAATACTGTGGTCATCGGCTATGTAGACACTAATCATCCAGATTGTTCTCCAGGGGCAGTTCTACACGTATTCTTACACCTTTACCGCTTGCAGATTCCACCGACAGGTCTCCGCCGAGCATAACCACACGCTCGCGGACACCTACAAGCCCTGAACCGTAATTCCCTGCCACGGCCGGATCAAAGCCCCCACCATTGTCACGCACCTCGAGATTGGCAGAGGTCTCGGTCTCACGGTAATGAATGGTCACAACTGACGCTTCTGAATGACGACTGACATTGGTCATACACTCCTGCAGAATGCGATACAGGGCAGTGGCGACCTCGCCCTTGACCACACCGTCTTCGGCAGGCTCGGAATGCCATTTCACATCCAGACCGTCGCGGCCAGCCCATCTCGTCAGCAACCACTCGGCGGCCGCTTCGAAGCCCAGGTCATCCAGCATTGGCGGTCGCAGATTCAGGGATATTTCCCGCACCTTTTCAACCGCGTCGTCAACGGACTCAATGGTGGCCTCCAGATGTTGACGGTGATCACCAGACAGCTCCTCCATCTGATCGACTGCCAGGCCGAGATTGAGCTTCAGGGCTGTCAGGGTCTGGCCTAGCTCATCGTGCAGGTCGCGGGCGATCCGCCTTCTTTCCTGTTCGAGCACGCCTTCCTGAGCACGGGTCAACTGCCTTAGCTCTTCCTGAGAATGCCGGAGTTCGGCCTCCCGCTGCTTGGTCTTGGTAATGTCACGCTGGACGGAAGCAAAATAGGATCTCCCGCCAATGCCTGGCGCCGGAATAGGCACGATCTCCACTTCATTCCAGAAAGGCACCCCGTTCTTGCAGTAGTTAACCAAGACCTCTTTGATCGGCTCACGCCGCTCCAGGGCTTTGCGGATTCTGCGCAGGGCCGCGCGGTCCGTGTCCGGCCCTTGGAACATGCGAGGCGTATTATCAAGGACCTCGTTTGGCCGATAGCCCGTCATCCGTTCCACGCCCTCGTTCACATAAACGATGCGTGGGCCGGGCGGATCAAGCGGGTCCATTTCAGTAATGATGATCACGTCATGAATCTGCGCCATACAGGCCTGAAGCAATCTGCGGCTCTCCTCTAGCCGGTATCGTTCGGTCTTGTCCCGGGCCACACCGAACACGCCGGTTACCTTTCCACCGATCACGATCGGTATATAGGTCACCTGCACCAGGGCTTTTTCACCCATGCGGCTGCGGACTCTGCAGCGATAGCTGCAGGGATTGCCCTCCAGCGCCGCTTCGAAGCTCTCCCTTGCCGCTTTCCGGTCCCGCTCATCAACCAGGTTATCCCAGTGATAATCACACAACTGTTGTTCCGGGTAGCCGGTCAACTCTTCCGTGCACCGATTTGTCTCCACCAGCCTGCCCTGCAAATCCAGGCTGCAGACGGCATAGGGATTTTGGGAAAACAGCGAACGGTATCGTTGCTCGTTGATGGCAATGCGTTCAGACAGATGCCGGTAAGCCGTGATATCCGCCAGTTGAACGAAACGCGAGCCGTCCGGGCCGGCGCTTATGGCAAGTGTCAGGCGATACAGGCGCCCCTTTATGAAAGCCTCCAGCTGGCAGTCTTCTTCCGGAAGCGTCCAGTTGCCGGACAGTCGCAAAAGCAAGTCTGCCCTGCCAGACTCATCCAGGTAATCAACTACCATTGTGTCGCGCTGAAAGCCTGCAGAGAGCTGCTCCGCCCAACTATTGAGGTCTCTTATACGGCCGTCCGGTGCGATCCGCAGAACCGCCCCCGGGAGAGAGCCCATTGCGATCGCACTTTGTGACCCCATCTGCCCCTCCTTAACACTCATCACATTTACCTTTTTACTGTAGCAGGCCTGGCATACGTTGGCAGATCCGGAGAAACAGCTAGGAGGCGACCACAGTCCGCTGGTAACGCCCGGTGATAGCCTCCGCCATGCTCTCCAAAGGTAGTACCTCCATGGCTGCGCCTATTTCGATCGCTTCCCTGGGCATTCCGAAGACGACCGAGGTTTCCTGATCCTGGGCTATGGTGTGGGCACCTGCCTGGCGCATGGCCAGAAGCCCCTTCGCTCCGTCGTCGCCCATTCCGGTCATGATGATACCCAGGGCATTGCGCCCGGCAGTCGTGGCGACCGAACGAAACAGGACATCCACTGAGGGTTTATGGCGATTTACCGGGGGGCCGTCGGCAACGCCAACGCGGTACTGGGCACCACTGCGACGAAGCTGCATATGCTTGCCGCCAGGGGCAATAAGTACCAGCCCCGGGATAACGCGGTCGCCATCTACAGCTTCACGTACTTCGCAACGGCAGAGCTGATTCAGACGGTGGGCAAACGCGGCCGTGAACTTCTCTGGCATGTGCTGAACCACGACAATGCCGGGGCAATCGGCGGGGAGCCGCGTCAGCACAGTCTCAAGGGCCTGGGTGCCACCTGTGGAAGTGCCGAGCGCCACAACCTTGTCCGTGGTTCGCGTCATGGCTGTCGGCGGCGCCACCTTGGGCTCGGCAGCTGTAAGCTGGCGGTGGGTACGGATGGCACCAGTCTTGGCCCGGGCCGCCGCCTTGAGCACCTGAACCATGTGCTGGCCACCCGACTGAAGAAAATCCCTCAACCCGATCTTCGGCTTGGTAATAATATCCACTGCGCCGGCGGATAGCGCCTGAAGCGTGGTATCCGCGCCCTTTTCCGTCAGCGTCGAGCAGATCACTACCGGAGTCGGGCGTTCCTTCATCAAGTTTCGGAGAAAGGTAATCCCATCCATCCGTGGCATTTCCACGTCCAGGATGATGACATCCGGCCAGTCCCTCTGCATTTTCTGCATTGCGAAGATGGGATCAGGCGCGGCCCCGGAAACGCGTATGCCGGGATCCGCTGCCAAAAGCTGGGAAAGGACCTGGCGAACAACCGCCGAGTCGTCAACGATGAACACAGAGACCGGTGCATTCATGCCACATCTCCTGATCGGGTCCGGCAGACGGAAATAGCTCGACCATCTCCCTGACGGACCCAGACATCACCATCGGCGATATTGAAGCGCAGCTGGCGATAACCGGTGCCTCCGAGGCTCCGGGCACCCACACGCAACCCATGGCGGACCATCAGCGCTTCGGCAGCCGCGACATTTCGCCTTGCAACGGAACTTCCCCCAGGGCCAACATCGAGCATACTGGCACCTCCGAACAGCTTTGCCTCGTAATCTCCTGCCTGGGTGTCATGCTGTCTTATTTCCGAGACAAGCAATTCGAGAGCGTCATCGCCATATCGGGCATTGAATTCACAACCCTCTACCCTTCGACCGGGCAACATGTAGTGGCACATTCCGCCCAACTTTAGAGAAGGGTGCCAGACCGTCACGGCAATGCAGCTCCCCAGCGTCGTTTGAATACGGGTGTGCCTGTCTCCAAAGTACCACTCCCCCGGATGCAGAAAGATATCGATCCCCGACCCCAGCTCTGTTGTCATTTTTTCTTCCGGTAAATGGAGGGCATGATCGCCTCGAGTCCATTCTGAAATCCGTTCAGTGTCTCGGAATGACCAATGATCAGGTAACCACCTGGCCTGAGACAGGCCTGCAGCCGGGCGACAATCTGCTGCTTGGTATCAGCGTTGAAATAGATCATCACATTGCGCAGAAAAATAACGTCGAACGCCCCGATATCCGGCAGGCGCGTGTTCAGGTTGATCTGCCGGAAATCCACTTTCGCACGAAGCGGCGGGTCTACCATCAAAGTTCCAGCCGCCTCACCAACACCTTTCAGACAATAACGTTTAAGGCTTTCGGAAGGGATCCGGTCCGTTCGGGCCATCGGATACCGTCCTGAACGGGCCTTCTCAAGCACCTGGGTGCTGATATCCGAGGCCAGTATTTCCCAGCCACTGACACCCAACGAGTCGGAGAGCACCATCGCCGCGGTATAGGCTTCCTCACCGCTTGAGCAGGCCGCGCTCCATAACCGGAAACGCTGGCTCCGGGAACATTCGGGCACAATGCGGCTCCTGAGAAACTCGAAGTGCCTCGGTTCCCGAAAGAAATAGGTTTCGTTAGTGGTCAGCAGATCCACCGCCGTCTGCTTCTCAGCTGCATTACATCGAAGGTAGTTCCAGTACTCACTGTAACTCGCGAGGCAGAGTTCCTTGAGACGCTTGGACAGCCGCCCCGCAACCATCGTTTGCTTGCTGTCAGGCATGTGAATGCCGGCCACCGCAAGAATCATCTGCTGGAAGTCCCGGAACTCAGCTTCGCTGAGGACCGGAGCGCCGCTCACCGCAAATGCGGGGCGTGCTTCAGCTGTCGAGACCATGACCATGACCGGTTGCATCCCCAATAGCGGCCAGTTCGGCCATTTCCCGGGTGTTCAGTGCTTGCTGGACATCCAGCAGAATCACGAACTGACCCTGCACCTTGCCCATGCCAGCGATGAAGTCGGCACGGATACGGGCACCGAAACTCGGCGCCGGTTCAATTTCTTCCGGTGGAATTTCCAGTACTTCGGACACCGCATCAACAATCACACCGATTTCCTGCAGGCTCTCCTCACTGCCACTCGGGGCCTCCACTTCCAGGATGACCACGCAACTGCGCCGACCAATCTCGCTCTCGCCTCGGCCAAACCGCGCGGAGAGATCGATGACCGGCACTACACTGCCCCGCAGGTTGATCACTCCCCGCACGAAATCCGGCATCATGGGCACCGTGGTCAGGCTGCCGTATTCAATGATCTCCCGAATGTGAAGGATACCGACCGCAAACATCTCGCGACCGATCTGAAAGGTCAGGTACTGGTTCTGGTTTTCTGAGGTGTCCGCTATGCGGGCCACCTCTTCATGTCTTTGTGACTGGTTCATAAACCCCCCGCTCAGAAACGCACATAGGCGGACGCGTCGAACTCATCATGGTCTAGTGCCGGCCTGGCAACGTCCCGCTCTCTTGCCGACGTGTTCGTATGGCGGCTTTTAACCGGCGCCTTAACACCACGACTGTCGTTGGTCCGGAAGAAGGCCATGGCCTGTTGCAGTTGCTCTGCCTGGGAGGACATTTCCTCGGACGTAGCCGCCAGTTCTTCGGAGGCAGAGGCATTTTGCTGGGTAATCTGGTTGAGCTGCTCCATGGCGCCGTTGATCTGTTCAACGCCTGCAGACTGCTCGCTGGAAGCGGCCGCGATTTCCTGGACCAAATCGGAAGTTTTCTGAATTGAGGGCACCATTTCGGTCAGCAGGCGACCGGCACGCTCGGCCAGTTCCACCGACGACCCGGCCACTTCGCCGATTTCCTGGGCGGCGACCTGGCTGCGCTCAGCCAGCTTTCGAACCTCCGCCGCCACCACGGCAAAGCCCTTACCATGCTCACCCGCCCGGGCAGCTTCGATAGCCGCGTTCAGTGCCAGCAGGTTGGTCTGGTAGGCAATGTCATCAATGATCGAGATTTTCTCGGCGATGCTCTTCATCGCGGTGACGGTCTGTCCGACCGCTTCACCACCTTCAACCGCTTCCCTGGAAGCTTTGCTCGCCATGCCATCGGTAATGGAGGCGTTCTCAGTGTTCTGGCTGATGGATGCGGTCATCTGCTCCATGGAGGCGCTGGTTTCTTCAACGCTGGAGGCCTGCTCGCTGGACGCCTGGGACAGCGACTGGCTGGTGGCACTGACCTCCTCTGATGCAGAAGCCAGGTTGTCGGCACCGGAGCGGACTTCGGAAATAACTTGTGAAAGCTTGGTCACCATTCGCTGCATGGTGTCCATCATCTGGCCGATTTCATCACGACCGCGCGACTCTACTTTCACGGTGAGGTCACCATCCGCCAGGCTGGTGGCCGCCACCATGGCTTCCCTGATGGCACCGGTGATGCTGCGTGCGATCACGTAAGCCAGACCCAGGCCAAGCAGGATACTGACCGACAGCAGCACAATCACCGCGACCTGTGCGGCAGAATAGGCCTCACTTGCGGAATCACTGGCAGACCTGCCCATTTCAGTATTCCAGGAGACGTTGCGGTCGATGATCTCGCTGATAACGTTATAGGTCTTGCGGGATTCACCCCGGTAGTACGCCATTGCCTGTTCGGTGTCACCACTGAGCGAGAGCGAAAGCAGTTTTTGGTGCTCAGTCTGATAGCTGTTCCATGCCGTCTGATACCGATCAAACAGAGCTTTTTCCTCGGGAAGCGTCAACAGAGCAGTAAACGTTGCGGTGACGGAATCCAGCCGTGCCGTGATTTCATCCATCCGCTTTTCGTTGCCGGCCATTTCCTCTGCGGTCTGGGAGATAATGTGCTCAAGTTCAAAGCGTCGATAGTCGCCGATCAGGGAATCCATGGTTTGTGCAGCGTCGACGGCGACCATCCAGTTATCCGCCAGTTCATTGGCCGAATCGTTCATGGTCGACATCTGCATCAGCGCATAGATGCCAGTGGCAAGGAACAGCACGAGGACAATCCCGAAGGCGCCCATCAACTTGGTAAAAATACGGAGGTTATTAAACAGACTCATTGGGATTGATCCCCTGTGTAAGGCCACGCCTTGGTTGGTTAAAGCGCATTCCATGCGAATTCAGCGATTCCTGCTCCCGAAGGCTTATCTGGGATATCAGGGTCTGCACGTCCAGAATCAGGGCCACCTGCCCGCTCCCCAGAATGGTGGAGCCTGAGAGGCCTTTCAGATGAGAAAAAATACCGCTCAGGGGTTTGATCACCGTCTGGTGCTCCCCCAGCAGATCGTCCACGATCAGGCCGGCCTTCTGACCGGCGTGTCGCACCACAATGATGTTCTGGCGCCGGCCGGGTTCACCCGGGACACTGAAATGCTCACGCAGCCGGATCAGGGGCAGCACCTCCTGGCGCAGATTGAGGTAATCCTGGTCGGCACTGAGCTTTTGCTCCTCCGCACTGAGCTCGGTGCATTCGACCACCATTTCCAGCGGAACCACGTAGGTGGCCTCGCCCACGCGGGCCAAGAAGCCGTCGATAATTGCCAACGTCAGCGGCAGGCGGATACGGAAGGTGGTGCCGCCGGCAACGCCGGGGGACACTAGTTCCACCATGCCCCGCAGGCCTTCAATATTGCGGCGCACCACATCCATGCCCACCCCGCGGCCGGACAGGTTGGTTACCTGCTCGACCGTAGAGAATCCCGGCTCGAAAATCAGGTTGAAGACTTCCTGGTCGGTCAGGTTGGCGTCGGGCTTGATTAGGTCACGCTCAACCGCCTTGTCCAGGAGTCGGTCCCGGTTCAGGCCGCTGCCATCATCACTGACCTCAATCACGATGGCGCCCGATTCGTGGTAGGCGTTCAGGTGCACGCGCCCCCGTGCGGGCTTGCCCTTTTCAAGCCGAACATCCGGCCTCTCGACTCCGTGATCGCAGGCGTTTCGAACCAGATGCGTCAGGGGGTCGGCAATTTTCTCGACGACGGTCTTGTCCAACTCGGTCTCGGCACCAGTAATCACAAGCTCAATGTCCTTGCCCAGTTCAGAGGACACATCCCGAACCACCCGCTGGAAGCGCTGGAAGGTTTCGCCAATGGGCACCATGCGAAGATCAAGTGAGCTGTCCCGTATTTCCTCGACCAGTAGGTTGAGGTTGGCGGCGGATTCACGGGCGGAGGCGTCGCCTGACCGGTGAGCGTCCATCGACACGGTCGCCGAGGCAATGACCAGTTCGCCCACCAGGTTGATCAGGTTGTCCAGCTTGTCGGCCTGGATACGAAGGTGCTGTACCGATTTCTTCCGGCGGCCCTGCTGCGCGTCCACCGGCACATCTGCACGCACGACGTCGTTGCGAGCCATGGTTTGCGGTGCTTCCTCCGGACTTTCTGGCGACACCAGGTCAGCCACCGGGGACTGTCCCGGCGCGTCAATCTCGAGCTGGTAGAGATCACCGGCGAATTCGAACACATCCTCAATGGCGCAGCGGTCGACAGCGCTCCGGAGCGAGACGTCAAATCCCAGGTAGCAGGCTTCCGGGTCGAATGCATCCAGCGCCGGCAGTGCCTGATCAAGGGCGATGACCTGCTCAAGCTCCCCCAGGGTGCCCAGAAACCGAATGAACCCCAGCGGATCCATGCCATGACGCAGTGCATCCGTGTGGATCCGGATCTGAATTCGCCAGAGTCCGGCCACACCTGAATGCATGGCCTGTGCCTCTGTTGACCGAGAATTCAATTCGGCCGGTAACGACTGATAAGGCTCCAGTTCGGCCAGAAGCGAGGCACCGGCCGATTCGAGATGCGCTGCTTCAGAGGGCTCGGGCACCTCCACCAACAGGCTGATGTGATCCCGGCACCGCAGGAGCAGATTGGCCAGTTCGCGGCTCAGCTCGATTTCGCCAGCCCGCAGCCGGTCGAGAACGTTTTCCACCACATGGGTAAAATTCACTACATGGTCCAGACCGAACATGCCGGCCGAACCCTTGACGGTGTGCACGCAGCGAAACAGGGCATTCTGCAGCTCGGCTTCGCCCGAGCGGGTCTCCAGTTCCAGCAGAATGCGTTCCATGTCGGACAAAAGCTCGCGGCTTTCATCCAGGAAGGTTTGAAGGGCCAACTCCATGTTCATCGCGAAGGCTCCAGTCCAACCAACCCCAATACTTCCAGGACCGTTTCACTGTGGTTCACCAGGGCTACTGGCTCACCGGCAGGCGTAAACAAGCGCCTGGCCAGCAACAGTATCTGTAAACCAGCGGTATCGAGCTCGGTAACCCCTGCCAGATCAACGTGTCGGAGCTCTCCGGTCCCGAAAGCCCGGCAAAGGTTCTCGGACGCAGCATTTGCCTCATAGATGGTCAACTCACCCTGGAATGACAGACAGCCGGTCGCGTTGTTGAAATTCAAAAAGGCGCTCATGGGCCCACCAGCTTGTCGACGGCTGCCAGCATTTGCTGGGGCTGGAACGGTTTGACCATCCAGGCCTTGGCGCCGCCGGCCTGGCCCTGCATCTTCTTGTCCTCGGCGGACTCGGTGGTGAGCATGATTACGGGAGTGAACTTGTACTCGGGCCTGGACTTGACCTCCCTCAGGAAGGTCAAACCGTCCATATTGGGCATGTTCACATCCGAGATCATCAGGTGAACCCGCTGGCCATTGAGCTTGCTCAGGGCATCCCGCCCATCACAGGCCTCAATCACGTCAAAGCCCGCGCCTTTCAGGGTGAGAGACACAACCTGCCGGATGGAGGCAGAGTCATCAACGATCAGAATACTTTTAGCCATAATTTGGAATCCGCTTGCTGTCAGTCCGGCTCCGGCCGACGGGCCGGCTCCTCATGCATTCAAAAAAAGGTGATTTCACCGGTGGCGACCGTTTGGGCTCCCTTCTTCCGGCTGTGGTTATGCCGCTCTTCAGCCATGGCGTAGGACGCCTCCATCTCTTTCATCAGGGCACCGACATCCACGGCGTCGCCGAAAACCATCTTTTCCCCTGCATGCGAGATACTGGCGCGAACGTGGGTCAGCATCTGACTGGTACGATCCTGAAACTGGAGCTGAACCAGGGCGCTCTCGACCTCTGACTGAATACCAATATTGGTAATGCGTAGGGATTCCGCGGAGTGCAGAAGTCGGGCTCCCAGCCCCTGAAAATCGGCGAGCACGCCCTCAATGGTTTCCTCGGAAGACCGGATCGATGCCCCATCCCTGCCACTGGACTCCTGCGCAGCGCTCACAGCCGCGCGTATGGAGTCACCGATGTATCCAACCTTGGTGCTGATCCGCTCACCGGTGTCGGCAGAAAGACGGGACAGTTTGCGAACTTCATCGGCGACAACGGCGAATCCGCGACCGTGTTCTCCAGCCCGGGCAGCTTCAATGGCCGCATTCAGGGCCAGGAGATTGGTCTGGCCCGCAATCTTGGCAACGTCCTGAGCCATGCTGTCCAGTTCGTCCACAAAGGTATCCAGGCCATTGATCTGGTGTAGCAATCCGTCACGGTCCTCAAGGGCGCCGCGAAGCGTGTTAACCACAGAGTGGAGCTCGGAATCGGCTCGGCCAAAACTGCTGTCGATACCACCTTCCAGGGAACTTGCCACTTCGGACGCCATGGTGGTGGCACCATGCAGTTCCCGGGCAAGGTTGCTGAAACACCCTGTGAGATCAGTGATGGCGCTTTCCGTCTGGACCCGGGCCGTTTCAATCTGCTGGTCCCAGACCGGCAATAATTCTTTCCCCATCTGTTGCTGGGCGTCCTGAAAGGGAGACTGTAATCGGGACAGCGTCCTGAACTGCTCATCCTGTAAGGCACTCAGAGCACTGATGCGACGACGAACCAGACTTCGGACCCAGAGCGCGGATATGACAGACAGTGACACCAGCAGACCGGCGACAACCAGGCCAGTAGCGATGGGCATCAGAAATGCAGCGAAAACCGCTGCCAGAAGCGCCGGGGCAGCAGTGACCGCGATCAGCATGTGTTCGGGAAAAGGTTGATTGTTTGGCACGAGTGGCTCCCCATTTCGACGGGGTCATGGTCCTATCGAAAAGGGCAAGGTAACAATTGGTGCCAGACCTATAATTGACTAAGGCTTGGGTAGGGCGGGTGTAGGGGACGGACTACTGGTTACAGGGTGTTCTTTACCGGTTCCGGCGGCACAGGCAGGTTTGCAATGACTGCGTCAGTGACCTGTTCCTGATTGCAGCCCTCTCCCTGAACGGAGATATCCGCCCAGCGGGAATACAACTGGAACCGTTCCGTAAACAGCTCGGTGAGAGACTGATCCGGCCTCCGGGAAATGCCCCGCATGCTGTGATCGCCAATTCGCTCAATGACGAGCTCAAGCGGGATATCAAGAAACACAACAGTACCGTTGGTCTTGAGGTGTTCCATAGCGCGGGCACTGTAAACGGCGCTGCCTCCCGTGCTGATAACCTTGTGCCGGACATCCAGCTTGAGAAGCACCTGTTCTTCAATTCGCCGCAGGGCTTCGTAGCCGTCGTGGTCTACAATTGCCTGGAGAGTGCGACCGGCTTCTTCCTGGATGAGCAAATCGGTATCGACAAACCCGAGGCCAAGGCGCTTGGCCAGCAGCACACCCACGGTGCTCTTGCCGCTGCCGGGCATACCGATGAGAACGAGGTTGCCTGTGTCGGTCGGGGTAACCATGATGCTTCTGTCTGACCTCAGTGGAGAATGTGAACTGGCCGGCATTAAAAGCAGAACGTAACATTTTTACGACAGAGCACGCGCTTTATTCCGCCCCGCAAGCCCGTATAATTCGTGCAACGGCGGTTTTTAGACAAAACCTGAAGCCGGCCACTGACGGCATCTTTCGCGAGTGAGTAATGACCATCGGCAGATCACTTATGATCCCATCCATCGCAGCACTCCTGCTTGTTCTGTCCGCATCCGCGCTGGCAGACGGCATCAAGCGTATCGTGCATCCGGATGGCACCGTCGAATTCACCAACGTGAAGAGTGCCAGCCAACCCAGGGCCTCCAGCGGCAACGACACCGTCTACCGCTACACCGATAACAATGGCGTGGTTGCCTACAGCAGTTTGCAGCCGGCGGCTGCCGAGTTCGACGTTATTCGTTTCCACTGCTACGCCTGCGACCCCGAGTCCAGCGTCGATTGGCGCAAAACGCCGCTGTTCACCAAACCCTTCAATTCCGAAATCCAGACCGCGGCACAGGAGTTCGGGGTTGATCCCGCGCTGGTCCGCGCTGTGATTCACGCCGAATCGGCATTCAACGAAAAAGCCCTCTCCCCGGTGGGAGCCCAGGGGCTGATGCAACTGATGCCCGGCACGGCTGAAGAACTCGGTGTACGGAACGCGTTGGCGGCTGCCGAGAACATCCGTGGCGGCGTCCATTATCTGGCCAAGATGCTCGACCGGTTCAATGGCGACATCCGGCTGGCTACCGCCGCCTACAACGCGGGGCCCGGCGCCGTCAGTCGATACCAGGGTGTGCCACCCTACGCCGAAACAAAAGCCTATGTCGAAAGGGTTGGCATCCTTCACGAGCGCTACGCCGCGCTGTAGGCCCCTCAGAGGTCCGATAACCGATGAATTTCAAGCGTCTGGAGACCTTCATCTGGGTTGCGACGCTCGGCAGCTTTCGCAAGGCTGCCGAGCACCAGCACACCACCCAGCCCGCCATTTCAAACCGAATTGCCGCGCTTGAAGACGAGCTTGGCGTCAGACTGTTCGAGCGGGAATCCGGGCACAGCAAGCTTACGAGCAAGGGGCAGGAGCTACTGCCCTATGCCGAGAAAATTGTCTTCATGGCCCAGCAGCTACGCAAGCGCGCAGACCGGGGGGCCTCGCTCTCCGGCATTCTCAGGCTCGGGGTTTCCGAGACTATTGTGCACTCCTGGCTGCCGCGTTTTTTCCGGGAACTGCACGAAACAGCCCCCAATCTGGATGTGGAAATTACCGTTGATGTCTCCGGCAACCTCCGATCCGGTTTGCTGGACCGGAGCCTCGATCTGGCCTTCCTGATGGGGCCCGTATCTGAGCCGAAAATTGAAAACCGCGCGCTTTGCAGTTTCCCGCTGATCTGGGTGGCCAGCCCCGAGCTCAACCTGCCGGATCGACTCCTGGCTCTCAAGGAGCTGGCCGAATGGCCCATCATTACTTATGCCAGAAACACCAAACCCTTTGCTGAAATCAGCCAGAAATTCAGCGAGATGGATGAACTCCCTGCGCGCTTCTATTCCTCAAGCTCGCTGGCAGCCTGCCGGCAATTGACCCTGGATGGCATTGGTATCTCCACGCTTCCACTGAGCGTGATCAAGCATGAACTGGAAAACGGTCGTCTGGTCCAGCTTAATACCTCGTGGACGCCCTCCGAGCTCGCCTTCACCGCGTCTTATTCCGGTGCCCCTTTCAACCCGATTGCCGAACTCGCAGCAAACCTTGGCGTAATGGTTTCTGACGAATACGACCGGACAACACATCACGAAAACTTATCGCCAGACCTAAAAAACGATAATTAGACTTTTTCACCAGCCGGTATACCCTGAAATTTAGTTGTAAAAAACAATTTCAATCAGGGGTTACCGTCATGCACACCGGTGCGTATTCCGATTTCAAGAACAACCTGCTTGATCAGGCCTCAGAATTACGCGCTCGCATTCGTTCGGGCGCCCACACAGCGCCCACAAGTGGCCTGGCCAACAGCCTCTTGCAGGGGAACGTGGTCATCCTGCCGTCCGAATGGGCCGGTGATTTTCTCCTATACTGTCAGAATAACCCGGTTTCCTGTCCCCTGATCGGCATGTCCCAACCCGGGGACCCGGCCCTTCCCGACCTTGGACACGATCTGGATATCCGGACCGATGTGCCTGAATACCAGGTATTCCGGAATGGCGAGCGAGCAGAGACAGCCACAGACCTCAAAAGCCTCTGGCGGGACGACCTGGTGACCTTTGTCCTGGGCTGTTCATTCTCGTTTGAGGATGCCTTGATCAGGGCCGGCCTCTCGGTGCGGAACGTGGACGAGGGACGGAACGTTTCGATGTTCCGCTCGAACATCGCTACCCGGCCCGCCGGCCCGTTCAGTGGCAACATGGTGGTTTCCATGCGCCCGTTCAACGGTGCGGATGCAATCCGCGCGATACAGATTACGACCCGCCTGCCAAAGGCCCACGGTGCACCGGTTCATATCGGCGATCCGGCGCTCATTGGCATCCAGGACGTTAACCAGCCTGATTTTGGAGATCCGGTAACGATCAGGCCGGGCGAGCTTCCGCTGTTCTGGGCCTGCGGGGTTACCCCGCAACTGGCCCTTGAGAACGCGCGCCTGCCTTTCGCAATAACCCATGTACCGGGAAAAATGCTGCTTACCGAGCGGCTGAATGAAGAACTGGCGGTACTCTGAAGCCCCAGTTCCTTTTAAACGATAAAAAAACAGAAACACGGGAGATTCGTTATGTTCAAAAAACTCGCCACAGCCACCCTGGTTACCGGGGCGCTGCTGACTTCATCCGTTCAGGCCGATCAATGGCACATGCCAACGCCCTACGGCGACGCCAACCTGCCCACCCAGATCGCCTACGGTTTTGCCGAGGACATCAAAAACGGCACCGATGGTGACCTCACCATCACCGTTCATTCCGGTGCCTCCCTGGTCAAGCACCCGGAAATTCCCCGGGCAGTAAGAACCGGTCAGGTGCAGCTGGGTGAAATCTTCATAGGCATCATGGGCAACACCCATCCGGTGTTCAAACACGACAATATTCCGTTCCTGGCAACCAGCTTCGAAGATGCCAAAAGACTCTGGGAAGCCGCCAAGCCGCAAATCGAAAAGCAGTTGGACAAGGAAGGTATGATCCTGCTTTACACTGTGCCCTGGCCCGCCCAAAGCTTGTATACCAAGGCGCCGGTTAACACCCTGGAAGATCTCGAAGGCCTGAAAATGCGGGCTTACAGTCCTTCCACATCGCGTCTGGCTGACCTGATGAACACCACCCCGACAACCGTTCAGGTACCCGAAATTCCGCAGGCGTTCAGCACCGGCATCATCGACGCCATGATCACCTCGCCGTCAACGGGCGCCAACGGACAAGCCTGGGATTACCTTTCCCATTACACCGACATCAAGGCCTGGATTCCCAAGAACGTTGTGGTCGTCAACAAGCGTGCTTTCCTTCGCCTGGGCGATGAACAGCGCCAGGTGATCCTGGATGCGGCCGCCGCTGCCGAGGCCAAAGGCTGGGAAGGCGTTCGCAAGACCGCCGCAGAAGACACCGCCACCCTGGCGGAAAATGGAATCACGGTCTCCGAACCATCTGATGAACTGATGGCCGAACTCCAGAAGATCGGCGACATCATGGTGAAAGAGTGGGAGCAGGAAGCACCGGAAGAAGTGGGCGCTATCCTCTCCAACTACCGCTAAAAGTTCAATCAACGGAAGCCTCCCGAGAGTTCGGGAGGCTGTTCCGGGAGGCATCCGTTATGAACTCTCTCCGAGAGAAGTTTTATCTGGCATCCGGCTACGCTGCTGGTTTCTGCATCGCCCTGATCATGGTCGTCATCCTGGCGCAGATCGTCGGCCGCCTGTTCGGCTTTATCATTCCATCAGCGGAAGACGTGTCCGGCTGGGCGCTTGCAGCCTCCACCTTTTTCGGTCTTGCCTACACCTTTCATAACGGCGGCCATATCCGGGTCACCCTGGTGATCCAGAAGTGGTCGGCACGGCCAAGATTCTGGCAGGAGCTTGTCGTACTTATTTTCGGGTTCGCACTCGCCTGCTATATGACATTCTATTGCTGGCACATGGTCTGGGAATCCTACATTTTCGAAGAGGTCTCCCACGGCTATATTCCCGTTCCCATCTGGATCCCGCAGGTTCCGGTTGCGCTCGGGATGACGGCACTCAACATTGCCATTCTTGACGATCTGGTCGCCGTGATTCGCAAGCGCACACCCTCCTATCAGCAGCATGAAGACGAGCTGAACCTGGAGGACGTGTAATGGATATCGCGTTTCTCTCCATTGTACTGGCAGTGTCGATGATCCTGATGCTCGCGGTGGGCGTGTGGGTGTCTCTGACGCTGGTTGGCATCGGCGTCCTGGGCCTGCTGCTCTCTGGCAACGATCAGATCGGCCTGTTGTTCGCCACATCGAGTTGGGGCGCCAGCACCAGTTGGTCCCTGACGGCCCTGCCCATGTTCATCTGGATGGGAGAGGTTCTGTTCCGGACCCGACTCTCCGAAGACCTTTTCAAGGGCCTCGCGCCCTGGATGGGGGGGCTGCCCGGCAAGCTCCTCCATGTAAACATTCTGAGCTGCGGGATTTTCGCGGCGGTTTCCGGCTCATCCGCTGCCACTGCCGCCACCATTGGGCGAATGACCTTGCCGGAACTGAAGGCCCAGGGTTACAGCGACAAGATGGCGGTGGGCACCCTGGCCGGCTCCGGCACGCTTGGGCTGCTGATTCCACCGTCCATCATTCTGATTGTATATGGCGTGGCCGCAGAGGTTTCCATTGGCCGTCTGTTTATTGCTGGTGCTCTGCCCGGCCTGATGCTGGTTGCCATGTTTATGGGTTACACCATGATCTGGGCCAAGCTCAACAAGGACCAGCTACCGAACACCAAGAAGGAAAACCTGACGCTCTCGGTCAAGATCAAGGCGCTGAAGATGCTGCTTCCGATCGTTGGCCTGATCATTTTCGTTCTGGGTTCTATCTATACCGGCTTCGCTACCCCGACAGAGGCAGCCGCCCTGGGCGTGTTTGGAGCCCTTATCATCGCGGCAGCAACCGGCTCCCTGAGCGTGCAGAGTTTCCGTGACAGTCTCCTGGGAGCAGTGAAAAGCTCCTGCATGATCGGTCTGATTCTGGTCGGTGCCCACTTTCTGACCCTGGCCATGGGCTTCCTCGGCATTCCAAGGGAACTGGCTGCCTGGATCGGCAGCATGTCCCTGTCACCGTTCGAGCTGCTGATAGGCCTGACAGTGCTGTTCGTCCTTCTCGGCTGTTTTCTCGACGGAATTTCAGTTGTAGTTCTGACTGTTGCCGTTGTAATGCCAATGGTTCAAGAGGCCGGCATTGATTTGCTCTGGTTCGGAATCTTTATTGTACTGGTGGTTGAAATGGCACAGATTACGCCCCCGGTTGGCTTCAACCTGTTCGTCATCCAGGCCCTGACCGGCAAGGACATACTCTATGTGGCCCGGGCAGCCCTACCGTTCTTCCTGCTGATCATGGCAGCACTTTTCCTGATCGGCTGGTTCCCGGAGATTGTCACCTACCTGCCCCAGACCATGAGCCAGGGATAATGCAGGACACAACGTTTTTCGGAGGTACACAATGAAACTCAACTGCGATATGGGTGAAAGCTTCGGCACCTGGACCAAGGGTATGGACGCCGAAGTCATGCCCTACATTGATATGGCCAGTATTGCCTGCGGGTTTCATGCATCCGACCCGCTGACCATGGACCACACGGTCAAGTTGGCACTGGCCCAGAACGTTACCATTGGCGCCCACCCGGGCTATCCGGACCTTCTGGGTTTTGGCCGCCGGGACATGGACTGCCGCCCGGATGAGCTCAAGGCTATTCTGGTGTACCAGATGGCGGCGCTGAACGGCATCTGCCAGGTACATGGCACCTCCATCTCCTACGTAAAGCCCCACGGCGCCCTGTATAACCGGATGATGGTGGACAACACCACCTTGTCGGTAGTGATGTCCGCCGTGCGCTCCTATGCACCGCAATGCCCACTTGTGGTCATGGCGACGCCGGACTGGCAACAGGTCAAGGATCGGGCAGACGAGTACGGGATTGAGGTCTGGTTCGAGGCATTCTCTGATCGCGCCTACAGCGACGAGGGCAGACTGGTAAAACGGTCGGTTCGCGGTGCCGTCCACGAGACCACCGACGCCATTGAGGCGCAGGTCACCCAGATTATCCGCGAAGGAACCGTCACCTCAATCTCGGGCAAACGCATTCCGATAAAAGCCGACACTATCTGTATTCACGGTGACAGCTACCATGCCGTCGATGCTGCGCGGCACATGCGTGAGGTTGTAGAAGCGCTATGAGGATCGAATCGGTCAACGAAAACACCTGCATGGTGTATTTTGGCGACCAGATCGGAGCGGAATCCGCGGGCCTGGTCAAGCGGGCGACCGACCGGCTGCGGCGCGACATGTCCGACCTCATCGTCGACCTGGTCCCCTCATACACCTCAATTCTGGTGACCTGGGATCTGGAGCAGGCTGACCGGTTTGCCATCGCCCGCAGGGTACGCGCAGCGATCGACTCTGAGGATGATGATTCCACCGGGGACGATTCTGCCCGCATCGTCGAGCTGCCCGTCTATTATGATCCCGAAGTGGGTCTGGACCTGGAGGATGTCTGCGAGCATGCCGCCCTGTCCCGGGACGAGGTCGTTCGCATTCACAGTGAACAGCTTTATCAGGTCTACGCCATCGGCTTCGCTCCGGGGTTTGCCTACCTGGGAAGTACCGACGAACGGATTGCCATTCCCCGGAAATCCACGCCCCGGCTGAAAGTTCCTACCGGCAGCGTCGGTATCGCAGGCACCCAAACCGCAATCTACCCGAGCTGCACGCCGGGTGGTTGGCAAATCATTGGCCGCACGCCGCAGAAAATGGTGGATTGGGACAGCGACTCCCTGGCCCTCGTGCAGGTAGGCGATCAGGTGCGCTTTCGCGCCATAAGCCGGGACGAATTCCTCGAGCTGGGAGGCAATCTCGATGAGCTTTGAAGTCCTCGAACCCGGAATGCTGGCCCTTGTTCAGGATGCGGGCCGCCACGGCTACCAGCATATGGGCGTGACCACCGGCGGCCCCATGGACGAGTTTTCGTTTTTCTGGGCGAACCGCCTGCTGGACAATGATCTCAATGCCCCACAGATCGAAATCACCTTTGGCAGGTTCAGCCTGAAGGCAAACCATGAGGCCTGTATTGCCATTACCGGTGGCGATCTGGGCGCCCGTATCAACGATCAGGCCATTGCGCCCTGGCGCACCCATCACATCAGCAAGGGTGACAGACTGGACTTCAACGCGCCCGTGAGCGGCTTGAGGGCCTACCTGGCGGTCAGCGGCGGATTCAAGCCAGCCATGAAGCTGGGCAGTTGCGCTACCGTGGCACGCGAGGGCCTGGGGGGCCTCGATGGCAAGGGCGCGAAACTGGCCAAGGGCGATAAGCTGGAGTTTGAGAAAAACGGATCGTTTATTGAGGCATTTCTTCCCGAACCGGAAATCCCCGATTATCAACAACACCTGCGCCTGGGGGTTATTCCCGGCTATCAGTATCGGAGCTTCCCCATAGTTCAGCGGGAGAAGTTTTTCTCGTGCGATTACGAAATCAGCCAGAATATCGATCGCATGGGCTATCGCCTGAAGGGCGATGCCATCTATTCGGATCTGGACGGGATTGTTTCGGAAGGGATCGCCTACGGTGCTATTCAGGTACCGAAAGATGGCCAGCCGATCGTTCTGATGAAAGACCGGCAAACCATCGGCGGCTACCCGAAAATCGGCTGCCTGAGCGCCCTGGATTCCGGTCTTCTGTCCCAGCGTGGGCCGGGATCATCGGTGAGTTTCTTCCTCTCGGACGTTGCCGAGGCCGAAGGCCGCCGAATGCTGTTTAACCAGAGGCTGAAAACAGGCGCGCCCGGCGCCAGGAACATCTGACGCCGGGCGCGTTTGGCACCGATTGTCGCCGCTTATTCCGAGGCGGCAATCAGGCTGGCGTTACCGCCCGCTGCGGTTGTGTCGACACAGAGATGGCGTTCGATCACAAATCGCTGATCCAGCGTGTGCTCGGTGATTAGCGGTAGCAACGCACCATCACGCTTGGCCAGTGCCTCGCGATAGGCTTTCAGCAGGGGCTGATCGCCGCAGCTGACTACCGCCTCGAAGCCATCGATGGTTGCCAGTGCTTCCGGCTCCAACAGCCCCTCTGCGCCAACGATCGGCAGCCCGGCCTTGTTCGCTTTATCGACCACATCCTGAGTGCCCGGTGCAATCACCACCACCTTGTTACCCTGTGACAACGCGGTACCCGCCTGCTCCAACGCGGTTTCCTTGTCCGGTCCCAGACACAGCACCACACCACGGGCATGGTTGGACAGGCGGTTGGTCTCACCCGTCGGCCCGGGCAGCGCTTCCACGTGAGCGTCCAGTGGCTCCGGAACATTGCCAAAGATGGGCCGGATTGCGTCCATACGAGCTTCAGGCCTGGGCGCCTTCAGTTTGTCCAGCTGCCCGATCAGCTTCTGCAGCTGCTTGGCATCCACCTTCCTGGCGTTCGAATCCGCCTCGCGCTCGACCGTCTCACCTTTCAGGAAACGACGCACGTACTGCGGACCACCGGCCTTGGGACCGGTGCCAGACAGCCCTTCACCACCGAATGGCTGGGAACCCACGATGGCACCGATCTGGTTGCGGTTCACATAGGCGTTACCAACCTTGATCCGGCTGGTGATGCGCTCGACACGGCGATCAACACGGCTGTGGATACCAAACGTCAGGCCGTAGCCCTTGGCGTTTATGTCGTCCACCACCTTGTCGATGTTCTTCGCCTCGAACGTGGCCACATGCAGTACCGGGCCGAAGATTTCCTCTTCCATTTCCTCGATACCACTGACGCTGAGAACCGCCGGCGAAACGAACAGCCCTTTTTCGGGCACCTTCAGCTTTTTCAACAGCTTGCCGTTGCGCTCGAACTTCTCGCAATGGTCCACGATCTTCTTGCGGGCGTTCTCGTCGATCACCGGGCCCACGTCCGTGGACAGCAACCAGGGATCACCGATGCCGAGTTCTTCCATTGCACCGTAGAGCATTTCCAGAAGGCCATCGGCAATGTCTTTCTGCACATAGAGCATGCGCAGGGCTGAACACCGCTGACCGGCACTCTGGAACGAAGACGCCAACACGTCACGGACAACCTGCTCCGGCAATGCCGTAGAATCCACGATCATCGCGTTCAGGCCGCCGGTCTCTGCCACCAGCGGCGCGTCCGGTGCCATGTTCTCGGTCATGACCTTGTTGATGCGCTGGGCCGTGGCGGTAGAACCGGTGAAGCACACGCCGCTCACCCGCGAATCGGAGGTCAGGGCCGCGCCCACGGTTGCGCCGGTACCCGGCACCAACTGGATGGCATCCCTCGGAATACCCGCCTGATGCATCAGTTCCACCGCACGGATGGCCAGCAGGGATGTCTGCTCAGCCGGCTTCGCCACCACGGTGTTGCCCGCAGCCAGATTGGCCAGAATCTGTCCGGTGAAGATCGCCAGCGGAAAGTTCCAGGGCGAAATACAACACATCACGCCGCGGGCATCGCCGCTGTCTTTATAGCGAATGGCCTCGTTGGCATAGTACTGTGAGAAATCGACCGCTTCACGGATCTCAGCAACCGCATCCAGCAGGGATTTGCCCGCTTCACGGGTAGTGAGCGCGAACAGCTCGGCGTAATTCTCCTCGTACAGGTCGCCCACCTTGCGGACACAGGCAGCACGCTCTTCAGCCGATTTAGCGGACCAGCTCTCGAACGCGGCCGCCGCTGAGGTAATCGCGGTGTCTAAATCTGCATCGGAAGCCTGGGTGACGTGGCCAACCAGGTCATCCGGATCGGCGGGGTTACGCACCACCTGCACTTCTGTACCGGCCACCTCGCCAGCAATCAGCGGACCACCTTTCCAGCGATAGTCCTTGTAGGCTCCGCGACCTTTCTCGATCTCGGTCACGGTGACCGGGTCGGTAATGTCCCAGCCCTTGGAGTTCCGACGCTGATCGCCAAAAAGCTTGAACGGATGCACGATCGCCTTGCTGGAAATGTTATTGCCCATTTCTTCAACGCTGACAATCGGATCCTTGGCAATTTCTTCCGGTGTGATGCTCTTGTCGACAATCTGGTTCACGAAGGAGCTGTTGGCACCGTTCTCCAACAAACGACGCACCAGATACGCCAGCAGATCCTTATGCGGGCCAACCGGCGCATAAATGCGACAGGGCACGCCACTGACCTTCAGAACTTCATTGTGCAGGGATTCGCCCATGCCATGGAGGCGCTGGAATTCGTAATTGTCCACGCCCTTGGTCTTGGCCATTTCGAGAATGGCAGATACCGAGTGCGCGTTGTGGGTGGCGAACTGCGGGTAAATCCGGTTCGTCATGTTCAACAGCTTGGTGGCGCAGGACAGGAAAGAGACGTCGCTGCAGGCCTTGCGGGTAAACACGGGGAAACCGTTCAGACCCATAACCTGGGCACGCTTGATCTCCGCGTCCCAGTAGGCACCTTTCACCAAACGCACCATGAACTTGCGGTCGTACTTCTCGGCCAGCCCATACAGCCAGTCGAGAACGAACGCCGAGCGTTTGCCGTATGCCTGAACGACCACGCCGAAGCCATCCCAGCCGGCAAGCTCGGGATCGGCTACCAGCTCTTCAATCACGTCCAGCGACAGATCCAGGCGATCCTGCTCCTCGGCATCGATATTGAAGCCCATGTTCGCAGCCGCGGCCTTTTTAACCAGTTCGCGGGCCCTGGGCAGCAACTCGTTCATGACCCGCTCTTTGTTGCCGTACTCGTAACGGGCCAGCAAGGCGGAGAGCTTGACCGAGATGCCCGGGTTTTTGCGGACATCGCCCTTGCTCGCCTTGGCAATGCTGTCGATGGCGTTGGAATAGGAGTCGTAATAACGCTTGGCGTCATCATCGGTGCGGGCAGCTTCGCCCAGCATGTCGTAGGAATAGGTGTAACCCTTGGCCATGTATTCCTTGGCCTCATCCTGGGCTTCATCGATATCGCGACCCAGAACAAACTGTCGACCCATCTCTTTCATCGCCTGACCGGCCACCGTACGGATAACCGGCTCGCCAAAGCGCTTGAGCAGCTTGCGCAGGGTTTCACCCACAGTGTTGCGCTCGGAATCCTTGAGCAGGTTGCTGGTCATCAGCAGGGCAACGGTGGCGGTGTTGATCAGTCCAGAGGACGCCTTGCCCACGTGGGTGCCCCAGGCACCGGAGGTGATCTTGTCTTCAATCAGTTCGTGGATGGTGGTGTTGTCAGGCACTCTCAACAGCGCCTCGGCCAGACACATGAGGGCAACGCCTTCCTTGGTCGTCAGGCCATACTCCGCCAGGAATTTTTCCATGATGGTGGACTTGGCATTCTTGCGAACGCTGCGTACCAGTTCAGCCGCACGAGCGGAAATGGCGTCGCGCTCGGCCTGGGACAACTGGGCACCAGCAATCATCTCGTGGATAACCTTGTGCTCGTCAGCGAGATAATAATCACGAATCGCCTGCCGGCTATCGACAAGCTCGGGCGTCTGTGATTGCTGCGGTCTCATAGTTGTACCCTCTTAGTTGTTTGTCTCTCCCGCATTCTACCGAGATCGACAAAGACTATTTCGCTATAAATTCAAGGAAAGCGTTCCGTTACGTCTTTAATACATCACAAAAAATTAATAATTTTCTCCAAAAAACGTGATTTTCGGTCACTTTACCTGTCGTAGTCCTGCTATGCGGCTTTCAATGCCAGCTCTCTGAGCACTCCATGAGCCACCGAGAAAACGGCACAATCCACATCATTGGCGGCCTGCATGTCGTTCAGCATCCGCTCCCAGCGGGCGAGCAACATCCGCTTGTTCCCCCGCCACGCCTCAATCCGCTTCTCCGGCGTTCCATCGCCATCTACGGGCTCGGAAAACACGCTGAGCGTGAGATTCCGTAACTGATGGTCCAGCTCGTCCCTGAAATGAATGGTCGCCAACACCTGCCAGTGGCCATTTGCCCGGAAGGCCCGCATTTGCCGGTCCAACCAGGTCAGGTTCAGGCTTTCACCGAGCGTGAAATACACCCAGGCTACCGACTCCAGCTCCTCGTCCAGCTGACGGGCGATCTCGACCATGTCCATCAGCCAGTAGCGGCTTTCCGCGGAAGCGCACCAAGCGGAAAGATCTTCCGGAACCATCCGCTCACAGTATTCAGCATAGCGTTCATACCACCGGCTTGCAGGAATCACCGATTCAAGTCGGCTTTTCGAAGCCAGCACATCCGCCATGGGAGCCCGGTAATGGTCGATACAGGAAACCGGGTCCAGCGCCTGCCGGCGGTTCTGCAAAAGCCAGCTGGTGCTTCGGGTAACCAGTCGGATGGCATCGGCGAACAGGTCTGCCTGGACACCGGCGTCAATTTTTCCATCCAGTGATTCCATACCCTCCCAATGGGCGTCTACGTCATGTATTCGCAGGGAGATCAGGTAGGCCGAGGCAATCCGTCCAGCATCAGCCCCGGTAGCACTGCGTATCCGGTCAAACCAGGTGATCCCCATGCGGTTTACCATATCGTTGGCAATCTGGGTGGCCGAGATTTCTGCACGCAGGGGATGTGCCCCCACCGCTTCCGGGAAGGCCGCCAGCAGAGAGGCCGGGAAGGCCGAGTGCAGCGCCGAATTGAATCGCGGGTCGTGGACGATCGGTGATGCAACCAGGGCCTGTTTGAGTTCAATTTTTGCGTAGGAAACCAGTACCGCCAGCTCAGGGCGCGTCAGGCCGCCGCCGTGCTCCCGGCGAGCCTGCAATTCCTCATCGGACGGAAGAAATTCGAGACTGCGGTCCAGTTTGCCTTCTGTCTCAAGCCTGCGCATCAGCCGTTCGTACTGGTCTGCAGTGGCAACTGCCGGGTTCTGGGCAAGACTCAACGCCATCGCCTGTCGGTAATTGTTGCGCAGCACCAGTTCGGCCACCTCAGACGTCATGGCCCTGAGCATCCGGTTGCGCTCGGGAAGCGACATCAGTTGTCGGTGCACCAGATCATTCAGCAGGATCTTGATATTCACCTCGTGGTCCGAGCAGTCGACGCCACCGGCGTTATCGATGAAATCACTGTTCACGGAACCGCCACGACGGGCGAAGTCGATCCGAGCCTTCTGGGTTACACCCAAGTTCCCGCCTTCTCCCAGTGCCTTGCATCGCAGTTCGTTACTATCGATTCGAAGTGAATCGTTGGTCTTGTCGCCCACATCCTCATGGGACTCCGAAGGCGCCTTCACGTAGGTCCCGATACCACCGTTCCACAGCATGTCTACCGGCGCTTTCAGCAAAGCGCTGATCAGATCCGCAGGCGACAGGCTGCGTGCCTTGATGCCCAACACCTTGCGCATCTGTGACGACACGGGAATAGACTTCATGGATCGGGAGAAAACACCGCCCCCGTCGCTGATCAGCTGGGTGTCGTAATCGGCCCAGGAGGAACCGGACAATTTGAAAAGTCGCTCTCGCTCGCGAAACGAGGCCGCCGCATCCGGATCCGGGTCGACAAAAATATGCTGGTGATTAAATGCTCCGATAAGGCGAATTCGGTCTGAAAGCAGCATGCCGTTGCCGAACACATCGCCACCCATATCGCCGATACCGACCACGGTGAACTCGTCGCTCTGGGTATCAGTGCCTTTTTCCAGGAAGTGCCGTTTCACCGACTCCCAGGCGCCCCGGGCGGTGATACCCATTTTCTTATGGTCGTAGCCCTCACTGCCTCCGGAGGCAAAGGCATCACCCAGCCAGAAGCTGTACTCTGCCGCCAGTGCGTTGGCGATATCGGAAAACGTGGCTGTGCCCTTGTCGGCGGCGACCACCAGATAGGTGTCATCGCTGTCATAGCGAACGACATTGGCAGGAGGGACCACCTGGCCGTCATCAAGGTTATCAGTGATATCCAGCAGCCCCCTTATGAAGGTCTGATAGCACGCAACCCCTTCTTCGCGAACTGCCTCCCGAGAGCCATCCCTGGGCGGCTGCTTCACCACGAAGCCACCCTTGGCGCCTGCGGGCACGATCACCGAGTTCTTGACCTGCTGGGCCTTCACCAGGCCAAGAATCTCCGTGCGGTAATCCTCAATCCGGTCGGACCAGCGAAGGCCACCGCGGGCCACGGGCCCGGCACGCAGATGCACGCCTTCGATTCGGGGCGAGTACACAAAAATCTCGAACTTTGGCCTTGGGCGCGGTATGTCAGGAATCGACGACGGGTCCAGCTTGAGCGACAGATAGGACGGAAACCCACCATCCTCCCGGACCTGGAAATAGTTGGTTCTCAGCGTTGCCCGGATGAGCATGAAGAAACGCCGCAGAATACGGTCGTCATCAAGGCTCGCCACCGCTTCAAGCGAGTCCCTCAGCTCTGCCTCAAGCCTTTCTGTCCTGGACTTGCGTCCTTTCACCCCGGGCTCGAACCGATTGAAAAAGAACGCCACAAGCCGCGACGTGATATCCGGATGCCGGGCCAGTGTTTCTGCAATGAACGGCTGACTGAATCCGAATCGCAGTTGCTTCACATAACGGGCGTAGGCTCTGATCAGTGCCACTTCTCGCCAGCCCAGGCCGCAGAGCATGATCAGCTGGTTGAAATCATCATTTTCTGCAAAGCCGTTCCAGATTTCCCGGAACGCCGACTGGATCAGCGGTCTTGCAGTACTCAGGTCGGCTTGCCGGCACCGGTCGTGGAGTTCGACGGTAAAATCACTGACCCCGAAATTTTCGCCATCCCGCCGACGAACCCGGTAGGGGTGCTCGCCCAGAACCCGCATACCCAGGTTCTCCAGAATCGGAATCACATCTGACAGGATAACCGGCTGGCCTTCGCTGTAGAGCTTGAAGTGGAATCCGGTTTCGGATGGATCTCGGGGTTGATAGAACCGCATGGGCACATCGGTGCTCACGGCAATGGACTGGATCTGCTCAATATCGGCAAGTGCCTCCGACACCGGAAACCTTGCCCGGTAGGCTGAAGGAAACCCGCCACTGAACACCTGGGCATAGCGCCCGCCAATCGAGTCGCCGAAACTCCGGACCAGTTCGCCGTGGAGGTCGTCATCCCAGGATCGGGACTCCTCCACCATCCGGGCTACGATCTCCCGAAGTTCCAGGGAGTCGTCGTTATCGGACGCCTGGTTCTGGAGGACATCGGCAAGCTGTTCCAGCAGGGTTTGTTTTTGTAATGCGCGGGAATCGGTCATCGAAACTCTCCGGACTTGGTAAACGTTCTTACTGGGCTGTTTAACCTACCAGTATACGCAAGGCCGGAAAGTCACTTAGACCATATAGTTTCGGATTAGAGGAGTTTCGATTATATTTGCCATATGATTTAGCCGTTAATTTAACCTGGAACAGACAACATGGCCGAATTGGATCGAATAGACCAATCCATTATTCGCGAGCTACAGAAGAACTCCCGAATCACGGTAACCGAGCTTGCGTCCCGGGTGGGCCTTTCCAAAACGCCGTGCCAGGTGCGGATGCGCCGGCTTGAGGAGCACGGCTATATCACCGGTTACACGGCCCTGGTTAACCAGACCAAACTTGGTCTCAGCCACATTGCCTTCGCACAGGTCACCCTGAACGACACCAGCAGCGGCGCCCTTACCGCCTTTAACAAAGCCGTTCAGACCGTCTCGGCGGTGGAACAGTGCCACATGATTGCCGGAAACTTCGACTATCTGTTAAAAGTCCGAACCCGCAACATGCAGGAATACCGGCAGGTACTGGGCGAAGAGATTTCCGCCCTGCCGCATGTGCTGCAGACCAGCACCTTTGTCGTTATGGAGAACGTGAAGGACGCGGGTATCTGACACCTGGCACGACGCGTTCCACTACTTCCTTTCCGTACCAATGCCTTTTCCGAGAAAGCGGGGCAGAATAATGCCCTGCTGTCCAATCCACCGGTAAATTGTTGGTCGCGAAACATCGAACTGCCGAGCCACCTCTGAAATGTTCCACTGATGGACCTGAAGCGCATTCAGCAACGGGGTCGATTCCG
Organism: Marinobacter sp. NFXS11; assembly: GCF_040148675.1. Classification (NCBI taxonomy): domain Bacteria; kingdom Pseudomonadati; phylum Pseudomonadota; class Gammaproteobacteria; order Pseudomonadales; family Marinobacteraceae; genus Marinobacter; species Marinobacter sp. NFXS11. The sequence goes on along the minus strand of NZ_JAGDDV010000001.1, from coordinate 382,536 downwards.
GTTCCGTGCCGGCCAGGTCTCCAACTGAAGGCGGCATCCGATCGGACACACATTCTTCCGGCAGATCGTAAGCCGTTATCTCGCCGCCATCGCACGTTGCCTCGGCAAATGTCAGGGCGTTGACCAGTTGTCGAATATTTCCCGGCCAATCGAAGGCCAGAAGCGCGCTCACCGCATCGGCGCGTATGCGCACCTTCGGAAGGCTTCCGCTGACAATCAGGTTTTCCAGCACCGACTGGATAACATGCAGTCGGTCTGCCCGCTGCCTTAACGGCGGTAGTTTCAAACAAGCACCGTTGAGGCGATAGTAAAGGTCCGCACGAAATTCACCACGCGCGATCAGCTGAGACAGATCCTGGTGGGTTGCGGCGATAACCCGGCAGTTCACGCAAACCGGTCGATCTGAGCCTATCGGAAGAATTTCGCCCTCTGCCAGAACCCTCAGTAATCGGGTCTGGAGCTGCAGCGGCATATCGCCAATCTCGTCGAGGAACAAGGTGCCACCATCCGCTTGCTGAATCAGCCCTCGCATACCCTTGTTCCGCGCGCCTGTAAAGGAGCCTGCAACGTAGCCAAACAACTCACTCTCAATCAGCGATTCCGGAATTGCCGCACAATTGACCGCCACAAACGCCTGTCCGCTCCGATTGCTCGAATCATGGATAGCGCGGGCAAGGATCTCTTTTCCGGTACCTGTTTCGCCAAGAATCAGCAAACCCACATCCCTATTTCGAAGTCGCTTGGCCAGACCAAGCGTGCGCCGCATGACTGGGTCATCAGCCGCAAGGATATCGAGCCCGGGAACCCGATCGTCGGCAGCAAGCGTTTCAACCTCAGACGGCCTGGATGACACGATGCGAGGCTGAATCAGGGCAGCAAAGAATGTGTCCCCGCTTCCCTGGCGCCGGAAGGCCCGCACCTGATCGTCCTGATCGAACGGAATGCTCCAGATGTCTTCCAACTGGCATTCGAACAGCTGGGTAAGGTCCGGATTCTGGTCCGCCCTGTTCTCAAGATGCATATCCTCAATCAGCTCGCGCCCGGCTGTATTGCTAGCTTCGACGCGCCCCGTCTCATCAATGGCAAAGAGATACTGACCGTTGACCTGTACAAACTCCCGCGACTTATCGCACCGAAAAATCACCTGACTCCGGTACCTGCGCAGGAAATAGGCATCTTCAATCATCCGCGCGTAAAGTTGAGTCAGGTTCAGAGCGAAGGTCTGACTGTAACGCGCCTCAGGGGAGTCCAGAGCGGAAATATCCAACACCGCCAGAAGTTCGCCCGAAGGGTCCCTGATGGGCGCCGATGTGCAGGTCAGGCTGATATGGGTGGCATCAAAATGATCGACCCGATGACAGGTCAGTGGCAGCTGTTCCGCGATACAGGTGCCAACCGCGCAAGTGCCAGCGTACTGCTCACTCCAATCGGCTCCCAAATAAAGTCCCGCCTGTCGCAGGCGTCGGTCAGACCGCCGGTCGCCCAGGTACTGCACCGTAATTCCGCGATGGTCCGTCAGAAGGAGCACGTACCCCAGGTGACAAATCATCCCATATAGCTGTTCGACGCCGGCCCTCGCCACGTTCAGGAACTCATCCACAGAATCCTGATGTTCCCGAAGCGTCTGCTCTGTGACGATACGTGCGCTACGTGGCCGACTCGGATCCAGCCCGTATTCCGTAAGGCAACGCGTCCACGAGCGTCCGATCAGCTCCGTCTCGGGAAATGAATGTGCAGGCTGAACGCCATCCACATAACTGAGGATGTTGTCGATGTGTTGACGCTTGGCAAGTTGTTGCGTGGTCATGCAAAGCTCCTGACCCGACGGGCTCTTGTGGTTGTCATCTGTCGGAGGACTACTGCAATATCTATTCAGCTTATACCCTTAACACTTCTCCCCGCATCCTCCTTTAGTGCCAGCCAGTAGATTACACCTGTAACGTCGGCAAGCTGGCGGACATGACAGCTGTAATGCACTGAGGCAAAAATTGGCACTGGAGCTTGCACTGCCGCCCATTCATCACCCCAAAAGACGCCAATCATTTCAGATACCTGGAAGCTCTGGGTGCGCGGAACCGCAACCTGGCACAGCAGCTGCTACGACCACTCTGCAAACAAAAAAAATGCAACAGTGGAGATCAGTAATGACGCAGCAACCCAGCACACCCACGCAAAAAGCAGAACAGTGGCTCGCCGGTTTCGAGGAAACCCTGCGATCCGACACCCCTGAGCAGGCTGCCAATCACTTTGAGGAAGGAGGCTACTGGCGAGACCTCGTTTCGATGACCTGGAACATAAAGACCATGGAGGGGCGGTCAGAGATACAGGATATGCTCGCTAGCGCCGCCAAAGACCGCCGCCCGCATAACTGGCAAGTTAGTGAAGAAGCCACAGACCAGGACGGTGTTATCGAAGCCTGGGTCACCTTCGAAACTACCGACGCTCACTGCAAAGGGCACTTGCGGCTCCGTGACGGGAAAGCCTGGACTCTTCTGACCACCATGCAGGAGCTCCGGGAATTTCCTGAAAAACGCAATCACCTGCGCCCCAAGGGCGCTCAGCACGGCGCGAGCAAATCTCGCAAGACCTGGCTCGAGGCCAGACAGGAGGAAGAACAAGAACTCGGTTACAGCAAACAGCCTTATTGCGTGGTGATCGGTGGTGGCCAGGGAGGCATCGGCCTGGGAGCGCGTTTGCGGCAACTGGACGTCCCTACCATCGTTATAGAGCGCAACCCAAGGCCCGGCGATTCCTGGCGCAACCGTTACAAGTCCCTTTGTCTTCACGACCCGGTGTGGTACGACCACATGCCCTATATCCCCTTCCCCGAACACTGGCCTGTTTTCTGCCCCAAGGACAAGGTTGGTGACTGGCTGGAGATGTACACCAAAATCATGGAGCTGAATTACTGGAGTTCAACGGAATGCACCGGCGCCCGCTTTGATGAGCAGCATCAGGAGTGGGTCGTTGACGTGGTCCGGGATGGAGAAAGAGTTACCCTCCGCCCAAAACAGCTTGTATTGGCCACCGGTATGTCCGGCATCCCCAATATCCCCAACATTCCCGGCATGGACAGCTTTGAGGGAGAACAGCACCACTCCAGCAAGCACCCGGGCGGGGAAGCCTACAAGGGCAAGAAATGCATTGTGCTGGGCTCCAATAACTCAGCCCATGACATCTGTGCCGCCCTCTGGGAAAACGATGCCGACGTGACCATGATTCAGCGTTCTTCCACCCATATCATCAAGTCAGACACACTCATGGACCTGGCACTGGGTGGACTCTATTCAGAGCAGGCAGTCGAAAACGGCATTACCACCGAAAAGGCCGATCTGACTTTCGCGTCCCTCCCCTACAGGATCATGCCTGAATTCCACAAACCGGTTTACGAGCAGGCGCAGGAACAGGATGCGGATTTCTACAACCGCCTGAGGAGAGCAGGCTTCATGCTGGACTTCGGTGATGATGGCTCTGGCCTGTTCATGAAGTACCTACGGCGTGGCTCCGGCTATTACATTGATGTCGGCGCTTCGGAACTCGTCGCCCAGGGGGAAATCAAGCTGAAAAGCGGCGTGACCATCGAACGCGTTAACCCACGATCCGTGACGCTGACCGACGGCACCGAACTTCCAGCAGACCTGATTGTGTATGCCACCGGCTTCGGATCAATGAATGGCTGGGCTGCCCGCATCATTTCTCAGGAAGTTGCCGACAAGGTCGGAAAATGCTGGGGCATGGGTTCTGACACTACCAAGGACCCCGGGCCGTGGGAGGGAGAGCTGCGTAATATGTGGAAACCAACCCAGCAGGAGGCACTCTGGTTCCACGGTGGCAATCTGCACCAATCCCGGCATTACTCCCGCTATCTGGCTCTACAGCTGAAAGCACGCATGGAGGGGCTGGAAACGCCTGTTTACGGATTACAGCCAGTCCATCACTTGTCCTGATACAGCAGGCGGCCCCGAACCGAGGACGCTCGGGGCCGCCTAGCAGTTCATCACTGCTCGTACTTCGGCTTGTAACCCCCTGCGTCCACGCGGGCCCGATCCTGGTCGGCTTCGGCCAGTGGCTGGACCTCCTCAAGGCTGGCCAGAGAACGAAGCGTCAGTCGCTGGTACTCTTCAGTGCCCTTTCTCTTCCAGGCGATTTCCTTGTCGCTCAGCATGCGCATAACCTTGGCAGGTGAGCCAACGATCAGCGACCCCGGCTCACAGGTAAACTTCGCCTTAACGAACGCGCAAGCGCCAACAATGGAGCGGGGCGCAATGTGCGCCTCATCCATCACCACCGCATTCATGCCCACCATGGCATCTTCGCCGACAACGCAGCCGTGCAGGATTGCGCCATGGCCGACGTGTCCGTTTTTCTCGACAACCGTATCCATCCCGGGAAAGGCATGCATCACACAAGTGTCCTGAACATTGGACCCCTGTTTCAGAATAATCCGCCCGAAATCTGCACGCAGCGAAGCCGCAGGCCCCACGTAGCAATCCGGTCCGATCCAGACATCGCCAATCAGAACGGCGGTCGGATGCACATAGGCGGACGGATGAACAACAGGAACAACGCCTTCTATACTGTAGCTGGGCATAACGGTCTCCTTCGCAGACGGGCCTGGCAGCGCTCCGCCAAACGACCGGCTGAACGTGGGACCCGAAAAGTCATTGTGATTCATTTTCTGTATCACATTATCCTTTTCCGGGAGATTTTTCATACCTTAGCGCCTGTTTGGAGACGAGAATCCACCGCCTCAATGGCCCAAACCCAAGAACGCTGATAAATTTTTACCGGATATTCAGCCATGTAGACGAAGCAGGCCACCATATCCGACCAAAGTGATACAGAACCAAGCCAGCACAATCCTTGACGAGTATCAATTCTAAGATATACTCATTTTCCACATTCGATAGCAGTGTGCCGATTTAACACACCTTTCGCGCTATCCCCCCTACAACAAACAACAGGACATACCGCCATGACTCAGCCGAGCATTCTTCTTGAAATCGATCAGGGCGTGGCTCTGCTTACCCTGAACCGTCCGGACAACCTGAACAGTTTCAACGTTGAAATGCATGAGCGTATGCGCGATGCCATCAGCACCGTGCGCAAGGATGAGTCTGTCCGTGTACTGGTTATCACCGGTTCCGGCCGGGGTTTTTGTGCGGGGCAGGATCTTTCCGACCGCAGCGTCTCACCAGATCAGGAAATGCCGGACCTGGGCGCCTCCCTGGAGAACTACTACAACCCGCTGATGCGCAGCCTGCGTGATCTGCCGATGCCCGTGCTCTGCGCCGTGAACGGCGTCGCCGCTGGCGCCGGTGCCAATATCGCGCTGGCCTGCGACATTACCCTCGCAGCCCGCTCAGCCAACTTCGTTCAGGCTTTCTGCAAGCTGGGCCTGGTACCCGATTCCGGCGGCACCTGGACGCTGCCCCGCGTGGCTGGCATGGCCCGGGCCAAGGGCATGGCGCTTCTGGGCGAAAAGATCAGCGCCGAGCAGGCGGAAAACTGGGGCATGATCTGGCGCTGTGTCGATAACGAGCAGCTCATGGAAGAAACCATGAAACTTGCCCGCCATTTCGCGACCCAACCCACCAAGGGCCTTGCACTGATCAAGCGGGCACTGCACGCCAGCGCCAGCAACACCTTTGAAGAGCAGATCAATCTGGAGCGCGATCTGCAGCGCATGGCGGGACAGACCGAAGACTACCGTGAGGGCGTTGCCGCCTTCATGGAAAAACGCACGCCGAACTTCAAGGGGAAATAAGCCATGCCGGCATTGGACACACAAACCAAAGTTGCCGTCGTCGGCGCCGGAGCCATGGGCTCTGGCATTGCCCAGGTGGCCGCACAAGCTGGCCACCAGGTTTACCTGCACGACCAGAGGGAGGGCGCTGCTCAGGCAGGCCGGGACGGTATCGCCAAACAGCTTCAGCGTCGTGTCGACAAGGGCAAGATGCAGCAGCAGGATTTGGACGCCGTCATCGGCCGGATTCAGCCCGTCGCGAATCTCGACCAAGTCGCCGACGCCGGACTGGTAATCGAGGCCATCATCGAGGACCTGCAGATCAAACGTCAGCTGCTGTCGAATCTTGAAGATCTGTGTACCGCCGATGCGATCCTCGCCACCAACACCTCCTCCATCTCTGTTACCGCGCTCGGTGCTGATATGAGCAAACCGGAGCGTCTGGTGGGCATGCACTTCTTCAACCCGGCACCGCTGATGGCGCTGGTCGAAGTGGTCATGGGGCTGGCGACCAGCAAGACCGTTGCCGATACCGTTCATGCTACGGCCACCGCCTGGGGCAAGAAGCCGGTGTATGCGACGTCCACTCCGGGCTTCATCGTGAACCGCGTCGCCCGCCCGTTTTACGCGGAAAGCCTGCGCCTGCTGCAGGAACAGGCCACGGATGCCGCCACCCTGGATGCCATCATCCGCGAAGCCGGCCAGTTCCGCATGGGCGCATTCGAGCTGACCGACCTGATCGGACACGACGTCAATTACGCGGTTACTAACTCTGTCTTCAATTCCTATTACCAGGACCCGCGCTTTCTGCCGTCACTGATCCAGAAAGAACTGGTGGAAGCCGGTCGCCTGGGGCGCAAGAGCGGCCAGGGGTTCTATCCCTATGGCGAGAGTGCGGAAAAGCCGCAGCCAAAGACCGAGCCGGCACATCAATCCGATGAGTCCGTGGTCATTGCCGAAGGCAATCCCGGTGTAGCCGCACCGCTACTGGAGCGACTGAAGGCCGCCGGCCTGACCATTATCGAGCGCGACGGCCCGGGCCAGATTCGCTTCGGCGATGTGGTACTGGCACTCACCGACGGCCGGATGGCTACCGAGCGTGCCGCCAATGAGGGTGTCGCCAATCTGGTGCTGTTTGACCTCGCCTTTGACTACAGCAAAGCAAGCCGACTTGCCCTGGCGCCTGCTGATCAGGCATCCGACGCAGCGGTTTCCTGTGCCTGTGCTTTACTGCAGAAAGCGGGTATCGAAGTCAGCCTGATCGCGGACCGGCCCGGGCTGGTCATCATGCGCACCGTCGCCACGCTGGCGAATGAAGCGGCCGATGCGGCTCTTCACGGTGTAGCAACGGTCGCGGATATCGATCTGGCAATGAAAGCGGGCCTGAACTATCCAGACGGCCCCCTGAGCTGGAGCGACCGCCTGGGCGCGGGCCACGTGTTCAAGGTGCTCACCAACATCCAGACCAGCTACGCAGAGGACCGCTATCGCCCTGCCCTGCTGCTCCGGAAGAACGCATTTGCACAGAAGGGGTTTTATTCATGAGCGAGATGGATCCGCAAGTACTCGCCGAAGAATGCGCCAAGGCCATGTTCGCGCGGGACCGCGCCAGCCAGAAACTGGGCATGAACATCGAGTCCGTTGCCCCGGGCAAGGCAGTGCTCACCATGACGGTCACCGGCGACATGATCCAGGGCCACGGCTCCTGCCACGGCGGTTACCTGTTCACCCTGGCCGATTCGGCGTTTGCGTTTGCCTGTAACAGCTACGACCGCGCCACCGTGGCCTCCGGTTGCAGCATTGATTACATGTACGGGGCCAAAGAGGGCGACCTGCTGACCGCCACCGCCGAAGAACAGGCCCGCGGCGGCCGCACCGGCGTTTACGACATCACACTAACCAATCAGGACGGCCGCAAGGTTGCCCTGTTCCGGGGCCGCTCCTATGAGGTTCGTGGCACCGTACGCAATTCGGAGGAAACTGCATGAGCACCGACAATACCCTGAAAGACGCCTACATCGTCGATGCCATCCGCACCCCCATCGGTCGATACGGCGGCGCTCTCTCCGCCGTGCGGGCAGATGACCTGGGCGCCATCCCCATCAAGGCGCTTACCGAACGCCATCCGGATCTGGACTGGTCGAAAATTGACGACGTTCTTTATGGCTGCGCCAACCAGGCCGGTGAAGACAATCGCGACGTTGCCCGCATGTCCCTGCTGCTGGCAGGCCTGCCGGTGGACGTACCGGGCAGCACCATCAACCGTCTGTGCGGTTCCGGTATGGATGCGGTCGGCAGCGCCGCCCGGGCCATCCGTACCGGCGAAACCCAGCTGATGATTGCCGGCGGCGTCGAATCCATGTCCCGGGCCCCCTTCGTTATGGGCAAGGCCGACTCTGCATTCAGTCGCAAGGCAGAGATTTTTGACACCACCATCGGCTGGCGCTTTGTAAACCCGGTACTGAAAAAGCAGTACGGCATTGATTCCATGCCCGAGACGGCGGAAAACGTTGCGGCCGACTTCGGCATTTCCCGGGAAGACCAGGACGCGTTCGCCCTGCGCAGCCAGCAGCGCACCGCAGCTGCCCAGAAAGAAGGCCGGCTGGCCGCTGAGATCACACCAGTCACGATTCCCCGCCGCAAGCAGGACCCGCTGGTGGTGGACACCGACGAGCATCCCCGGGAAACCAGCCTGGAAAAACTCGCCTCTCTGCCAACCCCGTTCCGTGAAAACGGCACGGTGACTGCGGGCAATGCGTCCGGCGTGAATGACGGTGCCTGTGCACTGCTTCTGGCGGGAGCCGATGCCCTCAAACAATACAACCTCAAACCCCGCGCCCGGATCGTTGCCATGTCAACGGCTGGCGTGGAGCCGCGGATCATGGGATTTGGCCCGGCACCGGCCACCCGAAAGGTTCTGGCCACGGCCGGTCTGGAATTGGCAGATATGGATGTTATCGAGCTGAACGAAGCATTTGCTGCGCAGGCCCTGGCGGTCACCCGGGACCTCGGCCTGCCGGATGATGCCGAGCACGTAAACCCGAACGGTGGCGCCATTGCCCTCGGCCATCCCCTGGGCATGAGCGGCGCCCGGCTGGTAACCACTGCCCTGAATGAACTGGAACGTCGCCACGCCGCGGGCCAGAAAGCCCGGTATGCCCTCTGCACCATGTGCATCGGCGTTGGCCAGGGTATCGCACTGATCATTGAACGGATGGATGCGGTGGCCTGAAGCCACCCGCCAACAAGAACAAAGACCATTATTCGACAAGAACAACGCAGGACAGAACCATGACCTTACCACTGCAAAAACTCGGCAAACTTGACCGCATGGAAACCGCCAGCATTGATGAGCTGCGTCACGAACAGCTGCAGCGTCTGCGCTGGAGCGTTGTCCATGCCTACACCAACGTGCCGTTCTACCGCAAAGCGTTTGATGACCTGGGCCTGAAGCCCATGGACATCAACTCGCTGGAAGACCTGGCCAAGGTGCCATTCACCACCAAGGCGGATCTGCGGGACAACTACCCGTTCGGCATGTTTGCCACACCCATGTCCGATGTGGTTCGGGTGCACGCCTCCAGTGGTACCACCGGCAAGCCAACCGTGGTCGGTTACACCCAGAGTGATATCAACACCTGGGCCGACATTGTGGCACGGTCCATCCGGGCCGGCGGCGGCTCCCGTGGCGACAAGGTCCACGTAGCGTATGGCTATGGCCTGTTCACCGGTGGTCTGGGTGCCCACTACGGCGCCGAACGCCTTGGCTGCACGGTCATTCCGATGTCTGGCGGCCAGACCGAAAAGCAGGTCCAGCTGATCAAGGACTTTGAACCGGACATCATCATGGTGACGCCGTCCTACATGTTGAACATTGCCGACGAAATGGAGCGTCAGGGCATTGATCCCCATAAACTGCCCCTGCGGCTCGGCATTTTCGGCGCGGAGCCTTGGACCAACGCCATGCGATCAGAGATCGAGGAGCGCCTGGGCATCTCGGCTCTCGATATCTACGGCCTGTCGGAAGTCATGGGTCCGGGCGTGGGCATGGAATGTATTGAAACCAAAGACGGCCCGACCATCTGGGAAGATCACTTCTATCCGGAAATCATCAACCCGGAAACCGGCGAAGTACTGCCTGACGGTGAATACGGTGAGCTGGTCTTTACATCATTGACCAAGGTGGCCCTGCCGATTCTGCGCTACCGCACCCGTGACCTCACCCGCCTGCTCCCAGGCACAGCGCGCCCGATGCGCAGGATTGACAAGATTACCGGCCGCAGCGACGACATGCTGATCATACGCGGCGTGAACGTGTTCCCGAGCCAGATCGAGGAGCAGGTGCTCAAGTGCGAGGCTCTGGCACCGCACTACGAGATCGAGGTTTACAAGGAAGGCAACCTGGACTGCGTGGACATCCGGGCCGAACTGAAACCCGGCGTAACCGACACCCCCGAGAGTCGCGCCGCTGCAGCCAAGGAACTTGCGCACCACATCAAGTCCTACATCGGGATCAGCACTCGTGTCGAGGTAGTGGAAACCAACCGCCTGGCACGCTCTGAGGGCAAGGCCAAGCGCGTGTTTGATCGCCGTAACAAGTAAATCCGGCCGACCAGCCGAGAGTCAGCACGCAGCGGATGCCGCTGACTCTCGCTGCTTTTCCCACCACCAGGCCCCGCAATCACCGATTTAAAATTGCTTTCCGTTTGCTGATCTCAATAGCATTTGCTCACGTATCACTTTTTTTATTATGCAAATCAGTACTATAAGATCTCATAAGGAAGCTTTTAGATATAACATGACACATAAAGACTGTTCTTGATATTTATTCAGTATCATATAATATGGAGTCATTGGCCCTCAGTCGTTATTGAGGGTTCTCTGTTCACGGACAACAGAACAACAAGCCCGATCCGGAGGTATTTGTTTATGTACGCCCAGCTCGTTGAAACCGGCGCCAAGCGCCTCAAGACCAAAGAAGAGATGTCGCCCGAAGAGCGCGACTTTCAGGAAAAGGTCGACGCCGAAACCAAAATCGAACCCAAAAACTGGATGCCGGAAGGCTACCGGAAGACCCTGGTCCGCCAGATTTCCCAGCACGCCCACTCCGAAGTGGTCGGCATGCTGCCGGAAGGCAACTGGGTTACCCGCGCGCCTACGCTCAAGCGCAAGCTCCAGCTGATGGCCAAGATTCAGGACGAAGCGGGCCACGGCCTGTACCTGTACAGCGCCATGGAAACTCTGGGTGCTGACCGTGACGAAGAGATCGAAAAGCTGCATCAGGGCAAAGCCAAGTATTCCAGCATCTTCAACTATCCGACCCTGAACTGGGCGGACATGGGTGCCGTTGGCTGGCTGGTGGACGGCGCCGCCATCGTCAACCAGGTGGTGCTGCAGCGCACGTCTTATGGCCCCTATTCCCGAGCCATGATCCGCATCTGCAAGGAAGAAAGCTTCCACCAGCGTCAGGGTTACCAGATCCTGCTGGACATGATGCGCGAAGGCACCGAGGAACAGAAAGCCATGGTGCAGGACGCCATCAACCGTCTGTGGTGGCCGGCTCTGATGATGTTCGGACCGCACGATGACGAGTCCCCGAACTCCCTGCAGTCGATGGCCTGGAAGATCAAGCGTAAGAGCAACGACGAACTGCGTCAGATGTTCATTGACCAGACCGTGCCGCAGCTTGAGTTCCTCGGCTGTACCGCTCCGGATCCGGACCTGAAGTACAACGAAGAAACCGGCCACTACGATTTCGGCGAAATCAACTGGCAGGAATTCTATGACGTTCTCAAGGGCAACGGTCCTTGCAACCGCGAGCGCATCAAAACTCGCAAGAACGCAATTGATGAAGGCGCCTGGGTCCGTGAAGCGGCCGTCGCCTATGCCGAAAAACAAAAACAGCGCGCGCAAGCCGCCTGATACCGGAGGAATACAACATGTCTGAATGGCGCCTTTACGAAGTCTTTGTACGCTCCAAGCACGGTCTGAACCACAAACATGTGGGCAGCGTGCATGCGTCTGACGCCGAAATGGCCATGGAAAACGCCCGTGACCTGTACACACGCCGCAGCGAGGGCGTGAGTATCTGGGTGGTTCCCTCCGACACGATCACGGCGTCCGCATCCGACGAGAAGGAAGTGCTTTTCGATCCGTCGGAAGACAAGGTTTACCGGCACGCTTCCTTCTACAAGCTGCCCGATGAAGTCGGACACATGTAAGGAGCGTTACCCATGACACAAGCAGAAGCATTAAAGGAATACCTGCTGCGCCTGGCAGATTCCGACATGATCCTGGGGCAGCGCCTGTGCGAACTCTGCGGCAAGGCCCCGGCTCTTGAGGAAGAGATGGCACTGATGAACGTTGCCCTCGACCTCGTCGGCCAGGCCCGTAACTGGTATGAGTACGCAGCCGAACTGATCGACGATGGCCGCGATGCCGACAAGCTGGCCTTCCGCCGCGACGCCCACGAGTATCGCAACCTGCTGATGACCGAGCAGCCCAACGAGGACTACGCGGTCACCATGGGTCGTCAGTTCTTCTTCGACGTGTACCACTACTTCACGCTCAAGAGCCTGACCGAATCCAGCGACGAGCGTATTGCCGGCATTGCCGCCAAGGCTCTGAAAGAAGCGACCTACCACTTGCGTCGTTCCTCGGAGTGGGTGAAGCGTCTGGGCGATGGCACCGAAGAAAGCCACCGCCGAATGCAGGAGGCGGTCGATATTCTGTGGCGCTTTACCGGCGAGCTTATTACGCCGGACGACACCGATCGTGTGATGGCCGAGGCGGGCATTGGCTCGGATCCTGACCAGTTGGCCAAAGACTGGCGCGGCATGGTCAACGAGGTGCTCACCCAGGCAACCCTGACGCCGGGCGCGGAAGACGCCTGGATGTACATGGGTGGCAAGCACGGCGAGCATACCGAACACCTTGGTTTCATTCTGGCAGAAATGCAGTTCCTGCAGAGGGCCTATCCCGATGCCACAACATGGTGATTCAGACAGCCGGTCAGCTGTCGACATTCTGATTGCCAGTGATCGGGTGCCGGCAAATGCCCGCCCCGATCTGCTGACAGAGGACGACATCTGGGCATTGCTTGAAGAGGTCAAAGACCCTGAAGTGCCGGCAGTCAGTGTCGTGGAGCTCGGCATTGTCCGGGCGGTCCACTGGGATGGCAAAGAGCTGTCCGTTGATGTGACCCCGACCTACTCCGGCTGCCCAGCCACCGAATTGATTGAGGAACTGATTGCTGAAGCCTTGCGTGCTGCGGGCTTCCGGGATCCAAAAATCAATCAGGTGCTGACTCCTGCCTGGACCACCGACTGGATCACAGACGAAGGCAAAGAGAAGCTTCGCGCATTCGGAATCGCGCCACCCGTGGGCAGCTCAAGCAAAATGAGCCTGCTCGGGGAATCGGAAGTCCTTACGTGCCCTCACTGCGGCAGTCAGGATACCGAACGGGTCAGCGAGTTCGGATCCACGGCCTGTAAAGCCCTTTATCGTTGCAAGGAATGCCTCGAGCCCTTCGACTATTTCAAATGCATCTAGAGCCGATACGATCATGAACAAATTTTACTCACTGACCCTCAAAGAGGTCAGACCTGAAACAAGAAACGCCGTATCACTTGCTTTTGACGTGCCGGAAGATCTGGCAGACAAGTTTCACTACCAGCAGGGTCAGCACCTGATCGTGCGCACCAAGCTGGATGGCGAGGAAGTTCGTCGCTCCTATTCGATCTGCCGCAGCGTCAACGATCAGGAGCTTCGCATCGCCGTCAAACAGGTTTCTGGTGGCCGCTTCTCCACGTTTGCCAACGAGCAGCTCAAGCCCGGCCAGACTCTGGAAGTCATGCCGCCGCAAGGCCATTTCTCGGTCGACCTGGACCCCGAGCGTGAAGGCAACTATCTGGCTGTTGCCGCCGGCAGTGGTATTACCCCGATCCTGTCGATCGTGAAGACCACGCTGGAGACCGAGCCCAAGAGCGAGGTCACCCTGTTCTATGGCAACAAGGCCACCAGCAGCACCATGTTCCGTGACGAGCTGCAGGACCTGAAAAACGAGTACATGTCCCGCCTTAACCTGGTGTACATCTTTACCCGTGAAGAACAGGACATCGACCTGTACAACGGTCGCATTGACCACGAGAAGTGCGACAAGCTGTTTGATCACTGGATCAATGCCAAGGAGCTCACGGCGGCATTTATCTGCGGCCCGCAGATGATGACCGAGACCGTGCGCGACTCACTGCTGAACCACGGCATGGAAAAGAGCAGGATCCACTTCGAGCTGTTTACCCCGGCCGGCGGCAAACCCCAGCCCCGCAAGGACAGGGATCCTGCACACGTCGACCCCCAGTCAATCAGTGAAGTAACGGTGATCGCTGATGGCCGCTCACTGACTTTCCCGCTGGTGCGCGACACCAAGAGCATTCTGGATGCCGGCAATGAAGAAGGCGCGGACCTGCCCTATTCCTGTAAGGCTGGCGTCTGCTCCACATGCCGAGCCAAGGTCGTGGAAGGCGAAGTAGAGATGGACCAGAACTTTGCTCTGGAAGACTACGAGGTAGAAGCCGGCTACGTACTTTCCTGCCAGTGCTACCCGATCAGCGACAAGGTGGTTCTGGACTACGACGAAATGTAGTTTCTACCCCCAAAACAAGACAAGAGCAAGGCAAGCCCCGCAGCAACGGGGCTTGCCTTCGCGTTTCAGAAACGAATGGAGTTTCCCATGTCAGTCCTGAAAAGTTTCATTGCCGGCCAGTGGGTCGGCGAAAAGCCCGCAAAGGCTCTGCCAAGCGCCGTTAACGGCGAAATCGTTGCCCATACCCACGACGACACCCTCGATTTCAAGAACGCTGTTGAGTATGGCCGCAAGGTTGGCGGTAAAAACCTGATGGCCATGGATTTCCAGGAGCGCGCGCTCGCACTGAAAGCCATGGCGATGTACCTTCAGGAACACAAGAAAGAGCTCTACGCTCTGTCGATGCATACCGGTTCCACCAAGGGCGATAATGGCATCGATATCGATGGCGGCTTCGGCACCCTGTTTTCCTACGCCAGCATGGGCCGGCGCGAACTTCCCTCCGGTAATGTGGTTCACGAAGGCCCGGTGACTCCGCTGGGCAAGAACAACCACTTTGCAGGTACCCATATCCTGGTGCCCCGCGGCGGCGTTGCGGTTCACATTGATGCCTACAACTTCCCGGTTTGGGGCATGCTCGAAAAGTTTGCACCCACCTTCCTGGCGGGCATGCCGTCCATCGTGAAGCCGGCCACCTCAACCTGCTACGTGACCGAACTCGCCGTCCGCCTGATGCAGGAATCCGGAGCGCTTCCGGAAGGCAGTCTGCAGTTGATCATCGGCAGCACCGGCGACCTGTTTGACCATCTGGAAGAGCAGGACGTGGTGACCTTCACCGGCTCGGCGGCAACGGCACGAAAGCTCAAGAACCATCCGAACATCATCAACCGTTCGATTCCGTTCAACGCCGAGGCCGATTCACTGAACAGTGCCATTCTGGCGCCGGACGTCACCCCGGAGCACGAAGAATTCGACATCTTCGTTAAGGAAATACGCCGCGAGATGACCGCCAAGGCCGGTCAGAAATGTACCGCCATTCGTCGTATCCTCGTGCCGAAAGATCAGGTGAACGCGGTCTGCGACAAGCTGAAAGAGCAGCTCTCCAAGGTCACTGTGGGTGATCCCTCTGTCGAAGGCGTTCGCATGGGTGCACTAGCCTCCATCGACCAGCTGGAAGATGTGAAAGCCAACATCCAGGAATTGCTCAAGACCAGCGAACTGGTTTTGGGTGGCGAAGGCAACTTCAAGGCTACCGGCGATGGCACCGAGAAGGGGGCGTTCATCGAGCCGCACCTGCTGCTCTGCCGGAACCCGGAAAACGGCTGTGGCGCCCACGATATTGAGGCATTCGGCCCGGTTGCGACCGTAATCCCTTACGACACCATCGAGGACGCGGTTGAGTTGTGCTCCAGGGGCCGCGGCTCCCTGGTCACCACTCTGACCACCCGTGAGCCAGCCATTGCCGGCAAGATCGCCCCGCTGCTCGCAGCCTTCCATGGCCGCCTGCATCTGCTGGATGCCGAAGCCGCGAAGGAATCCACCGGACACGGCTCACCCCTGCCCATGCTGAAGCATGGTGGCCCGGGTCGCGCCGGCGGTGGTGAGGAACTGGGCGGTATTCGTGCGGTACATCATTACCTTCAGCGCACCGCCATTCAGGGTTCACCGAGCATGCTGGCCGCGGTTACCCGCGAGTATGTGCGCGGTGCCGATCTGATCGAAACCGACGTGCATCCATTCCGTCGCCACTTCGAAGACCTGCAGATCAACGAATCGCTGCTGACTCACCGACGCACCGTTACCGAAGCCGACATCGTCAACTTCGGCTGCCTGTCGGGTGATCACTTCTACATGCACTTTGATGAAATCGCAGCGCGGGACTCCCAGTTCGGCAAGCGTATTGCCCACGGTTATTTCGTACTTTCCGCGGCGGCCGGCCTGTTTGTCTATCCGGGGGAAGGCCCGGTGCTGGCTAACTATGGTCTGGACACACTGCGCTTCATTGAACCGGTTGCCCCTGGAGACACCATCAGGGCGCGACTGACCTGCAAGCGCAAGATCGATCAGGGTCGGACATCTCCGGACGGACATCCTCAGGGTGTGGTGGTCTGGGACGTCCAGGTTCACAACCAGAACGACGAAATGGTTGCAAGCTACGACATCCTGACACTGGTTGCCAAGAAGCCCGAGTAACCACCGGGCTTCTCCTGCTTTCTCCCTGTCTTGGACCCCAGGGAGAAAGCGTCAGGCAAATAAAAGGGGGACAGGTCGCAAGACCTGTCCCCCTTTTATTGGTGCAAGGAAAAACCTGGGCGCTTACATACCCAGGTAGGCTTCCCGCACTTTCTCATTGCTGAGCAGCTCCCGGCCGGTCCCTTCGATTACCACCTTGCCGGTCTCCAGCACATAGCCACGATCCGCCAGTGCCAGTGCCTGGGAGGCATTCTGCTCCACCAGGAAGATTGTGATGCCCTCTTCCTTAAGTTCTTTGACGATGTTGAAGATCTCCTCGATGATCAACGGCGCCAGACCCATGCTGGGCTCATCCAGAAGCAGCAGTCTCGGCTTGGCCATCAGGGCACGGCCCATCGCCAGCATCTGTTGCTGACCACCGGAGAGCTCGCCTGCCAGGTTATGGCGCTTCTGTCGCAGAATCGGAAACTTGGTGTACATGCGCTCCAGATCGTCCATTACCTCGGGCGTTTTACCCCGGGTGTAGGCGCCCAGCAGCAGGTTGTCGTGCACACTGAGATCCTTGAACACCTGCCGGCCTTCAGGCACCTGAACAATCCCGTCAGCCACACGCTGATCGGCACTGATCTTTGACAGATCCTTGCCCTCGAAGGTAATGGCACCACGGTCTGTGGGCTGAAGCCCCGAGATAGTCATCAACAGGGTGGATTTGCCAGCGCCATTGGCACCTACCAGTGACACGATCTCACCACTGTTGATGT
Source organism: Marinobacter sp. NFXS11 (assembly GCF_040148675.1). Lineage (NCBI taxonomy): Bacteria > Pseudomonadati > Pseudomonadota > Gammaproteobacteria > Pseudomonadales > Marinobacteraceae > Marinobacter > Marinobacter sp. NFXS11. The sequence goes on along the minus strand of NZ_JAGDDV010000001.1, from coordinate 365,252 downwards.
GGATGTCCACATCATGCAGCACTTCAATCTGGCCGTAAGACGTTACCAGTCCCTTGATGGACAGCATCTCTTCTTTGGCATGAGGCGCAGTCACCCGCTCTGCGTGCTTCAGGCCGAGACCACCGAATTTCTCGGGTGTATAGCTGACAATCTGGTGCCGCAATTCCCGGAATTCCTCCCGGACGCGCTCACCGAACAGGGGATCGTTTTCCACGTCCCGCGCTTCAATGATCTGCTGCCAGTCTTCCTCGGTCAGGAGTTTACGGGCCCGTGGAATAACCACGCCCTCTTCCTTGCGAATGTGTTTGCGCAAGGCTTCCGTAAAACGGGCCAGAGCATGGCTGAACTCTTCGCGACCTTCCGGCCAGCCTTTTTCGCACTCAGCCAACAACTGGCGCAACTCCACCAGCTTTTCGTGACCGATGACATAGCCCTTGGCCAGCTTCTCCAGCAGAGGCGCTGTCTCGGGAGACTTCTCACTGAGCCTTTTGTAGAGTTCAATGTCAGTGGGCGTGCTATGCACCCGCTGGGAGAAGTGCTGGATGTAATCAAAAATGGTCTTCAGCAGCCGCTCATCCGGGCGCTGATCGTTAAGGTTCATATCACTCAGCAATTGGTCCAGCAGATCCAGAATCCGCCACAACGCCTGGTGTTCATGAACAATAATCCGTACGGCCTGCTCACTGCGTGACTGGGCAGGCGCCATTTCAGTATTTTGCTCGCTCATGTGAAATGTCTCCTTGCTCAGCCACCCAGATAGGCGGCGATAACATCCGGGTTCTGGCGAATTTCCTCGGGGGTCCCTTCCGCCAGAACACGGCCATAGTTAAGCACCAGCAACCGGTCAGATATTCCCATCACCAGTTTCATATCGTGCTCAACCAGCATTACCGTAGTGCCCTGATCCGCAATTTTCCGGATCAGATCCTCCAGGGCAGCGGTTTCAACCGCGTTCAAACCGGCGGCGGGCTCATCCAGAAGAATAACCTTGGGTTCAGCCGCCAGCGCACGGGCGATCTCCAGGCGCTTGAGCGCGCCATAGGACATCGCCGATGCTTCGGCATCCAGGTAGTCACCGCAGCCCACATACTCCATAAGCTCGGCAGCGCGCTTGCGGGCCGCGGCCTCGTTGCGGCGCAAGGAAGGCAAACGGAACAGGGTCGTAAACAGGCTGCTTTTGAGCTGCAGATGCCGACCCAGCATCACGTTTTCGATGGCGGTCATGTTCATGCAGATCTGCATCTGCTGGAACGTGCGGCACATGCCCCGCTCTGCCAGTTCATTGGGCTCCAGCTTGGCGGTGCTCTCACCGTTCAGCAGAATCTCGCCTTTGGTCGGCGTATAAAGCCCGGTAATCAGATTAAACAGCGTTGTCTTGCCTGCGCCGTTGGGGCCAATAACCGAATAGACCTGCCCGGCCTCCACGGCGAAACTGACGCCTTCCACCGCGTGCACACCACCAAAGGCCTTATCCAGTCCTTTAACTTCAACCAGGGCTGTCATGCCTCACCTCCCGTTTTCTTGCCCAACCTTTTGGAAACCACCGCAACCAGTGTCGGGAGCAGGCCCTTGGGCATGAAAATCATGGTCAGCATCAAAATCAGGCCGAACATCACAGTCTCCAGCTCCTGAAAATCAGCCAGAACCTGCGGCAACAGCTTCAGTACCACGGCGCCGAGAATCACGCCGAAGGTGGAACCCATTCCGCCCAGCACAACCATGGTGATAAAGAGGATGGAGAATTCAAAGCTTGCTACCGCGGGCGTGATAAAGCCCTGGAAATGCGCGTACAGGCTACCCATCAGGCTGGCGTATATGGCAGAGATCACGAACACCAGGCTTTTGTATTTCGCCGTATTCACACCAACCACACTGGCTGCCACTTCCGAGCCGTGAACCGAGCGCAGTGCCCGGCCAATTGGCGACTCAATAAGGTTCAGGGCAAACCAGACCGCTACCAGAAGCACAACGCTGGCAAAGATATACCAGGCCTGGAAGCCTTCAATCTCGATGCCAAACAGTGAATAGCTACCAAACGCGCTCAACTCCCAGCCAAATATTTCGAAGGCCGGCACCGGCATACCGTCTGGCCCGCCGGTCAGTGCACGCTCGTTGTTCAGGATAATGGCAATAATAAAACCTACGGCAAGGGTCGCCATGGAAAGATAGTGGCCCTTCAGACGCAGAATCGGACGGCCGACGATCCAGGCAATAAAGCCCACAACGATTGCTCCCACCACCAGCGCAGGCACTGAAGACCAGCCGTAGGTGCCGGTCGCGATGCCGGTAAAGTAGGCGCCAAGACCGAAAAAGCCAGCATGGCCAAGACTGATCTGGCCAGCAAAACCAACCAGGAGATTGAGGCCCACCACCGTGGCAGCAATGATCGCCATCTGGGTGACAAGCTCATAATGGAACGGATTACCAAGAAAAGCAGGAAGAATGATGAGAATAAGGGCGAGAATCACCAGTCCCCGGAGACGCGACTGCATAAACGTATTCAACATCAGACGCGCTCCACTACCTTGGCACCAAACAACCCTCGGGGCATGAAGAAAAGCACCAGCAGGATCATGGAGAATGCCACGGCATCCTTGTAGTCCGATGAAATGTAGCCGGCCGCCATGGCTTCAACGATACCCAGCGAGAGACCACCGACAACCGCACCAACGCCGCTACCCAGGCCGCCAATGGCAGCCGCCACAAAACCTTTGAGGCCTAGAATGATGCCGATGTCATAAGAGGTAAACGTGATTGGAGCCACCACAATGCCGGCTACAGAACCGAGTAGCGCGGACACCATGAACGCCAGCATCAGAACCATCTGGGTACGGATACCCACAAGGCGCGCGGCTTCCTTGTTCATGGAAGTGGCCAGGATCGCTTTACCAATCAGTGTCTTGGTGAAGAACAGCACCAGCCCAACCACCATGATCGCACCAATACCCAGAACCCAAAGACTCTGGCTGTTTAACACTGCGCCAAAAACCTCAATGGGCTGGTCTGTGCTGAAATTCTGCATCACATGGTATTCCTTGCCCCAGACAACCTGGGCAATACCGCGGATAAAGATCGACGCGCCGATGGTGATAATGATCAGGGTAACGACGTCTGCCTGTTTGGCAGGTGCAATCGCGAACCGCTGCAGCGCGATGCCAAGAATGCCGGCCAGAATGACCGCCAACACGACCGCCAGGATCATGGGCACGCCCATGGCCGTAAGCGAAACCGTAGCCATGCCTCCAATCATCAGAAACTCGCCCTGGGCGAAGTTGATGACGTGACTGGCGTTGTAGATGAGGGTAAAGCCGAGGGCTATCAGGGCGTAAGTCGCACCGATAGTAATCCCGGTGAACAGGTACTGTAAGAATTCTGCGAGCATAGCGGTGGTTCCGGTCGAACATCGGCTGGCGACTTACCCTGAAAAGGGCTCGTCGCCAGCCGCGAGACAGGTTAAAGGGGTATCAGTCGATCAGTTTCCATTCGCCATTCTGGACTTCCAGAATGCGGAAGGATTCCGGGTCAAGGCCGTTGTGGTCTTCCGGTGACATGTTGAACACACCGGTGACGCCGACATAGCCCTGGATATTCTCCAGTGCATTACGAACGGCTTCCGGATCGGTCGAGCCGGCTTCTTCCATAGCTCGGACCGCCAGCATCAGGCCATCGTAGGCGTAGGCACCGAAGGTGGACACCTTGGAATCCCAACGGGCTTCGTATTCAGCCTTGTAGTTCTGAACCACTTCTTTCTGGGGATCGTCGTTAGGCAGGGAATCCGGCACCAGCAGCGGAGACGCTGGCAGGCGAAGGCCTTCTGCAGACGAACCGGCGAGTTCGAGGAAGCTGTCGGATGCAACACCGTGAGACTGATAGAACGGCAGTTCCATGCCCAACTGGGCATAGTTGCGGGTTACGATGGCCGGACCCTGACCAAAACCGAAGTTCAGCACCGCTTCCACGCCACTTGTGTTACGGATATTGGTCAACTGGGCGGTCATGTCTGTATCAGATCCGCTGTAGGTCACATCGGCTACAACTTCCATGCCCATCTGCTCAGCCACTTCCAGAGTCTGGGTGCGACCAGAGCTTCCAAAACCACCTGTGCCTGAAATCAGACCGAACTTAGTAATGCCTCGATCTTTCATGTCGGTCAGAATACGCTCTGCCGCCATGCGGTCAGTCTGGGGTGTCTTGAACACCCACTTCTTGACCGGGTCGGTAATAACAACCGCACCAGCCAGCGAAATGAATGGCACTTGAGCCTGTTCAATCAGCGGGACCGCCGCCATGGTGGCGCCGGTAGTACTGCCGCCAACAATGATATCGACCTGGTCCGAGCGGATCAGACGGCTGGCAAAGTTACGGGCAGAGGAAGCATTGCCAACGTCGTCATAGTGAATCAGCTCCAGCTGACGACCAAGGACACCGCCTTCTTCATTGATTTTTTCGACGTACATCTCGAGCGTTTTCAGCTCAGGATCGCCAAGAAAAGATGCCGGACCTGTGACAGACAGGAACGACCCGATTTTGATGGGTTCGGCTGCCTGGGCGCTCATCATCATGAGACCGGCGGCTGCAACGGCTGCGCATTTTCCTGCGCGACGAATCACTGTTTTAAACATTGTTTTTGTTCTCCCGAATTGTGCAGGGGCTTGAGTATGTTTTTGTTTCATCGTCCGTGACTACGACAGTCCCTATTCTTCGCTCCCGGTAAAATTCGATACCATTGACGAATATCAAATGAAGTTATTGTATCATAACGCTCGTGTCAACTGATTTCCGGGAGTGCCGACGCGGCTCTTTCAGTAAAGCCGACACTGGCAGAACACGCCAGCACCGCTGGCGGAAAGACAAACCTTTACCTGACACGTAAGAACCGCATAATACGTGGAACATGTTTCATTGATTCTTATTTGCGAACTCAGGCCATGACTGCGAAAAGCCAGCTAGAACTGCTCGTCAAAAACTTCCAGAAGAAGCGACCCCTTCGGGCCGGCTCTCTCATCATCACCATCTACGGTGATGCCATCGTTCCCCGCGGCGGCAACGTATGGCTGGGCAGCCTGATGAAACTGGTCGAACCCATGGGTATCAGCCAGCGACTGGTCCGCACCTCGGTGTATCGACTGGTACAGGAGTCCTGGCTGCAGACCGAAAAGGTGGGCCGTTGCAGTTATTACAGCCTGACCGGCCCTGGTCTGCGTCGGTTCGAGCAGGCGTTTCAGCATGTTTACAATCTGGATACCGAAGAATGGAGCGGCAGCTGGTGCCTGGTTTACCTGAACCAACTGTCACCGGAGCTCAGACAGAAAGTTCGTGAAGAGTTGAAATGGCTCAGTTTTGGCAGCATGGCACCCGGGTTGATGGAGCACCCGCGGTTTACGCGTGGCGAGCTGATCCCGATGCTTCAAGAGTGGGGCGCCCTGGACGACACCATCGTGATGCAGACCATGCCCATGGAACAGAAGAGTCCGAAGGCTCTGAGGCTGCAGGTCCGGGAGAGCTGGAACCTTGAGGAACTGGGTGGTCGATACAGGCGGTTTCTGAGCCAGTTCCGCCCTCTGTGGCGCGAGCTGCAATCTGAAGACACTCTTAGCGCTGAAGAGTGCCTGATTCTCAGGATCCTGCTGATCCACGAGTACCGCAAGATCCTTTTGAGGGATCCGCTGCTACCGGATGAACTATTACCCGGTGACTGGGAAGGTCGCAGCGCGAAGCAACTTTGCCGCAACCTTTACCGGCAGATCTATGTGCGTGCAGAGCAGTGGCTGGACGCGAACCTCGAGAACGCCTCTGGCCCTCTTCCAGGGCCCGGTGAGAAGTTCTACAAACGCTTTGGTGGCCTGAGAGATACCGCTGCCCAGACTGACCTGAGGACTGAACCGGAGGTGCTGTAACCGACGGTCAGTCAGGTGATCGACCGTCAGCGGAAGAGAGCTGCTTTCTGGTTGCCAGGCGCCCCTCCCGACGGATCTGTGCGTTTTTGAATCGGCGCCGCTGCTCCTCCGTCTCCGGAATCACATCCGGCACCTCCACAGGGCTGTCATGCTCGTCCAGCGCAACGAAGGTGAAGAAGGCCGAGAGAATATGCCGGGTATCGCCGGTGTAGCTGTTCTCCGCCTCCACCCTGGCCCCGATCTCCATGGACGACCCCCAACTACGGTTCAGCGACAGGCTGAACAACAGCGTATCATTTCCCTTCGCCGGCGCCCTGAAATGGATTGAATCCACGGCAGCCGTCACGCAGACATGAGCAGAATGTCGTTCTGCCACAACCAGCGCCAACCGATCGCATTTCGCCATGATCATCCCTCCGAACACCGTGTCGTGGGAGTTCATGTCGTTCGGAAACACCTTGTAAACGTGCTTCTCAATTGCAGATGCTGAGACGGGCTTTGAAGGCTTGTCAGCCATTAATGGTCCTCTTTTTCCGGTGCCGATGAAGCAATTACCTCTCTGACGACATTCGCACTGTGCAAAAACGCCGCCTGCTCCTTTTCATCCAATCGCGGATGCAGGACTCGCTCAATGCCATTACGGCCAACAACGGCAGGCAGGCTCAGGCAAACATCATCCACACCGAGAAAGCCGTCAACGCGGAGACTGACCGGTAGCGTATGCTTCGAATCATTTGCAATGCATTCAATGATCTCTGCCGCCGCCAGGGCAACCGCATAATTGGTACAGCCCTTGTGCTTCAGAACCTCAAAACCCGCACGGGACGCTCTCTCGAACAAAGCATACCGGCCGGGCGTAGCATCAAGTGTTTCGCCACCAACATCAGCGCAACTCATGGCGGGAAACTGGCTGTCCCCGTGCTCACCCAGAATGTAGGCGCGAATATCCTCACTGTGGATGCGAAGCTCTTCTGCCAGTAGTTGGCGAAACCTGCTCGAATCCACCAATGTGCCGGTTCCGATAACCTGATTCGGACGAAAACCGCCAAACTCCAGAGCATAATGCACCAGAACGTCCACCGGATTCGACACCATCACGATCTTGCAGTCCGGCGACATCCTTGCCAACTCTGGCATTAGCTCCTTCATCAACTGGACATTGCCCTGCGCCAGTTCCAGACGACTGCTCATGTTTTTCGGTGTAGGAACGGATGCGCAGACGGCAATCACATCCGAGCCGGCAGTATCCGAAATCGTACCCGCAGTAACCTGTGCAGGCGTATTTACAAACAACTGACCGTGCCGCAGATCAAGCACATCACCCAGCACGGATTCTTTGCTTCGGCCAACCAGAACCAGTTCATTGATGATGTTTTTCAACGTCAGCACGAAAGCCAGCGTCGACCCGACATTCCCCATACCAATGACTGAAACTTTCATGTGACCTCCGCAGGTTTCCTTTCACTTCCCCTCGCCTGGGCTCTACGAGCCAAGTGGAGAACAAGAACCCCCAACGCCATCACCACCAGGGTCAGCCAGAGGCCGTTGGTGTAGTTGCCTTCCACATCAGCGAGATAACCGACAACGGCCGGCGCCACCATCTGTGCAATGCCATAGCTGAAAGTCAGCCTGCTCATGGGCCGCGAGGGATTCTCCGGGAAAGCCCGCCCCACCATCGCCAGCATCATGCTGACGATACCGATGAAGCTGACGCCATAGATCACCGAGCTGACCATCACACTGGCCAGGCTGGTATTTACAATCAGCATCAGGATGCTGACGGAGTTCAGAGTGTAGGCCAGGTATAGTGCCAGCCACTGTCCCCATCGACGGGAGAACACATCCCACAACCAGCAGGCCGGGGTGGCGGAAAGGCCTGCAATCAGCCAGACCAGCCAGCCCTGCCCCTGAAGCTCGGGCATGGATTCAGCAATAGCCACTAGAAAGGTAGCCGTGACCACATAGCCAACGCCGGCGCAGAAATACGCTAGTTGCAGGATACGTATGAACCGGCTGCGCTCGTCGCCACCATCGGTTGTCCCCGTTTTTGGCAAGGCACAGGCTCGGTAATCAGGCATCCAGCGCCAGGCGGGGATCAGCAACGCCAGGGCCACCAGACCATAGATCACCCATTGCTGGTCCCAGGTAAACGGATCCTTGATCAGCTCCGCTGTAACAGCGGTCAGAACAATCCCGAGCCCGATGCCGGAAAAGAAAACGCCAAGCTCGGACTTCTGGTTGTTCTTGATCAACCAGCTCATCAGCAGACCCGCGCCAAGCAACATGCCTGCGGAGGTGCTCAGCCCTGAGATGAAACGCAGGATGAACCAAAGCCACACGTTGGTGGTGTACCCCATGAGAACCGTCGAAACCACAGCGACCAGAAGCCCGAGCTGATAAAGCCTTACCTTGAGACCGAGATCGCTGATCCGTGTAATCAGCACTGCACCAGTCAGATAGCCGGCGTAGTTAACCGTCGCCAGCATGCCGACAACGGATTTGCTCAGCCCCAGTGCCGCGACCATTTCCGGGATCATGGGCGTGTAGGAAAACCGGGCAATCCCCACCATGACCACAACAGCAATCACGCTGGCGACCAGCACCTTTATCGTTTCTATTGGCTTCACAGGGATTCCTTACTTCGGAACGGCTTCAGATCAGGCGCGACCCAGGAACTTGCGCTCCTCCACGTTGATGCGAATGCGATCTCCGGTGGAGATGTGCTCGGGAACCTGAACGACCAACCCCGTGGCAAAACGGGCGGGCTTGGTTCTGGCCGTCGCAGAGCCGCCCTTCACAGACGGGTCAGTCTCCTCAATTACCAGTTCAACCGTGGGCGGAAGAGCCAGCGAAACCGGCGAATCCTTCAACAGGATGACCATGACTCCCTGCGTATCTTCGGAAATGAACAGCAGCTCGTCGGCAATGGCCTCGCGGTTCAGGCTGTACTGGGTGAAATCCTCTGTATCCATGAACACGTATTCATCGCCATCGGCGTAGGAAAAGGTGGCTTCCCGGCGAGTGAGATCGGCCAGGTTGAGCATGTCTGAGTCCTTGAAGGTCTCGTCCAGCTTCTGGTTGGTCACGACATCGTACATGCGCATGCGGTAGAGACTGCCGCCGGCCCGGCCCTGGGGCACTGAACGCTCGATGTCCTTTACAAAATACACCCGACCATCGTATTCAACAGCGGAGTTCTTTTTGATTTCACTGGCTCTGGGCATGTCTTCTGTTTCCGTAAAATAATTGGGGTTTTGGGGCTGCTGATATATCACGACTTCGCCCCAGAATCGATAGCTCTTAGCCTACTAGAGCTCTCACATCAGATAGAAAGCGGTCAACCTGTTCATTGGTCGTTGCCCAGGAACACATCAGGCGGGCACTGCCTCCAATAAAGTTATAGAAGCGCCAGCCTTTGGCCCGCAGTGCTGCCTGCAACGGCTCCGGCATCTCTACGAAAACACCGTTGACCTGTCTCGGGTAGCGTAGCTGGATACCGGGAAGGCCTTCCAGCCCCGCGGCAAGACGCTGGGCGCAGGCGTTGGCGTGGCGGGCGTTCTGCAACCATACATCGCCTTCGAGAAGCCCGCACCAGGGTGCAGAAATATAGCGCATCTTGGAGGCCAGCTGACCAGCCTGCTTGCAACGCCACTCAAAGTCCTCCGCCAGAGACCGGTTGAAGAACACCACCGCCTCGCCGAGCGCCAGGCCGTTCTTGGTACCGGAAAAGCACAAAACATCGACACCGGCCTTCCAGGTAATCTCCGACGGATGCACATCCAGCGCAGCCACCGCATTGGCGAAGCGGGCACCGTCCATATGAATATTGAGCTTATAGCGATCGGCGACCGACCGGATAACCCTCAGCTCCTCCGGTGTATAGACCGTGCCAACCTCTGTGGCCTGGGTCAGGCTGAGCGCCTTGGGCTTGGGGTAGTGAATATCGGTCCGTTTGGTCACCAGGTGCTCGATGCTCTCCGGTGTCAGCTTGCCGTTTTCGCCCTGTCCCAGGAGCAGTTTGGCACCATTGGAGGCATACTCCGGGCCACCGCATTCGTCGGTTTCTATATGGGCCAGCTCGTGGCAGATCACACTGTGAAACGACTGACCAATCGACGCCAGAGCCAGCGAGTTGGCAGCGGTGCCGTTGAACACGAAGTAAACGTCACAGTCGGTATCGAACAGCGTTCTCAGACCATCCGCCGCTTTTTGCGTCCAGCTGTCCTCGCCGTAGGCCGGCTCATCCATCCGGTTGGCCGCTTCCATGGCTTTCCAGGCCTGTGGGCAAACACCGCTGTAGTTGTCGCTGGCAAACTGTTCGGACTGGGACACAACCGCTCCTGAAAACTGAAAGGAAAGCCTTTAACGTTATAGGAACAGCCAGCCGTTGCCAACTTGCCAATCACCCGGTTGCCATCGGATCGGCGGAATGGCGAAGCCCGATCCCTTATACTCGTGCCTCAGAAAGCCATCAGCATAAGGACCTTCCTGCCATGAGGCGTTTCAATATCGCCAGCATTCCCGGCCGGATTATTACCGCCATTATTGCAGTCGCCTGCCTTGCCGGCAGCTATTACGCAATGACAACAGGTCTCGGCAAGCTCACCGAGGCACGGCAACTGGAACGACTCCCGGAGACGCCCGTCGGGGCCCTGACCACCGGGCCTTATGTGATCGCGGGAGAAATCACGGATCAGCTGGGAACTCTGGAAACGCCCTATTCCAAAACCGAAGCGGTCTACTATCGGTACAAACTCGAGGAGGAATATCGCGACTCCGACGGTGATCTGCGTATTCGCACTCTGGATTCCGGTTACCGCGGCAGAGATTTCCTGCTGCGGGACCAGACCGGCTCGGTCACTGTGGCAACGGGCGGCAATCCTGACGCAACGGAATGGATACTGGACCGAACCTATCGCCAACAGTCCGGCCGGCGAATCTATTCTGAGTGGGCGCTGGTTCCCGGCCACACAGCTCGGGTGATTGGCCAATACAGCAGCGAAAGCACATCGCTGAACTTCGCTGGCCTCGAGGACTTCAGCCTGCCCGCCATGGTATCCAGGAACACCCTGGCCGCGGACAGTGGCGACCGGTTCTTCGACGCTGCCATCCGCATTTCCATAGCAACGGGTCTGCTGGCTCTGGGCATCGCACTGATACTTCCCCTTATCAGGATTCACCGGTTCTGGGTCTATGTGTTGGTGATGACTTTTGCTGTCTCTGGAACACTTTCGGTACTGGGCATCAACAAACTCCGGCAGGAATGGTCTGCCATCGCCAACTTGTATGAAGCCCGCTATCAAAAAATCGACGAAACAAGCGCCCGCTCACTGGTGCTTGCCGACGTCGCTGCCTTACAGCAACTGATCCGCCAGAGCACCAGTGGCTGGCTGGACCGCTGGATGTTCCGGAGCGTGGTCCAGAATCGCCTGCCAGTCCCGGAGCTTGACGAGCAGACCGCCAGCATTGCGCGATCCATCGTAGCCAGCCAGCCCGAGGGCCGTTACCAGCATGCCTGGACCAGCCAAGGGCTTGCAGTGGCCAGCATTATTGCCGCCCTGCTGCTTTTGTGGCTGTCCATCCGCACCGTCAAGTTCAAGCGCCTGATGGAAGCGGTGCCCACCAGCAGCACCCGGGGACTCAGTTTTGGTCTCTCGGAGCTCAAGGCGATGGTGGATGTCGATGATGAGCACCCTCCTCTCCGGGATCCACTGAAAAACGAGAAATGCGTGGCCTTCGACTACAAGGTGGAAGAAAAGCGGGGGTCGGGAAAAAACGAGAAATGGCGAGTCATCGAGCATCGGGAAGAACGAGCACCTTTCTGGCTGGAAGACAGCGAGGGGAAGGTTCTGGTCCAGCCAGACGGTGCGAAGATCGAATATCCGCAGTACCATTCAGAGCGCCAGGGCGACAGGCGCTACACCGTGCGCTTCCTCGATACCTTCGTGAACGTTTACTGCCTGGGCTTTGCCGGCCTGGATCGCGATCAGCCGGACCGGCTCACCATCCAGAAGGACGAAGCCTCACCATTCCTGATCAGTGGTAACGAAGAGGAAGACATTGTGCTGGACCGAGGGGCGCGGGGTTTCGCGGGCATCGCCCTGACACTCGGGTTGTTCCTGTTCTCCACCACCGCACTGTTTGCTGCAGACGGCGGTTTCAGCCCGGACAACCTGATTCTGTCGGCTCTTACGGTACCGATCATCCTGCTCATCTACACCGGTATACTGCACTACAACGACATTGTGTTCCTGAAAAACCGTGTGGACCGGGCAGCCGCCAACATCGACACCATTCTCCAACAACGCCATGAGCTCTGGCCCAACCTCGAGAAAGTCGTCAAGGCGTCTCTGGCCCATGAAAAGCAACTGCTGAAAGCCATTGCCCAGTTACGCAGCGCAGACCCTGTCGAGATGAGCTCGAAAGAGCAGGCAGACAAGTTGATGCAGTTTGAAAAGAAGGTGGCAACTGCGCTTCAGGCCCGGGTCGAAGGATATCCGGACCTGAAAAACAATGAGGTGATTCAGAAATTCATGTCGATCATGGCAGAGACGGAAAACTACCTTTCACTGCTGCGAAACAGCTTTACCGAGAGTGCCATGATCTACAACACGCGGATCCAGTCGTTCCCGGACGTGATCCTGGCCAAGCTGTTCCGTTTTCGTGAAGCACCGCAGTTCAGTTCGGAAACCTGAACTAGCCGTTCAGGCCAAGGTGCTCGGCGTCCTGCTCGATGCAACGATCCAGCAGCGCCAGATAGTCCGCTTTGGCCTTCACCTTGGTTTCACGATGGGCGCGCATGTTCAGGGTTTTGAAATGAAGTGCCAGCTCGGTGGCCCGCTCAACCAGCTTGTCCTGGGCAACCACCTCATCCAGGAAGCCCGCCTCTACTGCGCCTTCCGGATTGTATATTTCGGCATTCACTACGGAACGGTAGAAGTGAGCCGGCGCCAGCCGATGGCGGGCAATTTCAATCCCGGCATGGTGCATGGTCATGCCGATTGCCACCTCGTTCAGGCCAAGCTTGAAGGGCCCCTCAATACCAATACGGTGATCCACTGACAGCAGAATGAACGCTCCCTTGGCAATGGCATGGCCGCTACAGGCACCGATAATCGGCAACGGGAACGCCGCCAGACGGCGGGTAAAGGTGGAGCCGGTCTTGACCAGCGCAGCTGCCTCTTTCGGCCCCTTCTGCATCGCTTTCAGGTCATATCCGGCAGAGAACACGCCTGGCTGGCCGGTCAGGATCACAACGGCTTTATCCTGCTCTGCCCGATCCAGTGCGGCATTGAGCCCCTCGAACACTTCCTGGCTCAGGGCATTGGCCTTGCCATTGCTGATGGCAATCGTCGCAACACCGTCTTTCAAGTCATAACTTACCAGCTCAGTCACCTGTTCTACCTCTCTACCGGAATTAAAGTGAGCGTTTGTTTACTTCGATGGACCTGATTGTGGGTTAGGCGCGCTAGAGATTCAATATCCATTGGTCATGTCGCCAAAACCTGGCCGAAGTTTGGGCCAGTCAAGTATCCGGTAAGGTCGCAAAGCGAACGTTCAGATTGAACTCCCAACGTACGTCGCCATGGGTTGCGGCAATTCTGGAAAGGCGATGTTTTCCAGACAATGCGCAAATAGCAAACTCAGAGGAACCCGATTCCGAGGGACGCGTCCGAGCAAGTCGAAACCAAGGTGTTGTTTGATAAAACGTATGACTATCAGAGCTCAGGCAGCCTCATGCTTGGTCTTGCGGGGTTTGATGAGATCTTTGATTTGATCAGCTTTTTCCGCACGGGCTCGGCGCAGATCGTAATCAGTTTGCAAGTTGAGCCAGAACTGCTCAGTGGTTCCAAAATAACGAGCCAATCGCATGGCCGTATCAGCGGTAACACCACGACGCTCGCGAACAATCTCATTCAGTCGCTGGGCCGGAACATACAGTTCTTTTGCCAGCGCATTCACACTCATGCCGAGAGGCTTGAGGTAATCCTCAAGTAAAATTTCTCCCGGATGAACAGGGCGCATACCGACCGTAATCATTGCGCAACCTCCTTAGTGGTAATCAACTATCTCAACGTCTTCCGCCCCTTCCTCTGTCCAGCGGAAACACAATCGCCACTGGTCGTTGATCCGGATACTATGCTGCCCCTCTCTGTTTCCAGAAAGCGGTTCTAGCCTATTCCCGGGCGGAGACTTCAAATCATCAAGAGCTTCAGCGCTCAATAGTTGTTGCAACTTCCGCTCAGCCGTCCGCTGTATTGCGGTAAATCGTCGAGTCCGGCCAGTTTCAACAAGCTCTTTCGTATGCTTGCACTTGAAGTTTTTGATCATGACCACCCACCTTATAACGTTGCACGTTAAACGTGAAATACGATCTAGTTATTATGACATAATTTTTTATAATAAATGGAATGGAGATGGAGATGGAGATGGAGATGGAGATGGAGATGGAGTAATCAAACTTCGGGCCGTTAGTTTACCACTAATTGATCGCATATTATTGTCACCAACAATACTCGAAAAATAGGTGGACGCTATCCTGAAGGCGGCAACGCGACGCTCAAAGAAGGAATCATCCGAAGCGTATCTTCACTAAACCACCTCGGTTCAGCAGAAAGATCTGCTTTTCCAGTAACGTGGATCATTATAAAAGGGGTCGCTAATGTCCGCTTTTGTTTAAGAGCTTGGGAAGCTCGGCCTGGTTTCAAAACGAACGTCCAGATTTGGGATAATTCTATGCAGCTAGTTCGGGACACTAAGGGACTCAAAAGAGCCAGACAGAAAGGTAATCCCCCAGGCCAAGACTGGTGAAGAAAACACCACAAACAACACCTGCAGGCAGGCTAAGACGCCGCACCAGCGATGTTTTACGCTCTTCCTCCGATCCACATGCTGGCCGTATACCACTCGGAAAGAGCTTTTTACCCAAGCGGTCATGCAAGAATACGATAAAAAACAGTACAGCGGACAACACTGCAATGTTGAACACCGCAGCCCAAGCCCCGGTAAACATCAATTTGACCAAGCCGTTAATTGCCACCCCAAGCAATACACCAATAACAACGTTTACTGCTGAGCTTGCCCAATGGCCGGCCTGTGCAAAAAATGCGGCAGCCCGCCGAGCACGTACCTCAGATTCCTGTTTGTCGGGCTTTGCATCTGGTTTGAGCCGCGACCAGACGACCAACGCCATGACAACGCAGATGAAGGTTAAGGCTATGAGAAAGTCGACTATGGTGAACATGAGGTCACATTTGCTCCAGCCTGAGCATGAACAATAAAAACGCCCCTCTCTTCACTTATGCGCCGGCCCCGCAGCGGCCAGACCTTTCACCATTAAAGTTCTGGCCGCGGCAGTTTAGGCAGCATGGCCTCCACGTCAATCGTGTAGGTAGAGAAAAAAGCTTCCGCCGCTTCAATTAAAGCAGTCTCGTTGTTAAGTATCCCGAGATAGACCGGCCACTCGGCGTCTACCAGTTCCGTACGGTAAAGCTCCGGATCGACGTCCCCCAGCTGTGCTAGAAACCGGAACTCCGTTTCGTTCATGACAATGTAATCGCAGCGTTTGTGCAGAAACATTTGCAGCATCTGCCCGGCGTTGTACGCGTCATGGCGCACCAGCTGGCTCCCGATCCGCCGCTCGAGCCGATCACTGTAGACAAACCATCTGCGAAGACAGATACCTCCCTTGAGGTCATCGAAGGAGTCCGGTTGCCGGCCAGGTTGTGCGAACACGCGGTCACGCCAGGTCAACACCGGCCCTACGCCGTGCATTCGGTCCGGCAAAGGCATCCATAACGGGTTGGCGAAAACCGCGTTGGCTAGTCCTCGCTCCAGAGCCCAGGCTTGGCGCTTGCGCGCCATCGGGACGAAATCGGCTGCGATACCGGTCTGTATGGTGAATTCATTGATCACCTCGACCAGAATGCCCTCGTTGAGATTATTGCCGTAATAAAACGGCAGAAAGCTCTCGTCCGAACCCATAATCTTGAGCGTTTGGGAAGAAGCTGGAAGGAGCCAGAATGCCATGATGATAAACAGGACTACTCTCATTCGGTCCTCGTTGGAGTGATCAATCGGGTAAGGCCGCCGCTTGCCCGACTATGCCTTGCTAGTTACAGGCAGTTTGGCTCGAATTCTGGCCACACGCCATGAGAAAGTCGATATCGTTGCAAAGTCAGCTTTACCCACAAAAACTGTGGATAACTTTGTGGGAACAGCTCGGATAGGTGCCTTCAGCCCTGCAATGGCAGGGCCTCAGCAATTGTGGCGTTTTAATGACCGGCCAGCGAATAAATGGCCTTATCAGGCTAGCGAATACCCTTGGATTGCAGCCACTGACTGATCTGCGCCTGATTCATGGCGCCGCTCTGGCGGGCGACTTCCCGGCCATTCTGAAACAGGATCATGGTAGGGATGCTGCGAATGCCAAACTGGCCGGCCGGGCCCTGGGCCTGTTCGGTATTGAGCTTGGCAAAGCGTACCTTGCCCCGCCAGTCTTTAGCAGCCTGCTCGAACTGGGGCGCCATCATTTTGCAGGGGCCACACCAGCTTGCCCAGAAGTCCACCAATACCGGCACATCACTGCGACCTGTATGGGCAGCAAAGCTCTGGTCCGTAAGTTCCAGGACCTGATCCGGCCACAACGGCTGTTTACAGGCACCGCAATTGCCGCCGGCTGACAGTTTATCCGCGGGTACGCGATTAACCTTGTGACAGTGGGGACAGACCAGATGTCGGATGTCAGTCATGATTCATTACCCTCAGATTGTGTACTGGGATAAATGATCGGGGCAGACCAGAAGAAATCAAGCAGCGCTTGTCCCAGCCGTATTGCCAAGCCGGTCAGACACTAAAAGCGGTATCTAGAAATCGGACATTACGTCCTGAAGATCGCGCTTGAGTTCTTCCGGCTCAGTTATCCACACGGTTTTGTCGAGGCCCGGGAATACGCCGACATCAAGCCCGTCTCTCGTCAAACCCGGCACCCATTTCCGGAAAAAGTCCGGCAATGAGATACTGCGGGGAGTCAGTTCATCACCGCCGTTGGCATACTCGGAGGCGAAGGCCGAGGCCGGCCACACCGGCAGGTATTCCACATCGCCGTCGTCCGAGGCGATCTTGAGGAACCGGCTCTCGCCGTTCACCAGAATCCAGATTCCCCGTTCCTCGGCCACCTGGCTCAGGAAGTAGTCATACCGCTCTTCACCATCCATTTCCATTACTTGATTAAGGTCTTCACTACTCATGTCAGGTACGCCACTCCAGTCGTTTGCTTCTCGGTATTCGTCGGAGACTAACACGTATTTGGGGGAGACTGGCGGCCGCTTTTCCAAAACATTACCAGCAGCGCTGCAAGGGCCAAGTTGCCGAACAGCAGGAAGGGGTACATTTCAGGGGAGATTCGCAACCATTCACCGGTGAAGTTCATCATGGCGTGGAAAATCAGGACCGCCAGAATGCTTCTACCGGTGCGGTTATAAACGAGCACGATCAACAACGTATGGCAGATGATCATCGGCATCCACCAGTAAAGCTCGGGGTGAAACGTGGTGTTGGCGTAATACTCGGGGAAAAAGACGAAGGGTGCGTGCCACAGCGCCCAGACCACACCGTTCACCAGGCCCGCCATAAGGGGGCTAAAGCGCTGTTGCAAAGCCTCCAGATAAAAACCGCGTAACCCCACCTCTTCAACTGCCGGAAACACAAAGGAAAGAACCAACAAAAACAGCAAGGGCCCGGGATTAACAAACAACTGCCAGTTCGTATCGAGGGGCTCGCCAGCAACGCCCAGAAGCATTGCCAGGCCGGCCATGGCAAAATCGTAAGCAAGCCAGAACAACAGGATGATGAGCCACCAGCGGCCGGGTATACGACGCCAGTCTGTCAGGCGCCGCCACAGGTCTTTCAGTTGCTCTTTTCCACCGTTCGCCGCTGCAAGGCCAAGACCGGCAACGACTGGGCTGGCCCCGCCAATCAAAAACCAGATCAGGTTTGGAAATGCCCAAACCGAGGAATCCGAGAGCAACACCGGTATCCAGAAGATATACGCCCAACCCAGGTAAACCAGGGGAAAAGCGACCAACGGTTGCTTTATCAATAGCACTACCCTCGTCTCCACTTAACTGCGTATTATCAACGTGTGGTGGAACCGGCCTACTCCGCAGTTGGCCATAACCGGGACGCCAGTCAATGCCTCCAGAAGATCACATCTCACAACCCGATGCCATTCCCTTTCGGTCGTTAACCCTGTTCCTGTTGCTGAGCTTCGGCATCGCCTGGGGGATCCTGGCTGCCTTCATCTTTTTCTCCGAAACCATGGTTGGGCTGTTCGGTGAGATTACTGGAGAGCACCCGCTTTTCTATCTCGCGGTCTGGGCCCCGGCCATCTCGGCGTTCATTGTGATTTTTCGGTGGTCCGGGCTGGAAGGATTGCGACGGCATTTGGGGCGCGCCCTGCTGTGGCGCTGCTCATGGCCCTGGTATGCGTTCCTGCTTCTTGGCGTGCCCCTGGTGTTCTTCGTGGGGTCGTTCTTAAAGGGCAACCTGTCAGAGACTGCCTTCCCATTTCCGACTGCGTCCTCGTTTCTGGTTGCGCTTATTTTTATTGCCATCAAAGGCCCCATTGAGGAGTTCGGCTGGCGAGGCCTGGCACTCCCCCTCCTGCAACGCAAGATAACGCCCATATGGGCCGCAATCGTCATTGGCGTGATCTGGGGCCTTTGGCACACCCCGGCTTTCCTGCTGAGCGGTACCGAGCAGAGCGCGTGGTCTTTTTTGCCATTTTTCACGGGAACTATTGCGCTGAGCGTGATTGTCACGCCGCTTTTCAATGCTTCGAGGGGTAGCATCTTCCTGCCCGCGCTCTTTCACTTCATGCTTATCAATCCCGTCTGGCCCGACGCCCAGCCTTATGACACCTATATCTTTGTAATGGTGGCTACAGTCATCGTCTGGCTGAACCGCGAAACACTGTTTACACGTAAAAACTGCATCATTGAGGTCGTACCCCGGAAAACCGCGCCCAATCCACCATAATCGGAGCTTCCGAATGAAAAAGCACCTTGCCCTCCCGGCTCTGTTCATCGCGATGCCTGTCTTCGCGCAACCGGCGCCTCCTCAAAAGGGGTTCAGTGGTGAAGTCTCGCTGAATGCAGGGGTTATCTCTTCCACGTCCAATTTTAACGTCGATGGCGACCGAACCATCAGTTCCCTCGAGAACAAGGCAGACAGCGAGTCAGAGGGCCTGATTGCGCCCCTTGGCAACATTGCCTACACCTTCGGCGATGGACTGAATCAGCAGATTTACTTTGGTACCACCAGGGAAGATATTGCGGTCGGCACCCTGGCCGTGCAACTCGGGTATAAATACAGTCTCAGCTCGGGCACCGTGGTGGATGTTTCCTTTTTGCCCACGGTAATTTCGGGAGAAACCTGGCAAAATCCTTATCAGCTCAACACGCCGAGGAAAGAAACAGACGTCTCGGGCAACGCCTACCGTCTTCAACTTAACAGCATCTCCGGCTCCGGCTTTAGCCTGGATCTCGCCTTTGCAACAACGGATGTCGAAGATGATCTGACGGCGGGTACAGACCTGGCCCGGGATGCAGACAGTTTCTACACGAAAGGTAGCTACCGCTTTACCGTCTCGCCGACCAGCTTTGTCTCACCCTCTGTTATTTACATCCAGCACGATGCCGACGGCATTGCCAGCAGCTTCGACGCCTATGGAGCGGAAGTCAGCTGGTTCAATATTCTGGACCGGCACAGCCTGGTTTTGACCGCAGGATTCACAAGACGGGATTACGACAGCGCCAGCACCCTGTTCAACAGGACGCGTTCGGATGATGAATTCAGTCTGTTCGCAGCCTACGAGTACCCACAGTTCATGGGCTGGAAGGATTGGTCGTTTGTTTCGTTTGCAGGCTACGGCAACACCCAGTCCAACCTGACCTTCTACGATGAATCCTCGTATCTGCTTGCAGTGGGGCTGAACTACAATTTCTGATCAGTCCCGGTTTTGACCTAGGATCCAGCCCTCGCCATACGGAACAGGGCCTCTGGCGAGATTCGCTTGATCCAAAGGGCAGCCATTTCCTTGCCCTTCCCCACCGGGATTTCACGCTTCTTTGCCTCGAGACCCTTGAACACCACCTCGGCGCACTCGGTCACGTCCATGCCGCCAGCAATGTCCTCATCTTCCTTGCCGTAGGCTGAGCCGTCACCGGCAAGGGCATTGCGGGAAATATCCGTGCGAATGAAACCGGGGGTGATGGTCGAGACGCTCACGCCCTGGCCTTCAACCTCGGCCCGTAAAGCATCGAAGAATCCCATAACGGCATGCTTCGCGGCACAATAGCCGGTACGCATGGGGGCGCCGACTTTACCGGCGACGCTGGAGGTCACGGCGAGGTGGCCTGAGCCACGCTCGAGCATATGGGGAAGCACCGCTTTGGTCAGGGCAATCTGGCCCATGACATCCACATCCATCAGTTTCTGGTAGACAGACATGTCGGTGTCCTTACACAGGGACCGTTGCGAAACGCCGGCGTTGTTCACCAGCAGATCGATAGTACCGAACTGATCCAGAACCGTCTCAACCTTGCCCGGAAGTGAATCCCAGTCGGTAACGTCCAGTTGGAGTACCAGTACCTGCCCGGTTGCTGAACCGGCCACGGCCCGGCAACGTTCAGCAACACGCTCCAACTCATCTTCCCGACGAGCGGAAAGCACCAGACGGTCGCCATTCTTCGCAAACTGCAAGGCAAGTGCTTCACCGATGCCAGAGGAAGCACCGGTTATCCAGACGGTTTTGGCAGACATGCAGGGTCCTCGAGAAATCTCAGTTTTCCACCATCCGGGCCCGAAGCCTCGGTAGCTGAGCCGGGTAGTGTTCCTGAATGAAGGTTACCATGCCCTCCCGGACCGCACATCTCAGGTCCCAGTTCTTGCTGGAATTGGCGGCGCTCATCAAAAAACGCACCTGGATGGCCTGATCACTGGAATCGGTCACCTGCACTGAGGAAAATTCGCCATCCCAGAGCCCCGATTCATGGAGCAGACGAGTGAATTCCTGCCGCAGCGGTTCAACCGGCATGGTGTAGTCGACCCAGATAAAGACTGTTCCCAGCAGTTCTGCGGTATTCCTGGACCAGTTCTGGAACGGATTCTCGATAAACCATTGCAGTGGCACTACAAGGCGGCGCAGATCCCAGACCCGCAAGACCACATAGGTGGCTGTTACTTCTTCCACCCAGCACCACTCCCCCTGCACATACAGCACGTCGTCTATACGAAAAGGTTGAGTCAGGGCAATCTGCATACCGGCCAGCAGGTTGCTCAACACAGGACGGGCCGCGAAACCGAGAATCAGGCCGCCGACACCCGCGGAGGCGAGAAGGCTGGCGCCCATGTGCTGAACCGATTCAAAGGTCATCAGCGCAGCGCCGAGACCGATGATCACGATGAGAATGTTAAGTGCGCGGACCA
This sequence comes from Marinobacter sp. NFXS11, assembly GCF_040148675.1. NCBI lineage: Bacteria > Pseudomonadati > Pseudomonadota > Gammaproteobacteria > Pseudomonadales > Marinobacteraceae > Marinobacter > Marinobacter sp. NFXS11. The sequence continues at coordinate 343,866 of NZ_JAGDDV010000001.1, read as the reverse complement.
GGAATCGGGTCTGGGTTTCGACCTTGCGGGCTCGCTTCCATTGCCCTTCCAGCACCGGATTGAGCGCGACAATGACTTCGCCAATGGCCGAGGTCAGTCTGACTGCCGCCCATGTGATTGCAAGGATGAGCAGTAGGGTGGCAATTTGCTGAATGGCTGAGATCAAGGGCAGATCCGCTGGCGCGGCGGCCAACGAACCTACCAGGGTAAGAAGGCAGAAAACGACACCTAAAGCCCGGGCAGCGGCATCCAGAAACAGCCGGATGACCGTTCTGGACTCTGAAAAATGCCGGAACAGAGCGAGGGCCAGACGGTAAACGATGTAGGTAACCGCAACCGCCAGAATCGCCGAAAACCCCGGCCACAACCAAGCCGTGAAACCGGCTTCAAACGATTCCAGCATCAGCCCTCCAGGCGCTTTCGATCATAGGAGTTCGCGGGGAAGTACGTCCCTGTCCCGCTGTGTTCCATAAAAGCCTAGACCAGCCCTTGCTCACGCGCCATTGCCATGGCCGCTTTCGGCCCGGTCCAGAGCGAGGGAAGGATGATCAGTGAAACCGGAATCGCTGTCAGCACAATAAACTGCTGTAACACACCAATCTGGCCGGCGCCCATATACAGAAGGATCGCCGCCATCAATGCCATGGCACCCCCCCAGAACACACGGATCCACGGGCTTGGTTCGTCATGGCCAGCTCCGACCATGGCAATGGAATAGCTCATCGAGTCGCCGGTGGTGGCCACGAAAATGGTTGTCAGCAACAGAATCGCAGCCGCCATCCAGGTGCCGCCGGGCAAGGCCTGCGCCACGGTGAGTGTGGCTACATCAAAGCGGAAGTTGTTCAGTGCTTCGGTCAGGTCGAAGGTACCGGCAAGCTGGTGGTAAATGCCGGAACCACCGAGTAGTGTGAACCAGATGGTGGTCGCGATGGGCGCCAGAACAGCCACGGCTAGAACCATTTCGCGAACCGTCCGGCCCCGGGAAATTCTGGCAACGAAGACCGCCATCAAAGGCGTGTAGCCAATAAACCAGGCAAAGAAGAACACCGTCCACCATTTCATCCACCAGGCCGGCGCTGTTTCGGCGGTCATCGTTGCCATGGTAAAGAACGAGGAAACGTACTCACCCATGGACTGGGTGTAGGTGTTGGCCAGGAATAGCGTGGGGCCGAAGACAAAGATGATCCCGGCAATGACAAGCGCCAGTATCACATTGAAACGGCTCAATAACTGAATGCCCTTGTGCAGACCAGTCATGGCAGAGGTCATGTAGACGCCGGCCAGCACCACCAATACCGTCAACTGGGTGCCATATCCATCCGATACGCCAAACAGCTCATGCAACCCAAAGCTCATCTGAGTGGCCAGAAAACCGATGGGGCCAACAGTCCCCGCCACCACGGCAATCACACAGAAGGCATCGATAACACCACCGAGGCGTCCCTGAATGATCTTCTCACCAAAAACCGGGTACAACAGGGTTCTCGGCTGCAGTGGCTTGCCCTGGCCATAATGGGCCCGGGTCAGCACCAGAGCCGTGAGGGAGCCCAGCACGGCCCAGGCCAGGAAACCCCAATGGGTGAACGATTGGGCCATTGCAGGAGCAACCGCTGAGGCTGAGCCCGCTTCGGTATCAAAGGCCGGCGGTGTGACGACGAAGTGGTAAACCGGTTCGCCGGCAGCAAAAAACACACCGCCCCCGGCCAGCAGGGTGCACATGATCATCGACAACCAGCGAAACCGACCAATCTCCGGCCGATCCAGTCCGCCGATTCTGGCGGCGCCGGCCCGGCTCAGGGCTGTTCCCATAGCGATGAAAAACGTGAGTAGCAGCAGCACCTGGAAAAAAGAGCCCAGATAGGTTGCCGTCCACGCAAACCCGGCTCCGATCAGGTCGGCCACGTATCCGCTGTCGACGATTGAGGCACCCACGAACAGGAGTATGAAGCCAATCGTGAGCACGAGAACAACGGGATCGCTGTCTGTTAGCGGCCCGCTTCTGGTTCGCGGGAGAGATTGGGATTGAGCGGTCATTAGATCTGCCTCCGGAAGAAAAAGCCGAGCAGGCTACAGGAAGTGAATGGATCATGCACGGAGATTTCTGAAAATACGCATGGTCTGATGAAATATGCCACCGTATTGTTAGGATTCTATCTTTCAAGGAGATCACTCTTGTCGCATCTGCAGCTGGCCATACTGCTGGGCATGACCGTGGCACTCGGGCCCTTGGCGCTTGATGCCTACCTGCCCGCTTTCCCGGAGATTGCCGACGGCCTGGGCGTTGATCACGGGCACGTGGGGCTCACGCTCAGCGCCTATGTGACTACCTTGGGGCTTGCCCAGCTAGTGGGCGGCCCCCTGTCTGACCGATACGGTCGCAAACCGGTGCTTTTCGGTGGATTGCTGATTTTTATGGCAGGCGCAGTCATGGTATCGCTGGCTGACAGCCTGTCCGACATGGTGTTCTGGCGGATAGCGCAGGGCATTGGTGGCGCTTTCTGTGCGGTGTCGGTTCCTGCGATTGTTCGCGACGAAGTCAGTGGACAGGACGCTGCCCGCCTGTTCGGGCTCATTGGCCTGATCATGTTCATAGCGCCCGCTGCGGCGCCGTCGCTGGGTTCACTGATGCTTGCACTGGGTGAGTGGCACTGGATATTCCTGATGCTGGCCGGCTATGCCGCGCTTCTTGTGCTGACTCTCCAATTGGCGCTTTTCCCAAGGCTTCAACCGCGCACACCGACAACCACGCCTATTCGCTCCCTGGTAACCAATTACCTGCTGGTGCTCAAACACAAAACCACCATGCGTTTCATCGGCATTCAGGTTCTGTGTTTCAGCACTATGCTCCTGTTCATCACCCACTCCTCATTTATCTACCAGGAATGGTACGGGCTCTCCAACAGCACCTTCGCCATGCTGTTCGCCGCCAATATTGCGTTCATGGCTGCCCTGAATCTGACTAACCGTCCGCTGCTGAGGCGATTTTCCTCGGTGAAGTTGGTGCGTGCCCAGGTTATTGCACAATGCCTGGCTCTTGTCGCTCTGGTTGCCAGCGTGCAGTTCCAGGGGCCCCTCTGGCTGGTGGCAGGGTGCATCATCGTTGCCATCGGCTGCCAGGGCGGCATCGTGCCCAACAACATGGCGAACGCCATGGAGTTCTTTCCGAATCTCAGCGGCACTGCGGCGGCTCTTCTGGGCGCATCGCAGTTCACCATTGCCGGGGCAGTCAGCACCCTATCCTCTGTCTCTGGAGACCAGACACTCCTGAGCATCGCGGTTTCAATGCTTGCCTGTTCATCGGGTGCCGTTCTTCTTGCACTGGGCGCGCCCCGGGCGGTAGCTTTGGCCAAAGAGTCCGCCTTGTAACAATTTCAGCAAAGGAATCGTCTGAACAGTTTTAGGGGGAAATTGAACCATCCCCTACCCACAAGACGTATTGCTGTTAGCAAACACAACAAAGGACGTGTCCAGAAATGACAATGCCAATACCGGAAGTGCAGTCCTCCAGCCGAGCCCTCAAACCCGGAGTCGGCCTGCTCAGAACGCCGGATCTGAGTATCGGGTCTGTGGAGGACAAACGCGCCGAAATTGCTTCCTACTTCACCAACACCTTTGACATCTACACGCGCCTCTTCGACTGCCTCGCTGGTGATTCGGGCTATTTCCAGAAATCGATTCCCCTGAGACACCCTCTCATTTTTTACCTCGGCCACACCGCAACTTTTTTCGTCAATAAACTGGTGCTGGCCAAACTCCTTCCAGAGCGCATCGACCCTCACATGGAGTCGATTTTTGCGGTGGGCGTTGATGAGATGAGCTGGGACGATCTGGACGAAGATCATTACGACTGGCCCACCGTTGCCGAGGTGCTGGATTACCGCGCTAAAGTCCGCGCCACCGTTCTGGACCTGATTGAAACACTCCCGCTCAGCCTGCCGATCAACTGGGAGAGTCCCTGGTGGCCTATCGTTATGGGTGTTGAGCACGAACGCATCCACCTGGAGACCTCGTCCGTGCTGATCCGGCAACACGATCTCTCGAAGGTGCGGCCGCAGCCAGAATGGGAGCCGATTCGCGAGACCGGGGAAGCGCCCGAAAACGAACTTTTCACCGTACCGGCTGGCACAGTTTCCATTGGCAAACCCTACGACGACGCCTTCTATGGCTGGGACAATGAGTACGGCGAACACGAGGCCCAGGTTGATGAATTCAGGGCCAGTCAGTATCTCGTCAGCAACCAGGAATTCCTGGAGTTTGTTGAAGCCGGTGGCTACCAGGAAGATCGATTCTGGAGTGAAGAGGGTTGTGCCTGGCGGCAATTCGCCAGGGCGAAGCATCCGACTTTCTGGCGCTGGCAGAACGGTTGGCATCTGCGCCTTATGACTGAAGAGGTCGAGATGCCCTGGGACTGGCCCGTCGAGGTGAACTACCACGAGTCCAAAGCCTTTTGCGAGTGGAAACGGGAGCAAACCGGCCAGCCAATCCGCCTGCCAACCGAGGACGAGTGGTACCGTCTGTGCGCCGAGGCCGGCATCGAAGAAGTGGGCCATGATCCCGCGAATGCCAACCTGCATCTCGACCATGGAGCATCCTCTTGCCCGGTTACCCGGTTCCGGCACGGTCAGTGGTTCGACGTTGTTGGCAACGTCTGGCAATGGATGGAAACACCGACCTATCCGTTCGATAATTTCAAGGTTCATCCGCTGTACGACGATTTCACAACGCCGACGTTTGACGGGCAACACAACCTGATCAAGGGCGGCTCCTGGATTTCCTGCGGCAACGAAGCCCGATTGTCGGCTCGTTATGCGTTCCGCAGGCACTTCTTCCAGCATGCCGGCTTCCGCTACATCGCCTCCGAAAGCGAGGCCGTGCAACCCAACGCCTACTATGAAAGCGACCGGTTGCTGACTGAATACGCCGAATTCCACTTCGGTGACACCTGGTTTGGTGTCGACAACTTCCCGAAAGCCCTGGCGGATCTTGCCCTGGATGCGATGACGGGCAAGCCAACCGGAAAAGCCCTGGATCTGGGCTGTGCCTGCGGCCGGTCCAGCTTTGAATTGGCAAGGCGCTTTGACGAGGTGGAAGGTGTCGATTTCTCGGCCAACTTTATCAGGCTGGGCGTGGAGATGGCCGAGCAGGGCTCCATTCGCTATGCGCTGGCAGAGGAAGGTGAACTGGTCAGCTATCACACCCGGACACTTAAAGAGCTGGGCCTCGAGGAATGCTCAGATCGGGTAAGCTTCTACCAGGGCGATGCCTGTAACCTGAAACCGCAGTACTCGGGCTACGACCTTGTTCTGGCGGCCAACCTCATTGATCGGCTTTACCGCCCAAGGCGCTTCCTGGACAGCATTCACGAGCGCATTAACGACGGTGGCCTTTTGGTTATTGCCTCTCCCTACACCTGGCTGGAAGAACATACGCCCAAAGAAGAGTGGATTGGCGGTTTCAAGAAGGATGGTGAGAATCACACCACGCTGGATGGCCTGAAAGAACACCTCTCACAGCACTTCCGGTTAGTCAGTGAGCCGAAAAAGGTGCCTTTCGTTATCCGCGAAACCCAACACAAGTTCCAGCATACCCTGTCTGAAGTGACTATCTGGGAGCGCTTGCCGCGCTGATCAGCGCGGTGATCTCCTCACTGATCGCCTCGTGGTCCACCAACTGATCGAACCAGTTGGTGGCCACTTGACCGGTCGTCAGCCCCAACAGCGTCCCCAGCACGATACCTCTGTGAACGTTATCGCCACCGAGGTTGGTGTTCATGCGAAGCGCCAGCCATGGATCGTTCCGGTACTTGTAGGCCAGGTAAAGAACGACCGGCCAGGAGTCGGAGATATAACACGCTGGCGAATACATCCGGCCCACGACCTGGTTGTCGGGCAGGTTCCGCTTGACCAATCCGGCGACATCCAGCCCGCCAGCACCCTTGCCAGCCTCTGAAAGCAGCGCCTTGATACCCTCGTCATCGGGACCTTCGAGCAGGCCACAGAGCAGTTTCACGTAGCGGTCGCATACCCTCATCAAGCTCTCATCCGGATGGGTCAGCGCAAGATGGTCCCGGCAATGGGACTGAATGCCGGGCACGTCCGTGCCACGGAGTCGCTCTGCAAACACCAACGCGGCAATCGTCACCAGGCCACCGATGGAAGGCGTATCGTGGGTGACCATGGCACAGCGTTGCGCCGGTAAACCCTTCACATAATTAGCAAAAAACCCTCGGTGGTAGGATTCAGCATAGGTATCCGGGTGCGCCGGTGGATCGGCGGTCATAAAGCCGATGTACGCCGAAAGAAACGCCTGAGAACTGTATTCACCGTTCCCGTCCGCCAGGCAACGCATGAGCACGCGGCTGCAATGGGCATTCAGGGTGTTCTCTCCCGCACCCATGCCATGGTGATAATGCACGTTCGGCACATTCCAGAACTGGTCGCGGCCCTTGAGGATAACCTCGCCTACAATTTTCGGCTCCGCCTCAGCATTTTGACCATAACGGCGACCACCACGGCGGGTGGAGTGCAAAGACATGATCGACGAAGGATGGAACTCCGGTGCGGCCTCGAATTTCTGGACTCCGCCGGGAAAAGCCTTTTCAATGTCCATGGGGTTGTAATACCAGTGGACGGGCATGGCGAGGGCATCAGCAACGAACTGTGTTTTCAGTGCGTTCGTGACTCGAGAATTACGCACCGGATCAATGCTCACAATCACACCTCCTGGAACAACGGGATCATCCCGAAGACTGGCAAGCACCAAAAGCGGTATTTTTGATGCGGGGACTGGTTTATCTTAACTATAGGAAACCACGTTCCTTTTACGTTCATCGCCCAGAAACAGAGCTGCTCTGGCTCGGCAATCGGAGAAAAATGCATTGAGTGACAACCCCGCTGGACTGGTTGAAGATAGCTCTGTTTACAGAACCTTATTGGAATCAACCAGAGCGATTCCCTGGAAAATCAACTGGCGAACCATGCGATTCGAGTACATAGGGCCCCAGATTGAAGCCTTGCTCGGCTGGCCCCAGGACAGCTGGCTAACCGTAGACGATTGGGCCACCCGCATGCACCCCGAGGATCGGGAGCGGGTTGTCAATTTCTGCGTATCGCAATCCGAGGCCGGAGTCGATCATGAGGCGGACTATCGGGCCCTCACGGAGGGAGGGGAATACGTCTGGTTGCGGGATGTGGTGCATGTACTGCGTGACGATAACGGCGATGTCGAGGCTCTTATCGGCTTTATGTTCGACATCAGCGAGCGCAAGAAAACCGAGGACGAATTGGTCGCACTGCAGAAAAAGCTGGAAGAGTACTCTTACAAGGATGGACTTACCGGCGTCGCAAACCGCCGAATGTTTGATACCGTCATGAACGAGAACTGGAACCATGCCATCCGACACCAGTCCTCTCTGTCAGTCATACTGCTCGATATCGACAATTTCAAAGCGTACAACGATCTGAACGGCCATTTGCAGGGTGATGAGTGTCTCAAACGAATCGCTACGCTTCTGGAGAACGCGGCCCAACGTCCCCGCGACTTCGTGGCAAGGTTCGGTGGTGAGGAATTCGTCATCGTCTTGCCCGAAACGGACACGTCAGCTGCCATCAGTGTGGCTGAACGTTGCCGTCAGTTGCTCCTCGAGGAACAAATTCCCCAGGGAGACAGCCCGAACAGTAAAAAGGTTACGATGAGCATGGGAATAGGCACTGTGATTCCCTCACGCGACGACCGCATCGCCGATTTCCTGGATCTGGTCGACCAGCGACTCTATAAAGCGAAGCGGGACGGCCGTAATCGAATTGTCTTCGATTAAAATAGAAAAGGCCGCGCAGTAATCTGAGCGGCCTCTATCCCGATTAACTTACTTCTGGACTTGCTCAAAGTAACCGGTCAGACGGTCCTTGTTCGTTGCAGCGGCTGCAGTGAGCTTATCCACGGCGGCTTTCGCAGAGTCGTAATTGACCGATTCGCCTACCTGAATGACACCTGCCATGTTCAACGCGGCGTGGGGAGTGCATTTGTACACATAGACGCCGTCTTCGTTGAGCGTTACCGTAATGCCTTCGTTGATAGCACTTTGCCAGCCTTCGGCACCCTCAGGCACCTCTACCGACACTGAGTTATGTGCTGGATCGACAAGAACAAATTTGACGGTATCGCCAGGCTCGGCCTTCACAAACCCCGGTTCAAAGACCATGGCGCCGTCAGCGCCGGAATTCTTCATTTCAACGACGTGTTCTGCCGCCATCGCAACCCCGGAAATCAGAGCGAGCGCGACTGCAGCAACGGTGTGTTTAAGCGTTAATTTCATAGTGACTTCACCTCATTGGTTGGTCATTGAAAGCACTAAGTACTACGCATCCTACCCACATCAGGATCCCTTTCGACTCTAAGGGCATATCCTTATGGGAATGACACCACTCGTTCGCCACGGATCGGTCCTGAGAACCAATGAGGGTCTGTTTCGTACAAACTGCCATCGTGTCTGCGGATATTGAATAATGGCGGAACTACAGATCGACGGCATACACCACCAGCAGCTCTCCCAGGTTGGAGTAAGCCGGCAGTTCGAGCAGGAGCTGCGCTGCAGTCATGCGGGAGAAACCGGTGCAGTGTGGATTTACCGGGGAATTCTGGCGACGCGACCCCGAAAAGAGCTGCTGGATTTCGCGACGGAGCACCTGGCCTCGGAGAGCGAGCATCTGCGCTTCTTTAACCAGCTTCAGTGCTGCTATCGCCCGAGCCTGCTGCTGCCACTGTGGCGCCTGGCCGGCTTTTTGACGGGTCTTATCCCGGCATTGATGGGAAAACAGGCGGTTTTCGCCACGATCGAAGCCGTGGAAACCTTTGTTGACTTGCACTACCAGGAGCAGATCAAAACGCTTTCTCCGCATGCATGGCGCGAGTCGGAGCAGGCTATACTTGCAGGATTCGAGAAATGCCGGCTCGACGAAGTCCACCATCGTGACGAAGCCGGGCAATATCGATCCGCTGAGGCTAGTCTTGTTCTGAGGCTATGGACAGGGCTCGTGGGGGCCGGTTCCAAAGCGGCTGTTCAGTTTGCCCGACTGATTTGAGAGTCATTCCATGAGCCTGATATCCAAACCCTTTGATGACAGCGGCGTTGAAATGGTGGACGAGATCGCCCAGTACGGTACTGCCATCTCGAAACGGCTCGAACAATTCCGATCGAAACGCCAGCTTCGCCACGACGCACCCGGAAGCTACTCGGGCATCGTGATCGCGGCTTCCATCTGCAGTGCGATGGGAAACATCATCGAACGCTCGAACCAGGAGTCTTTTCGTGCCGGATACGCCCGAGCGGCCCAAACGTTTTTCTTTGAACACGTCTCCCCGGATGCACCATCAATCCCTGCAACTGTTGAGGATTGCCGCTCTTCGCCCGAGCTCCTGCAGGTCATCAACGCCTTATTGGCAGACGACCAAATACTGCCCGCCGATGGCAGCGTTTCACTACAGACTGTCATGATGGCTCTGGTCTGGTCGGCATTGACCTTCGCAATGGAGTCTCTACCGACGGAGCAAGCGCGGTTTTATGTGCAAGAGCAGATTCTCAACGGAGACACGGAAAGGAGGAACGATGATTTACGAAACTGAAATGAAACATCTTGCCCGCTGCGTGGAACTGGCTTCAATGGCCGTTGATAGCGGGAACCCGCCGTTTGGCTCTGTGCTGGTGGATGAGACCGGTGCCGTCAGGTACGAAGGACACAACGAAACCGCTGGCGGTGATGAGACCCGCCACCCGGAGTTTGAGATAGCCCGTTGGGCGGCTGCCAACATGACCCCGGACGAGCGAGCAGCTTCAACGGTCTATACCTCGGGCGAACACTGCCCGATGTGTGCGGCTGCCCATGGTTGGGTGGGGCTCGGCCGCATCGTCTACGCAAGCTCGTCAGAGCAGCTTTCAACCTGGCTGGACGAACTGCACGTGGCGCCACCGCCCGTTGCAACCCTGCCAATCAACCAGGTGGTTCCGGGCGTTCCCACCGAGGGCCCCTTCCCCGCGCTGGCAGACGCAGTGCGCGAGCTACACCAGCGTTATGCTTTGGCCGATCGAAACAAAACATAATTTCCAAGCAGGGCCAGGGATGCGCCCAGCACCGCGGTTGCTGTCCATTCAAAACCCTCGAGCCAGGTCGACACGCTCAGGGCGACCACCGGGAAGAGCACGGTGGCGTAGCCAGCCTTGTCGGCCCCGAGAGTCTGGATAACGGTGATGTAGCAATAAAAGGCAATGATGGAGCCGGGCACCGCCAGGAAGACGGTTGCTCCCCAGAATGTCGCCGCAGTGGGGACCACCCATTCCACACCCTGAATCAGGCACCAGATGCCAAGAATCACCGCGCCGTAAACCATGGCCCACGCGTTTGCCAGGAAGAGCGGCACCTTTGACATCCGCACCTTGATGCTGACCAGGTTACCCATGGAAAACCAGAAGGTTCCGGCAATTGCGAACAGAATGCTGGTCGCCGTGGCATTGCCAAGCTGCAGATCATGCCAGAACAGAAGGGCCACGCCCGTGATACCCAGAGAAATTGCCGGATAGAGCCGGGCAGTCGGTCTCAGGCGCAACCAGAGCCAGCCATTCAGCGCGTTAAACAGAGCGGCCAAAGAAAACACCACCGCCAGCAAACCGCTTGTCATGGATTCAGCCGCACGATAAATCAGCAGGAAGTTGATGCTGTACAGGGTTGCCCCCTGCAGCACCAGCCAGCCGTGCTGTTTGAGGGTCAGTTTTTCCAGCCTGCGCACCAGAGTGACAACCAGCAATGCGACGGCAGAGGCCATAACGAATCGGTAGAAAACGGATAGATCGACCGGCGCCGCTTCAACCTGCAAACGAATCGCTGTCCAGGTGAGCCCCCAGATCAGTACCGTCAAACCATAGTGAACAGAGATGGGCATGGCGTTGATTCCTGTTGCTATCGGGAACAATCGTTGAGCAGGCACGAGCATAGGGCACAAGCCACACCAAAACTTGTCAGATCCTGCTGAACCATGGATGATTCTTGCGGAGGCTCCCTATGCAGACTGATTCCGAACCCATGCCCGAATGCCCAAAGCAATTGCAGCCGGCCAATCGCGACATTGTCGATACCCTGAGAACGGCTGGCGTCGCTCCGCAGCGAATGCTTGAACTGGATCAGGGGCGGGCTCTGGCGCAATGGCAGAATCGTCAGGGCGAGGTGCGTTACGAGCGGCCCAGACACCATGCTCTGAGCATCTACATAGACAAGGGCGAGCAGGCCCGAAGGGTATTGAACGGAAAGGTTGTCAGCCAGGGCTTTCCGGGCGCCGTTTGCCTGTTCCCGGCAGGCAGCCGCTCAAGTTGGCAAATCAGCGGAGAGTTCGAGTTTTTTCATCTCTATTTCAATGATCTGGACATCGCCCGGTGCGCCGAACAGACCTGGGATGCCGATCCGGACAAGCGTCAGCTTTGCGAGCTGTACCACGCCGAGGATCCGGTTCTCGCCCAGGCCGGCAAGCTACTGGCACTCAGCGACTGGCAAGCTCCCGGCCAGACCATGGCCATGGACCACCTGGCACAATGGCTTCTCCTCCAGGTTGTCAGCCGCCATTCCAGCGTCCGACAGACACTGCCGGACGTCACGGGGCAGTTGTCACTTCGGTACCGCAGAATACTGCAGGAACGCATCCATGCCCATCTGGATCAGTCATTAACGCTTGCCGAAATGGCCAGCTGGGTCAACCTGAGCCCCTATCATTTTGCCCGGCTTTTCAGGGCTACGTTCGGTTGTGCGCCTTATCAATATGTCCAGGAACAACGCTTGATCCTGGCTCGCGACCGGCTTCGGAACAGCCGAGACAAAATCACCGCCATTGCGCTCTCGTGCGGATTCAATGATTCCAGTCAATTCAGCCGGGCGTTCAAGTCCAGGTTCGGAGTCAGCCCTTCAGGCTATCGATCCCACTCAGGGTCCGATCAATGAAGCAACATGGATCCGTTTCAGACTTCATGAAATAATGCTTTGTTTATCAAAGCCTTCAGACGAGCACTATCCATGGCCATCGCAACTCGCCCCGAAAAACAGCCGAATGCAGACGGGTTTACGCTGATCGAACTGGTTCTCGTCGTTGTCATTCTTGGAGTTCTGGCCGCCTTTGCACTGCCACGATTTTCGGACCTCTCAACCGATGCCCGCCTGGCCGCATTGGATTCACTGGAAGGCACGATGAAAAGCACCATCGGAATTGTAAGAAGCAAGGCCTATGCTCAGGGGCTGTCCCCAGCAGCGAGCAATCCCGGCGGAATACAGACTAACTATGTAATAGAAACTGAAGCGGGCCGCTCGGAAGTCGACTGGCGCAACCTGTGCCCAGAAAGCCGCGCCGAGGCGGATGATACGCTAACAATGCTTGATTACATCTCGGTGGACGCCAACGATTCCTCCCTGGAGACCTTCGTCGACAACCAGTACACCCGTGTAGGCTTTTCTTTGCCTGCAGGATCTGGCGCCGGCCCCGGCTGCTATGTCGAATACGATTCCTTCGGCGATCCGGAATGCACGGTGACACAGATAACCTCGGAATGCTGACACACGTCTTATCCGAAAATCGGTTGAATGCAGCCTACTTTACCAAGCCTGAACGGGGCACAAGGCACGCCATCGCCGTGAGCGAAACATCGCGGAAAGTCGCCTCTGAAGCAACAACACTCGGGAATCGATCGTAAAGTATCCGACGGCAAGTAGAGGTTTTTGCCTCGGCTTTTTCGACGCAATCGGCGTGAACCTTCGTGCCACTGCCCTCGCCCGTGGCGTCTGAACAGAAGTCCGGAATCTGGGTGAAAATCCAGTCGACTGCGGCACTGAGTTCAACGGGATTGGCCCGGAGATTGGTCAGGCGGTTTGCATCGATGGGGTCGGGCTGTTCACGGGTCTGGTCCCATAGAACAAACAGCAGGGCGGCAGATACCAGTACAACAGTGACCTTGGGAAACTTCATGGGCGCCTTTTCAATCCGGTGAATCAGATCGCCGATCATAAACGCTCAGGCATCTGCTGTCCCGGTTTCCTATACTTATCTGGATTTCACACAAATGGGCTTTCCAATGAAAGCGCCCTGCCAATCAGACAACCCTGTCGCTCAAGCCAAAAGGAGTTTTGCAAATGACCACCCTGATCGTTGGTCTCATTCTGTTTCTTGGCGTGCATTCGCTTTCAATCATAAACGAGCCCCTGCGCAACCGGCTGAACGCGTCCATGGGGGAGGGAGCCTTCAAAGGACTGTATTCCGTGGTGTCCCTCGTCGGTCTGGTTCTGATCGTCTGGGGTTACGGCGCCGCCCGGATGGATCCGACGGTGATCTACATGCCGCCGGCGTGGCTCAAGCATGTGGCCTTCCTGCTCCTGGTACCTGTGTTCCCCTTGCTGTTCGCCACCTACCTCCCGGGTAAGATCAAGGCAAAACTGAAGCACCCCATGCTCATTGCCGTCAAACTCTGGGCTCTGGCTCACCTTCTGGCGAACGGGATGCTCCACGACCTTCTGCTGTTCGGCTCCTTCCTTGCCTGGGCGGTAGCCGACCGGATCTCCATGAAGCGCAGAACCCAGCGCGCCATCACAACGTTGCCAGCCACCAAAGCCAATGACGTCATTGCGATCGTTGGGGGCCTTGCCGTGTATGTGGTTATGGTGGTGTGGGCCCACCAGTGGCTCTTTGGCGTGTCGCCGGCCTGATTGACCGGCGTTCACCTGGACTAGAGGCCCTGGGCCCCGCGGCGCAACCAATCGTGCACGAACGCAAGCTTGCGCTGCGCCGTTTCGGACAGGACAAACGGGTAAAGGTCAGACAGTCCCATGGAGCGGTTCACATGGTTAACCCGGATGGCCAGTGACGCAGCAACATTGATCAGCATGGCCGTGTCGGGCTCCGAGTAGGGATCCCAACCCTGTCTCGGCACCTCGGGCGAGGTCAGACCGGATGACACCAGGCTGTCGGTGATGTCCGTCAGGTGCAGCAGGTGTGCCGCAGTCTCCGCCCAGTCCTCGTGCGGGTGTGCCGAGGCGTAGCTGGTGAGATAGAACAGCCTCCAGTCTTCCGGCGGACCTTTGTGATAGTGATGTTCAAGGGCCGCCGGATAATCGGCGCGTTCATCACCAAACATCTCCCGGAACGCATCCAGAAAGTCTTCACGCAAGCTCAGGCGCCACCAGAGCATATGGGCGATTTCATGCCGCATGTGGCCGACCATGGTTCGATAGGGTTCGTCCAGGGCCTGCCGTCGGGTGGCACGAACCACGGGATCCGCCTCTGCGACACTGATGGTTACCACGCCGTTCGCGTGCCCCATGGCAACCGGGGTCAGCCCCTCGGCCAACATGTGGAAAACCGGGCGCGTGCCCGGATCCTCAGGGCGAAACCAGTGCCAACGGCCGAGATTATCCAGCACCCAGCGCTTTGCCGCTTCAGTCTCAGCCCAGTTCGGCATGGCATTGAAAATATTCGGGTCTGGCGCCAGCGCGGTCATCGCGCAGGAGCGACAGAAGGCCCCCTGCTCCGGAGCAATCCAGTTGCAGCCGATAATGTCCCGGTTCACACAAAACGGTGGCATCGGGACGAACGCTCTTGCTTGGGGGTCGTAAGCGACCGGTGTGCCCTGGGCGGTGGTCAGATTGTCAAACCACAGATTTCCGGAACCAACCGGGTTGGAAAAAACCTTCATAGAGCTGGAGCTCCTGTTGAACGGCAGCGTGCCTGAAAATGAATTGCCGTTCCCCCGAACCTATACCCTATGGCGACGGAACACCAGCCAGTACCACAAATCGAACGGACTACTACTTACATTCTGATCACCAACTCGTCGTAATCAAAGCGCACTTTCGGTAGTCCGGACGTTCTGTCACGGGCACTGCGGTAGCCCAGCGCGACAATAGCCGAACTCTCAAGACCCAGACCTGACAATCCGAGCACCTCATCATAGGCCCTGTGATCAAAACCGGTCATCGGGCAGGTATCTATCCGCATTGAGGCGGCAGCAGTGAGAAGGGTGCCCAGTGCAATGTAGGCCTGCTGATGCGCCCATGCCTGTTTTTCCACTCGGGATTTGGCCGCAAGAGCCTGTTTCATATGTTCGACATAGCCCGAGATATCGTCGGCAGGCACGCCCCGGGTTTTCACAAACTGGGTGACATAACGGTCCACTGTGTGATCGCCAATATCCGTCTGGGCCGCAAAAACAATCAGATGCGAGCAGTCCAACACTTTCTGCTGGCCGAATGAGTAGGCCAGCAGGTCCCGCCGAACCGCCTTGCTCTCAACGACAAGGATTTTGTAGGGCTGCAGTCCATAGGAAGAGGCGCTCTTGCGAGCCGCATCAACCAGCGTATCTACAGTGTGGCTGTCCAGTTTTTCGGGTGAAAATTCACGGACGGCGTAACGCCAGTCCAGGGCTTCATGTATGTTCATTGGGAACCTCCAAAACAGTGGCGCTTTCAACAACGCGGCTATCAACAGGAACATTGAAGGTAGGCAATTCCGACGCCCCAATAAACAGGCGCAATCGAATCAAACTTTTTCCCTATTGGAAATAATACCCAAATTATTCCCAGTAAGGCTTCTCTCCCAGATGCTG
This sequence comes from Marinobacter sp. NFXS11, assembly GCF_040148675.1. Classification (NCBI taxonomy): domain Bacteria; kingdom Pseudomonadati; phylum Pseudomonadota; class Gammaproteobacteria; order Pseudomonadales; family Marinobacteraceae; genus Marinobacter; species Marinobacter sp. NFXS11. Next base: position 328,244 of record NZ_JAGDDV010000001.1, on the reverse strand, counting down.
ATCGAGGTGATCAAGCAGCAGGCGGACCTTCGTGGGTTGCTTACGCCCGGGTGGAAACAGGGCAAATACGGTGTAGGGTTCCGGGGGAAAGCCCGGCAGCAGAGGAATCAGGGAGCCTGATTCAATATCTTGCTGCACCAGAAAGCGTGGTAGGTACCCGATACCAGCCCCTCTCAAAAGACTCTGGCGGATTGCCAGGCTGCTGTCTGTTCGATAGTTGCCGCTGACCATCACCTCCTGATCGCCGAGCTTCCAAACCCTCGGCCTGTCGTGGAGAGTAAACGTCAAGCAATTATGCCTGGCCAGATCCGCTGGGGCGTGAATCTCCGGGATATCCTTCAGATACTCCGGGGATGCACAAACGATGTTCCTCGACTTTCTGAGTGGTCTGGCAAGAAGACTTGAATCCGCCAGGGAGCTGCGAACCCGGATGGCGATATCAACGCCCTGCTCCACCAGATCGACCATGCGATCGCTGAGCTGCAAATCGATGTCGATCTCGGGAAAACGGTTCAGAAAACTGTCGATAGCCTCGGTGATGTGGGTCAGCCCAAAGGACATGGGCACATTCAGCCTTATTGTCCCCCTTGGCTCCGCCTGAAACCCTCTTGCCTCAAGTTCTGCGTCTTCCAGCTCATCCAACAGGGCCTGGGTACGCTTGAGAAAGGCGAACCCGGCATCGGTCAGGTTCATCCGCCGAGTGGTTCGGTTGATCAGCTTCGTATCGAGGTCTCGCTCCAGAAAAGCAACGTGTTTGCTGACCGTCGCCGCGGTGATGTCGAGGTCGTCCGCAGCCCGTGTAAAGCTGCCCAGCTCCGCCACGCGTCTGAAGATATTCATTGCTACCAGCTTGTCAGTGGCCACTGAATACTCCCAATTATTTCTGATTTGGAAGGAGTATTGTTCGGATGCGCCCAATTATCAACTGAATCAATTACGGCAAACTGGCTCACGGTAATGCCCCTCACAACCCGGAGCAATTAGTGATGATAGCCTCTATGCAGCGTGCAATTATCCCGCCCCAGGCCGCGGTCTGGGGACTTCTGCTGGCCAACGGATTTCTGATCGCGCTGATGTTGGCGCTGGCAAAAGCGGCAACATCCCAGGGTATGCCGGCCGTCACTTATGCTTTCTGGCAAACGCTCATTGCAGGAGCCGTTCTGCTCTTATGCTCCCAAAAACGCCGCGCTCTGCTGGAGCGTCGCTTGACCCGCTATTTTCTTATCAGCGGTCTGACCGGTATCGCGGTCCCGAATGTCATCGGGTTTTATCTGGTGACAAAACTGGGGGCAGGATTCACGGGCATCATGTATGCCCTGCCACCAATATTTACGTTTCTGATCGCCACTGGCATGGGGCTCGAAAAACGCAGCTGGATCAAACTGGCCGGGCTATCGATTGCGGTCATTGCCTGCGCCTGGATCGTGCTGCAACGTCATTCAGAGATCAACAGCCCTAACCTGCTGTGGTTTGCCATGGGACTGATCATCCCGGCCATGCTGTCGATTGGCAACGTCTACCGCTCAGTGGCATGGCCTGATGCAGTAAAGCCCATGGTCCTCGCTGCAGGCACATTGCTGGCTTCAGCTATGACGCTTGGCCTGTTTGCAGGTCTGACTGGGACGCCCATTTTTCCCGTAGGCACAGGATCTTACCTTCTTGGTATTGTCATTCTGCAGGGCCTTTTAACTGCGCTGACCTACCTCTGCGCCTTTGAACTCCAGCGTCGCTCCAACCCGGTTTTCTACAGTCAGCTCGGCGCAGTCGCCGCCATGTTCGGGTTACTGATTGGCGTAATCTGGTTCAACGAGCACTACTCAGTTGGCATCTGGCTTGGCGCCCTCGTGGTTATCCTGGGGCTCCGGATAAGCAACAGAACGAAAACCAACGAGCCCTGAAACCTGAGTCATCAAAGGCATTCATAACCAACCCTCAAACAAATTCATTTGCCTGATCCGGATGCCGTTTCTAGGATGGTGGCTTCTGTCGCCAAAAATAAAAATCACACCCCGGGGAACAAGGCACCATGACTTTTCGCTCCGTATTGATTGCAAATCGCGGCGAAATCGCGATCCGCATTGCCCGAGCCTGCAACGAACTGGGATTGCGGTCTGTGGCCGTCTTCTCTGAAGACGACGACGCCAGTCTGCATACCCGTATGGCCGATGAGGCAGTGGCTCTCATAGGCCGTGGCGTTAAGGCCTATCTTGATGAGGCACAGCTGATAGACCTTGCAAAAGCCCATGGCTGCGATGCGGTCCATCCGGGCTACGGATTTCTGGCGGAAAACGCCGATTTTGCCCGCCAATGCGAACAGGCCGGACTGGTGTTTATTGGCCCGTCGCCGAAGGTGCTGGAGGCGTTTGGCGACAAGTCGGCTGCCAGGGCTCTGGCAGAGAGCTGCGACGTTCCTCTGATCAAGGGAATCAACAAGCCGGTGGGCCTGAGCGAAGCCCAAGCTTTCCTGGATGAGCATGGACCACTTATGCTCAAGGCGATTGCCGGTGGCGGCGGCCGGGGCATGCGGGCGGTTCACACTGAAGCAGAGCTTGAGCAGGCTTTCCAGCGCTGCCAGTCCGAGGCTCAGGCCGCATTCGGCAACGGATCACTTTACGTTGAGCAATTGATCAGTCAGGCGAGACACATCGAAATCCAGATAGTCGGCGACGGTACCGGAGCCGTCAGTCACCTCTGGGAGCGCGACTGCAGCCTGCAACGGCGAAATCAGAAGCTGATCGAGATTGCACCGAGTCCTTTACTGGACGCCTCGATCCGGGATGCCATGATCGACTGCGCCCTGAAACTGGCCGGCGCCGTTAACTACCGTGGTCTCGGCACCTTTGAGTTTCTGGTGGACGAGGACCACCCCGGCCGTTTCTATTTCATGGAAGCCAATCCCCGCATCCAGGTAGAGCACACCATCACCGAGGAGATTACCGGCGTTGATCTCCTTCAAACCCAGCTGCAATTGTTTGGCGGCCAAAGCCTCACTGATCTGGCTCTTGAGTCGGCACCGCCCGTGCGGGGCTTCGCGATTCAGGCGCGAATCAACAGCGAAACGCTCCACGCCGATGGTCATGCCACCGCCGCTACCGGCACACTGAGCACCTACGAGCCACCGTCTGGCCCGGGTTTACGGGTCGATGGCTATGGTTACGCCGGTTACACCATCAGCCCTTCGTTTGACTCCCTGCTCGCCAAGCTGGTTGCCCATGGCAGCGATTACCCTTCAACACTTCGGCGGCTGTATCGCGCCCTGTGCGAATTCCGGCTAACTGGTGTCAGCAGCAATATTGGTTTGCTGCAGAATCTGGTCCGCCATTCCGGCGTGGAAACCTGGGCTGTTACCACCCGCTTTGTCGAAGACAACCTGAAAACCCTGATCCCGAAAGAAACCAAAACCACCCATCCGCACCTCCACTTTGGCAACAGATATACTGCGGAGGACGCCGAAAGCGTGGCTGCAAAACCCGCACCGGCGGGCACCATCGGCATTGAAGCGCCCAGTTCAGGCACGGTTGTCAGTATCGATGTAACACCAGGAGATTCCGTCGCCATCGGCGACCCGATTGCGGTGCTTGAAGCCATGAAAATGGAGTTTGTGGTCAAGGCAACCAACTCCGGCATCATCCACACCGTTGTCGCAGAACCAGGGACAACGGTGAACGACGGGCAGGCACTGGTCTATCTGGAACCAGCCGACGTCGACGCCGGCGGCATTCAGAATGAAGAGACGGTTGATCTGGAGTACATCCGGGCCGATCTCGCCGAGGTTCTGGAGCGTCATGACCTGCTGACTGACCAGCGCCGACCGGAGGCGGTCGCAAAACGGCGTAAAACTGCTCAGCGAACCGCTCGTGAGAACGTTGAAGACCTGCTCGACCCGGACAGCTTCAACGAATACGGAGCTCTTGCACTGGCGGCACAGCGGCGCCGACGTTCGGCGGACAAGCTGGCTGAAATGAGCCCGGCGGATGGCCTGATTACCGCTATCGGCACCGTGAACGCCCCGGACTTTGGCGCCGAGGCAGGCCGTTGCGCCACCATGGCCTACGATTACACGGTGTTCGCCGGCACCCAGGGACTGGCCAATCACCGCAAGGCAGACCGCATTCTCGCTCTGGCCGAGCAATGGCGAATTCCTCTGGTTCTTTTTGCAGAGGGCGGTGGTGGTCGCCCATCCGACACCGACGCCAACGGCGTTTCATTTCTGGACTGTCATACCTTTGTCAGCATGGCACGGCTCTCCGGCGTCGTCCCCACGCTCGGTATTGTGTCCGGCCGTTGCTATGCGGGCAACGCGGCGCTGCTTGGCTGCTGCGACACCATCATTGCCACCAGAGACGCCAATCTGGGGATGGCGGGACCCGCCATGATCGAAGGCGGCGGCCTAGGGCGGTTCAGCCCGGAAGAAGTGGGGCCGATTTCCGTCATGGGGCCCAACGGTGTGATTGATGTACTGGTCGAGGACGAAACTGAAGCGGTCAGTGTGGCGAAGAAATATCTGTCCTACTTTCAGGGCACGTTGGAAGACTGGCAGTGCGACGATCAACGACGGCTACGCCACCTGATTCCGGAAAACCGCATGCGGGTCTACGACATCCGCCAGGTTATCGAAACCCTGGCCGATCAGGACAGTGTCCTGGAACTCCGCAGCCAGTTTGCGCCAGGCCTGATCACGGCGCTGGTCCGTATTGAAGGTCGTCCCATGGGCCTGATCGCCAACAACCCGGCCCACCTGGGTGGAGCGGTCGATGCCAGCGCAGGCGACAAGGCGGCCCGCTTCATGCAGCTCTGTAACGCCCACAACCTTCCAATCGTGTCACTTTGCGACACGCCCGGTTTTATGGTTGGGCCTGAGGCCGAAAAGAAGGCAACCATTCGCCATGTTTCCCGCATGTTTGTGGCGGCAGCCAATTTAACCGTGCCTTTCTTCACCGTGGTTCTGCGCAAGGCTTACGGCCTTGGAGCCCAGGCCATGGCGGCGGGCAGCATGCTCACGCCTTTTTTCACCGCAGCCTGGCCAAGTGGCGAATTCGGCCCCATGGGCTGGGAAGGGGCAGTGCGCCTGGGCATGGCCAAAGAGTTGGCCGCCCAGCCCGACGAGGAATCGCGAAAGAAAATGTTCGACACCTTCGTCGCAAAAGCCTACGAGCAGGGTAAAGCGCTCAACGTAGCCAGCTATCTGGAGATCGATGCCGTCATCGACCCGCACGAGACGCGGGCGTGGCTGGTTCGGGGTCTGAATTCTACTTCCGCTGCAGGGTCTCGCGGAAATGGACGTTATGTGGATACCTGGTAAACGCGGGGATCAGCAACTGGTCACTTGAGTGACTTTAACCCGAAACTCACGCGCTGCACACGGCAAGGTCTCAGGCACTTCCTCTGTGTCACCGTAGCAACCGTTCACATTGTTCAACATCGTGTCCATAACACCACGATGCTGAACACTTGCGGAGCCCGGGCAATAGACTTCGAAATAGACATCAAGGCATCCCACCGCTTCCGGCTTGATGCTTGGGACATTTCCGAAAACGTGCTTGGAGGGACCCGGACAAGATCGGCCATAGAGTTTTATACCCTGCTGCATTGTTGCCAGATAAGCGGCCCGACGAGCCTCGCGCTCTGCCTTTTCACGCTCTCGCGCACGCTGGCGCTCCAGTATTTCCTGCTGACGTGCCAGTCTCCGGGCCTCTTCAGCCTGACGGCGCTCTTCCGCCCTTTGACGAGCTTCTTCCTCAGCCTGTCGGCGTTCCTCAAGCCGTCTACGCTCTTCTTCGGCACGTTGTCGCCTCTCGATCAGCTCAGCTTCCATGCGTTCTGCTTCGGCGAGCTGTTGAGAGCGCCTAAGTTCCATCTCGCGCTGCTGTTGCTCCTGCTGACGTTTGATGGCCTCCTGGCGGCGCCTTTGCTCTTCATACATACGCTGTTGCATCTCAAGCTGCTGTCGCTGCTGGGCCAACTGATTTTCGGTGAACTGTTTGAACTGCTGTACCGTCTGGTTAAGCATCATCATCGTGTTATTCGAGTTGGAACTGGAGGGCTGATCGTAAGAGGGCTCGCGGCAGTAGCGCGGATTCTGGTAGCCGTCGACACAGTCTTCGTACTCTTCCCGAATCGGACAACTCGCACTGCACTCCTGGACCCGACGCTCCATTGCCAGGCGTTTTTTCTCTTCCTCGGCGATTTCGTACATTTCTTTTCGATACTCTCTCGCTTCTACCAGCCGCTTTCGAGCCGATTCATTGGAAACCAGACGCTCCGCCTCCTTGAGCAGCCGGTCGGCGCAGGAGAAATCCCCAGCGTCCGCACATTCATAGGCCTTATCGACGGCAGAGCTGAAGTCCTGACGATCCAGTTGGTCCAGCTGCTCGAGCATTTCAAGCTGCTTTAACATCTCTTCCATGTTGTCACTGCCGGGTTTTGGCTGATTGGCTGCTACTGTCTGGGCAACAACAGCCAAGACAAGTGCAAGCAGAACAGCGGGCTGGCGAACGGTCGTCATTACAGCGTCCTCAGGTAGACAAGGTTTTCGTGGGTCTGTTCGATCTCAAGACTGAAACTTCTCAACGCCCGAACGCTCAGATGATCTTCGGGCAGCCAGTCGTTAACCAGCCGTTTGGCAACGACCAGTGACTCTGTCTGATCGCAGTCTGTCCCAACCGATGGGAACAGCCGCATAAACTCGGGGCCCGGTATTCCCTTGGAAACTGGCAAGCGTCCCTGGAGCTTCAGTACCGGTTGCAGGACACACTGTTCAAGCCACCGCCGATGGATATCGTGCTCCATTGCATTCAACCCATTCTGCAGGGAAGCCATAATCTCCGGATCGGCCAAAAGACTCATCAAGGATTGAAGGCGGGCCTGTTCAAGGCTGATCAGAGCCCTCTCTTCCAGTAGCGTATGAGCTTCCCGGGCACGCTGATCATGGGAGTAAACGTCCAACAGCGCATCGGATTTCAGCGCTATCAGCAGGCGCTTCTTCGCCGGGGTTCGAAGGTATTCATCGAGTGACGAGGGGGCATCCCAACCAGCAGTCTGGCTGACCAGTTCGAACGCCCGTTCGTAATAGGGACGTGTGCTGGGAAAGTAGTATCCCTCCCGTTCAGCTTCTTTAAGAGATGCAAGAACACGGTCATCAGCAAGTTCGCTGCGCCTGAGCGCTTGGAAAAAAGAGTCGGGCCGCAGATACCCCGTCTCCAGATTGCCAGCTACTGGGGGTTCAGTCGGCGCCTGTTCAAGCAAGCCAGCCAGGGTATCCTGCAGGAGCGTGGCGCAATTATTGGTGAAGAAACGGTAGTCGCCCCTGAAGCTCCAGTGAATCTCTGATAGCTCTCGAACCACCTGTTCAGTTTCTTCTGGGCTCAGATTCAAGGGGATCGAGAACAGGTTTCTGTCTGCAAGTAACGTGTTGGTTCGGTAGGCTTCCATAAACGAAAAGCCCGTCAGATGGGCGTCGTAGCCACCGAAAACCCCTTTCATCAGACTCATCTCAAGTTCGTTTATGCGGGCACCGTAGCCAAGGACCACGTGATCAAAGATGTTTTCGTTGCACTCGTCATCACTTGCGGATCTGAAGGGACAGACGATGAGTCGAATGGAAAGATGACCGAATTGGGAAGCAACAGACTCACCCGGTGAGGCAAACATTATGTGAATGCTACGGACAAGGTTCGGCGCTATGGAGACCTGGTACCCGCCTTTTTCACGATCCAGCAGATAGAAAGGGACGGATGAAGGGCACTCACTATAGTCCAGGGACTCACCCAGCCTTTGTGAGAAATAGAAGGCATAGGCCGGGTGCCGACATTTATAGGACGGAGCGGTGCGGTACTTCGATAGTTCAATCAGGAAGTCTGCATCACTGCCCTGTTTTCCTGTCACCAACCTGCTCAGGTCCGAAAAGCGTTCATCCGGTTCTATCGGTGTTGCTGCACGAAAACGTTCCAACTCAAGCGTGCTTAAGCTGGAGCAGCCTCCCAACGCCAAAAGCGCCAGGGCAGAAAAAAGCAGGCGGAATTTCACGGCGAAGAAGCGTCAGAGTTTGTCCGCGACCCTCGCGACCAGTGAATCAGGGTTCGCCCAGCGGGCCGCAGCCGTTTGGCGACGCAATATTTCCAGCCTGCTGTCCTTGATCTGCTGGTCCGTGGTTGTTACCGGAGTTGAAAGCAGTTCTGCAGTGAATGTCGGTGCCACGATCCATGGGGCCGAAATAATTTGGGACGAACCCGGGTCATCGCCATAGATCCCGAGAAGCGCGGATTCGGACATCGCGAAATATTCCATCTTGCTTGCCTCGAGATCATCAATCTTTTTCTGACGCTCCGCCTTCGCTTCCCATTCGGAAGCTGTCTGCGCGTTGGCGGGCACACCCTCCCCCGCGCGATACCTCTGTGCCATGCGCTCCATTGCGGCGGCATTTCCAGCTCGAGCACTCGCCAGATCTTTCTCAAGTTGCTCCTGCGCGGCCTTTTCAGCGGCAATCCGGGCCTGCTCCCGACGTCGCTGTTCTGCCTTTTCTGCGGCCAATCTCGCCTCTTCCTTGCGCTGGGCTTCCTGCTTCTGGCCATACGCTGTCAGGGTTTTCTCTGGCAGCGAAACACGAACCCGCTCAGGCACACCGGCACGAAGCTCAATGCTTTTAACGAATACCTGCTCGAATTCCCGGCCGACCGCACGCACCACTCGCAGCTCATGGGCGCCCGCGGTTGTCAGAATCGGGAGTTTTGCATAATCCTCGCATTCGAACTGATAGACACCGTCCAGATAGACTGCCGCACCGTTTGTATCTTGCTGACAATCAATACGAACAAGGGAGTTAGACGCGAGAACAGCCGAAGAGAAGGCGAATAGCAGGAAACCCAACAACAACTTCATTTTTTTTACCTTTGCGACATCAGGACCTGATTACATATCAGTAATGTGATCATGGATTGGCCAATTGATCAATATCAAGTTGGCTCAGAACTGGCTCCGGCCCCTCAACAAAACCTGAAAATCATCAATACTGTCGTCGCCATCCAGCGGGAAGGCAAAGTCCAGATGCAGCATGCGTTGCACCTCGATACGGCTGGAGGCCAGCCTCATGCCAAAGCCCACGTCTTTCAGCACGCCTTCGTCCGGCCCACTATTCCGGTCGTCGGTGAACCAGGCGCGGCCTACGTCGGTGAACATTACACCGCCTACCCTAAACAGCTTGAACGGATGCCAGTCCGGGAAATAACGCCGCTCCAGGGTCCATAACACGCGACGATTACCCTGCTGGTACTCACTGGGATAGCCGCGCAGACCGTTCTCACCGCCAATCAGCAGTTGCTGATCGGCGGTGAGATTGTGCGCTGCGGTGAACGCGAGGTTGGTGTACCAGCTGTTCCAGCGCTCCGAGCCGCCATGGAAGTACTGAACGCTCACTGTGCCCAGCAGATTTTCCACCCGATCCTCGTCGAGACGGTAAGTGCCACTCTGGCTGAAGGAATAGCTGGCGTAGTTGGTCTCCGAAGCATGCAGCACATCCTGGAAATCCATGTTGAGAACCACCCGATCTTCCGTGGCACCCAACCCGCTGCCGGAGTAGCCCAGCTCGGTTCGCCATATAAAACCATCTCGCACGTCCTCCACCCTCTGGAGCCGGGTGAGGTTGGTCATTTCACGGAAACGGTTCTGGCGGTAATCAAAGCCAATCCAGGGGTAACTCAGGGTCCTGTTGTCGGGGAGGATGTCGAGACTGGGTTCGTTGGGTAAACGGTCGAACATGAGTGCGTTGTAGCGGTAGCCGGCGAGCATCCTCAGTTGCCGGCCGTCCCTCTCCGCCAGGCGCCAGCCTCCATCGATACTGAAGAACTCCTGGCTACGCCGATAATTTGCAATGGCCTCCGCGCCGACATAGCGGGATTCCTCCCTTACGTCATCGATGCCGTTCAAGCCAAAACGCCAGTCGGTGGTCTCGCTGAAGAAAGGCCTCTCAACGTAGGCGCCTCGGCCCCGGCCATCGCTTCTCTCGTCGAAGGAGAACCCCGCCTGCCAATGCGAACCAAAGACGTTGGGATCATCAAAAAACAGACTGGTTTCAGTCCGGTCCGGGTCCTTCGCATAGCCGATGCCAAGGCTCTTGCCTGACCCGGCAAAGTTGGGATCAGACAGCCCAAAGTTGCTGGTATTTTCGCCCCCGGATCGCGATACCCCCACGCTCGGAAACAGTGTCCAGGTATCCCTGGTGAGCACGCTTACCTCAACCTCGTCGCCACAAACCCGGGTTACGCCTACCCAGGCAGCGGTCAAATATTCACGCTGGCGCAACACCCGCTCGGATTCGGAGATAAGTTCGGGCTCGTAGACATCTCCTTCTTCAAACACCAACTGGGCACGCAAGGCGGACTCCCAGGTAGGCGTGTTGAGCGCGTTCAGAGTTCGATAGAGCGCGTTGTCCTGCTCAGGGTCTGTGGTATCAAAGATGGGACGACGAAGAATTCGGATGCTGCCAATGCGCGCACCCTCCGGAATCATCAGATCGTTCTGGCGGGCGAGCTGATCCCTCGGCGTGTCCAGATCAATGGCTTCCGGCTGGATAGTGCTGGTAATGCAGTCATCCCTGCGCGATTCGGCAGCAAGGCAAGATCCGGCGAAAACCAGCCCTGATACAAAAAGTATTTTCCTGAAAACCATACTGACCTCTGCAGCCGCATAGACAATAATCTAGCCCAGCGTTACTTCACTGTCAGCGGTCTGGCGGTCGCCATATGGGAACATCTTCCTGCTTTGGCTCTTCCCAGTCCCGATGCATGGCGCTGCTCAGCGCTTCTTCGAGCTTCATGAATAGTTCACCGTAGCGGGGACTGAACCGGATGCCTTCCTCAATTTCTTTCCAGGCGTCGAACAGCTCATCCTCGTGGGCCTTTTCATTATCCAGGAAAGCCCAGGTCATCTGGCGGGCACGCATCGGGTGCACACCCATGGCGGTTAGCGCATGGCCGCCAAGTTCCAGAGCCGAATGATAGGTTTCACTCACCACATCATCGGCACCAGCCTCTCTCAACCGGTATCCGTGACCACGGTCAAAAGCACGGGCCAGCACCCAGACACCGGGGAAAAACTGCTTCACATGCTCCACCATCTGGACCGAACGGTCACGGTCGTCGATGGCCACGACCAGCAGGCGGGCCTGTTCGATGCCTGCGGTTTCCAGCAAATCCGGTCGGCTCGCATCCCCGAAAAAACTTTTGATATTGATCTGCCTGAGATTCTCGATCTGCTCGATCTCATGGTCCAATGCAACTATGGGAACATTATTGGCCCGCAACAGCCGGCAGACAATCTGGCCGAAGCGACCAACACCAGCAACGATAACCGGCGCCTGTTCATCGATGGTATCCGCCTCCCGCTCGTCGTTTTGTGAACGACGATAACGGGGCAACACAATCCGGTCGTACACGATAAACAGCAACGGCGTCAGGAACATCGACAGCGCCACCACCAGTGAGAGGACCTGTGACGTTTCCATGGGAATCACGTTGTTCTGGACACTGTAGGTCAGAAGCACAAAGCCAAACTCACCAGCCTGTGCGAGGGACAGCGTGAACAGCCAGCCATTACTGCCATGAACCCGGAACAGCAACGCCAGGCCAAGCAGAATCGCGGCCTTGACGGCGATCACCGCAACCGCAAGTGACACCACCGTACTCCACTGCTCAGACAACACATCGAAGTTGATGCCCGCGCCAACGGTGATGAAGAACAGGCCCAGCAACAGTCCCTTGAACGGTTCAATGTTCGCTTCCAGCTCATGCCGGAATTCACTGTTAGCCAGAACGACACCGGCCAGGAACGCCCCAAGCGCCGGTGACAGATTCACCAGACTCATCAGGGCCGCAATCCCGATGACCAACATCAGCGCCGTGGCGGTGAATACTTCACGCAAGCCCGACTGCACCACATAGCGAAACAGGGGTCGGCTCAGAAAATGGCCACCAACAATCACGGCACCGACGGCCGCGACCACAACCAGCCCATGGGCCCAGCCGGGAAGGCTGTCCACAAGGTTCAGGTTGCCGCCGTTGCCATTGGAAGTACCCGCGGCGTCCATGAGTTCCGGCAGTGCCAGCAAGGGGATCAGCGCAAGCATCGGGATGACAGCAATATCCTGAAACAGCAGAACGGAGAAAGCACTGCGCCCGCCTTCAGTTTTAACCAGCCCCTTTTCGTTGAGGGTTTGCAGGACGATCGCCGTGGACGACAGAGCAAAGATCAGCCCAACCGCAAGTGCTGTCTGCCACTGCAGCCCCAACCATGCCGCCACAGCCATGCCAGTTGCCGCCGTCAGCACCACCTGGAGTCCACCAAGGCCGACCAGACGGACACGCATGGCCCAAAGCGCCTTGGGATCCAGCTCCATGCCAACCAGAAACAGCATCATGACGACGCCAAACTCGGCAAAATGCTGGATGGTATTGGCTTCCTGCCCCACCAACCCCGTGACCGGTCCAATCACCACACCGGCCACGAGATAGCCAAGGACGGATCCCAGCCCCAAACGTTTTGCCAGGGGCACAGCGATCACCGCTGCGACCAGGTAGATAAAGGCCTGGACGAAATAAACTGTCATCAATGATGTCCTTGATTCAAAGTCGGGCGGCTAGAGGGTGTGCAAAAGGCCATTCCTGGCAGCTCCGTTTAGCGTAGACCCTGGAACGCTTCTTTCACATGGGAAGCAAGCGCGTCGTTAAGAGGATTTGAACCCCGCCGCACCAGCGCCAGCTGATAGAAGCCAATTTCCGGCAAGCTGTCACCGGCAATCTCTTTGAGGGGCGGGCGAATCAGGCTTTTCGGAAACGGTGCCACGGCAAGGTCCGCCAGCATCGCAGCCTCCTGACCGGAACAATGCTCGCAGGTATAGGCGATTCTGTAAGGTATGCCGGCTTTGTCCAGAGCACGCAGGGTCATACGGCGCCAGGCACATCCTTCATGAGCCATGGCAATGGGGAGGGGGGACCGCTGGTAAGCCGAGCAAGCTTCACGCCCAGCCCAGACCAGCGGTTCTTCGTGGACCACCTCACCGCGGGGAATACGCCCCTCGTCGGCCACGGTCACCAGGGTCATATCCAGTTCACCGGCGTCCAGACGAGCGAGATTCTGTTTGCTGGAACCGACCACAACGTCCACGAGCACTGCCGGATAGGATCGCGCAAATTCTGCCAACACTTCGGGCAAAATCCGGGTGCCAACGTCGTCGGAGGTGCCAATGCCCACTTTGCCCTCAAGTGTCGGCGAGATGAAATGCTGCACGGCCTCTTCATTCAGTCGCAACAAGCGGCGCCCGTAATCGAGGAGAACCTCCCCTTCTGCAGTCAGAGTGACTCTCCTGGGCTCCCGGATAAACAGGGTTTTGCCGAGGTTCTGTTCAAGCTGTTTGATCTGCATACTGAGGGCTGAGGGTGTGCGATGCACGGCTTTGGCAGCACTGGTGAACGTGCCGTGTTCCGCAATGGCAACAAAACTCCGGAGCACATCGTTATCAAGCAGAGGCATATTCATGGACGGACCTTACGGCTAGGTTTGTGGCCTGCAACTGCCTTAAGCATAGCTGAACGAGATCTTAAATTCTTTTCGTTTGATTGAAGGCAGAGACAGTACCAGAATACGGGCTGTAGGCACCCGTGAGCGAGTTAAACGACGTCTCCAAACGAGCTGCTGCAAGCCATTCACCAACCGTCGGGGCCGTAAACATGTTGAAGAGCACAGAGCATCACACAAACTCCGCAATGCAGCCGATTACATCCTGGATCGAGGGATATTCCAAGCGCCAGCAGTTCCGCCGTATGGCGCAGTCATTGTTGAAAGAAAAAGATGACACACTGTCGGATCTCGGCTATGACCGGCATGATCTGGAAGGCGCCCTGCACCTTCCTATCCGGAACGATGCAATGCAATACATCGAGGCACGTCGCTCCAAACGCGCCATGGAAGCGCGCAGGACAAAAAGTCCTCGCCTCGCCGGCTAACTGCGGGCCAATTCTGAGAACCGTACCAGGTTATAATCGCCTGTCAGCACATCGGCCAGATGGCTGATGTGCTGGGGCGTGATTTCACAACAGCCGCCAACAACACCTGCGCCGTCATCCAACCACTGTTTCACCTGCAGCGCATACAACCCGGGCGAAACGTCCGGCCTGGCTTCCAGTTCATCCACCAGCGCTCCGCCGGCCATTGGCTCAACTGTTTTGAACGCGTTGGCGTAACCACCCGCGCAAGGGAAAAGGCCGGTCAGCTCGGGCATTGCCTCAGAGATCAACTCCGGATCACAGCAATTGAGCATGACCGCTGTTGGCCCTAACGGCTTAACCGCTTCGACAGCCTCTGCAAGCGTTTCCCCGGACCGAAGCTTGCCATCCGTTTCCAGCCGGAACGCCACACCGAAGGGCTTGCCTGATTCAGCGGCGGCGGCACAGGCAGCTTTCGCCTCGAGCGAGTTCGTCATGGTTTCGATAAGGAAGACATCAGCCCCAGCCTGCAATTTCACGAGGATGTCGAACTCCGACTTCAAATCCTCAAAGGTCCGGTCAGGCTGGCTCCGATAGCTACCAACCAGGGGTGGAAGGCAACCGGCGATATCAACGTCTGCGCCGGTTAATTCGATGGCTCGCTCCAGTACCTCGAACGCTCGCTGATGTATCGCTCCAATCTCGTCACCAAGACCTTCTCTGGCAAGTCGTGTGGGCGTTGCAGCATAGGTGTTCAGCGTCAGGGTCCGGGCGCCCGCCCGGATAAAATCAGCATGGACATCGGTAACCACGTCCGGCTGCTCCCGCATTACCGCCACTGACCAGAGCAGTGACGTAACATTCATGGCCCTGCGGTAGATTTCCTGGCCCAGGCCACCATCGAGAAGTGCAACAGATTTCATAAGGTACTCATCAGGGTGTAACGATATTGAACCGGCCCTGAGGCTTGTCCAGCATACTGAAAAAGCCTATCAGGTCGAGCCGGCTTCCCTCAAAGCTGATCTCGTCGCTGAACAGAAGTTCCTTCAGCCCCGCACGGCCGATCAACAGATCCACAAACAAAGACCGCGTCAGATTCAATGTGGCGTCAGCGGGCGTGTCCTCACTAACCAGACGGTTGTGAAGCACGGAATGTTTCAGAGTCAGCAGATAACTTTCCTTCAGATCCGTGAAGGTAATTTTGATGACGGCGCTCTCCCCTTCTGCGTCTTCGGCCTTCAGCCGCACCGCCATGCTGTCGAAGAACAGGGATACCGGCGTGTTCAGCAGCACTTCTCTCATCATCGCCGGTTTGATGCCCTCTTCCGGCGAACCATGGCGCAGCTCGTATGCCCCTGTCAGGTAGAAGTCGCGCCAGGGTGCGGATTCCGCCTGATAGCCAAGCTGGTCATAGACGTCGGCCAAAAGCTGTTTTGCATCGTCATTCCCTGGCTCGGCAAAGACCACCTGATTGAGCAATTCCGCCAGCCACCGGTAGGTGTCGCGCCCTTCACTGGCACCCATGGCAGAGGCTGCCTCGAAATCCTCGCGGGCTCTTTCCAGAACCTTTTCAGCGCCACCCATCATCTGAACATAACGCTGGGCCGAGTCACTTTCCGGAAGTGGATCTAGCTGAGCCGGGTTCGCTGTAAACCACCCCAGGTAGTGCTGGTACACCGCTTTGGCGTTGTGAGACACGGTGCCGTAGTACCCCTGGTTATGGAACGCCCGATTCAGCTCCGGCGGCAGTTTGAGCTGCTCCGCTATCTCCCGCGGCGTCGCACCCTGGTTCATCAAACGCACCGTCTGATCGTGAATGTATTTGTAGGTATCCCGCTGCACCGCCAGGAAATCCTGGATATTCTCTTGCCCCCACAGCGGCCAGTGATGGCTACCGAAATAGATATCGGCGTCGGCAAACAGGGTCTTTGCCTCGTCAATGAAGCTGCTCCAGAGCTTGGCATCGCGAACCTTCGCGCCCCTCAGGGTGTAGATGTTGTGCATATTGCGGCTGACCAGCTCGGCACCGCAAAAGGCCTTTTGTTCGGGGAGGTAGAAGGTGAACTCTGCAGGCGCTTCGGATCCGGAGACAATCTGGAAAATCATCGGCACGCCGTCCACCTCCAGCTCCGTACCGGTTTCGCTGATCAGATCCGTCGCCGGGGCAAAGCCAAAGGTGCCAAAAGCCGGGCCTTTGCCCAGACCAGTGCCTACATGGCCGCGTTCGTCCCGATCCAGACGCTTGCCGTACATGAACATGGCCCGGCGTGTCATGGCAGGGCCGGCGATGATGTTCTCGCTGGTTGCCTCCTCCTCAAAGCCCTCTGGCGCGATAATCCGCAGGTTGGCTTTTTCCTCGTCCGAAAGGTGCTGGAGAATGCCCTGCGCGCCGCCAAAGTGATCAATGTGGCTGTGGGTAAAGAGAATCGCCCGCACCGGCTTTTCGCCCAGATGTTCTCGAGCAAACAGGAAGGCTTTGCTGGCAGTCTCCCGGGCGGTCAGAGGATCCACCAGGATCCACCCGGTTTCGCCTTCGATGATCGACATGTTCGCCAGGTCGTAACCCCGGATCTGGTAGAGCCCGTCGGTGACCTTGAACAACCCGTGAATGTTGTTGAGGGCAGCCTGGCGCCAGAGGCTTGGATTGACCGAGGCCGGGGCGTTTTCTCCATCCTCGTCGATAAATCCGTAGGCCGGCATGTTCCAGACTTCACCGCCTTCCAGATGATCAATGACCAGTTCAGGGTCCTGGGCAATCAGTCCGCGTCGCGCGTTCTCGAAATCGTCACGGTTATCGAATGGTCGCTGGTCCAACACATCCCGATTGGCCTGCTCTGTCGTCGCGGTCGGCGCAGTGTGTCCGGCACTGTTGGCTGCGGAAGAATCGGGACCGGAATCGCAACCCGTCATGACGAGGGCAATGCCCAGCAAAGGAGCGAGAAGAAGCTTTCGGGATAGTGGCATATGGGGAAACCTTGTCTGTCTATTGTTATTGGTTACCCCAAGTTTACTTCAGGGTGGGCCTGGAGCTGCGCAAATTAGCCAAAATACTCCTGAATCCACTCGAACAGTTTGGTGGTTGTCATGTCGTTGAGCGCCATCTGCTGAAAGTCGTTCCCCACTTCGTCTTCAATGGTCACGAACTGGTACAGAAGAGTGCCCGGCTGTTCATCGTGAAGGATCAGCGTAATCCTGCGGCGGGTGCGCAGACAGTCAATGGTCATCACATCCGCCGGTATACCGGCATCACGCATACCACGGCGAACCTCTACCACCGGATTGATGTGCTGATGGGTTGCCTGGATGCGGGCATGGGCATCGCTGGCAAGGTCGGACAGGGTTTTCAAAGGGTCTTCAGACACTAGGCTCGAGTCGCTCCGGGGGTCGTCAGGATTGATCCATCAGATTACCAGAGAATGAGTAATCCTTAAGCGAAATCAACGGCTCTTGTCAGTAGCCTGCGTCTGACTTGATCAACGCTGGGGGTTAAACACTATGGTCAACATGCTGGCCGCAATTCCGGTCAGGGCACTATTCGCCCGATTATTTTCGCTGGTTTTCTTCGTGCTTGCTTTCACTCTGGTCAGTGCCACCGTTCTGGAAGTGATCGACGCCCTCCAGTCTGGCCAGCAACTTATGCAGGCCCTGATCAAGGGCGTTAATGGCAGCATCATCGCTCTCGCAGTTTACGAACTGGCCATGGTGATACGCTCCGAGTACAGCGGGCGCTCAGAATCCCACGACGTCATAACCATGATGAGACGCACACTGCCGCGTTTTATTGGAACAGTGTGCGTTGCCATGTCGCTTGAAGGGCTGATCATGATCATCAAATACAGTCAGTTGGAACTCGCCGGCAACCTCTATTATCCCGTTGCCATCATCGTCAGCACCGCCCTGCTGCTGGCATCCCTGGGCCTGTTTTTGAAGATGGCTCCCAAAGACCAGGCTGGCCCTTGAGGTATCGTTTCATCGACAGGTTAAACACCGGTTGGTATCAATCCATGCCACACGGGCAGAGCCATATCTTCAGGATCATCATTCGGGCCACCAGTCCGGCTTTTGAAGGCTCCCTCATCAATTGGGATCCGGAACAGCGCCGTTGCCTTTCTTTCCTTGTCGTTCGGCGCCCTTACCTGCTCCCATCGACCCGGCTCGATCTGGTTGATGATGGCACGGAACGCGGCATCAAAGGCGGCATGGTCCGTGACCGGCACAGCATGGCCATACAACACCAGTGACTCGTAGTTGGCACTGTGGTTGAACGCCGATTTTGTCATCACCCATTCATTTGTCACGGCGAAGGAAATGCAGAGCAATGCGCCGGATTCCAGACGCCGGGACAATCGTCCACCTTTGAGCGTGTGCACATAGAGGTCGTCGCCCAGTCGCCAGGCCGTGATCGGGATGATGCGAGGCTCGCCATCTTCCACAAATCCTATATGCGCCGTTTTGAGCCGATCAATCAGCCTGTAGGCTGTTTCCCTGTCATAGCTGGCTCGCTTTACCGCCCTCTGCACCCTGCTGCGTGGACAGGAAGTCAGCGGGGAGGCGCTGGGCCCGGTCAAATCAGTCGTTGTCATCAGAAGCTCCTTTCCGGTCTTGCACTTCACAAAATGTACTTCTATTGAAAGGCACTTCTGATACCATCGAAAGATCCAGATTGTGACTTTTTATAGGACCAGTTGATGTGATCGATGATATTCGCCTGGACAGCGTGCACCCGCTGCAGCATCAGCTGTATCAACGGTTGTCCGAACGGATACTCGACCAGCGCTACCCACCCGGGCGCCAGCTTCCGCCCAGCCGCCAGATGGCGAAGGATCTTGGCATCAGCCGCAATACGGTGAACGCCGTTTATGAGCAGCTCAAGGCGGAGGGCTTTCTTCACAGCAGAGCGGGCAAGGGGATCTTTGTCCATGAAGACATCAAATCAGCGATAAACCCCTCAGGGCAGGGCCTGGAGAAATCCGGTGGCGTTTCCATGAATTTGCCACCGCTGCCGCCACTTCCAGCGGGAACGCCGAAGCCTGTTGAAGACGCCCGTTTGCCTTTCCAGCCGGGCTTGCCAGACCTGGATGCGTTCCCCATCCGCAGCTGGAACCGGATCCTGCACCACCAGGAAAGCCGGCGAACACTGAGAGGGTATGACAGCATCCAGGGATTCCAGCCCCTGCGGCGCGCCATCGCCGCTTACGTCAGAACGTCCCGAGGGGTTCGCTGCGAAGAACACCAAGTCATAATCACCAATGGCGCGCAGCAGGCGCTCTCGCTTATTGCCGACGTTTTCCTCCAACGGGGCGACAGTGTCCTGTGTGAAAATCCGGGATACCGTGGCGCCCGGAACGCGCTGGGCCGGTTGGGCAATCCCGTGATTCCAATCCCCCTCAGGAACCACGTCCTGGATGTAGAAGCGTTGCCGGGCCTTGAATCTGCCAGGGCCAAGCTCCTGTTCTGCACGCCCACGCACCAATACCCCATGGGCGGCATCCTCGACCTTTCCCAGCGAATGGCTCTGGTGCAATGGGCCCAGCAAAACGGATGCTGGATCATCGAGGACGACTACGACAGCGAGTTCCACTTCTACAACAAGCCCTTCGCTGCCATTCAAGGCCTGTACGAGAATTCGCCCGTGCTCTACATGGGCAGTTTCAGCAAAACGTTACTACCAGCATTGCGCATCGGCTATCTGGTGGTTCCGGAAGCGGTTGTCGAACCCTTGCTCTGGGCCAAGCAGATCAGTGGTGGAGAGACCCCTCTTCTTGTCCAGGCAACCATCGCCGAATTCATTGAGAGTGGTCAGTTCACACGCCATCTCCGCCGGATGCGTCAGCTGTACCGGGACAAGTGGCAACTCTTCCAAAGCGAGGTTACGAAAAAGCTCGGCGGACTTGCTCAACCGGTGGCGGAAAGCGCGGGGATGCATCTGGTACTTGAAGGAGATTTTGACGACCTGGCGCTCAGCCAATGGTTGAAAGCCAGGGGATTTGGCAGTACACCGCTGAGCGCGCACTTTCTGGGAGATTCCCGCAGAACCGGCCTGGTAATGGGATTTGCGAGCGCCAACGAGCGCGAGATCAGAGAATGCATCAACACCCTGCGATCGGGGCTCACCAAACCATGACATCAAAGTACGAAAAACAGATTCTTACCGCATGGAACTCAAATGCCTCGCCCTGGATCAAGGCCGTGGAACAAGCAGGCATTCGAGCGCCGGGCAATCTCTCCAGCAGCAGTGTTTTAAGAGTGATTGAGGATTACGCCCCCTCGGGCGGCTCAATTCTCGACGCAGGATGTGGCGAGGGCTGGTTGATCAGAGAATTAACGCGCCTTGGCTACCGAGGCACCGGAACAGATGCCGTGCCGGAATTGATCGAATACGCCCGGCAACAGGGAGAGGAAACCTTCAGGGTCCTCAACTACGAACAACTGGAAAATGCTGATCTGGGCACGTTTGATCTTGTTGTGAACAACTTTGCCTTGCTGGGAGACACCTCGGTGAACGCGTTTCTCAAGGTCCTGCCCAAACTTCTCAATCCCGGCGGTGCGTGCGTCATCCAGACTCTCCACCCTGTCGCCTTTTTCCATGAAGGAGAATACGCCACTGGCTGGAAGCCCGGAACCTGGGCTGGTCTTCCCGGCGATTTCGGCGACCCGGCTCCCTGGTATTTCCGAACGCTCACCGGTTGGATCAATCTTTTCAGGACATCCGGATTGACGTTGGGAGAAATCAGGGAACCTGCGAACGAGGGCCAACCGCCCCAATCGATTATTTTTGTGGTTCAAAATACTCGGAAAGCTCAGCGGCCAGAAAATCAAAACCCCTCCGAACCCGAAGGCTCATCCTGAGTTCTCGATGTGACCAATACCGCCTGCCTACAGGACACATGTCTATATCCCAAGCCGGTAGCCAGCTTGGCTCGGCTAGTAAGATTTGCACCCTATGTGAATTTCCTGTCGCGTCTGCAGTTGGAAAACCCAGACTGTGATGGCAAGCTTCCCTGAATCCAAGGGACGCTGAATGGCGGCCTCAATTGAAAGGAGAATTCAATGGGAAGTTCAAAGCTGGTCGGTATCGTTTTGCTGGTGGTTGGCGTCGGGCTGCTCTATTTCGGCTACCAATCAACCCAGTCACTGGGGAACCAGTTGACCGAAACAGTGACGGGACGTTTTACAGACCAGACCATGTGGTATCTGATCGGCGGGGCCGCCTCGGCCGCAGCCGGCGCTTTCCTGGCATTTTTCAAGAACTAACCCTGCCTGTTTTTCACCGCTCGGGCCTGACCAGAACCCAGCTGGCCAGGACGAGCAATCCGAAAACCGTGTACGCCATAATAAACACCCAATCCGGCGCACTGTAATACAGGATAGACTGCAGCCAGTGCTGGATGAACGATCCCTCGTAGCCCGCCTCCCCTGCCTTAGCCCGAAGCGCCATTTCCCAGCTCGTAAGCGGGCATAACACACCCAGCCAGGATTGCAGAACAACAACGGCAATTACCGTCAGGTGACTAAGGCGAAACCAGAAATTGCGCACCCACCGCCAATGCAGGAAATAACCGGCGAATGTGGCCCCCAGCCCCAGGATGACGAAGCCCACCAGCATCGTGTGCAGGATCAGGAG
The DNA here is from genome assembly GCF_040148675.1 of Marinobacter sp. NFXS11. NCBI lineage: Bacteria > Pseudomonadati > Pseudomonadota > Gammaproteobacteria > Pseudomonadales > Marinobacteraceae > Marinobacter > Marinobacter sp. NFXS11. Next base: position 306,647 of record NZ_JAGDDV010000001.1, on the reverse strand, counting down.
CGCATCGGCAAAGATCAGGAACCAGGAGGTATCCATCGCTCATCTCCACAGAGTGGTGAGACCAGTTTTGGTCTATTGTAAGGACACGTCAATTACTGCGAGCGAGGTAGCGATCTATGAGCCACACCCCGACTCCAGCCAGACTCGGGTTCCTCTACCCGGGCCATGCGGCCGAAGACGATTATCCCCTGATGGGTTCTATGGTAAAACCTCAGGCGCAGGTCTCTCTCATTCACACCGATTTCCTTGAGGACGCCCATACCGTTGAGGCCCTCACTGAGATGGGCAGCATCAGCCGTCTCTCAAAAGGTGCAGAAAAGCTGGCTGATTCGGGGATTGAGTCGGTAGTGTGGACCTCCACGAGCGCCAGTTTTGTACTCGGCCTCGACGGCATCCGCCAGCAAATAGACACGCTCGAGAAACTGCTCGGTGTGCCCGCGTCCACAACGGCAATGGCATTTGCCAGAGCGGTAAAAGCCATTGACGCCAAACGGGTGGCCATCGCCGCCACCTACCCTGGAGAGGTCGCGCAGCGATTCCGGGCGTTCCTGAATCATTTCGATATCGAGGTGGTGCATCTGGCCAGCCGCGGCATCATCACAGCCGCGGAAGTCGGACTGCTTGAGAAAAACGCAGTTATCGAATTCGCCCTGGCTAACGTCAGGGAAGACGCCGACGCCCTGTTGATGCCAGACACGGCTCTCCACTCTTCGGCCTGGCTCACCGATCTGGAGCAAGCAATCGGGCAACCGATACTGACCGCCAATCAGGTCAGTTTCTGGGAGGCTTTGCGACTGTGCGGCAAGCTCACTCCCCAGTCGGGGCTGGGCAGTCTGTTCGAACACAGGCCCGAAGACTAGGCCATTACATAACGGGCACGGCCCTGCTTTTTCGCGCAATAAAGGGCTTCGTCGGCCCTCCGGATCATGTCGTCGATTGAGTCAAACTCGTTGGCAAGCCCCTGGCAAATCCCGATGGAACAGCTGAGCACCTTGCTATCAGGGCTATCCTCGTTTGGCACCGCAAGCTCCTGCCATTCTCTGAGAATCTCTCCCGCAAGGTGTTCAAAACGGTCAGCATGCTCGCCGTCAATCACAGCCATGAATTCTTCGCCACCGTATCGCCCGAGTATATCCGTCTGTCGTTTGAACACCTGCCTCATGATATCGGCCTGGATACGGATGGCCCGATCGCCCTCCTGATGACCATAGTGATCGTTGAACTGCTTGAAATGATCAAGATCCATCATGAACACAGCGAGTCGCTGATTGGAGCGCCGCTGCAGAGCAAACAAACGCTCGGATTCACTCATAAGAGCCCGGCGATTGAATAGATCGGTCAGTCCATCGACGGTGCTCAGGCCAACCAACTGCTCGTTGGCATCCTGAAGCTGCCCCAGCAATCGATCAATCCTGTGCCGGCCGATAACACCGACAAACAGTGAGCCCACCACGAACCCGGCATTCATCCAGGTTCGCTCGCCATAAACGGAATCCATGGCCATCAAGCCAACAAATCCCAGCGAACTGAGCACCATCGCGGTCAGCGCGTAATGGAACTTCATTCCGAAAACAAAAAAACCGAAGAAGGCGTACAGCAACGTACCCTCGTAAGGAAAACTGAATGCCGCCTGCTCCCAGGCCACGTGGATGAGGTAGTAATTGGCATAGGTGATGCTGAGAACGGTCGCCAGGAAGGCCGTTTGTGCGAAACGGAGAAATTGCGGCGCAAAAGTGAAAGCAAGCAAGCCAGCAAGAATCGGAAGTTGAATGAGGGCTCTGCTGGTGATGTAAGAGCCCGCCAGTTCCGGGGGAATCAACTGAAGGTCTCCAATCATGAACAAAGAGATCAGAATGCCACCCACCACGATGGAGAGTCGCAGCATGAGCATGTCGCGGGGGGATACGGTATTTGATTCAACCGAAGGAGTCGGCATAAAAAGAGCTCACAGCGCACTTAATTCCCTGTACATGCCGAATCTAAACAAATTCTCGCTCTGACCACCAGTAAATAAGCGTATTGAAAGAGATACCACTGTTACAATTTTGGCGCAGGCCTCACTCGAAAATCAGAATTTCGACCATTCGACGGGCCGGGTCTTCAGATTCATCGGAGTCATCCGAAAGCGCCTCACCAGTGCCATCAATCGTAATCAAAGGATTGCCGGTATGATCCGACTCGGCCAGCACGGCATCGATATATCGTTTAACAGCCGCGGCCCGGCGTAGCGAAAGCAGATAATTGTAGGTTTCCTCACCAACAGCGTCAGCCTGGCCCCTGAGCGAAATGAGAGCGCCTTCACTCACTCTTGCCATCAGACGATCAATCCGGTCTTTCGCTTCGTCACTGAGTGTACTGTCGTTGAGGGCGAAAAATACCGTTTCCCGGGTCAACATTCTTCGACCACAGTCTTCACCACGGCAGATAGCGGCTTCGAAACGGTCCAGACGTTCAGACAAGGCGCTGATCGCGTCTGCATTCTCACGCTGTAACAACTCCAGTCTGACCAACCTGTCATTCAACGCTTCCAAACCCGGACTTTGAAGCGGCGATTCCAACTCATCAGGGGTATCCGAATCTGTATAGATGTAACTGCCTGTGTCAGACTCAACCGCGACGATACGCGCGCTCAGGTTGGTCCACAGAACGTAAAAGGCTATGGCGACCAGAATGAATCCGATCATGGTCAAAGCACTTCTCATCGCGGCTACCCCGTTATACCGGCATTAAAAAACAAGTCAGGAACCGCGCTGCTCCTGATCGCTGACGCTGCACATTCGAATGCGTGACAGCCAGATCCTTGCCAAAGGCTCGAATCTGGACACCGCTTCGGTACACGTTCCGGAAATTCAGATTGGCGTGCATCTCGAACCGTGTAGTGGTCTGCCATGCGAGTAGCTGATCAGGGCTGTTACTGGGACTTTCACGACCATCGGTGCCATCGCTGCCCCGGGCAGACAGCAACAAGGTGCCATCGCTCGATGCATCCGGGTCCACGCAAGCAACCACATAAAACATCCGGCCAAACACCAAAGAGGCAAGTTGCCAACTGTACCTCGTGCGTATACCGATGCTATCGCTCATGCCCACAAACTGCTTCCAGGAAAAGATCACGGCATCACCCGGTTTGAGGGTCCAGACCACAATACGCTCATCAGCAGGCAAGCGCCGGTATGGCGCCGCCCCGACAACACGGGCGCCTGTCCAGATACGGTTCATATGCCAGGCACCGCGCAGGAACCGAGAGAAGAAAGCCTTCTGCGCCTGGGGAGTTACTTCATCAGGCGGCGCATTGGCAAAATCATAGCGTTTGCTGACGTACATCAGCTCCCCCATGTCAGGGGTCAGGTCGAGCCGATCTGGCACATCCCTCACCCGACCAGATTGTCTGGGCTCTGGCTCCGATTCAAACTGAATCATTCGCTCGCCATTGGCCTGCGCTCCGAAAAACACCCGGGCAAAAATATACATCAGGCTTTTGATGACAACGAGGATCAAGACAAACCAGGAGACCCAGGCATAGATATCAACAACAGCGTAGATCAGACCCAACTGCTTCTTTATCGCCGTTTCCGTATCGTGGAAAGTCGAGCTCAAGTCCTCTCGGGCAACATCAACAAGGTTGGCAGCGCCGGTTCGGGCAAGCTCCGCATAACCCTGCGTTGTTCGATCCAGCCTCTCGCGCTCCGCCTCGCGCCTGTCGGCATAGGCTTCATTCAGCGGTTCCTTGACCGACGTTTCTGCGCATGACGCTGTCTGGAAAACCCAGGGCAGAAAGCCACTACACCCCGGTGGCGCCATTTCTGGCTCTATATCTGGCAAGGTCTCGGGTACCTCTGTTTCATAAAACGCCATAATTGCGGCAGCCACGGCTTTCGGTGACGACTTTGCCTGCGCATCCAGGCTGTCGAGCATTCCGAAAGCGGCCTTTTCCTGCTCATCGAAATAGGCGCTGATGGCACTATCGATGTTCTGCCTCCGGTTTGCTTTCGGGTCGGAGTCCGCCATGAATTCCAGACTGTAAAGTTGATTATCGACCCATCGCTCAACCTGCCAGGAGGCTGCAAGACCAAGCGCCAGCAACGTCAGGAACGGCAGGTAAAAGACCAGTGTTTTGCGGCAAGTCTGCAATAGAAAAGATCCCGACTGCCTGCGAAGCAACGGAATATTCTCCCGCACCAACAAGCGCGCAATGCGCAGCGCGAAGCAAAGCATCAAGAACTGAACAATCAACCAGAGCCTGTAGCCCAAGGCGCCTTCTGAATAAAACACTGCGGCGAACAGCGAAACGCCCAGAAGCGACAGGTAAACCGTAGATCCCATAGGAAAGACCCAGAGCAGAGCCACCAACACTGCCAGACACAGCAGTTTGTAAGTCATGGAAATCTGCCAGGCCCTGTAAGCATCACTTGCCCAGAGATAGGTGCTGATTCGTGCATCAAGGTCCCGCAGCTGTGTCAGAGCCTGCTCAGTATCCGATCGTGCTGTTTGGATCGATGTCAGCTCCACCCTCAATGCCCGGCGAGTGGTTTCCAGAGCATTACGGTGGCGGATAACCTTGTTTCGCCCTTGCCTGAGCTTCTCCCCCAACACCTTGTTCGCCAGTCCAAGGCTGAAACGCGAGACTATGGCCAGATCACGCAGCGACTTATCAATCATACTCAGGTGCGAGTTAGCCTGGCCGATCTTCAGCCTCAATGCCGTTATCTGAACAGCAATTTTGGCAGCCCGCTGGCTGACGTTCGTGTCCCAGGCACCACTCCGTTCTGAAAGCTGGTCTAACTCGCTCAGTAGTTCGGCGCGCTCGAAACGGAACAGCCCCGTGTCAGTATGATCTATTTCACCAATCCTGCTTCGGAGTGAGTTCAGGTCCGGTAGCTCAGCACTTTCTCTGGCGAGCTTTTCATTTTCGTAGAGCCTCTCCTGGGCATCCCAGGCGCTTGGAAACTGTTCAGTCAGCTTCTCAGGAGGGAAAAAGACCAGCGCCAACCAGGGCAAAAGCAGTGGCATCAGGACAAAGCGTCGCAGAACAACGCACGCCGCGATTCCAACAACGAAAACGACAAGGCAGAGCTCTGGGGGCAGGAACATCAGGCTTTCAACCTCAAGCCCAAAGCGCTCGTCAAATATGGAAAAAGGAGAAATGTGGCCAGTAACCACAGCCGGAGCGATGCCAAGTGCGATGGCAACCCACAGGGTGTAGCTGGCACCGCGCCTGGTCATTGAGTGAATTCCTTCTCGCCAAAGGAGTAATTGGAAGTGTAGTCCAGTTTGCTGCCGGCGCCTGACGCACCAAAGGAGTAACTCCGCCACCAGATCGCACCGTATTGAAGCAGAGAGGTTCCTGCCAAAGGCTCTTCAACAGTGCCTTTGTGCACTATGCACAATATCTGGCGGACTACGCCGCAAGATTCGACCCGAAAAGCCTCCATGGCACAAACGTTGCCAACTCCCTTCGTGTTACCCAAGACACGGAGAGATCGTCATGACCACTGAACCTACACCCAAAGAACAGGATTATCCCTTAAGCCCGGTTCCCATGGATCAGCGCAAAAGCGTCTGGTCCATGGGGTTGGTGCTCCTCGGCTTTACTTTCTTTACCGCCACCATGTGGGCGGGTGGCAGCGTTGGTGTTGCCTTCGACTTTTCCACCATGCTGATGGTTCTGGCGGTCGGCAATCTGCTGCTGGGGCTGTACGCAGCAGGGCTGGGTTATATCGCCGCGAAGACTGGTCTGAACACAGCCCTGATGAGCCGGTTCACCTTTGGCGAGCTGGGCAGCAAGCTGTCCGACTTTATTCTGGGCTTCACCCAGATTGGCTGGTACGCCTGGGGCACGGCCACTATGGCAATTCTGCTGGTCAAACTCACCGGGATGCCGGAAGGGATGACAACGCCGCTGATGGTGCTGTTCGGGTTCGCCTTCTGTGTTACTGCGTTTATCGGTTACCAAGGACTGGAGTGGCTATCGAGGGTTGCCGTCCCCGCCATGATTATTCTGGTCGCCGTCAGTATGTCCATCGCCACATCCGATGCCGGCGGCCTGTCCGGGCTGCTGGCTATTACCCCGACCAATGAGATGAGCGTTGCAGCGGCAATCACGCTGGTCTTCGGCACCTTTGTCAGTGGCGGCACCCAGGCAACCAACTGGACCCGCTTCGCGAAATCCGGCAAAACCGCTGTGATCGCCACATTGCTTGCGTTCTTCCTTGGCAACGGTCTGATGACCCTGATCGGCGCCTTTGGTGCCCTCGTTTACCAGCAAGCCGACATCGTCGACATCATGGTCGCCCAGGGCCTGGCCACACTTGGTATCCTGATGCTGTTCCTGAACCTCTGGACCACCCAGGACAACACGGTATACAACTTTGCGGTCGCGGGCTGCAATCTGATCCGTACCCGCCGCCGCAAGTCGGTGACCATTGCTGGTGCCGCGATCGGGACAGTTCTGGCGGTACTGGGCATGTACGAATGGCTGATACCGTTCCTTGTTCTGCTCGGCACCTTTATCCCGCCGATCGGTGGCGTCATCATGGCAAGCTACTTTGTCGGCTATAAACGCCAGTATCCGGACCTGACCACGGTTACACTGCCAGCCTTCAACTTCGCTGGGCTCGCGGCCTACGCCATCGGCTCCGCAGCCGCCTATACTTCTCCCTGGATTGCGCCCATTGTGGGTGTTCTCGTCGCGGCCCTGAGCTACAGCATCATTCTGGTTGTAAGCGAAGCGGTCCGTGAGCGTAAAGCTCAGGTGATGGGAGCAATCTGAGTGACGCTGCGATGCCGGAAGGTGCCACATCTCCCCGGCCTGGATGCCATTCGGCTCCGGGGAGGGGAGTCCGCCGGGGATAACCCGGTACGCTGGCCCTATGTAGCGGAAAACCGCTCGTTCAAGAGCTGGGTCAAAGGTGGCGAACTGGTTTTTGTTACCGGCATCAGCCGACATCGCAGCCCCCAGAATCTGGCGGAATGCCTGTATGAGGGCAAGGAATGCAATGTCTCCGGACTCGTTGTCCTGACCGGAGATGCTTACATTGGTCAACTGCCCAACACGTTATGCCGGCTGGCCGACGAGCTTGCGATACCTCTGTTCGAACAGCCCTATTCTCTGCCCATGGTGGAGGTCACAGAGGCAATCGGCAGGGCCATTATCTGGTCCGAAAATACATCGGTCGAGCAGATGGACCATGACCTTCTGGCCGATTCTGCCGACATGCTCGATGCCTGGATCGCCTGCCGGGGCAACCAGAGTGCCATGGCAGAAGCATTAGGCTGCCACAGAAACACAATACGCAACCGAATGAACCAGCTCAGTGAATCAATGGCTGGCCAGGGCACCCCGACAGAACAATTCAGAACACTGTTACTGGCACACCTGCTACTGAAACCATAGATGCGGGTTAGCCACTGACCGGAGATAAAATGACTAAACCATTGAACGCAATAGCGAACGCACGTCTACAGGGCCGGGATGGGCTATTCCGGCTTGAGATCAGCAACGGACGCTTTTCAGGTATCACCGCCCAAGCCGAAAATACCACCGTCAATGAAGGCGAACTGGATGCCGGAGGAAATCTGGTCACAGCCCCTTTCGTGGAGCCACACATCCATCTCGACGCCGCCATGACCGCCGGGGAGCCGCGCTGGAACAAGAGCGGCACCCTGTTTGAAGGCATTGAATGCTGGTCCGAGCGTAAGACAACCCTGAGCCACGACGATGTGATCAGCCGCGCCAGCCAGACGCTGAAGCTCTTTGCCGCCCATGGCATCCAGTACGTGCGTACCCACGTGGATGTGACTGATCCGAGCCTGACTGCCCTCAAGGCCATGCTTGAGGTTCGCGAACAGACCGCAGCCTTCGTTGACCTGCAGATCGTCGCGTTTCCCCAGGAGGGCATCTGGTCTTTCAAAAACGGGCGTGAGCTCATGGAGGAAGCCGTGCGTCTCGGCGCTGATGTGGTTGGTGGCATTCCCCACTTCGAGTTTACCCGGGATTACGGTGCAGAGTCGGTTCGCTGGCTGATGGAGCTTGCCCATAAAAACGACCGACTGGTGGATGTTCACTGCGACGAAATTGATGATCCGGAATCCCGGTTCCTCGAAGTTCTGGCCGCCGAGGCCCTGAGACTCGACTACGGTTCCAGGGTATCCGCCAGCCATACCTGTGCAATGGGCTCCTATAACGATGCCTACTGCAGCCGCCTGTTTCGATTGCTGAAAAAGTCAGGCCTGCGCTTTCTTTCCATGCCCACTGAAAGCCTGCATTTGCAGGGCCGATTCGACAGCTATCCCAAACGCCGTGGCATCACCCGGGTCCCCGAGCTGCTTGATGCCGGACTGAAAGTCGCCTTTGGCCAGGACTCAATTCGCGACCCCTGGTATCCAATGGGCAATGGCAACCTGCTCCGGACCCTTGATGTCGGCCTGCACGCCTGCCATATGCTGGGCATGAGCTGGATCGACCGTTCACTGGAGCTGATCACCGAGAATGGCGCGGCTGCGCTTGACCTTGATGAGTATGGCCTTGACGAAGGGATGCCAGCACGGTGCGTGGTTCTTCAAGGGGCCACGCCCTATGAAGTGCTACTCGGGCAGCGACCGGTGCTGGCGTCTGTAAGGGACGGGCAGGTGTTGGTCCGGCGGCAGGCCTCCCACCCGGAAACCGGCCTGATGCTTTAAGAGCAGTATGCGGCTCAGAATAAAAGCGTGAGGCCACCGGTCACCACAGAGAACAGCACGGATAAACCAATCACGGTCCGCCAGGGGAAAGGCGGAGGCGGTGGTTCAATCGCCAACTCCTTTTCCAGGTAGTTACGAAGCAGACGGGTGTTGCGGGTGTTGGCTTTATAAACCGCGTCGAAGGCATCGCCTACCACTGGCAACAGCCCGCCGAGAAAGTCGATGCCCATGTTCCGCAACATGCGCATCTTCACCGCCTTGGTGGCGCCCGCTCGCTGCGCTTCCACCAGTACGTATCCGGCCAGGACCAGGCCCACGGCGTCCCCCACCACGGGCAGCAGGCCAATCACGGCCTCCGCGCCAATCCGTACATTGGTGAACGGAATAGCGATGTTGCTATCGGTAAAGCGGCTGAACTTCTCCAGCCGTGCCAGGATGGCCCGTTGCCGGGCTTCGGATGGTTTCGACATTCTCTCTCCAACGAAGGCGCTCACTCAGGCTTTGCGCTGATTTCTTCGAATGCCTGAACCAGGGTGTCGGGTTCCTGGGCGCCGGAGATCAGGTATTTACCATTCACGATAAACGCTGGCACCGCAGAAACGCCGGCCTGTTGATAGGTTGCTTCATCCTCGCGCACCACGTCGGCGAATTCATCAGAGTCCAGAATCTGCTTTGCCCTCGCGCGATCCAGCCCCAGGCTCTCGACACAGGCCAGCAACACGCCCTGGTCTGAAACGTCTTCCGCCTTTCCAAAGTAGGCCTCGAAGAGCGCCTGCTTCATCTCCGTCTGCTTGCCCTGCTCAGCCGCCCACTTCACCAGCCGATGGGCATCGAAGGTATTACAGGTGAAGCGCTCCTGCATTTTTTCAAAGTTGAGGCCCAGATCTTTCGCGACCGCCATCATCTGGTCCTGGGTCGCGCGCATTTCCTGCTCACTTCGACCGTACTTGCGGGCCAGGGCCGGGAGGATGGGCTCGCCCGTGCCAGAGTGGTCCGGGTTCAGTTCAAACGCGTGCCATTGCAGGCCGAATTCATACTCCGACGCCAACTGTTTCATGGCCTGCTCCAGTCGCGCATAACCAATCGCGCACCAGGGGCAGGCGATGTCGGAAACAATGTCGATGTTGATCGTTTTCATGGGGTATCCCGTTCATTGCGTTTAGACACGATACTGCCAGCCTAACATGGAGACAGATCAGCCATCTCCCGCCAGATGTTCCCGGATCAACTCTGCCATCTGCCGGGCCGGTTCAGTCGGACGGCCCGACGGCCGATGCAGGGCCATCTCGATGGATTGCAGAGCCGGCATACCGCTTCGTTCGTCCAGAACCCGCAGCTGGGGTGTGAGCATATCGCGGGTTACGGGCACCACCGCCAATCCGGCCACGACAACGGGCATCAATCCTGTCATCGACTGGCTTGAGTAGGCCAGGCGCCATTGCCGACCCGCAGAAAACAGAGCCTGTTCTGCCACCTCTCTGAACACATCAGCGCCGGGCGAGTAAAGCGCGAGAGGAATGGGATCTGCAAGGGACGGCTGTTTCTCGGCGCCAACCGCCCACACCAGTGGCTCCCGGCGAATCACTTCCCCACCCGGAGAGCGGGTCTGACGGGTCACAACCGCCAGGTCCAGCTCACCAGCCTGCACCTGCTCCAGCAGCCTGACGCTTGATCCGCAGATAACCTGCAGCTGAACCGCCGGGAACAGCTGGCTGAAATGGGAGAGAACGGAGGTCAGCAGAAACGCATAGTCTTCCGGGATACCCAGGCTCAGCTGCCCCGATACCTGCCGCTGCCTGAGCGAATCCAGTGCCTCGTTGTTAAGGGCCAGCATCTTCCGGGCGTAACCGATCATTTGCTCGCCCTCCGCGGTAAACCGAATACGCCGGCCCTCTCGCTCGTGAAGGGACACTTCCAACAGGGCTTCCAGGCGATGCAACTGCATGCTGACGGTTGACTGGGTATAGGCAAGCCGGTCAGCCGCCGCCGTTACCGTTCCCGTGTCAGCAATGGCCACCAGTGTTTGCAGCACGTTCAGATCCAGAATACGGGGACGCAATTCATCAACTCCTGTGATGCTTTTAATCACTAAACGTTGTTTTTGTGATATCTCAAGCGAGTATATCCTCCCGCTGTCAGATCACAACACACCAGCTACAGGAGGACTGCCCATGAGGATTGTCAACGCGCCCATACGTCTGCCCAACATCCTTAGCATCATCGCGGCTCTGGTCGCCGTCGTTCTTTGGGCTATTGCCCCTTTGCTGGTCGATGCAGCGCGGTCCATCCCGCCCTTCCAGCTTACGACCATCGCCCTGATCAGTGGCGCACTGGCCGTGCTGCCCATGAGTTTCCGGGGCCGCGAAGCGCGTAAATCTGTGAAAGTGTCCTGGCAATGGAAACTGGTGATTTTCGGTCTTGTGCCTTTGCTGGTTCTGGGGGCGGTCGGCGCCTACCTGGCCGGGCTGGGCATGGCACCCACCGCAGAGGCGTCATTGATCACCTATACCTGGCCGGTGATGTTCATCCTGATCAGCCAGTGGGCCTTTCATCGGCGGATCGCGCTCCCGGTTATAGCGGGGGCACTGATTGCCTTTTCCGGCGCGGCTTTGCTGCTGGGCCCGGAGGCCCTGAATAATGGTTTTTCAGGCAACCTGACCGGTTACGGGCTGGCTCTTCTGGCTGGGGGTTGCTGGGCCCTTTACTCCTGGATCTGCCAGGCAACACCCGTAGCGATCGCTCCCGTAATGCCAGGCCTGTTCCTTCTGGCTGGCGCCGGAGCCGCAGCCGCAGATACCGTTTCCGGCTCCGCCCATGTGCTGCCTTCAGGAACCGCGCTCGCCGCTGGTGTCGCCCTGGGTCTGGGTCCATATGGCCTGGCCATGGTGGCCTGGGATCTGGCATTGAGGAAAGGCCCTACCGCACTGGTGGGCAGCCTGGCCTATGCGGTACCTGTGCTGGCCGCTCTTTTCCTGGTACTGGCCGGGATTGCCGCGCCAGACTGGCGGCTTCCGCTGGCTGCGATGCTCGTAGTTCTTGGTTCGCTGGTGGCAGCCAGCCGTCGACGAGCCTGAACCTGACAGATCGTCGAGCAAGACGACCAGTCCAAGGCTGCCTATCGGCCTTTCCCGGAAGACATGCGTATACTCCTCTTGTGTAACTCAAACCGCAGAGGAGTATGCCAATGGCCGACGAAGACACGCTCACCGCCCTGAAAACCGCCTTTACCTTCATGCCCCAACCGGTCGAAATCAATCGGTTCGAATACGGCGACGATGCTGACAGAATTCTCGCGCAGGTGAATTTTGTGCGGGAAGTACTGGTCAGTCACGGCATTGATCCGGAAGAAGTCGCCGGTGAGATCAACCCGGACTCGTCACCGAATTCCTGTTACTGAGTCGACCGTCCTCCAGGAGAAAGCATGCCTTATCAGTTCGAAGACCTGAAAAAGAGCTGTCAGACGGAATGGCAAGCCTACATTGAGCACAGCTTTGTGCAGCAACTGGGTAATGCGTCGTTGGCGCCCGAAGCGTTCCAGCATTACCTCAAGCAGGACTACCTGTTCCTGATCCAGTTCGCGCGTGCCTTTGCTCTTGCAGCCTATAAAAGCCCGACACTGTCGGATCTCCGCCAGGCCAAGGAAGGTTTGCAGGCCATTGTGGATGTGGAGCTGGATTTGCACATCAGCTACTGCAAGGAATGGGGAATCTCCGAACAAGAGCTGGCCGAACTACCGGAAGCCCGCGCCACACTTGCCTACACGCGCTATGTTCTGGATACCGGCAACCGTGGTGATCTGCTAGACCTCCACGTTGCCCTGTCGCCTTGCATGGTGGGTTACGGTGAAATCGCCAACTGGCTGAACAGCCGGGCGGAAACGATTCGGGGTGAGAGCAACCCTTACGACGCCTGGATCGCCATGTACGAGAGCGACGAGTTCCAGGACGCCATGCAGGCAGAGATCCGCTGGCTCAATGAGCGACTGGCCGAAGTCTCCCCTGCCCGCTTCAAAGAGCTGAGCCGGATTTTCAGCGACGCCACCCGGCTTGAAATTGATTTCTGGGAAATGGGCCTGAAGCAGAGCGATTGACCTGCGCTACCGGTGTTGCAGTTGGCGCGCAGGCTGGCGCTCAAGCCTGCGCTGCCCGCTCTTCCCGCAACCTCGCCCGCACGTTCATCAACACTTTCCCGTACCGGTTTTCACCCCGCCGATCCCGGCCACAACCCCAGAAATAATCGAAATTGCTGTTTTCAACGATTTTCGTGTCGCCGGTATCCAGCAGAGCCTCTGCCAGCTCGGGGTGGGTTCGGCAACGCACGTAGATTCCCCGCGTCATAACGGTTTCGCGCACCTGTTTCCAATCCCGACGCAGGCTCTTGTGGCGCTTCCGCCCAAGCTTTCCTGCCTTGCCGGGCGTATCGGCGTTGCGCACCTTTTCCTGGCGGTTGTCGTCGGTGAACTTCATTCCCTGGAAATAGTGTTCCACGGTTGGCCAGATCTTGCCTTCCAACTCGAAACTATAGGGCGCATGGGTGCCCAGCGGGTTTTCCGGGTCGGTTCGTGACATGAACAGATCGTTCTCGCCGTTGTCGTCGGGGAAGAGAGACATTCGTGCAATCCTTTAAAAATAAGTGGTCCTGCAATACCCCTAGTATCAACGAGTCCGCGCCAGGGGTCACGCCAATAAATCTGCTCATCTGCAAGACTAGAGATCTCGCAGGTATCCAGCACCCAGCTGTGCAATCTGGCCCCGAATCCAGGCCACTCGTTCCAACACATACGACGATGGCGAATTGACCCGCAGGACTTTCGGATTCGGGAGTACGGCCGCGAGCAGCGCGGCCTGGTACTCGGTGAGGTGACGGGCAGGCTTGCCGAAGTAGGCCTGGCTGGCGGCTTCAACGCCATAAATTCCGGGGCCAAACTCGGCAATATTCAGATAAACTTCCAGTACCCGCTGTTTTGACCAGAGGCCGTCTATTACAAGCGCCAACCCCGCCTCAATGGCCTTGCGAATGAAACTACGCCCGTTCCAGAGAAAGAGGTTCTTGGCCGTTTGCTGGGTGATAGTACTGGCTCCTCGAAGCCCGTCGCCGGCCCGGTACTCCGAGAGCGCCTGGCGAACCGCCTCAAAATCCACGCCCACATGATGCGGGAATCGCTGGTCCTCGCTGGCAACCACCGCCAGCGGCATCCAGGGAGAGATCTCGCGCATGGGCACCCATTCGTGGGCGAGGGATTTGTTCGCGCCCTGAAGCTGATAACCCAGCATGAAGGCCGAGGTGGGTGGATTTACGAACCGAAACATCAGAACCACCAACAGCACCAGCACGATAGCGCCAGCGCATAGCAGCAAAAACCATCGCAAAAGCTTGCGACCACCTGATGCTCTGGCCATCAGTTCAAATCCTCATCTTTGTACGAGCGAGTTCCCGGCCATAATTGACCAACGGGCCGCACAGCGCGCAAACTGCTGATAGCGATTCTGCAAGAGCGTATGCCACTACCATGCCTGCAAAAGTAAAAACCCGGATTCTCTTTCATTCCAGACGCCTGAATATATACCTCGTCCGATATCCAGAAGGCCACAAGGTAGGGCCGCACGTGGACATGGTTTCCGAGGGCCGGCTCTATAAACTCAATTGGGTTCTGGCCAAACCCAAAGCCGGTGGCGAATTCATCTGCGACAAGAACATTTTCAACCTTTTTGGAAGATTGTATCTGTTTCGCCCGGATCTCTATCAGCATCGGGTATCAAAGATCGAGCGCGGAAATCGATGGCTGTTGAGTTTTGCGTTGACTTCCGGACTCCATAACTCAAGCAGGACAGTATCATGATGTATTTTGCCCATGAAATGAGCCGTGCCGCGCTGATGCCCTTGCGCATGATGACAGACGCACAGAGCAAATTGCTCAGGCATCCTCTCAGCCCTTTGTCCCGCTTGCCTGGCGCTCGCAGTATTGCTTCCGCCTACGGCGTGTTCGGCGACCTGACTCGACGCTACCCGAAACCGGCCTTCAATCTGCACACAACGGTGTGCGATGGGGAGGAGGTCGACATCAGTGAAGTCATCGTCAAACGCAAACCCTTTGCCCAGCTCAAGCATTTCCAGCGCAGCGTATCTCGCCCCGATGACCCGAAACTCCTGATCGTTGCGCCCTTGTCCGGGCACTTTGCCTCACTGCTGCGTGGCACTGTGAAGGAAATGCTGCCAGACCACGACGTCTACATCACGGACTGGCGTGATGCCTGCAGGGTTCCTCTCTCCGCTGGCGACTTTGGGCTGGACGACTATATCGACTACGTGATCGATTTCATTGAAGAGCTTGGGCCGGACACCCATGTATTGGCGGTTTGCCAACCGGTAGTGCCGGTGCTCGCGGCTACCGCCATCATGGCCGAGGATAATAACCCCGCGACACCACGCTCGCTCGCCCTGATGAGCGGCCCCATAGATGGACGCGTCGACCCCACCGCACCATGTGAGCTGGCCACGAAACACAATCTGGCCTGGTTCCGGCGCAATCTGGTTCACCCTGTGCCCGCGCCTTATCCGGGAGCCATGCGGAAAGTCTATCCCGGCTTTCTGCAACTGACCGGATTCGTGAACATGAACTTCGACCGCCACGTTGACGCCTACCGGGGCCTGTTCAAGTCCATGCGGAATAAGGAAGTCGAGAAGATCAGGCGTCATCGTGAGTTTTACGATGAATACCTCGCCGTTATGGATCTGCCGGCCACGTATTACCTGGACACTATCCAACGTGTCTTCCAGGAGTTTCACCTTGCCCGGGGTTGTTTCATGCATCGCGGCCGAAAAGTGAACCCGGCCGCCATTGAAAACACGGCATTGATGACAATCGAAGGCGAGAAAGACGACATTTCCAGTCCAGGACAGACCCGGGCCGCCCACGACCTGTGCGTGAACATCCCGGATGCCAGGCGTCTGCACCATCTGCAAAAGGGGGTTGGCCACTACGGCGTCTTCAACGGCAGCCAATGGCGCGAATCCATTGCACCACGGCTCAAGACATTCATCCGAGAAGTGTGACATGCATCAAGTTTTCTTGTCGCTTTTCAGGAGCTCTGCTAGCTTGAATGAGGTTATGAATAATAAAAAATAACACTCAAAGCGAGCTACAGCTCCAGGGAGGATGTCATGCAGGATCTCAAAGGGAAGGTCGCCCTCGTAACCGGTGCCTCTCGCGGCATCGGTCGTCACATCGCACTGCAACTTGCCCAACGCGGCGCCGACGTCGCCATCAACTACCGCTCCCGCCAGTCTGAAGGCGAAGAAGTCGCCAGGGAAATTGAGGCAACCGGCGTACGAGCACTCTCCTTCAAAGCAGACCTGTCAAAAATGCCGGAAGCACGCAGCCTGGTGCGCCAGGTCCAGGAGCAGTGGGGCCGCATCGATATCCTGGTGAACAACGCCGGCATCACCAAAGACAAGTCCATGAAGAAGCTTACCGACGACGACTGGAATGACGTTCTCGACACCAATCTGGGAAGCGTCTACGCCACTTGCTCCGAAGTATTGAAGATCATGATGGATCAGAAATACGGTCGCATTATCAACATCACATCTTTCGTCGGGCAGGCGGGCAACTTCGGGCAAGCCAACTATGCGGCCAGCAAGGGGGGCATTATTGCGTTTACCAAGACCCTGGCGCTGGAAATGGCAAAGTACAACATCACGGTCAATGCCATTGCCCCAGGCTTCACTGAAACCGAAATGCTGGCCCAGGTTCCGGAGAATATCCGTGAACAGATCATTGCCAGGGTTCCGATGGGTCGTTTTGGCAAGCCGGAGGAAATTGCCCGCGCCGTGGTCTTCCTGGCCGCAGAAGGGGATTACATCACCGGCCAGCAAATCAACGTAAACGGCGGCGTTTACATGTAACAGTTGAAAGGCAGAAGACGAAAAAATGGCTGATAAACCAATAAAAAAGCAATCAACGCCTGACTTCGAACCCAATGTGGTAAGCCGCTCTCTGGCACGAGTGGGTGTCCATGGTGGCCGCCTGCTAAAGCGCTCTGTCATGCGCCGTTTAAGGGGTGGCCCGCCCAATCCGGCCAGCGTAGGCAGCATGACCAGGCCCTTCGTGACGCTGACCGGCAAGCTTGCAACCCAGCCAGACACGCTTCTGTTTGCACAGATGCGGCTGCTCAAGGACACCAGTCTGTTCTGGTCTGGCATTCTGGCCAGCGGTATTGGCAAGAAACCGTTGACCGTGGCAGAACCAGAGCCTGGCGACGGTCGCTTCCGTGACCAGGCCTGGAACGACGTCATAGCCTTCAACGCCCTCAAGCAGGCGTATTTACTGTCAACTCGCTGGGTGATGGACACCATCGACGATGTCCGGGATCTGGACGAGCACGATAAACGGAAAGTCCGTTTTTTCACCAGCCAGATAACAGACGCCCTCGCCCCCAGCAACTTCATCCTGAGCAATCCGGAAGTGTTGCGCACAACCGTCAAGACACGAGGCAAGAACCTCCTGCGAGGCCTCGCCAACCTGCTGCGTGATCTGGACGAGGGCAAGGGCCCGATGCCTTTTCGCATGTCCGATCCGGATGCGTTTGAAGTGGGCGACAATCTGGCCAACACACCCGGCGACGTGGTGTTCCAGAACGACCTGATGCAACTCATCCAATACCGGCCGACCACCGAGAGCGTCCATCGCCGGCCTTTGCTGGTGATACCGCCCTGGATCAACAAGTATTACATCCTCGACCTTGGCGAGAAAAAATCGTTCATCCGTTATTGGGTGGAACAGGGCCACACCGTATTTGTGGTTTCCTGGGTTAATCCCGGACCAGAGTTGGCATACAAGACCTTTGAAGACTATATGCTCGAAGGTCCGGTTGCCGCGATGGATGCCATTGAACAGGCAACCGGTGAGCGAGAAATCAACACGGTTGGATACTGCATCGGTGGCACCCTGCTTAGTTGCACACTTGCCTGGCTGGCGGCTCGCGGGGATGATCGCGTAAAAAGCGCGACGTTTCTCAACAGCATGATGGATTTCTCGGAAGTCGGCGATCTCGAAGTCTTCATTGATGAGGACTCGATTGCCAAAATCGAGAAAGCCATGAACAAACAGGGCTATCTTGAAGGCGCTTCCATGGCAACGGCCTTCAACATGCTGCGGGCCAACAGCCTGATATGGTCTTTTTTCGTCAATAACTATCTTCTCGGCCGCGACACTGCGCCCTTTGATCTGTTGTACTGGAACTCGGACGCCACCCGCATGCCAGCGGCCATGCACAGCTTTTACCTCCGCAATATGTACCTGAACAACCGACTGCGTGAACCCGGGGGTATTACACTGGCGGGTACACCGATCGATTTGAAAAAGGTGAAGGTCCCAAGCTACTTTGCATCCGCCATTGAGGACCACATCGCACCCTGGATCTCCTGCTACAAAGGCGCACGTAACCTGGGCGGCCCGTTGCGCTTTGTCCTCGGCGGTTCAGGGCACATCGCCGGCATCATCAATCCACCCGAAAAGAAGAAGTACGGTTATCGTCTGAACGAAGACAATCCAGCCAGTCCAGGGGAATGGCTGAAAGGTGCCGAGCAGTTTGAGGGCTCCTGGTGGCCAGATTGGGTAGCTTGGGCCGAGCAGTACGGTGGCGGCAAGGTTAAGGCTCGCATTCCGGGAGAGGGCAATCTGCCTGTGATTGAACCGGCGCCCGGGGCTTACTTGCGCAACGAGCCGGCACCGCCAAGCCCGGCAGTCCGGAAGCGGCGGCAACCGCAACGCGGGAAATCGGGTTCCGCGAAGCAGAAAACGCCATCACCTGAGAAGGTCACGCAGTGAAGCATCCGTGGACTGAGCGGGCAACTCTGGAATAGCGGGCCGGCGAAAGCTCCCTAACGCATCTCGGAAACCAGGTCACCGGTGCGACAACTTCTGACTGCGCGCTTGATCTTGCCCACATCTTCACTCTCCAGATTCGCACGAGACAGATAAAGCGAAACCGGGAGGGTCCCCGCTGCTTGCTGGAATACCTTGACCACATCAGGACCAAAGAGATCTTCCACCAGAAGCGCAGGCAAAACGACCGCATCCAGGCGGTCATAGTGAAGCATGGCAACCAGTTGGGACCACTCTGTGACTTCTTCGATTCTCGGGTTTTCGTCGGTAATGAACTGTTCACCAACAAAGCTCCGAGGCAGCCCATATTTAAGGCCCGAGGTTTCAGATATCGGCGGAAGTTGGCGATTCGAGACAAAAACATAGTCCGCCGAAAACAATTCACCGGCGAACTCGCCGATTCTGTCCCTACGTTCACTCTGGGCAAGGGGCAGAACCATCGAGACTTTTCCCGCGTGCAAATACCCGAGCCCTCTTTTCAGGGGTACCTGAATATACTCGGGCTGGATGTCGGCGCGATCAAAGACGCATTCGTAGAGCGGCGCCAGAGACCCATAGAGCTTGCCATCGGAGTACCCGATCACGCCCTTCAATCCCTCACCAACGGCGACAGGCACCGAAGCCGCCGCAAGGCTGGAAAAGAAGAGTTGCAGGCTAATGAAGACTGCAAAGTGTGACAGATACATCGCTCCGCTCCATGGGACTGAGCGCATTAACTTCATACGCACACGATCGTCCAGGCTCGCTTGGTTTTCCGTAAGGATCTGTACTTACCGTCCCAGATACCTGAAACGTAGCACATTCTGATAATTGTCGATGTATTTCTGATTGATGCGACCAATCACTCTGAGCAAATGCCTGCAAATCAGGCTGCACCTCAGCCCAAGAGACACTCCTTGGCCTCATTGATGCGCGCCGCCAGGTAATTGCTGCCACCATGGTCCGGGTGAAGTTTTTGCATCATCCTCCGATGGGCTTTGATGATCTCTTCCCGACTGGCTCCGGGCTCGAGCCCCAGAATGTCCAGCGCTTCGCTCTCGCTAAGCGGGCCGCCCGTATTGCCACTGCCGCCCGACCGATCGCTTTCAGAGGCCGCCTCATCGTCTGCTCGCCAGGAGTCTCCGAACCGGCGATCCAGGTAAGTTTCAAGGAGCCGGGCAGAATCCTCGTCCTGGCCGCGGCAATAGCGCAATAGCTCGAGGAACTCGCTTTCGCTTAGCTCCGCCAGTTCTCTCCCTTCCATCGGGCCCTTGATGATCTTGCCGCTCATGATTCCCGAGTCGTGGTCCAGAGTCATTTCCAGAATATCGCTGGAAACATGGGACTGGTTGCCCGACTTGGCCCCGGCACCGCCGGCCACGCGACCGAGCCCACCACGCAATAGAGATGGCAGCAGGCGACGCAACAGAGGATAGAGAAAGGCCAAACCGGCGAAGACAAAATGCAGTCGCCCGGTTACAGCCAGCAAGACGACGATGCCGATACCGGCCAGCAGAGCCAGCTTGAGAATGGCGGCATTGCGCTGACTGGCAGGCTGATTGCGCAACCACACCCAAGCCACAACCGCGACAACGATGGCAACAAGCGTTAAAGGCACTCAAATACCCCGGGCACACCGGCCCATCAATGGATTCTCACAAACACTATCGGATCTGGCTGGTCAGGCGCTTCACTTCCGGGGAACTGCGGCTGGAAAAATCCTGCAGGGCCTTGGCTCCCCCGGAAGCATAGACCGCAACCGCCGCCATAAGATCCTTGAGCACCTGAGGACTGTTACGGTCAAAGGGTGCGTATGCGCCCCCTGAAAGCTTGCTCACCTGCTGGAATACCGCCCTCGCATGGGCATCATTGCCCTCATGAAACATGAACACCGGTGTGCGCAGCATTCCCAGTTTCCCGGCGGTATGACAGAGCTCGTCCACCGGCTCCTCGCAACAGTCACCGATAAACACCACAGCTTTGACGGGCTTTGCACGGGTCTCTTTCACCGCGTGGGCCAATACCCGGCTGATCTGGGTGCGCCCACCGAGGCAGGAAACGCCGTTCATCAGATTCAGCAACTGCCCGGTTTCGGTCACAAACCCCGTGGCCTTGAACTCACCGAAGCCACGGTAGTAGCAGAGCTGAATGGCCTGGCCACCCAGATCCCGGGTTGCTATAAACAGTTCGCTCTGCAGATGGCAGGCCTGGTCCCAGGTAGCTTCCCGGCTTGCAGTCGCGTCCAGCGCGAAAATCAGCCGCCCCTGCCCGCCACCCTGCTTGGGCAACGTGCGAACCTCATTGATAAACTGGTCGATCGCCTGTTTGTCGGATCGGGTGCGTAGCTCTTTATCGGACATAGGCTCCTGAAAATCACGGCGGCTGAAAAAACTGACGCTAAAATAGTAGGGCATAGATCGCGTAATTCACAGGTTTGGCGAGGGCAACGCATGGGGAAAACAGGGCGTTGGTACCAAATCAGGAAGGTAGCCGCATACTGTCTTTATGGCTTGGCAGCAAGGCGTCTGCTGTAATCTCCGGGATCTTCCGGGATTTGATCACGGCAAATGAGCGGCTGAGCCTGAAGCATGCCCTGCTGGCAAGCCTCAGGCTCGATTGGTAGATCCAGGTTCCGAACCTGGATGCAAACCGGGTATCAGCCTACCCGGTTGAGTGTTACGTCGATGTTGCCACGGGTCGCATTGGAATATGGGCAAACCTTGTGCGCTTCATCGATCAGCTGCTTGGCCTCGGCGTCGTCCATACCCGGGAGGCTGATGCGCAATTCCACTTCAATGCCAAACCCATTGGGGATCTGGCCGATGCCAACCACGCCTTCAATGGAAGCATCTTCCGGCATCTTGAGCTTGTCGCGACCGGCCACAAATTTCATGGCGCCGATAAAGCATGCGGAATAGCCTGCAGCAAAAAGTTGCTCCGGGTTGGTCCCCTTGCCGCCGGCACCGCCCATTTCTTTCGGGGTTGCCAGCTCTACATCAAGAATGCCGTCTGACGAAATGGCACGGCCGTCACGACCACCGGTTGCTTCTGCATGGGCACGATAGAGCACTTGTTCGATAGACATAACGCTTTCCTTTTTCGCTTCGAATTTGAACAGAAATACCTTCCGAGGCATTTCCGCGCGACGATTTTCTAAACGCCGCGTTGCCCCGTTTTATGCGATAGAAATGGTTAACTGGATCAACCCGCCAGCGCGGCCCGCACTTTCTTGCTCAAATGCCCCATCTCAACCCGGCCAAGTACCTGGGGTTTCAGTTCATTCATCACTTTGCCCATGTCCTGCATGCCCTGGGCATCCATTGAACTGATGGCCATCCGAATCAACCCGTCAAGATCATCCTCGCTGAGGGCCGCCGGCATGAACTCTTCAATGATCACCATTTCCGCTCGCTCTTTATCGCCCAGTTCCTCGCGGCCGGCTTCGTCGTACTGACTGGCAGCGTCGCGGCGCTGTTTGAGCATTTTGTCCAGCACCTTGAGAACATCCTCGTCGTTGAGCTCGCGGCGTTCATCAATCTCGATCTGCTTCACGGCAGACTGAGCCATGCGCAAAGTAACCAGGCGGGTTTTGTCCTTGTTCCGCATTGCTTCTTTTACCGCGCTGTTCAGTTGTTCCTTAAGGGTTGGTGCCGTCATTGCTGATCTCCTGTTGTTTGGCTTTGTTCTGGTTTATGGGGACGAATCGGGAATAATGCAAAGGGTGGGAATTCCATGATTCATGCTGCACTGTAGAATGCAGACACCCGAGGAAAGAAAAGGCGCCAGGAACAATGATTGATTTCCGCAGCGATACTGTGACCCGCCCTACCCCCGAGATGCGCGAAGCCATGGCCAGCGCCGAGGTAGGAGACGATGTCTATGGCGACGACCCTACGGTCAACAGCCTGCAGGCCTACGCCGCCCTGCGGCTCGGCTTCGAAGCGGCCCTTTTTACTGCTACAGGCACTCAGGCCAACCTGCTTGCCATCATGAGCCATTGTGGCCGTGGCGATGAGTATCTCTGTGGCCAGTCCGCTCACAATTACAAGTACGAGGGCGGAGGCGCGGCGGTGCTGGGCAGTGTCCAGCCCCAACCGATCGAGAACGAGCCGGACGGGAGCATTGATCTGGAAAAAGCCCGGGCCGCGATCAAGGCGGACGATTTTCATTTTGCCGTCACCCGTCTGCTCTCCCTTGAGAACACCATCGGAGGCAAAGTACTGCCCCTTGAGTACCAGGCGCAGGCCCGTGCGTTCTGCGACGAACACGGGCTTCTTCTGCACCTGGACGGCGCCCGTATTTTCAATGCCGCCGTGAAATCAAACTGCGATGTCACCGAAATAACCCGGCACTATGATTCCGTCAGCGTGTGTCTTTCCAAAGGCCTGGGCGCACCGGTTGGATCGCTGCTGCTGGGATCGGAATCATTCATCAAGCGGGCCACCCGGCTGCGCAAAATGGTGGGAGGCGGCATGCGCCAGGCCGGCATTCTGGCCGCCGCGGGACGTATCGCGCTCGAAAGGGGGCCTCTTCGACTGTTCGAGGACCATGAAAACGCCGAATACCTGAGCAACGGCCTGGCAAAGATTCCGGAACTTGAGGTCAACCCGGCCAGTACCCAGACCAACATCGTTTACGCAAGGTGCAAGGCGGGCCAGGCGTCACAGCTGAAAGACTACCTGGCCCAACAGGGCATCCTGATTACGGCCGGCGACCCGATCCGCTTTGTGACCCACCAGGATGTCAGCCGTGAGGATGTCGACACGCTGCTGACGGCCATCCGGCAATTCTACCCGTCCTGACCGGATACTCTCGCTCAAAAAAGGCCCCTCAATGAGGGGCCCTTCCAGCGTTACCTGATATCAGCCTGGGGTTAAACCATCTTGCCTTCGGCAATCAGCAAGCGGCGTTCGTGATGAAGGCCTTTGAACAAGCTGTAGGTCATCACCAACAGCACCAGCGTAAACGGCAGCCCGACACTCAGGGCGCCAGCTTGCAGAGCGTTAAGGGCTTGTTCACCGCCAACGAACAGAAGCACCCCGGCAATGGTCCCTTCAGTGACCGCCCAGAAGATGCGCTGGGCTTTCGGGGCATCGGTCTTGCCGCCAGACGTGATGCTATCAATCACCAGGGAACCGGAATCTGAGGATGTGACGAAGAACGTCAACACCAGAGTGATCCCGATAAACGAGGTGATTCCAGACAGTGAGATATTTTCCAGCATCTGGAACATGGCCAACGACACTTCGGTAAGACCATCGGAACCCAACACGCCAATATCGTTCTGAACCTGGTTAAGCGCGCCACCTCCGAATGCGCTCATCCAGAATAGAGTAATGATGGTCGGGATGATCAGAACCGCCGTGACGAACTCACGCACCGTTCGGCCATGGGATACCCGCGCGATAAACATACCTACGAACGGTGACCAGGAAATCCACCAGGCCCAGTAGAAGACCGTCCAACCATGGAACCAGGTGGTGTCTTCCTCGCGGCCAAAGGGATTACTGAGCGAGAACATATTGGACGCGTAGGAGACCGACGTATCCCAGAGCCACTGGAACACGGCAAGTGTGGGGCCGGCAAATATTACAAACAGAAGCAGCAGCCCGGCCATGATCATGTTCGCGTTACTGAGAATCCGGACACCACCATGGATCCCCCGAATAACGGAGAGGGTAGCAACAGCCGTAACGCCGGCGATCACGCCCACCTGAATATTCAGGCCTCCCTCAATATCAAACAGGTAGGAAATACCGGATGCCGCTTGCTGGGCGCCAAACCCCAGCGAGGTTGCAAGACCAAAGATGGTCGCCAGTACCGACACGGTATCGATGACATTGCCGGGCCACCCCCAGACCTTGTCTCCCAGAATTGGGAAGAAGGCGGAGCGAATGGTTAGCGGCAGGCCTTTATTAAAGGCAAAAAACGACAGCGAGAGCCCGACAATCGCGTAGATTGCCCAGGGATGCAGACCCCAGTGGTACATGGTTGCGCCCATCGCAAGGCGGGCACCCTCAGCAGTGTTTGGCTCAACACCCAGGGGCGTTCCATACCAGTCGGTGTAATAGGCCACCGGCTCGGCAACCGACCAGAACATAAGCCCTGTACCCATACCGGCTGCGAACAACATGGCAAACCAGGACAGCAGAGAGAATTCCGGCTTGGCATCAAGCCCGCCAATCCGAATCTTGCCCACCGGCATGAAAATAAGGGCCAGACAGAAAACAACAAACAGGTTTGCGCTGAGTAGAAAGCCCCAGTCGAACACAGCGATCGCACCATTCTTGGCGCTATCGAGCAACTCCTTTGCACCTGCAGGGAAAATAAGTGTTCCGACAACGAAGGCAACAATCAGGATTGCGGTTAACGGAAATACGATGTTGTGGATATCGAAGCCGAACTTCTCGATATTATCCTGACCGGCTACGTAGTCGGTCTGATAATCGTCTGAAATCACGTCACCCAATGTGAGGACTCCTATGACTGCATAACCCGGCAGTCGGTTGGAAAGTTTACCTCTCTAAGTGCCACCCCAATATTTTGAACTCTAAGAATTAAAATTTCCAACTCTGTTAGAATTGTGCCTAACGAATCCTCGCAACGCCTGAAGGTTCCCGCTGATGAAACTCAACCCCTTTAACACCCGCATCGGTCTGGCTCTGGGAGGCGGCGCTGCCAAAGGCATTGCGCACATTGGTGTGCTGAAAGCGTTTGAAGAAGAGCAAATCAAGATTCATTGCATTTCGGGTACGAGCGCCGGCGCGCTTATCGCGAGCTATTACGCTTTCGGCCGCCCGGCGGAATCCATCCTCAGCATTTGCTCAACACTGAACCTCTCCAAAATCATCAACTTTACCTTTGAGCGCGGCGGGCTGTTCAGCACCAACGCCATTCGGGAGATGATTCACCGCGATCTGGGCGATGTCCGGATCGAGGACGCCGAGATTCCGCTGGCCATCTGTGCCACGGACATCGAAACCGGCGAACAGCTGATCTTCCGGGAAGGCAATCTGGCGGATGTCGTGTGCGCCTCAATGGCGGTTCCCGGCCTGTTTGTACCTGTTGAAATCGATGGGCGGATTCTGGTGGACGGGGGGCTGGTGGAAAACGTCCCCATTTCGCCATTGGCCAAAATGGGTGCAGGTATTACGGTGGCCGTTGATCTCAGCCATGTCAGCCGTTATCCGAAGCCGGACAACACCTTCGATGTCATTTCCAACGCCATCAACATTGGCATCGATTTCAACACCCGCAAGCAGCTGAAGCATGCCGACATATCGGTACCTCTGGACCTGAGCGACTACAGCCTTACGAATAACGCCGACCGCGTTGACGAGCTTTATCGGGAAGGCTATCACCCGATGAAGAAGAAGATCCGCCAGGTACTCTGGTACAAACGGATGCATGTTGCCATCAGCCTTCTGAAAACAACGCGAACGTTGATGCCCTTCAAAGTGCCCGAGATTCTGAAGGAGCTCAGGCGCCACGGCTTTGCGGTGCGCAATCGTAATTAGCCACTTAATCACCTCCAGCGGTGAACCAAAACGCTCTTTGCAGACTACTCTTCACACCCGACCATTTTTCAATGCGAACGGAGCTTGCGCATGATTACAGTTCACCACCTCAACAATTCCCGCTCACAGCGCGTTCTCTGGATGCTGGAAGAACTGGGTGTTCCCTACGAGATCAAGCATTACCAGCGAGATCCCAAGACCATGCTGGCCCCCGAAAGCCTGAAAAAGGTGCACCCGCTTGGAAAATCCCCGGTGATCACAGACGGCGATCTGGTGGTGGCCGAATCCGGTGCCATCATTGAATACCTGGCGCACACCTACGGCAAAGACACCATGCTCCCGGAGAGCGGAGGGCAAGCCTGGCTCGATTACACCTATTGGTTGCACTACGCCGAAGGCTCATTGATGCCGCCTCTGGTGTTGCGCCTTGTCTTCGAAAAGGTAAAAACCAGCCCGATGCCGTTCTTTGTTAAACCTGTCGCCAAAGGCATTTCGGACAAAACCAACGAGATGTTTATCGGCCCGATGATCAAGACCCACCTGGATTTCGTGGAAAGCCATTTGGCGAAGAACACCTGGTTCCTGGGGGACAAACTGAGCGCGGCGGACATCCAGATGAGCTTCCCGCTTGAGGCTTCCGTAGCCAGGGGCATTGTCGGCAGGAACCGCCCTCACATCAGCGGATGGGTCAAACGCGTTCATGCCCGACCGGCCTATCAGAGGGCGCTCGAGAAAGGCGGTGATTACGACTTCGCCTGAAGCCCGGGAAGGCAGGTCGGAGACCCCGAAAGTTAAGCTGCCTGGCCTATTGGCTTCCGGGGAATAGTCGCTTCAAGAAATTATCCAATGCCTGATTTACCGGATCCGGGTGTGACAGATTTGCAGCATGCCCGGCACCGGGAATCACGACTAGTTCGGCATTCGGGATTTTGTCCGCCATCACCTGTGCCCGCTCCATCGGAATCGCAATGTCAGCATCACCATGGATAATAAGCGTGGGCTGTGAAACCTCTGAAAGACGCTCTGTCAGGTCATCGCGGCTTGCCAGCGTCTGGAAATTGTTGCCGATGTTTGCCGCCGACATCGTTTTCCACTTTTCCTTCCAATGGTCACTGTCGGGGTAATCACTTCCCAGAATGATGTTGGCAATGGTGGTACCCACTTCCGGGGTCAGCCCCTGCTCCATAAAAGAACTGATCAGTTGCTGGTAGAGGGGCAGTTTCTCTTCCTGCTCGGTACCTGCCTGGCTATCCAGCATCACCAGGCCGGCCACCCGATCAGGATGAGTCAGAGCACACCGTAGTGACAGGAAGCCACCCTGAGACATCCCTACCAGAACGGCTTTTTCTACGCCCAGATGCGTGAGCAGTGCAGCCAGGTCATCTGCCGAATCGTAGTAACTGAAGGGTTCTGGCTGGGCAACGGCGGTGAGACCATGCCCCCGCTCATCCCAGGTGATGCAACGGAAACGATCGCGAAACGCCGACACCTGCGGAGCAAACATTTCGTGGTCCATCAGCAGACCGTGCGAGAACACCACAACCGGTCCAGTCCCGCCAGTGTCTTCGTAGTAAAGCCTTTGGCCATTTACCTCGGCGAAAGCCATCACACATCCTCTTTTGTTGTTTGTTGTCGGATCAGCATAGCATCCTATGCTTTCAGACGTCTGTCCATCCCCGGAGAGGCGCTTAGCCAAGCGATGGTCTAACCTTGATCCTGCATCTCGCTGGCTGCTGCCTTTTCTGGCTCAGGAAAGCGTACACCCAAAACAAAAACAGGAACCGGGGACCGTATGATTTTTGATTACATCATTGTAGGTGGCGGATCGGCTGGCGCCGTGATGGCGGCGCGATTGAGTGAAGACCCCGATGTCAGCGTCTGTCTGCTGGAGGCAGGTGGCAAGGGCGATCACTTGCTGACCCGCGCGCCAGCTGGTGTGGTCGCGATCATGCCCGGCCATGGCAAGATCAATAACTGGGCGCTCAATACAGAACAGCAGCGGGAGCTGGCTGGGCGTCGGGGATTCCAGCCCAGAGGCCGTGGGCTGGGAGGTTCCAGCCTGATCAACGCGATGCTTTATGTGCGTGGACATAGCACGGATTATGATGGGTGGGCCGAGCTGGGTTGCGACGGATGGGGATGGGATGATGTTTTGCCCTACTTCCTCAAAGCGGAATGCCATGAAGGTGGAGCCAGCGAATACCATGGGGCCGATGGCCCATTGCATGTTTGCAAACAGCGATCACCAAGGCCCATTTCCGAAGCCTTTATCGAGGCGGCTAAAGAGCACGGCTATCCCGCAAGCGACGATTTCAATACGGGCGACAACGAGGGCGTTGGCCTCTATGAAGTTACCCAGTTTCATGACACCAAACGCAATGGTGAACGCTGCTCCACCGCTGCGGCATATTTGTATCCGATCATGGAACAGCGCAACAACCTCAAGGTTGTGACCGGTGCCCGTGCGACCCGAATTCTTTTTAACGGAAAACGTGCTTCAGGCGTTGAGTATCGACTCAAGGGCCGATCGCTCACGGCCTCAGCAAACCGCGAAGTCATCCTATCCGCTGGTGCCTTCGGCTCCCCGCAGTTACTACAGCTATCCGGAGTGGGAAACCCTGAAGACATTCTCCCGCACGGTATTCCCATGGTTCACGAGCTGCCGGGCGTCGGCCGAAATCTGCAGGATCATCTGGATTTCATTCTGGCCTACAAGTCCGCCGATACCGATAACTTTGGCTTCAGTTTAACGGGCATGAAAAACATGCTTCGCCATTCCCTCCAATGGCGAACGGATGGGACGGGTATGATTGCCTCACCCTTTGCAGAGGGGGCGGCATTCCTGAAGTCTGACCCGGAGCAGGACAAGCCGGACCTGCAACTGCACTTCGTCGTCTCCATCGTTGAAGATCACGCCCGCAAACTGCATTGGGGCCACGGCTTCAGTTGCCACGTCTGCAACCTGCGGCCAAAATCCCGGGGGCGTGTTTTTCTACTCAGCGCCGATCCGATGGCCAATCCTGGCATCGATCCCAACTATCTGTCCGATCCGGACGACCTGAATCTGACCATCAAAGGCGCCAAAATCACCCGGGAGATTTTGGAAGGCCCTGCACTCTCGCCGTACCGCCAATCCGAAATGTTCGGCGTTCACGACGGCATGAGCGATGAGGAATGGGAACGCCACATTCGCGACCGCGCTGATACGATCTATCACCCGGTAGGCACCTGCAAGATGGGCATAGATGATCTGGCCGTGGTTGACCCGAGCCTCAAGGTTCACGGGCTTGAGGGTTTGCGAGTGGTCGATGCTTCGATCATGCCGACTTTGATTGGTGGTAACACCAACGCCCCGACGATCATGATTGCTGAAAAGATCGCCGATACGATTCGAACCGACGGATAAAGGCCTCACTACAGGTGCCAAAATGACAACAAAAGACAAACCAGTTGCTCTAATCATCGGGGCCGGCGACCACCTAGGTTCTGCCATCGCCCGGCGCTTTGCAAAGGAAGGCTTCCACCTTGTGGTCACCCGCCGGCGCGGGGATCTTGATCTTCTCAGCTCGGAAATTCAGGCTCTCGGCTCGAGCGCGACAGCCATCCACTCCGATGCAAGGGACGAAGACCAGGTCATTGAGCTGGTTGAACGCGTTGAGTCAGAGCATGGCCCAATACGGGTGGCCGTCTTCAACGTGGGCGGAAACGTCCGATACGATATCTGCGAAACCAGCACCCGGGTCTACCGGAAAGTCTGGGAGATGTGCGCGCTGGCCGGGTTTCTGGTCGGGCGCGAGGTGGCAAAGAAAATGCTGCAACGCAATGAAGGAACACTCCTCTTTACCGGGGCCTCCGCCAGCCTCCGCGGTGGACGCGGCTTTGCGGCCTTTGCTGGCGGCAAGCATGCGCTGCGCGCCCTGGCGCAAAGCATGGCAAGGGAATTGGGCCCTCAAGGAATACACGTCGCGCACGTGGTGGTGGATGGCCTCATCCGCAATGAAGCCACGGCAGAATTTTTGCCGGACCTCTATGCGAGCAAGGGCGAGGACGGCATTATCGAGCCCGACGATCTCGCGGAAATCTATTGGCAGCTACACAACCAGCCACCCTCAGCCTGGACTTTCGAGCTGGATGCGCGGCCTTTCTCAGAGAATTGGTAACGCCCCGTAGAAGCTGTGTCGGAATATAAGGAGCCGGGTATCAGCCGGCTCCTGTCGTTCCTAGACGTAGAAGTCCAGATCTTCCTGCGATTTCAGCAGATCCCGCATCTTGATCGGGTCATCCCCGAAGAAGAACACAAGACCCCAGTGAGTACCGAAAGCGGATCGGTCCGGAACTGTTTCCTCGGCAGGGGCCACCAGCTCGTGAGACTCGAAGTAAGGATGCTCAATGCACTCTTTGGGCATTTCCAGCTTGCTCACCACGCGGCGTCTCGGATAAACACCGAAGCAGCCGGCATAACCTTTGGCATCGACCACCTCGCGGGGGAAGAAGGCATCGACCTCTTCCTTGGTGCTCTTGGGATCAAACACCAGCATGGAAGCCTGGTAGGCATTGAATCCATACGCGCGTTCAATCAATTCGAAGGCCTTGAACCCGGGTGGACGATACGCAACTTCGCCAAAGTACATGGTACCGTCGCTGGTCACGAAGTACTCCGGATGAATCAGGCCGAACTGGATATCAAATGTTTTGACCAGCAACTCGATCTGCTTGGTGATAGCTTCGCGCCAGCTTTCAAGTTCCTTCGTGGCAGGAACAAACACCGAGTAACCCAAGGTGACGTACTCTGAAATATTCAGAAACTTGATTTTGCCATCATGGATCCAGGCCTCAACAGCGAATTCCCAGCCACTCAGGTGACTTTCCATGAGCAGGGGGTATTCCTCGTCCGGAATCGTATCGATTTCTTCCAGCGTGCGGATCATGCGGTGACCCAGGCAGCCGGCTTTATCGAACGCCTTCACGTGAATCGGATCGTCCGGGTCACCATCCAGTTTGAGCAGCGTCTGGTTAACCCGCTTCATGAAGCGAATGATGTCATCCTTTTCGTGGGCTTCTTCGAAAATCCCGACGCGAATACCACCAAGTTGGGCCCGACGTTTCATCAGCGCCTTGTCCCGGAACAGAATCGACTGGCCATACATGCGGGGATTGTCGAGCAGCACGGAATTGATCGCTCCGGACCATTCAACTGTCTCCTCGAACAAAGGGACAGCAACATCCACGCCTTCGGCTTTCAGTTTTTCAGCGATTTCCATAGAGCGATCGTTCAGGCGAACAAAATCCCAGGCGATAAAAGGAATATTATTGGCCGTGCAAAAATCGGCAGCCCAATCCGGGGCAACCACGATATAGCGGCGATCGAACTTCTGAGCCGCCTTGATCGCATTAATACTCCAGCCAAGAAGGGCAATATAGCCCTTGTTTGGATCCTTGGGTGTTTCCGTTCCTAGAACCGAGTCCATGGAGGGATCGCGCCAGGCCAGCACTTCCTGCGACATTTTGGATTCCGGTGTGATCGCCATAAATTAACCT
This sequence comes from Marinobacter sp. NFXS11, assembly GCF_040148675.1. Taxonomy (NCBI): domain Bacteria; kingdom Pseudomonadati; phylum Pseudomonadota; class Gammaproteobacteria; order Pseudomonadales; family Marinobacteraceae; genus Marinobacter; species Marinobacter sp. NFXS11. The sequence continues at coordinate 275,048 of NZ_JAGDDV010000001.1, read as the reverse complement.
TTTGTATTCGAAACAACGCAAAGGGCATTGGCAACAACCCGATGCGTCAGACCAGAGTGTCCCAGCCAAACGCGGAAATTAGTTTCCATACACAACAATCTAGACCCTTACAGGCCAGGAAGCGAGCCTGACCCTCCGCTATCAAGACGATTGCGAAAGGATCTGGAGTCACAAGATGCAAGCATCCAAAGGGCTGCCTGCAAGGATTTTCCGTTTTATCCCCGTAGCCTGTAGAAGGGTTCGAGAACCGGCTTCAATCCTTTTGCATCGTCAATAAACAGCTGCAGATGCGGGAAGGGAATCTCTATACCGGCGGCATCCAGGGCTTCTTTCATCTGCTCGAGAATATCGGCCATGATTCTGGGCCGAACATCCAGGTTATCCGGCGTTATCCACACTTTGACTTCGAGGTTCACTGACGAATCACCAAGGCTTTTGAGCAAAACACGGGGCTCCATGCCAGCGCCCTGCAAAACTTCGGGATGCGCCAGCAAAACCGGCATCAGCACTTCCCTCGCCGCCTTCGCAGATTCCTTGTAGGCAATTCCCACCGGAATATTCAGGCGGGTCACACCCTCTGCGCTGTAATTGATGATATCCGTGGAGGCAACACTGTCGTTTGGAATCATCGTGAAGATATTGTCCCGGGTTCGCAGCCAGGTAGTTCGCAAGGCAATCTTGACCACTTTGCCCTCTTGCCCGTTGATGGTGACCCAATCACCAATCCGAAAAGGCCTTTCAATGAGCAGGGTGATACCGGCAATGAAATTGGAGAGAGTTGATTGCGCTGCAAAACCAACGGCAATACCGACGATGCCCAGACCGGCGATAATCGACACCACATCAAAACCGAACTGGGCAAGCACCGTTACCACCGCAAGGGTTGCCGCGATAACCGCAAACAGATTCTCGACCAGTTGCCGGATGGAAGGATCCATTCGATAGCGTGAAGTACCGTCCTTGATCAGCCGCCGAAAAACGACCCAGACCACATAGAAACCGAGGACCATGAAACCCGCCCTCGCCATCGCCTTGAGAACCTCAGGAGAAACCCCGAATTGCGCAAGAATAACCACCAGCGCACCCAACCCCGCCAGATAGCGCAGGCCGCTGCGCATCTGGGTGTAAAGAGGGGTTTTGGTTCGCCGCTCACCCAGCCCCAGCCTGATGGCAGCTATCAGAACCAGATAAACTCCGAGGAATACGCCAAGGTAGATTACAGAAACCAGCAGCTGGCCAAGTATCTCTACCAGCAACGCACCCCAGTCGAGATTCTCGCCGGACACAGCCTGGAAGGCATCGCCAAGATTGCGACGGAGTTGCTCAATCAAATCTGCACCGAATGATTCCACCATGATCTGTACGACACCTTTGCTGTCTATACATCAAGTAAAGGCTCGAACAGCAATTTGCTCAAATGCCCCTCAAAACCTCTCTGAAGCGTATGTGCAAGTTACATTGACGGATCACTCTGCAAGGTGCTCAATATAAGAACGATGACCTTGTGGAGGAGATAACAATGAAATGGATTGTGCTCGCAGTAATTGTCGCGATCATCGCCGTCTGGCTGTATCGGGGCAAACGCAAAAACTACATTGAAGATCCTGATGTGAAAACATTCGATGAGAAAGATTACTACCTCACATCGAATGACAACGCCTCAGATGACGAGTCCTCCCCCGATCAGAGTAATCCTCGTCACTGAGATAGGCGTTACTTTTTCAGGCTGATCTGCTTTGAGCCCGTGGGGGCAACTTGTCCGCTTTTGCCCTTGCCGACATATTCCACGGATCCGCCCGCTTTTAAAAAGGCGGCGGTCTGTTCTTCAATCGCAGCTGAGGTCAGCGTAACTTTCTCGGGTTTCTTGCTCATAATGGTATCCAGGTCAGGATGGCTTAATTAACAACATAAGCTTTCCATCATACCAGAAGTGGCTAAAAATTGTTCGCTCCCTATAGACTGCGCGCTTCACGCGCCTCAGCCAGGCTCCCCTTGTTTTCAACATTTGTATAGCCGGCACGTTCCAGAGCCGATTTTGCTTTACCTGCCCTATTGCCACTGCGGCAATAGAGATTGATCTCTGTGTCTTTGTCCGGGAACTTCTCGGTAACCTCTGCAACAATCTGGTCATGCGGAATCAGCGGGTCCCCTTCTATGTGGCTTTGCTGATGTTCCGCCTCTGTGCGGACATCGATCCACACGGGCTTCGCTTGCGCTATTATCGGTGCGAGCACAAGTGATAACAGGATTAGCACCGCTTTCACTGAAAAAGACACTCTCATAATTAACTTGCTCCCTATTTTGAGGCTCTACCACTAGTCTATACGAGTAAACTTACCGGAGGAGTTCATCGCATGGAAACCGCTGACATCTTCCTGTCGCTGCTGTTCGGCTGCATCGGTTTCGCATATTTCATGTATGGCCGGCGCAGGAAAAACATCGTCACCCGATACTGCGGCATTGCCATGATCCTGTATCCCTACCTGGCCGGCAGCGCCTGGGAGATGCTGGCAGTGGGTGTGGGGCTCATGGTTGTGCCACGGTTTGTCGAGCTCTGATGTCTGATGAATGCCCCGTTACTATCCCTTCACAAAGACGCCTGAAAGTTGCGCACTGCCCATCCGCGTGCCACGGTTAGACCACAACCCTGAAAAGGAGGATGGCAAATGCTCTATTGGGCTATCGTCTGTCTGGTAATCGCGATCATTGCGGGTGTTCTTGGTTTTGGAGGTATTGCAGGAACGGCCGCCGGCTTTGCGAAGATATTGTTCTTCATTTTTCTGGTACTGCTGGTTGTATCGTTACTAGTGAACGTCTTCCGGGGCAAGGGCCCCAAAGTCTAGGGCATGTCCCGAACGCCAAAATACACTTAACCTTTCCGTTGGGGACCTCGCATGTTCGAGAGTGAAATCCCACCACTGGACATCATTGTCCGCCTGCTCATGGCCGCCGGTTTGGCGCTGGTGCTCGGGCTTGAGCGGGAACTGCGAGGGAAACCCGCGGGGCTCCGCTCTCACATGCTGGTTTCCGTAGGAGCCTCTGCATTCATTCTGATTGGCCTGCATATCCTGATGACGACCGCAGAAGGTGATCCTTCGGCCCGGATAGACCCGTCGCGGATCGTTGAAGGTGTGATCGGCGGTATCGGATTTCTCGGCGCCGGCTGCATTATTCAAAGCCGCGGAAGCGTTCAGGGCATTACCACCGGCGCTTCCATCTGGATTTGCGGAGCGATCGGTGTCGCCTGCGGTCTGGGCACGCTGGTTCTTGCCAGCATGGTGACCGTGTTGGCACTCATTATCATGGTTGTGCTGGGCCGATTTGAACGGGAAATGATCGAGGAATGACTGACTGGCAGGCCAGCATGTCGTCCCGGCTGAGCTGAAATCCTAGAGCCGCTCAATAGACTTGAGCAGAGAATTGAAAGCCCTCGAAAAGCTGCGCTCAGCCAATCGGTCCATTACCCCACCCAGCAGCGGCACTTGCACATGCCCTTCAGAAACCCAGGTTACCCGAGTCTGTTCACCTTCTGGCTTTAAAACAATCTCTCCCTTCGTGTGCTGAACGCCGAACGGGCTCGATTTTTCAATTTGATAGTGCATTCGGTTTGGCCTCTCGAACCGAGTAATACGCTCAGTGAGCTCGAGCCGGCCCGCTCCGATAATTCTCAGGGCGCCAGTGCCATTTTTCTCGTCACTACCCTCTTCAATCAGTAAAGACTTGCTAACCCCCGGAAACCGAGCGTAGCGGGCGTGATCAGAGATGGCTTCAAAGACTGACTCGATATCCTTCTCGAGAACTCGTTCGACATGAATGCGAAACATGGCTACTCCTCAACTGTGGGCTCACAGACAGGATACGTTCCCACTCCATCAAACGAGTGGGATTTAGCAGAATACCCCTGTCTCAGCCAACTGCCGAATGATCTGAATCGTCTCAATGTCTGTGGCTACATAGGCCTGTTCAAGATACTGGTCATAGGGCATCGAATCACCGCGGTTCTCAATACTCGCTGTTTCATACCGGAAACGGACAAACAGTGATGCCGGCTCGGGCTCTTCGATATCCATGACAAGTGTTGCGGCCGGGAGGGTGGCCGTTGGCTGGGTCCGATACTCTATCCTTGCCTCGTGCCAGAAAGTGACTTCATCGACCACCTGCAGTCCCGGCAGCTGGAGGCTACGCTTCAGGTAAGCCGGGCCCTGATCCAGAATCTCGTAATCATCGACACCAACGAGGAACTTGTCCGGGCGCCGGGCCCTGAGCACCAGCCCCTCCCACACCTGGAATCGGGTCAGAACCGGTAGCTCTGGCTTGGTCAGGTCGTTTATCTGAACGATATGCTCGAACGTCATCTGGCCTCCTGTCGGGTGCTATCCACAACACTTTGCCAGCCCTTTGGCCACTACGGAACCCTCGTATAAGCCTCCCTGACCTTGATCATGGCGATCCTGGAATCGTCTGGCTCCAGCCCGTTCTTGTTCAGTTGCGCAATCACCATTCGCCCAACCCTCGGGCATTGCGAACGGGGAATATTATGTTTTACAAAAATATCGGCTATGGCCTGCGGCGCTGGATCCCGGTTTGACTTGAACAGCGCGCCTATTTCCGAGGCACAGGCCTGATCGACAGGGTCGGTATTGTTTTTACTTCGCCAGACCAAAAACGCGACGATAAGTACAAAAATTCCACCGATCACAAACTGCATTTCACTCTCCCGTTTCAATATTGCATCTAGCCTGTGCAGGATGTGTTTAACTACAACCTACCATTACCAAAGGATAGGCTTTCGTGACCTCGAAGTCCTGGGTAAGCCAATTGCGCCCCCACAAGATACCGTTTCGGCGCCGGTTCGCCCGAGCGTCCGTCGCCCTTATCTTTCGAACCGCAGAAAACGGCGGCAAGGAGCTTCTCTTTATCCAGCGGGCCCGCAGAGAGGGTGATCCCTGGTCCGGCGACATGGCCTTCCCGGGAGGCCGCCTGCAACCTGAAGATGCATCTGCCCTGGCTGCTGCCGAGCGGGAAACACTGGAAGAAACCGGCATGGACCTGAGGCGCCACGGCCGCTTTCTCATCCGGCTGTCCGACTTGGTCACCCGCCATCACAGCCGCTGGCGTCCGATGGTGGTTACCCCCTATGTGTTCGAGTGGCGGGGACCGAAGTCGGTCTCAACGAATCATGAAGTCGAGCGAGCGGTCTGGGTGCCGATGGACTACCTCGGCGCAGACGCGAACCAGGGCCGACGTTCCTGGCGCACGCCCCTGGGCACACTCAACATGCCCTGTTGCCGTTACCAGGATGCCTGCATCTGGGGATTAAGCTACAGCATGTTGCAGGAGCTACTGGCATTGGCCCCTGGCAAGAATGAGAGTCCGATCCATGACCGTTGACCGTAACCGCCTTGCCGCTCTCGCTGCAGAACCGCATTTCTATCGGGGCAGGTACCGCAACCTGGAGCCAGTCCCCCGACATGGCATTGGCGATTTTATGCGCTGGCAACTGGCCCCGGGTCGCAACTTCCCAAAGGGAAAACGCTTCACGCTGCTGCGGCCAGATACGCATTCCCTGATGAGCCCGCCCGAAGAACCACAACTGGTCTGGCTGGGTCACGCCTCGTTCCTGTTCCAGTATCGTGGTCTGAACGTGCTCACCGACCCGGTACTGTCGGAACGCGCCAGCCCCTTTCAACTGGTCGGGCCGAAGCGTTACACACCGCCGGCCCTGACGGTAGCAGACATGCCGCCGATTCACCTGGTGCTGATTTCCCACAACCACTACGACCACCTTGATGAGAACACCGTGCGCCAGTTACACCGGCGCTTCGGAGATAACCTGCGCTTCTGCATTCCCCGAGGGCTTAAGCAATGGTTCGAGAAACGGGGAATCCATAACCTGGTGGAACTGGACTGGTGGCAATCCGAGCCCCTGCCTGGCGACCGCGAAGTGTTCTGCCTTCCGGCTCAGCACTTCAGCGGCCGGACCCCCACGGATACCAACACCTCACTCTGGTGCAGCTGGCTACTGGAGATCGACGGTTTCCGGCTCTATTTCGCCGGCGATACCGGCTACGGGGGAATCTTCAGGAAAATCGGCGAGCTGTTCTCGCCAATTGATCTGGCGCTGCTGCCCATTGGGGCCTACGACCCGCGCTGGTTCATGGCGCCGGTGCACGTGGCCCCGGAAGAGGCGGTGAGCATTCATCAAGATATCGGTTCCCGACAGTCGGTGGCGATGCACTGGGGCACGTTCGTGCTCACCGACGAGCCCATGGACGAGCCGCCCCGACGGCTAAGGGCCGCCCTGGAGCGACAAGGGCTGAACGAAACGGACTTTCGGGTGATGCAGCACGGGGAAGTCTGGTCGCCGGCTTCGAACTTATAACCTGACGACGCCCTCTCCCTGATCGTGCAACCAGCGCCGCCAGTCGAGGGCCAGCATGCTTACACCACCAATGTAATTGTCGTTGACCAGATAATAGGAGATGGTGCGATCACCCCGATTAAAGTTGTGCATTAGCCGCACCACAAAATTTCTTCGGGTAGGTTTGGACATCAGGAAATACACGAACTGGCCAGACTGGGCCCGCAGGCTTCCGCGCCCCGACAGATCTGAGTGACGCCACTTGTTGCTTGGCAGCTTCAATAGCTGGTCGATGCCCGCCAGACGGCCCCGTTCAAGCGCCTGATCAACCACCCACTGATTTTCACGGTGACGCTCAAAATACAAGCCGGATTCATCGCGCTCAATGGTCTCCATCTGCTCTGCCAACCCCTCGTTCAGCCAGGCTGGCGTATAGGGAACGATGGTATCGACAACCGCATGACTTACTTCGTGCTTGATGGTTTTGAAGGTGAGGTTTCTGTTTTTACGAACATAGACGACGATCTGGTGTTCGGAAGGTATGTAAAGCCCATAAGAGGCAACAGCCATGCCCCTGTTCTGACGGACGAGGTAGTTACGGTATGCCGCGCTGTCTTTGAGAATCAGGATATTGACCGGCACCGTCCGGTGCATATCAAAAGACATCACCCGGTCGAAGAACTCATAGACGTTGTTAACGCCTTCAACGATCTGCTGGTGTTCCGCTTCGCTCAGCTCAACATCAACAGTTCTGATATCGATCTCAAAACGCGACCATTCAGAGACACCTGGCTTAACATTGACCACTTCCTGCGCGACCCGGTTATCCTGCCGATCGCCAAAATGCACTTGGCCGTTTTCATCCACCCATTTATAGATCTTTGCAGAAACCGGGCACGCAGCCATCGTAAACAGCGTTAAAACCACCACTGGATACACGGCTTTCCTTAACCTTTTAAACACTGCGCCTTACCCGACCGAGAGATGAGAGATAGTTGCGGTAGCTAAAAAGGTACAGCGAAAGGCAGGATATGCCAACACGCATGATCGCTTCGCGTGACAGGCTTACCGGGCTCCCTGCAGTCTCTCCATTGGTCACTGCAAAGAACCCGGTTTTTCTGCGGAGAATTAACGGGTCGGCGGCGCCATGAACTCAGGCCCTACCGGATCAGTAATGCACCGATCCAGAATGCCATCAATTTCGGCCATCGCATTCTTGTCGAGAGACCAGCCGTCGATTTCGTCAACCGGGTCCAGCTGTTCCGGTCTTCTCGCGCCCCACAGCGCTGTTGTGACGCCGGGTTGATCCACCAGCCAGCGCAGGGCCAGCGCCAATACACTTTTCTGGTACCGCTCTCGGGCGAACGCATCCAGTTCGGCCACGGCATTCAGATACTGCCGATAGCGATCGCCCTGGAACTTCGGATCATTCTTGCGCAAGTCGTCACCGGTGAACTGAGTGTCTTCCCGCATCTTGCCGGTCAGAAAGCCGCGGCAAAGACCGCCGTAGGTGATGGTGGCAATGCCGTTTTCCCGGCAATACGGCAAAATATCCTGTTCGATCTCCCGTTCAAACAGGTTATACGGGGGCTGCAAACTATGCAGGGGCACGCTCTTTTGCAGCTCATCCATCTGAGATGGCGTAAAATTACTCACGCCAATGGCGCGGATTTTTCCCGCCTGGTATAGCTTTTCCAGCGCCCTCGCAGTTTCCTCCATCGGCGTCTTCGGATCAGGCCAGTGGACCTGATAAATATCGATCCGGTCGGTCTGCAGGCGTTTGAGGGAATCTTCAACTTCCCGCTCGATCCGCGAGGCACTCGCATCGCGCCAGACCTTGTCGTGATCATCATTCCAGTTCAAGGCCACCTTGGTGGCCAGAGCCACCTGATCCCGCCGGCCATCTGAGAGTGCCTTGCCCACAATCTCTTCGGAACGACCGAAACCATACACCGGCGCCGTATCCACAAGCCCAATGCCTTTATCGATCGCCCTGTGGATCGTATCGATGGACTGGGCTTCGTCGGTTCCACCCCACATCCAGCCGCCAATGGCCCAGGTGCCGAGCCCGACGGGCGTTACCTGAATGTCGGTGTTGCCGAATGTACGCTTATCCATGCTTCCTCCTCTTGCCTCTGAACTCATCTGGAGAGAACGCGGTAATTTGATTGCTACCTAACACAGACATGGGAGGAACAACGGGTGAATTCAACCCGGCAGCTTAATAAGCTCGCCAACGACCCCATCTTCGCTGACCTCCGAGCCTTTCAAGGCTTCCAGGGCTTCTGGACGCATTTTGCTATGGGTATCTGCAATCACGCCGATCTGCATGCCTGCCTCCCAGCTACTTAGTGGTGATGCCCACCCGGGCCATGCGCGTGGCCGTGGGCTATTTCTTCCGAGGTCGCGGCGCGCACGTCAATAACCTCAATATCAAAGGTCAGGGTTCTGCCGGCCATCGGATGGTTGGTGTCAACGTCGGCAAATTTGTGGCCCACCTTGGCAACAACCACGTGGCGAGGCCCCTGCTCGGTCTGTACCTGAGCAACCATGCCCGCCTTCCAGCGTTTGGCCCCCATCATATGCTTGATCGGCACACGCTGGATGGCATCGGGCTTGCGGGGCCCATAGGCTTTATCGGGAGTGACAGTCACACTGAAGGTATCGCCGGCATCGCGACCTTCCAGGGCTTCTTCCAGGCCCTTGATGATGCCGCCATGGCCATGCAGGTAGGCGTTCGGCTCACCGCCGCGGGAGTCTTCAACAACATTATTTTGCTCATCACGCACACTGTAATGGAACAGGACGACCTGGTTCTTTTCGATTGGCATAGGGTTCTCTTCGATGATTTGAGGTACGCCATTATAACGAGCAGCGGAGCTGACTGCAGGCAAGGAAATGCAGTACAGGAAAACCGGGCCTACACCTCATTCGCTTTCCGGTAATGCCCCTGATAATCAAAAACCCGCTCCTGCACCCGCCAATAGTGCTTTTGCTTCCGCGCAATCACGAAATCCGGTGCCGGCAACAGGGCCCGTAAATCAAGCACCTCACCCACTGAACTGAACGCTTTCGGGGCCTGGCTATTGGCAAAACGACGCCCGAACAGTTTATTAAAAACAGCGCGTTGGCCCGGCTTGCTGAAATCAAACGACTCGCCGAGTTCTTCCCCATCTTCCCCGTGATAGGTGATCTTCAGCTTGCTGCCATCGGCAACCAGCGATATCCCGGCGCAGCGGATGACCATGGCATCCTTGAGCTTCAGCGCATCTCTCAGCTGATCATCCGGGTCGATGATGGCTTTCTGGCACTGGTGACAGTTGCGGGCTGCGATATCATTCTCGGCCCCGCAATGCGGGCACTCCTTGAAGCGGAAACGGTAATCGCACTGCTGCGGGCGTTCATCCTGAACCCCGTCAACCGGCTCGAGCAGTCCCTGACAACGACGCCCGTAATGCTCAATCACCAGGCCTTCACCGTCAGTCTTGCCCCAGAAAATGTTTGCAAACCCACATCCCGGGCAGAACACCTGCACCGGTTCACTGTCGGGGTTCGGCTTTGGCTCCCCCACTTCCGGATGATGCAGATTCACATGGTTGCCGGCGTAATCGATCACCAGGCAATCCTGTTTACCCTCATCCAGACGAAGCCCGCGGCCTACTATCTGCTGATAGAGACTCACCGACTGGGTGGGCCGAAGAATGGCGATAAAGTCCACATGGGGCGCATCAAAGCCCGTGGTGAGTACAGACACGTTCACCAGATATTTCAACTGCCGCTGCTTGAAGCGCCGAATCAGCAAGTCCCGATCCTTCAGATCGGTGGCGCCCGTTATCAGGGCAGTTTCGTGTTCTGGCAGGTACCCGGCGACCTCCCGCGCATGCTCCACGGTGGCCGCAAAGATCATCACGCCCTGACGCTCGGCAGCCACCTCCACAACCTGCTCAATGATCGCCCGGGTCACGCGCTTATGTTTGCTCAGCAGCTGGTTAACGTCCCTCTCGGCGTATTCGCCAAAGCGGTCCTGGGGCAGCGCAGAGAAATCGTATTGCGCCACTGCCGCGTTCACCAGCTCCGGCCGGGTGAGATACCCCCGGTTGATCATGTAACTCAGCGGTAGCTCGTAAATGCAGTGCTGAAAGGGCTTGTCATCCTCGCCCCGAACAAAGCCCCGATAGTGATAGCGATAGATCCAGCCAATGGCCAGACGGTAAGGCGTCGCAGTCAGCCCGAGCACTTTCAGAGAATCGTTCTGTTGCCGCAAGAGCTCTATGATGCGCTGATACTGGCTGGTTTCTTCCCCGCTGACCCGATGGCATTCATCGATAATAACCAGCGAGTATTCGTCCCGAAACTGATCCAGATTCGCCGATACCGACTGCACACTGGCAAAGGTCACCTGGTGGTGACTTTCCTTCCGCTTCAGCCCGGCGGAGAAAATTCCGCCGGTTAACCCGTAGCTCTGGTACTTGCCGTGATTCTGCTCTACCAGCTCCTTTACGTGGGTTACCACCAGGATCTTTCGCTTCGCGAGACGTGCCAACTCGGCAATAACCAGGCTTTTCCCAGCACCGGTTGGCAGCACGATAACGGCGGACTCATCGGTTTTCCGAAAATGAGCCAGCGTGGCATCAACCGCTTCCTGCTGGTAAGGCCGGAGTTTGAAAGGAGCGTTCATTTTGGAGGGCTTACTCGTTCTCAGACAGTGTGTTTCGGCTCTTAATGTTCATTGATAAATGCTCATGTGCACAACACCACTGACTGCTATCTTTGAATTGAGGAAGTAGAGGCGTTTGAGCTGACAGATACCCTGAGTTCTCCTCCAGGTCCATTACCACAGATCAGCAACCTGACTGGATTAAAGGAATCAGTCAGGCCTCCGTTTTCCAGTACAAGGAGATATTGCATGAGCAATTATATGTCGATATTGGGCGCCGTCGGGATTGCCGGCATAGCCGTCGCTATCACCGGTTGCGCAGGCTCCGTGGAGCCCCCCACCTCTCAAATGCGAGCCGCCGAATCTTCCGTTCAACAAGCGGTGTCATCCGACGCAAGAAACTTTGAGCCAGTGCTCCTGAATCAGGCCCAGAACAAGCTTGCCGATGCCGAAGAGCTCATCGACGATGAAATGAGCGAGGAGAATTATCAGAAAGCACTGCACCTTTTGGAACAAGCATCAGTCGATGCTCAGCTGGCCGGCGCGCGTGCCGATACTGCGAAAGCCAAACAGGCTGTGGAAGAAATCAACAGGAACATTGAGTCTCTTCGCCAACGCATGAATGGAAGCCAGTAAGGGCGCCAGTTTAAACAGGAGATTGATATGAACAATCGATACATGACTTTGAGCATGGTTGTCGGCTTTTCCATCTTCCTGGCCGGATGTGCCAGTACGCCCAAGGACAATCAGATGGTTGACGAAGCAAAGGCAGCCTATGAGGATATTCGAACCGATCCAGACGTTGCCCGCAGTGGCGACCGCCAGTTGAGAGCCGCCAGGGATCAGCTTGCCCGCGCTGAGCGATTACTGGAAGAGGGCGCCAGCACCGCGGAAATCGAGCATGCGGCCTACCTCGCCAACCGCCACGCCGAGATTGCCCGGGAACAGGCCGAACGTGCCCGGCTGCAGCAAGAGATAAACTCCGCCGAAGAACGGCGCAAGGAATTGGAGTTGCAGGCGCGCTCTGCACAGGCTCAAGCGGCCCAGCAGGAAGCCGCCGAACTGCGCCGGCAGATGGAAGCCATGCAGGCTGAGCAAACAGACCGTGGCATGGTACTTACCCTGGGTGACGTTCTGTTCGACCTTAATCGTGCTGAACTGAAGCCGGCCGGTGAAACCACCGTGGGTCGCCTTGCTGACTTCATGGCTGAATATGAAAACCGTCGCGTACGCGTGGAGGGATACACGGACAGCACCGGAGCAGAATCTTACAACCAACAACTGTCAGAGCGTCGAGCTGAGGCTGTAAGAGAGGCCCTGATGGATAGAGGTATTAGTCGCGCTCGGATCGAAGTGCAGGGATTCGGCGAACAATACCCGGTGGCTACCAATGAAACGTCGGCAGGGCGCCAACAGAACCGGCGAGTCGAAATAGTCATTTCCGACGCGGACGGCAATATAAAAACACGCTAGGAAGCGATTTCGTGTAGCTGTAATCAGTTAAGTCTGCCGTACCGGGTGAGGTCATGGTTAATTATCAGGGCCCGCACCCGGTTTTGTCGGACCGTCCCAGCCCAATCCATTTAGTCGGGCCGAAGCGGTTTACGCCGCCAGCCCTCGAATGTTCCTAGGACGACAGTCCCGCCAGCAAGCCACATTTTTGTAACAATGCCATCTCAGCGCGACTGGCAAAGCGGGCGATGTCTCTCTGGCCCAGAGACGGCCGGATACGACGTGCATCGCTCAGGGCATCGACTGCCCGCGGAATATTGCCCTCGTGAATATGGGCAATGGCGAGTACAACTCTGGGCAGGAAAATTCGGTCATCACAGCGACAGGCATCGCTGGCTGTTCGAATGGCATCGTCAATCTGGCCAAAATTGAGCATCCCCCGGGCGAGCAACGCGCCCCAGGCAGAGCGACGATTATCACGCGGGCTGATCTTCATGCCCCGAAGCATAAAATCGATGCCCTGAACTTCACCCTGGCGAATCATGGCCGCTCCCAATGCGGCAATCGCCTGGGCGTTACTCGGATCGAGTTCCACTGCGCGCCTTAACATGCCGACGCCCCGTTGCAGATCCCCCATATCGGCAAACGCACAACCTGCATAGCCCAGAACATCAGTATCCTGACCGTCCAGGGCCACGGCTTTTTCAGCTGATTGCGCGGCCTCAATTAGCCATTCATGCCCACGGATGAGCCCCACCAGATGGCCAATGGCGATAATCAAGGCAAGATAGGCATGGGCAAACGCGAGTTCCGGATCCCGCTGGATCGCTTGTCGCAAAAAGTTCGCAGCTTCGGTGAAACTGTCCTCACTCCAGCCTTTTTGGCCAAGAATGGCATGTCCCTGGCGATACAGTGCCCAGGCACCCAGATCCACCGTGCGTCGCTTCCGGAGCTGGATCAGCTCAGCCCGATTGAGTTGGGGTTCAATCCGGCTCACGATCTCGCGAACGACCTCCTCTTCCAGTGCGTTCAGGCTTTCCGCCGGGATTAATTTCCGATCCGACCAGAGCATGTTGCCACTCGCCGCGTCCAGTAGCTGGACTCCGACTCGCAGATTGTCCCCCTTGGGCCACACCGAGCCTTCGATGACATAATCCACATCCAGCTCTCTTGCGATTTGCTGAATGCTCACTTCGCGGTGACGATACTGAAAGGTGGTGTTGCGAGACAGCACGAAAAACCCGGGAATGCGGGCCAGGTGAATACTGATATCTTCGCAAAGCACTTCGGCAATCCAGGCAATCTGATCAACGCCCACTGCGTGCGCGAACGGAAGCACCACCAGCACGGGCTGCTCTTTCTCCCGTTCATTGCGGGACGAAAACAGGCAGGCGGCAGCCAGTTCCTGGTGCGCCTCCGCAGCACTCTGTTCCATGAAATCCGGGCCAGAGGTCTGAGCAAGCAGCTCGGACGCATCCATATTGGCCACGAACCGATAGCCGCGACGGTTGAATGTAGCAATGAAGCCCTGAGTCTTCCCGTCATCCCCCAAGGCTTTGCGTACAGCTTTGATGGCACTGCTCACGGCGGAATCGCTAACAACCTTGCCGGACCAAAGCTGGTCCAGCAGTTCCGCCCGGCTCACGATACGGTCTCGATGAGTCAACAGATAGGTCAGTAAATCGAAGACAAGCGGTTCCAGGGGCTGGGCTGTGCCGGCGCGACGCAGCTGGAGCTGATGGGTGTCCAATTGAAAATCAGAAAAACTGAAAATCATGGATCTGTTCCGCTATGGCTAGCTACTTTCTAAATTAGCAGACAACACCCCGAGATTCTCCACATATTCTCCACATCCTCCCCAAGTATCGCCTGGCGCAACATCGTAGACTGATCTCAGGTTGTTTTTCACGCCCCCATCAAGGGGCTTTCAACCACAGAAAGGAGCACCACCATGCCATTAGTCACTATCAACCTGATTGAAAACGTATTCGACAAGAAACAGAAGCAGGAGATGATCGCGAAAGTCACCGACGCCATGGTAGGCATTGAAGGCGAAGCCATGCGAGGTCTGACCTGGGTAGTCATCAATGAAGTGAGCGAAGGAGAATGGGGAATCGGAGGAAAACCCCTCAGCAGCGACGACGTCCACAAAATCCAGGCCTCTGCTGCCTGAGGTCAAGATGGGCCGGTCACCACACCGGCCCATCTTTCGCCGGAAAACTGTAACAAAGTTATTTTCCCAATATATGAAACTTTGCTATGCAGGGCCTATTAATTAGCGTACTGTCTCTTCCGTTGGAAAGATTTAGCAAAGCATTTCACGAATAAGACCTCTTGTGTTGTCACACCTTTTGTCCTGTTTTTGATCCTGCACGTTTTTTTGTTTCCCGCATATCGCTGATCAAAGATCACAACGATCATTTGGCGGCACCTTATTGATTGAATTCAGGAAAGCTATTTATGTCTACAGTTACCGGCAACGTTAAGTTCTTCAACGAAGCAAAAGGTTTTGGTTTTATTACTCGTGAAGGCGGCGCAGACGTCTTTGTTCATTACAGCAATATTCAGGGTGGCGGTTTCAAAACTCTGGCCGAAGGCCAGGAAGTTGAGTTTACCGTGACTCAGGGCCAGAAAGGCCCGCAGGCAGAGAACGTTATTGGCCTGTAAATAACAGCCAAAACGTAATCAAAAAAGGCAGCCTCAGGGCTGCCTTTTTTATCGAAAACCAGAAGTGAATTAACGCCCCGTTTTTCGTTGGTTAATAGCGCCGCAACAAATTCCGATAAAGCCGATTATTCCAGTCCTGGACAATAATCTGGGATCTGAAAAGTTGCCACAGCTCCCAGGAATAAACGATCGCAAGCAGTATAACTCCGGGCAAAACCAAACCAGCGACGAAACACCCGATAGCAACAAGCAAAGCGCCAATATCCATCAGCCCCCATTGCCAGCGCCCCAGGTAAAAATGGTGCAGTCCGGTGATAAAAAACCAGTTCAGTGCCGCGTAGGTATCCGGGTCCTTCACCGCTTTCCCGGCCTTCCGGTAGAATTCCACTCGCTGTTCTTCTGAAAGTTCTCGAATCGCCTTTCTGAGGGCTTCTTCCTCGGCATCAACCTCTTCTTGTCTCAACATGCCCGACATCCCCCGTGACCGGCTCAATGCATTTACAGATCGCGTCCGGCCTGTTGCACCTGCGAAGACGGTGAAACGTTAACACCACTCCCTTGCGAAGACCGAACCGGCGAATAGCTTCCTCGGAATAAGCCGAGCAACTCGGCTCAAAATTGCAGTCGATGCCAAACCATCGGGTACCACCGCCTGTCCGACGATAAAACCCGATGGCCTTCAGCGCTAACGCCTGCAGCACCGGTTAGCGCCCCAGGGTCACAATCACGGATTCACGCTGCCAGAACAGCCAGAAACGCTTCATCTCCAGAACCTGGAATACCACCTGCCAACCCTCGGCGGCATACCGATTCAATTCTGCTTCAATTTTTTTCAAAGGCAGGCCAGAGGAGCCGAGCAGGAGCGTGCCACAGCCACCTTCCGAAATATGGACCATCTTGTATTCGGTAAAACGTTGAGCCGTCATTCCATTTCCTTATGTTTAAACATTTGTCCCTGATTTGAGGGACTTGAAAGCCTATCCCAAATTTTCAGCGCGATAAACCTCACAGTTCACGGCTGGGATTTATCAACGCACATATCTGAAATTGCCAAGCGAATCTTTGTGATGAGACTCGAATCCGAGGGGACAACAAACATGAACAGACAACTGACATTCATCACCCTTGCACTCCTCTTTACCGCCAGCGCCTGGGCCTCTCAGCCTGCCGTCTATACCGGCCTGCTGAGCAATACCGGGGCGGGCGGTTATTGCGCCTGGGCGGTGACTCAAGGCTACCTCGCCAAAGGCGATCCAAAACACTGGGCCATCCGCGATGGCCGCCTGTATTTGAACTACAACCAATCTGTTCAGGATCGATGGCTGAAGGACACCGAAGGATTCATTCAGCAGGCAGACGTAAATTGGCCAAAGGTTCTGGAATGACGAAAAGAATTGGTCTCGGTTTAATCTCAAACACGCCAGGGGTAGCAGCCCGCCAGCGGTCTGCCCCGCTGCAAATACCGTACTACTCATGATGCATTTTTAATCAGGACCGGGGTGTCTTATGGAATACGAACACGCTATTGTGAAATTTGAAGGCGACGTTGCCGTTCTGCTCTGCAACGGCTGCAGCATCAAGATCGCAGAGGGCGCCGAGCACGAGGACCGTGAGCATTACTGCACCATGTGCATGAGCGGCAATTGCAAAGCGAAATTCAAAAAAGGGAACTAAAACCACCGCGTTAAAGCGGTGTCATCGGCAATGAATGAAACAACCGACGATAAACCAGCATCCGCGCCACCACCCGCAAAGAAGGGCTTCAGTGGCCTGCATGTCTTCGGCATTGTCCTGCTCACCATCGTTGCCACTGTCGGCATTGGTTACTGGTGGTTAAGCCACTATGTGTTCCCAGACAACTTAGAACCCGTAACCCTGAATGCCAGTGAACAGGATTCACTCAACACCAAACTGAATAATCTGGGCATTGATACCCGGGGCGGTGAATCTGGCGGTCCGCTGCAGCCGGAGCCCTACAGTGAAGTCGGTGCCAGCCGGGAGGTACGTTTCAGCGAGCGGGAACTCAATGGCATGCTCGCCAACAACACCGATCTGGCTCAACGACTTGCCGTCGATCTCTCGGACGATCTTCTGAGCGCGGTGCTTCTCGTGCCTTTTGAAGAGGGTTTCCCTGTACTCGGCGGCAGAACGGTGCGAGTAAATGCAGGAGTTGAACTCTCCTTTGCCAACGGTCGCCCGCTGGTTAAGTTAAAGGGAGTGAGCCTGATGGGCGTTCCCATCCCCAACGCCTGGCTGGGCAACCTCAAGAACGTGGATCTGGTCAACGAGTTCGGTGCCACCCCGGGGTTCTGGCAATCCTTTGCAGCCGGCGTGGACTTCATCCAGGTCCAGGATGGACGGTTGCTCGTTCGGCTCAAGGAGTAGCCTCTGACGTGCTTCGTGGCCAACTCAGACGCAGATCGTATGCCCCGATTCAATTCTGCGTCATAATGACCGGTTTAATCTCCAGCGCCTGCCGCGCAAACTCGGCATCAGGCCAGAACAACAGCCAGCCGAGCACCGCAAGATTGAGGATCACATAAACCCAGAAGACCACCTGAAACGAGGTTTTGCGGGTTTTATGACGAAAGAATTGCTGGCCCACCAGCGCACCCGGCCAGCCACACAGAAGTTCAAAAAGGTGTAGCCGTCCCTCCGGCACGCGCCGGTTGCCACTCTCGGCGGCTCCTTTGTCGATCGCGTACATCAAGAAGGTAACCAGGCTCATCACCCCATAAGCCACCGGCAAAAGAACCGGCACATAGCCCGAAAGATACAACGTCGACACCGCCCCACCGACTGCCGCAGCAATCAACAGCGCAAACCAAACTCCGGGCGCGACCGCTGCGCGGTGACGTGCGACGCCGGCGTACTGGAAACTGGCCGCTCTTAACCGCCCTTTCTCGTCTTTGGTCTGCGAGTAAACGACCTTACGGCTGGCCAAGGGCCTGCCCCGCCCCTTATAGGCGCTGATGTGAGCAAACAGACGCTCACCCCCGTTTTCCGGTGTGATAAAACCGAAGCCCTTGCCATCGTTCCATGAGGTGAGTGAGCCTTTTTGATTCACTTATTTCTTCCCTGGATAGTTAGTTTTGTGCCTGACACAAAAAGCCCGCAGCACTGAAACAAACTCAAGAGCGGACTTTCCGTGATACTTCACGAGATTTTACTCCGGCTACCCCCTCAGTTCATAGCAAGCTCACCAACGCTAAGCTTGCCACTACAGCCAGGAAAATTTCCGGCCATCACATTGATGTTTTATCCCCCTCGGACATTCCATCCTTTTTCATAGCGTCTTTTTCCATATCCTCTTTCTTCATGTCCTCATCCATCATGCTTTCGGTCTTCATCCCGTCATGCATGGTGTCCATGGTGTCGGACTTCATGGAGTCTTTGGCCATGCCGTCATCTTTCATGTCATCCTGCATCATGGTGTCGTCCATTCCCTTTTTGCCCTTATCCATGTCGTCTGCATGGGCCGGGGCCATAAGGGCCAGGGCGGTACCGAGAGCCAAAAGCGTCGCTGTCAGGCTTTTCATTGTGCATTCTCCTTATTGGAAATAGTGTCTATTCGACACTGCCGCCCCCATACCTGAAGGCCAGCAGCATCAGAATGCAGACTAACCAGGAACGCTTACGCGGCCGTCACGACTGGGTAAAAAGTCGATCAAGGAAAGGTCACAAAACCGTCACGGGAGCAAGGTCAACACTGTTACCAGTCACAGAGTTTTCCCATGGCATTCCGGGGCAGCGCATCGCCCAGAGTCAAATTGATAGGGCGTTCGGGGGCTGTCAGATTCGCCTTCAGCCATTCACGCAGTTCGGCTTTCAAACCATCATTTCCAGGATGTTCGGCAACAATGAAGGCTTTCAGGCGCGTGCCATGGTCGGTCGCCATCGGACGCACAGAACAGCTCTCGACCCCGGGGTGACTTTCAATGAAGGCTCTGACCCGGTCTGGCCAGACGTTGACACCGCCCACCTGGATGGCCTCATCTCGCCGCCGCAGGGGAATCAGGGTACGCTCTGATTGCCATTCAACGTGATCGGGTAACAGGCCGACAGTGCCCGCATCAGACACCAAATGGTCGCCATCCTGCCTCTTCCAATGTCGGAATAGCTGAAAGCCACGCCCGGTCTCCGTGCGCCATGCAATGCCGCCGGTATCGCTGGCGCCATACACCTCAATCATCGTCTCCAAGCCCTTCGCCAGAGCCGCCCGAACAACCTCCGGTGGGCAAGGCGCAGTCGACGTCACGCCGATCACTCCCGGCGGCAGCGCATGGCGGGCACTGCCCAGATACTGCCACCATTCCGGAACGGCCAGCAGCAGGTCGCCATGCTGGAGGTTGTGATGGGCTTCTTCAACAGCCTCTCCACCGTGGATAAGCGTCAGGTTCAGTTCCTCACTCAGCAGCGGTCCCCAGATGAATCCATAGATATGATGCAGGGGCACCAGGGCAATGATGCGCCGGGCATTACCAACAATCTCTCTGATTTCCCGGACTTCCGAAAGAAGGTGAGCAAGCCTCTGGGCCACCAACTTTGGTTCGCCCGTGGTGCCGCCAGAACGGAACCAGATCTGATCGAGCGTGCCATCGTTGAGGTTGTCACAAATCAGTTCACTCCATTCGCTCAATCGATGGCGCCGCAACAGCCATTCCTCAGCGCCGGTTCTCTCAAGCTCAAAGAATTCCGTCACCCTACGGGCAACCGCCAGCTCATCCAGAGAATCCAGAGCGGCTGGGCCATCCCGCAAATGGTCGCTGGCCTGTAAATCAAGCAGCAATTCGTTTACGGCTACCCCACGGTCGGCAGCCAGCGTCGCAGCCACCAAGTGCTGCAGGGTTACGATGCAATTAGAACGGGAAAGCGGCATGGTCAGGACTCAACGGCGTTTAATACAGGTCTGGCGCTACGAAGGCACATGAACCTCATTACCAACGGTTACGCTGATTTGTTAAAAAACGACGTTTGCCTGGCTGGGGCTTATGTAAAAAATTGTCAGTAGCCGCTTATCCGTGCACCGATTTCCCGCCTTGTACGTAAGGTTTGACAACCTATCTGTTGCTGTAAGGGGTGCACCGAATGAAAGTGAAACGCGTGAAGTTTGAAGTGGAAGACCTCGAAAATGCGATGTCCAGCCTGAGTGATTCGGAAATCGATAACCTCATGTTCGGCGCCATTGAGCTGGACGCAGAAGGCACCATCCTGCGTTACAACATCGCGGAATCTGAACTGACCGGCCGAAGACCCGACGATGTGATTGGCCGGAATTTCTTCAACGACGTTGCTCCGTGCACCAACAGCGACGAGTTTTCCGGGCGCTTCTTCAAAGGGGTGGAAACAGGCGAATTCAATGCTGTGTTCGAGTACGTGTTCGATTATCAGATGGAACCGACCAAGGTACGAATCATAATGATCAAGTCTGTCAGCCAGGACACCTATTGGCTGTTGATCAAGCGGAAGCTCCTGAATGAGACTCGGGAGCAGCGTCAGTAGACCTGTTCGGTTCATTCCCGCTGGGGTTTACGGGCTTTCTGCACTTGGGGTAATCACTCCACCCTGCGTAAACTGCCCTTCAACAACCCCTGGAGCCGATCACCTGGTTCTTTTCGATTTGCGTCGGGCTTTCTCGATGGATTCGCATCTCCCTATATCGCCGTCTCCATAAGCATGCTAAAAGACTCCTCCCGGCAGTAGCTCGGGCATTCTCCCCATCAGGATCTCAGCATGTCAGATAAATTTTTCTTCAAAGGCCGGCAGGACGCACGCCAGCACCACACCGCTTACGGCGGCTTTCAGACCAACGCCAGCCAGAAGAGTGGCAGCAAGAAATACCCGCTTACGCTCGTGGTAACCAGTGACGCGCGTAAGCAGGAAGTCGAAGCGCAGGTGGCGAAGGCAAAGCTGTACGCGAACATTTCGGTGGATACCCGCGAGGGCGCCGTTGAGTCCATTACCGAACTCACCGCTATCCTGACCAAAGGCGGGACGGTTACCACCGTAAAATCGCCTTCCCGCAACGACATCTGCAACTGCGGTAGCGGGCTCAAATTCAAGAAGTGCTGCGGCTGATAACAGGCGGACACGGGGGAAATGGCTATGATTGTTTGCGGCGTTGAGCTTACCGGCAGTGATGCAGTGGTGTGTTTGCTGAATATGGACAGGGGGCAGTTCAACCTGCCGGAATGCAAGGTGCGCAAACTGTCACTGCCAAAAAACCATAGCCGTGAAGACCTGAAGCAGTTCCAGGCAGCCTTTGCCGTGTTAATGGCCGAGTACAGCGTGGCCCATGTCGCGATCAAAGAGCGGATGCCCAAAGGCAAATTTGCCGGTGGTGCTGTCAGCTTCAAAATGGAAGCGGCCATTCAACTGATCACCGACATCGAATTGACGGTTACCCTGCTTCCCGCCGCTCTCATCAAGTCCACCCTGGCGGCCAACCCGCTGCCTATTGCGTTTGCGGAGACGGGGTTGAAGGCCTTCCAGGAAACGGCTTTTATCGCTGCCTATGTGGGCCAGCTGCAAGGCCGTTGAAGCCTGGGAGGGTGTAACGGAGCATTGAATCCTGTGGTGGCTCCACAAGATTCAATCGCTGGTTCGCATCTCCCGAATGCGCATGGGCATGCCGTCGATGCGGCGGAAAATGGCGCCGAGGTCAAGACTGGATTCGCGGCTTTTGATACCGCCGTCTTTGCCGATCAACAGGACTCGGCCATACGAACGGGACTCTTCAAGAACAGCCTTGATGTCGCTCTGGAGGCTGCCCGAAACCGCTTTCTGATTTGAAACCACATCCGACCCGGTGCTCACAAACCAGACAACATCCCGGTCATCGATCTCTGCCCGGGCACTCCTGAGTGTTTCGATCTCGCCGCCATTCTCACTGGCGGCTTGAACCAGGATAAGCCGGTTTTTCCACTGGTAGTCGTTCAGCCTGTTCATGTCGGCCCCGTGAGTCGTCAGTGTGATAAGCGAAAGCACCACTGTCAGAGTGGCTTGCCTTGTTGTGGCGACTAGATTGAAACTCATGCCTTTATTCCCGTGATCATTATCCGAAGACGATACGAGAACCTGGGCTCACCTGATCATACCCCTGGCCTGCCTTGGCATCAGCGCTCCATCGATGAAGCCGGTCTCTCCCTGCCAGTCTTCTGGCGGCTCTGACGGCACATAGACCACACTCTCATCACCCAACTTTTCATGATAGGCGATCTGCTCGACGAGCGAGCCATGACCTGGTAGAACCTAGACAAAACAGTTTGCGATGCCCGAGGGCGAGACCAAACCTTATGGGAAAACAGGAGCATTCAATGATGTTTGATTTCCACGGCCGGCGCGTCATCGTCGCTGGCGGCAGCAAGGGTATTGGCCGGGCAATCGCGTTGGGGTTCGCCCGGGCCGGGGCCAGCGTCTCTGTGTGCGCCCGCGGGCAGGCGTCCCTGGACGCTCTGGCAGAAGAAGTGGCAAGCGAAGGGCTGGCACTGCATGTGGCCCCCTGCGACATCGGCGACAAGGCCGAGCTGGAAACCTATCTGCAGAACGCCATGGGCGAGTTGGGCGGCCTGGACGTGCTGGTCAATTGCGCCTCGGCGTTCGGGCGGAAGGACAACGAAGAAGGCTGGTTGAGCAGCGTTGAAGTGGATCTGATGGGCACGGTTCGCGCCGGCCATATCTGCCTGCCTGCGCTTAAGGAAACCGGGGGTACAATCATCAATATTGCCTCCATCGCCGCCCTGCACGCCTCGACACGCACCGCCCCCTACGCAGCCATCAAGGCCGCCGTCGCTCACTACACCGGCAGCCTGGCGGTGACCATGGCCCCGCATAAAGTGCGTGTTAATGGCATTGCCCCTGGCTCGATCGAGTTTCCGGGCGGCGTTTGGGATCAGGCCCGGCAGAACAATCCGGAGCTCTACCAGCGTATTCGCGGAGGGATTCCCTTCGGGCGCCTTGGCACGCCTGAGGAAGTCGCCGACGTCGCGTTGTTCCTGGCCTCCGATATGGCCCGCTGGATTACCGGCCAGACACTCGTGGTGGACGGCGGCCAGGTTTTGTCCTGAGCCACCAACTCATCGCCCAAGGAGTTTTATAAAGCCCATGCCCGAATCGACCCCAATGCAAACCCTGCTGGACACACTGCCTCAATGCGGCCGCGTTGAGTGGATTGGAATCCGTCCTGCACGCGGTGAGCCCATGGAGGTGCTCCAGAGGGCGACGGTCACCCCGGGCAAAGGGCTGGACGGGGATCGATTCAAGGGCCGCGACACCAGCAAACGGCAGGTGACCCTGATCCAGAAAGAACACCTGCATGCCATTGCCTCGTGCCTGCAGCGGGGAGCCATTGACCCCGAGGTTTTCCGGCGCAACATCGTCGTCTCTGGCCTGAACCTGCTGGCCCTGAAAGGCAAACGGTTCCGGATTGGTGGTGTGGTGCTGGAATACACGGGCCTGTGCCACCCCTGCAGCAAGATGGAGACGGCCCTCGGGCCTGGTGGGTACAACGCCATGCGCGGGCATGGAGGCATTACTACACGAGTGGTTGAAGGGGGTGAGCTGGCTCTTGGTGACGAAGTGCAGGCGTTGCTATTACCCCAAAAGGATCAGCCCTGAGCCATCAGCGCACCGGGCCATCGTGACCGGGAAACAACCGCTGTTTCCAGAGTACGGATTTATCTGCCCCGGTTTTCACACGCATCATTAACCTGGCCCGGGGATGTTTTTCAGAAGCTCGGCGTTTGTGGGGTACTTCTCAAGCAGCTCAACCAACTTTTTTGTGCCCTCTAGCGGTTTGAGACCGCCAAGCGCCCGGCGCAATGCTCTTATTTTGTTTAAATCTTTTGGATCCAACAGCAGCTCTTCACGGCGTGTACTGCTTTTCGAAATATCCAGCGCGGGAAAGATTCGCTGATTCGCAACGTCTCTCGATAAAACCAGCTCCATGTTCCCCGTGCCCTTGAATTCCTCAAAGATAACCTGGTCCATACGGCTGCCGGTATCCACCAGAACGGTTGCCAAAATGGTCAGCGAGCCGCCATTCTCAATGTTTCGTGCAGCGCCAAACAACCTCCGCGGTATCTCCATCGCTCGAGCATCCACCCCGCCAGACATAGTACGACCGCTGCTCTTTCGCTCCGCATTATGCACACGCGATAGCCTCGTGAGAGAATCAATCACAATCATGACGTTGCGACCCTCGCCCGCTTGTTGGCGAGCGATATCAAGAAGTTCATCGGCAACGCGAACGTGATGCGCATAGCTTTCATCCGAAGAAGAAGCGTGTACCTCAGCCGGGACGCTACGCCTGAAGTCAGTGACCTCTTCGGGTCGCTCATCTATCAATAACGCGTAAAGTTTAATCTCGGGATACGCCTTTCCCACCGCCTGGCAAATATGTTTTAAAACCGTCGATTTTCCAGACCCCGGCGGCGCAACGATCAAACCTCGCTGCCCCATGCCAATTGGCGTGATCAAATCCATCGCGCGCACCGTGAGCTGTTCGGAACCCAACTCCAGGCGAATCCCCGGCGCGGGATTGATAGCCACAGCATTTAAAAAACGTTTTTGTGGATCAGCCTCACTTTCAACCGGAACCATAGCTTCGGTTTCCGTAGCCACTGGTTTAGGGTCTTTTTTTCGTGTTCCGGTTAAACCTAATGTCTTTCTCGTCATGATTGTTTGATAGCTCTTGTTTGATAGATATTTTTCGACAAACACAGCCCAAGGCAAAACACCAGTGTGCACAAAATAAGTCTGTCCCGATTTTCACTCATACGAACTGTCACGAAAGAACGTGAAAACAGGCTGGCGAGTATGACCACGCTGCACCATTTCTGCTACCTCGAAAATACTGGATGCTATCCTGCAGTTTCATCAGCTCTATGAGGCACCCATGACGAAGCCAAAACGAATCTACCTCGCCGGCCCGGAAGTATTCTTCCCCGCCGCTGAACATCAGGCCATCGTGGCCGAGAAAAAACGCCTGCTTCAGGAAAACGGACTGGAGGGCATAGACCCGCTGGATACTGAACTGGCACTGTCCGCCAACGAGGCGAAATTCAGGCGCGGGCATCGGATCTACCGGGCCAACCGGGAACTGATGGACAGCTGCGAGGCCATCATCGCCAACCTGACCCCCTTCCGCGGCATCAGCGCGGACCCGGGCACCGTTTTTGAGGTGGGTTATATGATCGGACAAGGTAAACCCGCTTTCGGGTTTACCCTCGAAAGCCGATATTACCGGGAACGAGCAGGCGCCACCGACCTGGACGAACTGGGCCATACCATTGAAGACTTTGAAATGAGCGACAACCTGATGATCGAGGGCGGAATCTACAGTTCCGGTGGCCAGCTCTTCGTGGCAGAGCAGCCCGGCGAACACCGGTACTTTTCGGCCGAGCTGTTCCGCCGTTGCGTGAGGGCGATAAAAAAATAAATCTGTCCCGGTTTTTCTCTCTTTCAGAAAAAGAGTACCGGAGACACCCCAAACCGCTTGCCCAGTGCTTCCATGTGTCTGCGGGTCAGTTTTTTTCCTTCAGCACCATTGAGAATTTTACTCACATTGCCCTTTGACCCCAGCTCTGGCAGATCAGCAACCCCAAGCCCGTGTTGGGCCATCAGGGTTTTAAGTACGGCAACACCTCTGTCAGTTTCAGCGACAGCCGCATTAAAGTCAGAAAATTCCGCTGCCTGGTCCTCCCAGCGCTCAATGCTGACAGCCAGAACCTCAATTAACAGTCTATTGGCGTCGTAGTCGTCCACCAACTGATCCATAAGCTCCAATGCTCGCTCATAGTCGTCCTGAGTCTCAATATGGGCGACAAAAGGCACCTGAGCCAACGCTTCTCTGATTTCTAAAAAAGCAGGCGATAACATAAGCCTCACTCCCTATTCCGACGGTATTTGTCGGTCAGCCGATCGTATTCGGCGTGGCTACAAATATGTTTCACGTACATGCGATTATCACGAAACTCAATGAAGGCAATCAGCCGCAAATTGTTGCCTCCAATGTCGATAACCCACCATTTGTCCCTGTATTTGAAGTTGTCCAGCGACGGGAAAACCCGGCGCAACTGATCAGGCGTGTCGAACCTCCCATTTCGCAACGTGGTGTAGGTATTCACCAGCGCGTCCTGATCATTGGGGAACTTCTTGGCCGCATCGTTGAACGGCTTTCTTGAAATTATATGCACAAAACGTCCTTGTTTCCTTTTTAGAAACTTTAGCATGGAGTTTCAAAAAAGGAAACGTGCTCTTGAAACCGGCAAATGCGTTGGCCGAAGATGAGAAGGTCAGCGACCTCGTGAAATTCGAACAACACGATGCGCGCGAAAAACGAAAAGATGCACTTATCGCCTGTGAAGGTGAAGAGAACTTTCTGGGCGTGCAGCGATTTTTGGCCGGCGTTCACCGGTTAACGAGCGAGAGGCGTTTGTTGCGCTTTTTGTACACTTGTTCGAAATAGAGAACGGATGACGGTCACGACCGGCAGATATTTCTGATGAAACAGGCCGGCGGGAATCACGAAAACGCCAGTATCAGTGCAGCCGCCAGCTAGACTCCCGGTGCAATGCTTGCGCCCACTCGGGCATCTCCCATGAAGCGGAAAGGCCCTGCCCTTGGCATCATCCCAAGTAGTAAGTGAGCCTTTATGATTCATTAGATTTTTCCTCTCAGCACATAGGCTTGCCCAAAAAAACAGCCCCAGAAGGGGCCGTTTAAAGTCAAACAGAAGGCGCGAACACCAAAACTATTCAGCACCATTCAACTGCTTATAGTACTGGTCATACACCGGGCTGTATGGCCCTGGAGGCACGCCGTTAGGCCCGTAAAATGCCAACGAATTCGCCTGCCGCGTAAGTGGCAGGTAATTGGGCGCAGCTCTCTCGACTGCCGCAGTGACCGCCATGGCAATAAGGTCAATCAAAGGGTTTCCGGAACTATTGTTATCCGGTGTGTAAGTCATTTGCTGCCGTGCAGACCAGAGCTCTGTACCGTCGGCATTGACAATCCGGTACTCGAAATCCACCTCAGTTGTTGTTGCTAGCAGCATGTACCGCGATGTCCACTCGTGAATTGTCACATAGAGTATGGAATCCGCTTTAAACAAATTCGCCAGTTGTTCCGGCGCTGCCGCATGTGCTTCTGCTGGCTCATAGTAACCTTCGTACTCCAGTAGCGTTTTAACCGTATTCACGGGAAAAACGTAATAACCTTTTTCAGCGAGATAGAATGGCAAGGTTGCCAATACCGACGTCGTCCCCTGCACATCCGTGGTCATATTAACAGGCGGAACCACCAGAACAGACCTCGGTGCCGCATCATGAAATGCGTTCAGGCGATTCGGATTTCCTGGCGTGGCACAGCCTGTGACCAGGGCGACGATGAAAAACACGAGACTCAGCTTCAACGTATTCATTTTCTGGCCTCCAAGTTCTCAATCAACATACCCAGCATCGGCTGACTCTCAGGCCATGCTTCGTATTCCATTTTGTAGTACTTAATTGCGGAATCTACTTCGCCCTGCTCGAGCATAAACGTGCCGGCTTCGGCGTAAAGGCCGGGAGCAATGGGATGCTGCGGCGTTCCGCCTGTTTCAACAAATTCAAGATAGCCTTTCAGAGCCTCTTCTTTGAGCTCCGGTTCGTGGTAAACCACAAACAATGTCTCCTGGTACTGTCCCCACTCATAAAGACCTTGGTTACTGGCACAACCCGTCAACACAACCAGCAATGAGAACATAATAAAACGTTTGTCAGTCATAATTGCCTACCTTCAGAATCCGGTTCGTACCTGCACCCAGATACACTTCTTTCTGAAAAACCACCGTTCCATCCGAAAGAAGCTCTACCTGATGAGTTCCATCAATGATTTTTAGCAAGTTCTCACCAGCCAGATATTCGCGTACATAACCATAGGACACTCCATCAATCCTTAGCTCATAGTATTCTGCAGCCACCGAATTCACCTCGAAAGCGAGGCCTGGGCGATCGTCCACAACTTGGGTGTTTCGCGACGGAGCCTGGACACAAGCCGCCAAGATGAGACAAACCATCGATACCAATAAAACCCTCATCATTTCTTCTCCTTAACGCGCAGATCGCTGAGGTCGTAGCCTTTCAGAGAGCCTTTTAAGACTTCTCCAATCGCCCCCTGATCAAGAGGATCATCTCCAAACAGACTAATCACCTTAAGCTCTGCGACGTCCTTGCCCGGAAGAGATATCGTCGTGCCCGTGGTCTGAGATTTCACTTTCTTGCCCCGTGTTTCGATAGTGAAAACCATCCCTTCACGAACACCCTGATTCTCCCCCCCGCTGATGTAAATCAGACCATCTTCTTGCGCCAGCAGATCTGCCGTCCAGGGTTTCTCGAGAAACAAGCCTGTCATCTTATCTACGGCTGCAGTGACGGCTGCGGCAATAGCCTGATCATTCAGGCTGCCGTCATATCCTGCAGCGGAACCGAACCCCATCGTGCGAGCCTGTTCAGTGGATGAAGAACCCGACCCCGTAACAGACGCAAATACCCGACCAGTCTTCACATCAACCAACCTGAGGTCGACTGTTGCCGTCGCTTCCTGCTTTTTTGACGAAGACAAGAACCCTCGCTCGCCGGTTGTGGCTCGCCCAAACTGGGTTAACGAACCGATAACCAGAGTATCAACACCTGTGATTGAGATTTCCTGCCCGGAGAGTTCTGCCTCCTTGGCCAATAGCTCAATATCTGGCCGCTCAAATACCAGATAACTTTCGCTATTTGCCAAGGCTTGAAGGAACATATCCGTCACTTTGGAGCCAAGCTGATCCTCGGCGTTTGAGCGCAACAAACTCCGACCATAATTAGTCTCGTTGGTAAGGCGACCAACAGCTATCTTCCTTTTGAGACTCAAAGCCTTCGGCTTGCTTGCCTTTAAAGCGGCCTGCTGCGCCTCACGCTGTTGCTCCGCAGATACAGCCGGCTCAACTTCTTTCATTTGAGGCGCTTGCGTAGCGCAGCCTGAAAGAACCCCGAGCATTAGCCAGGGAATTATTTTTTTCATGGACTGGACTCCTATACTTCCAAAGAACGGTGACTCTGATTGCAGCCGATACAAAGAAATTAAACAAACGAGAAGGGATGGCTTACTAAGACGTGGAAGATGGTTCTTCTCTGAACCAGTTGTCATCCCTTACATGTTGCCAGAGCCGATACTCTACAACATGGAAAAACCGAAAAGTACGTTCTCGTCAAAAAACTCTGCTTCTATTATCTTTTTTAGGAAAACCGCCGGACACTGTTCACGTCAGATCTTCCGCAACGCAGCATCAAGGTCCAATTTGCGAAACGTTTGGCGCAAGGTGTCGCCGGCCAGTCGCGCCTCCCATTGCCTGCGCTGTTCCAGCATCGATTCGTCGGCAGGCAGGGAGTCGAGAACGGACAATGCATAGTCGCGGAGCAACTCACTCCGACACTCGATAACAAGATCGGACAACGCCGCAGTACCGGACTCCGAGTAGGCAAAGCACTGCTGGACATTGCGCATGGCGCTTTCCCGTTCAACCGGTGAGATCGCAACCTCTCGCCCCTCGTTGTCGGGAACCAGTAAAACGTTCACGCCCCGCCCGTTAATGGCCTCGGCGGTCTGCTGAGCGTCGTATGGAACGCGGACGTTCTTGTGGTTTGGCCAGATGTCGAACATGCCATAGTCGGCACAGGGGGCCTCCCGCTGAAACGTAAAGAAATCCGGGTAGGCATAAAACTCTGGCCCGCGCTCGCGATAGCGGTCATAGAAGGCGGTAACGTAGGCCATGATGAGGGTCATTGCACCAATGCCCTCAAACCGACGAGGGACAACGATGCCAAGGCGATCGGTATCCTGAAACGACGAAAACAAGTCCGCGTGCGGAATGGCCTCGCCATGGTGGGTGATCTTGAAATCGCTGCCTCGCAGGCTGCTGCTGTGCATGGTTATGTCGAACGCTTTAAGAAAATGGGCCTGTCCCGATTCTCAACGGTCACCCGGTTTCCCGAGCTTCAGCTTTCACGGACAGTGGAAATACCGTCAATCTCAGTAACCGTTTTTGCATCCGCCCGTTCAATGATTTTGAGGAGTGTGGATTGAATGGTTTCGTCTTCCCTGGCATCACCGCCACTTGCGAACGCCTGCTTCTGGGGTTCCGCGCCCTCTTCCTCGGTATACGAAATCACAACCTCGCTGGCTGAATCGGGGGTTTTGCCGAAGTACTCCAGCGAAACCAACGGATAGCCGTGAAAGCCCTTCTTGACCTGCTTTGCGATACGCTTTTTTGCTTTATCCACATTCATATGAACGGCCTGTAGCTGCGGCTGTTGTCTGAGTGCACATCCGCACCCAGTCGATACTATTCGCCAATTCTATGCCCTTAATCCCATCCAAAATAGGTCTGCCCCGGTTTTCCGAGGTTCCGGCTTTACTGCTAGTATTCAGAACCACCATCTGAGACAAGGACAGCTCAAACACGATGAATAGCAACTACAAAATCGCTCTGCTCATCGACTGTGACAACGTCAGTCACCAATCCATCGAAGGGGTACTCCAGGAACTCGCCAAATACGGGGCTGTGAACGTGCGCCATGCCCACGGAAACTGGAACGGTCCGCAACTGGGTGGCTGGATCGAAAAGCTCCACGCCAACGCCATCCGGCCAGTTCAGCAGTTTGCCTATACCACCGGCAAGAACGCTACCGATGCCTCAATGATCATTGACGCCATGGACCTGCTCTACAGCGGCAACGTCGATGCCTTCGCCCTCATGACCAGTGATTCCGACTTTACGCCCCTGGTAATGCGAATTCTCGAAGCCGGTCTGCCCGTCTTTGGTTTCGGCGAGCGCAAAACCCCCATGCCCTTCGTGAACGCCTGCTCGCAATTCATCTACACAGAAAACCTGCGCGAAGACACAGAGGAACCCGATAACGTCAGCAACGGTGGAACGCCAAAACCAACCGTGGAAACCAAATGGGGCCGTAATCAACTGAGGGGCGACACCGTACTAGTCCGAACCCTACGAACTGCGGTGGAACAGACTGCTGACGATGATGGTTGGGCGCATCTAGGAAAAGTTGGCCAGTATATTTCTAATAACAGCTCTTTCTCCCCCGTGAACTACGGGTACAAGAAGCTGAGCGATCTTATCCGAGCCAGTGAACTCTTCGAGATGAGTGTGCGAGATAAGAACGTCTTGCATATCAAAAGCCCAGAAAAATAGCTTTGTCCCGGTTTACCCTCTGATTCAGGCCCAGCTGATAAGACTCATCTTTACGGTAACAATCTGTTTCATTTTTTGAAGTGTGCAAATTGTAGTTAGCTTGGTAACTTACGCCCTGTAATGCCAAACTTCACTGAAGAAGGCCACCTCACAGTTGGCCCGCACGGGAAGCAAACTCATAAATTTAAAGGATGAAGTATGGAATATGATGACCTGGAATACGTCGGCTTTTGGGCTCGAACTGGCGCAACGCTGATCGATTCTATCTTGATAGGTATAATTGTGTTTCCCTTGCTCACCGCGTTCTATGGTGAGTCCTATTGGGATAGTACAAGTTTAATTGTTGGGCCTATGGATTTTCTTTTGTCCTGGGTATTTCCTGCTGTAGCTGTGATTCTATTTTGGATATCAAAACAGGCAACACCAGGGAAAATGGCCGTTTCCGCCAAAATTGTTGATGCCAAAACTGGCAATGCTGCAACAACTGGTCAACTGATCGGACGCTACCTGGCATACTACCTCTCCTTGATACCTCTTGGTCTTGGCTATTTCTGGGTGGCCTTTGATTCCCGCAAGCAGGGCTGGCATGACAAGCTCGCGGGGACAGTGGTCGTGCGGAAGAAGCACCGGGCACCGAAACCCGTTTCGTTCGACACCTGACATACGCATGTCGGAAGGTGTGCAGAGAAGGACAGCTAAATACGGAGAGCAAGGCATAAGACTGCCTTCACATATATAAGGAACCGAAACCGGGAAAGGTCTATGTCGCGAAAAATAGACCTGTCCCGGTTTTCTCTAAGCTGCTCCTCTCTTCCTTAAAGTCTTGACTGAATAGACAACCAGTACCGACAGAGCTATCGAAACAAAGGCTTGGAAAGAGAGAATTCTCAGAGCAAACATCAGTGATGGAAAAACCAAAATCAGCAGCGACCAATAACCATCAAAGAACCGGTAAGTAAGCAGATAACCAACGCCCCAAACCAAGATCAGAATAAAGGTGATAGCAGAGCTAATCTCCTGCAGAACATCAAAATAGCCTAGGCTTGGAGCACCTCCCCGTTCTCCACGGCGCTCCTCAAACCAATCATTGTTTTTCTGATTTAGCTCCTTTAATTCCTGCCACTCCTGCGAATATGGTGAGTTACCTGCACCCTTCATGCTTTCATACAGCTCATCAATTCTCTCTGCATATGGAGAAGGCCCCAGTCTTTGCCCTCCCTCCGAAACAATTACCGGGCTTGCCAAAATCAGTAAAAAAGTCGCCACAGAAAGAGCGAAGGACACAGATAGAATCTTAATCATTAATTGTCGTACCGAAGGTTGCGAATACGGCAGGCGGGGCCCTTAAAGGCTTCGCCCTATCTAACTCGGCGGTCTATCGACTTAGGTGAGGATCGAATTTGAAACCTATAGAAACCGGAGCATGTCAGGGTCCTCCCATCTGATCAAACCGGCAGCTCAATAATCTCAGCAACCACACCCTCTTCACTCACCTGCAACCGCCCCACCGTGATCAGCAGCGTAAATCGCCGGGGCCAGGCAGATGCGCGTTGCTATAGTGAAACAAGCCCGCCTCACCCCCATAGTGGCGAGATCCAGTGCAAACGTACAACCCATGGCAGGAGTTTCCCATGCCCACTTACACCGTCACGGTCGCGAATCTGTCTCTGTCGCCGCAGCAGAAATCACAGATCGCCGAGGCCATAACAGCGGCCCATAATGCCCAAACCGGCGCTCCCCGGTTCTTTGCCCAGGTTCTGTTTTCAGCGGCCGATGAGGGCGACCACTTCGTGGGTGGCAGAATGAACACCGCGCCTCAGGTGTATGTGCACGGCTTGGTGCGGGATGGCAGAAGCATTGAGATCAAACAGGCCCTGATGAGCCAGATGCTTGAAGAGATAGTTCGAGTTGCGGGCATAACGGCTGAGGACGTCTGGATCTATCTGCAGGACATTCCGGCAGCGCAGATGATCGAGTTTGGGCGGTTTTTGCCAGCGCCGGGCGATGAAGCTGAGTGGGAAAAGGGAATGACTCCGGAAAAGCGGGCCAGTTTACCCAAATAACCGCAATAATAGATATGTACCGGTTTTCATACGAAAAATAGATCTGTCCCAGTTTTCCTAACGCCCTGGGTAAGCTGCCGGTACGAAACGCAGCGTAGTACCGGCAGCTTACCCACTTGTGAGGCTTTAAGCACCCTAGATACGCCCTTTTTCTACAAGACGCCTGTAGTGTTCACCGAGCACAGTCAAGCGACACCCTTTGTTTTCCATTGCTGCATTCCACATGTGTGGTGCACCCACAGGGACAACCAGATTAACGCGATTGAACTTCTGCAAAATTGCAAAGGTACGCGTATTCTCAGGATCGGGAGGGGGCATTCCTTCGTCACGGCCCTTCATTTCGGGTTCGAAAGATGGATCAAGCTTAAATTCATGGCCAGGAGACGGGAACAACTCTGTTAGTCTCTGGAGGTCAGAAAGTTGCACGGTTGGCTGAACCTTCTTTAAAGACACAAAGCTCTTAACGTTTGTCTTGAAAACAGGCCTTTGTTCCCATGCTCCAAGAGATTGATCTATGTAGGCATAAACTCCGCCTGGGCTGACGTCGCCAAGCAAATTGGCAGCAACACCATTTAATGCGTCTACGAATAGAGTTGTAAAAACACCCCTGCCATCTTTTTCTGTAGCGTACTGCTCTGCAGTCGAGGCGGTAAGAATCGTGACGCCTTCTGAAATGACAGCATTATCACCGCTTGTGGATGGAGTGCCTGCAATACCTGAATGGCAGCTATCCAAGATGATGATTTTATTGCGCGCCTTCGACCTGTTAGCAATGGCAAGAATATCATTTAGCGAGAGACCATCATCTCCTCGTTTGCAGTCGCTGCCGATAAGGTAACCACCAGTTGATTCAATATACCCGTGGCCAGCGAAGTAGAAGAGTGCAATTTCACTATCACCTTCAAATAGCTGTTCTACATAGTCCTTCAACTGCCCTCTTGTTACTTGGTCCGTCGGCCCGGTTCCGGTAAATATTTGAACGTCAAAGTTTATGGAGCCATCTCCATTTCTTGCTAGAGCCGCTTTTACTGCATGAGCATCATCAACACATCCAAAGAGAGGCGATACATGCTCATAGTGATTAATTCCAACAACCAGAGCCTTTCTCATGATGCCTCCGTTATAGGGTATCTATCCAGCTTTTGATATTGTCCCACGTCCAGTTAACGACCCTTGTACCCTGAAGTTCTGTGGGCAAAGTCGCTGGGCGGTCTGTTGAGCTTCCATATATTCCACGGCGCGGTATACCTTCTTCTTTAGCGCACTTAACTTCCCAAAGCTGGCCATCGGCATTTTTTGTATTCTTAGTTACTATCACTATGACGCCGTCACAGCCTTTGATTTTCGTGCGGCAATTTGTCTTCCATGCAGAGTCCCAAGGCTTTTTAACAGACATATCTACGAACTCGAATGGAGACTTCTCGTTCTTTGCTTGCCCCACTAGAAAGTCGCGAAGTGTCTTGTCTTCCATCGCAAAACTTATAAAAATACGTTTCTTGCTCATTCTATACTCCTTCGTGATGATAATGCCTAACGCATGCAGCGGGGGCGCTACGCCATGAGCGTCCCTTGCTTCAATTCGCTAGATTTCTTGCTTGCCGTCTCCGAAGAGGTCTGATTGGGAGGCTCGCAATTTCTGAGCGTGCTTATAACTCTTTCCTTGCGGAGTCTCGATCGACTGCCTTTCGTCATATTTGCGAATTACAGTTGTCACTACATAACCGGTTATCTCGACCTCACCAACCTCATCCAGCTTTCTAAAAACATTGAGTACACACTCTAAAAACGTGCCATGTTGAAACGTGACTTCTTCTCTTAAAACTTGGTGCTGAAAAGCTGAATCTTGCATTGTGAAGCCAATAACCTGCTCATCATAAATTCCTTTCCACTTGTATCGCCCCTCTCTCAATACAGGGCTTACAACTTCGATATTGGCGTTCTCAATAATTAACGGCTTTATCGAATGCGAAGTCAGTATGAAATGGTGGAATCGCTCCTTGGGAACGTTTCTTTCTGGGGCAAAAGGATTGAGGTTTTGATCTAGAGGGGAAATCCCGATTGATTCTAGGTCATCACGACCACTTAAATTCTTATAGAAGTTCGACCTTCTGACAACTATCTTCGGTTCCTTTTTCAACAAGTGAACAGCGTTGTCTCGTGTAGCATTCTCAGTCCTGGGTTCCACTTCACGTAATTCTTGGCGCAGCTTTTCAATTTGGAGTCTTTTTTCTTCAATACTAAGTTCTGTTAGTTCTTTGCTAAGCGCCTCTTCCTCTGATTCGTATATCTGTGGTGCAAGGGAGACAAGAAGCGCCACAACGGAGAGAATAACACTCAACTGACCGGAATTTTCTCCTGCCCATTTCCAAATCTCTCTCAAGCCACCTTCTGCAAGCGCTTGAGCATCGATCTGGACTGACAACCCAAGAGTAGAGGCAACCTCATGAAAAATCGCGAGTAATTCAGCCTCACAGCGATTGCGAAGAATAGCATCCATGGAGTGCTTGCCATCTTCCAAATAATAATGGAGCTCGATCCCTCCAACTGAAGTCATGCAATTCTCCTTGTAAATCTAACGCGAACAGCAGAGGCGCGACGTCAGGACCGGGGTAA
The DNA here is from genome assembly GCF_040148675.1 of Marinobacter sp. NFXS11. Lineage (NCBI taxonomy): Bacteria > Pseudomonadati > Pseudomonadota > Gammaproteobacteria > Pseudomonadales > Marinobacteraceae > Marinobacter > Marinobacter sp. NFXS11. The sequence goes on along the minus strand of NZ_JAGDDV010000001.1, from coordinate 239,004 downwards.
GTCCAGTAGTTATCGATGCGTGTCTACTGAAGTGGGGGAAGTGCACCGCCCCTTACCTGTATTTGTTATATTTTTCGCGCAACAGCAAACCACCGTTTCATAATAAAACCCAATATCTATATCTCAAACTCTAACCAAGGCAATCGATTGTATTTCTCCAAAAATTCATTTCCCTTTTTTGGGTCAATAGAATAAACGTACATAATTAAACCTTTCAGGTGGTTTCTAAATCCAATAACAGACCTAAACCCTCGCTTTCTGCAGTGTTTAGGAATCCCGAATTTTTCAGAATAGAAAAGGTGCATTCGAATAATATCTCTGAGCTCCTGCGGAATAGATGGTCTATCGCTATTCACAATTAGGCCAGTTACAATTTTCCTAGCGCCAGGCGGAATAATATGTGACTTTTTTGGGTTCTCAGTAAAGGAATTATCCCAAAGGACCTTATTGACTTCCCTTTTGAACTGATATACTTCATCGCGAGATGATTTGATGAACGAAAAGCAGAGATCATCCGCATAGCGGCTATATGTTGCATTTTTACTTAAAGCTAATTCATGGAGCTGGGTATCCAGTTCACGACAAACGAGGTTAGACAATGCAGGGCTGCTCGGGGCTCCTTGCGGCAGACTTCCTAAGCAAGTACAGGAATATCCCTCTACTCCTGATTCGTTCCAGTCAATGTTCCATCTTTTCCCGGTTCTACCGGGAGTGATCCGGGTGCATAATCTGGCCATTTCGAAAGAGAGAAGCTTGGAATAGGATAGAGACCTAAATACTCGATATACCTGCCTTTCGGATATATTCGAGAAGAAATTTTTTATGTCTACTTTAAGTATCCAGTCAGCGTCACAATGTTTCTCTGCGTGAGCCTTTAAGGGAGATTTAATTCCATTAACATATGCGAAAGCTGCAGGATGTGGCGATATACCATTTAGTATATTTCTGTTAATCCATGACTGAACAGCCATTAATGGTGGGGCAGGTACAGATATCCATCTTTTGCCACCACTGCGCTTCCTTATAGGGAAATTTCTATATGGATAACCTTCCTGGCCATATTCCGTTCGCGCGACAAAGGAATGCAGTTCTAAGTATTGAGTGCGAGAACAACTAGCTAAATGGGCCAACGAGAATAAAACAGGGATATTCTTTTCTTGGATTTTCCTGCCTTGCTCTATAAGCTTATCTAGATACTCGGGATTAAACCCGCGCTTTATACCTTCTTTATAATAAAAATTGGGATTCCAACGATTCATTTACTTCACCTCACGTAAGTGAGGGTATGCCTCGCGTTTTAAAGCAAAGGCTGGGTGTAGCCCCAAGCGGAGACCACGCGCTTTAAAACGCGAGGCATAGTTCACTCCAGCGAGGGCTACCACAATGAGCAACGGATTCCGCGCTCTACACGCTTCAAAGGGTTCACCCCTCCAAAGCGTGCTGGTGATGGCATTACACCACCGACGGCTAAACTTCACGTTGGAACCCCAAAAACGACGCAGGATAAAAATAATTATAGGCGTCATCATTATCCTGCTTTAATTCAGTGTTCTTTTTGCCTCTTCTTAGAATTTCTACGCCAAAATGAGTTACTTTATTGCCCGAATCAATAAGTCCGTGGTGGCGCAGGTTGTCTAATTTTTCAAACATTTCCTTAGTAGTCAACACCAAAACATTCCGAATTCTTTCAATATCTTTTTTCTTTTCCAGAAACCCTAAAATCATTACGAGCTGGTGATCTCCACCATACTGCTCTATCTGATTGACAATTGATACAGCCAAATCATAATGGCCGACCATCCATAGTTCCTCTGCTGTAGTTTCAGCGGTCATGTCAAAGCTAAATAACGTATAAAGCTCTGAAGGTACGCTTCTTTCTGGAAATAAAGGTGTCCAACCCCTTTTTCCGCTTGACCAAAATATTGCCGGCACGTTATTTGGACAACCATGCTGAAATATAATCGGGCTTAATAACTTCCCATACCCAAACCTTGCATCATATTTTTTTAACTTACACCCATAACTATCAGCAAGTCGTACGAGCTCCTTATTTTCGGCTAAGAATGACTTCTCAACAACAAGGTTAGCCATTAGCCTTGACTTTTCTATTGGCCTTATTTGATTTGCTATATTATTTAAGCCGGTTTTATGGGCAGCAAAAGATAATACCCATATTTTGCACCAACCACGAGAGCACCATGATTTGATTCGCGCTGAAACCATGTTCCTCCACGACTTTATAAAACGGTCGCCGGTTCCTATAAAATCATCGACATATATTATGTGCTTTACTTTACGAGCGCGCATTGAATCATCACGCGGAGTAAGCTCCACATGCTTTGGCAACCTTCGCTCTAAGTTCTTTAATGCGTGAGAAATCCTTCCTGCACTATCATTAGCTGATTTTTTTTCTTTTTCAGCATTGAACTTATTAATAAATGGCTTTGCTACAGGGAAAATTGCGATTGGAGCTTTCTTACCTTCTTTTTTTTCGATATCCTCGATCAGCCCTTCAACGGACTTTTGCAACCACTCTTCAACCTCTTGAAACGGCACAAAGCGCATCTTTTTTAAAAGATAGCTAGCCAAATATTGGTCAGGCAGAGCTGCGTCAAATTGCGACAGCCACTGCTTCACTCTAGGAATTTCCTCGATGGCCACACTTTGTCTCCCTGTTCTTTTATCGAGAACCCTTAGGCAGAGCTCGTTTCTCATTGGCACTAGCTATCATGGGCTATGGCACAAATATAACAGTTATTAGTTAGCGCACTTCGTTATTGCAATCATTTGAGCGTCAATAAAAGCTCAAAACCAAAAGCTCAGATTTCGCCAATTAATTAATTTAAATCAATACCCTAAGCTGCGCTGACACTCTGATCCCGCCGTAATGATTTGACAGATTTGTTATTGCAATAACGAAGCACCAACCATTCCCCGGCACTTGGGGAATGCCTTACAGCCAAAAAACTCCTCCCCAATATTCTCTCCGCGCTTCACCGTGCGCTTTACCATCTCACCCTGGCACTTCGGACACCGTGGCTCACTGCTTTTCTTAGCCGCAATTTCCTTCACATGCGCCACGTGCTTCCGGTGATTGCTGAACGTAACCGCCAGCCGCCCGGATTCAATGGCCTCGATCACCTTCTGAACCTCAGCATCCAACAGCCGCTGCTCGGTTTGGGCTTTGATAAAACGGACATACCCACCACCGTGAGTCACGTTCTCTGGCATGGCCGCTTTGAACGTCGAATCCCCCACAAAGACCACTACCGAAAAAACCTGCTCATCACTCAGGTCCAACAGGTTTTGCAGTGTCTTAACGTGTTTGTAGTTCTGGTGCAGCGGGTTCTGAAATTTCTGCGAGTGCTTGAAGATCTTCTGCGTCCAATACCGCTGTTTGGCGTTACCGAAGATCCAACCCTTCATGTTCTTGGTTTCCACCACAAAGACCCCGTACCGGGAAACGATGATGTGGTCGATCTGGGTGGTGCCGTCTTCCGTGGGCAGGGTGACGTTCTTAATGAGGTGATAGCGGGTTTTATCGAGAAACAGTCTGGCGGAAAGGTTAACAACTGCCTCCCCAGCCTTTCCTTTGAACCAAGCCGATTTGATGACGACCGCAACGAGGAAGAACGGAATCAGATACCAAATCTGGGCCGGAATGTTGTTCTGGAGGGTTTGCAATATCTGGTTGTAGTCCATCCGTCATCCTTAACAGCGGCGTCTATCCGTTTCTTATAACTACACACTAGCCTAATCCTTAGGAAACTTCCTACCTGTCAGACGTAAAATTTAGTAAACCACATATAACAAAAGCCGCCCGGTTTCCCGAGCGGCTTTCTTGTCTGCGTTTGGTGGTTTTGAAATGCGTATCAAGCAGCCGCGAGGTACGCCCCCGCAACCGCCAGAACACCACCAACCCCACGACTGAACCGGCTATCAGCTTTCAGCATCAAGCTACCCAGCCCACGGCCAACCAAAGTGATCGCGAGCGTAGCAATGGAGAAGCCAGCCAGGTAAGCGGCAAGTGTCGCGCCTGCGGGCATCTCTGCCCCATGCGCAAAACCGTGAAACAGCATAAACGCACCAACCAGAATGCCACCCACAGCCGTCGGCAGTTTCGCCAATGTAGCAATCAGGATACCCGCGACCAGTACGGAGAAGGTAATTCCTGTTTCCACGCCCGGCAGGCTCAGGCCGCCCCAGGCGAGGGTGGCGCCGAGAATCATGCCGCCGATCACGAAAGCGGGGGTGGCGTTTTTCATGAGGTTGCTCTGGCGCACGCTCCAGAAGCCGATGGCCGCCATAGCCAGCAGGTGGTCCAGGCCCAGCATGGGGTGCAGCAGGCCGCTGGTAAAGCCGCCTTCGGCGTGGCCGGAGTGGGCCATGGCGGTGGCGGAGGCAGTCAGCAACGCGGCAGCGGTGAGGAGTTTGGCTGTGAATTTCATGGTTATCTCCTGATGGTTCTCAAGTCGTTCGAAGTCGGTTGGCTCAGGCGGGTTCCGCCAGTTTTTCAGGGCGGCGTTCCGGTAACATGCCCCGCTCCAGAATGAAGCTGATAATCGTCTCCAGCCCTACCCCGTCGTACAGGTTGGTGAACACGAAGGGGCGTTCGCCGCGCATTTTCTTGCTGTCGCGCTCCATCACATCCAGGGAGGCGTGCACCTGTTCGGCGATGTCGATCTTGTTGATGATCAGCAGGTCGGATTTGGTGATGCCGGGGCCACCTTTGCGGGGGATCTTGTCGCCGGCCGAGACGTCGATCACGTACAGGGTGAGGTCGCTCAGTTCCGGGCTGAAGGTGGCGGAGAGGTTGTCTCCGCCGGATTCCACCAGCACCAGTTCCAGGTTCGGGTGGCGGTTTTGCAGATCGTCGATGGCCGCCAGGTTCATGGAGGCGTCTTCGCGGATGGCGGTGTGCGGGCAGCCGCCGGTTTCCACGCCGAGGATGCGGTCTGCGGCCAGGGCTTCGTGCCGCAGGAGGAAGTCGGCGTCTTCCCGGGTGTAGATGTCGTTGGTCACCACGGCGATGTCGTAGTGGTCCCGCAGGGCTTTGCACAGCTGGCGCAGCAGCGCGGTTTTACCGGAGCCAACCGGGCCGCCGACTCCAACTCTCAGACAATGTGTCATGGCAGATCTCCTCAATTGTTATTCAGCTTCTGAAAAGCCGTGAATACTGTGTTTCGTGTAAGGCACTCCCGAGCGCCAGTCCCGGCAGGATGGGCCCGAGTTCGTGATCGTTTCGTTTCAGGGCAGTGTCTACTGCCGCCACCAGTTGTGGGCGCAGCCGTTCGATGATGCGTTGCGCGGCGGTGTGCCCCAGGGGCAAGGCCTTGCAGGCGACGGCGAGCTGGTTTTCCAGCCAGGCCCAGGCGAAGCCGAGCAGCGTCTGGCGCACGGGCACAAACCGTTTATGGGCGGCCCAGGCGAACATGGTGATGTAGCCCGGCTCTTCCGGAATCAGGTGTGGCTCTGGCAGCAGCTCGAGGTTGCGCAGCAGGGTGACCAGGGCACCGCCCAGGCGGGTATCCTCGTCGCTCAGTTCGGCGGTTTCCCGGGTGGCGTGCAGCCAGTCGTTCCACTTTGCCAGCGCAATGGCATCGCCTTCGGCCCAGGCGGTCTGCAGGCGCACCAGCAGGGGCAGTTCGCAGCGGCTCAGGCCGTCTTCCAGCACGCCTTCAATCCACTGGGCCAGTTCCGCTTCGTTGTTCACCCAGCCCAGTTCGAAGGCGCTTTCCAGGCCCTGGGACCAGGCGAAGGCGCCGATGGGCAGTGCCGGGCTCACCAGTTGCATCAAGCCCAGCAATGCAAGGTCGTCCACCTGCGGGGTGGCGCCGTCAGTGGGTGTGTTTATGACTGTGGCCATGGCTGTGCCCGTGGTCGTGATCGTGTGAATGGCTGTGGCCGTGTCCGTGAGAATGGCCAGCCTGGGAGTAGGCGCCGGGCTCGGGATCAAACGGGGCGGTGTGGTGAACCACGGTGGCGCCCAGGCGCTCGGCCAGCTCTTCCAGCACGTGATCCGGCGGGAAGCGCACGAAGCTGCCCTGCTCGTCTTCGCCGATGGCCAGCGTTACGTGGCGGTTGCCCAGGTGGTAGCACAGGCGGGCCAGGGGCTGGCCGGACTTGATGCGGGCCGTCACTACCTGTTCTTCGGCGGCGCGTATGCGTACGATTTCGCCGGTCCTGGCCTGCAGCAGGTCGCCGTCCCGCAGCACCGGGCCGCGATCCAGGAACAGGCCCACGTCCACGTTGGTTTCGGTGGTAGCGCGCAGCCGGCCACGGATACGCAGCTCGTATGGCAGGATCAGGTTGTCCAGAATCTCGCTGGTATCGATGCCGGTGGATTTCACGTCACCGATGCGTTCAATCAGTTCCAACATAAAAATGTCCTCTTATTCCCGGCTCAGAACAGCCTTGAGCTGTATTGACTAAAAGAGATGGTAGCGCTGGGCCAGGGGCAGTTCGGTGGCGGGCTCACAGGTGAGCAGTTCGCCATCGGCATGCACTTCGTAGGTTTGTGGGTCTACGGTGATGTGCGGGCACGCGTCGTTCAGTTTCATGTCGCCCTTGCGCACGTCACGCACGCCCTTGCAGGCGGATAATGGGCTGTCCAGGCCAAGCTCCTTGCCAATACCGGCATCAATCGCAGCCTGGCTCACAAAGCTAAGGCGGGTAGCACTGGCGGCTTTGCCGAAGGCGCCGAACATGGGGCGGTAATGCACCGGCTGGGGCGTTGGAATAGAGGCGTTCGGATCGCCAATGGGTGCGGCCGCAATCATGCCGCCCTTGAGAATGGTGGCCGGCTTCACACCAAAGAATGCCGGGTTCCAGAGCACCAGGTCCGCCAGCTTGCCCACTTCCACGGAACCCACTTCATGGGCAATGCCATGGGTGATGGCCGGGTTAATGGTGTACTTGGCGATGTAGCGTTTGGCGCGCAGGTTGTCGGCGCCCAGGTCTTCATCCTCCGGCAGCAGGCCGCGCTGCTGTTTCATCTTGTGGGCGGTCTGCCAGGTGCGGCACACCACTTCGCCCACCCGGCCCATGGCCTGGGAGTCGGAAGCGATCATGGAGATCACGCCCATGTCCTGCAGGATATCCTCGGCGGCAATGGTCTCGCGGCGGATGCGGGAGTCGGCGAAGGCGACGTCTTCCGGGATGTTCGGGTCCAGGTGGTGGCACACCATCAGCATGTCCAGGTGTTCGTCGATGGTGTTCACGGTGTAGGGCCGTGTCGGGTTGGTGGACGACGGCAGCACGTAATCCTTGGAGCAGGCGGTGATGATGTCCGGTGCGTGGCCGCCGCCGGCGCCCTCCGTGTGATAGGTGTGGATGCAGCGCCCCTTGAACGCGGCCAGGGTGTCTTCCACAAAGCCGGATTCGTTCAGGGTGTCGGTGTGGATCGCCACCTGCACGTCGTATTTGTCGGCCACCGTGAGGCAGTTGTCGATGCTGGCCGGGGTGGTGCCCCAGTCTTCATGCAGTTTGAGCCCAATGGCGCCGGCCTGGATCTGCAGTTCCAGGGATTCCGGCAGGGAAGCGTTGCCCTTGCCAAGGAAGCCGATGTTCATGGGCAGGGAATCCACCGCCTGGAGCATCTTGCCAATGTGCCAGGGGCCCGGCGTGCAGGTGGTGGCGTTGGTGCCCGTTGCCGGGCCGGTGCCGCCACCGAGCATGGTGGTGATGCCGCTCATCAGGGCTTCTTCGATCTGCTGGGGGCAGATGAAGTGGATGTGGGCGTCAATGCCGCCGGCGGTGAGAATCTTGCCCTCACCGGCGATGATTTCAGTACCGGGGCCGATCACGATGGTCACGTCCGGCTGGGTATCCGGGTTGCCGGCCTTGCCGATGGCGGCGATGCGGCCTTTCTGGATGCCTACGTCGGCTTTAACGATGCCCCACCAGTCCAGAATCAGGGCGTTGGTGATCACGGTGTCCATCACGGCGGCATCGGCACGCTGGCTCTGGCCCATGCCGTCGCGGATAACCTTGCCGCCGCCGAATTTTACTTCGTCGCCGTAGTGGGCGGCGTCGCTTTCCACTTCAATCCACAGGTCGGTGTCGCCGAGCCGTACCCGGTCGCCGGTGGTTGGGCCGTACATGTCGGCGTAGGCTTGTCGGGTAATTTTCATTTCTGGCCCTCCAGTTTGCCCATGACTTCCTGCCGGAAACCGTAGATTTCACGCCCACCCGCAAACGGGATCAGCGTCACTTCCCGGCTCTGGCCGGGTTCGAAGCGGATGGCCGTGCCGGCCGCCACATCCAGGCGGTAGCCACGGGCCTTGGCGCGGTCGAAATCCAACGCCGGGTTGGCTTCGGCAAAGTGGTAGTGAGAGCCGATCTGGATCGGGCGGTCGCCGGTATTGGCCACGTCTATCTGGATGCGCTCGCGGCCTTCGCAGAGTTCGATGTCGCCGTCTTTGAGCTGGTATTCACCGGGGATCATAAATAGCCTCCTGTAAAGGCCGATGAGAAGCGTTGGCGAGGCAGCCGATGCAAGGCAAAAGAAGGCGAAAAAGCGCAGTTTATGCGCGTATAAATGAGCATTTTGAGCCTTCTTTTAACGCCGCAGCGGCAACGCAGGTAGCTTCTCATTGGCCTTTCAAACAATTGGGTTGTGGACGGTGACTAGCTTGGTGCCATCGGGGAAGGTGGCTTCCACCTGCACTTCGTCGACCATTTCGGCGATGCCGTCCATCACGTCTTCGCGGGTGAGGACTTCGGTGCCGGCGGTCATCAGCTCGGCCACGGTGCGGCCTTCACGGGCGCCTTCCATGATTTCGGCGCTGATCAGGGCCACCGCTTCCGGGTAGTTGAGCTTCAGGCCTTTGGCTTTTCGGCGCTCGGCCAGCAGGGCTGCGGTGAACAGCAGCAGCTTGTCTTTGTCTCTTGGCGTTAATTCCATTTTTGTTCTCCGCTTGTTTGTCGGATTACGCTTTGCTAATCCGACCTACGTTTTTTGGCCCGCTCTCGCTGGCCTTTAGCTCTTGGTACCGGAACAGCTCATTCCACACTGTTCCTGCACAAATTCAGGTCAGCCAGATTCGGGGAACGCTGGCAGGCTGGCCGGTGAGTCTTGGCCGGATCAGTTCCCATGCCTGCTGGCATATCGCCCAGGCTTCGTTTCGTTCCTGCCCCAGGTAGCGCAGCAGCACCACGCCCCTGCGGCGGGTGACGGCCCAGCGTTTCTTCTCCGGCAGGGTTTCTCTGAGTGCTTCGATGGCGGCGGCTTCGTCTTCCAGGCCGACAACCCAGAGGGTAGCCTGCACGGTGGCGCCGCCCTGGCCCCAGTGGCCTTTGAACCGGGCGTGGTTCGGGTCCATAAGCTGGCGTTCCAGCCACAGGGGGCGGCCGTCCATCAGCAGGCGGAATTTCTGCTCCAGGTGGCCGGAAACAAACGGCAATTTGCTGGCCGGGCGGCCGAGGGCGAGGATTTCCCAACCGATGCATCGGGCGCCGGCTTCCAGTTCGATGGTGGTGCTTTGTTCGCCCCGGGAACCATCAAAAGCCAGGGTTTCCTGGGGCAGGTATTCGAGAATGCCGCCCTGCTCCACCTTCAGATGGGTGTGCTGGGCCCAGGCGACGCCGTGGCTGTCAGCCTTGTAGAGTTTGGCGGCGGCCGGGGTGGTCAGCAGGGTATGGGCGCCCTCGCCGACCCGGGCTTCGATGCTCAGGGCATCGCCGCTGACCAGCCCACCCGGTGGGTGCAGCAGGTACACGTGGCAGCAGCCATTGCGACCTTCCGGGTAGAACGGGCGCTGCACCCGCAATGGGCCTTGATGACGCACGTGGGTCATGCGGGTAGCGGTGTTGCTGCCATCCGGCCGGGCGTCGAAACCCAGGGCAATGGACGCCGCCCAGCGCCGACCTGCGTCGAAGCGATGGCCGGAGTCGTGGGCAGGTTCTATGCGCTCGAAGACCGTCATACCGTCAGATGCTTCTTGATGAGTTCATCGGTAAGGCCGGCAATCTCGTCTTCCGCCACCCGGCGACCACGGTCGAGGATGGCAAAGCGGTCGGCGTATTTGCGGGCGAACGGCAGCTTCTGCTCTACCAAAAGCACGGTCAGGCCGTCTTCCTCGATGAGCTTGCGGATTACCTCGCCGATCTGGGCCACGATGTTGGGCTGGATGCCCTCGCCCGGTTCGTCGAGGATCAGCAGGCGCGGTTCGATCACCAGCGCGCGACCGATGGCCAGTTGCTGTTGCTGACCTCCGGAAAGGTCACCGCCGCGGCGATGGCGCATTTCTTTCAGCACCGGGAAGAGCTCGTACACCCGCTCGGGAATTTTCTTGCTGCCGTCCTTGCGCACAGCCAGGCCGGTGCGCAGGTTTTCTTCCACGGTCAGCAGCGGGAAGATCTGCCGGCCCTGGGGCACGTAGCCAATGCCCAGGCGGGAACGGTCCTCGACTTTCTTTTTGGTGAGCTCCACGTCGCCGGCAAATTCAATGCTGCCATTCTTGGTGGTTTCCTCACCCATGATGCATTTCATCAGGGTGGTCTTGCCCACGCCGTTGCGACCCATCACGCAGGTGCACTGGCCCTGGGGCACGTCCAGGTCGAGATCCCAGAGTGTGTGGCTCTCGCCGTAGAACTGGTTGAGTTTTTCAATCTTCAGCATTACGCCTCCTCCCCGAGATAGACCTTGATCACTTCCGGATCGTTGGAGACCTGGTCCATGGAGCCTTCCGCCAGCACACTGCCCTGGTGCAGCACGGTCACCTTGCGGGCGATGGAGCGCACGAAGCCCATGTCGTGCTCGACCACTACCACGGACTGTTTGCCGGCGAGGCTGGTGAGCAATTCGGCGGTGCGTTCCATTTCCTGTTCGGTCATGCCCGCTACCGGCTCGTCCACCAGCAACAGACGGGGCTTCTGCATCAGCAGCATGCCGATTTCCAGCCACTGCTTCTGGCCGTGGGAGAGGATGCCGGCGAGGCGGTCGCGCAGGGATTCCAGGCCGATCATTTCCAGCACTTCGTCGATGCGGTCCCGGTATTCGGCTTTCATCACGGCGGTAAGGGTGGGAAACACCCGCTTGTCCGTCGCCATGGCCAGCTCCAGGTTTTCGAACACGGTGAGCGCTTCAAATACCGTGGGTTTCTGGAACTTACGGCCGATGCCCAGGCTGGCGATGTCCGGCTCGTTCATGGTGAGCAGGTTGTGGCGGCTGCCGAACCACACCGAGCCGGTGTCCGGGCGGGTTTTACCGGTGATGATGTCCATCATGGTGGTTTTACCCGCGCCGTTGGGGCCTATGATGCAGCGCAGCTCGCCGTCGTCGATGGTGAGGTTGAGGTTGTTGATGGCCTTGAAGCCATCAAAGCTAACATTTACGTCTTCCAGGTACAGGATGGGGCCGTGGCGCACGTCCACCGGCGACTGCACCTGGGTCAGAAACTCGAACACATGCTCGCGGTCGGTCAGCTCCCGGAACAAGCTCATACAGCAGCCTCCTGCGCGGTGGGGGTATCGTCGTCTGTCCTGGCTTTGCGGCGCTTCTGCAGCAGCCCGGCAATGCCCTTGGGCAGGAACACGGTCACCAGCACGAACAGGCCACCGAGGGCGAACAGCCAGGCGTCCGGCATGATGCCGGTGAACACGGTTTTGGCGTAGTTCACCAGGATGGCGCCGATCACTGCGCCGTAGAGGGTGGCGCGGCCACCCAGGGCCACCCACACCACGATCTCGATGGAGAACAGAGGCGAGAATTCGCTGGGATTGATGATGCCTACTTGAGGCACATACAGCGCCCCGGCCACACCCGCCAGCATGGCGGAGACCACGAACACGAACAGCTGCACCCGTTCCACCCGGTAGCCCAGGAAGCGGGTGCGGGCTTCGGCATCCCGGCAGGCCACGCTCACTCGGCCCAGCTTGCTGGTGACAATGCCCCGGCAGATCACATAACCAATGGCCAGCGCGATACCTGTGGCGATGAACAGCCCGAGGCGGGTGGCGTCGGTGCGCAGGTTGAAGCCGAGAATGTCCTTGAAATCGGTGAGGCCGTTGTTGCCGCCGAAACCCATCTCGTTGCGGAAGAAGGCCAGCATCAGGGCAAAGGTGAGCGCCTGGGTGATGATAGAGAGGTATACCCCGGTCACCCGCGAGCGGAAGGCCAGGAAGCCGAACACCAGGGCCAGCAGGCCCGGCGCCAGCAGCACCATGATGAAGGCGAACCAGGCCATGTCGAACCCGTGCCAGAACCAGGGCAGCTCCTGCCAGTTCAGGAACACCATGAAGTCCGGCAGGATCGGGTCGCCATACACGCCCCGGTCACCAATCTGGCGCATCAGGTACATGCCCATGGCATAGCCGCCGAGGGCAAAGAAGGCGCCGTGGCCCAGGCTGAGGATACCGAGGTAACCCCACACCAGGTCCACCGCCACTGCCAGCAGGGCGTAGCAGAGGTATTTGCCCAGCAGCGTGACGGTAAAGGCGCTCACGTGCAGGGCGCTGTCCTGGGGCATGAACAGGTGAAGGAAGGTCACCAGCACCACGGCCAAGAACAGCACGCCGAGAAAGATCTGGGTTGAACGTTCCTGTAAGGGTCTAGTTAGCCACATAACTTAGCCTTCTGCCGCTCGGCCCTTTTGAGGGAACAATCCCTTCGGCCGTTTCTGGATGAACAGGATGATGAACACCAACACGATGATCTTGGCGAGTACGGCACCGGCCCAGGGTTCAAGCAGCTGGTTGATGGTGCCCAGGGAAAGCCCGGCAATGAGGGTGCCCCAGAGGTTACCCACGCCGCCGAACACCACCACCATGAACGAATCAATGATGTAGTTCTGGCCCAGGTTCGGGCCCACGTTGGTGAGCTGCGAAAGCGCCACACCGGCCAGCCCGGCCACGCCGGAGCCGAGGGCAAAGGTCATGATGTCCACCCGGGTGGCGCGGATGCCCATGGAACGGGCCATGGCCCGGTTCTGGGTAACGGCACGCACTTCCAGACCCAGGCGGGTCTTGCGCATGATCAGCATCAGCCCGGCGAAGACAATCAATGCGAAGGCCAATACATAGAGGCGGTTCAGGGTCAGCGAGAGCGCGTCGTTGATCACCAGGGAGCCGCTCATCCACTCCGGCGTCACCACGGTGCGGTTTTGCGGCGAGATCACGGTGCGCACCAGCTGCTGCAGGATCAGGCTGATACCGAAGGTGGCCAGCAGGGTTTCCAGCGGCCGGCCTTTGAGGTACTGGATGACGCTGCGTTCAATGATGATGCCAGCGGTGGCCGCCACCATGAAGCCGGCGGGAATCGACAGGATCAGAGCCAGGCCAGGTTGGCCGGGGAAGAGTTGCTGCATGCCCCAGGTGGTGTAGGCACCCAGCATGATCAGTTCGCCGTGGGCCATGTTGATCACGCCCATCACGCCGAAGGTGATGGCCAGGCCAATGGCGGCGAGGACCAGGACCGAGCCGAGAGACAGGCCGAAATACAGGGTCTCGGCGGCGCGGTTCAGTTTGAGTTTCTGTTCAATGCTTTCGAGGGCCTTGGCGGCACGTTGAGCCAGCGCCTCGTTGTCACCGCGAACGGCTTCGTTCAAAGCGGCGCGGGCCCGGGGATGAAGACTGCCGGCGAGCACGTCCACGGCCTCCAGGTTGCCCTCGCCCACCCGGTAGATGGCCAGGGCTTCTTCAATGCGGTTGCGGACGGCCGCGTCTTCTTCTTTCGCCAGCTGAGCTTCCAGTGGCTCAACCAGGGAAGCATCCACTTTGCCCATCATGTCCTGTGCGGAGGCTTCGCGCACATCCGGGTCTTTGGCATTCAGGTCCAGCATGGCCAGTATGCCTTCAAGCTGGCCCCGTATGCGGTTATTGATGGCGACTCTGTCCAGCTCACGGCGGGACATTTCACCCATGTTCTCTCCGGTCAGCGGATCGGCAATTTCCCAGTCCCTGCCCCGGTTGTTCAGTACCAATACAACCTGCCCGGTGTCTTTTACCCGGCTCAGGCGGTTATTTCCGTAGGCTTCGAGCCAGCCCCTGGCTCTTTCATCACCACTGCTGACAATGGCGTTCACCGCCTCCTCCACTTTACTGGCCGGCGCCTCTGCGAGATTGATCAGCAGAGCCTTGCCAGGATCGTCTTCCTGCGCCGTTGCAGGTAGCGATAGCAGGGAAAACAGGGCGATAAGCAGCAATGTGAGCGATCGGCAGATGCTCATGAGAGTGTCCTGTCTGTTTCAAGCGTGTTGCGGGGCAACAGCCGGAGGCAGCACCTGCCACCTCCGGTTGTCCGTGGTGCTAAGTCACAGCGCTATGCTGTCCTGGCCTTACTCGGCTTCAGCGGCCATTTCGCCCGCAGACGCGCCACAGGTGCCGGTTGCGGTGTTGAACGTTCCGCAGAACAACGGCTTGCGCCAATCTGCAATCATGTCCCGCGAACCCGGCAGGTAGTCAGACCAGGCATCGCCCGCGACCAGACCAGAGGTTTCCCAGACCACAGAGAACTGACCGTTGTCCTGGATCTCGCCGATCAGCACCGGCTTGGTGATGTGATGGTTGGGCATCATGGCGGCGTAGCCACCGGTGAGGTTGGGCACGGTTACGCCGATGATGGCGTCTTTTACCGCGTCTACGTCAGTGGTGCCGGCCTTCTTGACCGCTTCCACGTACATGTTGAAGCCAATGTAGTGCGCTTCCATCGGGTCGTTGGTGACCGCTTCATCATTGCCGGTGTGCTCAATCCACTGGTCGATGAAGTCGTAGTTGGCGTCGTTGTCCACGCTCATGAAGTAGTTCCAGGCGGCCAGGTGACCAACCAGCGGGCCAGTGTCGATACCGGAGAGTTCCTGCTCGCCCACGGAGAAGGCAACAACCGGGATGTCGGAGGCCGCAATGCCCTGGTTACCCAGCTCGCGGTAGAAAGGCACGTTGGCATCACCGTTGATGGTGGAGACTACTGCGGTCTTCTTGCCGGCAGAGCCGAAGCGCTTGATGTCGGAGACGATGTTCTGCCAGTCGGAATGGCCGAAAGGCGTGTAGTTGATCATGATGTCTTCCTTGGCCACACCCATGTCCATAAGGTAGGTCTCAAGGATCTTGTTGGTGGTGCGCGGGTAAACGTAGTCGGTACCTGCCAGAACCCAGCGCTCCACGCCGATTTCGTTCATCAGGTAGTTCACCGCAGGAATCGCCTGCTGGTTGGGCGCAGCGCCGGTGTAGAAGACGTTTTCGGAGGATTCCTCACCCTCGTACTGAACCGGGTAAAACAGAAGGCCGTTCAGCTCTTCCACCACCGGCAGTACGGATTTACGGGAAACCGAGGTCCAGTTACCGAAGATCACGTCGACCTTTTCCTGGGCCAGCAGCTCGCGGGCTTTTTCAGCGAACAGCGGCCAGTTGGAAGCCGGGTCTACAACAACCGCTTCCATTTGACGACCGAGCACACCGCCCTTGGCGTTCTGTTGTTCGATCAGCATTTCAACGGTGTCTTTGAGAACGGTTTCACTGATGGCCATGGTGCCGGACAGCGAGTGCAAGATACCCACTTTGATCGGATCTTCCGCCGCCATGGAATTGAAAGAGATGGACAGTGCGAGTGCAGAGAGGCCAAGTTTCACGTGTTTTTTAATAGTCATTTCAGGCGTCCTTTTCTTAGTTAGGTATGCAGTTCGTCTTAAAACGCAGCAGGGCCTCTGCATCTGCTGTTCCACACCCCTCATATCTCATTAAAAAACAATTAGTTATCTAGTATACAAGGCAAACCAGAGGCATCCGTGCTCCTCAATATGCCTCTGGAGTGCAGCATTCCTGAGCGTTTTTGGTGCGACCGCACCTGATCCGGGCAGACCTGAACCGCCTTTTGCCTCAAAAACACTCATAACCTTATGTTTTCTGGTCACTATCAAGAAAAATCCGCAAATGGCACAAGCATTGCCATTCCACATGTATACAAGTTGATTACGCACATGAGGATGACCAATGCCTTCAATGCTCGGATGGACCATCAAGGACTGGCAGAACGCCTATAAAGAGGGCGCTACGCCCGAGTCATTGCTGGGTGAGTTACTGACCGGCCTGGACGCAACAGACGTTGCCTGGATCTCGCTTTTGGACCAGAAGGGGCTGGATAAGGCCCTTCTGGAGCTGAAACAGAAGCTCCAGAACGCCCGTGGAGAGATAGCCAGTCTGCCGCTCTACGGCATTCCGTTTGCCGCGAAAGACAATATTGATGCGGCAGGATTTGAGACAACGGCGGCCTGCCCGGCCTTTGCCTATACCCCGGAAGAAGACGCCACCACCGTGGCCAGGCTCAAGGCCGCCGGCGCCATCGTCATCGGCAAAACCAACCTGGACCAGTTTGCCACCGGCCTGGTGGGCACTCGCTCTCCCTACGGCGCGGTGCCCAACAGTTTCAAACCGGACGTGGTGAGCGGCGGTTCCAGCTCCGGCTCGGCTTCTGTGGTTGCGAGAGGCCTGGTGCCTTTTGCCCTAGGTACCGATACCGCCGGTTCCGGCCGGGTGCCTGCCGGGCTGAATAATCTGGTGGGGCTGAAACCGACCAAAGGGCTGTTCAGCATTCGCGGCGTGGTGCCGGCCTGTCGCTCACTGGATTGCGTGTCCATTTTTGCGCTGACCGTCAATGACGCCGGTCTGGTGTCGGATACCATGGCGGGCTTCGATGCCGATGATGCGTTTTCCCGCAAGGCCCCCTATGCGCTGCCTCTGGACGGCCCCGCCCTTCGGCGGCCCGGCCCCATCCAACGACTGGCGATTCCCGACCACCCGCAATGGTTTGGTGATCAGCAGGCGGAAGCGGCCTGGAATACCGCCATCAGCCAGTGGCGACAACAGAATGTGGAACTTGTGCCGCTGGATTTCAGCCCCATGCTGGAACTGGCTGCACTGCTTTATGAAGGCCCCTGGGTGGCTGAACGCCACGCGGCGGTGGAATCGTTCATGGCCAGCCACGGCGATGATATGAACCCGGTGGTCAAAGGCATTATCAGCAAGGCCGGGCATTTCAGCGCCACGGATACCTTCAAGGCCCAGTACCGCAAGGAAGAGCTGCAGCGCCAGATCGATGAACTGCTGGCCGATGTGGACGCCCTGCTGGTGCCCACGGCGCCGACGGCTCCCACCATTGAGGCGGTAAATGCGGACCCGGTTGCACTGAACAGCCAACTCGGTACCTACACCAATTTCGTGAACCTGGCCGACATGAGTGCGCTCGCGGTTCCTGCCGGTTTCCGGGACGACGGCCTGCCTTTTGGCGTTACCCTGATCAGCGGCGCCTGGAAAGACACTGAACTGCAACGCCTGGCCTGCCAGTGGCTGAACGCCCACCCCACCAAACTGGGCGCCACCGACAAAACCCGCCCGGAGGAAACCCCGGGGGCCGCCATTTCAACGCCCACGGTGCAGGTGGCGGTAGTAGGCGCTCACCTCAGTGGCATGCCCCTGAACACCCAGCTCAGTGAGCGCTATGCGGTTCTGCTTGAGCAAACCACAACGTCCGCCAACTACCGGCTGTTCGCCCTGCCAAACACCACACCGCCGAAGCCCGGGCTGAAACGGGCGGCCCCTGGCGAAGGCAGGGAAATCATTGTGGAAGTCTGGGAAATGCCTGCCTCTGCCTTTGGCTCCTTTGTGGATCTGATTCCTGCGCCTCTGGGCATTGGCAACGTCGAGCTGGCTGATGGCCGGTGGGTAAACGGTTTTGTTTGCGAGGGCTACGGATTCGAGGGTGCAGAGGACGTAACAGAGTTCGGTGGCTGGCGTGCCTATATCGCCTCCAGAGCCTGACCATACCGGGGCAATCTGGCGCCCCACGAGGGGAAACGGTGCCAATGGCAAACCCTAGACGAAAAGAGTCCGTAGCCGACAGGGTCTATGAGGCCCTGAAAGAGGACATCTTCGAGTTCCGCCTGATCCCCGGCGACCGATTCAGCGAGGGGGATGTCGGAACCCGCCTGAACGCCAGCCGGACACCGGTGCGGGAGGCACTTTACCGCTTGCAGCGGGAGGGCCATGTGGAGGTGCTGTTCCGCAGTGGCTGGCAGGTAAAGCCATTTGATTTCCAGCAGGTGGAAGAACTCTATGACCTGCGCATCACCCTCGAACGGGCGGCCGTGCACAAGATCTGCAACCTGCCTGAAGAGCCTGCAGCGCTGCGAACCCTGGTAGCTCTCTGGAACCCGGACCACCCATCCGAACGCGCGGTGGGCAGCACCGTCAGGATGCTGGACGAGAGCTTTCACTGCGATCTGGTGGCCGCTGCCGGAAACCGGGAGATGACACGAGTTCATCGTGAGATCACCGACAGGCTGAGGATTGTGCGGCGCCTGGACTTCAGCCGGGACGAGCGTATCGATGCCACTTACGTGGAGCATGCCGCGATTCTGGAGGCACTGCGCAACGGGCAGGCGAGCGAGGCGGCGGATCGTCTCACCCGTCATATCCGTGCCAGCCAGAAGGCTGTGCGGGTTATCACCATGGATCGCATCCGCGAGGCGGCTGCCGCCCACCGCAGTGAGCAATGAATTGCCTCTCAGGCCCCGAAAATACTGAACTCAGGTTCATAATTGAACCCGCCGAAAAGCTTACAGATTCGTAAGATATATCGCACAAACCATGGAGCGATTCTCCGATAGGTAGGAATTCGATACACAGTAGAATGATCAGTGTCAGGGATGACAAGCCAGCAAGGAACGTTGGCTCAAGGACGAGAACTCCAGGGAAGAGCCCTCCGCGGCTCGGGAGTTGCCCGAAGGATCAGGGCTTACAGGGATGGTCACAGGGAAGACGCGCTCAGGATGAGTCGCACGCCTGAGGGAACAGGCAGGGGTCAGCCACGGAATCGGGGATCACAAGGAATGTGGTCCCGTCCGTGCACTTCCCATACCCACAGACATTTCTGCTCTCTTCTTACATTTCGCTTCTGCTGCTTTGCGCCCTGGCACACAACCATAAATGCAAATCTCAGGAGCTTGAATTCATGAAGCGCACACCGCTTTTCGCAACTCTTATTCTGCTGTTCAGCCTGGTTACCGGTTTTGCCTACGCCCAGGACGCCGCTATCAATATCAACACAGCCGATGTGGCTACCCTCGCCAGCCTGAACGGCATTGGCCAGAGCAAGGCCGAGGCGATCGTTGCCTATCGCGAAGCGAATGGTCCTTTTGCAGTTACCGCAGACCTGGCAAATGTGAAGGGCATTGGCGAACGTACCATCGAGAAAAATGCCGCGCGCCTCACCGTGAAGTAATACCCCGGGCAGTGGCGCGCTGCCGCTGCCCTTCCTCTTCCTGAATCCCCTCCCTTCCTCTTTCCGGCTGCCCATAAAGTCGTCTGGCAACACCGCGCTCGCCACCCTATTATTGCTGGATAACAATTCAAAAACCGTTGAGCATCCGCACATGGTTGATCCGATCAAGGTTTATCCTGCAAAACCTGCGAAAGTCTATTTCTACGGCACCTGTCTGGTGGACATGTTCTACCCCGATGCGGGCATTGCCGGCGTGGAACTTCTAGAGCGTGAAGGCATTGAAGTGCTGTTTCCCCAGAACCAGACCTGCTGTGGCCAGCCAGCCTACACTTCCGGTTACCACGACGAGGCCCGATCAGTAGCCAGGGCGCAGCTCGACCTGTTCCCCGGCGACTGGCCCATTGTGGTGCCATCCGGCTCCTGTGGCGGGATGATGCGCAAGCACTACCCCGACCTGTTCAAGGACACCACGGATGAGGTGAAAGCCGCTGAGGTTGCGGGCCGGGTCTGGGAGCTGACGGATTTCCTGCTCAACGTGTGCCACATCAAACTGGAAGATCTGGGTGAACCCACCACCGTGGCCATGCACACCTCCTGCTCCGCCCGCCGGGAAATGGGCGTGGCCGAAGTTGGACCAAAACTGCTGGGCCAACTCAAAAACGTGAACCTGGTGGAGCAGATCCGGCCGGAGGAATGCTGCGGGTTTGGCGGCACCTTTGCGGTTCGCCACCCGGAGATCTCCAGCGCCATGGTGAGCGAGAAGGTGGACGCACTGGTGGATACCGGCACCCGGCAGTTTGTCACCACCGATTGCGGCTGCCTGATGAACATCGCCGGCTACGCCGAGAAGAACCAGAAACCTGTTGAAGGCCAGCACATTCTCAGCTTCCTGTGGTCGCGCACCCAGGGCAAAGGGGGGCAGCAGTCATGAGTGAGACAGCCGAGCACACTGGGCATCACATCGACGTAAAAGAGTTCCACCCGCGGGCTCAGGCGGCCATTCACGACCCCAAGATCCGCAAGAATTTCCGCAGCGCCATGGATGGGCTGATGTCCAAGCGCAAGACGGCGTTCGAGGGGTGGGATCTGGAAACCCTTCGGGATCTCGGTGCCAACGTTCGCCTCCGCGCCCTGGCCAATCTGCCAGATTTGCTGGAGCAGCTTGAGAAAAAGCTGACCGAAAACGGCATCAAGGTGCACTGGGCAGTGGACGGCGACGAGGCCTGCCGGATTGTGCGGGATATCTGCAAGGCCCGGGATGCCAAGACAGTGATCAAGGGCAAATCCATGGTCTCCGAGGAAATGGAGCTGAACCATTACCTGGAGGAACAGGGGATCGAAGCCCTGGAATCGGACCTGGGCGAGTACATTGTGCAGTTGGCGGATGAAACGCCATCGCACATCATCATGCCGGCGATTCACAAGAACACCGGCGAGATCTCTCAGTTGCTGCACGAGAAAACCGGCACGGATCTCTCCAACGATGTGGAATACCTAACCGCCAGCGCCCGCCTACAATTGCGGGAAAAGTTCATGAATGCCGATGTGGGCGTTTCGGGGGTTAACTTTGCAGTGGCGGAGACCGGCACCCTGTGCCTGGTGGAAAACGAAGGCAACGGCCGGATGACCACCACGGTGCCCAAGTGCCATATTGCCGTTACCGGTATCGAGAAGGTGGTGCCGAGCATGGAGGACGTCTCTGCCCTGCTCGCCCTGCTGACCCGGTCTGCTACCGGCCAGCACATCACCACCTACTTCAACATGATTTCCGGCCCGCGCAAGGCCGAGGAGCTGGACGGGCCCGAAGAAGTGCATCTGGTGCTGGTGGATAACGGCCGCTCGTCGATCTACCAGGACGACGAGCTGCTGGACACCCTGCGCTGCATCCGTTGCGGCGCCTGCATGAACCACTGCCCGGTGTACACACGGGTAGGCGGCCATGCCTATGGCACCACCTATCCGGGCCCGATCGGCAAGATCCTGATGCCGCACCTGATTGGCCTGGACGAAGGCCGGCACCTGCCCAGCGCCTCCAGCCTGTGTGGCGCCTGCGGTGAGGTCTGCCCGGTGAAAATCCCCATTCCCGATCTGTTGGTGCGACTGCGCCAGGAATCCGTGGATGGTGACAAACTCCATCCTGCCAAGGTCCGTGGCCACGGGGCCAAGCGAAGCTCCATGGAAGCGATGATCTGGAAAGGCTGGGCCTGGATGCACGCCACCCCCGGCATTTATCGCTTCGGCACCGGTGCCGCCAGTAAATTCAGGGCATTGCAGCCCTCGAAAGCCGGCGCCTGGACCGATTACCGCACTGCGCCCAAACTGGCGGCCAAAACCCTGCACCAGCGGATGAAGGAGCGTGGCCAATGAGTTCCCGGGAAACGATTCTTCAGCGTCTGCGCAACCGAACTGGCGGTGAACTGACGGTGCCGGAGTGCAACTTTTCAGTTCTGGTACGGGATGACTGGTCGACAAAGGAGCGTATCGAGCGGTTCGAGAAGATGATCGAGTCGGTCCACGGCGAGGTGCACCACTGCACCGAAGACATGTGGATGGACCGCCTGGCCGAGGTGCTGAACACCCGCGGCGCCAGGAATCTGCTGATTCCGAAGCAACACGAAATCGGACAGTCCCTTCGCTCTGCCGGTCGTAACGATCTGCCGGAACTGCTGATCTACGACGAGCCTATCGAAAGCTGGCAGGCGCACCTGTTCAACGAGGTGGACGCCAGCATTACGTCCACCCGCGGCGGCATTGCCGAAACCGGCTCGCTGATCCTGTGGCCAAACGAGGACGAGCCACGGCTCATGAGCCTGGTGCCGCCGGTGCACATTGCCGTGCTACGGGCCTCTGAGCTCTATACCACCTTCCACGAAGCCATGAAGGCCCAGAACTGGGCCGCTGGCATGCCGACCAATGCCCTGCTAATCTCTGGCCCTTCCAAAACCGCTGACATCGAGCAAACCCTTGCCTACGGTGTTCACGGTCCCAAAGAGCTGATTGTGTTGATTATTGAATGATCCAAGGCGCCCTGTTGATCGCCCTGGCTGCCCTGCTATGGGCGACCACGGGCATTGTTGCGAAATTTCTGTTTACCGGTACCGAACTGCAGGCCATTACGTTGGGCTTCCTGCGACTGGCCGTGGCCTTGCCGTTTTTCTGGCTGCTGATGCGACGGGAGCAGGCACGCCTTGAGCGGGCCAATCCGGGCGCAAAAGTGCCCGGCAGTTCCCTGCGGAGCCTCACACGCCAGACCCTGATTCCGCTGGCAGCCCTTGGCCTTTTCCAGGCGTTCTACCAGGGCAGCTACCTTCTGGCCGTGGACCTCACCGGTGCCGGCATCGCCACCCTGATCGCGCTCTGCCTTCCGCCAGTGCTGGTGGCAATTCTTGCTGCGCCTCTTCTGGGAGAGAAGCCCAGCCTTTTGACGGTTCTGTCGTTGTTTGCGGCCATCGCGGGCACGGGCATGCTGGTTCTCAGCGATATGGACACCACCGGTACACTCCGGCTTGCGGGCATTCTGGTGGCGTTGCTGGCCGCCTGCGTGTACACCGGTTTCACGCTCACCAGCCGTTACAGCTCTGCCGGCACACCGGTGTTTACGACGGCGTTTATCTGCTTCTTCACGGCGGCGCTGATTCTGTTGCCGGTGGTCGCCCTGTCTGGCGGGTTCGAGGGGCTGGAAACCCTTGGTATCGGGCACTGGCTGATGGTGGTGTATGTGGGGGTGGTGCCAACCTGTATTGGCTATGTGTGCTTTTTCTCTGGCATGAAAACGACACCGGCAACGCTCTCCAGCATCATTGTGACTCTGGAACCGCTGTTTGTAGCCCTGCTGGCCTGGGTGTTTCTGGAGGAGATTCTGGGGCCGATTGGTATTGCCGGGGCACTGATACTGACCGCAGCGGTGGTGGTGGCCTCCCGCTACGGTCGTAAACCCGCAGCCGGCCAGGAGGCCGGTGCGGAGTAAGGAAGATCAGTCTTCCTTGCGCTGTTTCTCAAGCATGTCCGGCTGCAGGATTTCAATCCAGTAGCCGTCCGGGTCTTTGATAAAGGCCAGGCCTTTCATCTTGCCGTCGTCCGGCTTTTTCACAAACTCCACACCGAGCTTTTGAAAGCGGTCGCAGGCGGCGTAAACGTCTGGCACCGCTACGCCGATGTGGCCGAAACCCTGAGGTTCGTCGTTGCCATTGTGGTAGCCGAAGTCGTTGTCGTCTTCGGTGCCCCAGTTGTGGGTGAGTTCAAGCATGGCTTCGCGGCCGAAGGTGTAGGTGGTGCGGTGGGCATCGTCCTGCGGCACGAGGCCGGCCTGGCGATCGTCCAGGTAGCCAAGGAAATACAGGGTGAACTTCATTTCGGGGAAGTCCAGTTTGCGAACGAGGCGCATGCCCATCACTCGGGTGTAGAAGTCCATGGAGCGCTCGGGTTCCTTGATGCGCATCATGGTCTGGTTGAAGACGTAACCTTCGGTTTCGGGAACGGTTTCTTCGTATAGGCCAGGGGCCTGTTCGAAATGCTTGGGCATGTTGGTTTTCCCTTTTTTTTCGCAGGATTCAAAGGTTATACCTGTGTGCGTTTCAGGGAGATTTCAAGGGCGTGAAAAAAGACCCCGGGGCCAGAGACGAACCGCCGGGGTCTTGAGGGCCGGTTTTTTACGCCGGCGTTTCTTCAGAGACGCTCTGAAGCTTTTGTGGCCTATCGGTTCAGGCCGATCTGGGTTTGGGGGCTGGCCGAGGCATGAGGGGTAATTTCTTTCGGGAAGCCGAACTCGCTTTGCTCAGACATTCGTTTCCCTGCAGAAATTACCCCTCATACCCCGGCCGGCTCACTTTGTTGCCGGCCCCCTGTTCAGACTGCTGGGAGTTTTGCCCGCCTGCTTCAGGCAAGTTGATGTTCTTCGCCTTTGTAATAGGCCTCTACCCTTGGGTTCATTACCCGCCGCCAAAGTGGGGGAAACATGGCCAGGACGATCATTGCGGAGTAGCCGGCCGGGAGCTGGGGGGCTACGTCGTGGTGACGGAGGATCTGGTATCTGCGTTTTGCCCAGGCGTGGTGGTCGCTGTGGCGTTGGAGGTGGAACAGGAAGACGTTGGTGAGGAAGTAGTTGCTGTTCCAGCTGTGTTCGGGGCCGGTGCGTTCGTAGCGGCCGTTTTCGAGTTTTCTCCGGTGCAGGCCGTAGTGTTCGAGGTAGTTGACGATTTCCAGCAGGGTGAAGGCGATGAAGCTCTGGCCCAGGAAGAAGACGGCGCCGAGCCAGCCGAAGGCGATGGTGAATCCAGCCAGTGCCAGGGCGCTGATGCTGTACCACCAGATCAGTTCGTTGCGCCAGTTGAGGGCTTTGTAACCTTTGCGTTGCAGGCGTTCGGCTTCCAGTTTCCAGGCATTCAGGAAGTTGCGCATGTAGGCCTGGGGCAGGAAGTTGTAGAGGGACTGGTTGTAACGGGACGAGGAGGCGTCTTCCGGTGTGGAGACGTGTACGTGGTGGCCGCGCAGGTGTTCGACTTTGAAGCCGGCGTAGCAGACCAGTGACAGCAGGAAGCCCCCGGCCCGGGTTTCGAGTTTTTCGTCTTTGTGGATGAGTTCGTGGGCGACGTTGATGCCTAGACCTCCGACGATGCCGATGGAGACGATCCAGCCAATACTGCCCACCAGGCTGAAGGTGCCGGAAGCCAGTTCCAGCATGCTCCAGACCAGTAAGGCTGCAAAGCCTGCCACCCAGCCCAGGGTAATCGCTTTATAGAACCGTTCGCCGACCATCCGCGGCACGTCGGTTTCTTCATCCGGGTTCAGGGAATCCTTGCCGAGCAGCATGTCCAAGATCGGAATGATCCCGAACACGACCACGGGGACGCCCCAGGAAAACAGGTTCACCAGATCAGTGGCCTGGCCGGCGGCCAGCAGCAGAGGCGGCAGCAACAGGGGCACCATGGCGATCAGGTAGCTGTACTTCTTGAGGGTCAGCAAGATCCTTCGGCGGGTGGCCTCTCGATTTACCGATAACTGCGTTGTGCTCATTGGGTTCTCTCCATCAAATGCTTGTTGGTGAAACTCTGATCACCTGCTGTTTTGTGCATTATTGTCCTACAATACATCAGTCGTCAACATTCCTGGCGAGGTTTTTTGACAATTGTCAGGAAGCCCCGCCGAATCAAGGCGTTGTCGCTATCGCACTCCGAGGCTGTGATAAACTCATGCGCATACACTCTTCCGCCGGTCGGCTTACCGCAGCAGTCGACCGGTTTTTACGACCCGTCCAGAGAGCCTTTATGGATTTTCAGGTGCCGAACACACTGGCCGAGCAGATTGCCAATTACCTGGCAGAACGGATCATGACCGGGCAGATTCGCCCGGGTGAGCGGATTCAGGAGGCCACGCTCGCCGGTGAACTAAAGGTGAGCCGGGCATCGGTGAAGGAAGCCCTTTACACCCTGGAGCGCTGGCACCTGGTGGAGATCACGCCCCGTAAGGGCGCTTCGGCAACCCGGCTGGATGCGGCCCATGCCTCGGAGCTCTACGACGTTTATATGCACTTGCTGATGATGATGGCGGTGCGTTTGTGCGAGCGCTGGCAGGAACGCGACAAGCCTCTGGTGCTTGGGGCAGTGAGCAAGGTTGTTGAAAAGATAAACGATGGCTCTGCCGACATCTCCGGGGTGGTTGAGGCGAGTTTTGGTGTGATGGATGCCTGTTGTGAGGTGGTGGGGAATCCTTATCTCACGGAGGCGCTGTCGAATTTCAAGCCGGCGGTCAGTCGGGCCTATTATCTAAGTGCCGATCGGTATCGTCGAGGTTTGACGCAGACCAGTGAGTTTTTTGCCAATCTGCCGCAGGCTGTTCTGGCGCGGGATTCTGAGAAGGCGCAGGCGTTGATACGGGAGTTTGCGGAGCACCAGAAGTCTCTTATTCAGCAGGCTTTGGCTTCGTAGTCCGAGTTTCACCCTTCAACTTTTGGTGCCCGCAAATCGGGCGGGAGGTCTTCCCAAAACACGCTGTGAATACTTCCCTGTACGCTTGGCTCCGCCATCCATGGCTCCGCACAGTTTTGGGAAGACCTCCCGCCCGCTTTGCCCCAACCTCTCCGGTGGCCTCTTCGTGTGACAGAGCTCACGGATCTTTCTCACTTCAAGCCCTATCGTAACAGTCTGTAACAAACCAGAGTTTTTGCTGCATAGGTTGTGCTGTCCCCCTGCGGCCCGGGGAGCATTTAACGCTCTCCGCTAAAAACAACAAACCAGACTTTTGGGGCCACCATGACTCAGTCACTAGCCTGTCGTCGAAACACCACATCTTCCACTCTCTCGCTCTGGGTGCTCGCCCTCTCGCTCCCATTGCCAGCGATGGCAGAGTTCAGGCCGTTGGATGATGGCACGTTGTCCGGTGTTACCGGTCAGGCAGGTGTGACGATAGAACTGGAGACCAAGCTGAGCATTGATCGGTTCAGCTGGATTGATGAAGGTTCGTTGAATGTGAACGGGCTGCGGTTATCCGGGCAGAACGATACGGTGCTGGATAACATGAAGCTGACGATCGATATTGCCGGCGATGGGGAGGTGCTGGAGCACGGGTTTTCGGAGATTGCCCGGCGGGCCGATGCGGGGTTGTTGGACCCAACCAATCCGGATGTGGCCGATGCTGTGGCGAAGTATTCCGTCGCGGGCTCTTTTGGCAAGCAGTTCAATAGCGGTGATCTGGTGATGCACCTCGGTGCAACCGATTATGGCGATCCGACCAGTCTGGATGAATACCTGCAGGCGGTGGATTTTGAGCTGGCGGTAGACAGTGTGACCACTTCAGGCAGCGAGGGTTCGGCGACGCTGTTCTCGGACGTTCTTCTGCAAGGTCACATCGGGCCGACGGATCTGGTGATTCGTAACGGGGGCGATTCCACGCGCACTCTGGCGAACGGCAACGAGGTCTCAGGCTCCGAACTGCAGCTGGATACTCATTTCGAGATCACCAACGGCAGCCTGAACTGGGATGCGGCGGATGTGATTCTGTTGTTCAACTTTGCCGCGGTGGGTATTGAAGGACTTCAGATTCATAATCGGCGCGGCGATGACACGCTGGGCCATTTCGGTATGGCCAGTGCCACTGCAAAGCTGTCCAGAGGCACCAGTGCCGCTTCGGGCAACGACGGGCTTTCGGTGCACGATGTTGAGTTCCGGGCGGATATTGATATGCCGGTCTTCAAGATGGGCGGTACCAGTATCGGCAGTGTTCAGTTCACGGACTTCGCCATCACCAACACCACCATGATGGTGTATGGCCACTAGCCCGACACTGGACACCGACCACACCCTACCCTGTAAACTGCCCGTCTCACTCTGACGGGCAGCCCATGACTGACTCCACTGAAATCAGCTACTCAAAGCGCGCTTCGGGAAAAAGGCTGGCGATGTTCAGTCTGTTGTTTCTGGCGCTTACCGCTGCCGGGCTTTACGCCGTTTACCATCTGTTTGCCGAGCGCACCCTTACCTTCGATACCAGGCTGATCGCTCCGGGAACCCTGTTATCGGTGGCTGGCCTTTTGCTGGTTTATTTCATCTCGGATGGCCTTCGGCTCTACTTTACGCTGAGAGCCCTGGGGCACCGGCTTTCCCTGCCGGCCATGGTGCGGCTGGTGTTTATCAATCTGTTCTTTTCCAACATCACGCCGATGGCCACCGGTGGCGGTTTCGCCCAGATCTGGTTTCTGAGCCACCATGGCGTTCCGATTGGGCGGGCGACGGCTGCGACCACGATCCGGACGATCCTGGCGGTGCTGTTCATATTTTCGCTGACGCCAGTATTCCTCCTCACACTCAAACCCCTCGACGGCAATTCCATCACTGGCGATATCGGCACGGCTCTGGCAGTTCTGATTGTGTTGTACCTCGGCTTTTTCCTGGTTCTGCTGTTCCGGACCCGCTGGCTGATCGGCCCCCTGACCCGGCTGCTGAGGGCGGCGCGTCGGCTCCATCTGATCAGTGAACCCCGCCATCGGCGTTGGCAGTTCAAGGCGCGCCGGGAGATGCTGCGGCTGTCACGCAGTTTTGGCGATTATCTGCGCGGCGCTCCGGTGTTCGTCTGGCTGTCCATCCTGTTCACTGCCATATTTCTGCTAAGCCTGTTCAGCTTCCCGGCCCTGCTGATGCACAGCCTGGACTACAGTGTTGACTATGTGATGTCCGTGGGCCTGCTGGTTGTGACCACCTTCGTGATGTATTTCTCGCCCACGCCGGGCGCCTCAGGCATCTCGGAGGGTGTTTTCGGGAGCTTCTTCCGGGATATCCTCTCGGGAAACCACCTGATTCTGGTCATCGTCTGCTGGCGCCTGCTGACCATCTATCTGGGCATGATTATCGGGCTGGTGGTGCTACAGAAGGAACTTGTTGCCAATCGCAGGAGAGCCGGATGATCTTCCGCAACCCACTCAAGCTGCTGTTTTACCTCTGTCTTCTGGTGGTGTTTCTGCTGGTTGGCTACAAAACCTATCTGAATCTGTTCACGGAGGATTTCGAGGGGGTTCACACCGAGCAGGTAGAACGGATTTATCAGGCACTTGAGCCCGGCGAGCCGTTCAGTTTTGCGGTGGTGGGCAACATCAATAACTCGGTAGGCATTTTCGAGGACCGCATCATTCCGGAACTGAATCGATCCGGGCTCGATTTTCTGGTTTCGGCGGGGAACGCTGTCAGTGGTGGCGGCGAAGACAAGTACCGGGCACTTTATGGCACTCTGAGCCACCTGGAGATCCCCTATCTGCTCACCTTCGGTGCTCACGAGTACGAAGATTTTGGCAGTTTCCGATTCTACGATCACTTCGGCCCGCACTTCTTCAGTATCGAGGCCGGTAACAGCCGGCTGATTTTCCTGGACAGCACCGGCAAAACACCCTGGCGCTGGCAGATCCGGTGGCTGAAAGACCTGTTGGCCCAGGACACCTCCCGGGCACGGATACTGTTCATTGGCCATCCTCCCCTGCACCCGGACGAAAATGCCCCGTTCGATCAGAAAGACGATTACCTGGCGCCCCCCGAGTTCCGGGATGCCCTGCTGGCCGCGATCAAGGACCATGGCGTTGACCGGGTATTTTCCGCCAATCTTTCGCTCTATGCCGAGGAGCAGGTAGGCGAGACCACGTTTGTGACGACCGGGGGTGCCGGTGGCCTGGTGATGAACAATGACACCAGCTTCTATCACTACGTGCGGGTGAACGTGGACGCCGACGGCGAGGTAAGCCACAGCCTCCAGCGGCTGAAGGTGGGCCAGCACCCGATCCTGAAGCGTCTGGAAAGCCTGTGGTTCTTTATCTACTCGCTGTTCTATACCGGCTATCTGAACTTTATTCTTATCGTCGCCGTGTTTGCGGCCATAGCGATCAAGCTGTACGGCGCCATTTTCATCGGCAAGGATTATTACCCGGACTATGATCTGGACCCCTCGCCCTGGCTGGACAAACCGATGCGGGTGGCCATGTTTACCAACAACTATCTGCCCTTCATCGGTGGGGTACCCATTTCCATTGAACGGCTGCGGCAGGGCCTGGAAGCGCTTGGCGATAAACTGCTGGTAGTGGCGCCCCGCTACAAGGGGCAGCCGGAAACCGAAGCCCACGTTTTACGAGTGCCTTCACTACTGGCCATGGGCGAGAAGCGGGAATTCCGGCTGGCCAATATTTTCCTCGGGCGGATTCGCAAACGGGTACGGGCGTTCAAGCCGGATATTATCCATCTGCACCATCCGTTCTGGCTGGGGTCGCTGGGCCTGTTCGTGGCTCGCACACTGAATATCCCGGCCATATACACCTACCATACCCGCCTGGAGCACTACGCCCACTTCGTGCCGCTGCCGGGCATGCTGTTCCGGAACCTGATTTCCCACGCGCTGATCAAACGCTTTGCCAACAAGTGCGACGGTGTGATCGTGCCTACCTACTCCACGGAGGAATACCTGCGGATGATCGGGGTTAAAACACCGACCTTCGTGCAGCCTACCGGCATTGAATATCACAAGTTCCAGGAGGTTCAGGAGAAGGACGTCGAACAACTCCGGGAGAAGCTGAAGCTCAAGAATGAGAAAGTGTTTGTCAGTGTTTCCCGGCTCTCGAACGAGAAAAACATCGACTTCATGATTGAGGCCATTGATACCCTGCGGCGCGAAACCGATGTGCCCTTCCGGTTCCTGATGATCGGCGATGGCCACCAGAAGGACCGCTTGCAGAAGAAGATCGAAGACCTGGGACTTCAACAACACTTCACCCTCGTTGGTGCCGTGCCGCCGGACGAAATGGCCACCTGGTACCGACTGGGGGATGCTTTCCTGTTCGCCTCCATCTCCGAAACCCAGGGCATGGTGATTCTGGAGGCGATGGCTGCCGGTTTGCCGGTCGTAGCGGTTCGCTCCAGTGGTATTGAAGACGTGGTCCGACACGGGTTCAACGGCTTCAAGACGCCGGAAAAACAGGACCAGTGGCGCGCGCAGGTCAAAAAACTGCTGGAAGACGACGAGCTGCGCGAAAAACTCTCCGAACAGGCCCTGGAATTTGCCAGGGACTACTCAGTAGAGCAGTTCGCCACGGACGTTCGCACCATCTACGCCACCACACTCGCCATGGCCGCGAAGAAACGAAAAGGCTCGATAATCCATCCTGAATAGGTGGGGTTACAGTTTTCCGCAGCGGCCTGATCGGGCTAGACTGAATTCACGTATTACAAAAACAGTTTTACCTATCAGACCTGGTTAATTATCGGAGACTAACGTGAGCGGCATCCCCGTCGGAATCAGCACCTGCCTGCTGGGCAAGGAAGTTCGCCATGATGGCGGCCATAAGCATTCCCGCTACTGCACCCAGGTGCTCTCGAAACACTTTGATTTCCGCTCCATCTGCCCGGAGCTGGAAGCCGGCCTGGGCGTTCCGCGCCCGGCCATCCAACTGCGCGAATACAGCGATGGCCTTCGTCTGATTGAAACCAGAGGCGCGGCGGATCACACCGACGCCATGCAGGGTTTTATCGAACAGGTGATGCCGACCCTGACAGACCTTCGTGGCTACATCCTGATGGCCAAGTCCCCCAGCTGTGGCATGGAACGCATCAAGGTACACAACGAGGATGGCAATGTAACCCGCCGGGATGGCCGGGGCATGTTTGCCGAGGCGCTGCTGAAGGCCTACCCGCTCATGCCGGTGGAGGAGGAAGGCCGACTGAACGACAACATGATCCGGGAGAATTTCGTTGAGAGGGTTTTCGCCTACGACGACTGGATGCAGAACGTGGCCGGAGACAAGCTCTCCGCCAAGGCGCTGATTGAATTCCATACCCGCCACAAATTCCAGCTTCTGGCTCACTCCGAAAAGATCTACCGACAGCTCGGTCCGATGCTTGGGGATCTGAAGTCAGAGCCATTGGAAGACATTGCTGAACGCTATATCCACCAGTTCATGGAGGCCATGAGCAAGAAGGTGAGCCGGGGTTCACACATGAACGCCATGCAGCATCTGATGGGCTATCTCAGGGATTCCATGGGCGATGAAGACCGCAAGGTGTTGATGGAACAGATGGAGGCTTACCATCGGGGCGAAGTACCGCTGGTGGTTCCCATGACGCTGCTGCGCATGGCCCAGCGAAGGGAGCCGGTGGACTACCTGCATGCTCAGCAATACCTGACGCCTTATCCCGATGAGTTGGGTCTGCGAAACGACGTATAAAATCGGGGTCAGATGAAAAAGGGGTCAGATGAAAATCTCATCTGACCCTAAGTTCATGCGTTCAATCAGAAACCGTAGATAAGCGAGAGTGAGGTTTCCGTGTCGGTGTCTTCGGATCCTGCGGGTGGATCCGATAGGTGTTTAACCCGGAACGCTGCCTTCATGGAGAGGTTCCCCACCACGTTCGCCTGCAGCGACGTTTCCGATTCGGTCACCGTGTTGTTCTCATCCAGGCCGATTTCCGTGCTCAACTTCTGGCGGAACAGGGAATTTTCCGACAGGGCATAATCAAACTGGCCTGCCAGGCGTGCGATCGCCTCTTCTTCGGCATCGTCGCCCTGGGCATTCACCATTTCCAGTTTGTTGTAGCGGTAACCGCCACCGACTGAAAGATCCAGGAACGAGCGATCACCCGAGTTCCACACCCGGTTTCCGTAACCGGTGGTTGCTGAGGATTCGAAATCGTAGCCGGAGAAGCGGTCGTCCTCGTAGGAGCCCCGGAGAAACCAGTACTGGTTCTTTGAAAACTTGTAATTGGTTTCCAGGGCGGCAAGATATTTCTCGGCGGTGGTTTCGTCGTCGGTCTCTGAATAGTTCGTGCGGAATTCGCCGGTGTTGCGCCAGGTTTCGACTTCATGGACCAGTCCAAGGCGGCCCTTGATGTTGGTCTCTTCGGTATTGCCCGAAGTGATCAACACACCCAGTTCGGTTTCGCCCTTCCAGTTATCGGCGTCCTGCGCGCTGGCAAGGGGCGCGATAACAACTGCGGTAATGGCTACAGCCTGTCGTAAATCCATGAAGTCTCCTTTCTGGGTTGGTCAGGCCCCGTCGGTGCTTCTCGCCCTCTCGCCATCCAGGCTTTTCCGGGCCTGACGTTCTCTTTCGGCCTTTTTCCGGGCCTTGCGCTCGGCAATGATGCGAGCGGCTTCCCCGCCCACGTGGGCTTCGCCCCGCTCCTCCGCCAGACGCATCTGGCGTTCACGCTCGGCAAACCGAACTTTCTGCTCTTCGGTCAGCGAATCAATGCACTGATGGCAGCTCACACCCTGTTCATACTCGGGGCGCTGCTTGTCTTCTTCGGTAATCGGCCTGCGGCAGGCATGGCACTGGTCGTAATCGCCACGCTCCAGCCGGTGGTTAACCGTTACCCGGTCATCAAAAACAAAGCACTCTCCGTGCCACAGGCTCTGCTCTTCCGGTACCTCTTCCAGGTATTTCAGGATGCCGCCCTTGAGGTGATAGACCTCCTCAAAACCCTGCTCCTTGAGATAGGCGGTGGATTTCTCGCAACGGATACCGCCTGTGCAGAACATGGCCACCTTCTTGTGCTTCGAAGGATCCAGGTTCTGCTTCACGTATTCCGGGAACTCCCGGAAGGTATCCGTGGCCGGATTGACGGCATTCCTGAAGGTCCCGATTTCGACTTCGTACTGGTTGCGGGTATCCACCAACACCACGTCCGGATCGGAAATCAGATCGTTCCACTCTTTTGGATCCACATACGTGCCGACAATGCGCTTCGGATCGATACCGTCCACACCCATGGTGACGATCTCTTTCTTGAGCTTCACTTTGGTGCGTTTGAACGGCTGGATGTCCACATAGGACTCTTTGTAATCAATGCCGTCGAACCGCTCGTCGCTGGCGATCCAGGCTTTCACGGCATCAATGCCTTCGCGGCTACCCGCAATAGTGCCGTTGATGCCTTCGCGCGCCAGCAGCAAAGTGCCATGCACGTCTTTATCAAGCATCAGATCCAGCAGCGGCTGGCGGAGGGATTTGTAATCATTCAGGACTGCGAACTTGTACAGTGCGCAGACAACAACGCTGTTGCTCATCATGTTCTCCTGCGGGCCGGACCGTAAATCCGGAGCATGGTTTCAGGGTTCATCAAAGGCGGGAGCCTGAGAGGGCGCAAATTTTAACCAACTCAGGCTCACGATCAAGTGCGGGGTTACCCGGGGATCAAGACGTCAGTCCGTCTCGGTGGCCAGTTCACGCTCAACCACGGCAGAAAGCTGTCCCCAGCCGGGACGTGTCAGGCGAATGTTATCCACCAGAACCGTGGGTGTGCTGGTGACCCGAAGCTGCATGGCCACCTCGCGGCTCTGCTCGACAGCTTCACGGTGCAACTCGGTAGTCATGCAACGGCGGAAGCGCCGTTCTTCAAGGCCCAGATCATCGGCGTAGCGGGTAAAGGTGGCAACCGGATCGTTCGAGCTGCTCCACTCGGTCTGGGAATCGTAAAGGCGTTCATGCATGGCCCAGTAGGCATCCTGATCACCGGCACAGCGCGCCGCCTGGGCCGCTGGCATGGCGTTCTGATGCTGCTGCAATGGCAGATCGAAGTAGACGAACCGAACCTTGCCCGGTTCTACATATTCCTTCTTCAGCTGCTTGGTGGCAGAGGAAAAGTTGCCACAGGCGGGGCACTGGTAATCGGCAAATTCACGAACCACAACCGTGGCATCCTCGGGGCCGACAGATACGCCGTACTGGTCCAGCTGGGCTGGGAACTCATCGGCATTGGGCGCTGCCACTGGCAATTCATCAGAGGTAGGCTCCGGTGCGGCAGTCAGGAAAAAAACGCCCAGAAGTACAGCTGCCAGAACCAGCAAAGCGATGCCCGCATAGAGCGGCTTGTTGGATTTTGCTTTTCTGGGAGGCGGTGCGCCGGTTTCCTTGCGACGTTTTGCTTCACCCATGAATGAACTCCTTATTGTGTTTCTGGTTTCCGGAATTAATTAGCTCGCGACCGTTTTCAGATCGGGCGTGGCACGCTAAGATCCTTTATATCCTACAAAAGTTCCAACAAAAATTAAGGAATTCTCATGGCATTGCCTGCGTCTCTGAAAGACTCTCTCTCACTGCCTCTGGTGGCCGCGCCCATGTTTCTGATCTCTGGCCCGGAACTGGCGCTTGCCTGCTGCAAGCAGGGCATCGTTGGCAGCTTCCCGGCCCTGAACCAGCGTACCAGCGAAGGCTTTGAGGAGTGGCTGGTCCAGATGAACGAAGAGCTGGCGGCTTTCCGAAGCACCAATCCGGAAGCGAAAACGGCGCCCTACGCCGTGAACCTGATTGTGCACCGGACCAACCCTCGCTGGCAGGCCGACCTGGAGCTATGCGTAAAACACAAGGTACCGATCATCATCACTTCCCTGGGTGCTGCCAGCCAGGTGGTGGAGGCGGTACATAGCTACGGCGGCGTGGTGTTCCATGATGTGACCAACCAGAAGCACGCCCGCAAAGCTGCGGAGGCTGGTGTTGACGGCATCATCGCTGTGGCGGCGGGTGCCGGTGGCCATGCGGGCACCATCAACCCGGTTGTTCTGGTGCATGAAATCCGGGAAGTCTTTGATGGCACCATTTTGCTGGCCGGCGGGCTGTCCCATGGTGAGGACCTGCTGGCGGCCCAGGCCCTGGGCGCGGACCTGGCCTACCTGGGCACCCGGTTTATCAATACCGTTGAGTCCCGGGCCGACGAGGCCTACCGGAACATGATCATTGAGGCGGTGTCAGGTGATATCATTCATACACCGGCGGTTTCCGGTGTGCCTGCCAGCTTCATGCGCCAGAGTCTGGAGGCAGCCGGCTTTCCCATGGACAAGCTGAACCAGGCCGGCGAGATCAACTACGGGGAAAAACTGAAGCCCATTGATGATGAGGCCAAGGCCTGGAAAACCGTTTGGTCCGCCGGCCAGGGGGTCAGCCAGATCCATGATGTGCTGACCGTCCCCGAGCTGGTGAGCCGACTGGCCGACGAGTACAAAAGCGCCCGGGAGCGCCTGTTCTCCAAAGGGCACTAAACCTGGAACTGTGAGGCTTTATCCTTCAGCGAGGTCAGGGTCCGGGCAATCTGGCCGCTGGCCTCATCGGAGCGCTCAATGGCTTCCACCGTCTCGCGGGAGGAGCCGGCAATATCGCTCACGTTCACACTGACTTCACTGGCATGCCTGCCCTGCTCTTCTGCCACGGATGAAATGGCCATGGCCCGGTCCTGAAGGCTGCTGAGCAACTGGTTGATCCGGTCAAAATGTTCATCGGCCCGACGGAACTCCGTAGAGGATTCCGCAACCTGGCCAGACACCTCACCTATAGCGCTGACCGCCTGTCGACTACCCTGCTGCAGGCGTTCGATGATCGACTGGATTTCAGTGGTGGATTCCTGGGTCCGGCTCGCCAGAGTGCGGACCTCATCGGCCACAACCGCGAAACCCCTGCCGGATTCTCCGGCGCGAGCGGCCTCGATGGCGGCGTTAAGAGCGAGGAGGTTGGTCTGCTCTGCGATGGCGCCGATCACCGACAGCACCGATCCGATTTCCTTGCTCTGGTGGTCCAGCTGATTGACCGCTTCCACCGCCTGCTCAACATTGCGAACCACCTGATCCAGTCGGTTCCGCACTTCCCGGGAAATGCCTGCGGTGGCCTCACTCTCGGAACTGACGTTGCTGACAGAGCCGGCAATATCCTGAATGTTCTCCGCCACCTCGGAGATACTGCGGGACATGGCGTCCATGGTGCCGGACACCTCGGCCACGTCCTGCTCCTGGCGATTCACTGCGGCCACGGCACTGCGGCTTATGTCTCCCTGAGCCTGGGCCTGGCCGGCAGCCGATTCGGCCGACTCTTTGACGTCGGAGACCAGTTCCTGGATACGGGCAATGAACCGGTTTACACCCTCGGCCATCTCCGTAAGCTCATCCTTGCCTTTCATGGAAACCCGGCGAGTAAGATCGGCCTCGCCATCGGCAATACCCCAGATCGCCGAGCTCAAACGGAATACTCTGGGCAGCAAGCCTCCGCCGAGCACCAGGGCCACCAGCAGGATCAGAACCACCACGGAACCGATTGCCAACATGCTCAAATTGGCGGAGAGGCTCGACGCTTCGGTATTCAACGCCTCCACCGTGTTCTGGATTCTGGAGCGAGTGTCAGCGTCCATGCTCGCCAGCTGCTGCTGAAGGCGCTGGTTAACCTGCTCGGTTTCTGCTTCGAGGGTGTCGTGCAGCGCGTCGATGCTGCCGGTGATGGTAGCGCTGAATTCCTGCTCCAGGGCCGCCAGGTCCTGGTTGATGCCTTCGAGCGACAGTCCCAGCTTCAGCTGACCAATGGCAGAACCCTGGGGAGCGATATCGGCGGTAATTATTACCACGTTGGGGTCACGGCTTGCCGCATCCAGGACCCGATTTGCCGCACCACGACCTTCCCCCTGCTCCATTAAGGTGCGCACCCGATCGTCGGTGCGGTCCACATAACGGGTCAGTCGATCACCGTACTGGTCGTAATAGACAGCGAACAGAACCGATTCACGGGCGTCGGCCAGTTCGACAAGATCGGTGAGGCGGGGGACATCCCGATCCCAGATCAGCGGGGCCGCAACAGCGGCGAGGACATCGGCCAGCCCCTGGGCTTCCGCCATGACAGCGGTGCGAACGTTGCCGGCAACGCGTTCCTGCTGCGCCGTCTGCTGGCGGGTGAGTTCGGCGGAGAGTTCCTCGGTGGTCTTCTGCCGCATGGTCTCCAGGCGGGATCGGACATCTTCACGGGTGTCCCCGAAGGAGGCACTGACCTGCTGGCTGCTGGCCTCAAGCGCGGACCCTGCGGTGTCGACCAGGCGCTCTACCTGGCTGGAAATCAACCACTGGCTGACCAGGACCTGAACCAGACCGGCAACGACCAGAACAACAAAAACCGGTCGGAGAAGGCGGCTAGAAATCAGCCGCCGGATAAAACTGAGTGACATACGGACTCCGCTAGCATGTGTGCTTCATGCATCCTGCACAGTCGGCAACAGCGTCCCTGCCTGGCGTGTCCGTATGTATAGCAAAACCCGGGCCGGAGTGGGCCGCATTTATGTACGGGTTTTGTAGTTAATCGTCATCGCTTTCTTCTAGATCGATTTCGTCGGCGATGAAGTTGTTCCCGTTCCTCGAATATTCAACTTCGAGAATCAAAAGCTCGCCATCATCAAAAAGATCAATAATTTCACTCTGAGTATTACTGTCGTAAGCCGCTGGCCCGGCATCGATCGATACACCGAGAACCGTGATGGTGCTGGGAGTGATGTTCGTAAGCTTCCCTTCCAACTCGTAAAGATCTCGATCATCGAAATCTGAAATTTCGTCATCGACCTCTACCTTCAAGGCTTCGATAAATACATCTGCACCCTGCTCTTTCTCAATACCCTCCACCTCCACTGTTGTGTCGCCGATGGGAAGAGTCTGGAATGAAATACCGGAGCCATCCTCAACGGTGAAGGCAGTTGTCGATGACACCCGAACTTCAACGCCACCGATAAAGAACGCATTGTC
The DNA here is from genome assembly GCF_040148675.1 of Marinobacter sp. NFXS11. Taxonomy (NCBI): domain Bacteria; kingdom Pseudomonadati; phylum Pseudomonadota; class Gammaproteobacteria; order Pseudomonadales; family Marinobacteraceae; genus Marinobacter; species Marinobacter sp. NFXS11. The sequence continues at coordinate 200,795 of NZ_JAGDDV010000001.1, read as the reverse complement.
AGCAGGGGAAGAAACCACTCCTTTAACTTTCGCATTGCCGTCCCGCAGTTCAATTTCCTCCGCTTCAACAACCGTATCCGAGACGAACTGCCCCTCCACCTGAATCAGGAGGCCTTCGGTAAGCTCGTCGAGAGTAATGCTGTCATCCAGTTCGGTTGCATCTGTCACCCGAACGGTCAGACCTCCCATGGTGAACTCGCCGGGAAGTGTGCCAGCGCCGGAAGGCGCGTAAGACGCATCAATGATTGCAGTAAACTCGATATCGTCGGCACTGCTGCGACTGAAGCGTCGGGCGTCGTCCCGGTCAATGGTAGCGGCAGTCAACACGCTTCCTGACAGGGTTCCCTCTACCTCCAGGACAGCGCCGTCGATCAGGTTCGCCTCGGTCAGGTCTGATCCGAAACTGACGCTGTTCTCATCATATTCAACGGTGATCGTGCCAATCGTGAATTGATTCTGCGATATATCCACCGCTGACAATGTGCCTTCCAACTCGATACTAGTCAGATCCGGATTGATGACCTCAATGTAGCCGGCCCGATAGGAGCCATCGGCCTGACGCCAGGCGCTGACACGGACATGATCTGTGATAGAGGGTTCGCCAAGCAGTGTGGCGTAAGTTGTGCCGCGAACCACCGTCTGGCGATCAACCCGCACGGATTGCCCCATCACTGAAAGGGTCACGAATTCACCGGCACCACTTGGATCGGCAGTTACCAGGTCTACCGGACCCCGCAACGTATCGTCGTAACTGAGCTTCTCGGCCGTGCCTTTGCCATCATCAAACCACTCGCCTTCAACCCTGAGAATCATGCCTTCACTCAGAAGGCCTTCAGCAGTGATGCCGTCATTGCTTTCCACTTCCCGATTCGGAATGTCATCGGTGCTGAATTCAACGCCATTAACAAAAACACTTCCGAATCCGGAAACCGGACCAACGCTTGAGCCTGTGCCCCGGATCCCGCCATCGGCGATATCCAGGCCTCCGTCTCCAGAGCCACCGCAGGCGGAAATCGCACCAAAGGCCACCGTACCAGCTGCCAGCCCGAAAACACGATTGCGGAGTTGCCGTTTCATAGCTTTTTTCTCCCTGTCCGGCGTTCCCGGCCGGTGCTCTTCAGTAAACATCGTTATAACGCCTGCGAGGAATTTCGTCTTCATGCCTGAACACTTTGTTGATCCGTGACTCACCGTGCAGGCGGGGCTGCGACGGCGCGTAAACGCTTCGTCTAAGCAAGAGGTAACCGTTATCCAGGGACTCAACGACGCCCTTACGAAGCAGTTCATTCAGAACCACTGTCGGAGCAAACTCCGGGTTGGTCGCCCGTACCAGATAGCTGAAAGAGTTCGTTGAACGATTGTCGGTCATCAGCATGACCGGGTGGTGATGCTCATCGAGAAACTCGCTGGAGCTGATCCAGGAGCGAATCACCTGCCGGGACGATGCGGAAAGTATGGTGCTTGCAAGCTCCGTTGGCTCCCAGCGACAAATAATGTTCGGCTGCCTCGTGAGACTCATAGCACTCAATCTCCTTTCGGATCTTTTCCGGCAGGCTCTTCAAAGAAGAAGATGCTCACGCCGGTGCGGACCGGATCCCCGGACTCACTGCCAGGCTCATGACCCGATATATCGCGGTCATGGGGACCAAGCCACTTGTCCAGCTGTTCCAGCAGTGCCTGGGACTGGGCGGCTGCGTGCTTGCGCCAGCGCTCCATCACTTCCGGAGGGATGTTGTTGTAGGTCAGGGTTCTCTGGAACAGCGGGGGCTGCCCGGACTCGTCACTGACCAGGTTATGATCAATGGTCGCTATGAGATCTGATACGTCCTCGCCAAATATCTGGAGCATTTCCTCGCTGTCTCCGGCCGGAACATAGGCCCTTTGCTGCAATTGCAGGCGTCCCGATTCGCCGTCAACCGAAACCACGCCTACCCGAAGCAGTTCATCCAGTACAGCGCGGGGCGGCATGTCACCGCTGTAACGCTTGACCAGTTCACTGAAACTCCCCGGCCCGTCGAAAGACAGCATGGCTGGCTCTCCGTCTTTGGCCTGGAAGACCGCATCGTGGACCCAACCCGATACCACCCGGGACGCCCGGTTGGTATGAAGCACATCACGGCTCCCGGTATCTTCCCCTGCCAGGATCTCCCGCTGGCGCTTGACTTCCTTGCGGGTCAGCCCCGTCATGACCGCAGCGCGTGAATCCGTGGGCTTTCGTCGGCCGTCGGCAAAGTCTTCCAGAGCTGCTTCCACGTAGGCACGTTTAACCAGCTCGGAGAACTCACCGAAAGGAATACCGTTGCGCAACAGCAACCTCGCCAGAGGTCGCAGAATGCGGAACAGCGCTTTATGCAGGGGGTTGGGCTTTTTCATGTTTGGGATTGTATTCCCATAGCGACTTCGAAAGCCAGAATGCGGGCCGACGACACCCCGGCCCGCTCCGGCAGTTCACTGATCAATCATCGCTGCCACTATCGTCATCGCTGCTGTCTTCGAGTTCGACGTTGTCTGTCAGCTCATACTGACCACCGCTGGTCTGGCGATAGTCTATTTCCACCTCATCACCAATCTGGATACCGGACAGGCTGTAGCCATTGCGAAGCACCTCAAGATTCATGATGGTGATGGAATCGGCTCCGATGGCACTCACCCGTGCCTCGAGCTCAAAATCGTCATCGTCGTCGTCATCCTCGCGTTCAATGCTGATGGCCTCGAGGAATCCGCCTTCACTGCTCTGCTGGCGACCTTCAATTTCGAGATAGTCACCCACCTGCAGGCTCTGGATATCCTGGACGCGACTGCGACGGTCATCTTCGTCATCGTCGTCGTCATCAATCAGGGTATTGCCGGTCAGATGGACCCGGACGCCGCTGACGACCATGGTTTCATTGGTCAGATCAAGAGACTCGATGCGACCATCCAGCTCGGCATCCGACTCCCGGCCTTCGATCTCTTCAGCCACCAGGACGCCATTGCGGAATTCGCCTTCCACTTTCACAAAGAGGCCATCGGCAAGGCTGCTTTCGCGGAGATCGTCGAATTCGGTGCCGCCATTAATCTGGACTCGCACCCCATTTACCGAGAACTGACCGCTGGCTGCGTCATAGTCAAAAATGCTTCCGGAGATTTCGACATCGTCATCATCGTCGAAGAGGTCGTCCTCATCATCGATCTCCTCGGCCATGATGGTGTTGCCGTCCAGGTAGCCTTCCACTTCCACCACGATTCCGTTTTCCAGATCGTCCAGGGAGAAGCCGTCATCGCCGACAGCGCTGGTGTAATCAACCAGGAAACCGTTGATGGTGAAGGTCTGGGCGCTTGTGTCCAGATCGGCAACAACGCCTTCAATTTCTACTTCGTTGTTGTCATCGAATTCCAGGCCAATGGCCCTGGCACCAACAAAGCTTGCCCGGAAGCTGCCATCCTCAAGGCGCCAGGCGCTGACCCTTACACGATAGCCCTGGGGATTGTCGGCAAGGGCAGTAGGCGTCGCGCCGCGGAAGACGGTTTGGCCATCCAGGGCAATGCTCTGGCCAAGCATGGTCAGAGTTCCGGTGCGGGTAACCTCATCCCAGCTCATGCCGGAAATCGGTCCGCGCAGGGTATCGTCATAACTGACCCTGTCGGCCCTGCCCTGGCCACGGTCATCCCAGTCGCCCTCAACTTTGAGGATCATGCCCTTTTCGAGCTGATCTTCGCGCTCCACGCCATCGTCGCTGCTAACGCTGCCATTGGTTTCAAAGCGGGTGCCGTTAACGTAAACACTGCCGAAGCCGGAAACCGCCCCAACACTGGTACCCGATGAGGTGCCACTGGTGGAGGTGTCTCCGGAGCCACCCCCACCACAAGCGGCAAGGGCACCGGCCAGAGCGCCGGTCATGGCCAATTTCACTGCAATTGCTAAAGGTTTGCGATTCATCGTTCTTCTCCAGGCTTGTTATTGCGTCCGCGGGCGACCACGCTTAACCACCCAACCGTAAATTGGGATATTTTTCCCAATTGGTTATTTGGGAATTTAATCCCATTCTCTGAAGCTGTCCAGTTTTTGATCATGAACATTTTGTGAACTTTATGGAGCAAAAAACGTAAATCTTTGAACGTTCAGCCAAAACAGGTTCATTACGATGTTGGGATTTTTGAAAGGCGATCCGAAGAAAAAACTGCAGAAACAATACGAGGCGAAACTTGCCAAAGCACTGGACGCACAGCGCAATGGCGACCTGCGGACCCATGGAACCCTCATGGAGGAGGCCGAGAAAATCTACGCCGAGATACAACAGCTTTCTTCACAGGAAAAATAACACCGGCACAGAAGCCCACCGGGTTCTACAATTTGTCATAAGAAGTGCAACTGGCAAATTGGCATAGCCATGAAAGTTCTCCCGGGTGTCTTTGCAGGGTTCCTGTTAACGTTTTCAGCCCTGATATTTTTCGCAGAATCCGCTTCGGCGGAGGGGCTCGCGCAGCTCAGGTTCTGCGAAGATCCCTGGGCCCCCTACACACTGGGAGAGATTGACTCTGTGCCCGAAGGCGGTATTGCCGTCGAGTTATTCAAGGAACTCGGAGAAAGGTTGGACGTCGACTTCCAGCTGAGGCTGTTACCGTGGAAACGCTGCCTGTTATGGGCAGAAACCGGCGACTACGATGGCGTCATGCTGCTGACCCGGAACGATGAACGGGCAGCCTACCTGACATTTACCGATTTTGTTCATGAAGACAAAAACCTGGTCTGGCATCAGGCAGACAGGCGTTTCGATCACAGCTTTGAAAACTTTGCCGACTTCAAAGGTGTCCGTATCGGTGTAACAGCCGGATTCAACTACGGTGAAAGGTTCAATCAAGCCGTTGATGAATTCGATCTTGTGGTTGAAGAGGCCCCGAACATTTTGAGCAACCTCCGCCGCCTCGATCTGGGACGTATAGACGTATTTCTGGTTAACAAACCTGCAGCCGAATTTTCGATGGTTGAATTCCCCGATTTGCGACAGCGGCTTACTTACGCAGATGGCCCTTTCGAAGCCCTGCCGTTTTACATAGGGCTGTCCAAGGCATCACCCGTGGTCCTCGAGCTGGAACGATTCAACCAGGCCATCGCCCACATGCGCGATGCAGGCACCCTCGAAAGGATTTTCAGCGCTCAGCCAGCGCCCTGATCCGGAGACAGCTGGGCCAGCCGCTGTTCCAGACGCGCGACCTTCCTGCGCATGCTTTCAACTTCATCCAGCAATTCCAGCGACATGGCCAGCCCCGGCAGATTCATTTTCAGATCCCTTTGCAGTCTCTGGGCCTTGCGCAGCCGGCTGAGTGCTGCTATGTCGAACTGCCAATGAACTGTCTCGGGCAAATCTTCCACCGGGGCGATGATGCCGAAATTGACCAGTTTGATAACGAACTCTGCATGGCACTCGCCACGCTCGCAGATTTCACGCAGGGTGAAGGTGCTGCCATTCTGGTCGAGTACCTCTACCGTCAGCACATGATCTTTCTTGCTCATACCTTACTCCCGCTCACACGTGAAGCTTGCTGCGTGGATTGAAGTTCTTCTCGGCCTCTGCCAATTGCTCGTAGAGCTTCTCGGCCTCTGGGCTGTGTTTCTCGGGCATGGCGATCTGCAGAATGACAATCTGATCGCCCGGGTGTTTGCCGGGGAAGCCCTTGCCCTTGAGCCGTAGCTTCCGACCGCTGGTGGAGCCCTTGGGCACTTTTACATTTACCTTTGAGCCAACGGTTGGCACGGTCACCGTTGCACCCAGAGCCGCTTCCCAGGGAGCGATCGGCACTGTGACCAACACATCCCGGGCCTCCACCGCGAATTGTGGATGGGGTGCCAGCTCCACTTCAATAAACAGATCACCCGGCTCCCCGTCGCCAATGCCCGGCGAACCCTGGCCTTTGAGGCGAATATGCTGGCCCTCGCGCATGCCGGCCGGGATCTTCACCTTCAAGGTCTTTTGCCGGGGAATCACCCGACCATGCTCATCCACCTCGTGAACGGCGAAAGAGATCTGTTTTTCACAGCCGTGAAACGCCTCTTCCAGGAACAGGGCAATCCTGGCGTGAACATCCTCACCGCGCATTCTCATGTTCTGGCGGAAACCGCCACCACCAAAGCCCCCGGAGAAATCGCCCCGGCGGCCACCACCGAAGATCTCCTCGAAGAAATCGCTGAACTGACGGGCGTCGGCATCGGTGTAACCCCCGCCACCGAAACCGGCCCCGCTTTGCCAGCCCGGAGGCGGTTCGAAAGAACCATCCGCCCTGGCACCGTATTTACGCAGCTGGTCGTATTCCGCCCGCTTCTCGGGATCTTTCAGTACTTCGTAAGCTTCGCCCACCTCCTTGAATTTGGTGTCGGCATCTTCTTCCTTACTGACATCCGGATGGTATTTCCGTGCCAGCTTTCGGTAGGCTTTTTTTATCTCCTCGGCGGAGGCAGACTCACTGACACCGAGTACGGCGTAATAGTCTTTGAAGTCCATGGCGCTCCTCGTTACAGATGATCATGGTGATCAACAATTGATCTCTGATACCTATAGTTGACGCTGTCAGCAAAATTACAAGCACCCACTGCGATCCAGTTGCGATAGATCAAACACGGCAGAAGTTGTGGCCCAGGTCACTGTGATGGTTCGTATGGCATCTGGTCCCGGTAAAGGTGACAATTGCCGGTTTTACTCTTTCCAGCGGCCTCAGGGAGAGCTTTTTGAGCAGCGAACCAGCCACACGACTCCGGATTTTTCTGATCGAATTCGCATTGGCACTGGGTGGCTTTGCCATCGGCACCGGTGAATTCGCCATCATGGGTCTGATGCCCAATGTGTCACAGGATCTCGGCGTCACCGAACCACAGGTGGGGCATTTGATCAGTGCCTATGCGTTGGGCGTTGTGGTGGGCGCTCCGCTGCTGGCCGTGATCGGGGCACGCTTTTTCCGGCGCCAGTTGCTGATCTGGCTAATGGCTTTCTATGCGGTTGGCAATCTGGCAAGCGCTCTGGCCGAAGACTACACCGGGGTCATGATTGCTCGATTTGTGGCCGGCCTCCCCCACGGTGCGTATTTCGGCGTAGCCTGCCTGGTGGCGGCCTCCCTGGTGCCGGTCCATCAACGGGCGAAAGCGGTCAGCCGCGTCATGATGGGCCTGACTCTGGCACTACTGTTGGGCAATCCGATGGCGGCCTGGATGGGGCAGTCTCTGGACTGGCGCTATGTGTACATGTTCGTGGGGCTCATTTCCGTAGTCACCCTGACGATGGTGATCTCGGTACTGCCGGCTGACCCGCAGGAACAACGAAAGGGCGCGTTCAGCGAGATTCGCGCGTTCAACCGGGCCGGCATCTGGTTCGCTCTCGCCATCGGTGCTATCGGGTTTTCTGGCATGTTCGCCGTGTTCAGCTATCTGGCGCCGACATTGCTGGAAGTGACCAAAGTTGAGGAGTACTGGATTCCACTCGCTCTTGCGGTGTTCGGGCTGGGCGGTTTTACCGGCAATCTGCTGGGTGGCTGGCTGTTCGATCGCCTGGGATTTCAGGCAGTTGGCGTTATTCTGTTGCTAAGTGCCGGCATCCTGCTGGTATTTCCCTCCACCACCGGCACGCTTCCGATATTGCTGGTTGCCTGTTTCCTTGTCGCCATGATGGGCGCCCTCGGTCCGGCGTTGCAGACCCATCTGATGGATGTCGCCCACGGCGCCCAGAATCTTGCAGCAGCCTCCCACCACGCCGCCTTTAACGTTGCCAACGCCCTTGGGCCCTGGCTGGCAGGAATGGCAATCACAGCAGGCTTCGGATGGTCGTCGACGGGCTACGTCGGGGCCACGACGGCAACCCTGGGACTGCTCATTTTCCTTGCGGCCTGGCGCCACAAACAAAAAGGCCCCCGCAATGCGGAGGCCAATCAGGTCCCGGTCTCTTAAGCTTACTTGACCTTGGGGTCCAGCTCGCCAGAAGCGTAACGCTCAAACATGCGCTCAAGGTTAACCGGCTTGATCTTGCTGGCGTTGCCGGCACAACCGAAGGCTTCGTAGCGTGCGATGCACACTTCGGTCATGGCCTTCATGGTTTCCTTCAGGAATTTGCGCGGGTCGAACTCGGCCGGGTTTTCAGCCAGGAAGCGACGAACGGCGCCGGTGCTGGCCAGACGCAGGTCGGTGTCGATGTTGACCTTGCGCACGCCGTGCTTGATGCCCTCTACGATTTCTTCAACCGGCACGCCGTAGGTTTCCGGAATCTCACCACCGTATTCGTTGATGATCTTCAGCCATTCCTGGGGTACGGAGCTGGAGCCGTGCATAACCAGGTGGGTGTCTGGAATGCGCTTGTGGATGGCTTTGATTTGCTCGATGGCCAGGATGTCACCAGTCGGCGGACGGGTGAACTTGTAGGCGCCGTGGCTGGTGCCGATGGCGATTGCCAGGGCATCAACGTGGGTTTTCTTGACGAAGTCGGCCGCTTCTTCCGGGTCGGTCAGCATCTGGCTGTGGTCCAGGGTGCCTTCGGCGCCAATGCCGTCTTCTTCACCGGCCTGGCCGGTTTCCAGGGAGCCCAGGCAACCCAGCTCGCCTTCTACGGAGACACCACAGGCGTGGGCCATTTCAACGGTGCGACGGGTTACGTCGACGTTGTATTCGTAGTCGGTGGGGGTTTTACCGTCTTCACCGAGGGAGCCGTCCATCATCACGGAGCTGAAGCCCAGCTGGATGGAGCGCTGGCACACGGAGGGGCTGGTGCCATGATCCTGGTGCATGACCACCGGGATGTGCGGAAATTCTTCGATGGCCGCCAGGATCAGGTGGCGCAGGAAGGGCGCGCCGGCGTATTTACGGGCACCGGCGGACGCCTGGACAATCACCGGGGAGTCGGTTTTGTCGGCGGCTTCCATGATGGCGCGCATCTGTTCCAGGTTATTGACGTTAAAGGCTGGCACACCGTAACCATGCTCGGCGGCGTGATCCAGCATTTGCCGCATCGAAATCAGGGCCATGGGTCGTCTCCTTCATTTGGACTTTGAGTAGTTGAATTCTGTTTTTTTGCAGGACTCTACTGATCTGGCTTGGGAGTCTGCTGCGGCAGGTGGGGCCGCTTTCCGGAACACGCTGTGAATACGTCCCTGTACGCTTGACTGCAGCATCCATGCTGCAGACAGTCCCGGAAAGCGGCCCCCACCTGCCTTGCGATTCTGGCTTTGCGTTTTATTCGGCCAGAACCGTGCTTGTTTTTATTCTCCTCGTTCTTCCAGTACAGCTACTGCCGGGAGCGTCTTGCCTTCTACAAATTCCAGAAAGGCGCCACCACCAGTGGAGATATACGAGATTTTGTCAGCAACGCCGTACTTGTCAACGGCGGCGACCGTGTCACCACCGCCGGCCAGGGAGAAGGCGTCGCTTTCGGCGATCGCATCTGCGAGGGCTTTGGTGCCGTTACCGAACTGGTCGAATTCGAAAACGCCTACAGGACCGTTCCAGAGGATGGTTTTAGCGTTCTTCAATACGTCGGCGAACTTGCCGGCGGTTTCCGGGCCTACGTCGAGGATCATGTCGTCGTCGGTGACGTCGGAGATGTTCTTGACGGTTGCGGTTGCGGTTTCGGCGAACTCGCTGGCAACAACCACGTCTACTGGAAGCGGGATTTCAACGCGGCTGGCGATGTCTTTGGCGGTGTCGATCAGGTCGTGTTCACACAGGGATTTGCCAACCGGGTGACCAGCTGCCGCCAGGAAGGTGTTGGCGATGCCGCCGCCGACAATGATGGAGTCGCAAACCTTCTCCAGTGCATTCAGCACGTCAAGCTTGGTAGAAACCTTGGAGCCGCCAACGATGGCAACCACGGGCTTGGCCGGGTTATCCAGGGCTTTGCCAAGGGCTTCGAGTTCGGCCGCGAGCAGCGGGCCGGCGCAGGCTTCGGGAGCGAATTTTGCAACACCGTGTGTAGAAGCCTGGGCGCGATGGGCAGTGCCGAAGGCATCCATTACGTAGACGTCGCACAGGGCGGCGTACTTCTTCGCGAGGTCTTCGTTGTCTTTCTTTTCGCCCTTGTTAAAGCGAACGTTCTCGAACAGAACCACTTCACCATCAGCCACTTCAACACCGTCCAGGTAGTCCTTGATCAGGCGAACTTCCTGGCCCAGTACTTTGGTCAGGTGATCGGCAACGGGCTTCATGGAGGAGGCTTCGTCGTACACGCCTTCTTCCGGGCGGCCGAGGTGGGACATCAGCATGACTTTGGCACCGGCGTCTTTGGCGGCCTTGATGGTCGGCAGTGACGCGCGGATGCGGGCGTCGCTGGAGACTTTGCCGTCCCTGACCGGCACGTTCAGGTCTTCGCGGATCAGCACTCGCTTGCCAGCGAGGTTAAGGTCGGTCATTTTCTTGATGGCCATAACGTTCTTCCCTTGATCAGATCTTGCACACTTGAAATCTGGTCTGGCTGTCGGATTTTCACTACGTTCAATCCGACCTACGGTAGGTCGGTTCGAGCGCAGCGATAACCGACAATCAGGTTCTGTGTTTCGTCAGCCAGCTACGGCTGACATCGAGCATCCGGTTCGCGAACCCCCACTCATTATCGAACCAGCACAGCACTTTCACCATGGTGCCCCCGGTTACCCGGGTCTGGCCGCCGTCTACCACGCCGGAATGGGCGTCGTGATTGAAATCGGAGCTGGCCAGCAGTTCGTCGGTATAGCCGAGTATGCTCTTCAATGGGCCGTTGGCGGCCTCTTTTAACAGAGTATTCACCGTTGCCACGTCGGTTGCCTTGCCCACGTTGACCACCATGTCGATGGCCGAAACGTTCATGGTCGGTACCCGCATGGCCACCGAGCTGAACTTGCCTTCCATGTTGGGTAGCAGCCGCTCAATGCCCTTGGCGAGGCCGGTTTCCACCGGAACGATGTTGTGCAGGGCGCTGCGGGTTCGGCGCAGGTCCTGATGGTGGTAGGCGTCGATGACCGGTTGGTCATTCATTGCCGCGTGAATGGTGGTAGTACTGCCCTGCTCCACACCGAAGGCTTCGTCCAGCACCTTGATCACCGGCACCAGGCAGTTGGTGGTGCAGGAAGCCGCCGCAACGATCACATCGTCTGCCGTTAGGTCGGCGTGGTTGACGCCATAGACCACGGTGCGATCGACGTCTGACTCGGCCGGCTGCGAGAACAGCAGGCGCGTGGCACCCGAATCGATGTGCTTCTGGGCGGTCGCCCGATCAGAGAAGGCGCCGGAGCATTCCAGCACGAGGTCGACATCCAGCAGGCGCCAGGGCAGCTCGGCCGGGTCAGCATGACTCAAAACACGGATAGCATCGCCATTGACCATGAGGTCCTGGCCCGACACCGAAATATCACCCTGGAAGCGGCCATGGGTGGAGTCGTATCGGGTCAGGTGGGCAATGGTGTCGATGTCCGACAGCTCATTAATGGCGACCACCTGCAGGTGGTCGCGGAAGCCGTTTTCATAAAGCGCACGCAACACGCACTGGCCGATTCGGCCGTACCCGTTGATGGCAATGCGAAAAGGCGCAGAGTCTGTCATCAGGCGTCCAGCAGCTCAGCAGCCACTTCCAGGACATTGTCGACGGTGAAGCCGAATTCCTTGAACAGCTCGCCGGCCGGGGCGGACTCACCAAAGGTGGTCATGCCGATGATGCGACCGTCCAGGCCAACGTACTTGTACCAGTAGTCGGCAATGCCGGCTTCGATAGCAATGCGGTTGGTGACGTCCAGCGGCAGAACCTGTTGCTTGTACTCGGCGCTCTGGGCATCGAACACATCGGTGGACGGCATGGAGACCACGCGTACCTTTTTACCCTGCTCGCGCAGCGTGCTGGCAGCGTCCTGTGCCAGGGCGACTTCGGAGCCGGTGGCAATCAGGATCAGATCCGGTGTGCCTTCGCTGTCGGACAGGATGTAGGCGCCCTTCGCCACATCCGCCAGCTGCTGGGCATCGCGCGGTTGTGCCGGCAGGCCCTGACGGGAGAACACCATAGCTGTTGGGCCATCGGTGCGCTCGAGGGCTGCTTTCCAGGCTACTGCGGACTCCACAGTGTCCGCCGGACGCCACATGCTCATGTTGGGCGTGGTACGCAGGCTCGCCATTTGCTCGATCGGCTGGTGTGTCGGGCCGTCTTCGCCCAGGCCGATGGAGTCATGGGTGAATACGAAGATAGAACGCTGCTTCATCAGCGCGGCCATGCGCACGGCATTGCGGCAGTATTCCATGAAGATCAGGAAGGTCGCGCCGTAGGGCACGAAGCCACCGTGCAGGGCGATGCCGTTCATGATGGCGGCCATGCCGAATTCACGCACACCGTAGTAGATGTAGTTACCGCTGGCGTCTTCTTTGGTCAGACCCTTGGTGTCGGACCAGATGGTCAGGTTGGAGCCGGCCAGGTCGGCGGAGCCGCCCATCAGTTCCGGCAGCAGCGGGCCGTAGGCGTTCAGGGTGTTCTGGGAAGCCTTGCGGGAAGCCACGGTCTCGGCCTTGTCCTGACACTCCTGGATGTAAGCCTGGGCCTTTTCGGCAAAGTCGGCAGGCAGATCACCGGCCATGCGGCGTTTGAATTCCGCAGCCAGCTCGGGCTCGGCCTTTTCGTAGGCCGCGAACTTCTGCTCCCACTCGGACTGGGCAGCGGCGCCTTTTTCACGGGCATTCCAGGCACTGGCAATGTCGGCCGGGATTTCGAACGGACCGTGCTGCCAACCCAGTTGCTCGCGGGTCAGGGTGATTTCGTCATCACCCAGGGGGGCACCGTGACAGCTTTCCTTGCCCTGCTTGTTCGGGGAGCCGAAGCCGATGATGGTCTTGCAGCAGATCAGAGTCGGCTGGTCTGTGTTAGCGCGGGCCGCCTCGATGGCAGCGCGGACAGCGTCAGAATCGTGGCCATCCACGGCCGGAATCACCTGCCAGCCGTAGGACTCGAAGCGCTGCGGGGTGTTGTCGGTAAACCAGCCGTCCACTTCGCCGTCGATGGAAATACCATTGTCGTCATAGAACATAACCAGCTTACCCAGACCCAGGGTGCCGGCCAGAGACGCCACTTCGTGGGAGATGCCTTCCATCAGGCAGCCGTCGCCGAGGAACGCGTAAGTGTAGTGATCAACAATCTCGTGGCCCGGGCGATTGAACTGCGCCGCCAGGGACTTTTCGGCAATCGCAAAACCGACGGCATTGGCAATGCCCTGGCCCAGGGGGCCTGTGGTGGTTTCAATGCCCGGGGTGTAGCCGTATTCGGGATGACCCGGCGTCTTGGAATGCAGCTGACGGAAGTTCTTGATGTCTTCGATGGAAACGTCGTAACCGCTCAGGTGCAGCAGGGAATACTGCAGCATGGAGCCGTGACCGTTGGACAGCACGAAGCGGTCGCGGTTGGCCCACTGAGGGTTGGCCGGGTTGTGGTTCAGGTAATCGTTCCACAGTACCTCGGCGATATCCGCCATACCCATGGGCGCACCCGGGTGGCCGGACTTGGCTTTCTGAACCGCATCCATGCTCAGCGCGCGAATGGCGTTGGCGAGATCTTTACGAGACGGCATTGACGTTTCTCCAGTATTTTGCAGGAAAAGAATTCGTAGTGATTAAAGGGCGATCAAAATGAGGCGCGTATTTTCGCCGATTAGTGTGTGCCGGGGCAAATCGGCATGTGCCTGTTTCACGATTGTTTGCCTGCGGATTTCCGAAAGGGTCTGATTTCAAAGACCGATAAACCTATATCAAAATTTTTTGATATGCCTATTGATTGACCACCCGAAGCACCCTACACTTCGTCCCCATGACATCCATGAACGCACACGCCGACAACCTGTCCTCCGTGGAGGCACTGGCCCCGATCTTCAAAGCAAGCGGGGATCCGTTGCGCCTGGAGATTCTGCGTGTGTTGAGACGGGATACGTTCGGGGTTCTGGAGCTCAGCCAGTTGTTTGATATGCGCCAGTCCGGCATGAGCCACCACCTGAAGGTGATGAACAAGGCTGGGCTGCTGGAGCCCCAGCGGGAAGGCAATGCGATTTTTTATCGGCGTCCGCTGCATCTGGACAGTGACAAGCCGACTGACCAGACCATTCGACAGATATTCGAAGCGGTAGACCGGGTGCCGTTGCCGCCGCATCTGCAGGAGCGCATTGAGGCCATCCGCACACAGCGCGCAGACCAGTCCCAGGCTTTCTTTGCTCGCCATGCCGAGCAGTTCCGGGAGCAGCAGGAGCTAATCGCCGCCTTCGATCTTTATGCCGAACCGGTGGCGGAAATGATCCGCAAGAGGTCCCGCAAGCATGAATGGCAGGCGGCTCTGGAAATCGGCCCCGGTGAAGGCGCTTTCCTGCCGGTGCTGGCCGAGCTTTGCGGGCATGTGGTGGCCCTTGATAACAGCCGTGACATGCTGGCCAAAGCAACCCGGACCTGCATTGATGAACGACTGAACAACATTGACCTGATTGAGGGCGTTACCGATACCCTGCTGGCCCGGGGCGATGCGTTTGACCTGGTGGTTGCCAACATGGTTCTGCACCACGTGCCCAGCCCCGCGGACATCTTTCTGGATGCCGCAGCGCTGATGAACAACGGCGGCTGCTTTGTAATCAGCGATTTGTGCAGTCACGACCAGGACTGGGCAAAAACAAACTGCGGTGATCTCTGGCTGGGCTTTGAACCGGAAGAGCTCACAACCTGGGCAGCGGACGCCGGCCTGGTTGCCGGAGAGCAGTTGTTCATCGGCTTGCGGAACGGCTTCCAGGTTCAGGTTCGGGAATTCTGGAAACACGGCGGCCAGATTTGACGACCTGGATCGCAATATCAACAAATTTTGATATACGGATACGTAGTTTTACGTATCCTCACACAAATCAACAAACCCGATACCGGAAAGCGCTTTAAGAAAGTCGCTTACCGGACTGAATTTGAATCGCTCACAGAGGAGCATGTGTTATGGCTGACTACAACATCTTCACTTCCGAATCGGTCTCTGAAGGCCATCCGGACAAACTGGCAGACCAGATCTCTGATGCCGTGCTCGACGCCATCCTGACTGACGATCCCCATGCCCGCGTTGCCTGCGAAACCATGGTAAAAACCGGTGTGGCCATCGTTGGCGGTGAAATCACCACCAGTGCCTGGGTAGATCTGGAAGACCTGGTGCGCGGCGTGATCAAGGACATCGGTTACACCTCCTCGAAAGTGGGCTACGACGGCGACACCTGCGGCATCATCAACATTATCGGCAAACAGTCCGTCGATATCGCCCAGGGCGTCGACCGCAAGAAGCCGGAAGATCAGGGCGCTGGCGACCAGGGTCTGATGTTCGGCTATGCCAGCAACGAAACCGATGTGCTGATGCCGGCGCCGATCACCTTCTCTCACCGTCTGGTTCAGCGCCAGGCCGAGGCCCGCAAGAGCGGCCTGCTGCCGTGGCTGCGCCCGGACGCCAAGAGCCAGGTCACCTGCCGCTACGAAAATGGTCGGGTTGCCGGTATCGACGCAGTGGTTCTGTCCACTCAGCACGATGAAGACGTGACCCAGGAAGACCTGAAAGAAGCGGTGATGGAACTGATCGTCAAGCACGCGCTGCCAGCCGAACTGCTGCACAAGGACACCCAGTTCCATATCAACCCGACCGGCAAGTTCGTCATCGGTGGCCCCGTTGGTGACTGTGGCCTGACCGGCCGCAAGATCATCGTAGACACCTACGGCGGCATGGCACGCCACGGTGGCGGCGCTTTCTCCGGCAAGGACCCGTCCAAGGTTGACCGTTCCGCGGCTTACGCCGGCCGTTACGTAGCCAAGAACATCGTTGCCGCGGGCCTGGCCGACAAGTGTGAGATTCAGGTCTCCTACGCCATCGGCGTGGCTCAGCCGACGTCTATCTCCCTGAACACCTTCGGCACCGGCAAGATCAGCGACGACAAGATCATTGAACTGGTGCGCCAGAACTTCGATCTGCGCCCGTATGCGATCACTAACATGCTCGACCTACTGCACCCGATGTACCGGGCGACCGCAGCCTATGGCCATTTCGGCCGCGACCCCTATGAAATGACGGTGGGCGGCAAGACCTTCACTGCCTTCCCGTGGGAGAAGACCGATCGCGCCGCGGCCCTGAAGGATGCTGCTGGTATCTAAACCAATTTCGGGCGTATGTCATCAGGCATACGCCCAAGCCAAACTGACTGACAGGAGAACACCATGAGCACTCCCGCAGAAAAACTGAACAGCTTTGACGACTACAAAGTTCGCGACATTTCCCTGGCCGGCTGGGGCCGGAAGGAGATCAACATCGCTGAAGGCGAAATGCCGGCGCTGATGAAGCTCCGCGAGAAGTACAAATCCGAGCAGCCGCTGAAAGGCGCCAACGTGATGGGCTGTATCCACATGACCATCCAGACCGCCGTGCTGATCGAGACGCTGATTGAACTGGGTGCAAACGTGCGCTGGTCCTCGTGCAACATCTTCTCCACCCAGGACCAGGCCGCGGCAGCCATCGCCGCGCAGGGCATTCCCGTGTTTGCCTGGAAAGGCGAAACCGACGAAGAGTACGACTGGTGCCTGGAGCGCACCGTCGGAGCCGACGTAGACGGCTGGGAACCCAACATGATTCTGGACGACGGCGGCGATCTGACCGCGCTGCTCCATGAGAAGTACCCGGAAATCCTGGCTAACTGCCACGGCGTGACCGAAGAAACCACCACCGGTGTGCATCGTCTGCAGGAAATGCTGCGCGAGGGCACTCTGAAGGTACCGGCCATCAACGTGAACGACGCGGTCACCAAGGCCAAGAACGACAACAAATACGGTTGTCGCCACAGCCTGAATGACGCCATCAAGCGCGCTACCGACCACCTGATGGCAGGCAAGAAAGCCCTGGTGATCGGCTACGGTGATGTAGGCAAGGGCTCTGCTGCTTCGCTGCGCCAGGAAGGCATGATTGTAAAAGTGACCGAGGCCGACCCCATCTGTGCGATGCAGGCCTGCATGGACGGATTCGAAGTGGTGTCTCCGTACGTTGACGGCGTGAACACCGGTACCGAGTCTGCCGTGAACCGCGATCTGCTGCAGAACACCGATCTTCTCGTCACCACCACCGGCAACATGAACGTGTGCGACGCGCACATGCTGAAAGCCATCAAGTCTGGCGCGGTCGTATGCAACATCGGTCACTTCGACAACGAGATCGATACCGCCTACATGCGCAAGAACTGGGAATGGGACGAGGTGAAACCGCAGGTGCACGTTGTTTACCGCGACAAGGCCACCAACGACCACCTGATTCTGCTGTCCGAAGGCCGCCTGGTAAACCTGGGCAACGCCACCGGTCACCCCTCACGGATCATGGATGGCTCCTTTGCCAACCAGGTTCTGGCCCAGATGTATCTGTTCGAGCGCAAGTTCGCTGATCTTCCGGAAGATGCCCGTGAAAAAGGCGTATATGTGCAGGTTCTTCCCAAGCACCTGGACGAGGAAGTGGCCCGAGCCATGGTGGAAGGCTTTGGTGGCGTGATCACCAAGATGACGCCGGAGCAGGCCAAATACATCGGTGTACCGGTCGAAGGCCCGTACAAGCCAGAAAGCTACAAGTACTGATCGGGTAAACAGATGCAATCCCAGAAACAGTTCAAGCGCCGTTTCAGCTTTGAGTTTTTCCCGCCCAAGACCGACCAGGGCAAGGAAAAGCTGCAGAACGTGCGCAACCAGCTGGCCGAGGTGAACCCGGACTTTTTCTCGGTCACCTTCGGCGCCGGTGGTTCCACCCGGGACCGTACCATCGAGACCGTGCTCAACCTGCACAGCCAGGGCATTTCCACGGCACCGCATCTTTCCTGCGTCGGGGGCACCCGCCAGGAAATCGGCGAGCTGCTGGATCTGTATAAAGAGCATGGAATCAACCGGATTGTCGCCCTGCGGGGCGACATGCCCTCCGGTATGGGGGCCGCCGGTGAGCTGCGCTACGCCAATGAGCTGGTGGAGTTTATCCGCGAGCACAGCGGCGACACCTTTAACCTTGAAGTGGCGGCGTACCCTGAGTTTCATCCTCAGGCCCGCAATGCCGAAGAAGATCTGAAGAACTTTGCCCGCAAGGTTCACGCTGGCGCCAACAGCGCCATCACCCAGTACTTCTTCAATGCCGACAGCTACTTCTACTTCATCGACCGGCTGGAGAAAATGGGCGTTACCATTCCGGTGGTACCGGGCATCATGCCCATCGTCAACTTCTCCAATCTGGTTCGTTTCTCGGACATGTGCGGCGCGGAAATTCCGCGCTGGATTCGCAAACAGCTCGAAGCCTACGGCGACGACAGCGATTCCATCCGCAAGTTTGGTGAAGAAGTGGTCACCGAGATGTGCGAGAAACTACTGAAGGCCGGCGCGCCGGGCTTGCATTTCTATACCCTGAACCAGGTGGAACCCAGCATCAGCATCTGGAAGAACCTGGGCATTAGCGAGCGGGAGAAGATTGCTTTCTGAAGCGTCAGCGCTTTTATTCTCGCCATGAACAGGGGGTCAGATGAACGCTTTCATCTGACCCCCTTTTTCGTTCCCCTTCCGGTCAAACCTTCCCGCCAAGCATTTGATTTCCTGTGCACATCTGCGTAATAGTCTAGAGTGTATGTGATGCAGTTCCATCAACGCTCCCCGGAGATCGCAGTTAACAGCAGTGATTGGTCCGGCTTGCCTTACCGGGCAAATGGAGCCTCATAAGAAAGAAAAGGAGAATGTATGAGCACGAAGTGGCTGAAGACCGTAAGCGCCAGTCTCGCACTGACCGTTGCCGCAGGAACCGTGAGCGCAGAAACCCTGCGCGTCGTCACTGACCCGAGTTTCGTTCCGTTTGAAATGATGGACCAGGAAACCGGTGAGATGATCGGTTTCGACATGGAGATCATCCGCGAAGTCGCCGACCGTGCCGGTTTCGAGATTGACCTTAACACCATGGATTTCAACGGCATCATCCCGGCCCTGCAAACCGGTAACGTAGACATTGCCATTGCCGGCATCACCATTACTGAAGAACGTGAAGAAATCGTCGATTTCTCCGACCCGTATTACGACTCGGGTCTGCGCATCCTCGTTCGCGAGGGAAATGACGACGTAAGCGAATTCGACGACCTCGAAGGCAAGAAAATCGGCACCAAGATTGGCAGCACCAGTTATGACTACCTGGTCAAGAACCTTGACGCCGATGACGGTGTAACCCCTTACCCGGGCAGCTCTGACATGTACATGGCCCTGATGTCCCGCGCCATTGATGCTGTGTTCTACGATGCGCCGAACGTAGGCTACTTTGCCCGCACCAAAGGTGAAGGCAAAGTGACAACCGTCGGCCCGCTGTACGAAGGCCAGCAGTATGGCATTGCCCTCAAGAGTGGCAGTGAGTGGGTTGATGACGTAAACGACGCCCTAGCTGCCATGAAGGAAGATGGTACCTACAAGACCATCTACGAGAAGTGGTTTGGCCCCATGCCTGAAGGCATGTAAGGGCTCCCGGACCCCAGAGGTCTGATTCCCTGTGCCGGGGCACCCCCGCTCCGGCACTTCGTGACTCCAAAACTCTGCGGAGACTCTCACTGTGGAATTCCAGTTTCAGTTCGACTGGCAGGCTGCCATCGACTCCATCCCTTTTCTGATTAAAGGGATACCCTACACCCTGCTGATTTCCTTCGGCGGTCTTCTAATCGGTTTTGCTCTGGGCATATTCTTCGGCCTGTTAAGCATCAACAAGAAGTGGTTCCTGCGGTGGCCGGCAACCGCCTACATCGAAATCTTTCGTGGCACGCCGATCCTGGTCCAGGTCCTGTTTATTTTCTACGGCCTGCCCGACCTTATCGGTGGTCCTATTGATCCCCTGACAGCCGGCATTGCGGCCATCGCCCTGAACTCCGGCGCCTACATATCCGAGGTGGTCCGCGGTGGCGTTCAGTCCATCGACAAGGGCCAGACCGAAGCCGGGCTTTCCCTGGGGCTGTCCCGTACCCAGACCTTCTGGTCGGTTGTCTGGCCGCAGGCGTTCCGCCGGATGATTCCACCGCTGGGTAACCAGGCCATTGTCAGCATCAAGGACACGTCCCTGTTCTCGGTGATTGGCGTGGGTGAGCTGGTACGTCAGGGTCAGATCTACATCGCCAACACCTTTACCGCATTTGAAGTGTACTTTGTGGTGGCGATCCTCTACCTGGCCATCACCCTGTCCCTGTCCATCATTCTCCGCTTCGTTGAGCGGCGCGGACTGGCTTCTGTCTGAAGGAACGTTACCCATGACTCAGATTGTAAAAATGAAGGGCATGAACAAGTACTTCGGGAAACTGCATGTCCTTAAAGATATTGATCTTACCGTTGAACAGGGCGAAGTGGTGGTTATTATCGGCGCCAGTGGCTCCGGCAAATCCACCCTGATTCGCTGTGTGAACGGCCTTGAAGAATATGAATCCGGCACACTGGAGGTGGACGGTCAGCATCTTGCGCCCAAGAGCGGCAACCCAAAATCCCTGGCGGAAATCCGCAAGGAAGTCGGGATGGTGTTCCAGCAGTTCAACCTGTTCCCTCACCTCACGGTGAAGAAGAACATCATGCTGGCGCCCCAGAAGGTCAAGGATGCCCCCGAAACCGTTGCCAACGCTACCGCCGAGCGGTTGCTCAACCGGGTGGGTATCGGCAACCAGGCTGATAAATACCCCAGCCAGCTTTCCGGCGGCCAGCAACAGCGGGTTGCGATCGCCCGGGCCCTAGCCATGGAGCCGCGTCTGATGTTGTTCGACGAGCCTACTTCAGCGCTGGACCCGGAAATGATCGGTGAAGTGCTGGACGTTATGCGGGAGCTCGCCAAGGAAGGCATGACCATGATGGTCGTTACCCACGAAATGGGCTTCGCCCGGGAAGTGGCTGACCGCGTGATCTACATTCACGAAGGTGCGATCGTGGAACAGGGCAAACCCCATGACGTGTTCGACAACCCACAGAACGAACGCACCCAGGCGTTTCTTTCGCGGGTTCTTGCGCACTGAGCCAAGCCGGTTTCGAAAGCCTCCGCTTGCGGGGGCTTTTTTCTTGAACGTGTCCAGTCTCGCAACGGCATCTTAGGCAATGTTGTCCAGTTGGGCCTGTAATTGATGATCAACCCGACGTACCTCCCTCACGAGATTCACGCCCATACTCACTCCGGCCACGTCCATCAAATCAGTCGGAATCGCTCTTCTCTGCGTTTCGGAGAACCAGGTCAGCACATCTATCAGATGCCAGAGCGCACTCGCGCCCTCATGGACCGGCAACGGGAAACTGGCCAGATGAGTTTGAATGAGTTTACGCATGTTCTGGCGGGAGAAGTTCAACAAGCTAGCCATATCGGAGATACCAACAAGGTCCGGGCCTGCCTCGACCAACCGGGCTTCTGGCACTGCTTTCTTTACTTGCTGAAGTGCACTCAGCATGGCTTTTTCGGCTGACTCTGCCTCCCGGGTGAAATTCAAAGCCAGCCGGCCTTTTTGGCCAAGGCCAATGATGGAATCGTCGCAACCCGACTCAAACAGCGCGGATTCCAGAGCCTCTTGTTCAAGACCAGTTGGAACTGAAAATGTGAGCGTGAAGTCATATTCACGATTCATGGTCTTTACCTCCAGCATTTCGATTTCCGGTGCAGTTATCAACGATACGACGAATCTGCTTTGCGTGGTTCTGCGAGTTTTTGGGCGTGCTCCAGATACTGGCAACACAGAACTCTCCGCACCGACAATCCTTGGTATTGAACGGGCAATACATCCGCCCCCAGGCGTGGCCCTTTCTAATCTCGATCCGCCAGCCGTGTAATTCGGCGTAAGCCACGGCCTCTTCAATATATTTGTTCGCGTGTCTCTTGCGGGGCATTCTTGCCATTCCTTGGGCAAATAATATACATTAAGGTTGTCATATGACAACCTTAATGTATCTCATCTCATAGACTGGATCACCAAATTGGCGACCAGGGTGGTAATGACGGCCAGATACATGAGAAGCATTGGCGTTATAACCCAGGCTTGCCAACTTCGCGGCAAGGGCACGGCCGGATCGCCTAGTAAAGACGCGCGTTGCTGGAAAAACGGAGAGGGAATCGCTCGGAAGATCAGATAAGCAAATACATTACTGCTTCTCATCAATCGCCCAATGATCTTTCCTTGCCAAATGTACCTTGCCGCTGAAATACCTCCTCTCTCAGTCGCCACCCGAGCTTCAATCAAAACCGTATAGCGAAAACCGAGCGTGAAGATAAGGAGTAAGGGCATAAGTCCAATAAAAAGACTCAGATAACCAATATGCGCCAACGTATAAATCATTTCGGGGTTTTCTTATTCAATCTGCATAAATATACCCGCCAGCAGAACAACCGCGAGCACTCCATACATCGACAACACAGGCACCAGACACCACGCTTGCCAGAGCCTCGGCAGCGGAACATCTGAGTCGCCCAACGTCGATGCTCGCTTGCGGCAGAAACGAGACGACCGACAAGCGCCTCTGACCAGATCTGGCTGGTACTGGAAAGACTGCCAGAATGCTTCGCGACTCGTTGCTCTATTTTTTGGGCATAACGAAAACCCATGGTCACGATCACAAAGATGAACAACAGGTTCAGCAGAATGCCTCCAGCCACCACATGTGCTGCAAAGATTCGCCATTCATCACTCACGGTTGCTCGCCCCATCGCTCGGTTTTGTAAGAGAAAAAGGGGCTGCTCACAGCGGGCGACTTTTCACTCAACAATCACCAAAAAAATTGCCGACAATGCAAAGATCATTGCGCAGACAAAAGTAAAGCTGACAGGGATAAGCGCCCACAGCTTTAAATTCCTGGGAGTCGCCTTATCCTCTGTACCCATTCGCAACGCAACTTTGCTACCGATCACAGGGAGATTCCTGTAGGTGAAAAAGGACCAGACGTTCATGGCACGAATCCACCTTCCCCAGGGGCCATCGCCCCACAGAGTTTTTGTCATATCCAGGTAGGCGCCGGGCGCGGCAATCTTGGCCTCTACCACGCGTATCCTCGAAAACGCTACTGTCACTGTAAACAGAATTCCCAGTAAGCCGCCTATCATGGAGGCAATCCCCAAGAACGCTGAAATAACTGTGAGTGCCTCGATCATCAGCAATGACCTAAGTGATATTGGTGCCCATCATGGCGTCACCTTCACTACGCATTTCTCTTTTGCGTAACGACGGCTCAACGTCCTACCTGGCGGGCGCGGGGATGACCCCTTTGTCAATGTAATGCTGCACCTGCGCTTGATAGCCGGAGGGGTCACCATTTGCAGCTTCAGCACGTGATTCGTCGATTACCGGGGCGGCAAAACCTGAATCTTCGTCACCCGCGCAATCCCGACACGATGCTCGCCACCACGCCAGAGCCTGGCCTTTGCCTGAGAAGCCAACGATAAAGTAATGCCCATACTTCGGCGTCGGATAATCTTCGAACCACTCGGCAACGGTCTCACTGAATTCCTCGGGCATGGGTAGCGAGACCTCGTAAAATTTCTGCTCCCTGTGCGAAAACCAGCGGGCTTCGATCAGTTCCGGAACTGGTGCCGGGTCCATAACAATTCGGCCGCCAGTTGGAGGCGTTTGATCATACCCGTAACTGATTGCTCCACCGGGTATTCTGCGGTCGCCGTTCAGGGTTACCTCTTCAACCCAGACCGGCCACCCGGATGGCCCCCCGGAGACGATGACGGTGTATTCATAGGTTTTTCTCTCCGAAGAGCAGGCAACAAGGCCAGTGATCAACACCAACAACACCATCTGGCGGCTGATGGCGAGACAATTTGCAACGTGCTTTGTCATGGTCGTGCAGTGACCTCTTGTTGTTGGACGGCTAACGAGGGCCTGTTATAGAAGATCCTTCTCTTACCAGAGTTCTCAGGAAGGTGAGGCAATACATCCTCTCGATGTGAGGTATGCATGTATTTCCCCAAATACTTCCTAGCGGAAAAGAGGTTGGCTCCAGCTTCCTGCCAAGCGTCAATAGCTTTCTTAAGGTCATCGGGGATTCTGTGGTTGGCGTTTGACAAACCCATAGGCGACATGGGCAGGCCCTCTGATAGTGCCATCTCATACATAAGGTGAAGAGCATGAATCGCCAATTCCTTTCGAGTTGCTCGCCTCTCCTCCGCGATTACATCGGTGCCCTCAACGCGAGCCTGGATGTTGCGGTGATCATTTCGGTTAAGCGCTTCAATTTTTTTCTGGGCACTCTGGATTGTCCGATAATTCATACCGTGACCAGAAAAGACTCTGACAGTGAAGATTTCGTGATTCTGGATACCTCCAACCGGATTTTCATAACCCCCACCAACATCCGAGTGGACACCCGGCAATGCTATCTCTGAGAAATTGGATGGAAGTCCAGCAGGTTCCCGAATACTCGAAAGGGGGAAGTTTCTACGGATCTCATGATGAGCGGTCAGATGAACAATCCTGTCGGCACTGTCCGGCCTGAGATTGACATTAAAATCCAGGTTATTTTGATTTCCGGGAAGATAGAAGCTTCCTACAGTATCGAATAATCCTATAAATCCGACTCTTGCAGTGATATCGCGAGGAAACGCATTTAACTTACGAAAGCTAACTACCGACGTTGACAGGCTCGGCTCATTTATCTCTGGCAAAATTATTGAGGCGGGCCACTCATTAACGAGATTCACGAAATGCCGGGCCAGCGCGGCTCCCCTGCTAAACCCGAAAACATCCAACACAACTACATCAGGCTTACTTTCGTCCAGAATGTCGTTGAGTGCAGTGATCGCTGTCTGAATCCGTTTGTGGCCCCCTTCGGGACCTACCCCCAAGGCCAAACCAATTATGTCTTCGCGAGCGTCAAAGCCGTCTGGCGCGATATGCCCGGCAATCGTTCCTGGCCCGGGGATGTAAATCCGCTCTGAATTTGCTCCAGACTCGTATAGATCAAACAACTTCGCGACATTGGTAATATCCCTATCTGGCAGGTGTTTGTCGTTGTCTTTGTGGTTGCCAGTTCCATCGAAGAAGATGCCTATTCTCAGCGAATTTCCAGATTTATCTCGCTTGTTAGGACGAGTAAGAATCTTATCTTGACTATGCTTCAAATCGGCGTCATCGGCACGACTACCGTCTCGCAATTGAGATGGCCCAGTCTTCATTTCTGCATCCAAAAGACCCTCAACTCCACTCTTGGATTCTGCAGCATCAAAGATCCTGCCCAACTTCGCAGGGGCGCTGGATACTCCCGAAAATGACGCAGGCATGTGGGTATCCCCAATAACCACAGACCCCGACCCGATCGTCACACCGCCACATGAAATCGCGCCACCTGTCACCGCCGCCGGTTTGCCATTGATCATGACCGTTGCAGAACCACCGGTAATGGTGCGCGGATGGGGCGGATGTTTGGGTTTGGAATGGGGTGCCAGCGGGTCGCCTACCCGGGCGACGGGCTTGCCATCAATCAGGACATCAGGGGAACCGGCAATCACCGGCGTGGGCGGGAAACCTTCGTGATCGGAGCCAAGGTCTCCGAGCAGAACAATCGCTTTACTCATGTCGCGTCCTCTGCGTTTTTGCGGGGCCATCCTGGCCCTTCGAGTGTAGGCCGGTAGTTTATACCGAAGCACTCTTCCGGCCAAATCGTTCGATCTCAGAGTGTGATGGAATCAAACAGGTGGAAAACGTCAGGAAATACCGGGCCAGGTCGGCCTGAAATCCGGGTGGCCGACATCCGCTGTTAACTGTAATATTCGCACAGGTTAACAGCCGATATTTGAGAACCTGACTGACTTACCGGAGACTCACCATGCGTAATGCCGATCTCGTCGCCCGCGGCCTGAAATCCGTGTGGCACCCCTGCACCCAGATGAAAGACCACGAAGGCGCCGTGCCCCTGGTGCCCATCAAGCGGGGCGAAGGTGTCTGGCTGGAAGATTTTGAAGGCAACCGCTTTATAGACGCCGTCAGCTCCTGGTGGGTCAACCTGTTCGGCCACGCCAATCCGAGAATCAACGCCGCAATACAGGATCAGATCGGCAAGCTGGAACACGTTATTCTGGCCGGCTTTACCCATGAGCCGGTGGTCAACCTGTCCGAGCGCCTCATAGAGGTTACTCCGCCGGGCCTGAACAAGGCTTTTTATGCCGACAACGGCTCCTCAGCCATCGAAGCCGCCCTGAAGATGAGCTTCCACTACTGGAAGAACCACGGAAAGCCAGGCAAGAAGAACTTCGTGAACCTGAGCAACAGCTATCACGGTGAAACCCTGGGGGCTCTCGCGCTTGGCGATGTCTCGCTCTACAAAGACACCTACCAGCCACTGCTGATGGAAGTACTGACCGCACCCTCCCCCGACGCCTTTAATAAAGAGCCCGGAGAAACCGACGAAGCTTACGCCCTGCGTCAGTTTGAGGCCATGGAGAAGCTGTTGGCCGAAAAGCACGACGAAATCTGTGCCGTGGTCGTGGAACCACTGATCCAGTGCGCCGGCGGTATGCGCATGCACCACCCGATTTATCACACCAAACTGCGGGAAGCCTGCGACCGATATGGCGTGCACCTGATTGCCGACGAGATCGCGGTAGGCTTTGGCCGCACCGGCACCCTGTTTGCCTGCGAACAGTCGGGCATCACGCCGGACTTCATGTGCCTGTCCAAAGGGCTCACCGCCGGCTACCTGCCTCTGTCCGTAGTGCTGACTACCGATGACGTCTACAACGCCTTCTACGACGACTATGAAACCCTCAAAGCGTTCCTGCACAGCCACAGCTATACCGGCAACCCGATCGGCTGCGCGGTAGCCCTGGCTACCCTGGACATCTTCCGGGATGACAACGTCATCGAAAGCAACCGCAGGCTCTCTACCTGCATGGCCGAATCCGTCGCACATCTTGCGGACCACCCCAATGTCGGGGACATCCGCCAGCACGGTATGACCCTCGCTGTGGAAATGGTGAAAGATAAAGCGTCGAAAACGCCCTTCCCCTGGCAGGAACGCCGTGGCATTCGCGTTTACCAGCATGCATTAACGCGCCAGGCCTTGCTTCGCCCCCTGGGTAATGTGGTTTACTTCATGCCGCCTTACGTGATCACCGAAGAGCAGATTCGCCACCTGGCCCAGGTTGCAACGGAAGGCATCGAGATCGCGGTTCGAGACTGACAACTGCCAGGAACCTGAGAGACCAGCCCATGCGCATACCCCGCATCTACACCGATTCCGCCCTCAGCGAGGGCGGCACCGCAGAACTTGATGACAACGCCGCGCAACATGTCGGCCGGGTATTGCGCATGCAGCCGGGGCAGGAACTGCGACTGTTCAACGGCGATGGCAACGACTACC
This sequence comes from Marinobacter sp. NFXS11, assembly GCF_040148675.1. NCBI lineage: Bacteria > Pseudomonadati > Pseudomonadota > Gammaproteobacteria > Pseudomonadales > Marinobacteraceae > Marinobacter > Marinobacter sp. NFXS11. The sequence goes on along the minus strand of NZ_JAGDDV010000001.1, from coordinate 173,497 downwards.
CCGCCACCATTACCAGCGCCAGCAAGAAGAACGTGGAAGTCCAGGTGGGCACGCCGCAGGCAAACGCCACCGAATCCCCTCTGGAAATCGTCCTCGGTCAGACCCTCTCCAAGGGTGACCGCATGGACTATGCGGTGCAGAAAGCGGTGGAAATGGGCGTTACCCGAATCGTGCCGCTGAGCACAGAACGGTGCGACGTAAAACTCAAGGGTGACCGGGAAGACAAGCGCCTGCGCCACTGGCAATCCGTCGCCATCAGCGCCGCCGAGCAATGCGGTCGCGCCCGGGTGCCCGAGATCCTGCCGGTGATGACCGTTTCCGAGTGGCTGGAACACAGCCGGGATTGCGAGGTACGCCTGGTGTTGCACCACCGCACCGAACACGCCCTCAAGTCCATCATCCCGCCGGAACGCGTGGCCCTCATGATTGGCCCCGAAGGCGGTCTCTCCCCCGAGGAAATCGCCCAGGCGGAACACGAAGGCTTCCTCCCGGTCGCCCTCGGTCCCCGGGTACTGAGAACCGAAACCGCTCCGGTGGCAGCCATGGCGCTGTGCCAGTGGCTGTGGGGCGACATCGGCGGCTGACCGTTACCAACCGTACCGCCGTCTCATGTCGGCACCCAAGTCATTGACATGGAGAGGGGGCGGCAACATTATCCATTGCGTCCGAAAACGAATCCGATCCTATTTCGATCGTCTGGGCTGCGCTGAGGGGAGGCCTTTCCAAAACTGTGCGGAGCCATGGATGGCGGAGCCCAAGCGTCACATGGATGTGCCGCAAGGAGCGTGTTTTGGAAAGGCCTCCACTCAGCGTAGCAACCTCCAGAGCATAACAACCGAAAAACGCGAGTATCAGGATGACAAGCCTGCTAAGCACCCAAGAATTCTGGCAATACCTCAGTATCCCGGTCATTGCCGCCCTGATTGGCTGGACCACCAACTGGCTTGCCATCAAGATGACCTTCTACCCCCTGGAATTCATCGGCAAACCACCGCTGCTTGGCTGGCAAGGCATTATTCCCTCGAAGGCCCGCAAAATGGCGGCCATCAGTGTCGACGCCACCATTTCAAAGATCGGCACCGTTCGGGAAATCTTCCAGCAGATCGATCCGAAAGTTCTCGCCACCCATATCGTCCACTCTGTCGAACCCCGCATCGAGGAATACGTGGACGAAATGATGCTCAAGGAATACCCCACCTTCTGGGAGAATCTCCCGGCTTCCGCCCGGAAGATGGTCTACGATCGGGTCCGCAAGTCCACGCCTCAGTTGGTGGACAACCTGGTGGAAGACGTTTCCGACAACATCGAGGACCTGCTGGACATCAAAGGCATGGTGATCGAGCGCCTGGCCAGCGACAAAGAGCTGTTGAACCGGATCTTTATTGAATGCGGCGAGGTGGAATTCCGGTTCATCATCAACTCGGGGCTCTATTTCGGCTTCCTGTTCGGCCTTATCCAGATGGCGGTCTGGTATGTCTATCCGAGCTGGTGGGTGCTGCCGTTCTTTGGTCTCCTGGTGGGCTGGGCGACCAACTGGATTGCCCTGAACGTGATTTTCCGGCCGCTGCACGCCAAAAAAGTCGGCCCCTTCCGGATTCAGGGCCTGTTCCTGAAACGCCAGCCGGCCGTGGCAGAGTCGTTCTGCCACATCGTAACTCACGAGATTCTCACCGTTGGCAACATCATCAACGCGATTCTCGATGGGCCCAAGGGTGATCGCGCCCGCAACATGGTCAAGAAGCACATCAAACCGCTGGTGGATGAAACCGCCGGCATGGGCAAGGCGCTGACCCAGATGGCCTTCGGGCCCACCGGCTTTGCCACCCTCAAGAACAAGGTTGGCGAAAAAGCCATCGAGATCTCGCAGACATCGTTCAATAACCCGGTATTCGAGAAGGATCGGGCCCGGGCCGTGGAATCCATTATGGTCGAGCGAATGATTGCCCTGTCTTCCGAAGAATTCCAGGACCTTCTCCGGCCCTGTTTCCAGGAAGATGAAATCAAACTGATTCTTGTAGGCGCATTCCTCGGCTTTGGCGCTGGCATCTGCCAGTTGGTGTTCGTGTTTGGAGAATCGTTCCTGTAAATTCCCGCAGTAATTCACGGGCTTAAAACCTGTGCAAGGATGCGTCGTACATCTATACTCTCAGAAACGGAGGTTCATTACTTCGAACAGGTTCGACCCGGAGGCAACGGATGCCAGGTTTTCTCTCCTGGATTTCAGGATTATTCGCACCCAAGCAGTCTGCGCCACCCGCTCCGGAAGCAAGGCTGTTCAATCCATCCGCGGAAAACCCTGCCAACGACACGCCAGACACAGGCCCGGAACTGGCCCAGCAATTGGAAGAGCACCTGTTCTGCTGGCTGCTGGACGCCGAGCCCGCAACTCTGCGGACCGATCTTTCCTCCTATGACCAAGTGCTGGAGGAACTGCATCAGCGCCTGACCAACAACAAAATGGAAGAACTCCCACGGCAACCCATGAGCCTGCCCATGCTCATGCGGGCCTTGTCCGACGAGTCCACCGACCGCCAGCGGCTCACGGAGATCATTCTTGGTGATCCCTCCCTGACCGATCAATTGCTTCAGATTGCCAACAGCCCCTACTTCCGAACCAGCGAACACGCCATTGAATCGGTGGACCAGGCGGTATTTGTGCTGGGGGTAGATGGTATCCGGAACGTCATTTCCGCGGCGGTTATGCGCCCCATGATGGCCGCAAGGAACAGCCGGGAGGCGCTGTTTGGTCAGCGCGGCTGGCGCTGGGGCCTGACATGCGCGCGGGCCGCAGAACTCATTGCCAGAACCCAGGGCGAAGACACCAGTGCACACTTCATGGTGGGCTTGCTGCCCTCACTGGCGTACATCACGATCCGCCGTGAGCTGCAGCGTATCTGCCGGTCGCGCACAGCAACCGGCGAACCGGAGCCGGCGCTTATTCGGCATGCCCTGGCGAGGTACCAGTGGGCTACCTGCCAGCTCCTTGCGAACGAGTGGAACCTTCCTCCCAAGTACCATGCCTATCTTCTGGCCGCGGAACGGCCAGCACCAAAACAGAAGCACACCCCGCTGACGGACGGCATGGTTATTGGCACCCGGGAAGTACTCAGGCACGCCCATCAGCGCAACCTCGCAGAAGAGGATCTGCCAAAAGTGGTGCGCCTGACCCCGGATCAGATCAGCAACATACGCAACGCGCTGCAGAAGATGCTTCGGGAAGGCGGCCGCTCAACTGTCAGAAATTGAGACGGGCTCCCTCTCCGCCACGGTTCCTGGCTTTTCCTTTGCCTCATCGCCGCGCAACAACTCCGCAAAGGTTCGTGTTTCCTCCACCTTGCGGGCTCCCACCAATTCGGCAGGAATCACCTTCGGGAGCCGATCAACAATTCGGTCCTCGTCGTGGCGAACAACCTTGAGAACGTCGCCGACCGTTATCAGATCCAGCGCCCTTCCGGGCACCAGTCGATCGCCCTGGCTCCCGGCCAGACTCAGTAAACCGGCACGGATCAATTTGTCACTGATTGCCCGGGTTACCTCACCCGGCACTCTCAGCTCATATTCCAGTATTTCCTGCTGGGGTGCGGGCTTGCCCTCGCTGAAGGGCTTGGCCACCAGCCACATGGTCGCCAGCGCCACATTTTCCTGCAGCTCTGGTGCCAGTTGCACCTCACGCCGCTTGGCCACGGAGCCGGGATTTTGCAGATAGAACCCGATGCTGGCGCCCAGAAGGAGGATCATCCAGTTCAGATAGATCCAGATCAGCAGAATGATACCGATTGCGAAACTGGAGTAGATTGCCGCGTACTTGGCAGACCCGGCAACGAATGAGGCGAACAGCATGCCGGCCGCCTGCCAGGATACCCCGGCCACCAGACCGCCGATGGCCGCATAACGGAGCTTGACCCGGGTATTGGGCATGAATACATAGACGAATGTGAAAGCGCCAACCACCAGGAAAAACGGGGTGAACCTGCTGGCCACAAGAATCACCGAGCCGAACGGCTCAATTTCGATGAGCTTCTGGACGATGGTTGAGGAAAAAATAGTCGCACTGACGCCGATGGCCGAAACCATCAGAAGCGGACCCACCATGATCACGCTCAGATAATTGCTGAATCGCTGTGCCATCGAGCGCATGTCTGGCACGCGCCAGATCATATTGAAGGAACGCTCGATTTTCTGGAGCAGCGAGACCACCGTATAGACCAGCAGCGCCAGGCCGACCGACCCCAGCACGCCGACTTTCATATTATCGACGAAGCCCAGGATCTGTTCGGCAAGATCAATCCCCTGCGGCCCCAGCGGTTCAAAGAACTGAAACAGGAACGGCTCCATCCGCTGATGCACACCCAGCGCCTTCAAGACCGAGAAGCTCAGGGCAAGCAGAGGCACGATACTTAGCAGGGTTGTGTATACAAGACTCATGGCGTGAAGAGTCAATTGTCCACTGAGAACATCCCGAGCCATCGCATAGGCAGTGCGGCCGACCTTGTACAACCAGGTCCAGGGCCAACTCTGGGGCGGATTGGGATTCGCCAGAATCCAGCGCTCAGCTGCCTGAAGCCGGTCTTTTAATTGGAATGAAGCCACTTTAGGTCCTGTCGTTCCGTGTTTTGTTCAGATTATCAGTCAGATATCCGGTGTAACCAGAGTATGGCCGATTAACGGCAGTTTGCGAGGGCTACACATCCAATATAACCATATCATCATTTATTACTTCCTCTTATAACAGATCTTCTGTAAAAAGGCCGCTATTCAAGAAATGGTATTTTTCTGATCGGGTATTTTCTCATGCGAATCAAACTTGCTCTGGGCGTTGCTGCATTTACCGCCTTATCCCCGGTGACTGCCCTGGCCACCAACGGCTACTTCAGTCACGGCTACGGCACCATCAGTAAAGGCATGGCCGGCGCAGGCACTGCGCTGTCCCAGGACAGCATTGCAGCGGCAACCAACCCGGCCGGTATGGTTTTTGTAGGGAACCGGATTGACGGTGGATTCGAAGTTTTTTCGCCCCGGCGGGAATACACCGTAGAGGGTCCGGCCTCTCCTCCCCCTGCGTTCTCATTGCAGCCGGGCACTTACAAAAGCAGCCGCAACGGTTTCGTTATCCCCCACCTGGGCTTTAATCGGGAACTTTCCGACACCACAAGTTTCGGCGTTTCGGTGTTTGCCAATGGTGGCATGAACACCGACTACTCTGGTGAAAGCGGCGGGCCTTTCTACGCAGGCCGAACCGGCGTAAACCTCGAACAGCTTTTTATTGCTCCGACCTGGTCCTGGGAGTTCTCCGACAACCAGGCCTTCGGCATTTCACCAGTCATTGCCTATCAGCGTTTTGAGGCTGCAGGCCTGCAGAGTTTCGCGCCATTCTCGTCAGACCCGGGCGCACTTTCCAACAACGGCACCGACGATGCCTGGGGTTACGGTTACCAGATCGGCTGGCAAGGTGAAATCACCGACACCCTCCGCGGCGGCCTGAGCTGGCGCAACATTCTGAAGATGAACGAGTTCGACAAATACCGCGGCCTTTTTGCGGAACAGGGCGACTTCGACATTCCCCAGATGTTCAACGCGGGTATCGCCTGGTCCGGACTTGAAAACCACTGGTTCCTGCTGGATATCCAGCACATCCGTTACAGCGAGATCAACAGCGTGGGCAACCCGCTGCTGCCCAATCTGCAAACCGCACAGCTCGGCGATGATAACGGCGCAGGCTTTGGCTGGGACGACATGACCATCGTCAAGCTGGGTTGGCAGTGGCAGCAAACACCGGCGCATGCCTGGCGGGCCGGCGTCAGCTATGGAGAAAATCCTATTTCCGACGAAGATGTGCTGTTCAACATCCTGGCGCCGGGCGTTCAGGAGTGGCACTTCACTGGCGGATTCTCCCACAGCTTCAGTGAAAACCTCGATGTGTCTGGCATGGCCTTTTATTCCCCGGCCAAGACAGTGACCGGTCCCAACCCGCTGGCACCGAACCAGACCATTGATCTGGAAATGTACCAGCTGGGCGCCTCGGTGAGCGTGGGCTGGAAATACTGATCTCCCAAGGCCAGTCTGCAAAGCCCCGGATCCTCCGGTGCTTTGCTGTTACAGCACAGATTTCAGATTAACAGCGGTGATGCCGACGATCCTCTGCCGCGCTTCCCGACTGGCCCAGGCCGAGTGCGGGGTAACAATCAGATTCGGGATATCGTCCGCTAGCAGCGGATTGCCGTTTCGGGGTGGCTCCTCGGTCAACACATCGAAACCGGCGCCGCCTATCTCGCCGGCGCGAAGCGCATCCGCCAGCGCCTGTTCGTTCACCAGGCCTCCGCGGCTGGTGTTGATGAGCAACGAGTCGGGCTTCATCATTTTCAGTTCGCGGGCACCGATCAGATCCCGGGTCTCATCGGTCAGCAGGCAGTGCAGCGACAGCACGTCTGCCTGGGGCAGCAATTCGTCCAGTGGAATTCGCGAATACCCATCGACCACACCCGGTTCCTGCCCGGGCCGAGCTCCAAGAAGAATCTTCATACCAAACGCCGCGGCCCGCTCCGCCACACCCTGGCCCAGGTCGCCGTAGCCGACAGTTCCGAGAGTGCGCCCCTCCAGCTCCATGATCGGATGATCCATCAGGCAGAACATGTCACTTTTGCCCCAGCGCCCTGCCTGCACATCGCGACTGTAATCCAGCAACCGAGTGGCGAGAGCCAGCATCAGCGCCATGGTGTGCTGTGCCACCGTGGAGCGTCCGTAGTTGGTCACGTTCATCACCTTGATGCCGTGATCCTTCGCCGCCGCCAGGTCAATGTTGTTCAGGCCGGTCGCCACCACGGCGATGGTCTTGAGTTCGGGGCAGGCCTCGAAATGCTCACGGGTGAGCACGACTTTATTGACCAGGACGGTATCGAACCCTCGTATGCGTTCGAGGACCTCATCCGGCGCTGTCCGTTCATATTTCTTCAGCCCGCCGGTTACCGACTCGATGGGCGACAGATCCACGTCACCGCCAAGGGTTTTGGCATCAAGGAACACCGCTTTCATACTTTTCTCCTGAATCCAGATGGCCACAGATTAGGGTAGACTGAGATAAACGTCCAAAACTCAAGATGTGCAAGCACGAACAGGGTATGAACCATGGAACATGAATTCTGGCACGAACGCTGGGCCAAAAAGGAAATCGGCTTCCACGAGGGCACAGTCAACCAATACCTCCACGACCACTGGCCGGAACTGGCAGGCAAAGGCACCGATGCCGTCTTCGTCCCCCTCTGCGGCAAGGCCCACGACATGTGGTGGCTCCACGACCGCGGCCACCCGATCATTGGTGTAGAGCTGAGCGAACTGGCCTGCAAGGACTTCTTCGAAGAAGCCGGCGAGAAAGCCAAAGTTCACCCGGGCGAGCCTTTCATCACCTTCAAACACGACAACCTGCAGCTCTGGTGCGGCGACTTCTTCCAACTGGTACCGGAAGATCTCAAACACGTCCGACTGGTCTACGACCGGGCCGCCTTGATTGCACTTCCGCCACACATGCGCAAAGACTATGTAAACCACCTGACCGCCATCATCCCGGACGGCACCAGAATCCTGTTGATCACCCTGGACTACGATACCGAAATCAAGGGCCCGCCGTTCAACGTCAGCGACGAGGAAGTGAAGGAGCTCTATCAGGACGATTACAGGATCGAACACATCCTGACCAACACCCTGGCCAAGGATCATCCGTTTACAAAGAGAAAAGGCCTGGAAAACGCCTCAGAAAGCGTATTCCGTTTAACCAAACTCTAGCCTGCCTTCAGGCGGTCGCCTCCGTGGCCTGATCGGAGTGTATCGGGTGGCTTTCTGACAACGAATTTGATGTCTGAGCGAAGCGAGTTGCCAATTCGTTGTCAGAAAGCCACCCGGTGCACTCCAGCCCCCTCACACTGTCCCCACAGAAACCCGGCAAGCTACAAAACCAACACACCCGCCTAACATAATTTAATGAACCTTAACCACTCACACACTGTCCAACTCCCGAACCGTGAACTAAGCTCAAAGTAAGCAAGCCGACCTCGACAAGATCGTGCACAGGCTTGTAAGTATCCATTCCTTCCACCCATAACTAACTACACCGTCCAGACGGGCGGAACTGACTGCAACGGGGAAATTGCGTGAATTGAAAGCTGAAGATACAGCGAGCGAGGGCAATCTATGAGCATACTGCAGCACTTCAAAGACCGGTATGAGAGTACTCAGGAAGAAGAATACAGCCTGGAGGAATACCTGGAGATCTGCAAGAAGGACCCAACGGCCTACGCCACGGCCGCTGAGAGAATGTTAATTGCCATCGGCGAGCCAGAGTTCGTCGACACCTCGAAAGATCCGAGGCTTTCAAGAATATTTTCCAACAAGGTCATCAAGCGGTACCCCGAGTTTTCCGAGTTCTATGGCATGGAAGACGCCGTAGAAAACATCGTCTCCTTCTTCCGCCATGCCGCCCAGGGCCTGGAAGAAAAGAAACAGATTCTTTACCTGCTTGGCCCCGTGGGCGGTGGTAAATCCTCCTTGGCGGAAAAGCTCAAGGCACTGATGCAAAAAGTGCCCTTCTATGCCATCAAGGGCTCGCCAGTGAATGAATCTCCACTTGGCCTGTTCGATCCGGCCGAAGATGCCCAGATTCTGGAAGAGGAATACGGCATCCCCGCCCGATATCTCAAAAACATCATGTCACCCTGGGCGGTTAAACGCCTCCATGAATACGGCGGCGACATCAGCCAGTTCCGGGTTGTAAAAATGTACCCCTCGGTACTCGACCAGATCGCCGTCTCGAAAACCGAGCCCGGTGACGACAACAACCAGGACATTTCCGCTCTTGTGGGCAAGGTAAACATCCGCATGCTGGAAGATTTCTCCCAGGATGATCCGGATGCCTACAGCTTCAGCGGCGGGCTATGTAAAGCCAACCAGGGCCTCCTGGAGTTCGTGGAAATGTTCAAGGCACCGATCAAGGTGCTACATCCACTGCTGACCGCCACCCAGGAAGGCAACTACAACACCACCGAAGGCATGGGCTCAGTGCCCTTCGACGGCGTAATCCTGGCCCACTCCAACGAATCCGAGTGGCAGACCTTCCGCAACAACAAGCACAACGAGGCGTTCCTTGACCGGGTCTATATCGTCAAGGTGCCCTACTGCGTGCGGGTGACGGAAGAAATCGAGATCTACAAGAAACTGCTGAGCAACAGCTCCCTGGAAGGTGCTCCCTGCGCGCCAGACACCCTGGACATGCTGGCCCAGTTCTCGGTGCTCTCGCGCATCAAGGAGCCGGAAAACTCCAGCATCTTCTCCAAGATGCGGGTTTATGACGGTCAGAACATCAAGGACACCGATCCCAAAGCCAAATCGATCCAGGAGTACCGTGACGCCGCTGGCGTGATGGAAGGTATGGATGGGCTCTCTACCCGTTTCGCCTTCAAGATCCTGTCCAAGGTGTTCAACTTTGACACCACCGAAGTAGCCGCCAACCCGGTACACCTGCTCTACGTTCTGGAAAAACAGATCGAACAGGAGCAGTTCCCTGCTGAAACTCATGAGAAGTATCTCCGGTTCATCAAGGAATTCCTGGCACCGCACTATGTGCAGTTTATCGGCAAGGAAATCCAGACCGCATACCTCGAGAGCTACAGCGAATACGGCCAGAACCTGTTCGACCGGTACGTCACCTATGCCGATTTCTGGATTCAGGATCAGGAATACCGGGATCCGGACACCGGCGAGATCCTCGACCGCTCCTCGATCAACGAAGAGCTGGAAAAAATCGAGAAACCAGCGGGCATTTCCAACCCGAAGGATTTCCGCAACGAGGTGGTCAACTTCGTACTACGGGCCCGGGCGAACAACGGCGGCAAGAACCCGTCCTGGCTCAGCTACGAAAAACTGCGGGCCGTGATCGAGAAGAAGATGTTCTCGAACACCGAGGATCTGTTGCCGGTGATTTCGTTCAACCCGAAAGCAAGCCAGGAAGATCAGAACAAGCACAAGCAGTTCGTCGAGCGTATGGTCGACCGAGGCTACACGGAGAAGCAGGTTCGGCTGTTGGCCGAATGGTACCTGCGAGTTCGCAAGTCTCACTAAGTCAGTGACCATTCACTGAGCTGGAGTAACGCCATGGGAATGACCCACATAGTCGACCGGCGACTGAACGGTAAAAACAAAAGCGCAGTGAACCGGGAACGGTTCCTACGCCGCTATCGCCACCACATTAAACGTGCGGTGTCGGACGCAGTTCAGAAGCGCTCGATCACAGATATAGAACGGGGCGAGAAGGTCAGCATTCCGTCCCGCGACATCGAAGAACCCATCTTCCACCACGGCCAGGGCGGCAAGCGGGAAGTGGTGCATCCGGGCAATCAGGAGTTTGTGGCCGGTGACACCATCCCCAAGCCCGAGGGTGGCGGGGGCCAGGGGTCCGGGCAGGGCAAGGCCAGCCCTGACGGCGAGGGCATGGATGAATTCGCCTTCCAGATTACTCAGGAGGAATTCCTGGATTTTCTGTTCGACGACCTGGAGTTGCCCAATCTGGCCCGCAAGAAGCTAAAGGATACCGAAGCCTTCAAGTATGTCCGTTCCGGCTTCAGCACCGACGGAGTACCCGCCAAGCTGGACGTTGTGCGTTCTTTGCGCGGCGCCCATGCCCGGCGCCTGGGCCTGGGAGGCGCGCGCAAGAAGAAGATCCGGGATCTGGAGAAACAGCTGGAAGCGCTGAAATCGGCGCCCGAAGATCTGGATCCGGCGTTCAGTCACGAGGATCAGATTCAGGTTCTTGAAGAGGAAATCGCGCGACTGAAAGCGAACGTCCGTCGTATTCCGTTTATTGATGAAATCGACCTGCGTTACCGTCAGCATCTGAAAAAGCCGCAGCCGGCCACCAGTGCCGTGATGTTCTGTCTGATGGACGTATCTGGCTCCATGACCCAGATGCACAAGGACATCGCCAAACGCTTTTTCATCCTGCTGTACCTGTTCCTGAAGAAGAACTACAAGAAGATCGAAGTGGTCTTCATCCGGCACCACACCAGCGCCAAGGAAGTGGACGAGGAAGAGTTCTTCTATTCCCGTGAAACCGGTGGCACCATCGTCTCCAGTGCCCTGAAGCTGATGCACAAGATTATTGAATCCCGCTATTCCCCGGCAGAATGGAACATTTACGCGGCCCAGGCATCAGACGGCGATAACTGGAACGACGATTCCCCGGTGTGCGGCAAGATCCTGGCCGACAACATCCTGCCCCTGGTGCAGTATTTTGCCTATGTGGAAATCACACCGCAGGACCACCAGATGCTCTGGTACGAATACGAGAAGATCCAGGAGCAGTTCCCTAACGCCTTTGCCTTGCAACAGATCGCCGACCCCGGCGAAATCTACCCGGTGTTCCGCCAGTTGTTCGAGAGGAAAGCCGCATGACTAACCTCATGGACCGCCCCAATCTGCCGAAAAGTGACCAGCCCAGAGCCCGGGAGCCTATCTCGACGGGTTCTGAATGGACGTTCGAGCTGATCCAGAAATACGACGACGAAATTGCCAAGTGCGCCGCCGAGTTCGGTCTGGACACCTACCCAAATCAGGTCGAGGTGATCAGCGCGGAGCAGATGATGGACGCCTACAGCTCCGTAGGCATGCCGGTCGGCTACCATCACTGGTCTTTCGGCAAGCAGTTTCTCAGCACGTCCAAGGGCTATCAGCGTGGGCAGATGGGCCTGGCCTACGAGATCGTGATCAACTCCAATCCCTGCATCGCCTACCTGATGGAGGAGAACACCCTGCCGATGCAGGCCCTGGTTATTGCGCACGCATCCTATGGCCACAATTCCTTCTTCAAGGGCAACTACCTGTTCCGCACCTGGACCGACGCCAGCGCAATCATCGATTACCTGGTGTTTGCCCGCCACTACGTTGCTGAATGCGAGGAGCGCCACGGCGTGGATGCGGTGGAGGAAATTCTGGATTCCTGCCATGCCTTGATGAACTATGGTGTGGACCGTTACAAGCGACCGGCACCGATATCAGCCTCGGAGGAACTACGGCGTCAGAAGGAGCGTGAGGAATACCAGCAACGGCGCATCAACGACCTCTGGCGCACCATTCCGAAACCAGACGACGATGATGACCCGGTAAGGCGTCGCAAGCGCTACCCGGAGGAGCCCCAGGAAAACATTCTCTATTTCATCGAGAAGAACGCGCCCCTGTTGGAAACCTGGCAGCGGGAGATCATCCGCATCGTGCGGAAGTTGGGCCAGTACTTCTATCCCCAGCGCCAGACCCAGGTGATGAACGAAGGCTGGGCCACTTTCTGGCACTATACCCTGCTGCATCGCATGTACGACAAGGGGCTGGTGACCGACGGCTTCATGCTCGAGTTTCTCCAGAGCCACTCGGCGGTGGTGTACCAGCCGCCATTTAACAGCCCGTGGTATTCCGGTCTTAACCCCTACACACTTGGATTCTCCATCTTTACGGATCTGCGCAGGATCTGCGAAAACCCAACAGACGAAGACCGGGAGTGGTTCCCGGACATCGCTGGCAGTGACTGGCTGGAAACCCTGCATTTTGCGATGAAGAACTTCAAGGACGAGAGCTTTATCCAACAGTTCCTCTCTCCAAAGGTAATGCGGGACCTGAAACTATTTGCAATCCAGAATGATGATCAGGAAGACGTTTACCGGGTAACCGCCATCCACGACGACCCCGGATACCGGGACCTGCGAGAGAAACTGGCGCGCCAGTACAACCTGAGTTATCGGGAGCCCAACATTCAGGTGTGGAATGTGGATGTGCGCGGCGACCGCTCCCTGACCCTGCGCCACATACCTGTGGACCGCGTCCCCCTGGGCAAGGAAACTGACGAAGTCCTGCGGCACGTGCATCGGCTATGGGGCTTTGATGTGCACCTCGAGAGCGTGGACGATGGCACCATGGTGGAGGACCACCACTGCCCACCCAGGGAAGTTGAGGAGGACTGAACCTGGAGCCTGGTGGCAAATCAGACGGGGTACTGGCAGGACCTATACTTCGTCATTCCGCGCCTGACTCGATTGTTTTATGGCTCGTCACAATTGAGCGGGCCTCCTTCACTGTGCAAATTTTCCAAGGCGAAGGTCTGCTCCTGGACCGCCCGCTGGCGGATTCAGAGGTGACCCGGCTTCGGGTAGGTGCCAGAGCCTGGCTGAATCTGCTGACCATCACGCCTGAGGCTGCTCTTCCACAGGACACTCGGCTGGAATACGACCTGGGGCTCACCGTCGACGGCTCAGAGGATTGCGATTGGATCCGGACCTGGGCTCCACATCTCTGCCCCGAGGGCGGCGAGCGGCCGGGCTTTACCCTGAAATCAAGGCTGGACCGGATACTCCACGGCTCCTGCCGAAGACCCCACCACCCCTCTCCTGACGGGCTGGTTCGGGTGGATGAAGAACTGCAGAAGGCACAGAAGCTTGAGGACGTCCCGTCTCTGCTACTGATGACCGGCGACCAGGTTTACGCCGATGATGTGGCCGGCCCGATGTTGCATGCCATCCAGTGTGTCATTCACCAACTGGGCCTTTACCAAGAGGTGCTGGAAGGCGCCTCGCTCTCGCACAGCAAGGAACTGACTTCGGTGGCGAATGCCTATTACCACCGGGATGAACTGCTGCCGGAATCCGAATTCAATGAAGACCTTACCGAGCGCTTCTTCGGTGGCGTCCGCAAACCGGTGTTCACCACCGCCAATGCCGGCAATCACCTGATTTCCTTCGCCGAGGTGATGGCCATGTATCTGCTGGTCTGGTCCCCGGAACCCTGGGCTTGTGTGACCAGTGCTGAGCCGGTCGATGACCCGGACGAGCTGGCGCGCTATCGGAAAGAACAGGCCGCCATCGACGAGTTCCGCAAGAGCCTTCCACAGGCAGCGCGGGCCATGGCCAACGTGCCTGTCTATATGATCTTTGACGATCATGACGTGACGGACGACTGGAATCTCTCCGCGCTCTGGGAAACCACCGCTTACGAACACCCCTTTTCCCGGCGCATCATTGGCAATGCGCTGCTGGGCTATCTTTTGTGCCAGGGCTGGGGCAACCAGCCTGGCAATTTCGGGCAGCTGATCGAACAGTGTCAAAGGCTGTTCGAGTCCAGCAACGGGCAACACGAGCTGCATAAGGCCATTCAGGATGATCTGATCGACCAGCTGTTACACTTTCAACACTGGCATTACAGCCTGCCCACTTCACCCCGACTGGTGGTGCTGGACACACGCACTCATCGCTGGCGCAGTGAGATCCGCCGTAGCCATCCATCCGGCCTGATGGACTGGGAATCACTGACCGATTTCCAGCACGAGATCATGGGCGAGGACGCCGTGGTGGTGGTATCGCCGGCGCCGATGTTCGGGGTAAAGCTCATCGAGATGATCCAGCGGGTGTTTACCTTCTTTGGCAAGCCGCTGTTGGTGGATGCTGAAAACTGGATGGCGCATCGGGGCGCGGCCAGTGTGCTACTGAATATTTTTGGCCACCCCCGAACGCCCAGACACTTCGTGATTCTCTCAGGCGATGTTCACTATTCGTTTGCCTACGATGTGCGGCTGCGCCACAAGCAGAACGGCCCCCATGTCTGGCAGATCACCAGTAGCGGCATCAAGAACGAGTTCCCCAACGCGTTGCTGGAGTGGCTGGACCGGCTAAATCGCTGGCTGTTCGCGCCCTGGTCCCCTTTGAACTGGTTTACCAAAAGGCGGCGCATGTGGATTTCTCCCAGGCTACCCGAGGGCCGGGAGGCCGGTGAGCGGCTGTGGAACGGGGCAGGCATCGGAGACGTACGGCTGGATGACGAGGGTGCACCCACCGCCATCCGGCAACTGGATGCCGGAGGCGGTGGTACGGTGTTTCAGCGGCGGGCTAAAGACGACTGATCAGGCGTTGACCGAGGGCAGCCCGGACAGGGCCATGGCCAGTTCCTGTTCGTCGTATTCGTGGTCGCTCAGTTCACCGGCGAAGTAGGAGGTGTAGGCCGCCATATCGAAATGGCCATGGCCGCAAAGGTTGAACAGGATCACCTCTTCCTTGCCTTCCCGCTTGCAGCGCAGGGCCTCATCGATGGCACCCTTCACTGCATGGTTGGCCTCCGGCGCGGGCACGATACCTTCGTTCCTGGCGAACAGGACACCGGCCTCGAAACATTCCCGCTGGGTATACGACACCGCATCAAAGAGGCCCAGCTCCTTGGCGTGGGACACCAGCGGTGCCATACCATGGTACCGCAGCCCACCGGCATGGAAGCCCGGCGGTGTGAAGCCGGAGCCCAGAGTGTGCATCTTTGTGAGCGGAGTCATGTGGGCGGTATCGCCATAATCGTAGGCGTATTTCCCACGAGTGAGGGTTGGACAGGCCGAGGGCTCTACCGCAACAATCCGGGACTTTTCACCACCCCTCAATGCATGGCCCATAAACGGGAAGGCAATACCGGCAAAGTTGGAGCCACCACCGGTGCAGCCAACGATAACGTCCGGCCAACAGTCCGCCATTTCCATTTGTTGCATGGTTTCCAGACCAATGATGCTCTGATGGAGCAGAACATGGTTCAGTACCGAGCCAAGGGCATACTTGGTGTTCGGATCCTTTACGGCAAGTTCCACCGCTTCAGAAATGGCAATGCCGAGACTGCCATTGTGGTCCGGAGTTTCCGACAGTACCTTGCGGCCAAACTCGGTCAGTTCCGAGGGCGAGGCCACACACTTGGCACCGTAGGTTTCCATGACTGCGCGACGATAGGGTTTCTGGTTGTAGGAAACCCGAACCTGAAACACGGTAACGTCGATATCGAACAGGGAGCCGGCAAAGGACAGCGATGTGCCCCACTGCCCGGCACCGGTTTCGGTGGTGAGGGTACGGATGCCCGCTTCGCGGTTGTAGAAGGCCTGCGGAATCGCGGTGTTCGGCTTGTGGCTGCCGGCCGGGCTCACGCCTTCGTATTTGTAGAAAATCTTTGCCGGCGTGCCGAGTGCCTTTTCGAGGCGATGGGCCCGGTAAAGCGGCGCCGGACGCCAGAGGTTGTAGACATCACGCACCGGCTCAGGAATCTCGATTTCCCGCTCGGTGGTGACTTCCTGTTCGATCAGCGCCATCGGAAACAACGGTTCCAGATCCGATGGGCCCACCGGCTGCTGGGTACCCGGATGCAAGACGGCCGGCAGCGGCTCGGGGAGATCCGCCTGCAGGTTGTACCAGTATTTCGGCATCTGGCTTTCTTCGAGAAGGAACTTGGTTTGCATGAATTAAAAATCCCTACTGTTTGTGTTGTTATCGCCCCTCAGAATACCCATTCCAGGCCCGCATAAAAAGTTCTTCCCGGGGCGGGTTCGAAATAGCCCCGGTCTTCCACCGGGCGGTTCGCATTGGCGTTTATCCGCACGTTACTGAAGTAGTCCTGATCCAGCAGATTGCGGATCCCGGCATACAGGTTCAGGGTCTGATCCGCCATGCGCACTGAATCGCCGGCACGTATACCGACCAGCCAATAGTCACTCACCAGGGTCTGGTTGCTGTTTTCGGCGTAGAATTCACCCACATACTGCCACTCCAGAGCCGCGAAACGACCGGCTGCACCCCGCCACTCCAGCTCGCTCACCCAGAGCCGCTCCGGCAGACCTGGAATGGCGTTGCCGCTGGCGTCGTTGCCCTGCTCATCCACAAAGTCCCTTAGCTCGTAATCCGCCAGGGTCAGCGCGCTGGTTACCCGCCAGGCGTAGGAAAGGTCCCAGGCCAGACCCAGTTCAAAGCCATTGCGACGGGTTTCGCCCGCGTTTTCGTACAAGGTCTGATCGCCCACGTTAAAGGGCAGGATCTCGTCCTCCACCCGGATGGAGAACAGGGCCATGTCATAGCTGAGGCCACGGCCAAGCATGCCGCGCATACCCAGCTCGCGATTCAATGCCTGCTGCGGCTCCAGCTCGGGATTGAAGCCGCCGCCATTCGGATTGGCAAACTCAGTAAAGGTGGGTGACTCGAACGCCGTACCGAGGGTGGCGTATACCTGGTGCGCCGGTGCCAGTTTGTAGCTGATACCGGCAACGCCACTGTATTCCCGGAAAGTCCGGTTGCCCGAATCATCGTTACCGTCTTGCAGCCAGTCGTCGTCAATGGCCAGACGCAACCGGTCGAACCGCACGCCAAGGGAGACGTTGAGTGCGTCGCTCAGCGCCAGGTCGCCCTGGCCAAACACCGCCACATTGGTGGCACTCTGGTTTTCCGCCTGGGTCTGGCCGGTGATATCGCCATCGATAGACACCGAATAGCGGCGCCGGTCGTCGGACTGATGGTGAACATCCAGGCCGGTAACCCACACCAGGGGCAATCCGGCCAGAGTCGATTCCTGCTGGTACTGGGAACTGATGCCGTAAAAGTGCCGGTCGTAGGCTATGCGGCTGCTTCCGGGAAACGGCAACTGCTGCGCGAAATCCCGGTGAGTGTAGAAGGTGTCGAGGGTGAGTTGGCCGGGAAGGACGCCCGAATCTTCAAGTCTTACACCCAGGGTCTGCTGGTTCACGGTCTGGCTACTGTCCAGCCTCTTGGCCAATGCGGTGGCCTGCTCCGGATCTTCTTCGGCCTGAGCCAGGGTAAGCCCGCCCGGATCTTCGGATTTCGGGTTGTGTAACGCGTTGAATGTAGCGGTTACCCGCCGTTCAGAATCCAGATCCCGTGCCACACGGGCGTTAAACAGTGCTTTCTCTGCCTTGCTCTGTTCCCGGTGGCCATCAAACGTCAGCCAGGAAAGCGTTGCTATACCGCTGGTATCCCCATCAACGCCATTTCCCTGTATCGCGGCCTTGCGATAATCGTCACTGCCGCCATCGAGCCGCAGCCGGCCGCCCTGGGGTAGCTCATTACCCAGCGCAGTGGAAATATCGATCACACCGCCCGCGGCATTCCCATACTGAACCGAGGCAGGCCCCCGAATGACCTCGATTCGCTGGGCGGAATCCAGATCAATGGCATCAATCTGGGACTGGCCATCGGGCAGCGTGTAGGGGATGCCATCCACCTGAATCCGGATACCCCGAATACCGAAGGGCGCTCTGGCGCCGAACCCGCGAGTAGACAATCTTAGATTCTGGGCGAAGTTGTAGCGGTTCTGAAAGAACAGACCCGGGACGGTATTGAGGGATTCATCCAGTTGCAGACGCTGCTGGCCCTCACGGATGTCCGGAGCATTGACCACCGAGACCGCAGCGGGCGTTTCATAAAGATCCCGCACCAGCCTCGGAGAGGTCACCTCAAGTACCAGCTCCTCGTCCGAGCCCCCTGATGACTGAGCCAGCACTGCCGAAGGCGCGGACAACCAGATAGGCGCCATCGCCATAGCTGCAAGCAAGTTATTGCTGTTCAAAGGGTCTCCTCGGGGTTAGCAGGCTCAGGCGGGGATCCAGGCTTCAAGCAGATCAACCAGCCAGGGCACGAGCAAGGCGGTAGCGAAGGCGGAAAGCGCCATCGCAAGTCCGGAAAATGCACCCATCTGCGAACTTACCTGAAACGCCCGGGCGGTCCCGATACCGTGTGCCGCAACACCCATGGCGATGCCTTTGGCGGTGTCATCACGAACCCGGATCCACTCAAAGAGCTTGGTGCCCAGAACGGCGCCCGTGATGCCCGTGATAACAACCAACACGGCAGTCAGCGACGGAAGGCCGCCAATTTTTTCGGAAATCCCCATAGCCACCGGCGCCGTTGCCGATTTCGGGGCCAGGGACATCTGGATCTCCGTGGACCCACCCAGAAGCCGGGCCAGGCCGATAGAGCTGCCTGCAGCGATGACAACGCCGCAGAAAAGCGAAATCGTCACCGGTAACCAGAGCTGGCGAAGCCTGGAGAACTGCTGGTACAGGGGAACGGCCAACGCCACCGTGGCCGGACCGAGCAGAAAGTGAACAAATTGGCCACCTTCAAAATAATCGCTGTAGGAAGTGCCTGTCGCCAGCAGCAGGATAATGAGCATGGCGACGGACGTGACCACCGGATTGGCCAGAGGGTTGGAGTTGGTTTTCAGATACAGCCGGTAGGCCAGGCCATAGGCCACCAGGGTGATCGTGAGCCCCAATAGCGGTGATGCGGAGAGATATACCCAGATGTCTTGCAGGCCCGGCTCATTCATCGCCGCCCTCCTTTTCAGCAAGCGGCTTGGCAAACCAGCGGGTGGTCACCTGCATAATCAGGGCGGTGGCGACCATAGTAATTACCGTGCTCAAGAGCAGCGCCAGGGTTATCGGAACCCACTCGTCGGCGATGCGGCCAAAATGCGCCATCATGCCCACCCCAGCGGGAACAAACAGAAGCGAGAGATGACTGAGCAAGGCCGTGGACGCCTGATCGACAGACTCCGGCGCCTTGCCCCGTATCATCAAAGTTACGAACAGCATCACCATGCCAAGTACGGGCCCGGGGATGGGAACACCGAGCAATCGAACCGTAATCTCCCCTACCAACTGATAGACAAGCAAAAGGGTAATGCCGTTCAGGAACTGCATAACGCAGGACTCCAGTCAGTTTTTACTCTGTACCGTCGAAATGGGAATGATGCTTCGGCCGTACATGGCGAGAACAAAGCCGATCGGGAACATCAGCACCCCGTATACCGCAGCCGGGATCGACATGGCGCTGGACTCCAGCAGAGTCAGGGTGACCATGAGGGCAATGGTGCCGTTTTTTACACCCAGCTCCACCGCCACTGCCAGCGATTCCCGCTGGGTCAGACCCGCCATTCGGCCGGCTGCCAGACCGAGACCAATACCGGCCAGATTCAACAGGATGGTTGCCGGCCCCGCCTGTTTCAGAAGCTCCCAGATCTGGTCACGAACCCCATAAACCAGGGCCACAATCAGCACCGCTAGCACAACACCGCCGAAGATGCTCACAATGCCCTCTGCCTTACGGGCAACTTCCGGCTTGCGGGTACGAACCACCATCCCGATCGCTACCGGGAAGAGCACGATGCCAATCAGCATCCCCACGGTTTTCCAGACCGGCAACACGATGTTTTCCTCGGTACCCATGTAGTGCTGAAGGGCAATATTGGTAAACAGCGGCAGGGTAAGAATGGTGATCAGGCTGGCGCTGACAGTCAGTACTATGGAGAGGGCAATGTTACCCCGCGAGAGCAGCACAAACAGATTCGAGGTGGTGCCTCCAGGGCAGGCGGCGATGATCACCAGTCCGACCGCTATGGCCGGCGGAACCGCCAGCAACGTGGCCAGCATGAAGGCGATGAGCGGCATGACAAGAATCTGGGCAATGGTGCCGACGATCATCCCTTTCGGATACACCGCCACCTGGCGAAAATCTCGTATCGTCAGGGTCATGCCGATACCGATCATAATGATGAACAGAGCAATCGGCAGTCCTGCCGAGATAAGCGGGCTGGATTCCACAACGCCTCCGGATGTTTTTGTTTTTACTGCAACCAACCGATGAAAAGTAGCACACACTCGCCTCTTTCGGGAGACTAAAACGGCAAAGGTTAAAGGCGATAAGGCACTGCAGAACCGGGGAACTTTATGACCTGAAACATCGTGTCACGAAGCAGTTGCAAGTATACTTGCATCAGATAACTAAAATACCTGGACACTGGTGGAGACGCACAAGGAATGAAACGCCTGGGAACTCTGGATGCCTCTTGGCTGGCCGTAGAATCTGAAGACACCCCCATGCATGTGGGCAACCTGCAGATCTTTTCGCTACCGGAGGGCGCCCCTGAAACCTTCCTCCGGGACATGGTGACCCGCATGAAGGAAACCGGCGATGTCGCGCCCCCCTGGGGTTTAAAGCTTGCCTGGTCCGGGCTGTTGGGTCGGGTACTGGCGCCAGGCTGGAAAGTCGACAAGAAAATCGATCTGGATTACCACGTGCGTCACTCGGCACTGCCGCGCCCCGGCGGTGAACGGGAACTGGGCATACTGATATCGCGCCTGCACTCCAACCCCCTGGATTTTGCCCGCCCACTCTGGGAATGCCACGTTATCGAGGGTCTCGAGAACAACCGTTTTGCACTCTATACCAAGATGCATCATTCCATGATTGATGGCATCAGTGGTGTACGCCTGATGCAACGGGTACTGACAACCGATCCCGACAAACGGGACATGCCGCCACCCTGGTCGGTTCGGCCGGAGCGCCGGCGCGGCAGCAAATCCGATTCCGAGGCCAGCGTGCCCGGCGCGGTCTCACAGGCCATGGAGGCACTGAAACTGCAGGCGGATATGGCGCCACGTTTGTTACAAGCAGGCAACAGGCTGGTGCATTCGGTCCGTCACCCCGAGGATGGCCTCACGGCACCGTTTACGGGGCCCGTGTCCAAGATCAATCACCGGGTCACCGGCCAGCGCCGGTTTGCCACCCAGCATTATCAGCTCGACAGGATCAAGGAGCTTGCCCACGTTTCCGGCGCTTCCCTTAACGATATCGTTCTGTACCTGTGCGGGACTGCCCTCAGGCGTTTTCTGCTGGAACAGGATGAATTGCCGGACGTTCCCCTCACCGCTGGCATACCGGTCAACATCCGGCCGTCTGATGACGAAGGGACAGGCACCCAGATCAGTTTCATGATCTCCTCGCTTGCGACCGACGAAGCCGATCCACTGACCCGCCTGCAAAACATCAAGGCATCAACGCGAAGGGCCAAAGAGCATTTGCAGAAGCTACCCAAGAGCGCG
The DNA here is from genome assembly GCF_040148675.1 of Marinobacter sp. NFXS11. NCBI lineage: Bacteria > Pseudomonadati > Pseudomonadota > Gammaproteobacteria > Pseudomonadales > Marinobacteraceae > Marinobacter > Marinobacter sp. NFXS11. Next base: position 151,791 of record NZ_JAGDDV010000001.1, on the reverse strand, counting down.
CTCACCCAGTACACCATGCTCCTGATGTCGCCCTACATCCTGCAATTGATGTCCGGCCTTGGCGGTCGGATGCGTCCGGTATTTAACGTCACCATTTCCAATGTACCGGGGCCCCAGAGAACGCTTTACTACGAGGGCGCGAAACTGGAAGCCATGTACCCTGTATCGCTGATTACTCACGGTGGCGCTTTGAACATCACCTGCCTGAGCTATGACGGATCACTGAACTTCGGTTACACGGGCTGCAGGGATACCCTGCCAAGCATGCAGAGGCTTGCGGTTTACACGGGTGAAGCACTGGACGAACTGGAAAGCCTGATTCTTCCGCCAAAGGCCAAACCGAAAGCTGCGGCCAAGCCCAGTGTGCCGCGCAAACCGTCGACGAAAAAGAGTAAAGCGGACTGATACAAAGGACAATCAGCCAGCGCTTTTCCAGTGGGCGGCGCCCACGAAAATCAATTGCAGGAAGCGGGTGGTCCGCTTCCTGATCTGCTCAATCTGATAGTCATCATCGGCGGATACGCCGAGCAGATCGGTCAGGCTAAAGGCGACACTTCGCACCACCAGATCACTGGTCATGTCCAGATCCTGGTCGGTCAGATGGTCTACCAATCTCAGCCTTCGCAGATCGTTGGCTAGCTCACTGGCAAAAAAACGCATCTCGCTCCGGATACCCTCCTGCACTGCCCTGCTCTCACCGGCCAGTCCCTGGGCCATGAACAGAAAAAAACTCCGGTTGGCCTGCGCGTGGCTGATAAAAATGGCCACCGACTCCTCAATCAGTTTGTCTGCCTGCAACACATTCGCCCGGGCTTCTCGCATCATCCTGCGCAGCACCAGCCCCAGTTCATCCACAAGCTGCAGCCCAAGATCGTCCATATTGCGGAAATGCCGATAAAACGAGGTGGGCACCACGCCTGCCTGACGTGTCACTTCCCGGATACCAAGGCTGGCGAAATGCCGGCCCTTGCCGACCAGGGTTAACGCCGCGGTCATCAGTTTCTCGCGGGTTTCACCGGGCTTTCTTCGCTGTTTTTCCGCCATCCTGTATCCATGCCGCCTGCCGTTAGCCAATGGTTCACAAGTGTACACATCCCAAAAAATAAAAGTACAGAATGCTTGTCATTTTGAGCCATTACGAGTTCAGCCGTTGTTAGTTTCCATAGTCGTGTGTACATTCGTACACATTAGTGAACACTTGTACACATGGATTGAAGAAAGCCTCAGGGAGGCAATGATCATGTTAGCGAAACAGACCCCGCAAAAAGCCCTTCACTGGCTCGGAAGGCAGCTATTCAACCGGGATGACCCGGAAGCGTTTTTTGACCCACTGCTGGAACGCATCAACCCCATGTGGGTACAAGAGTACACACCGGCCAGAGTGGAGCAGATCCTTTCTGAAACCCGGGATACCAAGACACTGGTTCTGAAGCCGGCCAGACGCTGGTCGGGCTTTCGCGCGGGCCAGCATGTGAACATCTGTATTGAAGTTGACGGAATCCGACGCAACCGTACGTTCAGCCTCTCGAGCTCACCCCTGCTCTGGCAGGAACAGGGACTGGTCACGCTGACCATCAAACGCCTTCCCGGTGGCCTGGTGACCAACTGGCTCCACGATGACCTGCGCACGGGTGCGGTAATCGGTCTGGGCGAGGCCTTTGGTGATTTTCTGATATCAGAACCGGCCCGGCCGGCGCTGTTCATTGCCGGTGGCAGCGGCATCACACCAGTGTTGAGCCAGCTTGAGACCATGGCGGCCCAGGATTACCGGGCACCGGTGACACTGCTGTATTTCGTCAGAACCCGTGATGACGTTATCGCCCGGGAGAAGCTGTTGGCCCTGAAGGCACGCTACAGCGCCCTCACGCTTAATATCATCGCCACCAACGAGTCCAAGGAACCTCGCTACCTGCGTGGCCAGGATCTGGATGCAGTGCAGGGTATCAAGGCTCGGCAGGTCTATCTCTGCGGCCCCAAAGGCCTGATGGATCTGGCCCAGGGCCTCCTCTTCGAGCGAGGCTTGGCTGACGCGGATATCCACAGCACGTTCTTCTCAGTGCCAAGTGCCAACCTGGGGAACGAAACGCTCGGTGGTGAGGTTCAGTTTGAGGGCAGCCGGATGATGGTCGGTTCCGAGGGCGATGCCACCCTGCTGGAAATCGCCGAGGCCGCCGGACTGACCCCTCGCCACGGATGCCGCATGGGCATCTGTCACCAGTGCAGTTGCCGGAAAACCACGGGTACCGTCATCAACCGCCTGACCGGCCACGCTTCCGGCCCCGGCGAGGAGACTGTCCAGCTTTGTATCTCCGTACCCCGGGGCCCGGTCTCAATCGACCTTTAAGAACCAACACCCGATTTTATCGCGGAGCCTCAGTGCACCGCAGGGAGTATGACCATGAAAAAAATGACCGAAGCGCAACTTGCAGAACTTGAAACAGATCTGAACGCGATCCGGGATGAGGTTCTGGCGGACCTCGGAGAGCGGGACGCACGTTACATCCGGAGGATGGTCCGGCTACACCGGAGTCTCGAAGCCGGTGGCCGGATCATGATGCCGTTCGGGTTCCTGCCGCCGGTGTTCGTTGCTGCCACGGCAACCCTGGGCATTGCCAAGATCCTGGAAAATATGGAGATTGGGCACAATGTGATGCACGGCCAGTATGACTGGATGAACGACCCGAGCCTGCACTCCCAGACCTACGAGTGGGATACGGTCTGCACAGGAGACTCCTGGCGCCGCACCCATAACTATGAACATCACACCTACACCAACATCATCGGCAAGGACCGTGACTACGGCTACGCAGTCTTAAGACTGACCGATGACGAACCCTGGAAACCCTGGCACACGCTGCAGTTCATCAATTACATCCTGCTGAGCGTGTTCTTCCAGTGGGGCGTGGGCCTGCACGAACTTGAAACCGAGAAGCTGCGGAGCCGGGAAATCAGCTGGCGGGAAAAACTGCCGTTTCTGAAGGAGTTCGCCCGCAAGGGTGGCCGCCAGGCCTTCAAGGATTACGTGTTCTTTCCGCTGCTCACCTTACCGGTGGCGCCCATTGTTCTGGCGGGAAATGCTGGCAGCAACCTGATCCGCAACCTTTGGTCATCCACCGTGATTTTCTGCGGCCATTTCACACAGGATGCGGAAACTTTTACCGAGGAGGAGTGCGAGGGCGAAAGCAAAGGCCACTGGTATCTGCGCCAACTCACCGGGTCTTCAAACTTCACCGGTGGCCGTTGGCTTCACATCCTGAGTGGTCACCTCAGTTACCAGGTAGAGCATCACGTGTTTCCCGACCTGCCTGCCCACCGATATCCGGAAATTTCCGGAAAGGTGCAGGCGGTGTGTCAAAAGCACGGCATACACTACAACACCGGCAGTTTTGCCAGTCAGTACGGAACAGTCATCAAAAGGATACTGAGGCACTCCCTGCCCGGAAAAATGGCTGGGCTTGCCAGAGCGGCCTGACCGGGTCGAACCGGCCAGGCAAGCGAAAGAGGACCTGGCCGGTTCAGGCTATCTGAAGCAATCTCAAAAGCTGGGGTCTGTGCTGTTCCTGAATGACGTCGGCAAGCGTGTACTTGTCGAGCACCTCCAGAAAAGCTTTCAGTGCTTCCCCAAACATGGATTTAAGACCGCAGACCGGTGTTATCTTGCACGCATTCTTGGAGGAGAAGCACTCAACGATGCTCAGATCCTGTTCGGTTTCCCGCACCAGAATGCCGATGCTGATATCCGAAGGGGACCGGTGCAGACGCATGCCACCCTTTTTGCCACGGATAGTCTCGATGTAGCCTTTTTTGTTCAACTGGTGCACCACCTTCATAAGGTGGTTTTTGGAGATATCATAACTGTCAGCGATTTCCTGTATGGTCGCCAGACGATCACCCTGTACCGCCAGATAAATCAGTACTCGAAGTGAATAATCCGTGTAACGGGTGATGTGCATTCAAAGCTCCAGTCGTTATGACAATCGTTCAGTAAGAAGGGCGGGTCACCAAGTAACATGCGGTGCCGCATAAAAATACGCCAGAAATCAACAGCACCAAACCGGAAGCGCCCAACGCAAACAGCATGCCCCAACTAAGCGTCATCATGCTGCACGCCAACACCTTTGCCCTTGCCGGCACCGCCCTGCGTGTGCGCCACTGATCAATGGCCGGCCCGAACCTCGGATGATCTTCAAGCCACTGCGCAAAGGCTGGCGATCCCTTGCTGGCAAAAAAAGCGGCCAACAGGACAAAGATCGTCGTGGGCATAAGCGGCAAAATCACCCCGGCAAATGCCAGACCGATTGATATATACGCAAGAATGCGAAATCCGGTTTTCCCAAAACGGTCGCCCATCACGGGGTTCTCACCAAGGTTCATAACTACATCTATTCTACCGGGATTCAATGAACAGGTCTGCCCAAACGGCTAAGAAATACGAGTCGTGCCACATAGGCCACCTTGATGCCGACCGCGAAAATCAGCGTCCCGATGTGCGCCGCAATCTGAACGGGCATCGCAAGTGCACCTGCCAGAGGGTAGGCACACGCAATTGTGATCAGTAAACCCAGCACCGATAGTCCCAGAGCGCTGTTCGCCGCGAACAGCCATTTTTCGAAGTCATCCATAATCACACCCCTTAACATATCTTTTATTTACTTTTTTAAGATAGCCGCACCCTCGTAAGAAATCAACCATAAAGATTGCGCTGTTCTGCACGAACGCCTCTAAATCACCTACGCATTCGGGGATACCCCTAGAAAAAGTTGACACCTGAAATACATCAATTCAATATTTCGCCATTAAAGACATATTTTGTATGAATGTTTAAGGAGAAATGACTATGAAATCAGAACACGTCAACCGGAGCAAAACAGGGGGAGCGCACCATGGCTAAATACCGCCGCCTATGGTTTTTGCTGATCGGGATCTTGGCAGCAACATTCACATTGCTGGGCTATTTCGGAGCCGAGGTCTATCGCGCGGCACCGCCAATTCCAGACAGGGTTGTGTCAGCAAACGGCGACACCCTGATGACGGAGAAAAGCATTCTTGACGGGCAGACGGCCTGGCAGTCCGTTGGCGGCATGCAACTGGGCTCGATATGGGGTCACGGCGCCTACCAGGCGCCGGACTGGACCGCCGACTGGTTGCACAGGGAGCTGGAAAACTGGTTGGAAATAGGCGCCCGGGAAGAATACGGACAGGGCTGGCACAGCCTCAGCGCGCAACAACAGAACGCCTTGCAATACGAACTGAAAACCGAGTATCGCGCCAACACCTACGACAGTAGTCGTGGCACCGCAGAAGTCTCGGAGCGGCGCGCAGAAGCGATAAAGCAGACCGCCGACTACTATCACAACCTGTTCGGTGCTGACCCTCTGCTGCAGTCCACGCGGGAAAACTATGCCATGAAGGAAAACACCCTGCCGGACCCGGAACGGCGGGAAAGGCTGACCGAGTTTTTCTTCTGGACGGCCTGGGCCGCCGCCACCGAGCGGCCGGACAGCAACGTTACCTACACCAATAACTGGCCGCACGAGCCCCTGATCGACAACAGGCCGAGCGGAGAGAATATAGTCTGGTCGCTCATCAGCGTGGTGCTTTTAATTGCAGGCGTTGGCGGCCTGATCTGGGCCTGGGCCTTCCTGCGCAAAGAGGATGAAGAACCCGAAGCGCCGCTCAAGGATCCGCTGGCTGCAGTCGGGCTCACGCCGTCCCAGAAAGCATTGGGCAAATATCTTCTGCTGGTTGTAGGTCTGTTCACGTTCCAGGTCATGGTGGGCGGCTTTACTGCGCACTATACGGTTGAAGGACAAAGCTTCTACGGAATCAATACTTCCGAGTGGCTCCCCTATTCCCTGATGCGTACCTGGCATATTCAGTCCGCCATGTTCTGGATTGCGACCGGTTTTCTCGCCGCCGGCCTGTTCCTAGCCCCCATCATCAATGGCGGAAAGGACCCGAAGTTCCAGAAGCTCGGTGTAGATATCCTGTTCTGGGCTCTGGTCGCGGTGGTTGTCGGCTCCTTTATTGGCAACTTCCTTGCTATCAACCAGATCATGCCGGCCAACCTCAGCTTCATGCTGGGCCACCAGGGTTACGAGTATGTCGATCTTGGCCGCCTCTGGCAGATCGGAAAGTTCCTTGGCATCGTGTTCTGGCTGTTGCTGATGCTCCGCGGCATCGTTCCCGCCCTGCGCCAGCCTGGCGACAAGAATCTGCTGGCCCTGCTGACTGCCTCGGTCGTTGCCATTGGCCTGTTCTACGGCGCTGGTTTCTTCTACGGTGAGCGCACTCACATCTCGATCATGGAATACTGGCGCTGGTGGATCGTTCACCTTTGGGTCGAAGGCTTCTTTGAGGTGTTCGCTACCGCTGCCCTGGCTTTCATCTTCTGCAGCATGGGTCTGGTGTCCCGCACCGTGGCAACATCGGCCAGCCTGGCATCCGCCAGCCTGTTCATGCTGGGCGGCGTGCCCGGCACCTTCCACCACCTTTACTTCGCCGGCACCACCACGCCTGTGATGGCGGTAGGCGCCACCTTCAGTGCGCTGGAAGTGGTTCCGCTGGTGGTACTCGGTTACGAAGCCTGGGAGAACTGGCGCCTGAAGTCCCGTGCACCGTGGATGGAAAACATCCGCTGGCCACTGACGTTCTTTGTGGCGGTTGCCTTCTGGAACATGCTGGGTGCCGGCGTACTCGGGTTCATGATCAACCCACCGATCGCTCTGTACTACATCCAGGGCCTGAACACCACGCCGACACACGCCCATGCTGCCCTGTTCGGTGTTTACGGATTCCTGGCCCTGGGCTTCGCGCTGATGATCCTGCGCTACATTCGCCCGCGCATTGTCTTTGACGAGCGTCTAATGAAAGTCGGCTTCTGGTGGCTGAACATTGGCCTGGTAATGATGCTGTTTACCAGTCTGTTGCCGGTCGGCTTCATCCAGTTCATTGCCAGCGCCAGCGAGGGCCTGTGGTACGCACGCAGTGAGGCCTTCATGCAGAGCGATATCCTGCAGACCCTGCGCTGGGTCAGAACCATTGGCGACGTGGTCTTCATCGTCGGTGCCCTCGCCGTCACCTGGCAAGTGGTGAAAGGGGTCTTCTTCCCGGACCTGGAGCCGGTTGCCCTCGAAACTGATGAGAGCGGAACAGCCAGCGAGCTGAGCGCCTGATAGAGAGTGCGGGCCAGGGATGGCCCCTCTTTCTGAACCTCAACCAAGGAGTACTGTCATGACAATGACTGAACCTGTAACCAAGGCATCCAATGAAGAGTTGATCGAACATATCCTTACCCGCTATCACGACACTCACCGGGACCAGCTACCGGAACTGGTTCGGCTTTCCGAGCGGGTGGAAAGGGTCCACGGCGGCCATACCGACTGCCCTGCAGGCCTCTCGGCTCACCTTGCGCAGATGGCCGAGGAACTGGAGACCCATATGGCGAAGGAAGAGCAGATTCTGTTCCCGATGATCTCCCGCGGCATATCCGGCATGGCGTTGGGTCCAATCTCCGTCATGCGCGCAGAGCATGAAAGCCACGATTCGGCCCTGATCCGCCTGGATACGCTCACCAATAATCTGAGCCTCCCCGAGGGTGCCTGCAACACCTGGCGCAGGCTCTATGAAAAGATTGCTGTTTTTCGTGAAGACCTGAAGGAGCACATTGCTCTGGAAAACTCGGTGCTGTTTGCCCGGATAGACGGCCTGACTGCCCAAGGGTAATGGGCTTACCTCCCGAGGGGTATCGGAATTGGTGATCCAATCTGCAATACTTGGGCTATACTCAGGTTAAAAAACAATCGGCAACAGGACCCTTCCGATGCCCCAGAACAAGCTGACAGACCGTTTTGGTCGCACTGTCAACTACGTGCGTCTGTCCGTCACTGACCGTTGCGACTTCCGCTGCGTGTACTGTATGGCCGAGGATATGACCTTCCTGCCCCGTCAGCAGGTTCTCACCCTCGAAGAAATCGCTCGCGTTGCCCGTAGCTTTGTCGACCTCGGTACCGAAAAAATCCGTCTGACCGGCGGCGAACCGATGGTACGAAAGGACATTCTGGAGCTGGTCAAGGAAATCGGTACCTACGGCTTGCGCGACTTCGCCATGACCACCAATGGCAGCCAGCTCGCCACCATGGCAGAGCCGCTGCGCAAGGCGGGGATGCACCGCCTGAACATCAGCCTGGATTCTCTGGACCCCGAGAAATTCCGCAACATCACCCGCACCGGCAAACTCTCGCAGGTTCTGGACGGTATTGATGCTGCCCGGGAGGCCGGCTTCCGGGGCATCAAGATCAATACCGTGGTCATGAAAGGCCGCAATGATGAAGAGGTCCCCGAGCTGGTCGAGTTCGCCCGGAAAAAGCAGGTGGACATCACCTTTATTGAAGAGATGCCCCTGGGCGAGATTTCCGAGCACGATCGCGGCCTGGCGTTGTGCACCAGCGAAGAGGTTCGGGACATTATCCGCAAGCACCACGAGCTGGTTCCGGCAACCGAGGATTCCGGCGGTCCAGCCCGCTACTACCGGATGGAAGATAGCGAAACGCGGGTGGGTTTCATTTCTCCCCACTCCCACAACTTCTGCTCTACCTGCAACCGGGTCAGGGTAACCGTTGAGGGGCGGCTGCTTCTGTGCCTCGGCAATGAGCACTCGGTGGATTTGCGCCGCGTGCTGCGTGGAAACCCGGTGACCGATGACAAACTGCGTGAGACCATCATCAACGCCATGGATCTGAAGCCGGAGCGGCATCACTTTTCAGCGAATGGTGATGTGCAGATTCTCCGCTTCATGAACATGACCGGCGGCTAAGCGGCAAGTACAACGAAGGGGTCAGATGAAGACTTTCATCTGACCCCTTTTTCATTTCTGGCGGTCCATTCCATCCATACTATGCATTGCCATGCCGCTATTAAGGTGGTCCATGGTGATTTCTTGAAAAGCCAACACCTTACCGCCGTATTGTCCTGCGAATTTCTCGGCCTCGGCCTTTGCTGAAAATGAAGCAAGCGTTGGCCCCATGGCGCCCGTACGACTGGAACCAACCACATAGAAAGCGTCACGGGCATCAATCAGGGTAGCGTCCGTGGGGCTTTGCCAATCTGTCTGTCCCATATCGTGCACGTAAAGGGTGTGATCACGGTTTGCATTCTCTGGCTGCAAGAACCACGCGAACATGTCTCGAGTGGAGCAAAACTTTCTAACCTGGTGGTCTTTTTCAGTGAAAGCCTGGCCTTTGGGGCCGGGAAAACCCTCGATAACCATGCCGCAGACGTGGCATTCGTCGCCGCTTTCGAAATGGACCGCGGCAGGCTTGCCGGTGGACTGCTCCTCGGCACCTGAACAGGCGGTGAGCGTAACAACTGCGAAGGCGGCAAGGAGCCAGTTGAGTTTTCTTGTGTTCATCGGGACAGCTCCGTTCAGATACGGCGGTTTCGGAAAAGTAACAGGGCGCCTGCCAGCGGGATGACAAACCAGAACACCAGACCTATCCACAGCCCGGTGGCCCCAATGGGGAGGTCGGCTCCCAGGCTGAGAACGCCACTGAGCTGTGCGCTGTCGCCGAAGGCAACAATATTGAGCAGGCGGTAGATGTCGGTGGGATTGAGCATCAACAGCCAGGGCAGCAGTTCCGCGCTGAACTGGCCTTCGCTGGCCACAAGGGTCCCCAACAGCATCAGGTCGAAGATCAGCACAAAGAAAAACCAGATCGCCAGAGCCAGGCCGGCGGCGATGGGCTTTTCGCTGACCCGAACACTGATCACGTAGGCAAGGGCAATAAAACCCCATCCCAGCAGCACGGTGGAGCCAATAAACCTCAGCATGGCTGCCGCGAGGCTGGCAATAGCAACGTCTTCCACCAGCACGGCAATGGCAACGCCAGCGACACCGAAACCGATCACAGTGGCAAGAGCGAGGGTCAGGCCGTGGCCAAGGAACTTGCCGAGCAGCAGTTGGCTTCGACTCAGCGGGTACGTCAGCAGCAGCAGAAGCGTCCCACCCTCTTCTTCGCCGACGATGGCATCGTATGCCAGGAGCAGTGCGATCAAAGGAATCAGGAAAATTCCAAGGCTCGCGAGACTGGCGATGGTGGCTGGCGTCGAAGCGTAGCCAACCTGACCGGAGGCCGCGGCGCCAAACCAGGCAATGCCGAGGGCCAGGCTGGCGAAAACCAGAGAGATCGCCATCAGCCAGCGATTGCGCAGGCTGTCACTCAGTTCCTTCCGGGCAATTGTCCAGATGCTGTTCATTGACTGCCTCCCCTGTGGGCCAGACCACCGGCACCGATAAAGTGCACGTAGACATCCTCCAGGCTGGGTTGGTGAATACTCACATCAGCCAGTTCACCCGATTCGAACAGTGTTTGCAGCAGAGCCATCTTCTCCCTCGGTTGTACATCCACCCTCAGCCGGCCATTGTCGGCTTTCACCATCAGACCATTGCGACTTGCCGAGCGATCGACAACCTTCTCAAGTGCACGAACACTGTTGGCCGGATCCAGCGACAGTGTTACCGGCATGTTCGCCTGCCTGCGGAGCGCGGCCAGATCACCGGCCGCTTTCAGTGCGCCCTCAGTCAGAATCGCCGCCCGGTCAATGTAGGGCTCGACACCCGGCAGAACGTGGGAACACAAAACAATCCCCGCGCCCCCATCGCGCAAATCCCGGAGCAGCCGGTAAAGGTCGGCCGTGGCCACCGGATCCAGCCCCACGGTCGGTTCATCAAGCATGAGAAGCTTCGGCTTGCCCAAGAGCGCCTGGGCCAGCCCGAGACGCTGCCGCATGCCTTTGGAATAGGTTTTGGTGCGGGCATCTATGGCATCGCTCAAACCCACCTGCTCCAGCAGCTCCGGTACCTGCCTTAACGAAGCGCCCTTGAGCCGCGCGAAATGGCTCAGAATCTCCCGACCGGTCAGCTGCGGGTAAAACATCACATTCTCCGGCAGGTAACCGATGTGCTGGGTAACCTGAGGATCTCCGGCATGGCCACCAAGCACGGATACCGCGCCCTGGGTCGGCTGCATCAGGCCGAGGATAAGCTTGATCGATGTGGTCTTTCCGGCGCCGTTGTGGCCGAACAGACCCAGAATCTCACCGGGCTCCAGACTCAGATCAATGCCCTGCAGCACCGGGCTCTTGTCGTACCGGTAACTCACATTTTCAAGACGAAAACAGCTCATCGGATCTCCGTTTTCAGGTCGGCGGGAATTCGCATCAGGGGATAGGAATCGGCAACTCCTGCGTCTTTCACCACCGGAAACGCATCCTGCACCCAGCGCAGGGTATCCACTGCCGGGCTGAACATCAGAATCTTCGCCTCCGGATACTTCCACAGCAGCCGATCAATATTGTCGTTGGGCTCATAGGGCACGTCGCCAACCCCATTCTGATTGCGATCCCAGCCCAGATAATCGCTCCAGTAATTACCCTTGCCATCCCTGGACCACTCCTGGGTCCGCGTGGCCACATACTTCACCTGCCTCTGGTTGTTCACGAAGGCGTTACCGAACACCTCGTTGTCTTCAGAACCGGCCGTCAGGTGAATACCGATATTGCTATCCGCAAACAGATTGCCCTCGAACGTGTTGTACAGGGAGTTGTAGATAAACACCGCCTTACCTTCGGCTCCCTCAATCATCACTCCGCCAGTCCTGCCCTGGGAAACCCCGGTCACCACATTGCCCCGCAGCTCCGACTGGGTAATGAAATTCATCAGAATCCCGTAGTTCTCATCATTCACAGACCGGTTATTGATTACCTTCAGACGCTTGCTCTGCATCAGCGCATAGCCGGTTCGAGTGTTACGGGTGACATTGTTCTCCAGCAGATTGTTCATCGAGTACATGTAATGGATGCCATAACGCAGATCCGCCATTTCATTGCCCCGGATCGTGTTGTTATTCGCCGTCTCGATGTAAATCGCATCCCGGGTCTGACGGATATCATTGCCCTCAATCAGCGCCCCGGTGGTGTTGAACAGGTGAATCCCGTTACCCCGGTCATTCGGACGCAGACTGTCATCACCGCGAATCGTATTACTCCGCACCGTCACATCCGGCGTCGCATCCAGCCAGACCCCAAACGCCGGCCCCCGCAGATGGTTGTTCTCAACCACTGCGCCCCGGGCCTCCCGGGCCACAAAAATCCCCGCATCCAGCTCATTCAGATTGCCGCCCCAGTTGCGCAAAGCACAACCGGAAAATGTCACCTCCTCGGCGACGATATCCACCGCATTCCCCTGCCCGCCCGGGTCAATCACCGTCTCTGGGTGGCAAGACACAGTCACCCCGGGCACCCGAATAGCCAGAGACGAAATCTGCTCAGGAGGAAGCTCAAAGCTCGCGCCCGGTTCCAGGGCATCAAGCCGTTCTTGCAGGTCCGCTTGCGCGGTCAGCGAAAACAGAGCGACGGTCAGAGCCACTCCATACCGCATGGTTCGATACATCAATTTTTCTCAAAAGTAAGGAATTTGGAGAACTACACCTTGCCTCGAGCAAAGCGATGGAACAGGGCTCTCCGAAACCGTAGAGGGCCATGGATGGCCCGATCCGAGCCCTACATGGGTGAGGCCGAGCGCTTATGAAGCGAAGCTTCATGCGACAGACTCACGACCGCAATCTATGATTGCGGGCCGGACCCGCTTGCGGGTACTTGCGGGCGTGTTTCGGAAAGCCCTGTTCCATCGGTTTGCCGCACCCAACCAGCAGGCCTGCCAGGACCCATACAGGAGCCCTGACAGGAACCTCAATGGATCAGGCTTTCTCTACAATCATGCGACCCCGCATTTCCATATGCAGCGCATGACAGAACCAGTTGCAGTAGTACCAGTGAACCCCCGGCTTATCCGCCACAAAAGTCACCGAAGACGTCTGCTGAGGACTGATCTCCATGCTCACCCCATGGTTGACCATACAGAAACCATGAGTGACATCCTCAATGGTGTCCTGGTTCGACACATACACCGTCACCTCATCACCCTGCTTCACCTTGAACTCGGTCATACCGTACATTGGCGCCACGGACGTCATATAGACCCGAACCTTGTTGCCGTCGCGGATAACCTTATTGTCGGCCTCCAGAGTAACGCCGTCCTTCTTCGCCTGCTCGCGGGCCGAGGCAAAATAAGGGTCGTCACGATCATAGATCTTCTTGGTCTTGATCTGGTCACGACGCACCAGGATGCAGTCATGGGGCTCGGCGAAGGTCGGGCCATCGTGAACCAGTTTCATCTCCTCGCCGGAAATATCGATCAACTGGTCGTTCTCCGGATGCAGAGGCCCCACCGGCAGGAAGCGGTCTTTCGAGAACTTCGACAGCACCACCAGCCACTTGCCATCGGCGTCTCGTGATTCGGTCAGGGAGGCATGGTTGTGACCCGGCTGATAGTGAACATCCAGCTTCTGGCGGATGTAGTTTACCTTTTCGCCATTGTAGTGCTTGATGGCATCGGCAATGTTCCACTTGGCCACCTGGCTGTCGATAAACAGCGTGGTGTAAGCATTACCCCGGCCGTCGAAGGTTGTGTGCAGGGGCCCAAGGCCCAGTTCCGGTTCGCCAACCACAGTATCCCGCGGCTCAATCTTGCCATCGAACAGATCATCCAGCTTGTCGATCGCAATAATGGTGGCCGTCGGTGACAGCTTGCCGTTGGCAATAAAGTACTTGCCGTCCGGAGAGGTATTGAGACCATGCGGGTTCTTGGGAACCGGGATGTAACGGGTCAGTTCCGAGCCTGCACGACCGTCTACCACAGGCACCTTGGAATCACCCAGGGTCTTGTAGTTGCCGTTCTTGACCGCCTGCTCAATGCGTTCGATGTTGAACACTACCGCCCAGTCCCGATCGTTGCGCATGGTGCCGGCCAGATCCAGGGCCTTCTCCGAGTTATAGCAGGTGGAGCAGGCGTACTTGCCGGTATAGTCCGCGTCGGTGTTGTCGAGGTTGCCGTCAACAATCACCTGGAAGGCCACCTCCATGGTCTCCGCATCCACCGCGTTGAACATGGTGAAGCTGCTTTCAAGGGTTGTGTCGCTGCCATCGTTCGGATGGGGAATGACATACTCGGCGTTGCAGAACACGTACTTGGTCTTGGGAACTTTCTGAAGCCGGAGGCCGTGAATGGCCTGAACATTGGGAATGGTGGTGATCTTGTCACACTTCATGATATCCAGACGGATACGGGCCACCCGGGTGTTGGCTTTGTCATTGATGAACAGGTACTTTCCATCGTAACGACCGTCGGTCATGGAAATGTGCGGGTGGTGGCAGTCACCGTTCAGAAAGGTGTTATCGTGCCCCAGTACATCCTTGCTTTCGTTGGTGAGACCCCAGCCCGTAGCCGAATCCACGTTGAAAACCGGAATCCGCATGAGTTCGCGCATGGAGGGCACCCCCAGAACTCGTACTTCACCAGAATGACCACCACTCCAGAACCCGTAGTACTCATCCAGCTCGCCGGGATGCACAATAAAGTTATTACGGGCCTCTTCGGCGGCTGCAGCGAACGACTCCCGGGACATCACTGCACCTCCAAGCCCCGTTGCACCAGCCACGCCGGCCAGTGCCGCTGCGCCCATGAACCGGCGACGGCTCTGGCCGCTTTCCGGAAGTTCCGGGGTAGACTTGGTCAGATCATCTTTCTTTTTCATAACATCCAACTCCGTTATTGGTAATGGCGGTTTTACTTCTCATGCTTTCTTTTTATGAGACTGCTCAAGTCACCTGAACCACCGGAATCTCCTCCGGATGGCCCGGTGCGTTATGACCCCGGCGCTTGCCGCGTCGTTTCACGATCAGCGGCGGGCACTTGTGGTCATCGAAATAGGTCATCTGGCAATCCAGGCAGTAATGGCATTCCATGTAATTGATGTGCCCGTCCGGGTGGATGGCCTGTACCTCACACTCGTGATCACACAACCGGCAGGGATTGCCACATTCCTTGCGCCGCTTGAGCCAGTCGAACACCCTTAGCTTGGTCGGCAACGCCAGCGCTGCGCCCAGTGGGCACATGTAGCGGCAGAACACCTTGCGGGTGAAAAGGTTGACCACCAGCAGCAGGGCGGCATAGGTGACAAATGGCCAGCTCCGATCAAATTTCAGGGTGATAGCGGTCTTGAAGGGCTCAACCTCGGCCAGTCGCTCGGCGGTTGCCATGGAGTCCAGGGACACCCCGAACAGCACCAGAAGAACGATGTATTTGATGGCCCAAAGCCGCTCGTGCAAAGCGAATGGCACGGTGTACTGGGGCACCTTGAGCTTGCGGGCAATCTCGTTCAGCAATTCCTGCAGCGCCCCGAACGGACACAGCCAGCCGCAGTACACCGCACGGCCCCACAAAAGGATGATGCCTGCCACCACGGCCCATAGAATGAAAATCACCGGGTCGATCAGGAAGGTCTGCCAACTGAAGCCACTGATGAGACTGTTGGCAAACGTCAGCACGTTAACGATGGACAGCTGCCCCATGGCATACCAGCCAATGAAAACCAGGGTGTAGGTGAGAAACGCATGACGGATCCAGCGCATCATCTTCGGCTTCTTGACCAGCCAGTCCTGGAAAAACAGGATAAACAGCAGCACGCCGATGCCAATGCCCAATACCGTGATCTGGAATTCACGCTGGTACCAGACCTGCACCCACATGGGCTGGTCCGCCAGCATTTCCTCTTCGGTCATGACTGGTGCGGGTCGGGTATAGTACTGGTCCGGCAACTGGTAAGTGAGCGGGAAAACCTGAAACTCACTGTCCAAAGGACCGGTCTGGCGCTTGACCGTGAGTTCCAGAGTCCATTCGGTGCCAGGGTCAAAATTGTACTGCTGGCGAATAATGAAAATCGCCATCTCGGAAAACTCCGGCATGCCCTCGGCATAAACGTCACTCAACCGGTAGAAATCCAGGTCACGGAAGTTAAAGGTGTCACCAAACTGGCGAATCTGGATACGGTCGAAGATGCCGCCGCGAACGTAGCCCGATCCTTTGAAGGAGTAGTCACCCCTGGCCATGACCGCGATCGCATGCTCGCCCTCTTTCAGCTCACCGGTCAGCCACTGGAACTGGCTCTCGCCCAGCAGGTTGCGACCAATGTTGGGTACATCCAGATAAGCGGTGTACAGGTCGATGAGAGGCTTGCCACGCTGTTTCTTCGGCGTGGTATCAATGCCTTCCGCAGCAGTGCCCTTGAAAGCATCATCCACCTGCCCCCTGGTAAGCTTGAGCCGGCGTACAGAACCTTCACCCAGCAGCGTCTGCCAGCTTTTCTCCTCGAAGGTGTCGGTCTGAATGTTGGCGGGTGACGGACGGGCATTGCTCAGGCTCTCAACCAGGCCCAGTTCAGCCGCAACGCGGTGGGCCGACTTCATGATGACCTCATTCACTACCATCACCGTGACGGTAGCGCCGGACAGGCCGTCCACGGCCACCTTGCGTTCCGTGGAGGTTCCACCAACAGTCACCCGCTGATCTGCCTTCAGACCCACGTACTGGTCGGTAAACTGATGCAGCTTGATCTCGGGAATACCAACAAGCAGAATCGGTTCGTGATGCTCGATAACACGGGTATTGACGATGTTCCCTTCGGTATCCAGGACCACGACGATATTCAGAGGCTTACCGGAATAGGCCGGTGTCTGGACAAAATCCAGGGACTGATAGGCATACCCTTTGAGCTCATCTCCCGCATACAGCTCCTGAATCGCCCGGTTGCCCTCACGGGGCACCACGGCATCTACACCGGGCAACGTTTGCTGTATTACCTGGCGACCGGCCACCGGTTCGTATTCAGACAGTGGCGCAGCCTCCAGAGTCAGAGCCATGACGGAGGCAAACAAGAGGAAAACGAGGCGGAAAAAAGCGGACACAGAAGACTCCTGAAGAAAAACGCCCTATTGCTTCAGCCTAGGTGAAGTAGAGGAAAATCAAATACCTCTTATTGAATACACCCGGCGGATGGTTCCATCCCATAAACGCTGTCAGCCCAGGCTGACAGCGTTTCCCTGTGAATCGAGAGGGAGGTAGTTGTTGATATGGCCAAGACGAATGGACTCCACCATCATGGTCAGCGGCTGCTGAGCCTCATCGGTGGACGGGGGCGTGCCACCACGCCCGGACATAGCGGCGACGAACACCACATCCCAGGCCTGGCCCGTAGCTTGGGATTCCTCAGAAAGGACATTGAAATCCGGTGCCTCATCGGGCGTTTTGTCGACGCAGACTACCGGCGTCAGGGCGCCACCCTCGCCGCGCTCAAAGGCGGCTTTTTCTTCCAGCGAAGCCTCGTCCGGCAACTCGGCCCGACAGAAAACGAATAGCAGGCGCTGGGGTTCCTGCTGGCTGTAGGAGGCCTGAATCAGGTCACTGTAACTGCTGATCATGCTGGTGAATCCTTGCTGGTTCCGGGCCGCTGCGCTTTACGCCTGGCGGGCAATGAGCTGGTTGGACGAGGCAAGCCTGCGAATTTCGTCGCACACTTCTTCCACGGCGTCGTTGCCGTAGCTCTGTCCATAATGTTTTTTGAAGCCGAATTCGTAGAGGCGGACATGTTCATCGGGCTCTACTCCGATGTTCTCCAGACAGGCGCGGGCGCAATGCAGTGGGCAGCCATCGATCACCGTGATCGGGCGCCCGGATCTGGCGGTCTTGACCAGGGAGGCCACCTTGCCCCCCACGCCCGAGATGCAGGACATCTCGAACTCACCGGCGTGATCGAGCTTCACTGCTGCATTGTTGGCCAGCTGTGCGACATCGGAGCAGCCAGAACAGGAGTAGATCAGCGGTCGCTGCTTTCTTGCTTTCACGCTTCCTCCTTTTGGGAGCCTGGAGGGTGGATAGTTGGCGGTTACTGGCTGATCTCGATCAGGCGACGGGGATCGGAGATAAACAGCCGGCTGCGGTTGACCCGCACAAGGCCGTTGGATCTCAAGTCCGCCAGAATCCGGGAGAAGGTTTCCGGCTGCATGGCCAGCCTGGAAGCCACCAGGCACTTCGGTAGCGGCAGCTCCACTTCACCGCCCTCTTCTGCTCCGTTGGGCAGCAGGTCGATCAGGTAACGGATCAGCCGGTCCCGGGCGTTCTGAACGGTCATGATCTCCAGGTCGTGGAACCGGGAAACCGCGCGTTTGGCGTAGTGCCGAAGCGCCGCCTGGGCGTATCGGGGATTGCTTTCCAGCATGTCCTGGTAGGCTTTGACCGGGATCATCAGCACTTCGCTGGATTTCAGCGCCTCAGCGTAGCAGGCGTAGCGCGGCGGATCGGCGTAGATCATGACTTCGGCGAAGCAGTCGCCTGGGGCGATGCTATCGAGGGTTCGGTCGATGCCGGAGGAGTCCAGGCGGTAAAGTCGCAAGCGGCCAGAGAGCACGAAAAAGAAGTTGTGGGCCGGCATGTCCTGACGATAAAGCAACTGGTGATGGCCAAGACGGACTCTTCGGGATTGCTGGATCAGGTGCTGCAGGTCCTTTCCGGTAAGTTCCGAGAACAATGGATGACTGCGCAGGGCCTCGAGGCCGTCTTCGTCGTCAAATGGTTTGTTGATGGCGACAAGCACGGGTTTGGTATACCGGGTTTGGGCTGCTTGGGTCAGTGCCATGGGGCTATCCTCTTTGCATATTCATGCATTCGAAATCATGATTTACATAGTAGAAGGATACGGGGTGAAAATCGCTCCCCCCATGGGGGTATTTGGGGGGGTTATTCGGGAGTAATTGATCTAACTCAAAGTGTTCTGTTGCCACCTAATTTGAGTTAAACAGGCATCCATTAATGCCGGGTTCCTGGCGCATTTGATATGGAGCTCAGACTGGCAGGAACCCCCTTTCCAAAACTCGCTCCTTGCGGCACATCCATGTGGCGCTTGACTGCAGCCATCCATGGCTGCAGACAGTTTTGGAAAGGGGGTTCCTGCCAGTCTCCAGGTTTTAATCGCGCGCCTTTTACTGCATTAGCGGCGAGTCAGGCAACTCCAGATCCACACCTTCCACTCCAGTTTCCGCTGCCAGAACCTGCAGGTACTGGCGAAACGCCCGTCTGGTGACGCTCTCGCTCAGGTACTGCCGAATCTGGGGTTTGACGTGCTCATACGGGAGCTGCTGGCCATCGATTCGCTGGTCGACGCGGACGATGTGCCAGCCGTAGCGGGTTTCGATCAGTTCCGGGTTGAGGCCCTCTTCCAGTGAAAGGACGGGGCGCTCGAATTCTTCCACTGTCTGGCCCTTGCTGATCTGGCCGAGGCTGCCGCCCTGGTGGCGGGATTCGCAGGCGGAGTATTGTTTGGCCAGCCCAGCAAACTGGGAACGGCCGTCGATTAGGGATGACAGCAATTGGTGGCCTGCCTCTTCCTGGCGGATGCGTTCCTGAACATCGTCCGGCGCCGCGGCGAGAAGGATGTGGCTGACAGCCATCAGTGTGGGGCTGCGGAAGCGGCCCGGGTTGGCGGTGTAGAAGCGTTCGCAGTCCTCTTCGCTGGGGTCCGGAACGTTGAGTTCGAGTTCCAGCACCCTGGCGATGCGGTCTTCTTCGTCAGCGATGTCTTCAAGCTTGAGGCGGCTGGCCTGCTGCAGGAGCAATTCGCGGATCACGAGGCTTCTGGCGGCTTCGTGCCAGGCTTCGGCGACTTCTTCGGCCGGGTGGTGCTGCATTTCGCGGGCGATGTCGTCTTCGCCGATGAGGGTTTCACCCACGTAGACCGGCGGGAACTGGTTTCTGGGTTTTTCGGCTTCGCCGACGGGGATGAGTTGCATTGTGATCACCTTTTGATTCGGTTGTCGGATTACGGCTTCGCCTAATCCGACCTACTTGAAATGCTTGGGGCTTAGGCCGCTGGCTGTCGGATTACGACTTCGTCTAACCCGGCCTAAAGTTGGAACCGGGGTCATGTAGGTCGGATTAGCGTGGCCCCGCCACGCGTAATCCGACACTTTTGAAACCCGATCACGCCCGCTTGCGAACCACCTGGTACTTCCGTCCGAAATACTCCACCGGCACGCTGAGCATATGCACCAGGCGGGTGAACGGGAACAGCACGAAGATGGTCAGGCCCAGAAAGATATGGGTCTTGTAGATCCAGTGCACGTCGGCGATGTAGCCAGCCACGCCGCCCTGGAGGGTGACAATGCCCTGGGCCCAGGCAGAGAATTTGAGCATGGTGCTGCCATCCAGGTGACCCATCGTGGGCAGAATGGTCAGCAGGCCGAGTGCCAGCTGGATCACCAGGATGACGATAATCATGTTATCCGCAAAGGTGCTGCTGGCTTTCACGCGCGGGTCAGTGAGCCGGCGCCAGGCGAGCATGCCGCCACCGATAATCGCCATCACGCCGGCGATCCCGCCAACCACGATTGCCATCACCTGCTTGGTGCCCGGGGTCATGAACGGCTCATAGAGCGCGTGCGGTGTCAGCAGGCCCACCAGGTGGCCGAAGAAGATCACCAGTACGCCAACATGGAACAGCACGCTGGCCATCACCATGTTTTTCTTGCGCAGCATCTGGCTGGAATGGGCTTTCCAGGTGAACTGGCCCTGGTCATAGCGGGCCCAGGTGCCAATCACCAGGATCGCGATGGCAATGTAGGGATAAACCCCGAACAGCAATGTATTCAGATAGGACATCATTTCCGTTTCCTCCTGCGCCGTCAGGCGCGCCCTGCCTGACGGGGTGTTGCGTCCGTCATCAGCTGATCACTCAGGTGGATGGTCTGGGTCTGTTCCAGTTCGCGGCGGCGCTGACCTACAACGCTTCCGGTACTGCAGGAGCTGCCCTGATCATCAACAAACTTCACCATTTCCTCTTCCCAGACTTTGTCCAGTGCCTCCGGGGTGTCGTCGCGTTCTTCCGAGGCGACGATCCGGGCCAGCTCCTGGCGGTTTGCCGCGCGTCCGGACAGATTCAGCAGCGAATCCATCACCACGTGATAGAAGCTTTCCCGCTGGTACAAGCGTTCACCCAGCAAGCCCAGGATATGGTGGATGTCCTCCAGCCAGTTCTGGATCTCGTCCCAGGGGCGGGTGGAGAGGTATTCCAGGAACAGCGGCAGGTAATCCGGCAGTTCCCTGGCGTCGATTTCCAGACCGTTGGTGCGATATTCCTCCATCAGGTCCACCATGGCCTGACCGCGGTCGCGGGATTCGCCGTGCACGTGCTCGAACAGCAGCAGGGACGTGGCCCGGCCTTTGTCGAACATGCCGACGTAGTTCTCCTGCATATCCAGCAGGTCACCATCGCACAGCATCTCGACGCAGCGCAGCAGTTGCTCCTTGTTCTGCCGGGGCAGTCGGCTGTCCTCAAGGACAGCGGCGATGAGGGCATCTTTGGAGGCCTGGAGCTCTTCAGTGGGGTACTCAAGTACCCGCGCCAGTACTTTTAAAAGTTGCATGTCGGCCTCCTTATTCCTGCAGCTGTTTCGGGTCAACCTGCTTAACGGTCGACAACTTCTGGACCATGCTGGTGGTCTGTTTGCGGCCACCGAACATGTTGAATTTGCTATCGCCGTTGCAGCCTTCGCCGAAGCTGAAGCCACAGCCGTTGCGCTCGCCATGGGCGGTGGCATCGGGGAAGGCTTCCTTCGCCAGCTCGCGGTGGCTGGTGGGAATCACGAAGCGGTCCTCGTAGTTGGCGATGGCCAGGTAGCGGTACATCTCGTCGGCCTGGGCCTTGGTCAGACCAGCTTCCTCGAGGGCACGCAGATCTTCCTTGCCTTCTACGGTTTCGGCACGCTTGTATAGACGCATGGCCATGATCCGCTTGAGGGCACGCACGATCGGCTTCTCGTCACCTGCGGTGAGCAGGTTGGCCAGGTACTTGACCGGGATCCGCAGGCTTTCGATCTTCGGCAGTATGCCGTCGAACTCGACCTTGCCGGCTTCCGCCGCAGACTGGATTGGGCTCAGCGGCGGCACGTACCAGACCATGGGCAGGGTGCGGTATTCCGGGTGCAGCGGCAGGGCCAGTTTCCAGTCCACGGCCATCTTGTACACCGGGCTTTGCTGGGCAGCTTCGATCACGTTCATCGGAATGCCGTCTTTCTTCGCCTGCTCGATCACTTTCGGGTCGAACGGGTCCAGGAAAATTTCCAGCTGCTTCTCATACAGCTCGTGCTCACCCGGGGTGCTCGCCACTTCCTCGATGCGGTCTGCGTCATACAGCAGCACGCCCAGGTAGCGAATCCGGCCGACACAGGTCTCGGAGCAAACGGTGGGCATACCGGCTTCAATCCGCGGGTAGCAGAAAATGCACTTCTCGGATTTGCCGGTCTTCCAGTTGAAGTAGATCTTCTTGTACGGGCAGCCGGAAACACACATCCGCCAGCCTCGGCACTTGTCCTGGTCGATCAGCACGATGCCGTCTTCTTCCCGCTTGTAGATAGCACCACTTGGACAGCTGGCAACACATGTCGGATTCAGGCAGTGCTCGCACAGCCGCGGCAGATACATCATGAAGGTGTTTTCAAACTGGCCGTAGATGTCCGCCTGAACCTGATCAAAGTTCTTGTCCTTGCGGCGCTTGGCGAACTCGGTACCGAGAATCTCTTCCCAGTTCGGGCCCCATTCGATTTTCTGCATGCGCTGACCAGAGATCAGCGAGCGTGGCCGTGCAACCGGCTGATGCTTGCTGTCGCCCGCCGTGTGCAAATGCTGATAATCGAAATCGAACGGTTCGTAGTAGTCGTCGATCTGGGGCAGATCCGGGTTGGCGAAGATGTTCGCCAGGACCCGGAAACGGCCACCGATTTTCGGGCGGATCTTGCCGGAGCTGTCGCGCATCCAGCCGCCCTTCCACTTGTCCTGGTTCTCCCATTCTTTCGGGTAGCCGATACCGGGCTTGGTCTCGACATTGTTAAACCATGCGTACTCCATGCCTTCACGGCTGGTCCATACGTTTTTGCAGGTCACTGAACAGGTATGGCAGCCAATGCACTTGTCCAGGTTCAGTACCATGCCGACTTGGGAACGGATTTTCATTTTACAGCCTCCTGAACAGTGTCATTGCCTTCGCCATCGAGCCAGTCGACGTTGTGCATCTTGCGGACCACCACGAATTCATCGCGGTTGGAGCCTACGGTGCCGTAGTAGTTGAACCCATAAGAATACTGGGCGTAGCCACCGATCATGTGGGTCGGTTTCGGGCAGACCCGGGTAACCGAGTTGTGAATACCGCCCCGGGTGCCGGTGATTTCGGACCCCGGAATGTTCACGATCCGCTCCTGAGCGTGGTACATCATCACCATGCCGGGCATGACCCGCTGGCTCACCACGGCCCGCGCTGCGATAGCACCGTTGGCGTTGAACAGCTCGATCCAGTCGTTGTCCTCGATAGCCAGTTCTTTCGCATCGTCCTCGCTCAACCACACAATCGGGCCACCGCGGGACAGAGTCAGCATCAGCAGGTTGTCGCTGTAGGTGCTGTGGATACCCCACTTCTGGTGCGGTGTAATCCAGTTCAGCGCTTTCTCGGCGTTACCGTTGCTGCGCTGGTTCAGCATGCTGCTGACCGTCTTGGTGTTAATTGGCGGACGGTAGACCAGCAGGCTTTCACCGAAGGCGCGCATCCACTCGTGATCCTGGTAGAACTGCTGCCGACCGGTGAGGGTGCGCCAGGGGATCAGCTCGTGAACGTTGGTATAGCCGGCGTTGTAGGACACATGCTCGTCTTCCAGACCAGACCAGGTCGGGCTTGAGATGATCTTGCGCGGCTGCGCCACAACATCCCGGAAGCGGATTTTTTCCTCTTCCTTGTTCTTCGCCAGATGGGTGTGATCCAGCCCGGTAAACTCGGACAGCGCAGCCCAGGCCTTCACCGCAACCTGGCCATTGGTTTCCGGCGCCAGGGTCAGAATCACTTCCGCGGCATCAATGGCACTTTCAATTTTCGGACGGCCCGCGTTGGCGCCGTCGATGTGCTTGTAGTTCAGTTCACCCAGGAACTTCACTTCTTTCTCGGTATTCCAGTTGATGCCCTTGCCACCATTACCCAGTTTGTCGAGCAGCGGCCCAAGCGAGGTGAAGCGGGCGTAGGTGTTCGGGTAGTCCCGCTCAACGGTGATGAAGTTGGGCGCGGTCTTGCCCGGGATCAGGTCGCACTCACCGCGCTTCCAGTCCTTCACATCGAACGGCTGGCCAAGCTCCGCCGGTGCGTCGTGCAGCAACGGCAGGGTAACCACGTCTTTCTCGACACCCAGGTGGCCTTCGGTCGCCTTGGAGAAGGCTTTGGCAATGCCCTTGTAGATTTCCCAGTCACTGCGCGCTTCCCAGGCCGGATCGGTGGCTGCGGTCAGCGGGTGGATGAACGGGTGCATGTCCGATGTGTTCAGGTCGTTCTTCTCGTACCACGTGGCCGTCGGCAGAACGATGTCGGAATACAGACAGGTGGTGGACATACGGAAGTCCAGGGTCACCAGCAGGTCGAGCTTGCCTTCCGGCGCCTCGTCATGCCATTTGACCTCTTTCGGTTTGGCACCGCCCTCGTGGCCCAGATCCTTGCCCTGCAGACCGCTCTTGGTACCCAGCAGGTACTTGAGCATGTACTCGTGGCCCTTGCCGGAAGAGCCCAGCAGGTTGGAGCGCCAGATAAACATATTGCGCGGATGGTTCTGGGGTGCTTCCGGATCCTCACTGGCAAAGGCGAGGGAGCCGTCTTTCATGGATTGCGCCACGTAATCCGACACTTCCATGCCCGCCTTTTCAGCTTCCGCGGCAATGCCCAGGGGGTTGCGATTCAGCTGTGGAGCAGACGGCAACCAGCCCATGCGCTCGGCGCGAACGTTGTAATCGATCAGGCTGCCACCGAATTTGGACTTGTCCGCCAGCGGCGACAGGATCTCGTCGACACCCAGCTTCTCGTAGCGCCACTGCCCTGAGTGCGCGTAGAAGAAGGAGGTGGAGTTCATGTGCCGGGGAGGACGCTGCCAGTCCAGACCGAATGCCAGCGGTTGCCAGCCGGTCTGCGGGCGCAGCTTCTCCTGGCCAACGTAGTGGGCCCAGCCACCGCCGCTTTGGCCGATACAGCCACACATGATCAGCATGTTGATCAGGCCACGGTAGTTCATGTCCATGTGGTACCAGTGGTTCATACCGGCACCGACGATGACCATGGAACGCCCTTTGGTCTTGTCAGCGTTGTCCGCGAACTCGCGGGCAATACGGATTACTTTGTCTGCAGGAACGCCAGTGATCTTTTCCTGCCAGGCAGGGGTATACGGCTTCACTTCATCATAGGAGGTGGCGCCGTCATCCTCGCCCAGACCACGGCTGATACCGTAGTTGGCGACCATAAGGTCATAGACGGTGACCACGCGACCTTCGGAGCCATCCGCCAGCTGGACCTTGCGGGTGCCCAGCTTGTGCTTGAGGATGTCCTTGATTTCCACGTGCTTGAAGTGATCGTGCTCGATACCACCGAAGTACGGGAAGGCAACGTCCACAACGTCGTCGTGCTTCTCAACCATGGACAGCTGAAGGTTGACGTCGGAGCCCTTGGCGGTCTGCTTCAGGTTCCACTTACCCTTCTCTCCCCAGCGATAGCCAATAGAGCCGTTAGGCGCAGTCAGCTCACCGGAAGCTTCATCAATGGCGATGGTTTTCCACTCGGGGTTGTTCTCTTCACCCAGACCGTCCACCAGGTCACTGGCGCGCAGGAAGCGGCCAGGCACGAAGCTGCCGTCGTCTTTCTCTTCCAGCATGACCAGGTAGGGCATGTCGGTGTAGCGACGCACGTAGTCGGTGAAATACTCGCTGGGCTTGTCGACGTGGAATTCTTTCAGGATCACGTGCCCCATGGCCATGCCCAGAGCCGCATCAGTGCCCTGCTTGGGGTTCATCCACTCGTCAGACAGTTTGGAAACTTCAGCATAGTCCGGGGTGATGGCAACAGTCTTGGTGCCCTTGTAGCGCACTTCAGTGAAGAAGTGGGCGTCCGGGGTCCGGGTCTGGGGTACGTTGGAGCCCCAGGCAATGATGTAGCCGGAGTTATACCAGTCGGCGGATTCCGGCACGTCGGTCTGCTCACCCCAGGTCTGGGGAGAGGCCGGCGGCAGGTCGCAGTACCAGTCGTAGAAGCTCATGCATACGCCACCGATCATGGACAGGTAGCGGCTGCCAGCGGCGTAAGAAACCATAGACATGGCCGGAATCGGCGAGAAGCCGAGGATCCGGTCCGGGCCGTGGGTCTTGGCGGTGTAGACGTTGGAGGCGCCAATCAGCTCGTTGACTTCGTCCCAGCTGGAACGCACGAAGCCGCCCATGCCGCGCCGGGGTTTGTATTCAGCGGTTTTCTTCGGATCTTCGACGATGGAAGCCCAGGCTTCGACCGGATCGTTGAACTGCATCCGGGCCGCGCGCCAGAGTTTCATCAGATGCTTGCGCATCAGCGGGTACTTCAGGCGATTGGCGCTGTACATGTACCAGGAATAGCTGGCGCCACGGGGGCAACCGCGGGGCTCATGATTGGGCAGATCCGGGCGGGTACGGGGGTAGTCGGTCTGCTGGGTTTCCCAGGTAACCAGACCATTCTTGACATAGATTTTCCAGCTGCAGGAGCCGGTGCAGTTTACCCCATGGGTAGAACGCACGATCTTGTCGTGCTGCCAGCGCTGGCGGTAGCTGTCTTCCCATTCGCGACTGACTTCGTGGGTTTCGCCATGGCCGTTGGAGAACGGCTCGCGCTTCTTCCTGAAGTAACTAAGTTTATCGATCAAATGACTCATGGTCTCTCTCTCCGTCTGCCGGATCGTTTCTCCGATTTGAGACCATTGTGTGTGAGAAAAACCGCGAAATCTGCGTGGTTACTACCTCATAACCCGTTTCTACCACCCTGGTGGTAGGCGGCTTATATCCCCGTGTGGAGAAGGTGTTCACGCTCGTGCCGGCGGCGTTCCCGGGCAAACAGGAAAAGACAGCCAAGCAGAAGCATAAAGAGGATCATAAAGACCGCACTGCGGATACCCAGCCAGTGGTTAACGCTGCTGAAAATCACCGGCAGCACAAAGGCTACCGAACATGCGCTCACCAGAAGCAGCCCGGCGACAAAGGCCGCCACCGAACGATTTTCAACAATAACCAGCCGCTGGAGGCTACCCATGGTGCAGCCCATGGCCAGCCCGAGGGCAACGACAAACACACCCTCTACTTGCATGGGCAGAGCAAATTCAACACGGATTGTGGCGTCAACGCCCTGAATAAACAGTGTCATGGGTGGGTAGGACAAAACAAACAGCGCCATCAGACAGACCATCAGTGCGCGACTGACAACCCTTGCACTGCCGAAGCGGTCGGAAAACCCTCCCCCCACGATCTGGGCCAGAGCTCCGGGAATAACAAACCATTGAGCCAGGCCCGCACCGGAATCCACTGACAGATCGAACTGTGAAGACAGATAATCCGGCAACCACAAGGCCAACGCAAAGAAGCTGCCGGCGACAACGCCAAAATAGCCACAAAGCTGACCGGCCCGCTTCGTCTGCAGGCGGTGTAGCAATACCCTGACCGATGTTTCGGCAGTCGGGTCCGCCTCGGCGTCTTCCGGATCGGTGAGCATGACAAGCAGCGCAAGCACCAGGACCAGCACGATCAGATAGGCCAGCGGAACCCCGTGCCAGGAAAAGGCCTCATGGAAAAGTGGTACCAGGTAGTAATTGAATCCCGCGCCGGTCACACCAGCGCCAAACACCCCCAGCACAAGGCCCAGGCGCCTGGATTCACAGTGCCCAGTCACGAACTGCAGCCCGGCACTGTAGAAACCGCCAGCCAGGCCGAGGCCGCCGGCGGCAATCAGATAGCCGGGAAAGGTATCGGTAGTCAGGAGTATTACCATGCAGGCTGCCAGTCCCGCCAGGCAGATCAGCATAATCCGGCGGGCACCGAACTTCTGCGCCGCCAGGCCAGCCGGAACTGCCAGGGCCGCGCCTACCGCCATCGGCATCGCCAGCAGGAATCCAAACTGCAGGTTGCTTAGATCCAGTTCCGAACGCAGATGGACCCCGGCCACCGCAAACAGGGTCCAGCACCCGGCAGCAACAACAAAGCCCGCCACCGCCAACGGCAGCACCACTGCCAATGACGCCAGCCGGTCATCTGCACGATCCGTTTCGGACTTCATTACTGTCGCTCTTCTGGAAACCTGCTTTTAAGTTTCATCTTTTGATCATAAAAGGGTCAAAGATTATGATGGGTTACCAACCATTGGGGTAATTGACTATCCTCAAGGAGGTATCACGGAATCCCGGTGCGAGGCATAATCCACTCTGCCCCGCCAAACGCATTGACGCGCACGAGATCGAATGAAATCCAGAAGCCCGCTTGTAAACCGAATCGCAATCGTCGTCGGCGCAGTGGTGGTGACAGCCCTTGTCAGCATGGCAACCACGCTTGCGGTGTCGAAAAGCATCGAAGGCAATGCCACCGCGATCAATCTGGCGGGCGCCCTTCGCATGGGGGCCTTCCAGTTGCTTGCCCGGAGCGCGGGACCTGCCGTTCCAGAGACCGTGGAAGACTCGGTCATGACGATGCTGGAGGGCTATGAGACCAAGTTGGCTGACACCAGCATTACCGACGCCATCCCTGAGAGCCGCGACCATCCGCTCGCCGCCCAGTACCAGATCATTCTGGAATCCTGGGAAACCATGCTTCGGCCTGCCCTTCAGGAACACGACCAGGGCACGCCTGTTTCAGCGGCCATGCTTGCCTCAACACAGCAATACGTTGATAACGTAGACCAGCTGGTGAAAATGCTTGAACAGCGAACCGAAGCTCGTATCGACCTGCTGCACCTGATTCAGATCATCAGCCTGGCTTTCTCCATTCTTATCATCGTGGCGCTGTTCATTGATCTGAAAAACCGTATTTTGCGACCACTGCGCAAACTGGTCAGTATCGCCATCGCCGTGGGCGATCAGGACTTCTCCCGCAAGGCCAACCTGGGCGGCTCCGACGAGCTGGCACAGCTTGGCCAGGCCTTTGACCAGATGACCAGCGAGCTGGCTCTGACCTACCACGAACTGGAAGAGAGGGCCCGGCTGAAAACGGAAGAGCTTGAAAGGAGCCACGCGGCCCTTCAGCTCCTTCATTCCGCAAGCCGGGACCTGTTTGCCAAACACGATCTGTGCAATGGGGCGATCCCCATGCTTCAGGAGCTTGAGCAGCTACTTGGCATTGGCCCGATCCGTCTCTATCTCCATGACAAGGAGTCCTCGGAGCCAATTCAAGCCATCACGACCGCCAGCCGAGAGCGGCCCTTCTACTGTCGCGACCATCATTGCAATGCCTGCCTGGTTACGCCGGAGGCCTATGACGAGCTGCCCGTGGAATCCAACGACGGTCGTCGGCTCCTGCTGCCGATCCGGACACCCGGACAGCTGCTGGGCACGCTGGAAGTCTGGTACCCGGCCGAAGAAGGTCTCTCGGAAACTTCTCGTCGGCTGTTGGAAACCCTCAGCGACCAGCTGGCCACGGCCATTTTCCTGGAACGGCAGATTACCGAGGAGCAGCAGCAGACCCTTGCTGAAGAACGCACAGTGATCGCCCGGGAACTTCATGATTCCCTGGCACAGTCACTGTCGTACCTGAAAATGCAGGTTGCCCGGTTGCGCCGCCTTAACATCGAAGGCGAGCAGCGGGAAATCCACGAGGCCATTCTCGATGAACTTAGCACCGGCCTGAACAGTGCCTACCGCCAGCTCCGGGAGTTGCTGGCCACCTTCCGGCTGAAGCTGGACACGCCGGATCTTGCCACTGCCCTGCAAAAAACCATTGAAGAGTTTTCCGAGCGGCTGGGTAAGCCGGTTGAGCTACAGTACAATTTGCCGCCCCAGACCCTGTCACCAAATGAAGAGATCCATACCCTGCAGATTGTCAGGGAAGGCCTTGCCAACGCGGTCAAACACGCAGATGCCACGGATATAACCGTGGATGTTCTGTTCGAATCCCCGCAAGTACGGGTACGAATCCGGGATAATGGCAAGGGCCTGCCCGGTAGCGACCAGCCCGTCAATCATTACGGCCTGATCATCATGCAGGACCGCGCCCGAACGCTGGGCGGTAAGGTCGAGGTAAGCAATCGGGATGAAGGGGGCGTGGAAGTCACCCTGGGATTTGTTCCCAAAAGCCGTAACCTGATTCCCACAGAAGCATCAAACGCCTGACAACAAGAGAGAACCCGATGTCTGAGTCACCCGCAAGTATTCTGTTGATCGACGATCACCCGCTTCTTCGCCAGGGCATCAAACAGCTGATCGACATGGAAAACGATATAGTCGTGGCCGGGGAGGCCAGCAACGCCGCCGACGGCATTCGGCTGGCCACTGAACTGGAGCCCGACCTGATCCTGATGGACTTGAACATGCCCGAAATGGACGGCATTGAGGCCCTGAAGAAACTGCGGGAACAGAACATCAGCTCCCGCATTGTAATGTTCACCGTGTCGGATCAGGAGGACGATGTTGTAGCCGCACTCCGGGCCGGTGCAGACGGCTACCTGCTGAAGGACATGGAACCGGAAGACATGATCAACCAGCTCCATCAGGCGGCGGTCGGCAAGATGGTGATCAGCGACCGACTGACCACTCTGCTGGCCGAAGCGCTGCGCTCCAACAAACCCCAGCAGGCATCACGCCCGGATTTCGACAGCCTGACACCGCGGGAGAAGGATATTCTGCGTCTGATTGCCGAGGGCCTTTCGAACAAGATGATTGGTCGCAAGCTCGACATCAGTGACGGAACAGTCAAGGTCCATGTGAAGCACCTGCTGAAGAAACTGAACCTGCGCTCGCGGGTGGAAGTGGCCGTTTGGGCGGTGGAGGAAGGCCTCCACAAAGGCTGAGTTATATCAAATCGTTCCAGAGCACTTTGCTTTACTCTGTGCGGGTTTCTGACCGCCCGGAGTAAAGCATGGCTTTTTCACTACCTTCAATTGCCTCCCTGGACTCTCCCCTGATTCGGCAAACGTTTTTGGTTCTTCGGGAGTACCTGCCCTCCCCCGCGCCGATGCTTGGTGCCATTGATCGCAGAATCCCGGTGCCCCTCAAGCAACTGGCTGCCGAGGCGCCCCTGAATCGCCTGTTTGCCCAGGCGATCAGAGAGGGAGAATTCGATGACTTCGAGGGCCGCCGCATTCGCCTGGAGGTGAACGGCGGGCAACCCGGTATCACAATCGGCTTCTGGGCCGGGCGCCTCCGGGTGATCGACGGCCCCGGCGAGGCAACCATTCGCGGTTCACTGGCTGCGTTCAGGACGCTCGCGGAACGCCGACAGGATCCCGACCAGTTGTTTTTCCAGCGACGCCTGATCATTGAAGGAGACACTGAGCTGGGGCTCGGTCTGAAGAACCTGCTGGACAGTCTGGAATGGCAGTTCAGCTTGCGACAGGCGTTTTTGATCTGACAGGGGCCCGGGGGTGGCCATCTTCCGCATTACTGTTCGCGAGTTACCCCATCTTTTCTGCGTTTTTCACGTGTCCGCTTAATCTGGTTGGATTTGCACTCATTGCTTACAAGGTCCAACCACCTCAAGTGCTGTTGCCAGATCTCGTCTTTCACAGGCTCAGGCTTATTACTTGTCATCGCTACCTCTCCGCGCATTTTAAAATGAGAACAGTTCTTGACACTCATTAACATGTATTTTATAAATATCTTAAAGCAAGAGAGGAGGATCGGCAATGAATGATCAACAAACATCAATGGAAGAGCTGGATACGGATGTGCTGCTGGAACTTATATTGCAAGGCTACGATGCCGCACATCTGGCAAAGCTGCCCGAGCTTCACCGTCTCGCTCGCAAGATTGAGGCAGTTCACAGGGCGAATCCTGAGGTTCCCAAAGGCATTACATTGGCCATCAAGAAAATGGAGCACAGTCTTACCGACCATATTGAGCGGGAGAACGCCTACGTTCTTAAACGCATGGAACATGACCAGCCACCGCGCCCGGACACACCGATCGCACAAATGAACGAAGAGCATTCCTTTCTCAAAGAGCAGCTGAACAGCCTGCGCAGAATGACGTGCAACTACCGCGCTCCAGACTCTGCCTGCCGCTCCTGGCAGCGGTTCTACCGGGAATTGAAAGCCCTGGATTTCAGCTTGTCCGAGCAGATCTACCTGGAACGGGATGTGTTATTTCCGAGGTTTCAGTTCTGAGGGCAGAGGTGCAGACCATGCTGTTTTCTTTCCCGCTGAATGACCTATGCCAATCAAGCGGGATTAGCACTGCAGCAACCCTCTGCTAAGGTTCATTTCATACCCTTTTTCAGCGCAAAGGTAATGTCATGGCCAACTTCACTGTTCGACTCTACCGCTACAACCCTGAACAGGACGAAGTACCTTACAGCCAGGATGTCGAGGTTGGCGACGAATTCCGGAACCGCATGGTATTGGACGTATTGGAGCACCTGAAAACCCGGGATACCACGCTGGTGTTCCGGCGCTCCTGCCGGGAGGGCGTTTGTGGCTCAGACGGGCTCAGCATCAATGGGCGCAACGGCCTGGGCTGCATTACCCGGGTAGCCGATGCTCTTGGCAAGAAAGACATACTGGAGATCCGCCCACTGCCCGGCATGCCTGTAATTCGGGATCTGGTGGTGGACCAATCCTTGTTTTTCAAACAATACGAGCGTGTCATGCCCTGGCTGATCAACGACACGCCAGATCCGGCGATCGAAAGGTTGCAGAGCCCGGAGGATCGCGCAAAGCTGGATGGATTGTACGAATGTATTCTCTGTGCCTGCTGCACCTCCGCTTGCCCATCCTGGTGGTGGAACCCGGAAAAGTACATCGGGCCATCGGGACTGCTGCAGGCATACCGATTTCTGGTGGATTCCAGGGACACGGCCACAAGGGAGCGCCTGGAGAAACTGGAAGATCCGTTCAGCGTGTTTCGCTGCCGGGGCATTGGCAACTGCACCGCATACTGTCCCAAGGGGCTCAACCCCATGAAAGCTATCGGTCACATCAAAACCATGTTGTTACGTGAACAGGTCTGAGCGCCAGCCCCAACCATGACAAAGCCCGACAGGGTGAAGCAGATCCATCGATCGCAGGTTCGGCGCTAGGGCTGAGACACCAACCGGCGCAGCCGTGTCATGACATCGAGATTGTTGATTTCCATGGCCTCCAGTGCCCTTAGTGCATCTTCGGGCCGACTCTCATGGTGCGCTTTCACCGCTTCAATCGCATAGACATGAACCAGCCGATGAGGCTCCTCAATGGCCCGGAAATCCATCCGGCCGGCGTATTGTTCATTACCGTCACCCTGATAGTACCACTGACCAAGCCGGCACCCCGTTTCCGGCGGTAAAGTATCTGCCTTACGATCAGATAACCCGGCAAGAATCTGATAAACCGTCAGCTTGATTTCCAGCTCTTCGAGATTAGCCAGCTCAATCTCCGCCAGCAACGCGGCGCGCCCCAATGCGGTCGACGAAGTGCCTGCCAGATCAATCAGTGACATGAGTCGATCCCTTGCGGTTTCAGCCTCTTCCGCAAGCTTTTCCATCTCCTCACTGTTTGCCTTGCTGGCGCCGGATACGGCGGCAGTCTGCGCGCGAATACGGCTGATGGCATCGTCGATTTGCCGGGTCGCATCCCCGGCCCGAAAGGCCAGGTTCCGGACCTCCGTTGCCACCACGCTGAATCCCCGGCCATGCTCGCCGGCCCGGGCCGCTTCTATACTAGCGTTGAGTGCCAGCAGTGAGGTCTGATCGGAAACACCATCAATAACGTCCACCAGCGAAGTAATACTGCCGGTCTCTTCCTCCAGGGCCCCGATCTGTCCTGCGGAATTCACCGCTCTTTGCCGGGCACCACCGAGTTTCTGAATCAGCGTGGCCATACTGTCGCGGACGCTGCCGGATTCATCCCGGGTTTTCAGTGCCTCGGTGCGACGTGAACCCAGCAGGTCCGATAACTGGTTGAATGACCCCTTTAGCTCTGTCAACGATGAGCCAAACTGGCCGAGCCCGGCCATCAAGCGCCGACTGAGCTGAAGTTCCGCCCTGCTCTGCTCCAGAGCACGCTGCTCATCTACCAGCCCTGCGTTCAGGCTTCTGTTCTGTTCACTGACCTCAGCAAACGCCTTCTTCAATGCCGACAGCTCCGCTTCCAGCGCCTCTGCACGCTTTGTGGACGGCCAAAAACTCATAAGGTTACTCCGGCTCATCATTTTGATTTATATTTTATACATGTTTAAAGGTGAAGCTGTACGGATTTGTAATAACAACGCATCAAGAGAGGTAATGCGGTGATCTAAAAGGTCAGAACAGGCCGTTCAAAACAAAATCCCGAAGTGCAACGGCGTTATTGTGCGCGGTATCTTTCGCGGCAAATACCAGCGTTATGCGGTCATGCTCTCCAAGCACTTTTTTGAGCGCTTCAAGATCTTCGCCGGCGTCGTCTGATTTCAGCTCTTCCAGATACCGCTCCCGGAACTCCGGCCACTTCTCGGGATCATGCCCAAACCACTTGCGCAGTTCGGTGGAGGGCGCCAGTCCTTTCAGCCAATGGGCTATGTCGGCATCGCGTTTGGCCACCCCACGAGGCCAGATCCGGTCGACAAGCACTCGCGGCCCGTCAGAGCGGGCGGGCTCTTCATAGGCGCGTTTCAGGCGGATTTCCATAATCTCTAACCTCCCTGAAAAAATGTATTCTATTTATAGCTATGTTAGCTTGGATTCGACTCGCCATTTATTGATCGAGGTGTATCATCATGACAAAAACAAGCGGCTCACTGCTAAGCATACTGATCCTGAGTCTCACCGTGTCATTCGCCGCCGCGGCAGCGGAACCGGTTACTCCCAAGCTGACCGAGAAACTGGATCGCCTGCTACGGGAAGAAATGCGATCCATTCAGTCGGCCATGGGCCAGATCCATTCGGCCATCGTCATGGGGCAACATGGTATTGTTGCGAACCATGCCGAGCAGATTCACGACAGCTTCATTCTGCAACAGAAGCTGACTGAACAGGATCGCGAAGACCTGATGTCCACAGTACCCAAAGGGTTTATCGACTTGGACAAGGAATTCCACCAACTTTCTGCATCGTTGGCTGAGGCCGGCAGGGGTAAAAACACAAATGAACAGCTCAGGCTGTTCACAGAAATGACAGGCAACTGCGTTCAATGCCACAGCACGTATGTATCGGATCGCTTCCCCGGCGTTTCAGCCCCTGAATGACTGATTGGCGCTAGCCAACCAGCTCCATTCCCGGCTTGCCGTACCAGTAACCGTTGCAGGGTGGCGCTTCCACCAGCTGCAACGGGTCGGACGCCGGCGTCTCACCCCGGCGTGCCTGATCAAA
This sequence comes from Marinobacter sp. NFXS11, assembly GCF_040148675.1. Taxonomy (NCBI): domain Bacteria; kingdom Pseudomonadati; phylum Pseudomonadota; class Gammaproteobacteria; order Pseudomonadales; family Marinobacteraceae; genus Marinobacter; species Marinobacter sp. NFXS11. The sequence goes on along the minus strand of NZ_JAGDDV010000001.1, from coordinate 116,519 downwards.
GCGGTTCACCACTTCATCCATGTCCAAATGCTCCGGGCTCAAGCGCACGGTGGACACCCCCATGCGCTGCATGTCCGGCAACTCCCGCATCAGGTCGTAGCGCGAGCCGGACAGGGTGGAAATGCCATTGATCCTGAACAGTTCCTCGGATTCGCGCGAGCGCAATTCCATGCCATCGGGATGCTCGATGCAGCGAAACTCACAGTTATCTTTGGGCAGATTGTAATGCCTGGCCGTAAAACAACGGGATGACCAGGCCAGGGGCAGAAAGCCCCAGGCGAACACTTCTGACGGTACGTCCAGACCTTCGCTTTCCAGGCCCCTGATCAATTGCTCCAGGGTTTCCTTGCCAAGTTCCACCGGCAGGTTCCAGCCCTTCAGTCCCTGTTTTGCCAGTATCTTGAGCGTGGCCACGTTGTAGATATTCATGGACGGGCCGGTAATAAAGGGCAGGTTGTTACGAATCGCCACCTGCAAGGCACTTTGATCATTCGCTTCCACAGCAAACTCGTTCTGATCACAGATTCGGCGCAGGCGGCGCAGGTCAGCCTCAGACTCAATCAGAGTCTGGGTGGAAAGCACCACGTCCTTGCCGCAGGCTTTCAGGTCACGGGCAAGGTCGAACCAGTCATCCGGTTTCAACTCGCGGCGACGGCTGCACACGGCTTCGCCGAGATAAATGGTATCCACCGGCCACTCGGCGGCGTTGGCGTAAAAATCAAATACGGTTTGTCGGGACCAGAACCACAGGATTGGCCCCAGGGATAGTTTCATCATAAATGGTAAAACCCTATTTCCACTTACGGTGGTAGGCGCCCAGCGTTGTCAGGCCTCCCTCGGAAAGACCCGCCAGGGTATTCTGCCAATGACGATCAACCGTAAACCCGTCCGGGCTGGATGCGAGATCATCAAGCGCATGGCGCCAGGTGCGGGCCACATCGGCAATATAGGCAGGGCTGCGCTGGCGGCCCTCGATTTTTACGGCACTTATGCCCAATTCCTGGAGGTCGGGCAGAAGGTCTAGCGTGTTCAGGCTGACCGGTTCCTCAATGGCGTGGTAAATGCTGCCGTCCACCTCGAAACGGCCCTTACACAGGGTTGGGTAGCCGGCAGATTCACCCGGGCCGTAACGGTCGATCAGGACATTATTCAATCTGGACTCAAGCCCCTGTGGGGTTTCCTGCCAGCGAACGGCCTTTGCCGGCGAGCAGGCGCCCCGGGTATTGGGGGATTCATCCGTAAGGTAGGACGACAGATAACACCGGCCTTCGGCCATGATGCACAAGCTGCCGAATGCAAAGACTTCCAGCTCCACCGGGCTGTGCTTGGCAACGCCACGCACCTGGTCCAGCGACAGAACTCTGGGCAGCACTGCCCGGCGAATGTCGAAGTTGTCTTTGTAGAATGAGAGCGCTTCATGGCTGGTGGCTGAGCCCTGCACCGACAGATGCCGGGGGATATCCGGGTACTTGTTGGCGGCGTAATCCAGCAGGCCCATGTCAGCGAGGATGATGGCGTCCACGCCCAGACTCGCTGCGCGATCCACCGCGCCCTTCCAATGTGCCCAGCCATCCGGCTGTGGGTAGGTGTTAATCGCGCAGAACACTCGCGCACCGCGGAGATGGGCGTATTCAATGCCCTCGGCGGCGCGTTTGTCGTTGAAATTCAGGCCGGCGAACTGTCGCGCATTGGTGCTGTCCCTGAAGCCGAAGTACACCGCGTTTGCGCCGTTATCCACCGCAGTTTTCAGGGCCGGGAGACTGCCGGCCGGGCACACGAGTTCCATGGAGCTCTCCGATTGCCAATGTGAAGCGCAACCTTACGCGGCAACTCGAAACGCCACCTTGACCTTTGTCAGCAGGCCTTCCATAAACTTCTTGATACCTCTGAGGTAGTACTCTACGTGTCATTACTCACCCACCATAAATCTCTTCAATAGCAACCAGATAACAATCGCTTACAACAGCTTACAACCCGGAAACTACCCCTACAGATACCTCCTCGCGCCAATAGCTAAAGCCCCCCCGACATCTGGATAATGGAAACAATTTCCGACCAACCCAGGCTTCACTATGAACCTTATCAACAATCTCTCCATGCGGGGCAAGCTGATCACACTGGTGGTACCGGCTCTGCTTGTTATTCTGTTTTTCGCAGCGGAAAGCATCGTCCTGAATCAAGGTAAGCTTGATGACATGCAACAACTGCGCTCCATGGTGGAACTGGCTGAAGCCGGTGATCCCGTGACCGAAGCCCTTCAGAAGGAGCGTGGTCGATCTGCGGTTTTCATTGCCAGCAAGCCGGGAAGCGATGTCGCCCGCCAGGCTGAGAAAGATCTTGCGGAACAACGGCGCCAAACCGATACCCGGGTTTCAGCCTACTACCGTGATATCGAGGCTCTGATGGCCAATACAGCCTTCGACCAGGCAGTTGAAACAAGCATTCAGTCTGTTCGCCGGGAGCTCGACAACCTGGATGCTCTGCGCCGCTCGGTCGACAACCGAAGCAACGCCGGCCCCCGCTACACGTTATTGATTATGGGATTAATCGAGCGGACTGGCCTTATTGTCAGGCGCTCAACCGATCCGGAATTAACCCGTGAGGTAAACGGCTATTACGCCCTCGCCAAAGTCGTAGAGATGGCCGGGCGCGAGAGGGCCGCAGGCGCATCCATGATCCGGAGCGGTGAATTCGACTTGCCCTCTGTCGCCCGCATTGCGGGACTAGGCGGACAACAGGAAGCTTACTTGAGCCAGGCTTTAGCGATGCTGGCCTCCGACGACAGGACCCGACAAGCCCTTGAGAATCAGCATTTGAGCGCGGCTAGCCAAGCCCTGGCGGAGCGTCGTGAAACCCTGTTCAGCAGCCCATCAGGCATGTATGCACTGGACGCTTCTGACTGGTTCGCAACCACAACCCTGCGAATTGGAGACCTCAATCAGGCCAGAAAGGACATGTTGGCTGGCGTAATGACCCTGGCATCCGATGGCGTTGCCGATACCCGCGGTGATTTGATGCTGGCCTCTGGCATTTCTGCAGTTGCCGTTCTGGTCGTACTGGTATTAATGATGATCATCATCCGTGCCATCAATCTCCAGGTCGGCCGCCTGCTCGATGGCGTTCGGTTTGCCATGGACAACAAGGACCTGACCCGCGAGATTGAGATTTCCAGCCGTGATGAAGTGGGCACGATTGGCAAAGCCATCAACGAACTGTTTGGACGCTTCGGAAACGCGCTGTTGCATATCGACAAGTCGAGCGTCCAACTTGCCACGGCCACCGAGGAAACCAGCTCCACTGCTGGCCAGAATGCACACCAGGTGAAAAACCAGCAGCAACAGATCGAACAGGTGGCGGCGGCAACTGAAGAGATGTCCGCCACCTCCGAGGAAATCTCCCGGAACACCCAGCAAGTCGCAGATGCCGCCCGCAGTGCCATGGAGAAAAGCCGGAGTGGCGAGCAGGTCTTGCACGGCAGCGTAAAAAGCATTCGTTCCCTGGCAAAATCGGTTCAGAAGGTAAATGAGGTTATTGAAGAGCTGGAGAGCCGCAGCTCAACCATCAGCGATGTGGTGGATGTAATTCGAAAAGTTGCCGACCAGACCAACCTGCTGGCGCTGAATGCGGCGATTGAAGCCGCCCGGGCTGGCGAGCATGGTCGCGGCTTTGCGGTGGTTGCCGACGAAGTGCGCACCCTGGCCCAGCAGACCCATGAATCCACGACCCAGATCGAGGAGATTATCAGCGGGTTCCAGAGCATTACCGAGAATGCCAGTCGTTCAATCGTGGAAAGTCATAAGCTGGCCAATGCCACGAGCGAACAGGCCTCGGAAATGGAGCAGACATTTGCCGATATCCTGATCGATGTGAACAGCATCTCCGATATGGCCGGGCAAATTGCTACTGCTTCAGAGGAGCAGGTCGCGGTGACCAGAGAGCTGGCAGGGAATATGGAATCAGTAAGTGAGTCTGCCATTCTGACCCTGACCGGTTCCCAGGAGATCACCCAGGTGACCGGAGAACAGGCAAGGCTGGCGCGGGTACTTCAGGATCTGGCTAATGAGTTCAAGGTGCCGGCGTATAGCTGAAACCAACAGAAGCTAAAAAAGGGCTGCCCGGTGACGGGCAGCCCTTTTTTTGACTCTGAAAGTGAACATGGGGTCAGAAGAAAGCGTTCTTCTGACCCCACTTTGCCGCTCCTCTCAGATGATCCGCGAAAACCGCTGGCTCGCGCCTTCTTTTCGGTAGAGATCAAAGATCTGGCAGATGGCCCGGATCAGCAACCGGCCGGCGGGCTGAACCTGGAGCGAGTTACCGTCATCAGCAATCAGCTCGTCCTGAACCATGGGCTTCAGACGGCTGAGCTCATCCGCAAAGTAGCGATCCAGATCTTCCTGCCAAACCTCTGCAAACAGCTGGCGGTCCAGCCGGAACTGGCAGATCAGCTGGCCAATCACCCAGCGACGGATGCGGTCGTCGCGGGTCAGGTTCACGCCTTTGGTGATGGCGAGCTGACCGGCATCGATAGCGGCTTCCCAGGACGGCAGGTCGTGATTGTTCTGAAAATAGGCATCATCCGTCTGGCCAATGGCCGATACCCCGAGGGACACCAGGTCGCACTCGGAATGGGTGGTGTAACCCTGGAAATTCCGGTGCAGACGGCCTTCCCGTTGCGCCACCGCGAGGCTATCGTCCGGCTTGGCGAAGTGGTCCATGCCAATGTATTCGTAGCCAGCTTCCAACAGGCGATTGATCGTGTTGTGCAGGATGGTCAGCTTCTGCTGCGGGCTCGGCAGAGTACTGTCCTGGATGCGGGTCTGTGGATAGAACCGGTCCGGCAGGTGCGCGTAGCTGAACACAGAGAGCCGGTCCGGGGACATTTCGATCACCGCTTCCAGGGTTTCTGCAAAGCTTTCCGGGGTCTGATGTGGCAGGCCGTAGATCAGGTCCAGGTTGATGGAACGGAAACCCAGGCGGCGCGCCTCATTCAGCACGGCTTCGGTCATCTCTCTCGGCTGAATGCGATTCACCGCTTTCTGAACCTGGGGATTCACGTCCTGAACACCCAGGCTGATTCGGTTGAAGCCCAGATCCCAGAGCGTGGGCAGGGTGTCCTGGTCGACCTCACGGGGGTCGATCTCCACACTGTAATCCCGCTCGTCACCGGTTTGCAGGTTGAACAGTTCACCATACCCGGCCATCAGGTACGCCATTACATCCTTTGGCAGGAATGTAGGCGTGCCGCCACCCCAGTGCAGTTGGGTAACCGGCCGGTCGGCGCCGAACAGTTTTGACTGGATCGCCGCTTCCTTGAGCACTCGCTCCACGTAGGGCATGGCCTTGTCACGTTTCTTGGTGATCACCTTGTTGCAGGCGCAGTAATAGCAGAGATGCGCACAGAACGGCAGGTGGGTATAGAGAGACAACGGCCGGTCACTGGCCTTGCTGCGAGCGGCCGCTTTGACCATGTCTTCGATCGGGTAGTTCTGGTTGAACTCAACGGCCGTGGGGTAGGAAGTGTACCTCGGGCCACTAAGATCGTAGCGGCGGATCAGGGCTTCGTCCCAGATGAATTCCGGCAGTGTTGAGTCCTGGGGGTTGAGTGCGACGGTTGCGGTCATAGAAAACTCGGGGTCAGATGAAATCGGGGTCAGATGAAGATTTCATCTGACCCCATGTTCAAGGAAGCTGACGCATTTTAGGGCAATCCTGTGCGTCCCGTTTTGATGCGGGTCAGCTGAGTGTTGGTTTCAGTTTACCAGTCTGGTTTATGAACCACCCTTGAGCTGTTGGCGTACTTGGTTTACCACTTTGTAGGCATGGCCCGGTGCTATCCGGCCCGCCCCTTTATTAACTGGAGAATTTTCCCACCATGGCCAACCTGATTCTGATCCTCGGCGACCAATTAACGAGAGACATCAGCGCCCTCGACAACGCCGACCGGGATCGTGATCTGGTCGTGATGGCGGAGGTTCACGACGAGGCCAGCTACACCAACCATCACAAGAAGAAAATCGTGCTGCTGTTCAGTGCCATGCGTCACTTTGCCAGGCAACTGGAGAGCGAGGGCTGGCAGGTGCACTACCAGGCATATCACCCGGACAACCAACACCAGACTCTGGAAGCGGTCGTTGCCGAACAGGCGCAACGGATCGAGGCGGACAGAGTCATCACTACCGAGTGCGGTGAATGGCGGCTGCATGACAATATCAGCGGATGGCATGAACGCCTTGGGGTGCCGGTGGAGATCCGGCCGGATACCCGGTTTATTGCCACCAAGCAAGAGTTTGCGAACTGGGCCGAGGGCCGGAAGCAGTTGCGGATGGAGTTCTTCTACCGGGAGATGCGGCGCAAGACCGGGTTGTTGATGACGTCCGAAGGCGAGCCGGAGGGCGGGCAGTGGAATTTCGATGCCGACAACCGGAAGAAGTGGACCGGTAAGCCGCCAGCGCCGGCGCCGTTTCGGGTGGGGCCGGACGCCATTACGCAAGAGGTTATCGGCCTGGTGGACGAGCATTTCAGCGATCATTTCGGCACTACCGATGACTTTCATTTTGCGGTGACGGCGGCGGACGCACAGGCAGCGCTTGAGCATTTTATCGATTTTGCCCTGCCCTGCTTCGGGGATTACCAGGACGCGATTTCAGATACCGAGGACTGGCTGTTTCACTCCATCCTCTCGCCCTACATCAACTGCGGGTTGCTGGACCCTCTGGCGGTTTGCGAGGCAGCGGCACAGGCCTGGTATTCAGGCCGTGCACCGATCAATGCGGTGGAGGGATTTATCCGTCAGATACTGGGCTGGCGCGAATTCGTGCGGGGTATTTACTGGATGAACATGCCCGGGTACGCGCAGGAGAACCGGCTGGGTAACACTCGCGCCCTACCCTGGTTCTACTGGACCGGGGACACAAAGATGCGTTGTATGCACAAGGCCATTGATGCAACCCGCCGCAACGCCTATGCCCACCATATACAGCGGCTGATGGTTACCGGCAACTTCGCGCTCTTGGCTGGCATCAAACCGGAAGACATATGCGACTGGTATCTGGCCGTGTACGCCGATGCCTATGACTGGGTGGAGTTACCCAACGTGCTCGGCATGGTAATGCATGCCGATGGCGGCTACCTCGGCTCAAAGCCCTATGCCGCCAGCGGCAAGTATATCCAGCGCATGTCGGACCACTGTGCCAACTGCCATTACAAGGTGAACAAGGCGACCGAATCAGACGCCTGCCCGTTCAACTCGCTGTACTGGCATTTCATCGACCGACACCGGGACGACTTTGCCAACAATCCCCGCATGGGCATGATGTACCGGAACTGGGACAAGCAAAAACCGGAGAGGCGGGAAGCGCTGCTCCGGCGAGCCAACGATTTGCTGGCGCGACTGGAGCAACTCTGAACAACGGCTACTGACTGCACTATTGCGGACAGATACGCTTCTCGGTCTCGGGATCGAAGAATACGACCTTTCGCATGTCGAACATCAGGTCAGCATCCTCGCCCCACTCAACCGGGTGCTCGGCATCAAGCCGGCATTGCACATCCGTGTCATTGAGACGGATAACCGCGAGCACGTCCGGGCCGGTGGGCTCGGTCACTTCCACGGTGAATCGGCCCTCAGTCACCATCGAATCGTCCCTCTTCTGCTCGTCTGGCTGGCTGACGTGCTCCGGGCGAATGCCAAGAATCACCCGCTTACCCGCCCAGCTCTTCAGATAATCCGGCACTGGCAGGGCCAGCATTCTGCCATCTCTGCCTTCCACCGCGACAGAGAAACCCGTTTCCGAACGCTCAACGGCAACGTCGATAAAACTCATGGAAGGCGAGCCCATAAAGCCCGCAACAAACAGGTTCTCTGGCGTGTCGTACACTTCCTTTGGTGTGCCCAGTTGCTGCAGCTCGCCGTCTTTGAGCACTGCAATCCGGTCCGCCAGAGTCATTGCCTCTATCTGGTCATGAGTGACGTACACAATGGTGGTTTTCAGACGCTGGTGCAGTTTCTTGATTTCCGTTCGCATCTCCACCCGCAGCTTGGCATCGAGATTGGACAGCGGCTCGTCGAACAGATAGATACTCGGGCGCCGGGCCAGGGCACGACCCATGGCCACCCGCTGCTGCTGACCGCCGGACAGGTTCGCGGGCTTCTTGTTCATTAAATCCGAGATCTGCAACAGATCGGCTACCCGCTCCACCTCTTGATCAATCTCGGCTTTCGGCAGCTTTCGGATCTTCAGACCAAACGCGATATTCTCCCGGACGCTCATGGTCGGGTAGAGGGCGTAGGACTGGAACACCATGGCGATGTCCCGGTCTTTCGGTTCCATGTTTGAGATGTCCTTGCCGCCCAGGACAATAGAGCCGTCGGTAATCGTTTCCAGGCCGGCGATGGTGTTCATCAGCGTGGATTTACCGCAGCCGGACGGGCCAACGAGTATCAGGAATTCACCGGAGGCGATGTCGATGTCGATCCCCTTGAGGGTTTCATCGGCAACGCCCGGATAGGTTTTGCGGATGCTCCGCAGTTCCAGTTGAGACATTATTGTTATCCTCTCAGGTCAACCTTTGACAGATCCGGCGGTCAGCCCCCGGATGAAGTATTTTCCAGCGACGATGTAGACCACCAGGGTGGGCAACGCCGCAATCATTGCTGCGGCCATATCCACGTTGTATTCCTTCACCCCGGTACTGGTGTTCACCAGGTTGTTGAGCGCCACCGTGATGGGCTGGCTATCACCGCTGGCGAACACCACCCCGAACAGGAAGTCGTTCCAGATCTGGGTGAACTGCCAGATCAGCGACACCATGAAGATGGGCGTGGACATGGGCAGCAGGATGCGGAAGAAAATCGTGAAGAAGCCGGCGCCGTCCAGCCTCGCAGCCTTGATCAGAGCATCCGGAATGGCCACGTAGTAGTTCCTGAAAAACAGTGTGGTAAAGGCCACACCGTAGATCACATGCACCAGAACCAGGCCCGCGGTTGTGTTGGCGAGGCCCAGTTTTCCGAGGGTTGCCGCCATGGGCAGCAGAACCACCTGGAACGGCACGAAGCAGCCAAACAGCAGCATGCCAAAGAACAGATCAGAGCCCTTGAACTTCCACTTGGACAGCACATAGCCGTTGAAGGCGCCCAGCAGTGTGGAGATCAGAACTGCGGGCACGGTCATCTTGAACGAGTTCCAGAAATACCCCCGGATGCCCTCGCACTGAACACCGGTGCAGGCCTCGGACCAGGCCTTGGTCCAGCCAGCGGTGGTCCAGTCCGTGGGCAGGGCCATCAGGTTGCCGGTGCGGATATCCATGGGTGTCTTGAAACTGGTCACCAACATGATGAACAGCGGTATCAGATACACCAGGGCGGCCAGGAGCAGGACCCCATAGATGGCCACGCGGCTGGGACGAAAGCCGGTACGAACCACATCAGTCATGGCGTTTCTCCCTCAGTTCCGAATACAGGTAAGGCACGATCAGAGCCAGAATGGCACCCAGCATTAGCATGGCACTGGCCGACCCAAGGCCCATCTGCCCACGTGTGAAGGTGTGGGCGTACATGAATACCGCCGGCAGATCGGTTGAGTAGCCCGGACCACCAGCGGTCATGGCCATGACCAGGTCAAAGCTCTTGATGGCGATGTGGGCCAGAACCATCACCGCACTGAAAAACACCGGGCGCAGGGAGGGCAGGATGATCTTCCAGTAAATCAGCGGCAGGCTGGCGCCATCGACCCGGGCAGCCCGGATAATGGACGAGTCCACGCCACGAAGGCCGGCCAGGAACAAGGCCATGACGAATCCGGAGGCCTGCCAGACCGCCGCCATCACGATGGTGTAGATCGCCATATCCGAGCTCACCAGCCAGTCGAAGCTGAATGACGCCCAGCCCCAGTCGTGCATCAGTTTCTCCAACCCAAGACTCGGGTTAAGGATCCACTTCCACACGGTGCCGGTAACAATCATCGACAGGGCCATGGGGTAGAGATAGATGGTGCGGATAGCGCCTTCCTGGCGGATCCGCTGATCCAGGAAGATGGCCAGCACCACGCCAATAACCAGGCAACTGAGAATAAACAGGCCGCCAAAGATGCCCAGGTTCAGAGAGGCGGTCAGCCAGCGATCATTGGCCATTAACTTGGCGTATTGTTCGAAGCCGACAAAGTCGTAAACCGGCAGGAAGCTCGAACTGGTGAACGACAGCACACCGGTCCAGAGCATGTAGCCGTAGATACCGACACCGATGAGGACAAAGGTTGGCGCCACAACCAGCTTTGGCAACCAGCGCTGCAACGCATCAAGAAAGCGCGAAGGAGCAGCCCTGGTCACCCTGGCGGAGTGACGTTGAATGTGTTCCATGATGAGTCTCCCGAAAGGATCGGGGGCCACCCGGTCGGGTGGCCCTTACCGGATCAGAGTGCCGCCTGGATGGCGGCTGCCAGCTGGTCGGTGGCGCGAGCCGGATCCTTGTTGTCGGAATTCACGAAGTTGGTGACAACATCAAAAATCTGCCCCTGCACGTAACTGGTCGTGGCCAGGCCGTGGGCAAAGCTGGGGACCAGGCCGCCGTCGTCAGCACTGCTTTTGAACGTGTCCATGGACGCCTGGGCACATGTGTCAAAGCCGGACATGTCCATATCGGTACGGACCGGGATCGAGCCTTTTGCCTTGTTGAACACGGTCTGGAATTCCGGTTCCATGATCGTACGCGCCAGGTCTTTCTGTGCCCTGGTGTTGTCCTCATCGCTCAGGCTGAACATGGCAAACGAGTCCACGTTGAACGTGAACTGGCCACCGGTACCCGGAGCCGGTGCACACACGTAATCCTCACCCGGTGTCAGACCGGCAGCAGTGAACTCACCCTTGGCCCAGTCGCCCATGATCTGCATGGCTGCCTCGCCGCGGATGACCATGCCGGTAGCGGTGTTCCAGTCGCGCCCGGCGGCGTTATCGTCCACATAGCTCATCACCTTGGTAAACTCTGCGAACACCTCTTCCATCTGCGCGCTGTTAATCACGTCCATATCGTGTTCAACAAAGGCACTGGCAAAGTCTTCCGGGCCCATGACCGCCAGGGCCACAGCTTCGAAAACCGTCGCGTCCTGCCAGGGCTGGCCGCCATGGGCAAGAGGAATGATACCCGCAGCCTGAAGCTTTTCTGCAGCCTGATAGAACTCATCCAGGGTCGTTGGCACCTCGACACCAACCTTGTTCAGAGTTTCCGGATTGGCCCAGAGCCAGTTCACCCGGTGCACATTCACTGGCACCGCGACATAACTGCCTTCGTACTTCATGACATCGGCAATCACCGGCGGAATCAGCTGGTTCCAGTTATTGGCCTCGGCCACGTCATCCAGGCTGGTGAGGAAGCCCAGCTTCGCCCATTCCCGGATATCCAGGCCCTTGATCTGGGCGGCAGCCGGGGGATTGCCGGACACGGCGCGGGTTTTGAGGACGGTCATGGCCGCTTCACCGCCGCCACCGGCCACGGCAAAGTCTTTCCAGGTGTGGCCCTGTTCTTCCATCATCTCCTTCAGGGCTGCGGCTGCGCGGGCCTCGCCGCCGGCCGTCCACCAATGCAGGACTTCAACTTCACCGGCCTGAAGGGCCTGGGCCGGAAGCAATGCCGCAGACATAGCTGCAGCGGTAAGAGTCTTCTTGAACATGTTCATGGTCATTCCTTCCTGTTTTGTTGTATTGATCAGGTTCAGAACCAGATTTCCATCTGGGTACCAAAGGTCCACTGACCGCTTTCGAAATCACTGTCGGCACCAAGCGGATCGCCGCTGGCGTAGGCATCCAGTTCGTCATCCCAGGTGGAGTAGCTGGCGAACACCCGAATTTCCGGACGGTTCCAGAAGCCGCCGACCTGGGGTTTGAAGGTGGGGGCGATGGTGAAACGGCTGTAGTCTCCGTCCACGGCATTACGGCCTTCGTAACCCAGGGTCTTGAGATCCATGGTCTGCCAGGAGGCTTCGTACTGCATCTCGAAGTTGGCGGTGAGTTCCTGGGCCAGGCGGGCGTTGAAGGTCAGCCACTGGTATTCGTCACCCTTGATGTAACGGTCCTCACTGGTTTCCGCCAGGATCGACGGCGCCAGGCGCCAGTTTTCGCTCAGGTAGGTTGTGCCGTAGACCGCAAAACGGGTGCTGACCGCGTCCTCGTGCAAGTTGCCATCGGCACCAAGGTTCTTGGTTTCCGCACCCAGGCCCTGCCCGTGCAGGACAGCGACCTTGAAGTTGCCATCGGAAACACCGAAGAAGCTGTCTCCATGGTAAGCCAGCATGGTGTGAACACCGGTTTCAGCGGCCGAGGTATTGGCGCCGCTCACCACGCGCTGATCATTGTCCTGGGCCTTCATACCACTGAGGGTCCACTGGACGTTGCCGAAATAGTTGTCGGCGGTAAGAATCAGGTTGTCGGTGCTGTAACTGCCTTCCGGGACAAAATCGGTATCCGCGGGAAAGTCGATAAAACTGCGGCCATAGAGGGAAAAGTTGGATTTGACGTTCTCGCTGAACCGGACATCGTAGATACCTGCCCCGAGTCCGCCGAGGAAGATGATGTCGCTATCCAGCCAGTGGATGTCAAAATTCAGATCCCGGTCAAAGCGCTTGCCGGCCCATATCGAGGCATCCTCGAAGATACCGGAAAAGCTGGCCAGATTGCTGAATTCCACATAGGCCTGACGAACGTTAAGGGCACCATCACCGGACGTCCAGTCGTTCGAGGACGTCGTGGAGTCGGCAATCATCAGCCTGTAGTGGGATTTGGTCCCGTTCTCGGCCACCTGCTTGTAGTTCAGGATAGCCTCAAGATAGGTATCAGGCTCATTGCCGAGTCGACCGACTGCACCGCCAACCGAGCCGGCGGGGGTCAGGTAGGGACCGCCCGGGGCACTTTGCAGATCGCCGTTCAGAAGCAGACCGGAGCGCGCGTAGGTGTTGAAGGAAAAGCCCTCCAGACCATTGGCCTTCGGTTCAACCTCGGCCAGCTTTGCCTCGAGAGTCGCGAGCCGTTCTTCTACGGTCTGGTCCTGAGCCTGTGCCTGTCCGGTCATCAGTCCAAGTGATATCAGGCCAACGGCAGCGGGTAACAGACGTACGTTGGGTGTTCTTTTTGCAGGGTTTGCAGGGGTAGTGCCATAGGTAACATTGAGCATTCTTGACTCCTTGTTTTTGTTTTATTGGCAACGATGGAGTCTATGGCAAGAAACGAACACTCTACGTATCAAAGGGAAATGCCCATGTAACAGACTTGTTACATGGGCTATCAGTGGCGGGGCAAGGTCAGCTTGACGTGCAATCCTCCGGTGGGCCGGTTGCTGATCTCCAGCTCACCGCCGTGGCTTTGCGCAATGTTGCGGGCTATTCCCAGGCCGAGCCCAAAACCCTGGCGCTGGTTTTTGTCCAGCCGGTAATAGGGTTCGAAAATGCGGGACAACTGGTCCTCGGAAACACCTGGGCCCTCATCCTCCACGTGGATCAGCAATTGGCCCGCCATGTCTTCAATTCTCACCAGGGCTTTGTCACCGTATTTGACGGCGTTGTCCACGAGGTTTCCAAGACACCGTTTCAGCGCCAGCGGCTTACCCCGGTAAGAACGGCAATGTCCCTGCACGACCACCTGCCCGGCGCCCTCTCCCTGGTAGGCTTCAGCCATTACCCTCAGCATTTGCTCCACATCCACGGGCTCGGGATTTTCATGAATGTCGGTATCCTTCATGGACTGGAGGGCATTTTTTGCCAGCAATTCCAGTTCCCGGAGGTCCGCCTCCAGACGTTCGCGCATCACGTCGTCATCAATCAGGTCCACCCGCAAACGCAACCGTGTAATCGGGGTTTTGAGGTCGTGGGAAATGGCACGGAATAGCTGGTTCCGGTCGCTGATATAGCTCTGCAATCGGCGGCGCATGGTATTAAAGCTTCGGGTCACCGCCAGAATCTCGGCACTGCCCTTTTCCACCAGCGGCGGCTGATCATCTTCGAGGGGCAGATCGCGGGCAGCCTTGGCCAGTTTGCGCAACGGCCGCGTCTGTTGTCGGATAAGCCACGCCAGTACCGGAAACAGTATGGCGATCATCACCACCAGAAACAGGATCTGCTGCCCCGGTATGCCCTCATCTTCCAGCGACACATACGGCGCCGGCAGTGCAGCGGCCAAGTATAGCCATTCACCTTCTGCCACCTCGACTTGAGTGACCAGAACCGGCGGATCCAGCGGCTCCAGAGTGAGCGCATAGTGAGCCCAGGACCGCGGCAACGCATCAAGCGGCAACTCGCTGTTGAGAATTCGCAGGCTGGATGGATCCACAAAGTCGACATGAAGATTGATCCGGTTGCCCAATCGTCTGCGCAAGACCGACTCAACTTCCTCCGTCACCAGCCGTTTCCGTTCGGTGTCCGGTAACGGCACCATATTGATACGTTTGTCATTGAGTGAGACGAAAAAGCGGGTACCGCCCATGTCCCGGAGTTGGTCCAGCACAATATGCCGGTATTCCAGTGGCAACGAGTTAAAGAATTGCGCGGTGGCCGCGGCTGACTGGGCTAGGTTGCGGGTGGTAGCCACCAGCCCCTCTACCTGCTGCGCTCGGAACGTGGCAATCCAGGCGGCACTGGAAATCACCTGGGCGCTGGCCATCGCCAGCAGTGTCAGCAGCAATACCCGCCCGAGCAGTGAGGAGGGAAACAAGCGCCAGGATTTCTTTTCCGGTTCACTCCCATTACTCGGCAACATGAGTCACCGTTGCTGCCAGGAGGTAACCGGCGCCCCGCACTGTTTTGATCAGCCTCGGGTTACGACCCTGATCTCCCAGCCGTTGCCTTAAACGGCTCACCGCCACATCCACCACCCGATCCAGGGGCATGGATTCACGGCCGCGGGTGACATCAGATATGGTGTCCCGATCCAGCACCTCGTTGGGATGACTCAGAAACAATTGAAGCAAAGCAAAGTCTGCCCCTGAAAGCGCCGTGCCCTGCTGATTTTCGTCAATCAACTCATGGGCCAGGGTATCCAGCCGCCAACGATCAAAGACGACGTAGCGAGGGTTGTCGGATCGACTGAAACTCGCCCTGCGAAGAAGAGCTTTCACTCGGGCCTGCAGCTCCCGGGCACTGAACGGTTTGGCGAGGTAATCATCGGCGCCAAGTTCCAGCCCGACCACCCTGTCGGTTTCGTCGGAGCTCGCCGTGAGCATAATAATTGGCACCCGACTGTGTTCACGAATCTGTCGACAGAGAGTGAAACCGTCGTCGCCCGGCAACATGACATCCAGAACAATCAGGTCAACATGGGCCGAGTCCAGCTGCAGGCGCATCTGATCGCCGTCCCCCGCGCTCCGGACCTCGTACCCTACCCGGGTCAGATGTTCCTCTAACAGTTCACGGATAGCAGCGTCATCATCCACTACCAGTATCGATGCTTTTCTTTCATTCATGGGTTGGTCTTTGTTGTTATTCATGCCTATCAGAATATGTCCTAACGTTGTGCAGCAAAAGCCCCACAATGGTGCTAGCCTGACGTAAGGATTGTTAACATCACGGATGCTGCCTTCACCATGAACCTTCGACTCGCTCTGAGTCTGACACTAATACTGGCTTCAACCCTGTGTCAGGCCCAGCCTCCGACACTGAACCTCTACACCTTCGAAAGCCCACCCTATCAGGTGGCAAGCCAGGGGAAGGGTGGAGCCAATCGAATTTCCGGTGAAACCGCAGACACGGTGATTTGTGCTGCCAACCGGGCCGGCTGGTCAACCCGCATCCGGATTACGCCCCAAAACCGGGCCATACATTCGCTGGAACGCAATATGATTGATGGCTATTTTGCCATTGATCCTTCTGCAGAACTCGACACCATTGCCACACGGAGCGATCCGGTGGCTCTGGAGAAGTGGTACTTTTTTACCAGGGGCGACCAACTCTCCACCGATAATCTGAGGATCGGGGTTGTTGATGGCAGCAATGAAGAGGCCTGGCTGGAGGCCAATAACTATTCGATTTTTCTCAGCGTAACCTCGGCTTCGCAACTCCTCGCCCTTCTGAAGCGTGAGCGTATTGATGCGGCTCTGATGGATGAGCGTGTCATGAACGGCCTGCGCCTCGAAAACGGAGAGCCTGACATGGTTCTGGAGCGACATTTCGTTCGCTACGCTCCGCTTTACCTTTATCTGAGCGAATCCTTTGCTTCCAGCTATCCGGAGTTTCTTGGCACCTTCAATCGTACGCTGAACAGCTGCATGGCCGGTCACCTCGCCCTGTCGGACGAGGAAGAACGTCGCATCCGGTCCCTCTCGGAAAGCCTGATCAGCGAGGTCAGCAGCGCTCTGGATATCCCACAGATTATCGCTTCGGCCCCGAGACAGGAGAGCTTCACAGACGTGATGACTCAGGACAGCATGTGGCAGGCTCTGGCACCTTTTGCCTCCACGCAACTGGCCGACCGGATTCTTGATCTGGCGGGCTCTCGAACCTTGTATGGCTGGAAAATGGCGCAAGGCGGTCTCGTTACTGAGGCCATGATCATGAATAACATGGGAACCCTGGCGGCGATCAGCCAGCTTACAACCGATTACTGGCAAGGAGATGAAGCCAAGTTTCAGAAAGTGCTGGACGCCACCCGCCAAGGTCTCAAGGGAATGGAGGCACTGTATATTTCACCAATCCGCTACGACGCCTCCACATCCCGATTTCAGGTCACCGTAAGCGCCCCTGTCAGCCCAATTTCCGATGGCGTTCCTCTCGGCGTCCTCATGCTGGGGCTGGATGCCGAAGACGCATTACGCGACCTCGAACGCCCCTGACCTTACGGCGGCCCGACTTCACAGGCCAACACCAGCGCCCAGAACTCAGAGAAGTCATTGACCACCACATCCGGCTTATCCGGGTGTTTGTGGGTACCCGGAAAAATCTTGTTCAGCCAGGGCAGATCCCACTGGGCCCCGTTGAAGAATACCGAGGTCAGGCCCGCGCGCTTGGCGGCAATAACGTCAGTCGTGCTATCGCCCACGTACCACACACTCGGGTCGGGCGGGTAATCCAGTTTCTGGACCGCCAGCAGCAGTTGATCCGGGTGGGGCTTGCGCAGGGGTGTATCGTCGCCGCAGACGTCGACATCAAACAGATGCGTCCAGCCGGTGTCTTCCACCGCCGCCAGTTCATGTTCGAAAAACTCGCGATCCCGGTTGGTAATGACACCCACCTGGATACCCAAACGCCGTAACCCTTCCAGAACTTCCCGTACCTTCGGCTCAAAAGCCTTCACGGTACCGTAGTGTTTCCGGTAGTGATGATTGAACGCCTGGTGGGCAATCTGCTTGGCTTCCTGATCCTCTCCGAACAGCACCTCAAAAATATCGGTTCTGGAGATCTTCCGGTCTGCCTTCACCTTCGGGTGCAACTTCGCAAACTCCCGGACATAGGCAACCAGCTTCACATCTTCCGGAGTCTTGCTGTCTTCCGGAGCCACCATGCGGTCCATCAGTTTGAGTTTGTGGAAATCCGGCAGCATGTCGTCCACCGCGTGGTACATGGCGTCGAGGGTATCTACCAGGGTGGCGTGCCAGTCGAACAGGATAACCGCCGGGCGAATGAGCTTGACCACCGCCGGGTGCCAGTCCGGCTCAATCCTGGGTTCGGGGCGCGGTGGTGGCGGGAACGGCCGGGGGCGAACCTCAGCAGGCGTCTGCTCGAAGGCTTCCGGCTGGCTCCGCTCAAGCAGGGCTAAAAGGTCCATGAGGTCCTCAAAGCTGTCCAGAATGGCCGCGGGCGCGTCCCGGTGCGAGAACCAGCTGTCGATCCGGCCGGATTCCCAGCAGGCGCCGTTGTAGAACACGCCCGACACGCCAGCCTTGTTTGCGGTGAGCATATCGACGTAGCTGTCGCCGACATACCAGGCCTTTTCATCCGCTGGCAGACCGAGCTTTTCAAGCGCCCTGAGAATCACCTCCGGGTCGGGCTTGTACTCGGTTACGTCGTCGGCACAGACCGTAGCATCGAACAGGCGTCGCCAGCGGCCTTCGTCAACTGTCTGTAATTCCCGGTCCAGGAATTCGCGGTTCCTGTTGGTCGACACCGCCAGGCGGATACCCATCGCTTTCAGGGCGCTGAGGTACTCATACGCGCCGGGTTGAAACGGTTTTACCTGCCCGAAATAACGGCGGTAGGCCTCGTTGTAGGCCTTATGGGCAATCAGCTTGGCTTCTTTGTCGTCGCCAAAGATGGCATTGAAAACGTCGGTTCTTGAAACCCGCCGCTCTGCCAGAATACGCGGATGCAGGCGCCGGAAGATCCGGATGTAGCGCACCAGACGCGCGTCGTCGCCGGTACGGCATTTATCCTCCGGCAGTAGCCGCTCCACAAGCCCCAGTTCTTCCAGTTGCGGCAACATATCTTCCATGGCGCTGAACATGGCATCGTGGGTGTCGACGAGGGTGCCGTGCCAGTCAAAGATCAACACCGACGGCGCTGAAATGGAATCACAGAATCGGGCCATGCCCCGCCTCCATCAGAAGTTTCCTGAAGCCAGCCTTGAAATCCGCCGCCGGGCCGGCAAAACTCAGCGGTAATGATAAGAAAGATAAACCCGGTTTCCACTGCGTGCACGCATCGAGTCTGATCCATGCCAGTATCGAGCTACCTGCTGCCCTACGATTTTTCACCGCTGACCCTGCTTGGTTATATGCTGGTGCTCGGGTTTTATGGCGTCGCGCTATTGAGGATGCCGGAGCAAGACCGGCCGGGATCGGGCCGGATCGTCACTTTTACGCTCGGGGTCATGATCTGTTACGCGGTGATGCAGACCCGGTTCGACTACTACTCCCAGTACATGTTTTTCGTCCATCGGGGACAACACCTGATTCTTCACCACCTGGGGCCGATTCTGATTGCGCTGTCCAATCCGCTGCCCGTGATGCGATTCTGGTACCAGAGGATCTCCCCGTCTGTGCGTTATTGGCTGCAACCTTTGGGCTGGCTCTACCGCCTACTGCAGCAGCCCCTCATCGCCTCGGTTCTGTTCGTGGGACTGATCTACTTCTGGCTCTGGCCGCCCATCCATTTTGACGCCATGCTCAGCCGGCAGCTCTACTGGGTCATGAACTGGAGCATGCTGCTGGACGGTCTGCTGTTCTGGTGGCTGATCTTCGATCCCCGTAGTCCTGCAGTCACAAATGCGCTTGGCTACGGAAAACGTATCCTGCTGCTGGCGTTGGTGGCGATACCCCAGATGATTCTTGGCGCCTGGATCGTGTTTTCCAGGGGCATGGTGTATGACGTCTACGAAGTCTGCGGCCGGGCATGGCCGATGCCTCCGGAAACGGACCAGTTGCTTGGCGGCCTGCTGACCTGGATTCCCCCGGCCATGATGAGCATCATAGGCATCCTGATTGTTCTCCGCCGGGCCATGCATGAAGATGGCAAAGTTCCGAAAAGCCGCTCTCTGGCGGGAGGAAATGCATGAGCAGAATACGGCTACTCTGGCCGATTTTCGTGGCACTGATGTTTACCGGCTGCACCGGGCAGGATGAAAGCTGGCATGGCAAAGACATCGCAGGCCTGATGCCCGAGCTTGAGTTCCAGCTCGAGGGCACCGATGGGAATACCGTGACCCCCGCTGACTCACAAGGCACCATTCGGCTGCTCTACTTCGGCTTCACCTCCTGCCCGGATGTCTGTCCGACCACGCTGACCGATCTTCGCCGGTCCGTTCGGCAACTGCCCGAAGAGTACCGTGACGATGTCACAACCCTGTTCGTCAGCGTTGACCCACGCAGGGATACCCCGGAACGCCTCGCCAGCTATGTGGATTTTTTCGGTGATCGGGTTGTTGGCCTGACGGCGGAAGAGCCCGCGCTTCGAGAGCTCACCAAACGCTACCGAACAACCTTCGGTTACGACAAGCCCGACGACAGTGGCAACTACAACGTCTCCCACAGCAGCGCCGTTTACGTATTCGATCGCAGTGGCAACGCCCGGCTACTGCTACGCCCCGGCCTGTCGCCTCAGCAGATCAGTGAAGATCTGGCCCAGCTGGCCCGGGAGTCGGGTTAATCTCGCCCTTGACCCTGTAGCAACTATAGGGTTTTGAATGCTCGCCAGAATCATTATTAAACGGAGAGCAGAAAATGCACAGCCACCACGATCACAGCCACGGGCACGGCCATGCACAGCATTTCGACACGCATAATCGCTCGTTTGCGCTGGCCGTCGTGCTCAACGTGGTCTTTGTTGCCATCGAGGCGGTCTACGGTGTCCTGTCCGGATCCCTGGCCCTGCTGGCCGATGCCGGCCATAACCTGAGCGATGTGCTGGGCCTTGTCATGGCCTGGGTTGCGAGCTGGCTTGCCACCCAGAAAGCCACCGACAGGAACACCTACGGACTGAAAAAATCCACTATCCTGGCAGCTCTGTTCAATGCGCTTTTTCTGATTGCTGCCGTTGGCGGCATTGCCTGGGAGGCCATTGGCCGTTTCAGCGAACCGGCGGAGGTTACCGGTTTGACCGTCATTGTAGTCGCCGGCATCGGGGTCATTATCAATGGCCTCACGATGCTACTGTTCATGAAAGGCCAGGAGGGCGATCTTAACATCCGCGGGGCGTTCCTCCACATGGCAGCAGACACGGCGGTGTCCGTAGGCGTGGTGGTTGCGGGCCTTGTGATCCTGTTTACCGGCCTCGACTGGATAGATCCACTCGTGAGTCTGGTGATCGCAGCGGTGATCTTTTTGGGAACCTGGCAGTTGCTCAAGGATTCGCTCAATCTTGCGGTGGACGCGGTACCCAGGGACATCAATCCGCAGGAAGTCCTTGATAGCCTGAAAGAACTGCCCGGCGTTGAATCGGTTCATCATCTCCACATCTGGGGACTGAGCACAACGGAAAACGCTCTCACGGTCCATCTGGTAAAGCCGGACCCGGCCAGTGACGATAAGATCATCGAGCAGGCCACCCGAATGCTGTCAAGTGACTTCAATATCCAGCATGTGACCATTCAATCGGAGAGGGAGGCCAGCAGTTGTCCGACACTTGCCTACTGCTGATCCTTGGGCAGGAGCCGGACGTACTATGGCCAGAAACCTGAACGGAGCCCGCTAGTGCCCCACAAAAAGCTGAACCTCCCTGAAAAGACCTGCCCGGTCTGCCAGCGGCCCTTCGTGTGGCGGAAAAAGTGGGCTAAAGACTGGGAAAATGTCCGCTACTGCAGCGAACGTTGCCGGCGCGAGAGGAACGCCCCCTCATGACCACCGTGGTGTGGTTCAAGCGCGATCTGCGTACACGGGATCATGCCCCTCTGGTGGCGGCAGCCAGCCTGGGAGAGCCCGTCATACCGTTGTATGTCATCGAAGATGAGTACTGGCAACTGCCGGACACCAGTGGCCGGCAGTGGGCGTTTATCCGTGATTCTCTGGACGATCTGGACCGACAGTTGCGCAAGGCCGGCAGCCAGTTGCTGGTGATCCGAGGGTCGGTGACAGATGCGTTGAAGCAGCTTCAGGCCCGCCTGGGCATCAACCGCATCTTCTGCCATCAGGAAACCGGCGGACACTGGACCTTCGAGCGTGACAGGGCGGTGATTGGCTGGTGCTCGGAAAACCAGGTGGAATTCCGCGAGTGGAACCAGTTCGGTGTGGTTCGACGCCTGAGCGACCGGGATGTCTGGGACAGGGCGTGGACCGAGCTGATGCGGCAGCCAGTGCTGGAGGCTCCGACTGCAATCCCGAAATCGGACAACTTTCAGGCCGTTTCCACTGGCGACACAGGTCAAGTCTTCGCAATGCCTGACGAGTGTCCGGACCGGCAGATTGGCGGCAGCGCGAGAGGTGAAAAGCTTCTCGGCTCCTTCCTGGATCGCCGCTGCGTCGGTTACCAGTACAACATTTCCAGCCCGAACACCGCCGTCAGGGCCTGCTCGCGCCTGAGTCCGCATATTGCCTACGGCACCGTCAGCCTCCGGGAGATCTACCAGGAGGCCAAGGCCACCGGCAACCACCGCAATACCCTGCCCCGAAAAAAGAAAAGCCTGACCAGCTTCCGCTCCCGTTTGCATTGGCACTGCCATTTCATCCAGAAACTGGAGGACGAGCCGGAGCTGGAGTTCCGGGCCATGCACCGGGAAATGGAGGCGTTGAAAACCGGGCCCAATGATTCCGAGCGACTGCAGCGCTGGCAGGAAGGCCAGACCGGATGGCCCCTGGTGGATGCGAGCATGCGCGCACTGCATCACACCGGCTGGATCAACTTTCGTATGCGGGCCATGCTGATGGCAATCGCCAGCTACCAGCTGTGGCTGCACTGGCGCGATCCGGCCTTACGTCTGGCCCGGTTGTTTACCGATTTCGAGCCGGGCATACACTACTCACAGACCCAGATGCAATCTGGCCTCACCGGTATTAACGCCCTACGAATATACAACCCGGTTTTACAGAGCCAGAAACTGGATCCGGAGGGCGAGTTCATCCGGCGGTGGATTCCCGAGCTGGCCGGCGTCCCCAGCGAAATGATACACACCCCCTGGTTAATGACGCCGGCGCAGAAGGTCCGATACGGCGGCAACACGTACATCACGCCAGTCTGTGATCACGAGCAGGCCGCACGGGTCGCTCGCAAGGCGGTGGGCGACTTCAGAAAACAGAGCGTCAGCCGGGCAGAGACAGATCGGGTACTGCAGCGTCATGGTAGCCGCAAGGGCCCCGTGCAGAAGCGACCCGACCTGCCATCGAAAGGCCAATCAGACCAGCTATCCCTGTTTGACTAGACGGCACTGGAACCTCAGTTGCGGTGCATCTGCCGCTGGTGCTCCAGCATCTGCTCCATCATGAGCTGCATCTGATTCATCCGGTTTTCCATCATCTCCAGGCGCTGCTCGTTATCCATCCCGGGGCCACCAGACCGATTTCCCAGGGCATTGCCAGGCTGTTTATTGCCCTGGCCCTGATTGTTCATCATTCCCTGGTTGTTGCCCATCATGCCCTGGCCATTCATCATTCCCTGACTGTTACCCATCATTCCAGAGCCCATCATGCCGCCGCGCATCATCTGCATCTGCTCCTGCATGTACTCCATATGCTGCTCCTGCAGGCGCTGACGCTCAGCATTGGAATTAGTACCACGCATCTCCTGCATCATTTCCTGCATGCGAGCCATATTTTCATTCATCTGCTGTATTTGTTCCTGGCTCATCATGCCGCCACGAGGCATTTGCCCGGAGTTGCTCTGGGCAAAGGCGAATACAGGAAACGCGACAATAATGGAATAGGCCACCAAACGGCTTAATCTGTTCATGAGATCCTCCTTATAGGCTGCAACTTTGTGCATCCTTATCAGTAAAGACCATGAAACTGAATTGAGGCTGAAAAAGGCCCCTTGAACCCCGTTTAAGTCCTCTCAGGTTGATCTGTGTCATCCAAACGCCCGGGGAGATCATAACTCGCATTGTGATATCCTGAATTCAGGCTCTGCCTTGATGACAGGACTTAAGGCAACCGTCCATTTTCCAGGTCGTGTCTGAGGTATCATGCGATGAAAATCGGTGAACTGGCGAAAGTCACAAACATTCCCGTTGAAACCATCCGCTACTATGAAAAGATCGGCCTGCTGCCGGAACCGAATCGAGACAGCAGCGGCTACCGCTCCTACCGAAATGCTCACCTGGACCGCCTGTTGTTTATCAAACGCTGCCGCAACCTGGATATGGCCCAGGAAGAGATCCGCGAACTTATACGCCTGGCCGAGCAACCGGAAGCGGACTGCAGCGAAGTGGACGCCCTGCTGGCGCGCCATCTGAATCATGTTCGTGAGCGGCTGAAGGAACTGGCGAGCCTGGAAGAAACCCTGGAGCAGCTTCAGCAAGCCTGCACGGATGGCCGCACTGTGCGGGAGTGCGGCATTCTGGGCGGGTTGAGCTCGGAGCTTCAGACACCGGAACCGGAGGATCGCCACAACCACGTTCCCGGTACCCATGGCCCGGGCAACCACTGAAACCTTCCTCGCCCCCAGTCTCATCCTCGTCTGACGAATAAACCCTACCTCATTTCAACCGGCACGATTCGAAAAGACTCTGGCAGTCATTCAAAAGCCTCCGCGCCACTGAAATGCTATTTCTATGCCTTACAGATGCACGGTTAGGTTCGCCCGCCCCTGGAACAGCCGGGCTGGCATTAACTAGCTCGGCTGAACTGTTTCTCATGCACAAAGCAAACATTGTCAGGAGTCATTATGTACAAAAATAAACTCGCACTCTCGGTCGCCCTGGCCTCGTCGTTGTTCGTTGCCAGTTCAACGGCTCTGGCCCACGGCGGTTCGGCGGATTATATGCCGATCGCAAAAGCACTGAATTCCTCGGGTGCCAGCTATCAACTCAGTGAAGATAAAAGCGAACTGCTGGTTGTGTCTGGAGACACAAAAATCCGGGTGCCTCTGGGAGAGACAAGGGCGTTTTTCAATGGCGATGAGATTGAGCTGTCAGCCCCTGCAAAACTGCACGATGGTGAAGTCCTCGTAGAGCGGAGCTTTGCCCACGATCTTTTCTCAGGTCAGGTTTCCCAAAACATCAGCATTGGTAATAAAGCCCATCCACTGGACCCATTATCCGCTGAAGAAATCACCACAGCTGCGAACGCAGTCAAGTCCTCCAAGCACTGGAAGGACACTATCCGTTTCACCCAAATCCGACTCGCCGACCCCAGCAAAGAAAAAGTCTGGGAATGGTCCTTTGGTGAAGGCCACGACTTTTCACGTCAGGCCATTTTTACGGTCGTGGATGGCCGGAAGGTCTACGAAGGCACAGTCGATCTCGACTCTGAGTCCGTTGTTGGCTGGGAACACATCGAAGACGCCCATGGCATGGTGACCTTCGACGACTTCCTGGCAGTTCAGGAAATCGTCTCAAACAGTGACGCCTATAAAGAAGCCCTGAAAAAGCGCGGTATCGACAATGTGGAAAATGTGGTCGCAACACCACTCACCGTCGGGTACTTCGGGGGAGACGACGGCCTTGAGCACGATTTGAAACTCTTGAAAGTGGTGTCTTACCTGGACATCGGTGACGGTAACTACTGGGCGCACCCTATCGAAAACCTCGTGGCAGTCGTGGACCTGGAAAAAAAGAGCATTCTCAAGATTGAGGATGACGGCGTTATCCCGGTACCGATGGCTCCCCGCCCCTACGATGGACGTGATCAGGAAAACATTGCGGATGTAAAACCGCTGATGGTGGTGCAGCCGGAAGGCTCCAACATCTCGATGTCTGGCCATACCATTCAATGGCAGAACTGGAATTTCCATCTCAAGCTGAATTCTCGCGTTGGCCCTGTCATTTCCACACTGACCTACGACGACCAGGGTGAAAAACGGAAAGTCATGTACGAGGGGTCGCTGGGCGGGATGATCGTACCCTACGGCGATCCTGACGTAGGCTGGTACTTCAAGTCCTACCTCGACTCCGGCGATTACGGCATGGGGAACCTGACCTCGCCCCTGGAAGGCGGCGTCGATACCCCCAACAACGCGACATTATTGCCGGCAACATTGGTCGATAACGGCGGCGCACCCTTTACCATTCCCAATGCCATTGCCGTTTTTGAGCGCTACGCTGGCCCGGAATTCAAGCACACGGAAATGCTGGGCAGCAGCCCGGGCAATGAGAGCCGCGAACGAAGGGAACTGGTTGTCCGCTGGGTGAGCACCATCGGTAACTACGACTACATGTTCGACTGGGTGTTCATGGCGAATGGCAATATCAGGCTGACCGTCGGAGCCTCGGGCATTGAAGCGGTCAAAGCCGTGAAGTCCCGCACTGTTCACGATGAAACCGCCGAAGAAGATACCCGCTATGGCACCCTGATCGACCACAACATCGTGGGGACCACCCACCAGCATATCTACAACTTCCGGCTGGACCTGGATGTTGACGGCGAGCAGAACAGCCTCAAAGAAATCGATCCCGTGGTCGCGGAAAACACGGCCGGTGGCCCTCGTAAGAGTGTGATGATCACCAAAGAGCGGGTCGTAGAAACGGAACAGGACGCGGTTCAGAAGTTCGACCCGTCAACCGTGCGTTTGATGACCAACCCCAACAAAGAAAACCGCATGGGCTACCCGGTTGGTTACCAGATCATCCCGTTTGCCGGTGGTACTCACCCCATCGCCAAGGGTGCGTTGTTCAGCGACGACGAGTGGTTGTATAAGCGGGTCAACTTCATGGATAAGCAGATCTGGGTCACACAATACAAACCAGAAGAACGCTTTCCGGAAGGCAAATACCCGAACCGGGCGAAAACCGATACGGGCCTGAAAACCTTTGTCGAGGACAACGAGTCCATTAAGAACGTCGACACCGTGCTCTGGATGACCACCGGGGCGACCCACGTCGCCCGGGCGGAGGAGTGGCCCATGATGCCCACGGAGTATGTCCACTCCTTGCTCAAGCCCTGGAACTTCTTTGACCAGACACCCACTCTGAATCTGCCCGAGCAACAGACGCCGGAGAACTGATTCGCAGGGAACGGTGAGCTATCCGGGCAGGGAAGCCCGGTCATAAAAAAACAGATATACGGGAATCAGAAATGATGAAAAATCAGCGTTTCATAAAAAGCATTATTTGCCTGGCCGTGGCCGGATTATCGGCACCCGCTTCGGCCTACAATTTTTACGACCAGAACGGTACGGAACTGAACGTCGATATAGAAGCGGCTGTGGGTGTTTTTTCCAGTGCAGAGACCTACAACCTTGGTGCCAAGTCCCAAGCCGGTGATTCAGATTGGCAGGAGGGTTACATCAAGTACGGATTGTCGGGAAGCCAGAGTGTCGGCTCGGGCAGCCGACTTTACGGAGCGGTTAACCTGGTCTCATCCGGCACCTGGGGGGACGGCGATGCCGCGGGGATTACTTCAGGCAACGAACGGGAAACCGACCTTGAGGATGCCTACCTCGGCTGGCGCTCAGGCAATCTGATTCCGGCGCTTGGAGAGGATGGCCTTGATCTTTCCGTTGGTCGCCAGCAGTTCACTATCGGCGACGGCTTCCTGATTAACAGCGATGCCCTGAACTTTGGCGATGCCCTTAATGGTGGCGGACTGGACTTTGATCGGGGCGGCGCGTACTGGCTTGCAGCCCGCAAGGCATTTGACCAGACCGCCATTGCCCGTATTGGAGGCTCAGACGGATTGCGCGCCGACCTGTTCTGGCTGGCCTCTGACAATAAAGCCCAGGCTGAAATGGAACTGGCAGGCCTGAATACCGAGTATGTGACCTCGCAAGGTACATTTGGTCTGGCTTATATCGAAGGGCTGGACGTTGACGACACCTTTGCTCCGATTCTGGGGTACGGCTCAAGAGACGGGCAAAAAACCATGAGCCTCCGCTACCAGGGCAATGCGGGTGTCGACAAGCTGTTCCTGTCCGCTGAATTCGTCAACCAGGAAGCCGGAGAGGGCTCTGACGAAAATTCCAAGGCATGGTATGCCGAAGCCGGTTGGACCTTCAGCGAAACGCCCTGGTCACCCAGCGTCAACTATCGCTACTCGAGCTTTGATGAGGGTTTCGATCCGCTGTTCTTCGGTTTCAACCGTGGCTATGGCACCTGGTTCCAGGGTGAGGTCGCAGCCAACTACGCAGGACCCTTCAACTCTGATGCCTCCGTGCATCACCTGGGCTTCAAGGCTACCCCCTCAGAAACACTCAGTATCGGTGCTCTCTTCTTTGATTTCACTGACACCGCAGGCGGCACAGGGAACCTGAACGCCCAGGAAGTGGATCTTTATGCCGAATGGGTGGCAGCACCGCATCTGATTATCAGCCCTCTGGTTGGCCTCTATATGCCAGACAACAGCGCTGCCGAAGGCGGCAGCCAGATCGGCAGTGACGAGACCAATACCTATGCGCAGATCATTGCCATTGTTCCGTTCTAACCCGTTGCCATCCGCCAACCAAGTACAAGCCGCCCATAGGCAAAGCCGTGGGTGGCTTCAGCGGACTTTCAGCCTAACTCTAACGAACACCCGCAGGAGAGCATTGTCATGCAAACCTACAGCAACCTGGTGAATGGGAAACCGGTTGAGGCAACCAGTCACCAGGAGATTCTCAATCCCGCAACCGGTGATTCCCTGGGGCTCGCGGCCATCAGCAGCGAGCAGGACGTAAACGACGCCGTCATTGCCGCACGCAACGCACAGAAGGACTGGTCCAGAGTCAGTGATCAGGAGCGACAGGAAACAGTCGCCCGCGTGGCTCAGGTACTGCAGGATAACTCGGAATACCTGGCCGAACTGATCACCCGGGAGCAGGGTAAACCTCTGTCTGGCCCCGGCTCCCGTTTCGAGGTGCAGGCCTGCGTGGGCTGGACACAGGTACCGGCAGCACTGGCACTGGCCCCGGAAACCGTCCACGAGGACGAGGAACGCAAGGACGTACTGCACCGGGTACCACTGGGCGTGGTGGCAGCGATTGCTCCCTGGAACTGGCCCCTGATGATTGCCATCTGGCAAATTATTCCTGCCATCCGCATGGGCAATACGGTGGTTCTCAAACCCTCCGAATACACCCCGATCGCAACACTGGAAATGGTTCGGCTGATCAATCAGGTACTGCCCCCGGGTGTTCTCAACACCATCTCCGGGGACGGCCGTATCGGGGCCGCGCTGACCAGCCATCCCGACATCGATAAGATCATGTTCACGGGCAGCGAGGCGACCGGCCGGCGTATTATCGAAGCCTCGTCACGAAACCTCGCGCCGATCACGCTGGAGCTTGGCGGCAATGATCCCGCCATCGTCGTTCCTGGCACTGATGCCACCGCCATTGCAGAGGGGCTTTTCTGGGGCGCATTCCTGAACATGGGTCAGACCTGCGCGTGCATCAAGCGCTTGTATGTGCACGAAAACGACTACGACTCGGTGATTGCCGCCCTCAGTGATCTTGCCCGCCAGATGCCCATTGGCGACGGCATGAACGAGAACAACCTGATTGGTCCGCTCCAGAACAAGATGCAGTACAACAAGGTGAAGGAGCTGGTCGGCGATGCCCGGTCCAACGGCTGCGATGTCATGGAATTCGGCGATGTGCCTGACACCGGCTACTTCCTGCCTGTAACCCTCGTGGGCAACATTCAGGATGGGCAGAGGCTGGTGGATGAGGAGCAGTTCGGCCCGGCTTTGCCTATCGTCCGTTATAAAAACCTGGACGACGCAGTCGCTTCTGCCAACAGCCTGTCAGCAGCCCTTGGCGCCTCGGTCTGGGCCAACAGCCCGGAAGAAGCTGAGCCGGTTGCCATGAGACTGGAAGCGGGAACCGTCTGGATCAACCAGCACGGGGCAATTCACCCCATGGTGCCTTTTGGTGGCAATAAAGCGTCCGGCTATGGGGTCGAGTTTGGCCTGGAAGGACTGAAAGCGGTCACTCAGCCAAGAGTTATCAGCATCAAGAAATAAAGCGTCGGCGACACTGCCCCTTTAGGGAGCTGCCAGAATCAACGGCCTGGCAGCTCCCCTTTTTCAGGAAATACGGTCCTGGCAAAAACTCGAAGGTGTCACCCCGAAATGCTGCCTGAAAGCCGTTGAAAAAGCACTGGGGCTGACAAAACCGAAACGGTATCCGACTTCCGTCAGGTTCACCTTGCCTTTGGACTTCTTCAGGTAATCGGCACACATCTCCAGCCGCTGGGCTTTGATGTACCCCGACACGGTCAACGAGCGGGCAGAAAACGCCCGGTAGAGGCCGCGAACCGAGGTTCCGGTGGTATTAGCCACCATCCGCGCGCTCAATTCAGACTCCCCGATGTTTTCCCGAATAAATGAGGCAGCTTGCAGAAACACGCGCTCACTGGGGCTGTGCTGCCCAACACTTCGGATGACAGAGGGTTTGATCAGCATGATCAATGAGTCAATGATCGCTGCGCCTTCTTCCTCATCAAGACTGTCGTAATTTGCCGCTCCGCCAATCAATAAATTCGCTACGCGGGCAATATGGCTATCGGAGGGAATCCGGACACCCAGCTCGATCCCTGACAGATTCAGGGTTCGTTCTATAATTGGGCGCGGCAGAATCAACGAAATCTGCTCCGACTCATTGTCGTAGGTAAAGCTGAAGGGAAGAGCCGAATCAACCAGAACAATGTCACCTGTCTCAAGAATAGACCTGTTCCCAGCTTGCTCAACCCTCGACTTTCCTCGGAGCTGGAATACACAAAAGAACTCTGGAGTAACACAACGACGGATATCGCTTCGGCCTCGCACAAGCTGAGCGCCACGAATGGTAACGTGGGACATATCCAGGGCACTGGATCCCATTTTACTTATGTTTCCGGAGAACTCCTGTTCGAGAGGCTCTGCCGAAAAAGGTCCGCAGATCTGATTTACATCACTGATCCAGCGGTCGAACCCTGCCGTTGCGAAGGCGTTTCCAAGCATAACTGACCCACCGAAATCGGCTTTATGATTATTTGTACAGAGATTGGCCAGTTCCTTAGTGTATGTCAAGCTCCCTGAAACAGTGGCGTCAAGAGCACTCGGGATACCTTTCGATACCCAAGTGCAAACTTGAAACCTTATTTTTGAATCGCTTGATTGTCGCGCCAAAGTCGTTGCCTTCCGCTGGATATTTTCAAACAAACTTGACCCTGCAGTAACTACAGGGTTTTCAATAAGACCATCTGAACAAAGGAGGTCTTTATGGCGTGCAGTTGCTCCGCCCCCGAACCCAAGTCCCCTGCCCCCGGCTTCCGCCGCGCGCTGTGGATTGCTCTGTGGGTGAATCTGGCGATGTTTGTGGTGGAAGGGCTGGCCAGCCTCTCATCCGGCTCGGTCTCGCTGATGGCAGATGCCATCGATTTCTTTGGCGACAGCGCCAACTACATCCTCTCTCTGACAGTGCTTTCCATGGGCATGCTCTGGCGCGGACGAGCGGCCATGGTCAAAGGAATCACCATGACGGTATTCGGCCTGGTGGTATGGGCTCGGGCAGTCTGGGTGGTACAGGAGGGCATTACGCCGGAGCCGCTGACCATGGGGGCCGTCGGCCTGCTGGCGCTTGTCGCGAATGTGAGCGTGGCTGCGATACTGTTCAAATTCCGTGAAGGCGATTCCGACATGCGCTCGGTCTGGCTGTGCAGCCGGAACGATGCCATCAGCAACATCGCGGTTATGGTGGCCGCTCTCGGTGTGTTCGGCACCGGAACCGCCTGGCCGGACCTGATCGTTGCCGCCATAATGGGTACGCTGGCCATCACCGCGGGCATCAGTGTGGTGCGCCATGCCCGAAGCGACATTGCAGAAGCCAGGGCCAGCGAAGCGCAACCAGCGGCTACAGCATCGAGCAGCCGCTAAAACGCCAGGGAGATCATTACCGGGATGAACGCCAGGGCAAACAGCGTGGTAAGCAACACCGTACCCGCTGCCTGCCTCGGCGAGGTATCCAGCAACGTGGCGATAACCACGGTGTTGGCGGCAATCGGGGTGATCGAGATCAGGAACATGGCCTTGTGAACCGCTGGCTCGTAGATGCCCAGTACTGCTGAATCGACCCACCAGAACACCATCGCCACCAGTGGCCAGATCACGAACTTCCCGAAAAACGCCAGTGCCGTGAAGCGGACATTGCCCGCCAGCCCACGAAAGCTGGTGATGCTCATGCCGATGATCATCATGCCCAGAATGCTGTAGGCACC
Organism: Marinobacter sp. NFXS11; assembly: GCF_040148675.1. Classification (NCBI taxonomy): domain Bacteria; kingdom Pseudomonadati; phylum Pseudomonadota; class Gammaproteobacteria; order Pseudomonadales; family Marinobacteraceae; genus Marinobacter; species Marinobacter sp. NFXS11. The sequence goes on along the minus strand of NZ_JAGDDV010000001.1, from coordinate 84,863 downwards.
GCGCAGGTTATCGAACAGTGGCACGAAAATATCGGGAATCCCAACACCCGCCAGATTCAGGGCAACGGCCGCCAGGAAGGCATAGACAGACGGGAGCTTCAGCACCCGCCAGAGCGCATCCTTGATGCTGTAGCGTCCTCTCGCCGCCAGATAGAAGCCGACGGAGTTCTCGAACAGCGTGGTGCCCAGCATGCAAACGATGTAGAGCCCGAGCCCCTCTTCACCGAACAGCAACAACGCAACCGGCACCCCGAAGTACCCGGTGTTACCGGAACCCACACACAGGGGAATGATGTTGGCACTGCCGTCGGAGAGCACCCTCTTTGCCAGCTTTAATTGCACAATTCCCAGAACAGAAGAAATCCCGAATACCAGAAAGGGCAGCAGGATAACTTCGGGAGAAAGCGGCGCTGCCATAACACCGGAAAACACCACCGATGGTGTCACGATGTAGAGCATGATGCCGGCGATATGGCGACCACTGGCCTCAAGATAACGACCGGCCACCCAGCCGAGTGCGACCGTCACATAGAGCGGTATAAGTTTGAAGAAAAGGGCAAAGGCTGCAGCCATCGGGACTCCGTGAGGCGAGGGTAAACTTCCAGCAACAGGAGGCGGAGTCTATCACTGAACTTTCGCCGAATCGCGATATCGACTCAGTGAAAAAGCCTTAATGATTTAAGTCATTTCAAAAGATTCTTCTCTGATACCATAATTGAGGTGACACTCAAAACAGGGTCAATGCCATGAACAGCATTTTCAGACCAGACGTCTCCTCCGCTCCATGCATGCTGGGAGAAAACAACCCCGATATTGTTGAGCAGGATGCCGCGCCAGAGTCGGCATCCCTCCTGCATGGTCTGAGCCGGGTATTCGGTATTCGTCTGGCAGGCCATGAAAATGATCCGGACGCCCGGTTTCTGGCAGACCTCGCACGCCTATTCCACCTCAGACGGGTAGACCCCGAAACTGCACTGGAGAAACACGATAAACCCTGGGCAAACGTTTACCTGATTCAGTACGGCATACTCCGGCTTTTCCGGGAAGCACCCAGTGGCAAGGTGTCAGTGCACCACTTCTTCTCCGAAGGCGATATGGTCTGGCCGGTTTTTGGTCGTAGTCGGACCGTACGAAACACCCTTTGCCTGACCTCAGTAACGCCGGTAACGATCTGGGTTGCTGACTTCGCTGCGTTCCGGTCCGCGATCCAGTCTCACAGTGAAGGGCTCTGGCCCCGGTTTGCACTTGCCCTGACGGAAGAAATTGCTGAGCTGACCAGCATGAGGGAATTCCGCAAGCACACGATGCCTGCCCGTGATCGATATCGGTTATTGCTTGAGGAATATCCAGAGCTGGTCAAACGGGTGCCGGACAATCAACTGGCGTCATGGCTCGGTGTTGTGCCGGCGACTTTTTCCCGCCTCAAAACCGGGGCTGCAAGAACCTGACTGTGAAGGTGAGGCACCCGGAGCGCTGCATAAAAAAGGGCAGCAAGCTCTCGCCTGCCGCCCTGAAAAACGCTCAACGCTTTGCTAAAACCTCAATCTCAGCCGTGCAACTTTACTGCCAGTTCGGCAACGTGCTTGCCCTGGAAGCGGGCAATGGCCAGTTCCTTTTCACTCGGTTGCCTGGAGCCATCGCCACCAGCGATGGTTGAAGCTCCGTAGGGCGTTCCGCCATTCACTTCAGAGATATCGAAGAACTCGGGAATTCCATACCCGAGGGGCACAATCACCATGCCGTGGTGAGCCAGGGTGGTCCAGAAAGAGCTGATAGTGTGCTCCTGCCCGCCCCCGGTGCCGGTAGACGTGAATACGCTGGCTAGTTTGCCATGGAGCTTACCTTCGGCCCACAAACCACCTGTCTGGTCCAGAAAGGTCCGCATCTGGCCAGCCATGTTGCCGAAACGAGTGGGCGTGCCGAAAATCACCGCATCGTATTCTGCCAGCTCTTTCGGATCAGCCACTGGCGCTTCCTGCTCCGCCTTTCCACCAGCACCGATAAATGCCTGGTCGCCCATTGTCTCGGGCACGCGCTTGATCGTCACATCGGCACCGTCGACGCCTTTAGCTCCGTCGGCAATGGTGTTTGCCATCGTCTCGATATGGCCATACATGGAGTAATAGAGCACAAGCACTTTTGCCATGAGAAAAACCTCCCGTGTCTTTAAATCGTTATACGGATGCTAACCAGGGGCAGACTCGAGAGAAATCGGAAGTTTTCCGACAGGTTATTCAATTTTTCTGAACAGCCTCACAGGATGGTCACTCTCGGCCATTGCGTACACGTGTACGCTCAAGTATTTTATCGCCATGGCATATCAGGAAGACCACTCAGTGACAGCAACTCCATCCCCAGCACCAAATATCCATCACCGCATCGAGGAATGGCTGAACAGTGCCACCCATGGGCTCGGCGCCATCCTGAGCATTATCGGCACCGCGGCCTTGATCATTGGCGCCAGCCAGTTCGGGGATGTCTGGAAGATTGTCAGCTTCAGTATTTTTGGCGCTTCGCTGATCCTGCTTTACCTGGCCTCCGCCCTGTATCACGGTGCCCGGCGGCCGGAACTCAAAAGCGCCTTCAAGACCCTTGATCATTGCGCCATTTTTCTGCTGATTGCCGGTACCTACACGCCGTTCCTCCTGGTAAATATGCGCGGAACGGTCGGCTGGACGCTGTTCGCCGTGATCTGGTCACTAGCGATTACCGGGGTGGTGTTGAAGGTTATTTTCAAGAACCGGTTCAAACTGGCCAGGGTCGGCATCTATATCGCCATGGGCTGGCTGATCACTTTCGCGTCTTCCGATCTGGTGGCCAACCTGAGTGAGACCGCCCTGAACCTGACGATTGCCGGCGGCGTTGTCTACACCGCCGGTGTCGCCTTCTACCTGGCCGACCGCATACCTTACATGCATGCAATTTGGCACCTGTTCGTGATCGGCGGCAGCGCCTGCCACTTCAGTGCCATCTACTATGGCGTGTTGCCCCATGTGGCCTGATCAGAATGCCCAGACCATGGCCATCAGAACGCCCCATGCCAGCAGGGAAGCTGCCATCACCGTGTAAGTGGCAGACATGACCACCACATCGTTATCGCTTCGCTCGCAAACTGAGCGAACGCCCTGGTAAACCAGCGCGCAGGACAGGAACAAAGCGGCAAAAACTGCCACCACGCTCACTGCCAGCACCGGCATCAGCAACGCCAGTGATGACAACCAGAGCGGCAGCGGCGCAATTGCGGCCAGTAAATAGGCATCCTGATAGCTGATTTTCAGTTGATGACTGTTCATAACAGCGTGAATCAGCCATCCCATCACGAAGAACGTCAGTAGCTCTGCCAGGAAAAGGATCGTGGTTATAAACTTCCACTCTTTGTCACCGAACCCCTGCATGAAGGCGTCGCCGTAGTGTGTACCGGCAAAATAGAGCAGCACCGGGGGCAGAAACGACATCGGTACTACCACCACCCAGGCCAGGAACGGAATGGAGAGGTTGAGGCGTTGCAATTCGAACCATGCGCCATTGCCGGAAAAAGGTAGACGGGCAAGTTGTGTAATATTCATGATGCACCTTTAAAATGTATCCCGCGTTATTTTTACTGATAGTTTCGGTGCGCTGACCGGTCAAGGATACGAGATGACTTTAGACAACTCGGGCATGCCACGGAAGAATATTCATGCGTTCTGGCTCTTCTTCCCTGCCGCATCAATATTCGCTGCACTGGCTGTTCCCCTGTCGATTTACAGCGTGCTCTCCAAGACAGGCTGGCCGCCTGGTTTTCTGGGAGCGGGACACGGCCACGAGTTGATATTCGGCTTCGCTCTTGCCCTAATCGCAGGCTACACGCTCGGCCCCCAACCCAACCGGGTGCTCACTCTGCTCTTCGTTCTTTGGATACTCGCGAGAGTCAGCTGGATTCTGGCCCCGGCAAGCATTGCCGGCCAACTGTTGAGCCCGGCTTTCGCCCTTTTGCTGGCGCGCTATGCGGTCCCGAGATTCCAGGCTGCAAAAAAATGGCGCAATCGGATCGCCGGCCCGCTGATTCTGCTTCTGTGCCTGTTGTCGGTCGTTTTCTGGTTCTCCAGTAACACAATGGCAGCAAGCGAACCAGCAATGCCGGATAGCCGCCGGGTACTGACAACCGCGATTGTCGCTCTGCTGCTCCTGATGACGTTTATCGGGGGGAGAATCATCGCGCCGGCAGTGGCCGGCACGCTCGAAAAACAAGGCATTCCCCTCGAGGCCCGGGTTCAGCCACATGTTGAGGGGGCTCTTCTGGCCACCTTGCTGCTGGCACTGCTATTCAGCTTTCTGCCAGTGACGGCTCCGGTCGCAGGGCTGTTATTGCTGGTTACGGGTTTTCTGATCGTGGTTCGCGCTGTTCGTTGGAAACTCTGGCATTGCCGCAACCGGCCGGATCTGCTGATGCTGGCGCTAGGCTACTTATGGCTGGCTACAGGGGCGGGCGCAAGCGGGTTAAGCATTGTGATGGAAAGCAATCCTGTCTCCTCCATGCACCTGATAACAATCGGTGCCCTAGGCACGCTTTCCACCAGTGTCATACTGCGGCTGGCCTGGCAGCGAGCCAGACGAATGACACCACCTACCTGGCAGGTTGTTGGCATCGCCTCCGGCATGGCCGTTGCCGCAATCGCCCGACTCTACGCGGGGAACACGCCCTTTCTTGAACCGACTGCACTCTGGTTGGCAGCTGCGAGCTGGTCCTGTATCTATGGTTTTGTGGCGCTGCAGGTGATTTTGCTGTTCCGAGATAGCCAGAACCGCCGGAAATGATTGGCTACCTCCACTGCGCTGACAACCGGCCCGCCTACCACCTTCGGAATATCACCACCGTATCTTCATGATTTACAAACCTTTTAAAGCGCCGAAGCACCACTAAAAGGGCGTATAAAAACCGGCCATTCACTCCGCAGTCTTGTCCTTGAGCAATATCAAGAATTACTCCCCCTCCCGCTTTGCACAATGGCACAAAGCCCTGACGCCTCTGACCGGAGGCAAAGGGTCATGCAAACCGAGGAGCACGAATCATGGCTAACAGTACAGCGGGCGCCGGCCACATTGGCGCGAGAAACAGGACCAACGCAGACATCGAACACTGGGATGTCGAAAGTGAAGAATTCTGGGAACGGGAAGGCAAGCGCATCGCCTCCCGAAACCTGTGGATTTCCATACCCAGCCTGCTGATGGGCTTCGCCGTCTGGCTGATGTGGGGGATGATCACCACCCAGATGAAGAATCTGGGTTTTCCATTCACCATTGATCAGCTGTTTACCCTTTCTGCGATTGCAGGCCTCTCCGGCGCAACCCTGCGGATCCCGGCCTCGTTCATGATCAAGATTGCCGGCGGTCGAAACACGGTGTTCCTGACCACTGCCCTGCTGATGATTCCCGCTGCCGGTACCGGCCTTGCTCTGATGAACCCGGACACACCCTTTATCGTGTTCCAGGCCCTGGCACTGCTCTCCGGTATCGGTGGCGGTAACTTTGCCTGCTCCATGAGCAACATCAGCACCTTCTACCCGAAAAGCAAACAGGGCTATGGCCTGGGCATGAACGCCGGGCTGGGCAATTTCGGTGTAACGACCATGCAGGTCGTCATTCCACTGGTAATGACCGTGGGCATCTTCGGCGCCCTGGCCGGTGATCCGATGCAACTGCAGAGCCCGAGCGGCACTCTGATTGGGCGTATTGAGGCCGGTACCGACACCTGGATCCAGAACGCCGGCTTTATCTGGTTGGTGTTTCTGATCCCACTGGCGTTTGCCGGCTGGTTTGGCATGAATAACCTGAAAGTGGTTACCCCGAATCCCGGCAACCCACTCTCAGCCTTTGGCAAGATTCTCGGGCTCTATGGTGTTGGCATTCTCGCCTCTATCGCAGGCGTCTGGGCCCTCAGCGTACTGAACATGTGGCTGGCACTGCCCCTGACAATCGTGCTTACGCTGATTCTTCTGCGCCTGATCCCCGGCGACATCAAACCCAACATCCAGAACCAGTTTGCCATCTTCAGTAACAAGCATACCTGGTCCATGACCGTGCTCTACATCCTTACCTTCGGCTCATTCATCGGCTTCTCCGCTGCCCTGCCTCTGTCCATCAGCGTTATCTTCGGCAACATGATGGAAGTCGCTGCCGACGGCACCGTAACACGGGTGGTGAACCCTGATGCGCCGAGCGCACTGACCTGGGCCTGGATGGGCCCGTTTGTGGGCGCGCTGATTCGCCCTGTGGGCGGCTGGATTTCCGACAAGGTGGGCGGCTCTATCGTTACCCAGATCATCTCGGTGGTGATGGTTGGTGCCTCTGTGGCAACCGGTTACGTGATGATGCTGGCCTACAACTCCACCGATCCGAACGCCTACTTTGCGCCGTTCCTGATTCTGTTCATCATCATGTTTGCGGCCAGCGGTATCGGCAATGGCTCCACCTTCCGAAGCATTGGCTTCATCTTCAATCAGCAGCAGAAAGGTCCGGTTCTGGGCTGGACCTCTGCGGTTGCTGCCTATGGCGCGTTCATTGCCCCACGGGTGATGGGCCAGGAAATCCAGGCTGGCACCCCGGAAGTGGCCATGTACGGATTTGCGGTTTTCTACGCACTCTGCCTGGTGGTTAACTGGTGGTTCTACCTGCGCAAGAATGCGTACATCAAAAATCCCTGATACTGGATTCATGCAACAACCGGCGTCCGATAAGGGCGCCGGTTTTTTTGTGTCTGCGCTCCATCAAAGGTTCCTCTCCATCGGTTCCGAATGACGCACCTGCTGGTAAATGCTAGATTTAAGATGATTGATTTAAGCCCACCAGAATCAGGGAGCCTGACATGTCTTTCGAAGAGCTCTTTGACGCAAGCTACGAACGCGTCCTTCAGCCCCCACCCGGACTTCCTGATTTCTTTGAAGCCTTCTACCGCCGGTTTCTGATGTCTTCGCCGGAGGTTCGGGCACTGTTTCGCAATACAGACATGGCAGTTCAGCGAAGTATGCTGAAGAAATCCTTTTTCAGCCTCGTGGCCTTTTACGCCAGCGGCAACGTTGACGACGTCCTTCATAGAATTGCCTGCCTGCACAGTGCCCGCCATCTTAGTATCAAGCCCCACCTCTACGATCTCTGGCTCGACTGCCTGACGGACACCGTAAAAAACTATGACTGGGAGTGCAGCGACGATATCGAACTGGCCTGGAGGCTGGTTCTGAGCCCTGGAATCACATATATGAAATTCGGATACAATCACTTCTGACCCTGGGCAGGCATTGGTCCTGGATGCCTATCAGGGTTCAGATTCAGCAAGACCGACACCCGGGTCATGTGAAGACCAACGGTGATCCCGGAAATGAATTTCCTTGAGACGAAAAAAGGCCGCCGGGCAATGCCTCGGCGGCCTGTTCTACAGCGGGGGGATTAGCCGGTCGCAGCAGCCTGCCGGCGACGCTCTTCCTCTTCGATCTGGAGGTCCACAGAGGACACCTGATACTCGTCGGCAAACCCTGATTCCGGCTCTTTCAGCCACATGATGCACAGCAGCCAACTGATGAACGCGCCGCCGGCAATGATGTAGAAGAACTGGGTCGGGGTTACAAAGGTGAAGATGGTGAGGTACACAACCGCGCCCACATTGCCGTAAGCCCCGGCCATGCCTGAAATCTGGCCGGTCAGGCGCCGCTTGATGGAGGGAATAATACCAAAGGTTGCACCCTCGGCACCCTGCACGAAGAACGAGGTGAATACAGTAATGCCCACGGCAATAATCAGCGGCCAGTTAGAGTTCATCAGGCCCATGAGCGCGAAGCCGACGGAGATGCCAAACATGTAGCTGAGCATCACGAATCGGCGGTTGCCCATGCGATCTGAAACCAGGCCACCCATCGGGCGCGCCACCAGATTTACGAAGGCAAAGGAAGCGGCGATCAGGCCGGCAGCAGTGGCGCTCAGGCTCCAGGTTTCCTCAAAGAACATTGGCAGCATGGATACTACAGCCAGCTCCGCACCAAAGTTGGCGAAGTAGGTGCTGTTCAGCGCGGCAACGCTATTGAACGGGTATTTGTCATCCTCGGGTACGCCCTTTTTCAGTAAGGGAACGTTAACCCGGAGAATCTGGATAACCTGGTAGCAGACAATGGCCACAATCACTGCGTAACTGATCGCTGCCCCGGTAGCACTCAGGTACCCCATGTTCTCAATACGCCATACCAGAATGCCCAGCACGCCAACCAGGGGAATGGTCCAGAGGATCAGTTTGATCATGTCGCCCCAGCTGCTGACCTCCAGTGCCACCGCCTTGCGCGGTTTGCGATGGACAGTGCCAACAGGGCCATCGGTAATCGCAAACCAGTAGTAAACCCCGTAAGCCGCCATCACGATAGCGCTTTGGGCAATGGCCCAGCGCCAGCCATCTTCACCACCGTACATTTGCAGGGCAATGGTCGGGAGGGTAATGGCCGCAGCAGCAGAACCGAAGTTGCCCCAACCGGCATAGAAACCCTCGGCAAAACCGATGTCTCTGGGCTTGAACCACATGGCAGTCATGTGGATACCAACCACAAAGCTGGCACCAATGGAGCTGAGCACCAGACGACTGACCAGCAGTTGCGTCATGGTATTACCGAAGGCAAACACCAGCGCCGGAATGGACATCAGCACCATAAGCACCGAGAACACACGCCGAGGACCGAAACGGTCCAGAGCCATGCCCACGATAATCCGGGCAGGTATGGTCAGCGCCACGTTGCAGATCGCAAACAGACGGAGATCATCGGTGGTCAGCCAGTTGACGCTCTTGAGCATGCTGGATGCCAGTGGCGCCATGTTGAACCACACGTAAAAGGTTATAAAGAATGCGATCCAGGTCAGGTGCAGTGCCCTGATCTCCGGATTCTTGACGTGGAAAACGTCTGCGACTTTCATGTCAGCCTCCCTGGGCTTTCAGGTACAGAAACGGTTATGACCAGGCTCAACGGCTGGGCAGAATCAGAAGTGGGCACTGGATGCGGCGGGCGAGAAAGGAACTCACACTGCCGAAGGTCATGTAATCCAGTTCGTCCACGAAGTAGGTCAGTGAGCGGGCAATAAAGCCGCCGTCTGGCTCATGGCTGTGGCGCGCAATAACCAGCATGTCCGGATGAACCTTCTTCTCCGCTGCGAACAGCAACATCTTTCGGGCATCGCCCTCCAGGAGCATGTTTTCGGCGGAGATCTGTTCCTGCGCACATACTTCCATAGCCTCGGCGATGTGCTTTTTCAGGTCCGCCACCTCTTCCTGGAACATGTCCTCGTTCCCGGAGGTGATGTCGCGGGGGTTTTCGGCAACGGCCACGAGGGTGATTACGGGCTTTAGATCGCGAAACATGGTGATAGTCTGAGCCAGCGCCAACCTGGCATTCCGCGAGCCGTCGTAGGCAATCATGATTTTCATTTCTGGGTTCTCCCGAAGGCGTTATTGGCACCCTTTCGAAGGGCATCTCAAGGGGCATCCATTGATATCTGTCAGCATTAGTCCACACTCCGGTGCCGCCCATAATTGACGTAAATCAACGTTGATAGCCCGTACCCCACGAGAGAAATCAAGAATCTATCCCCCTGCCGCCCAAAGCCCCCGATTGCCTACCACCACTGCACCCAGCTGGAGGTACCTCCAATGCCCCGCATGGAAAAACCCTGTTTTTGGTAAGGTTTAAGAAGTGTTTTCAGACCTTATTTAATGAATGTCCAGGGGGAGCGGAGCATGGCCAATAGCCCGTCACAACCAGAACAGTACCGAGCGCTCGGTTTATCCACGTTTGCCTTCACCCTGTGCTTTGCGGTGTGGACCATTTTTTCCATCATCGGGATCCGCATCAGCGAAGACCTCGGGCTTTCGGATACCCAGCTTGGCCTGCTGATGGCCACACCCATTCTTACCGGCTCCATCAGCCGACTCTTCCTGGGTATCTGGACAGACCGGTACGGCGGCCGCTGGGTATTCGGCATCCTGATGCTCACCACCGCTGCGTGCGTTTACCTGCTTACCTTCGCAACCACTTACGTCATGCTGCTGGTGGGCGCCCTCGGCGTAGGCCTGGCGGGTGGTGCCTTTATTGTCGGGGTAGCCTATACGGCGGCGTGGTTCGAGCCGGAACGTCAGGGCACGGCGCTGGGGATTTTTGGTGCGGGTAACGTGGGCGCTGCTGTCACCAACTTCGGAGCCCCGTTCCTGCTGGTCGCGTTCGGTTGGGAGAGCACTGCGCAGATCTATGCCACGGTGTTGGCAATCATGGGTGTTGTTTTCATCGTGTTGGCCAAGGAAGACCCGATGGCCGCCGAGCGCGCGGGCGAAAAGGCAAAGTCCTTCATGGAGCAGATGGAGCCGCTGCGGGAATTAAGGGTCTGGCGGTTTGCCCTGTACTATTTTTTCGTTTTTGGCGCATTCGTGGCCCTGGCGCTCTGGCTGCCGCACTTCCTGATCGGCGTTTACGGCCTGGACATCAAAACCGCCGGCATCATTGCGGCGCTCTACACCATCCCCGCTTCCCTGTTCCGGATTCTCGGTGGCTGGATGTCGGACCGTTTCGGCGCCCGGCGGGTAATGTACTGGACCTTCGGTGCTTCGGTTCTGTGCACGTTTCTGTTGAGCTACCCGCCCACTGATTATGTGGTCCAGGGCATTGATGGCGATATCCGCTTTACCCTGGCCATGAACCTGCCCATGTTCGTAGCCCTGATTTTTGTGCTCGGCTTTTTCATGTCGCTGGGCAAGGCCGCCGTCTACAAACACATTCCGGTGTACTACCCCATGCACGTCGGCGCAGTGGGTGGTGTGGTAGGCATGATTGGCGGTCTCGGCGGATTCATCCTGCCGCTGACATTTGGCGTTCTGAACGATCTAACCGGGATCTGGCAGAGCTGTTTCATGCTGATGTTCGTTATCGTCGCCGCTGCCCTGGTGTGGATGCACTACGCGATCCGGTCTGCCGAGCGGGTGGAATGGGCCGCCAACGAAGAAAGAACGGACTTGCCGGAATTGGCCTCGCCACAACTGTTTTATCCGCTCAACCGGAAAAAGCCATAACCGGGAGATACCCTGCGCCTCTCTGCCCCCGCCCCCCGGGGGCTTTTTTGGCTTAAAATCGTGGTTTTTATCACTAACCGGAGGGCGCAATGGCCAAGTGGCTAGTTAAATCAGAACCTGAGGAATGCGGCATCGAGGACTTTGCCAGAGCCCCGAACGGTGTGATCCCGTGGGACGGCGTGCGCAACTACCAGGCCCGGAATTTTCTGGCGCGCATGGCAGAGGGTGACGAGGTCTTTCTTTACCACTCCAGCTGCAAACACATCGGGATAGCCGGTATCGTAAAGGTCGTTCGCAGCGCCTATCCAGATCCAACCCAGTTTGATCCTGAATCACCCTATTTTGATGCCAAGAGCACCGCTGAGAAGCCTCGCTGGCAAGCCGTGGACATGAAGTACGTTCGCACGCTGCCGAAACTGATCCCGCTTGATGAGCTGAAATCCATGGCCGGGCTCGAAGACCTGCCTCTGATCCGGAAGGGTAACCGGCTCTCGGTGATACCCGTGAGCGAGGAGGAATGGCAGATCATCCTGGGCGAGGCTGGCTGACACCAGGGATCTGCCATCAGCTCGTCACTCGTCGTGGGGAATCGGGTCCGGGCTCCGGTCCCAGCCCACAAGAGCCAGGGTTGCCACCACGCCGATCAACAGCCCCATCCATGGCTCAAAGAACGCCAGAGCAGCGCCGATCAGAACCACCGTGCCCCTTGAGGCATTGTCCCTCGGAATCGACATGGCAATGTAAGCACAGGCAAAACCGGTCAGCACGAGAGTCAGCGACAGCGCAACACCTAGCAGCGGTTTGAGCCCGGTCAGCAGCGGCAACAGGAAGAAGATGAACGGCAGGCCCATCAGGTAGTAGGAGGCCAGGCCACTGTGCAAACTGTTCATCGCCTTCGGCCCCTGCTTCCAGCGCTGCACCACAATTACATGTACGCCGGTCCACACCGCTCCCTGGGTCGGGAAGAAGGGCGCCACAATACCCATGATGGCGTTACGGATCGACAGGGAGAAATGGGTGCGGTTCAGGTTGATATCCACGTGCTCGTCCTTGCGCACCTTCAAGCCATCCCGCAGCACTTCATTCCCGGTGACCAGATCGCCAAACAAAATGATGTAGGCAATCAGTGCCAGCGGAATACTCTGGAGAATCATCTCCTGGGACGGCCAGCCGATGGCCAGTGGAGAAACCTTCGCCAATGCCTCGCCCAGTGGTGGCACCAGGATTCCCCATTGAATATCGAAATCCACCTCGCCAACCAAGGGCCCGACGATGGCCGCGGCCAGAAAGCCCGGCAGCAGGCCCAGGGCTCCCAGCATAAAGAAGAATCGGCTGCGCTCCTTGAGCTTCTGCATTGGAATGGAGAACGTGAATATCAAACAGATGGCACAGGCAAGACCCGTGGCGATGGGCTGTTCAAGCAGAAAGCGCTCGGCATCGTCCACGAACACCCGCTTGAGCGCAGCTATCGACGCCCCGAGAATGATGCCGGCCTTGAGCGTATCGGGTAGCCATATCACAAAGCGACGACCCAGGCCGGTTATCCCGAGAAAAAGGACAAGCGAGGCAAACACCAGGCTCAGCGCGGTCATCGCCTGGAACCGGCTCACCGGGTCCTCGTAGCCCCCTATTACAAACGCCAGAATCAGGGGCAACGCGGGGGTAATCCAGCCGCCAGCGTAGGGCTCGCCGAAAACAATCACCGCCGAGGCAATCAGGGAGGCATGGATCATCGACAATGCGACGGCTTCTTCAAAACTGAGGCCGAAGAAGGCGGTCATTACGGGAATCAATGCCAGGCCTGTAGCGGCTGAAACAAACAGCCCTTGCAGGAACTCGGACCAACACAGGCGCGTGTGGTAAAAGGGCACGCGGAACGTGAACGGCCCCCAGCGCCAGCCGGCTAACTCCGGTCTATCTTCCATGGATTGTCACTCGCTTTTTGGTTTTATTGTTTGCGACTTGATTATGGGAAGGGTTTGCGGATCGCACGAATGAATATTTCTGATCAGGCTGAATAAATCCTGCTAATTACACCCAGCGGGACACCTTGCACAACGAACGACCCTTGTTGAGGCTATCCAATTCTGTCCCGGCCCTTTAGAATTCGGCCTTCCCCGAATCTTCTGGAGCCGTCGCCTGCCATGCCGTCCCAACTGAACCCCGCCTCCGGTTTCGAGAAACTCCGCCGCATTGAGTCCAGCAAGGTTTTCCAGGGCGCAGTCATCACCATCATCATCCTGTCGGCACTGACCATCGGCGCCAAAACCTATGATCTGCCTCCCCTGGTGGAGAAGTCGCTCATCGTGATGGACAACGCCATCACCCTGTTTTTCCTGCTGGAAATCCTGTTCCGATTTGGTGTGTGCGCTAACAAGAAACGTTTTCTGTTCGACGGATGGAACCTGTTCGATACCCTCGTGGTCATCGGCAGCCTGATTCCTCTGGATAACTCCGAAGCGGTTCTGCTGGGACGTCTGTTGCGGGTTTTCCGGGTGTTGCGCCTGGTGTCGGTGGTTCCGGAGCTCCGGTTCCTGATCAACTCGCTGCTAAAAGCGATTCCGCGCATGGGCTACATCGCCCTGCTGATGTTCATCATTTTCTACATTTACGCGGCCATGGGTTCGATGTTCTTCGCCAGCGTGGACGAGGAACTCTGGGGCGACGTGGCCATTGCCATGCTGACACTCTTCCGGGTGGCTACCTTCGAGGACTGGACGGATGTGATGTACGCCACCATGGAGCAGTATCCGCTGAGCTGGGTTTTCTACATCACCTTCATATTCCTGACGGCGTTTGTTTTCCTGAATATGATGATCGGGGCAATCCTGGAGGTCATGAGTGAGGAGCAGAACGCCAAGCAGGCCCAGAAGGCCCACGATGAGCGGGACGAAATTGCCCGCCAGCTCCAGGCCGTTCAGGTACAACTGGCGGAGCTGACGAAGCAGATCAGCGAAAAGCGCTGACTCAGAACGGCTTGGCCAGGGCCAGATGAAGAATGGCCGTAACCTGCACCAGGGCCAGTACCGCCGCGGAAATTCGAACGGGCTTTCCGAGGGTGGTTTTCAGGGCGAACACGCCAGCGATGATGTAGCCGACCAGTAAGACAATTTTGGCAATCAGCCAACCCGGCATGGCCGAAGCGTACCCGGCCACAAAAACCAGAGAGATCGCCGCCACCAGCAAAATGGTGTCGTTGATGTGGGGAATAAACCGCAGCGGTGTCTGTCGCCACCCAGGTCTTCCGACGGCATCCAGGAGCAGACGCAGGGCAAAGAGGGTGATGGTGAGGTACGCGGTGGTCACGTGCAGGTGTTTCAGAATCATGTACGCGGTCATGAAAGTTCCTTGGTTAACAGGCGTTTTGCCGCATTGTACGCAATCTACCTACAAGCAGGTATGGTTAACGCGGTTGTCAGGGTTTAACATATACACAGAATACATGTATATGGGAGACATCTATGCGGGCCATTTCTACTTCCCCTGAACGGGCGTCGGTCAGCGTCAGCCAATTATTTTCCTACCCCTTTCGGATTTTCTTTCTGTCCATGACCGTTCTGGCCCTTGCCGTCATTCCCCTCTGGGTGATGCAGGTCAATGGTGTTATCAGTCTTCCACTGGCCATGCCCGGGTTATTCTGGCACCAGCACGAGATGTTGTTTGGCTTTCTGTCGGCAGCGATCGCGGGGTTCCTGTTAACCGCAGTGTGCGTGTGGACCCAGACGGAACGAACCCATGGATTCAGATTGGTGCTGCTCTGGGGCGTCTGGCTGGCCGGCCGTGTACTGCTGGCAACCGGTGCTGACCTGCCCTTTTGGCTGGTTCAGGGAGTAAACCTGGCATTCCTGCCCCTGGTGATGGTGGATGCCGGCTGGCGTATCTGGCACGCCCGGCAAAAACGACAACTGATGATCATGGTGGTACTCGGCCTGCTTTGGCTGATGCAGATTGGCTTTGTCACCCGCCTCGACATGGCCTTCAGCTATGGTGCCCTGATCATGGCCATGGCACTGATCAGTATTGTCGGTGGCCGCATCACTCCGGCGTTTTCCACCGGCTGGTTGCGCCAGAGGGGACTCGACAGCAACGCTGTAAAGACCATTCCAGCGCTGGACATGGCAACTGTATTCAGCCTGATTCTGCTGATGGCATCCCTGGTGACTGGCTGGCAAACCGTTACTGGTTTGCTGGCGCTGCTGTCCGGTGGGCTTATGCTGGTGCGTCTGGCGGGATGGAAGGGCTGGCTCGTACGCCAGGAGCCCCTGCTCTGGATTCTGCACCTGTCCATCCTGTGGGTGCCGGTGGCCCTGTTCCTGCTGGCAGGCACACTGTTCGCGGGCTGGCCCTCCAACGCCTGGAGCCATGCAGCCGGCACCGGGGCGGTGGCGTGCCTGATTCTGGGGGTTATTTCCCGGGTCGCCCTCGGCCACAGCGGCAGACCGCTGGTGTTGCCGAAGGGAATGGTGTTTGCCTTCGTTGCAATTCATCTGGCCGCGCTGGTACGAGTACTCACAGCCTTCGAGATCATCCCATGGCACCCGGGCATTGGTGGCAGCGCACTGCTCTGGCTGGTCGCCTTTGGTATATTCCTGTACCGCTACACCGCCATCCTGGCCAGCCCCAGACCGGATGGCCGAGAAGGCTGACCCCGGCCGGCCGGTCAGGCAGCCAACTCCTGCCTGACCAGCAACTCGAACCTTGTCCTTGCCTGGCGGAACCGGCTGGCAGGGAAGTGAATACTGATTCCTTCCAATGCCGCCAGAAGCATCTCAAGATGAGCATCCCAGCCCGCACAGGCAATCGGCACCACCTCATCATCAGGCAGTAATAATGTCAGCGACAGGCGGGTTCCCTCGTCGATGGGATCAAGGTCCCATATCAACGGACGCTCAGGGGAATCACCCGAACTCCAGGAATAGGCCAAGCGACGATTCGGCTGGCAATCCGTGACCCGACAATCGATCGGCATACCACTGTTACCGAAATCCAGCTGAACCCGACCGCCGAGCCTGGCATCCAGCTTTCCAGGCGCCAGCCACTCCGCCAGACACACCGAGTCTGTCAGCATTTTCCAGACTCGTTCAGGCAAGTGCCCGGTTTCTCTTTCAAGACGTACCAAAACCCGGTCACCCTCGCGCCGAACCTTGCCTGCGATAATTTCCTCATTCCCGGACATACGCCCTCCTTGCCAGTCTCGAATCTCCGGATGTCACAGAACGGACTTCTGATAGATGATTGTATTCGCGGGGTCGCACAAGCACCTTGATGACCATCAAACGGGATTAACAGACGAGTTCGGGGAACTTCAAACCGGCAATCATCCACTAAAGGTCAATAGCAGCTCCCGAAATTCGAGCTAAAGTATGAGGAAATCATTTTGTAACAGAGACACTGGCACTATGAACCCGGATCATTTTGATAAAGAAGACCTGATCAAATGCGGCCATGGCGAGCTCTTCCCCGGCTCCATGCGCCTGCCCATCAACGAGATGCTGATGTTTGACCGCGTCACGCACATTGCGGACGACGACGGCCTCTACGGCAAGGGCAGCCTGGTAGCGGAGCTCGACATCAATCCGGACCTGTGGTTCTTCAAGGTGCACTTCGTTGATGATCCCGTGATGCCGGGCTGCCTCGGCCTCGATGCCATGTGGCAGCTGGTAGGCTTCTTCCTCGCCTGGGGTGGCGGTGAAGGGAAAGGCCGCGCATTGGGCGCCGGTGAAGTGAAGTTCACTGGCCAGGTCTTGCCGACGGCCAAGAAAGTCACCTACCGTCTGGATCTCAAACGCGTGATCAGGCGCAAACTGACCATGGCAATTGCCGATGGCCGGATGGAAGTAGATGGCCGGGAAATCTACACAGCCAAAGACCTGCGGGTCGGCATGTTCACCTCGACCGATGATTTTTAGGAGTTAACAGGATGCGTCGTGTTGTAATCACCGGTATGGGCATTGTTTCCAGCCTTGGTACCAACCAGAAGGAAGTCGCACAGTCACTCAGGGAATCCCGTTCTGGCATCGGCTTTAGCGAAGAAGCCCGGGACAATGGTCTGCGCAGCCACATCTGCGGCCAGATCAACCTGAACCTGCCCGAATTGATTGACCGGAAACTGTGGCGTTTCATGTGCCCCGCTTCCGGTTACACCTATCTGGCGATGCTTGAGGCTATCGAGCAGGCCGGGCTGACCGATGAGCACATCAAGGCCGACACCACTGGTATCATCTTTGGCCAGGGCGGCGCCTCGACGGTTGAGCTGCTGGATTCCATCGATACCCATCGCGACCGCGGTATCCGCCGTGTCGGGCCCTATCGCGTGCCGCGCACCATGGGCAGTGCGATCAATGCGTCACTGGCAACCGGATTTGGCATTCGCGGCATCAACTACGGCATCACCTCTGCCTGCGCTACCAGCGCGCATTCGATCGGCCATGCCGCCGATCTGATCGCTCTCGGGCGCCAGGATGTCATGTTTGCCGGCGGTGGCGAAGATATCCACTGGACCCTGAGCCTGCTGTTCGATGCCATGGGCGCCCTGTCGACGAAATACAACGACACGCCTGAACTGGCGTCACGCACCTATGACGCGAACCGGGACGGCTTCGTGATTTCTGGTGGTGGCGGTGTGTTGGCCCTTGAAGCGCTGGAGCACGCGGAAGCGCGGGGCGCAAACATCCTGGCAGAGCTCGTCGGCTTCGGTGCAACTTCCGATGGCGCCGACATGGTTGCCCCGAGTGGCGAGGGCGCAGTGCGCTGCATGAAGCAGGCAATGAAGAACCTGGATGGCGAAATCAGCTACGTGAACACTCACGGCACCAGCACCCCGGCCGGAGACATCACCGAGCTGAAAGCATTGAAAGAGACGTTTGGCGACAAGATCCCGCCGCTGAGCTCCACCAAACCCCTTTGCGGCCACGCTCTTGGCGCGGCGGGCGTACACGAGGCTATTTACAGCCTGATCATGCTGCGTGAAGGCTTTATTGCTCCATCGGCAAATATCCAGGACCTTGATGAAGGGGCCGAAGGCTACCCGATCGTTCGGGAACGCATGGATAACCAGAAACTGGACCTTGTGATGAGCAACAGCTTTGGCTTTGGCGGCACAAATGCCTCACTGGTGTTCAAAAAGGTCTGATCCGGATCAGGAAAGCCTGACAGAGCGGTATTCAGCCGGGGATGTTCCCATCCAGCGCTTGAAAGCCCGGCTGAATGCGCTCAACTCCGAAAAACCGAGCTGCTCGGCAATCTCCACCAGCGGTTTGGTCCTGTCCTGCATGTAGGTCAGCGCCTGCCTGCGGCGAACATCCTCCAGCAAACGGGCGAATGTCAGCCCTTCACGCTTCAGTTTCTTGTGCAACGTGTAGCGGCTCATATGCAGCTGCGACGCCACGACTTCCACACCAACTTTGCCACGAGCAAGCTGAACACTGATCAGGGAACTGACCCTGACACTCAGCGAAGCCCGTGCCACCTCTGGCGTCAGAGGCTTTGATCCCATCCTGAATTCCTCCTTTGCAACGCTTCGGCCCGAAAAGCCCGAACCGTGAGCGTACACATGTTAGCCGAAAACAATCAATAAGACCTTTGAGCAGGATCAAGGGAATGCCCATCGGTTTACGGCAAAATGCCCCGCTTTCAGAATCCCCCGGAGCCACAATGAATACCCCGGAACTGCTAGCCCCCGCGGGCACCCCCGAACACCTTGAAACCGCCTTTGCCTATGGCGCCGATGCGGTCTACGCCGGCCAGCCGCGCTATTCGCTGAGAGTAAGAAACAACAGTTTCAAAGACGTTGCAGCGCTTGGCGCGGGCATTGAACGGGCCCACGAACTGGGCAAACAGTTCTACCTTGTCTCCAACATAGCACCTCACAACGACAAGGTGCGGTCCTATCTGAGGGATCTGGCGCCAGTACTGGAACAAAAACCCGACGCGCTGATCATGTCAGATCCCGGCCTGATCATGCTGGTGCGGGAAAAATGGCCAGACCAACCCATCCATCTTTCAGTACAGGCCAACGCGGTGAACTGGGCCACGGTGGAGTTCTGGCGGCGCCAGGGAATCAGCCGGGTCATCCTGTCCCGGGAACTCGACCTGAATGAAATTCGCGAGATCCGCGAACGGGTCCCGGAAATGGAGCTCGAAGTCTTCGTTCACGGCGCCCTGTGCATGGCTTATTCTGGCCGCTGCCTGCTCTCGGGTTACATGAACCATCGGGACGCCAACCAGGGCGCCTGCACCAACGCCTGCCGCTGGAGCTACAAGCAGGTCCAGCACGGCCACGACCAGACCGGCGACCTGATCGCCGCCTGCGGAAGCGGCGAAGCGCAGGAAGTGGCGCCCAAAGAAATCCTGCTGGAAGAGCCCAACCGCCCCGGCGGTTTCATCCCCGCCTACGAAGACGAGCACGGCACCTACATCATGAACTCAAAGGACCTGCGGGCCGTTCAACACGTCGCTGAACTGGCAAAGATGGGCGTTCACTCCCTGAAAATTGAGGGCCGAACCAAAAGTACCTACTACGTGGCCCGCACCACCCAGGTCTACCGCCGCGCCATCGACGAGGCAATGCAGGGCAAGCCCTTCGACATGGGCATGATGGACGAACTGGAAGCCCTCTCCAACCGGGGCTACACCGAAGGCTTCCTCCGCCGCCATATGCCCCGGGAATACCAGACCTACGAACAGGGCTCCTCCTTCCTCGGCTCCCAGCAGGTGGTCGGCACCATCAGGGATGCGGATGATCGATGGCTGACCATCGAGGTGAAAAACAAATTCGCGCCCGGCGATCAACTGGAACTGATCAGCCCGGCCGGCAACATCCGGTTCTCGGCTAATGTCATGGAAAACCGAAACGGCCAGGCCATGGACTATGCACCTGGCAGCGGGCATATCGTGCGGATTCCGAAGCCAGAGCGCTTGCCAGAATCTCTGGATTTCAGCTATCTGACGAGAATCCTCTCCAACCAGTCTTAAAGCCGGACTTAGACCTTGGTCGCGAATGGCAAAAGGTAGGGCGTGCAGGGCGGGGATCTTCTCCCAAAACCCTGTCTTGCCAAGGATGGCAAGACGGAGCCCCCACGGATGGGTTCACGGCGTGTTTTGGGAGAAGATCGCCGTCCTGCATGCTTCACCCAAGCCAGAAGTCTCCTAGGTAAAAGCTATCAGCCCGATCACCCTCCCCTTAGTGCCCCAAAGGCCGATTAAGGTATAATCACCCCACGTTCAAATTAATACCTGACTATTTTACTCTGGTATTGTATAATCGCTGCCCAGAAGCGATGGATTCAAGCTGCTTTTCTGCTTATTTATCAGCATCAGCTTTGGAAATCCGTCATCCAAAAAGCGATTGCAGGGCGTACTCACAGGATGAGCGACCACTGCGACACCCAAACTGATGACATCCGATCGACAGCCCATTCATGAGGCTGCCGGCGACACTAAGGGCGCAAGCCCGCGATGAGAGAATACGGAGCGACGATCATGGCGACCACCGACACCGAGGTGAACGAGCTGATCAAACGGGAATACGAATACGGATTTGTAACAGACATCGAATCCGACACGTTCGAACCCGGCCTTAATGAAGACGTTATCGCCCGCCTTTCCGGCCTCAAGAAAGAACCGGAATGGATGCTGGAGTGGCGGCTGAAAGCCTACCGTCGCTGGCTCGAGATGGACGAGCCGGATTGGGCCCATGTGGGCTACCCGAAAATCGACTATAACTCGATTTCCTACTACTCCGCGCCCAAGCGTCCTGAAGATATGCCCCAGAGCCTGGACGAAGTGGATCCGGAACTGCTGAAAACCTACGAAAAGCTGGGCATCCCCCTGCACGAGCGTGAAAAGCTGGCGGGCGTGGCTGTTGATGCCGTATTCGATTCGGTTTCCGTAGCAACAACGTTCAAGGAGCCACTGGCCAAGGCCGGCGTGATCTTCTGCTCCATCTCCGAAGCGATCCAGGATTACCCGGAGCTGGTCAAAAAATACCTGGGCTCGGTAGTGCCGGCCGGTGACAACTTTTTCGCCGGGCTGAACTCCGCGGTCTTCTCCGATGGCACCTTTGTTTACGTACCCAAGGGCGTTCGCTGCCCCATGGAACTGTCCACCTACTTCCGCATCAACGCGGCCAACACCGGCCAGTTTGAGCGCACCCTCATTATCGCCGAAGACAGCAGCTACGTGAGCTATCTTGAGGGTTGCACCGCGCCCATGCGGGACGAGAACCAGCTGCACGCTGCGGTCGTTGAACTGGTGGCTCTGGACGACGCCCAGATCAAATATTCCACGGTGCAGAACTGGTACCCGGGTGATGAAGAAGGTAAAGGCGGCATCTTCAACTTCGTTACCAAGCGTGGCGCCGCCATCGGCAAGAATTCCAAGATTTCCTGGACCCAGGTGGAAACCGGCTCCGCGGTCACCTGGAAGTATCCGAGCTGCGTCCTTCGTGGCGAAAACAGCGTTGGTGAGTTCTATTCTGTAGCACTGACCAACAATTACCAGCAGGCAGACACTGGCACCAAGATGATCCACCTGGGCAAGAACACCTCCAGCACGATCATCTCCAAGGGTATTTCCGCCGGTAAGAGCTCCAACGCATACCGCGGCCTGGTGAAATTTGGCCCCGGGGCGGAAGGTGCACGTAACTTTACCCAGTGCGATTCGCTCCTGATCGGCGACCGCTGCGGCGCCCACACTTTCCCTTACATCGAGAGCAAGAACAAGTCGGCCATCGTTGAGCACGAGGCAACCACCTCGAAGGTCAGCGACGAGCAGATGTTCCTTTGCCGCCAGCGCGGTATCGACCCGGAACAGGCGGTCTCCATGATCGTGAACGGCTTCTGTAAGGAAGTGTTCAAGGAGCTGCCGATGGAGTTCGCTGTCGAGGCCGGCAAGCTACTTGAAGTTAGCCTCGAAGGGTCCGTTGGTTAACAGGACGGCAAGCAACAAAGTATCGCAGAAGCCGTCGGGCAGGCCCTTCCGGGATCGTCGAAATCAGGGATGATTTCGTCGAGCGTACAAGGATGTATTTACAGCGTATCCCGGAAGGGCCTGCCCGATGGCTGACTCCGCCCAGTTAGGGGCAGGCAACAGAATTCAGACGGTTAAATGAGAGAGACGCTACAAATGCTGAGCATCAAGAACCTGCACGCATCCGTTGAGGGCAAAGAAATCCTCAAGGGCATCAACCTGGAAATCAAGGCCGGGGAAGTTCACGCCATCATGGGCCCCAACGGCTCTGGTAAGAGCACCCTGTCGCAGGTGCTGGCAGGCAACGAAGCATTTGAAGTTACCGAGGGTGAAATCACCCTGAACGGCGACAACCTGCTGGAACTTGAAACCGAAGAGCGCGCCCGCGAAGGCATCTTCCTGGCATTCCAGTACCCGGTGGAGATCCCCGGGGTGAGCAACCTGCAGTTCCTGCGCACTGCCGTGAACGCCATGCGCCAGCACAAAGGCCAGGACGAGATGAACGCGGCCGAGTTCATGAAACTCGCCAAAGAAATTTCCAAGCAGGTGGATCTGGATCCGGCGTTCCTGAAGCGGGGCGTCAACGAAGGCTTCTCCGGTGGTGAGAAGAAGCGTAATGAGATCATGCAGGCACTGCTGCTGCAGCCGAAGCTGGCGATTCTCGACGAGACCGATTCCGGGCTCGATATCGACGCCCTGAAGGTTGTTTCTGACGGCGTGAATGCTCTGCGCGCGGAAGACCGCGCCATCCTGATGGTGACCCACTACCAGCGTCTGCTGAACCACATTGTGCCGGACTACGTGCACGTTCTGGCGGGCGGCAAGATCATCAAATCCGGTGGCCGCGAGCTGGCGCTGGAGCTGGAAGAACGCGGCTACGGCTGGCTGGGCATCAAGGATGAAGAAACTGCCGACAGTTCAGCCAACTAAGGAGGTCGCGGAATGAAACCAGCACCCACTCTTTCCACCGCGTTCCTGCACCCGGCCGGGCAGTCCCTGCCGGAGCCCCTGCTCGCCCTGCGCAAGCAGCGTGGAACCGCTCTGGTCGACATGCCGTTGCCGACCCGGAAAACCGAAAACTGGAAATACTCCAGCAAGTACCTGAAGCTGACCGACGACATGGCCATCTCCCTGCCGGCGGATGGCAAGACCGGCAGCGGCCTGGCAGTTCCCGGCTACAAGGTTGCGTTCCTTAACGGTGTAATGATGCCAGAGGCCTGCGAATATCCGGATCTGGACGGCATCAGCATTAAGAGTTTCGGCGATCTGAGCGATGAAGAAGCCAGCGATCTGGCGGATCGCCTGGACAGCACCCTGGACAACAAGGCGGTTCAGATGGCCCGGCTGAATTCCGCCCGGTTTGAAGATGGCCTGCTGATTCGCCTGAAGCCAGACGCAGTGCTCGACCAGCCGCTGTTCATTGTTCATGAGGTAACGGCCGAGGCCAGCGGTTCGGCTTTCCCGCGCATTTTCGTGGATGCCGGCCGTCATAGCCAGATTACGCTCGTGGAGGAGTACATCTCCAGCGGCTCGGCCCAGGTCATGGTCAATACCGTCACTGAATTCAATGTGGCCGACGGCGCCAACATCACCAGCATTCGCCTGAACATGGAAGGTGAGAACGTCCAGCACATTGGCTCAACCGGCGTCCTGCAACAGCGCAGCTCCCGTTTTGAAAGCCATACCGTTGGGTTTGGTGGTCCCCTGCGCCGGCATGATCTGCAGGTACGGCTTGAAGGTGAAGGCGCTGAGTGCAAGCTCAACGGGGTAGTTGTTACCCAGGGCAAACAGCACTACGACAACCACACCACCATCGAGCACGTGGCTGCCCACTGCAACAGCGAAGAAACCTATCGCAATATCGCAGCGGACCAGTCCCACGCCGTGTTCAATGGCCGGATTCATATCCATCAGGACGCCCAGAAGTCCAATGCGGATATGAACAACAAGAACCTGCTGCTATCCAACGGGGCAGAGATTGACACCAAGCCGGAACTGGAAATCTATGCCGATGACGTGAAATGTGCCCATGGCGCGACCATCGGCCAGCTTGACGAAATCTCGCTGTTTTACCTGGTTTCACGGGGAATCGGCCGGCGTCAGGCGAACGTTCTGCTCACCATGGCCTTTATCAACGAGCTGGTCGAGCAGATTCCGGTTGAAGCAGTGCGGGAGACGGTCCAAAGCCGTCTGAACCACTTCTTCGAACAGACATTTCAGGAGGCGTAACCGGTTATGACCGATCTGTCCGTGGCAAGCACCGCCAAGCGCACCACCTTCGACGTGGACGCGATTCGCCGGGATTTCCCGATCCTGTCCCAGCAGGTGAACGGAAAGCCCCTGGTGTATCTGGACAACGGTGCGTCGGCCCAGAAGCCGGAGGCTGTGCTGGATGCCATGGATCGGTATTACCGTGAGATGCACTCCAACGTCCATCGGGGCGCCCATACGCTGGGAGACCGTGCGACCTCCGCCTTCGAGGGTGCCCGCGAGACGGTTCGAACCTTCCTGAACGCCGAAAGCACCCGGGAAATTATCTGGACCCGCGGCACGACCGAGGCCATCAACCTGGTTGCCAACGGCCTCGCCCCGCGCCTGAAGGCTGGCGACGAGATCCTGGTGAGCCACATGGAACACCACGCCAACATCGTGCCCTGGCAGATGATTGCCGAGCGCACGGGTGCGAAAGTGGTGCCTGTTCAGGTGACACCGGAAGGCGAGCTGGACCTTGAGTCCTTCACCAGCCTGCTCAATGAGAAGACCCGGGTGCTGGCAATCACTCACGTCTCTAACGTGCTTGGCACCGTAAATCCGGTGGCGGCCCTGATTGAACAGGCCAAGGCCCACGGCATCATCACCCTGGTGGACGGGGCCCAGGCGGTACCTCATTACCAGCCGGACGTTCAGGCACTCGGCTGCGACTTTTACGTGTTTTCCTCTCACAAGCTGTTTGGCCCCACAGGTATTGGTGTGCTTTACGGCAAGGCCCAGTTGCTGGAGGAAATGCCTCCCTACCAGGGCGGCGGAGAGATGATCGAACGAGTGTCCTTTGAGCGGACCACGTGGAATACCCTGCCGTACAAATTCGAGGCAGGCACCCCGGCCATTGCCGAGGCAGTCGGACTGGGAGCCGCCATCGACTACCTGAATGGCCTGGATCGTTCCGCCATGGAGGCGGCAGAGACCGCCCTGCTTGAGCGAGCCAACCAGTTGGTGGAAACCGTACCCGGCATGGAGATTATCGGTACGGCAAAACACAAAGTGCCGGTTATGTCCTTTAAAATTGCCGGCCTGCACCCCAGTGATATAGGCACGCTGCTGGATCAGCAGGGTATTGCGATCCGCACCGGCCACCATTGCGCCATGCCGCTGATGGATTTCTATGGAGTTCCCGGTACAGCCCGGGCGTCATTCGCGTTCTACAATACACTGGATGAGGTGGATACATTGTTTACCGCCCTGCAGAAAGTCCAGCGTCTGTTTGCCTGATGGAGGTGGAATTATGACAGCCGAAGTCTTCACCCCGACCGTCGCCGTCACCATGACGCCCAGCGCGGTCAAGCACGTGCGCAAACAGCTGGAGAAAAAGCCGGACGCCAAGGGCATCCGGCTGGCCATCAAGAAAAGTGGCTGCTCCGGCTTCAAATACGAAACCCAATGGGTGGAAGACACCGCCGACGACGACAAGGTGTTTCACATTGATGGCGTTGATGTTTTCGTGAAAGAAGAGCATCTGCCACTGGTGAACGGCATCGAGATCGATTTTGTGACGGAGGGCGTGAACTCCATGTTCCAGTTCCGCAACCCGAACGCCACCGCGGAATGCGGCTGCGGCGAGAGTTTCACGGTAGCCTAATCCCCTTAAAATGTAGGTCGGATTAGCGCAGCGTAATCCGACACCAAAGATTGAAAAAGCGAGGCCCGAACAGGCATGCAAGAACGGGAAGTGGTCCTGACCAAACGCGAGGTGGAAGCCCGCCTTGTTCCTTCCGGAACCGAAATCATGATTCCGTCGGACACCTTTGTGACCATCACACAGTCACTGGGTGGCACTTTTACGGTCGCCGTTAACGGTAACCTTGCCCGGATTGAAGGCCACAATGCCGACGCGCTCGGCAAGAAACCCCTGGAAAGCAGCTTCGAAACCCCGGAAGACGGCACCGTCAACGAAAACCAGGTCTGGGAAGCCATGCAGAACTGCTACGATCCGGAAATTCCGGTGAACGTGGTGGATCTGGGCCTGATTTACGAGTGCAGGATTGAAAATGGCACCGAAGACGGCAACCATGTGTACGTGCTGATGACCCTGACTGCCGCCGGCTGCGGCATGGGCCCGGTGATTACCGAAGATGTGAAAACCAAGCTCGAGCATGTGCCCAATGTGGACAAGGTGACCGTTGAACTGACCTTCGATCCGCCCTGGAGCAACGAAATGCTCACCGACGAAGCCAAACTCGAACTGGGAATGCTGTAAATGACTGCCAGTGAACAGACCTTTCTGAACAACCCCCTGGGTAAAGACACCACCCTGGATGACGTTCTCGATGGCTTCGAGCTACTGGACGACTGGGAAGAGCGCTACGCTTTTATCATTGATCTGGGCAAGCAGCTTCCTGCCTTCCCGGAAGAATCTCGGGTTGAAGAGAACTATGTTCACGGCTGCCAGAGCCAGGTCTGGCTGATTCACCACTACGATGAAGACAGTGGCCGGCTCTACCTGTTGATTGACTCGGACGCCATGATTGTTCGGGGACTCGCCGCTATCATTCTGGTTGCCCTGAACGGCAAAACTCCGAGGGACCTGCTGGCCACAGACATCGATGAGCTTTTTGAACAGCTGGACCTGTTCCGCCACATTTCCCCGACCCGCGGCAACGGGCTCAGGGCAATGGTTGGCAAGATCCGCGACATTGCGGCCGCCGAGGTGGCCAGCGCCAGCAACTGATGCCCGCCAGCCCTACCAGATAATCGCTATATCATCTCTCTGGATATTCACGATTCCGCCCAGTTGAGGCATTGTGCCCCAGCTGAAGTGCGGCTGAACTTTTTCGAGCGTCACTGACAAGTCGCTGTCTTGCAACTCTGGTGAGTCATCTGGTGATTCCAGGTAGCGCTTGCTGCGATAGATCTTTAACTCATCACCCGGTCTAAGGCCTGCTGTAGCCCCGGATTCCAGCGTTACAGAAAAGTCGTCTACCCGCGCAATCCTGGTCATGAAGGGCTGACACGCCAGTGCCTCCGTTACTGCCATCGCCATGTCTGTGATAACGTCCTCCACGGCCTGACCGTAGGCGGTTGTCTGGAAGCCGGCGGAGCCGAACCCTGCTGAACTGCCCGGCCCGGCATCCCAATCGGCTGCCGCTTCAAATCTCTGCCGGTATACCGGCGCGCCGCTGAAACCATCAAAAATAACGAGGTCAGCCGCAAACCGGCGCCGCTGATCCACCACTCCGATACCCCTCTGCATTCTATCCAGTACGGAGGTTCCCCAGGCCGACGGATCAGCAACGCCAAGATCCCGAATCACACCCGTCACAACGAACTGAACGCCCATTTCACGGGCCAGTTCCAGCACGTTGGTCAATCGATTGTCGCCCTGTTGTACCGTAGGCGCGTTCAGCAGATCCGTGAACATCCGTGAGGTTGTCGCACCGAAAACCTGCAATCCGCCCTGGGCAACCAAACGCTGCTGAAGTTGTTGCGGCAAGATTTCGCCGGCGTCATCAATCCGCCCCACCCTGGCCTGGTCCGGGTACAGCATAGGAAATCCGGTCACTGCAACACGCTTTTTCAGGCGCCCGGAATCTCCCGATCCGCATTGGCTGCGACTCTCGCTGATATCTCCCCGAACAATCACCCGCAACAGATTGCCGCTCTGGTACTCATCGACTATTCGCACATTCCGGGCTCGAGCGCTCGAGGCGAGATCCATTCTGGATTCGGTGATAACGCCGTTTTCCATGGTGTCATGCGTGCTTACCCTGGCTTCATACTGCAGGGAAAGGTCCCGGATCGCAGACTTGCGGGCTTCCGCCCGGGCGGCATCCAGATTCCCATTGTGGATATTGGCATGGCCCACGCCTTCCAGAACAACCGCATGGGCGCCAGAAACCACCAAAAGGGCCAGGGCCCCGAGCACGAACAGTGACAGCAAGCGTTTCATAACTCTCGATACTCCCTACACTCTCTATACTCTCGATCAATCAAGGTAATACAGGGAATCCACGCCTTTGCTCTGCACATCGCCCACACTGTCATTTTCCTGCGGCATGGGGATCGGGCAGAGATCCTGCACCTGATCATCAGCAACCTTGGCCACACAGGCCCGGAAACGTGGTTCAAGCTTCAATTCCATCACGGTTTCGAAGACACCGTCGCTGTGCTCGTTAACCGCGACAAGCTTGGCGCCGCGAATATAGCTGTCGACGTAGGTTCTGAACGTGTCATTGCGCAGCACAAAATCATTAACGGTGGAACTGCCGTACACGACGGTACCGTAGACCCGTTCAACGAGATTCCGGTAGGCGTCCAGCTGGGAGGCCCGGCGGGCCATCAGACGTTTGCGGGTATTTGAACGGTCAGCCGCAACATCCTCATAGGTACCCAGACCGCTCACCCGCACAGTGATTGGCTCCAGCATCGTATCCTGACGGGACTGGTTGCCGTTATCCCCCTGATAACTGCCAACCGGCGCACAAGCAGCCACCGTTGTTGCCAGCAGAGGCATAAGTATCCAGCGAAGGTTCATTGCGTGTCTCCAGAAAACGTCATTTCCGGTTTCCCATGAAAAAACTACGCCAGTTTTTCTAACTGCCTGATATTCCGATCAACAACCCCCAACCGTATTGTTTTGCAATCCCTATGCGGCAAAAAACTGCCTCTGTTTACACATCAAAAACAAACCGTTACCCCATGCGTCATGAGCTGGATAAGGTTCTGCCTTACCCTTTCAGGTACGTAACATCTATTTTGCCTTTTTACCTGACAGGATTCTTCATGACCGGATACCGCCTGACCAAACTTTCTTTGGCTATTGGTCTTTCCATTGCCACCAGTTCTGCAATGGCCAGCCCGCAGTCGTTTATGTCTGCGCGCTCTTTTGCCATGGGTGGCACTGGGGTGGCTGTAGCAACACCATCATCAGCGCCGATGGATAACCCGGCGATGATGGCCTCCGATCACCACAGCTGGAACGATGATTTTGGGTTGATGCTGCCCTCGGTGAATGCTCGCGCAGCGGATGAGGAAGAAACAGTTGACCAGGTGGATGATATCCAGGATGTAATCACTGATCTTGAATCGCTGGTTTCCGGTTTTGATCCCAATACCGACGACCCACAAAGTATTCAGGACGGCGCCGCCGATCTCAGCGACCGTTTGACCGAATTCGACAGGGACACCATGCGAGTGAACGCCGGTCTGGGGCTGGGCCTGGCTGTGCCGGGACAATCTCTGGCTGTCGGCGTGTTCACCAATGCAAACCTGACAGCAACCGTTCGTGGTGACGTGTCCGATCAGGATATTACCGCTCTGAATGCGATTACCACTGCAGCAACGGCCCAGGACGTTCAGAATGCCGTCGACCAGATCAGTACGAATGGCACCCTGAACCTGACATCACAAGGAAAAATACTGGCATCCGCCGTCGGGGAAGTGGGCATCAGCTTCGCACGGGCTTTTGAGCTACAGGATGGCAACAGCTTCCAGCTTGGCCTGTCGCCGAAATACGTGGAGCTGCGCACCTTCCAGTACACGGAAGCGGTTTCCGGTTTCGAAG
Source organism: Marinobacter sp. NFXS11 (assembly GCF_040148675.1). NCBI lineage: Bacteria > Pseudomonadati > Pseudomonadota > Gammaproteobacteria > Pseudomonadales > Marinobacteraceae > Marinobacter > Marinobacter sp. NFXS11. The sequence goes on along the minus strand of NZ_JAGDDV010000001.1, from coordinate 55,053 downwards.
ATGACGAATTCGACGATGACCAGTATCAGACTGAAAAGAGCGGCTTCAACCTCGACGTGGGCGCAGCCTACAGCTTTGGTGATTCCAACCAGTGGAACACCGGAATTGTCGTTAAAAACCTGATCCCCATGGAGCTCGACTCCGCTGCGAGCCGGCCTTTGCTCGGAGAGGAAGTTCGCACTCTAAAGCTGGACCCGATGGTTACAGCTGGCATTGCCCACAAGAGCGAATACCACGTTATCACCGCGGAAGTGGACCTGACCAAAAAGGAAGCCTTTGGCTTTGAGGATGACACCCAGTGGGCAGCTCTTGGCGCCGAATTCGACGCCTTCCGTTACGCCCAGCTGCGGGTGGGTGTTCGCCACAACCTGGCCAGCAACGATGACAACGACGGCATTGAAGAGAAAACCCAGTTCACTGCAGGTCTCGGACTGAACATTGTCGGCGTCCGCCTCGATATCGGTGCCCTGTACAGCGATGCCGATGTAGGCGCGGCTCTGGAGCTTGGCACCGCGTTCTGAAGCAAACCTCTGTCAAAGCCCGCCCGGGCAATCCCGGGCGGGCTTTTTTTATGGCAAGCGGCGTCAGAGGTTTGCCTGCCCTGCCCGGGAACCGGATAATCCACCGACACACTCCCGAAAGGAATCAGAGATTTCATGCAAGCCTATCTGGTTGGCGGTGCCGTTCGTGACGAATTACTCGGCCTTGAGGTCAAGGACCGGGATTGGGTGGTGGTCGGCGCAACTCCAAAGGAAATGCTAGCCAACGGCTTCAAGCAGGTGGGCGCGGACTTCCCGGTATTTCTGCATCCCCGAACCCGGGAAGAATATGCCCTGGCTCGCACCGAGCGGAAGCAGGGACGCGGCTACCACGGCTTCACTGTTTACAGCGCGCCCGACGTCACCCTTGAGCAGGATTTGAAGCGCCGGGACCTGACCATCAATGCGATGGCAAAAGCTGAAAACGGCGATCTGGTCGACCCCTTTGAAGGCCGCAGAGATATTGAAGATCGCAAGCTTCGGCATGTCTCGGAGGCCTTCGCCGAGGACCCCCTGAGAATTCTGCGCACCGCCCGGTTCGCAGCCCGCTTTCACCCGCTGGGATTTTCCGTGTGCGACCAGACCATGGCCCTGATGAGGCGCATGGTGGATAGCGGAGAAGTGGACCACCTGGTGCCCGAACGGGTCTGGCAGGAATTCCAGCGGGCGCTGCATGAACAGGCGCCCGAGGCCTTTTTTGAAGTTCTTCGTGACTGCCGCGCCCTTGAGGTTCTTATTCCGGAATTAGCTTCGGAAAACGTTTTTCAACTCGCGATGGCGGCACTTTGCTGCGTCCACGACCAGCCCCAAGCCGAGACGGAGGAGCGTTTTGCGGCCCTGCTCTCCCCCCTGGATGCCCCTGTCGCAAAGGACAGGGCCAAAGCCCTGAAGGCACCCAATGACTGTCAGAATCTGGCGCGACTGGTTACTGCCTTCACACCCCAGATCCGGGACATTGATGCGCAACGCCCGGAAGCCGAAACGCTTCTGGACCTGCTCGACCAGGCGGACTTCTGGCGCCGCCCCGAACGCTTTTCGCAACTTCTGAACGTGCTCGAGTGCGCCCTGCCGAGCGATTCCCGCACATTGAACCTGCTGCGAACCGCCTCGGAAGCCGCTACCGGCGTTGAGCCCAGAACCCTCCTGGCGCAAGGCTATAAAGGTAAGGAACTGGGCAGCGCAATCCGGACTGAACGCCTGAAACGCATCGGCGACGCCGTCGCCCCGACCAACCACTGAGGAGGCACCATGCCGTCCACAACGCCTGTTGCCCTGATCACCGGCGCAGCCCACCGTCTTGGCGCACAGACTGCCCGTACACTTCACGAAAGAGGGTGGAACCTGGTGATTCACTACCGAAGCCGGGAAGAGCAGGCGAACTCACTGATTGCGCAGATGAACCGCCAACGGCCCGCCTCCGCCTGCGCCCTCCAGGCGGACTTGAGCCAGTTAGCTGGAGTGGACCGGTTGACCAGTGACGCCGTCGCACAGTGGGGCCGACTGGACGCACTGGTGAACAATGCATCGGTCTTCTACCCCACCCCGACCGCAGACGCCACCGAATACGACTGGGACACAATCCTGAACACCAACCTACGGGCCCCATTTTTCCTGCTTCAGGGATGCCTGGCCGAACTTCGGCGAAACCGCGGCAGCGTCGTAAATCTGATCGATATTTACAGTGAAAGGCCCATCGATGATCACCCGCTGTACTGCGCCACCAAGGCCGGCCTGGCTGCCCTGACGCGCTCGTGGGCAAAAGACCTGGCGCCGGACGTGCGCGTGAACGGCGTATCGCCAGGCGCAATCCTCTGGCCAGAGGGCGAAGCCGAGATGGACCAATCCGCCCAGCAGGCAATTCTCCAGAAGACGCCGCTGGCCCGCACCGGCAACCCCGACGATATTTCCGAAACCATCGCGTTCCTGATCTGCGATGCGCCTTTTATCACCGGGCAGATCGTCTCTGTTGATGGCGGCCGAAGCCTGAACATGTAGCACAACCCGCCCATGACGGACCTGTTCTTTGGCCGGTGACCGGTTTCCGGATACAATGCCAGCAGTTTTCAATCCTGCTCGCGCCGGCCCCAGTCCCGCGCGCGCCACTGATCCGGAGAATTCCCATGCGTGATGTCGTTATTGTTGCCGCCCGCCGTACAGCTATTGGAACCTTTGGCGGAGGTCTCTCCAGCCTGAGCGCAGACCAGTTGGGAACCGCCGTCATCAAGGCACTACTGGAAGAAACCGGCGTTGCCGGTGACCAGATCAACGAGGTGGTGCTGGGTCAGGTTCTCACCGCGGGTGTTGGCCAGAACCCCGCTCGCCAGTCTGCCATCAACGCCGGCATTCCTGCCTCGGTGCCCGCCATGACCATCAACAAGGTCTGCGGCTCCGGTCTGAAAGCGGTTCACATGGCGGTGCAGGCCATCCGGTGTGGCGACGCCGAGATGATGATCGCGGGCGGTCAGGAAAGCATGAGTCAGGCGCCCCATGTACTGCCCAACAGCCGGAATGGCCAGCGGATGGGCAACTGGTCCATGGTGGACACCATGATCAAGGACGGCCTGTGGGACGCCTTCAACGATTACCACATGGGCATTACCGCCGAGAACATCGTCGAGAAATACGGCATCAGCCGTGACGAGCAGGACGAATTTGCAGCGGCGTCCCAGCAGAAGGCCGCCGCCGCTCGCGAAGCCGGCTATTTCGATGGCCAGATTGTTCCGGTCTCCATTCCCCAGCGTAAGGGCGACCCGATTGTCGTTGACCGCGACGAAGGCCCCCGCGACGGCGTCACTGCCGAGGGGCTTGGCAAACTCCGTGCAGCCTTCAAGAAGGACGGCACCGTTACCGCCGGCAACGCCTCATCCCTGAACGATGGCGCCGCCGCCGTGATGGTCTGCAGTGCCGAGAAAGCGAAAGAACTGGGGCTGACTCCGATCGCCACCATCAAGGCCTACGCTAACGCGGGCGTGGACCCGACGATTATGGGCACCGGCCCGATCCCGGCCAGCCAGCGGTGTCTGAAGCTTGCCGGCTGGAGCACGGATGATCTGGACCTGGTGGAAGCCAACGAAGCCTTCGCAGCCCAGGCCATTTCTGTAAATCGCGACATGGGCTGGGACACCGGCAAGGTTAACGTGAACGGCGGTGCCATTGCCCTGGGGCACCCCATCGGCGCATCCGGTTGCCGCATTCTGGTCTCCCTGCTGCATGAAATGGTTCGCCGCGATGTTCACAAGGGCCTGGCCACACTGTGCATCGGTGGCGGCATGGGCGTTGCCCTGGCCGTCGAGCGCTAAGCTTCGTGCTCCACGTTGTTCTGTACGAGCCGGAGATACCGCCGAACACCGGCAACATCATCCGGCTGTGCGCCAACACCGGTTGCCAGCTGCATCTCATTGAACCACTGGGCTTTAACCTGGAAGACAAACAGATGCGGCGGGCCGGGCTGGATTACAGCGAGTACGCGACGGTCAAGATCCACAAGAGTTACCAGGACTTCCTGGCCAGTGAGCAGCCCGGGCGCCTGTTCGGGTTCACCACCAAAGGCAGTGCCCATTACCACGAAGTGAGCTATCAGGATGGCGACTACCTGATGTTCGGCCCGGAAACCCGCGGCCTTCCCGCTGATGTCCGCGAGGGGTTGCTGCCTGAGCATCGCCTGCGGGTTCCCATGCAACCGCATAGCCGCAGCCTGAATCTCTCCAACACCGCGGCGCTGGTGGTTTACGAGGCCTGGCGGCAACTGGGGTTTAACGGAGCGACATAAAAAAACCGGCCTGAGCCGGTTTTTTTATGTCTGATCTCAGTAGTGCAGATCAATGAGTCTGCTGCTCTTCGCTTGCCTCGCCAGCAGCTTCTTCCTGCTTGCGCTTGAGCGCCTGGGCATAGATGGCGTCGAAGTTCACCGGCGCCAGCATCAGGGCCGGGAAGCTGCCCTTGCTCACAATACCGTCGATCGCTTCGCGCGCATACGGGAACAGGATGGTCGGGCAGTAGGCGCCCAGCATCTGGCCCAACTGCTGGCCTTCGATGCCCTGAACCAGGAACACGCCGCCCTGCTGGATCTCAACGATGTAAGCTACCTTCTCACCCACTTTTGCGGTGACGGTCAGGGAAAGCACAACTTCATACTGGTTGTCGCTGACCTTGTTGTGAGACGTATTCAGATCCAGATTAACCTGCGGCTTCCACTGCTCCTGAAATACCAGCGGAGAGTTGGGTGACTCAAAAGACAGATCCTTCACATAGATGCGCTGAAGGGCAAACTGGGGTTGGTTCTGGTTGTCACTGCCTGCTGCGGCTTGCTGATTCTCAGCCATTTTCAATCCTTTCGTTCTCGATCATGGGCTCGAGGCCCGTTGTTATGGGATGTTCTGAAGTATGCTGCCGGGACATTCTACGTTGGGGCCGGGCCGGCTTATGTGAAACAGTGCGGCAGAATGATCTTCAGATCAAGGGCCGCTCTATTTCTTCACCAGCGGAAGATTGCTGGCTTTCCAGTCGGCAACGCCGCCGTTCAGGCGAACCACATTGCTGAAGCCTTCCGCGTTCAGCTGTTTAACAGCCATGGCAGAATGCTGGCCCATCTTGTCGGCAACGATGATCTGCTTGTCCTTGAACTTGCTCAGCTCACCAACCCGGCTCTTCAGGCTGTTCAGGGGAATGTTGATCGACCCCGTAATGCGGCCCTCACCAAACTCCTTGCGGTCCCGAATGTCGACTACAACGGCTTCATCCTTGTTGATCAGATTGACCGCACCCTGGGCCGAGATCTTGGCACCGCCACGACGGGACTCCAGAATGAGGATGGCAACCAGGAATGCCGCGAACAGCGACACAAGAATGTAGTGGTTAACGACAAATTCAAACAACCGGTCCATGAATTTACCCTGATAATGAGTTTGGCGGGATTATACACAGCCTGCTCCCCGGACAGAAGGTGACGAAAGTGGCCAGTAAATGCGAAAATAGATAAACTTCGTTTTCGTTTTAGTAAATTTACTAACATTTTACTTCCGGACTTAATGATGACTGCAATGCGCAAGCCGACTGCACTGATTATCCTGGACGGCTGGGGCCATCGCGACCCGGCTGAAGACAACGCCATCAGCAACGCCAGCACCCCGTTCTGGGACAAGCTCTGGCAAAGCCAGCCCAAGACCCTGATCAATACCTCAGGGATGTTTGTCGGGCTGCCGCAGGGGCAAATGGGTAACTCGGAAGTTGGCCACATGAATCTGGGCGCAGGGCGCGTGGTCTATCAAAGCCTTACTCGTATCGACAAAGATCTGGAAGAAGGCACTTTCCAGCAGAACGAAGTGCTCTGCTCAGCGATCGACAAGGCTGTTCAGAGCGGGCGAGCCGTTCATCTCATGGGCCTGATGTCGCCCGGTGGTGTACACAGCCACGAAGACCACATTATTGCCGCTGCCGAACTTGCCACCGCACGTGGCGCGAAGGAAGTTTACATCCACGCCTTCCTCGATGGCCGCGACATGCCGCCCCGCAGCGCAAAACCATCCCTGGAGAAGGCCGCGGCCAAATTGAAGAGCCTCGGCGTCGGCCGCGTTGCCTCGATTGTGGGCCGCTACTATGCCATGGATCGCGACAACCGCTGGGACCGCGTGGAAGCCGCCTACAATCTGATGACACAGAGCACCGCGGAGTTCACTGCGGCCGATCCGGTATCCGGGCTGGAACAGGCTTATGAGCGCGGGGAAAACGACGAGTTTGTAACGCCAACCCGAATCCACGCTCCGGGCGAGCCCGAGGGATCGATCAACGACGGTGACACGGTTCTGTTCATGAATTTCCGTGCCGACCGTGCCCGGGAAATGACCCGCACCTTTGTGGAGAAAGACTTCGACGGATTCGATCGCAAGAAGCACCCGGAACTGGCCGACTTCGTGATGCTGACCGAGTACGCGGCGGACATCAAAGCCTCCTGCGCCTACCCGCCCGAGCAGCTTACCAATGGCCTTGGCGAATATATGGCGAAGCAGGGCAAGACCCAGTTGCGCATCGCCGAAACCGAGAAATACGCTCACGTAACCTTCTTTTTCAATGGCGGTCTGGAAACACCGTTCGACGGTGAAGAGCGCATTCTTGTGCCCTCACCCAAGGTGGCGACCTACGATCTGCAGCCCGAAATGAGCGCACCAGAGGTAACCGACAAGCTGGTGGAAGCGATCAAGAGCGGTAAGTACGATCTGGTTGTTTGCAATTATGCCAACGGCGACATGGTTGGTCACACCGGCAAGCTGGACGCGGCAATCAAGGCGGCCGAATGCCTGGACGAATGCGTGAAACGCGTCGTCGAGGCCCTGGATGAAGTAGGCGGCGAAGCTCTGATCACAGCTGACCACGGCAACTGCGAACAGATGACCGATCCGAATTCAGGCCAGGTTCACACTGCCCACACCATTGGCCCGGTGCCGCTCGTATACACCGGCCACCGCAAAGTTGTGTTGAAGAACGACGGCAGCCTGAGCGACGTTGCACCCTCTCTGCTCGCCCTGATGGGAATGGAGCAACCGAAGGAAATGACCGGGCACAGCCTGGTTGAGATCGGCTGATCCGGGAACGGAACCAACCCTTGCAACTCCAAGCAATTCTGGCGCTCGCCCTCCTTCTGGGCGCAGCGCCGGCAACAGCCCAGCAGGATGTAACCCCGGCTCAGATCGAGGAACTCAAGGAACGCATTGAGGACATCGACGACTGGCTGGAGGACGCCGAAGAGGACCGCTCCGCCCTGGAGCGGCAACTTGCCGCGACCGAAAAGAATATCAGCCGCCTGACCCGTGAACGCCGCTCTCTGCGCCAGCAGGCCGAACAGCAGCAGCAGAGGCTCCGTGAACTGGAGAGCGAGGCGCAGGAGCTCACCCAAACCCTTGACCGCCAGCGGGACAGTCTCAAGAAGCAGATCCGCGCCGCCTGGATGGAGGGGGATGCGCCAGCAGTAAAGGTTCTGCTCAATGAAATTGATCCGGACAAAATTGCCCGGACAATGACCTACTATGAATACCTCAGCAAGGACACGGTAAACCGCCTGGAGGCGTTCAGACAAAGCCTGCAAGAACTCAGAAACACCCAGGCTGCGGTGCAATCAACACGGGTCGAACTGGCCAGAACCGAGGAAAACGTCGTTCAACGCCAGCAGGAACTGACAGCATCGAGGAAGGAGCGCCAACAGACACTGGCCGCCCTCAATGCCGATATCCAGAACCGGCGCAGCGAGCGGGAAGACCTGGAATCCGACCGCAAACGGCTTGAAAAACTGCTGGCGGAAGTGCAGCAGGCGATCAACAACATCCCCTCGCCCAATGAATCCCAGCCCTTCGCCTCATTACGCAACAAGCTGCCCTGGCCCGTAAAGGGACAGGTCCTGAGCCGTTACGGGGAGCACTATGCCGACGGCAAACTCCGTCGCAACGGCCTGCTGATCGGCACCGGCGACGAAGCGGAGATCCGCGCCATACACTATGGCCGAGTGGTATTTGCCAACTGGCTTCGGGGCTTTGGCCTGATTACCATCATTGACCACGGCGACGGCTACATGACACTTTACGGCCACAGCAGCAGCCTGTTCACCAGTCCCGGCGACTGGGTGGCTGCCGGCGAACCCATTGCCCAGGCGGGCCGTACCGGTGGCACAGATTCCCCGGCGCTCTATTTTGAAGTCCGGCACAATGGAAAACCCGACAACCCGGGCCGATGGCTGGCAAACTGAGAGGTCCCGGGAGGGCTGACAAACGCCGCGGGTAACGCCATACTGTCCGAAGCTAGGGAAACCAGTCCAACTATCGGAATAAAAACGGGATATGTGAATGAAACGGGTCAGAAGTACACTCCACGCCTTGCCATTACGCAGCATTGCTCTCGCTACCTGTTTCGCAACCGCTTCCGGACTGGCCTGGGCACAGGATAACGACGCCACTACCGAGCAGCTGCTGGAAGGCATCCAGAACGGCGAACGTGTGGAAATCAGCCTGCCGGATCCCGAGAAGCAGCTGCCACTGGAAGACCTCCGCAAGTTCACCGAGGTGTTCAGCCGCATCAAGGATGCGTACGTCGAGGAAGTAAGCGATCGCAAACTTCTCGAAAGCGCCATTAAAGGCATGCTGTCAGACCTCGATCCTCACTCCACCTACCTGGCACCAAAGGACTACGAAGAGCTCGAAGAGAGCACCTCCGGCGAGTTCGGCGGGCTGGGCATTGAAGTGGGCATGGAAAACGGCTTTGTGAAAGTGATTTCCCCCATTGACGACACGCCTGCGCAAAAAGCAGGCGTCCAGGCGGGGGACCTGATCATCAAGCTGGATGAAAAACCGGTTAAAGGTATGAGCCTGGAAGAGGCTGTTCAGCTAATGCGGGGCAAACCCGGCTCGATCCTGACGCTCACTATTATGCGTGAAGGCGAAAGCGCCCCCATCGAAATCGAAGTGGAACGTGACGTCATCAAGGTCACCAGCGTGAAATCCCGAATGCTGGAAAATGGCTACGGCTATGTTCGCATTACCCAGTTCCAGGCGGATACTGGCTCGCAGTTCAAGGATGCCCTCAACGGCCTGGAAGACGAACTCGGACGCGATCTTGACGGCCTTGTTATCGACCTGCGCAACAACCCGGGCGGGGTGCTGCAGGCGGCCGTAGAGACTGCAGATGCCCTGCTTGATGACGGACTGATCGTCTACACCGAGGGACGCATCCAGAGTTCCCGCCTGCGCTTCAGCGCACGGTCGGGCGACATCATGGAAGGCACGCCTATTGTAGTACTGATCAACGGCGGTTCCGCCTCTGCTTCAGAAATCCTTGCCGGCGCGCTTCAGGACCATGAGCGCGCTGTGGTGATGGGCACCAAATCCTTTGGCAAGGGCAGTGTCCAGACGGTCATTCCGCTGGATGAGACCCACGCCATCAAGATGACCACCGCGCGCTACTACACACCGGATGGCCGCTCCATCCAGGCCACCGGCATAAAACCCGATATTGAAGTACGGCCGGCGGAACTCAAGGAGCTCGACAGCAAGCCGTTCTTCACCGAAGCGGATCTGAGCGGGCACCTTGAAGGGCAGAACGAGGGGCAGGACCAGGATGGAAACAATGATGCCCAGAACGAAACCGGTTCACTTGCCGACCGTGATTATCAACTACGCTCGGCACTCAACCTGCTCAAGGGAATCCGGATTCTGAACCCGAACAACAATGCCAAGGCAGAAGGAAGCGATCAGTGAGAGTAGTCAGTACTCTGCTGGCCATGGCATTTTGTTTTACCGCCGGCACGGTGTCCGCGGAGCCGGCCCGAAAAGCACTGCCGCCCACCATTGCCATCATTATTGATGACATGGGCCACAGCCTTGTTGAAGGTGAGCGACTGGCAAACCTGGATCAGCCGCTGACACTCGCTTTTCTGCCCTACCGTCCTCACACGGACAGCCTGGCCCGGCTCGCCTATAGGCAGCACAAGGAAATCATGCTGCACGCCCCCATGGCCAACACCCGCAACTATGGTCTGGGCCCGGGCGGCCTGACACCTGACATGGACGAAAAAAGCATGGTGACCACCCTTCGCCGTGCCTTACAGTCGATTCCCCATGTCCAGGGCGTGAACAACCACATGGGCAGCCTGCTGACCCAGCAACTGCGGCCCATGGACTGGGTCATGAAAGAGCTGTTCCGCTACCCGGTGTATTTTATCGACAGCCGCACCATCGCCTCATCCGTGGCCGGTGATGTCGCAGCGGCGTACCGCATTCCGACCATGACCCGGGACGTGTTTCTCGACCACGAACAGACCGAAGAATTTGTGGACCGCCAGTTCAAACTGCTGATCAAGCGCGCCAAAGAAAACGGCAGCGCCATCGGCATTGGCCATCCTCACAAAATCACCGTGGATTACCTGGAGAAGCACCTGCCCAAACTGGATGAGCAAGGTATCGCCATTGCCACAGTCAGCGGCCTATGGGCCATGCGCAACGGCAATCGGGAGATGTTTGCAGAGGGAGAAAAGCAGGCCATTCGACCGGCTTTTGCACAGAAAAAGTAACCTGGGCTTGTCGGATTACGACTTCGTCTAATCCGACCTACTTTTATCCGCGCGCATTCCAATCGTAGGTCGGATTAGGCAAAGCCGTAATCCGACAAACCATTCACTCTATTCGCGAACCTCTATGCCCTGAGCCTTCATAAAAGCCTTCGCCTCTGGAATGGTATGCTGTCCAAAGTGAAAGATAGAGGCCGCCAGCACCGCGTCGGCACCGCCTTGGGTCACGCCATCGGCCAGGTGCTGCAACTCTCCGACACCGCCGGAGGCAATTACCGGCACAATCACAGCATCGCTGATGGCTTTGGTCAGTCCGAGATCAAATCCGATCTTGGTGCCGTCCCGGTCCATGCTGGTCAGCAGTAACTCACCAGCGCCCATTTCCACCATCTTGCGGGCCCATTCCACGGCATCCAGCCCGGTGGGCTTGCGGCCACCGTGGGTAAAGATTTCCCACCTGGGCTCCTCGCCCTCACCGCTCACCCGCTTGGCATCAATGGCCACCACGATGCACTGGCTGCCAAAGCGATCCGCCGCTTCCCGGACAAACTCCGGGTTGAACACGGCTGCGGTATTGATCGACACCTTGTCTGCGCCAGCATTAAGGAGCTTGCGTATGTCATCCACGGTACGCACACCGCCGCCGACAGTCAGCGGAATGAAGACTTCCGCCGCCATTCGTTCAACGGTCTCGTAGGTGGTGTCACGACTCTCATGGCTGGCCGTGATGTCGAGGAAGGTGATTTCATCGGCACCCTGCTCGTTATAACGACGGGCCACTTCCACCGGGTCGCCGGCATCGCGGATATCAACGAAATTGACGCCCTTAACCACGCGGCCTTTGTCGACATCGAGGCAGGGAATGATGCGTTTCGCCAGAGCCATAAGCCGCCCCTACCCCTTCAGACCGTCGCAGAAAGCCTGGGCTTCAGCGACATCCAGGGTGCCTTCATAGATCGCACGGCCCGTGATCGCACCAAGGATGCCCTTGTCCGCCACGGTAGCCAGACGTTTCAGATCATCCATATTGGTCACGCCACCAGAGGCGATAACCGGAATACCACCCTCTTCTGCCAGTGCAGCAGTCGCCTCCACATTGACGCCCTGCATCATGCCGTCTCGGCTGATATCGGTGTACACAATCGCGTCCACGCCGTCGTTGGCAAAGCGCTTGGCAAGATCGGTAGCCATCACTTCCGAGACCTCCGCCCAGCCATCGGTGGCCACGCGGCCGTCTTTGGCGTCCAGGCCGACGATGATGTGACCCGGGAATTTTTTGCACATCTCAGTGACAAATTCCGGCTCCTTCACCGCCTTGGTGCCAATGATGACCCACTGCACACCGGCCTTCAGGTAAGCCTCGATGGTTTCTGCCGACCGGATACCGCCACCGATCTGGATGGGAAGATCCGGGTATTTACGCGCAATGGCCTGGACAATCTCGCCGTTGACCGGCTCGCCGGCAAAGGCGCCGTTCAGGTCAACCAGGTGCAGCCGGCGGGCGCCGGCTTCCACCCAGCGGGTGGCCATATCGACAGGATCGTCACCAAACACTGTGGAGTCGTCCATGCGGCCCTGACGCAGGCGTACACATTTGCCGTCTTTCAGATCGATTGCAGGAATTATCAGCATTTTCCAGTCCAGTTTGTAAAATTCTCGAGCAACTGCAAGCCCGCCCGGGCACTTTTCTCCGGGTGGAATTGCACTGCAAAAATATTGTCTCGCGCGACTGCTGCCGCGAGGTCCACGCCATAGTGGGTGCGGCCTGCCATATCAGCGTTGCCCTCGGCTTCTGCGTAGAAACTGTGCACGAAGTAGAAACGGTCACCCTCGGGAATGTTATGCCAAAGGGGGTGATCAATGGTCTGCTGCACCTGGTTCCAGCCCATGTGGGGCACTTTCAAGCGCTCGCTGTTTTCCGTGAGGTGGTCACCGAAATAGCGTACTTGTGAAGGGAACAGGCCGATGCAGTCTACGCCGCCGTTTTCTTCACTGCGGGACATCAGGGCCTGCATGCCCACGCAGATGCCAAGGAAGGGGCGGTCCTGAGAGACCTCACGAACCAGATCCACTACCCCGAGACGATGCATTTCGGCCATACAGTCGCGAATGGCGCCAACGCCAGGGAGGATGACACGATCCGCTTCACGGATTTTTTCGGCGTTGTCGGTGACCAGTACGGTGGTGTCCGGGGCAACGTGCTCTACTGCTTTTTTGGCAGAGTGAAGATTGCCCATGCCGTAGTCGATAATGGCAACGGTTTTCATGGTTGTTGCGGTGTCCTTGATTGACCGGTCAAAAATGACCGGTTAAAGCGAGCCTTCTGGCGACGAGGTGTTTACAGAGAACCCTTGGTGGACGGTGTAATGCCGGCCATCCGCTCGTCCATTTCAATCGCCATACGCAGGGCACGGCCGAAGGCCTTGAACACGGTTTCAATCTGATGGTGGGTGTTTTTACCCTTCAGGTTGTCGATGTGCAGGGTCACCATAGAGTGGTTTACAAAGCCGTGGAAGAACTCCTCGAACAGATCGACGTCAAAGCCACCCACGGCACCGCGAGTGTACGGCACATCCATCATCAGGCCCGGGCGACCGGACAGATCGATAACGACTCGGGAGAGCGCCTCATCCAGCGGGACATAAGCGTGGCCGTAGCGGCGAATGCCCTTTTTGTCGCCAACCGCCTGCTTGAAGGCCTGGCCAAGGGTTATGCCGATGTCTTCCACGGTGTGGTGGTCATCAATGTGCAGGTCGCCCTTCGAAACGATATTCAGATCCACCAGACCGTGGCGGGCGATCTGGTCCATCATGTGCTCCAGAAACGGCACGCCGGTATCGAAACTGGATTTGCCGGTTCCGTCGAGATCAATCTCAACGGTGATCTGGGTTTCAAGGGTATTTCTCTCTACCCGAGCCTTGCGTTCGGCCATGGGGACTCCGTGACAATTGAGCGGCATAAAGCCGGAAAAATTCGATCCGGCGATTATACCTTTTATGTCGGCTGGAGTCCCACAACCGGTTTAATCGCTACGATAGCGAAGTGCAGGTATATGGCAGAAAGGGCTGCGTCAGAACGCCTTCTTCAGATTGTTCATGTAAGTGTCTACGAGGCTGTTGAACTCGTGCTTGATAACCGGGCTGATGGCCAGCTTGAGCAGGCTGGGCAGGGGCACAGTCAACTCTGCGCTGGTCTGGAACTTCACGGCGGTGGCATTGTCGCCCTTGGACTTGATGGTCCAGGAACCACTCACGACGCCATTGCCCTCGCCCTTCACCGGCTCCCAGGTAATCTTGCCGGCGTCTTTGTCCGAATGGTATTTGCAGGCGTACACCGACTGGATGGCGTGTTTGTCGACGCCCACTTTTTCCATTTCCCAACGGTAGGCGTTATCGCCGAGGTCGGTCAGTTTGTGGACTTTCGGGAAGTGACTGGCTGAACGTGGCACATCCGCCAGCAGATCGAACACTTCATCATAGCTGCCCGGAATCTCAAGTTCGCGGTTCAGCTCAATCGAAACGGTAATAGCCACGGCCAACTCCTTCTTGTGTTTATAGGTATCAATGTAGTCGGAAAATCAGGGTCGTGTATTTTGGCCCAACACTACCGCATTGTCATACTCCCGCGCTGTTAATTTGTTAACCCTGCGTTATCCTTTGGGTCATTAGCGTCGGTATTCACAGCGAATACTGCAAGCTCCTAAAAATAGGAAGGAAGCCTGAATCATGAAAGCCGTCCGTTATGTGCTGATTGCCATCGTTGCACTGATCGTTCTTGCCGTGGCTGCCGTTGCCATCGCCATGGCCGTGATCAACCCCAACGATTACAAACCGCAGATTGAACAGGCCGTTGAGGATGCCACGAACCTGGATCTGGTCCTTGAAGGCGACATCGGCTGGTCTTTTATCCCACTTGGCCTTGAGCTGAATTCCGTAGAGGCCACCCTGGAAGGTGACCGCTTTGTTGCCCTTGAGCAACTGGTGGCCCAGATTGATTTCTGGTCACTGATTGCCATGTCCCCGAGGGTGAATACCTTCGTACTGGACGGGCTGGACGCCCGACTCGAAGTGGACGAACAGGGCAACGGCAACTGGACCCGCATCATGCCCGAGAAGGCGGCGGGAGCGGCAACCGAGGAAACAGCCGGAGCCCAGGATGAACAGGCACAGGAGAGCGAGGGCGCAGGCGGCGAGCCTCTGAACTTCAACGTTGAAAACGTTCAGATCAGCAACGCCCAGGTGCACTACACCGACAAGAGCACCGGCCAGTCCGTCACGCTGGAGAACTTCACCGTCAACGCCAGCAACATTACTCTGGGCTCCGAGTTCCCGCTGGAAATCGGGTTCCGGGTAGCCACCACCCAGCCCACGTTTGAAGTGGATGGCAATATCAGCGCCCGCCTCGCCGCCAACGAGGCGCTCAACGAGTTCGCCGTATCCGGTCTGAATGCCGTGTTCGACATGACCGGAGAGCCGTTCAGTGGCAAAGAGGTCACGGCTGAACTGGCGGGCTCTGCCAGGGCGAACCTGGAAAACGAGACCGCTAACCTTAGCGGCTTTACCGCCAGCCTGGCCAACCTGAACCTGTCGACCGATCTTGACGTTACCGGATTCGGCGACAAGCCAACCCTGAGCGGCAAGATCTCCATCGCCGAGTTCTCGCTGAAGGATCTTCTGAACAACCTCGGCCAGCCCCCGGTGGAAACCAGCGATCCGGACGTACTTGAAGCCATCGCCTTCTCCACCGGTATTGGCGGCCCCGCCGGCAAGGTGGAGCTTACCGACCTGACCATCAAACTGGATGACACTTCCTTCAACGGCTCCGGCAGTTACAACCTGGCCGACAGTGGCATTGTCTTCCAGCTCCAGGGCGACCAGTTGAATGCCGACCGATACCTGCCACCAAAAGCGGAAGGAGAGGCGGAGGAAGCACCCGCATCCCAGGAAACCGCTGCAGCCGGACCCGAAGGCGACCTTCTGCCCCTGGAGACCGTTCGCAGCCTGTTGCTGGATATTGACCTGGGTCTCGGCCAACTGATCGTCAGCAACCTGACCATCAACGAAATCAAGGCCAGCACCACCGCGAAAAATGGCCTGCTCAAAGTTGATGAATTCAGCGGCAAACTCTACGAAGGCAGCTTTGGCGCCAACGTGACCATCGACGCCCGCAGCGACAATCCGAAATGGACCGTTGGCTCAGACGTAACCAATGTACAGACCCTGCCTTTGCTCACCGATCTGGCAGAAGTGGATATGCTCGCCGGCGGGGCAAACCTCAAAGTGAACGCCAACACCTCTGGCAACCGGATCTCGGCACTGCGCAGCAATGCTGACGGCCAGATCAGCTTTAACCTCGCAGAGGGCGAGTTCCGCCGCATGAACCTGACCCGCATGGCCTGCCAGGGCATCGCCCTGGTCAACCAGGATGAGCTGACAACCACAGACTGGGGCACCAGCACACCGTTCAACGACATGCGCGGGACCCTCGACATCAACGGCAACACCCTCAACAACACAGACCTGGTGGCGGCACTGGCCGGTATGCGCCTTGAGGGTAATGGCACTGTCGATATGGCCCAGAGCCAGCTGGACTACGAAGTAGGACTGAGAGTCGTCGGCGAGATCCACAGGGACAACGCCTGCCGCGTCACCGAATACGTGGAAAATGCAGTTATTCCGGTGGAGTGCCGGGGCAACTTCGCTGAGGACCCGGCAGGGCTTTGCTCCTTTGACGGCTCCCGCTTCCGGGACACCCTGAAGACCATCGCCGAAAATGCTGCCAAGGCGAAAGCCCGGGAGGAAGTGGACAAGGCAAAAGCCAAGGCGGAAGAGAAGGTTAAAGAAAAGGTGCAGGAACAGATCGGCGACAAACTCAAAGGACTGTTCAACTGATGCCGGACAGCTTCGCCAACAAACTGCTCCAATGGTACGACAGCCACGGCAGGCATGACCTGCCGTGGCACCACAACCGGAATGCCTATCGTGTGTGGGTTTCCGAAATCATGCTGCAGCAGACCCAGGTAACCACCGTTATCCCCTACTTCGAGGCGTTCATGGAACGCTTCCCGGACGTCCATGCCCTGGCCAAAGCCCCGGTGGATGATGTGCTCAGCCACTGGTCCGGCCTTGGTTACTACGCCAGGGCCCGCAACCTGCAGAAAGCCGCGCAAACGGTGGTTCACGATTTTGGAGGTGAGTTTCCACAAACCCAGGAAGAACTTGAATCCCTGACCGGAATTGGCCGCTCCACAGCGGCCGCCATATTGGCCCAGGCCTTCGGCATTCGCGCCGCCATACTGGATGGAAACGTGAAACGGGTGCTGGCGCGCTACCATGCCATACCCGGCTGGCCCGGCCAGACAGTCGTGCTTAACCAGCTATGGCAACGGGCCGAAGAGCACACTCCGGAACAGCGGGTGCGCGACTACACCCAGGGCATTATGGATCTCGGCGCCATGGTGTGTACCCGCAGCCGCCCGGCCTGCGAGAGCTGCCCGCTGCAAGAGGGCTGCAGAGCCTACGCCCAGGGTGAAACCTCACTCTACCCCGGCTCCAAACCGAAAAAGGCCAAGCCGGAGAAATCCACCTGGATGGTGATTCTTGAGGATGGCGAGGGGCGCATTCTGCTTGAGCGTCGCCCGCCCAGTGGCATCTGGGGCGGCCTCTGGAGCCTGCCGGAACTGGACCCGGCCTACGGAGCCGATGAGCTTCAGGAAGCCTGCGAACAGAGCCTGGGGCTGGATTGCGCAGAACCAGAGCTTATCAGCGGCTTTCGACATACCTTTTCCCATTACCACCTGCACATACAGCCCGCCCGACTGAACGTCACCGGCGGCGCCAACACGGTTGCAGACAAGGATCATCTGAAATGGCTACACCGCCATGAAGCCCTGAACCTCGGCCTGCCTGCTCCAATCCGGTCGCTGCTTACCGAACCGGAGCAAGCGGCCCTGCTTTGATCCAGTGCGCTGGCCCCCTCAGCCGCAACGATCTGTTATCATCACCGCCAGCAACATTTGCCAACAGGAGCCACCATGAGCCGTACTGTTTTCTGCCGCAAATACCAGAAAGAACTGGAAGGCCTGGACTTCCCGCCTATGCCCGGCGCCAAGGGACAGGATATCTTCGAGAACATTTCGAAGCAGGCCTGGGAAGAATGGCAGGCCCAGCAGACCATGCTGATCAACGAAAAACACCTGAGCCTGATGGACCCGAACACCCGCAAGTACCTGCAGGCGCAGATGGAACATTTCTTCAACAACGAACCTTTCGACAAGGCCGAAGGCTACGTTCCACCGGAACAATAACCCCGGATTGATCAAAGCCTGAGCATGCCTGAAAAGATTCACAAATTTTTCCGGCCTAGCCTTGACTCAAAACATCGAAACCGGTTTAATAGCGCCCCGTTGCACAGCAGTAGCGCAACACGCCCGGATAGCTCAGTTGGTAGAGCAGGGGATTGAAAATCCCCGTGTCGGTGGTTCGATTCCGCCTCCGGGCACCATTAAGAATTCAGACAGAACCCGCCTTGTGCGGGTTTTGTTGTTTCCAGGCCACCCTACGGCACATCCACCACAAACACTTCATATTTCTCCCTGCCAACCTCTGGTCTCTCAGCCCCGCATTTACAGCACAGGTATGTCTGGCGCCCCTAGCGACATTGACCTATCCTTTGTTTTTGGCTCCCAACACCAGTAATGCAAGGTTTCAGAGGGCATTACCATGAGAAATCTCCACCTAACCCTATCTTTAACGGTTTCTCTTTTGGTAGCTGGATGCGTCAATAACAGCGTCGAACCAACGCTTAAAACTTCCAGCGCATCTGTGAGCTCCAAAGGACTGTTTGAATGCATTAACCGCAATGGTAACGGTTACATCGACCGTTCTGAACACGTATACCTGCGCCCATGCGGAATCACCGAAGACCTCGCCTGCGGTAATGTTCCAGACTCATTTGACGAAAGCTCTAACACTGACACCGTGCAATTCGGATCGAGATTTCTTCAACTTGCCGATGCAGATGGTGATGGGAGGATAAGCAGTCTGGAGCTCCGCGCCCACTGCAATAACATGAACGTGAAGAAATAAATTCTGGGTTCGCCTACGCGCAATTTGATGAGACATGAAAGTGGTGCCCTACGGGCACCATTAAGAATTCAGACAAAACCCGCCTTGTGCGGGTTTTGTTGTTTCTGACGCCCGAGAAATCCGACTCATGCTGAGATTCTTTGGGCATGGCTAGCTCTTGGATCGATACGCTCTTCCATCAGCCGTCGCTCACACATGGCCCTTTTCAGTTCCGAGTAATTGGTGGGGCTCGGGTCTTCTTTGTAGCGCTCCTGGGCCAGTCTCGCCAGGTCGCACTTATCAAGCCACTTCTCAATCAACTCTGCAGTCTTCATAGCCACCTCGTTTCGTTGAATTTACCCGGTCAGCATAAAGTCTCTGGCACAGAGCTATCTCGGTTGTTTTTCGCATGAATTGTGGCGAAACATGGAGGGCATTGAGGATCAGAAATGAAAAAGCCCGCGTTGAGCGGGCTTTAAAATCTATAACTTCCTTTGTCATTTACTCACTAACTACCGTCACTGGACGATGGGCATGCCTGACGACCTTCTCGCTCACACTGCCAAGAGTGAGGCTTCTCAACGTAGAGTCGCCGCGGCGCCCCAGAAACATATGGGAGCCGGGATGTTCATCGAGGTATTCAACGATCTCCTTGGCCGGGTCACCCTTGAGCAGGACTTCTTCCGCCGGCTCAACAATCCCGCTTACCGCCTGCTTCGCGGCATCAAATGCCTTGCGTCCGTATTCGCTGGCTTGTTCGTCAATGTCACTCTGCGGTATGCCACTTACGATCAGTCTCTCGAGCTTGGTACCGGGGAATACGGCAAGCAGTTTGAGTGGCTGGTTCGTCGCTTTGGCAAACTCCGCTGCCATTTTGGCGGCGTGTGATGAATGCTCCGAGCCGTCACACGCGACTACAATGCTTTGATTTCCATTTGCCATGTCATCAACTCCTTTCCTGATCAATGTTTAACCAACCTAACATTGCTGCGGCCATACGAGGGTTGATTGAAATCAATTACAGCGGGATCGGTATTATGATCGAAGCGCATTTATACCTATTGCCGGAACCTCCGGCACCATTGATTCTTGCGCTGCCGAGACGGCAATTGACGATGAGGAGTGATTGAAATGCTGATGGCCATTGGGGCGATCATCGCGGGTCTGATTCTGTTGGTGTGGAGTGCAGACAAATTTGTGGAAGGCTCGGCCACCACGGCCAGCCATTTCGGAATGCCGCCGCTGCTCATCGGTATGGTTGTGGTGGGTTTCGGCACGTCTGCGCCAGAGATGGCCGTGTCTGCACTGGCAGCCTCGCAGGGCAATCCCGGTCTGGCTCTGGGCAACGCCTATGGCTCGAATATCACCAACATTGCGTTGATTCTGGGCATCACAGCTTTGCTGGCGCCGATCGCCGTTCACTCCCAGGTCATGCGAAAGGAGCTGCCCATTCTCATTCTGGTCACCGCCTTTGCCGGCTGGCAACTGTGGGACGGGGATCTGAGCCGGATGGATGCCATCGGCCTGATGCTGGCGTTTGTTGTACTGATTGGCTGGAGCATCTACCAGGGCCTTCGGCAACCAGACGATGCTCTCGCTAAGGAGATGACCGAAGAAGTGCACGCAATGCCAGTGCGCAAAGCCATTTTATGGCTGGTGGTCGGACTGCTGCTTTTGATTGTCAGCTCCCGCATACTGGTGTGGGGTGCGGTTGATCTGGCAACTACTTTTGGCATCAGCGATCTGGTTATCGGCCTGACCATCGTAGCCGTTGGCACCTCACTCCCGGAACTGGCCTCATCCATCATTGCCGCCCACAAAGGCGAACACGATCTGGCCCTGGGCAACATTCTGGGTTCCAACCTGTTTAACACCCTGGCCGTTGTGGGCATTGCGGGGCTTATTGCCCCCATGCCGGTGGCGCCAGAAGTGCTCACCCGTGACTTCCCGGTAATGGCTGCCCTCACCCTGGTTCTGTTTGCCATGTGCTATGGCTTCCGCGGGCCCGGACGTATCAACCGGTTTGAAGGGAGCGCCCTGCTACTTGCCTTCACCGCTTATACCGTGTATCTCTTGGCTTTTTCGGGAGCGTAAATCATGTCACTTGCAGCCTGGCTGACCTTCCTTGTTGCAGCCGTTCTGATCAGTGTTTCCCCGGGTGCAGGAGCGATCAATACCATGAGTAATGGTATGCGTTACGGCGTTCGCCGATCGCTGCCGGCAATCATGGGGCTGCAGCTTGGTTTTGGCATCCAGATTCTGCTGGTGGGTGCCGGGCTCGGCGCCCTCATTGCGTCCTCCAACATCGCCCTGTCGGTTATCAAATGGCTGGGTGTTGCCTACCTGATCTGGCTGGGCATTTCCAAATGGCGAGAGCCTGTGATGGAATCCATGGACGATGACCGTCAGCCCGTTAGCGGGTACAAGCGGTTCTGGAATGCCGTGTTCGTGAACCTCACCAACCCCAAGGCCACGGTCTTTCTGGTGGCCCTGTTTCCACAGTTTCTGGTAGCAGGCGCACCCCATGGCCCGCAGTTGCTCACCATGGGCATCACACTGATTCTGGTGGACTGCCTGGTAATGCTCGGCTACGCCCTGCTGGCAAGCCAGCTGTTCCGGTTTATGACCACAGCCCGGCGCCAGCGGCAAATGAACCGCGTGTTTGGCGGCCTGTTTGTGACCGCTGCTGTCGCACTGGCCAGCTTCAAGCGCGCCTGACCACTAACCCGTTCAACGAAGGATACATTCCCGACTCAGCTTCTGGTTGAGGGTCCTGCGTTGTTGCCTCAGGGTATTCCCCCTGTCGTTGCTATAGCCCGCCCGCAGTTTGGACTGAATCCGCCCCAGCTTGCTTCGGTAAGTCGCGCACGTCTTCTCAAGCTCGGCCTCAGCCTTTGCTTTCTCGGTGATTCCGGAGCCTCCCGAGCGGCCGGAGGCAAGCAGGCCTTCAACGTCTTTGCGAATTCCGGACACCCGCTTTCCTTGCCTGAGATTCTCAGACATCGGGACTGTAACAGGCGGCTGCACCTGCAACTGTTTGTGCGGAATGTCACCCGGAGGATAATCGGAGAAGTGCGCTACACCACGGCCGTCGATCCAGGTATAGACCTCGGCATTAGCTACTGCGACAAGCGAAAAAGACAAAACAAGACCAGCCATCATCCTTGGCATACGGTTCCACTCCCTGTGGTTCGGTAATTTGGTGGGGCAGTATAGCGAAAAAGTTCGGGGCTTGGGGTCAGATAAACTCTGGGGCCAGATGAACACCTCATCCGGCCCCGATTTCGGTTTTAATGGTCGAGAAGTTCAATCCAGTGCTGCACCGGCACCGGCGACTTGGTTTCCAGGTGCATCTGGCAACCGATATTGGCGGTCACGATGCGGTCCGGACTGTCGACGGTCAAAGCCTTCAGTTTGTTACCAAGCAGCTTCTGGCTCATCTCCGGCTGGGTCACCGAATAGGTGCCAGCAGACCCGCAACAAAGGTGCTTGTCCTTGGTCGCAGCCAGGTTAACACCCGCCCGTGTCAGCACCTGCTCAACCACACCGCTCTGCTTCATGGCGTGCTGCAGGGTGCAGGGACAATGGAACGCCACCTTGCCTGGATCCTGGCGCACCTTCAGTTTCTCCAGATCCTGTTTAAGCAGGAAGGCGCCAAGATCGGTGCACAGCTCGCTTACCTTCTGGGCCTTGGTGGCATAGACCGGATCATCTTTCAACAGATGGCCGTAATCCTGAACCATGGCGCCACAGCCGGAAGCCGTCATTATGATCGATTCCGCACCCGCTTCGATGGCGGGCCACCAGGCATCAATGTTCTGGCGCATTCTTTCCAGGCCTTTCTCATGCTCGGAAAGGTGGTAGTTCACGGCACCACAGCAGCCAGCCTCGGGTGCTTCCACCATGGTAATACCGAGCCGGTCCAGAACCCGGGCGGCGGCCGCATTGGTGTTCGGCGTGGCGGAAGGCTGCACGCAGCCCGCCAATGCCAGCACGATACGGCTGTGGCTGGCCGCAGGCCAGGGGCTCGCCTGCTTTCTGGGCGGCACCTTTGTGCGCAGTTTTTCCGGCAATACCGGGCGAAACACCTGCCCCAGGCGAAGCAGTAAGCCGAACAACTGGCGGTTGGGAATCACCCGCGCCAGGGCCCAGCGCAACCACTTGTCTTTTGGCTCCCTGGGCATCTCCTTTTCCATCAGGCCGCGGCTGATGTCCACCAGGCGGCCGTACTGGACACCGGACGGACAGGTGGTCTCACAGCTGCGGCAAGTCAGGCAGCGGTCGAGGTGCTCACGGGTTTTCTCGGTAACTTCCGCCCCTTCCAGGAACATCTTCATCAGGTAGATCCGGCCACGAGGACCGTCACGCTCGTCGTTCAGCTCCTGATAGGTCGGGCAGGTAGCGGTGCAAAAGCCACAATGCACACAGGCCCGCAGGATGGACTCGGCTTCCTGGCCTTCCTTGGTGTTGGCAAATTGTTGAACCAGATTCGTCTGCATAATTACAACCAGCTGTATAAACGTCCGGGATTGAAGATGTTGTCCGGATCAAAGGCATTCTTGATACGGCGCTGGATGCCCTTCAGGGCCTCCGGCTGGTGATGCATCACCTCACCGGTGCGATCGCCACCACGGAACAGGCTGACCTGGCCACCGGCAGCACGGGCGGCAGGCTCCAGGTCTTTCAGCTCACCGGCGCCACGGAACCAGCGCTGGGAACCAGCCCAGTCGATAAACCAGTTACCTTCCAGTTTCGGTGTGGCAGCTGTCGAACCAACGGAGAAGCGCCACAAAGGCACGTCGTTACCGGCAAAAAATTCGTGGTGCATATCCTGCACCTGTCGCCAGAAGTGGTCGCCCTGCTCCATCACCTCGCCGGACCACTTTTCAGCGGTGGCTTCCACACCGGATTTCGCACCGGCCAGGCGCAGATAAACCTTGCCGTCGACCCAGCAGGCGGCAGTGATGGGCTTGGGCTCGGCCGCCCGGCTGTTCATATAGTGAACCACCTCGTCCATGCTCATTTCCTGAACCAGGGTCAGGGAGGCGGCAGGTTTCGGCATCACTTTCATGCTGATTTCAGTGATCACGCCCAGGGTTCCCAGGGCACCGGCCTGAAGACGTGATACGTCATAACCGGCCACGTTTTTCATTACCTGACCACCAAAGCGAAGATGTTCGCCCTTGCCATTGAGCAACCGGATACCCAGAACCTGGTCCCGCACCGAGCCGGCCCAGGGGCGTCCCGGACCGGAAAGGTTACAGGCCAGGGTGCCGCCGATAGTGGACGCGGCACCAAAATGGGGTGGCTCAAAATGCAGGCACTGACCCTCTTCAGCCAGAGTCGCTTCGATTTCGCTCAGCGGCGTGCCGGCACGGACGGTCAAAACCAGCTCCACCGGGTGATAGTCAACGATACCGGTGTGCTCGCCCACGTTGAGGGTTCCGGCATCGGTGTCGGCTTCCCGGCCCATGAAGGCCTTGGTACCACCGCCGACAATATTGAGTTTGTGCCCGCTGTCCCGGGCCTGGAGCACGTGCTCCTTCAACTGTTGGGAATTATCAGCCATGGGCGGCTTCCGTATGCTCGTGCGTGTGTTGTTTGTGCTCAAGGGAGCGGTATTCCTGACAGAACCGCAGAGCCGGTACGCCCTTGCCCGGGTTCAGGATACCGGCGGGATCAAACGCGGCCTTCACGTCGTGGAACTGCTGGAGTTCCTCATCGTTGAACTGCACCGCCATCTGGCGAATCTTTTCAACGCCAACGCCGTGTTCGCCGGTAATGCAGCCACCCACCTCCACACACATTTCCAGAATGCGTGAGCCGAAGGCCTCCGTACGTTCAAATTCGCCGGGCACGTTGGCATCAAACAGAATCAACGGGTGCAGGTTGCCATCGCCGGCGTGGAACACGTTGGCGACGCGCAGCCCAAACTCTTCTGACATCTTTTCCATTTCGGTGAGAACAAAAGCAATTTCGCGGCGGGGAATAGTGCCGTCCATGCAGTAGTAGTCCGGGGAAATCCGGCCCACGGCCGGGAAAGCGGATTTGCGTCCTTTCCACAACAGGGCACGCTCCTCCTCACTCTGCGAGGTGCGGACTGAGGTGGCGCCTAGCTTTCGAAAGACTTCCTCGGCCTGTGCAATGTGCTCGTGGACTTCCTCCTCGGTACCGTCCACTTCACATAGCAGCAACGCCTTGGCGTCCCGTGGGTAGCCGGCCTGCGCGAAGTCATCCGCCGCAACAATGGCATGGCCATCCATCATTTCCAGGCCACCGGGGATGATGCCATGGGCAATGATGCCTCCCACGGCATCACCGCCTTTCTGAACGTCATCAAATCCGGCCATGACAACCTGGGCCACTTCCGGCTTGGGCAACAGTTTTACTTTGACTTCCGTCACCACACCCAGCAGCCCCTCGGAGCCGGTCATCAGCGCAAGCAGGTCCATACCACAGCCATCCAGACCATCACTGCCCACGGTCACGACATCACCCTCGGCGGTGACCATTTCCACGCTCAGGATGTTGTGAACGGTCAGACCGTACTTGAGGCAATGCACGCCGCCCGAGTTCTCGGCCACGTTACCGCCAATGGTGCAGGCGATCTGCGAGGAAGGATCTGGCCCGTAATACAGACCGTACTGGGCCGCTTCTTCGCTGATGGCGAGGTTACGCACCCCGGGCTGCAGTCTTGCCGTTCGGGCCAGCGGATCAATCTCCACGATGCGATTGAACTTGGCCAGCGACAGCACCACGCCCTCCTTGTTGGGCATGGCACCGGCACTGAGTCCCGTTCCGGCTCCACGGGCCACCACAGGTACCGCGTTCTCGTTACAGATGCGCATCACCCGCTGCACCTGTTCAACGGTTTCCGGCAGCACCACCAGCAACGGCATTTCGCAATACATCGACATGCCGTCGCATTCGTAGGGCTTCATGGTTTCGTCATCGGTGATGACGTAGTCCGGGTCGATAAACGCCCGGAACTGCTCCGCCAGCTCGGCTTTGCTGACTTTCGGCTTGGTAGTCATAGCACTCTCTGGGTTTGAATTACGTCAGTGTGACAGTCATCAACCGCGTTTTGTTTCAAAGTGGTCAAGACCGGCCTGGGCACAGTCCATATCCTGCTGGGGGGTACCGGAACTGATTCCGATACCGCCCACCACCTCGCCGTCGACGATCACCGGCAGACCACCGCCAACAGAACTGATGCGCCCGCCAACCTCGGTATGAATGCCGAAAGCGAGACTGCCGGGCACGTTCACCTTGTTGTAGTCATGGGTGGCTTTCTTGGCCGCAGCCGCGGTAAAGGCCTTGTCCTGGGCAATGGTCACACTGGTGATCTTGCCGCCGTCCATTCGCTCGAAGGCCACCAGATTGCCGGATTCGTCCACCACAGCGATGCACATGGGCACGCCGATTTCGCGGGCCTTTTCCGCGGCACCCTCAATGAGGATGCGCGCCTCGGCAAGGTCCAGTCGTTTGATCGTCAACATAAAGCTTTACTCCTTGATTTGATTAACCGTAAACCAGCCCTGGCAACCAGGTTACGATGCCGGGGATCAGGACACACATGAACAGTCCGAACGCCTGAATCGCCAGGAACACCAGGGAAGACTTGAAGATGGTACCCATGGAGATTTCCGGAGGACAAACGCCGCGGATGTAAAACAGTGCGTAACCAAACGGCGGACTCAGGAAAGACATCTGCATGTTCACCAGGTACAACACACCGAACCAAAGCACCACGTCGTCACCCGCAACCGGCGGGAAGCCGAACAAGCCAGGGAATTCCAGCGCTTTCACGATCGGAATGAAGATGGGGACTGCCAGAAGCAGGATACCAACCCAGTCAAGGAACATACCCAGAACCACCAGCAAAACCATCAGCAGGAACAGGATCCCGTAAGCCGACATACCGGTTCCAAGTATGGCGTCGGTGACAAACTGCTGGCCACCCTGCAGGATGTAGAAGCCGACGAATACCGATGCACCGAACATGATCCACAGAACCATGGCAGACGCTTTTGCGGTGGTAACGGAGGCCTCGCGGAGGCCGGCGATAGAGAACTTCTTGTGCATCATCGCAACGATAATGGCACCGAAAGAACCGATACCAGCCGCTTCAACCGGTGTGGCAATACCACCGAACAGCAGGCCCAGAACCAGACCAACCAGCGCAAGGGGAGCAATCAGGTTGCCCAGAAGCTTGAGCTTTTCTTTCAGGCTGATCCGGTCTTCCACAGGAATTGGCGGACCCAGTTTCGGATTTAGCCAGCTGCGCACCAGAACATAAGTCAGGTACAGACCGGAGAGCATCAGACCGGGCAACAGAGAGCCCAGATAGAGCTCGCCCACGGACTGCTGTGCTACGACGGCGTAAAGAATCGCGAGAATCGAAGGCGGAATGAGGATACCCAGGGTTCCACCCGCCATGATGGAGCCGATGGCAATCTTGTGGTCGTAATGCCGCTTCAACATGGCCGGCAGTGCGATGATGCCCATGGTGACAACGGCGGCACCGATAACGCCGACCATCGCGGCAAGAATCGTAGAGGCGACAATGGTTGCAGCAGCAAGACCGCCACTGATGCCGCCCATCCACTTGTAAACCACGCTGAACATTTCTTCGATCAGGCCCGCGCGTTCAAGCATCGACGCCATGAAGATGAACAGAGGGATCGCAGCAATGTCCGGGTTCGCCATCAGTGGGAAGATCCGGCCGGGGACAATGTTCAGCATCATGGCGTCACCCACCAGATAGATGAACATGACACCAAGGCCACCGGTCACGAAGGCCAGCGGCAGCCCCATCATCAGGGCTACAGCCAGAGATCCAAACATCAGGTAGGTCAGCGGCCCGATTTCGACACCAGAAAGGCTGCCCGAGAGCTTGAAAAGAAATTTCTCATCACTCCATGGGTCGTAAAAGAGAATGTTGATCAGTTCAACACAGATGACAAACGCCAGACCCACGGTGGCGATGATCATTAACCATGTACCCAGTTTTCCGGCCATACCGTTGCTGGGCGCTGCAGTTGTTGTACTCATGATGTGCGCTCCTGACCGAGACGGATAAACAGTACGATGTCTTTAAGCAGCTTCGAAAAGCCGGCGAGCAGCAACAGGATTGCGCCCACAAACATCACGCCTTTCACGGGGTAATACTGGATACCCCAGGTCTCGACAGTGGTCTCTTGCATCATTATGGAGTCCTGGAAGAAGGTCCAGGATGTGGTAGCCAGAACGGCTGCAAATATGAAGAAAAACATGGAGGTGAAAATATCCATGCCCACGCGCCCGCGAACCGGCAGGAAGTTGTAGACAACGTCTACCCGCACGTGCGCACCGTGCAACAGCGCAAAG
The DNA here is from genome assembly GCF_040148675.1 of Marinobacter sp. NFXS11. Classification (NCBI taxonomy): domain Bacteria; kingdom Pseudomonadati; phylum Pseudomonadota; class Gammaproteobacteria; order Pseudomonadales; family Marinobacteraceae; genus Marinobacter; species Marinobacter sp. NFXS11. The sequence continues at coordinate 27,034 of NZ_JAGDDV010000001.1, read as the reverse complement.
GCACCGGCAAGGATGTACTGCATGCCGAAGATCAGGAAGCTGGCCTCATGCACCCAGATCGTTGGCATGTTAAAGATGTATCGCATTACCACTTCAAAGAAGTAGAAAAGAACGGCGTTGATTGTCCAGAACGCAACGAAAAGACCTGACTTCTCGCACATCCAGTCAACGATTTTCGTAAACCAGTTACCCTCGTACTCAAAGTGAGCAAGAGGATCATCTTCTTCAGACTGCAGCTCGGAAACCGTTTTCTCTGGCTCGGCGTTATCTCCGCCGTGCTTACTGCTCCACTTATCCCAAGCCATCATGAGCAATGGCATTACCGCAAGCCAGCCCCAGTAGAACCAGTGCGGCAAAACAAAGCCAAAGGAACTCAGATCAGACATGTTGTTACCACCCAGATCAAAGAGCGAGGAAGGGAGGGCTAATCCTTAGTCGGCTAACCCTGCCTTCCTCGTGTGTCGTTTTTTGTTTGAGCTTTGGAACTTAGAAGCCCTTGATGTCTTCTTCGGTAATGTAGCCAACCGTGTCGTTCATCATGTACTTCAGCTGGATATCCAGGATGGCGCGTGCGTCCTCATTCTTGTTGGCCCAGTTGAACCAGATGGGGATCGCGGCCTTACGCCAGGTATCCAGATCTTCCTGGCTCAGACGGGTAACCGTGTCGCCATCTGCCTTGAACTTCTCCATCGCCTCGATGTTGCGCGCCTGGATGGCCAGGTAGTGCTTCTGGGAGTAGATCCGAACCTCGTCCTCAACCAGCTGCTGAAGCTCAGGCGAGATAGAGTTCCAGGCACGCAGGCTGACGGTCAGATCCATCAGATCCACCGGCTGGTAGATAGACATGACGCCTGGAGGTCCAAAGATGATGTAGTCGGTAACCTGGGAGAAGCCCAGCTCATAGTTAACTGCAGGGCCTACAAAGTCCGCTGCATCAATAGTGCCTTTCTCGAGAGCCGGGAAGATATCCGAGCCCGGCAGACTGACCGTGGACACGCCAAACTGCTGGAAAACCTCGGCAACCATGCCTCCTGGGACACGGATTTTCATGCCCTTGAGATCTGCAAGACTGTTAACAGGCTGCTTGGAGTGGATAATGTTGGCGTCGTGCTGGATCGGGCCAACGTAGAACAGGCCGAACTTCTTGTAGATTTCCCGGGTCTTCTCCAGCATGCCCATGGAGTAAAACATGGTGTCCCACTGATGAGGCTGATCTGGACCAGCTGGATAAGAGGACAGGAAGACAGAAGCAGGAATCTTACCGGCCCAGTATAGGGTGAACGGGTTCATACCCTGCAGCACGCCGTTACGAACAGCGTCAAACAGCGCGTTGTTGTCGGCAGCAACCGCCTTGGCCGGGAAGCACTGGAACTTGAGCTCTCCGCCGGACTTGGCCTCGATACTCTTACACCACTCCTCGAAGAGCGTGTAGCCCACCGTACCCGCGTCCCAGGTGGACTGGATTTTCCACGTAGTAGCAGCCTGGGCCTGACCCGCGCCCATGAGCATTGCGCCTGCCAGAGTGGCGCCCATGGCGATTGTCTTGAGGAAACTTCTGCGAGGTGGGGCCTCGCCAGTGTCACAGCTATTTCGGATGTTATTCTTCGAATTCATCGAAACGTCTCCGTTGGCTTTGTTTTTATCAGCGTCTATGGCAACGCCGGCGCAGGCCGACATTAGAACGATATTCGTAGCCAATCCGGGTTTAGTCCAGTTCGGTGAGCACTGGTCTGACCAGTTTTTGAAGTATTAAAAATGGACGAAATACTCTGAATCGGCCATATTTAACGGGCTCGGACGCACATCACGCGAGAACGGAAACACCAACAATCAGAAGCATTCACTGGTCAGACCAGAGAGCATAAACAGGCCCCCAAATGGCAATCTCCCAGGAAATCTCATACCGGCTGGAACGCCTTATTCTCGACGGCGGGCTGGCTCCGGAGCAGAAGATACCGTCCGAACGCCAACTGGCGACCCGCCTGGGCGTTTCTCGCGCGGTGATTCGGGAAGCCCTGCATGAGCTTCAGGGCCGCGGCGTTATTGATACCCGCCACGGCAAGGGGTCGTTTGTGGCCAGTATGGTGCCCGGCGCCAGCGAGCTGGGCGAACAGAGTCCGCTGATGCATCTTTTCGAGGGACACCCCCGCACACTTTTCGACCTTCTTGAGGTACGCGAACAACTGGAAGGCCAGGCCGCCTATCTCGCTGCTCTGCGGGCAACCCGGCTCGACCGGCATCGCATTACAAAGGCGTTCCGGGCGCTTGAGGATACCGACCCGCTTCGCAACGCCCGGCTGGATCATGGTTTCCATCTTGCGATTGTCGAAGCATCCCACAACCCGGTACTGGTGCACGTGCTCAACAGCCTGAAAAACATGATGTTGTTGACCGTTCAGGCCTCGGTTGCCAACCTGAACCCAAGAGAAGAAATGCGGAAGAAAATCGTCCGCCAGCACCGGCAGCTTTATGAGGCCGTCATCGCTGGCAAGCCGGCCAACGCCCAGAAGGTGGCGATGGCCCACGTACGGTTTGTCAGTGAGGCCATGAGAGACATGGAGAAAGACGGAGGCAAACTGATCAGGCTGCCCATTGAACAGGACAACGCGAGCGATCATTTGCGGGCAGGAGCCTGAGCATGGCAAAAAGCTTGCATCACACAATCATTCGACCACAATGTCATGCATCGAACGGCAGTGAAATTCGGTAAAACGCTCCCTTAAAGGGATTGATTTCCGCATCCACAGTCCGTAAAACATGCGCCTTTGAATGACAGCCCCAGGAGTCACCCATGGCGGACCAAGCGCCTTTGATCTGCAGGGACATTTACAAGACCTTTGACCAGCTTGAGGTGCTCAAAGGTATTTCACTGGAGACCCGCAAAGGCGACGTGGTTTCCCTCATCGGCAGCTCCGGCTCGGGCAAGAGTACTTTCCTGCGTTGTATCAACCTGCTGGAAACACCCACCTCCGGCGACATTATCGTGCACGGCGACCCAATAAGGTTCACAACAAACCGCAAGGGCGAACGTATTCCTGCCGATAACAAACAGGTTGAACTGATCCGCGCAAAACTTTCCATGGTCTTCCAGAGCTTCAATCTCTGGTCTCACATGACTGTTCTGGAAAATATCATTGAAGCCCCGGTTCACGTGCTGAAGGTACCCAAGAAGGAAGCCATCGAGCGCGCCGAAGCCTACCTGAACAAGGTGGGTATCTACGAGCGCAAGGACTACTACCCGGCCCAGATGTCCGGCGGCCAGCAGCAACGGGCGGCCATTGCGCGGGCACTGGCCATGGAACCGGAAGTCATGCTATTTGACGAACCCACCTCGGCGCTGGATCCGGAGCTGGTGGGCGAAGTGTTGAAGGTCATGCAAGGCCTGGCTGAGGAAGGCCGCACCATGATCGTGGTTACCCACGAGATGGCATTCGCAAGGGACGTGTCGAGTCAGGTCCTGTTTTTGCATCAGGGCGTGATCGAGGAACAGGGTACCCCCGAAAAAGTGTTTGATCATCCGGATTCGGAACGCATGAAGCAGTTCCTGACTCCCAACTTCTGACACTCGGTGCTATCTTGAACCGGTGAAGAAATAAAATGTTGGAACCAAAAACTTCCATCAAAAATAAAGCCCAAAAGGCAAACCACTGGAGAAGTGACACATGAAAAAAATGATTTTTGCAGCAAGCTGCGCCCTCGCCCTGATTGCTGGTGGCGCACAGGCCCAGGAGCGGGATCTCCGCATCGCGTTCGACGTGCCTTACGAGCCGTTTGAGTACAAGGACGAGAATGGTGAACTGACCGGTTTCGAAGTGGAACTGGCCGAAGCCATGTGTGAAGAAATGAACGCCAACTGCGAATTCGTGATCCAGGCGTGGGACGGGATGATTCCGGGCCTGCTGGCGCGTAAATTCGATCTGATCATGTCTTCCATGTCGATTACGCCGGAGCGCGCAGAGCGGGTTCTGTTCTCCGAGCCGTACTACAATACCCCGGGTGGCTGGTTCGGTCCTGAGAGCTTCAACACCGACGTCACTGACATGAGTGCGATGGAAGGCAAGACCGTTGGCGTTCAGCGCGGTACCACCATGGACACCTACGTGACTGAAAACATGGGTGGCATTGTCACCATCAAGCGCTACACCACCGCAGACGACATGGTTCTGGACCTTGAAGGCCAGCGCCTCGATGTCGTGTTCGTAGACTATCCGGTGGGCGAGCAGACTGTTCTCACCAAGGAAGGCTTCAAGGAAGTTGGTGAAGCGGTCAAGCTTGGCGAAGGCGTGGGTGTTGCCATGCGCCAGCGCGACACCGATCTTGCAGAAGAAGTGAATGCGGCCCTTCGCACCCTGAAGGAAGATGGTACCTACGACACCATCATGCAGAAGTACTTCGCTTACGACATCAAGATGTAAATCTGCCGAGGGGTGGCCCGTCAGGGCCGCCCCTGCTTACCGGACATTCCCATGCTTGATCTGAAAGGCTATGGCCCGGCCCTGTTGGATGGGGCAATAGTCACCATTGAACTGGCCTTCCTGTCTCTAGCCCTCTCGGTTGCCCTGGGTCTGGTTGGCGCGTCTGCCAAGCTGTCCCAAAGCCGGGTTGCCAAGGGTATCGCTACTACCTACACCACACTGATTCGCGGTGTGCCAGACCTGGTTATGATGCTGCTGTTTTACTATGGCGGCCAGGTGGCAGTGAATATGCTCTCGGATTACATCTGGGAAACTTACGAAATCGACTTTTTCTTTCAGTTCGACCCGTTTATCTCCGGCGTGGTAACGATCGGGCTGATTTTCGGCGCCTACATGACCGAAACCTTCCGCGGCGCTTTCCTGGCGGTTGAAACCGGCCAGATCGAGGCTGCCCGCGCCTACGGCTTTACCCGTTTTCATACCTTTCGCAGAATCATGCTGCCACAAATGATGCGCCATGCTTTGCCCGGCCTGGGCAACAACTGGCAGGTTCTGCTAAAGACCACCGCCCTGGTTTCCATTATCGGCCTGACGGACATGGTTCGTGTGGCGGAAGAAGCTGCCAAGGCGGAGCGCATGCCGTTCCACTTTTTCATTCCGGTGGCGTTTGTTTACCTGGCCCTCACGGCAGGGTCTGAATTGTTTATCAAGTGGCTCGATAAACGAGCCAATGTCGGCGTGGTTCAGGGGAGTTAACGGATGCCTGATTTCATTGCCGAGTGGCTGAACCAGAACGAAATCTTTACCGCCATGACCATCATGGAATACTGGGATGGCGCCGTGACTACCGTACATCTGGTGTTTCTGTCCCTGGTTATCGGTTTGCTGGTGGCGGTTCCGCTGGCCATCCTCCGGACGGTTCGCAACCCGTTCGTGTCTGGCCCGGTGTGGCTTTACACCTATCTGTTCCGCGGCACACCGTTGCTGATCCAGCTTTACATCATCTATTACGGGCTGGCCCAGATTGAGGGCATTCAGGAAACCTTCTGGTGGGAGATTTTCCGGGAGCCTTTCTACCCGGCCCTGCTGGCTTTCACATTGAACACGGCGGCCTATACCACGGAGATTATCCGCGGTGCGATTGTGTCGACGCCTAACGGTGAAATTGAAGCAGCTAAAGCCTATGGCATGAGCTGGTTTATGCGGATGCGGCGGATTGTGCTGCCAAGTGCAGCGCGGCGGGCGGTGCAGGCCTACTCCAACGAGGTGATCTTCATGCTGCACGCCAGTGCGATTGCCAGTGTGGTGACCATCGTGGATCTGACCGGGGCGGCCCGTAACATTTACTCGCGGTTCTATGCGCCATTTGACGCGTTTATCTTTGTGGCGTTTTGCTATATGGCACTCACGTTTATTCTGGTGTTCGCGTTCCGCAAACTCGAAAATCATCTGCTGAAGCATCAGCGGCCGGTTAGCGGCTGACCCCCTTGGCTTCCAGTTTGGTGCCGGGTCGGTTGGCGGGTGTCTTCCCGGGAGACGCTACGAGCACGTCCATGTGCGCTTGACTGAGGCCATCCATGGCCTCAGACACTCCCGGGAAGACACCCGCCAACCGCCCTCAAACTTTTTCCGTGGAGTCCCCATGACCGTTAGTGCGGATCTATTTGGCAGTTCCCCTGATTGGCTGTCCCATACACTGGATAATGCCAACGCAGACCTCCCGGAGGTAAAATCCCTTCTCCCAGATGGCACCCGAATCAGCCGCAAGGCCGCGGGCGTTCTGGACATTGTGCCTCCCGCTAACCGCAGCAATCCTAATGCCGAAGCCATCATTGTTTCCGCAGGTGTTCACGGGAACGAGACGGCACCCATTGAGGTTCTGAACGCACTGGTTTCCGAGCTGATTGATGGCGAGTGGGAACTGGCCTGCCCGGTTCTGCTGATTCTGGGCAACCCGCCGGCGATGGTGGCTGGAAAACGCTTTCTGGAAGTGAACCTTAACAGGCTGTTCGACGGTGCTCATGGGCGAAGCGAGTATGACGGGCTGGCCGAGGCTGCGCGGGCGCAGGAGCTTGAGGAGGCTTGCCGGCAGTTTGCCATGGCGAACCCTCAGGCGCTTTCTCACTACGATCTGCACACGGCCATTCGCCCTTCTCATCGTGAGCGGTTTGCGCTGTATCCGTTTGTTGAGAGTCGAACGGTTCCAGTAGACCAGTGTGATTTCATGCTGGAGGCGGAGGTTGAGACGCTTCTGCTGCAGCACAAGGCCGGTACGACGTTTTCATCGTTTTCCTCTTCACTCCTGAAGGCTGAGAGTTTCACCGTGGAGCTGGGGAAAGTGCGCCCGTTTGGCCAGAATGATCTGGGGCGTTTCTCGGGGATTCGAGATGCATTGCGGCGTCGGTTCCAGGGGCAGTCTGCGCCCGCACCGCAGCCACCATTCGACTATCTGACGGTGTTCGAGGTGGTGCATGAGATTCTGAATACCGGGAAGAACTTCCGGTTCCATATTCCGGATGACGTCGCTAATTTTACCGAATACCAGCCCGGCACGGTCATCTGGGAGGATGACGAAACCAGCTACCGGGTGGGGCACTCCCCCGAGGCGATTGTGTTTCCCAATCCGGACGTGCCCGTCGGCCACAGAGTTGGGCTGATGATCAAGCCAAAAACGGGGTCAGATGAACGTTTCATCTGACCCCGGGTTCCGCTGCTCAGGCCGGGGCGTTTTCAGGTTCCGGCACACTGACTTTGATCAACTGGGTACAGACAGCCGGGATTACAAGCAGAGTCAGTAACGTTGAAGCCAGCAGGCCGGAGATGATGGCCCAGGCCATGGGCGGCCAGAGCGTGGAGCTTGAGAACGCCAGGGGCAGCAGGCCGGCCACGGTGGTTGCGGTGGTCAACAGGATAGGGCGGGTTCGCTGTTCTACCGCGTTGCGCATGGCGTCGCGGATGTCTCTTCCTTTCTCCAGTTCCCGGTCCATCACGTCCAGCAGAACAATGGCGTTGTTCACCACGATTCCCACCAGGGCGATCACGCCCAGCAGAGACTGGAAACCGAAGGGTGAGCCGGACAGCACCAATCCGGGGAAAATACCGACGGTAGCCAGCGGCACCGTCAGAAGGATAATGCCAACCCTGCGGAAGGAGTTGAACTGCAGCAGCAGGAAGAACAGCAGCAACAGCATCCCGATGGGGGCTGCGGTGAGCAATGCGGTATTGGCTTCACCGGAGCCTTCGGCGTCGCCGCCCATGGCCATGCGGGTCCCCGGTGGTAACGGGTTTTTCTCAAGCCCTGCGTAAAGGCCGTCCAGGGCCTGGCTGAAGCTGTAACCGGTTTCGAGATTAGCCGTGACGGTGTTCATTCTTACGCCATCACGCAGGTATCGAGCCGCCGGTTCCCAGGTGGTATCCACTGTCGCCACTGCTGAGAGCGGAACGGCGTCGCCCCGGTCGTTGTAGATGTTCACTGACAGCAACCGTGAAAGCGACAGGGCCGTGCCCTCGCGGGAACGCAGCACCAGGGGGATGGGATCCTCTTCCTGGCGATAGCGCTCAGCCACCACACCAAAGCTCTGGCCATAAAGGCTCTGGGCCACATCGGCGCGGGTCAGGCCATATCGGGCAGCCGTGGCGTCGTCAACGTTGATGGCAATGCTGGGCACGCCAATATCCAGGTCGTGGCGGACATCAACCGTACCCTCGACGCCCCGCAGGATACTGAAAATCTGTTCCACCGCCTCTACGCGGGTGCCGTTGTTGGCGTGGTAGACCCGAATTTCCACAGGCGCAGCCCTTGGCGGCCCCTGCCCGAGTATGCCCACGGTCACATCCAGCTCCGGCATCTGTTCTTTCACATGGGCTCGGATCCAGCGAATCATGCCGGTGGTGTCTTCCAGTGTGGGTGTGGTGACCACCAGCCGGGCCCGGTTCGGCGCCTGGGGCGCGCGCTGCAGGTTGTAATAGAAGGACGGCCCGGTGAAGCCCACAAACCGGTGAACCTCCAGGGCATCAGGCTGTGACCGGATAATTCGTTCCAGGCTTGCGGTTGCCTCTGCGGTGCGGGCCTGGTCGGTGCCTTCGGGCATGTAGACTTCGACAATCACCCGGGGGCGGTCGGCATTGGGGAAAAACTGCTGGGCCATAAAGGGGGTCATGGCAACGCTGATTCCCACTAGTATGGCGCCCGCGGCAATCAGTCTCCCGGGGTAACGGGACACCAGGCCGCCAAGGAACCGCGCCAAGCCCGTCAGACGGTCCTGCCCGGCCTTGCGGCGGGGTTTCAGGAATCTGGCTGCCAGCAGGGGCACCGCGGAGATCGCGAGCAGGTAGCTGACTGACAGCGTCAGCATGATCATGACCGGCACGCCACGGGTGAAATCCGCGGCACCGCCCTTGGCCAGTAGCAGGGGTGCGAAGGCCGCCAGCGTGGTTCCCGTTGAGGCACCCAGCGGGCCGGCCAGCTCGCTGACGGCCTGGCGCAGGGCATCGAGACGGCGCATGCCCTCATCCAGGTGGCCCTGAATGTTTTCAACAATCACAATGGCATTGTCGATCAGGATACCGAGGGATATCACCATACCGATCACTGCAATCTGGTGCAGAACACCACCGCCCAGATCGTAGAGCCCGACACTGATCAGGGCGACCATAGGCAGAATCGAGGCCACCAGCAGGCCCATTCGAATGCCCATGCCGGTAAAAACCACAGCAACGATGATCAGCACCGAGAGCACCAGACTCCAGGCCAGGTTATCGAGCCGTTCCTCTACCTTGTCCGGCTGAAAGAACATCTCCCGGATTTCGTAGGGTTCAAAGTCTCCGCGGATCTGCTCCATGCGTTCGCGCACCCGCTGACCAAAGCGGATCGCATCGGTGGTGCCCTCTTCCATAATGATGGAGACCAGCACCACCCGTTCGCCGTCGTACCAGGTTTCCGGCTGTCTGGGTTCTACTGGTCCACGCCAGACATCCGCTGCCGCGGCCAGGGGAACCTGTGAGCCATCCGGAAGTTCAATGGGCGTGGCGCGGATGGCGTCAATATCCGCAAACTCGCTGTTGGGAAGGACCGACAGGCGGCGGCCATTGACCACCACAAAGCCGCCGGGAATGGTCTGGTTTCGTCGCGCCAGTGTGTCTAACACCCGCGCCGGGGAGATTCCAAGCCGGAAGAGCGCGGCATCGTCCAGGGCAAGGGTAATCTGTTCGTCGGCATCGCCTTCAAGCTCAATCCGGGAAACCCCCGGCAAATCCGAGAGGTTCTGCTTCAGCCGTTCAGCAACACCGGACAATTCCGTGACCGACGGCGAGCCTCCTACGGCCATGACAATGGCGGGAATATCAATCAGGCGATCATCGAGCACCATCCGGCCCACATCGTCCGGGAAGTCCTGTTTCGCCCGTTCCATGGCCTGGCGCACACGATCCCAGGCGGGGTCGGTGTCGTAGATGTCATCATTCAGGCGCAGGCGCACAATGGCAACGCCGGTACGGGCGGTGGATTGGGTGTAATCCACCTCCTCCACCTGCCGAAGTTCATCCACCAGGGGCCGGAGTACGAGCCGTTCAACGGCCTCGGCGCTGGCGCCGGGATAATTGATGCTGATCAGGCCGGCCCGGTAGGGAAAGGACGGGTCTTCCTGGCGCGGCATGGTGCTGTAGGCGGCAATACCCAGCAGGCAGAGCATGGTAACCACCATGCCCAGCAGGCGTTGGCAATTCAGAAGCCGGTGGGTCATCAGCGCACCTCCACGGCATCACCGTCCACCAGCCGTGTCATGCCGGCATAAACCACCAGGTCACCCGGGGACAGATCGCCGGAGGTAACCACCACTCGCTCGCCCACGACCCGGTCGACTTCCACCGCAACGCGGGAGGCCACATTATCCTGGACCCGGAACACACTGACACCCTCGGCGTTGCGGATCACCGACAGCAAGGGCACCGTGATGGCAGATTCCCGCACCGGCGTGATACCAACCTCGACTGGCTCGCCAGGCTCAAGCGTATTCACCGGCAGGCTCACCAGAACCGGATGCAGCTCGCCGCGAATGGCACTTGCCTGGGCAATCTCGACCACCGAACCGGATTGTGGCGGGCGGCTGCGGTCCTGGACGGACCAGACAGGCAAGGTTTGCTCCAGCTCAACATGATCCAGCAGATACGCCGGTACCCGCACCTCTACCTCACGGCCCTCGGGCGAGGAAAGCCGCATCACCGGCTGTCCGGCCGCGACGAATTCGTCCCGCTCCACCAGCAGGGCTTCAACCCGTCCGGAAAAGGGCGCCCGAAGTGTGCTCTCTTCGAGCAGCTGGGTTGCCTCCGCCAGGGAGGCCCGCGCCGTTGCGACGCTCGCCTCCAGGGAGTCCCGCCGAGCGGCAAGCTGCTCCAGCGTCTGTTCGGACACCACACCGCGCTCGTGCAATCGGCTGGAGCGCTCCCACTCCCGCTGAGCCTGCTGATACTGGGTTCTCAGTTCTTCCAGCCGGGCCCGGGCAGAATCCCTGGCCGGCTCCAGGCCGGGGTTATAGACCCTGGCAAGCAGATCACCGGCCTGCACTTTCTGCCCGAGCTCCACCGCCTGCTCCTTGAGGGTGCCACTGACCTGGAAGGTCAGCGTCGCTCTCTGGGTAGCACGAACAATTCCGGAAAACCGCAGCGGCATATCCTGGCTCTCGCCGCCGGCAACTTCAGACACACGCACTGAAACCTTCTGCTGCCCGGATTCCGGGGCTACGTCACTGGCTTTACAGCCCGACAGAAACAGTGAAAAAACCGCAAGCGAAACGATGGCAACGGGGATTCGAAGTGGTGTCATGACTCTTCCTTTCATCCTTGCTTGTGTAGTTGGCGGGGTCCTGTCCCTGGAGAAGCCCGATGATTGATTTAGACATCATGTCATTCTTTGACATTTTGTCAATAATCGGGTTTGATTCGATTTCAGGTATCCTATGCGTGCTGTTGCCAACTAACCGGATGATTGAATGAGCGAACCGCTGAAAACCCGTCGCGAGCGTGAGAAACAGGCCCGTTACGACACCATTCTGGACGCCGCCGAACTGGTGTTCTCGGAAAAGGGCTACGAACGCACGTCCATGGACGACATCGCGCGTACCGCCAGCCTCAGCCGGGCCTTGCTGTACGTGTACTTCAAGGACAAGGCTGCGATACAGAGGGGCATTATGCTCAGGGCAGGCCACAGCCTGTTCCGGCGATTTGAAGAAGCAAGACAGACTGCGGATAACGGCCTTGCCCAGATCCGGGCGATGGGAGAATCCTACTACCGCTTTTATCTGGAAGAACCGGATTACTTCTCGGCCCTGACCAAGGCGTCCACCGCCATGGCGGAGGCCGATGAAAGTCAGACGGAAGAAATGTTGTGCTCCAAATCAGACCTGATGGAGCTGATGGTGGGGGCCATCGAACTGGGGCTACGGGACGGCACCATGAACCGTGACCGGATTAACGACCCCGTTCAGACCGCATTGTACCTGCGCGGGGCCCTTCACGGGGTGATCCTGCTCTGTCAGTCGGAAATGGGGGAAGGCAACCCGGAGTTTCCTGCCGAGCAGCTGATCCGTCATACCATGGATATGCTGACGTCCTCGATTTCCGCCTGACAGCTCGCAGCCCGGCAGGCCGCTAGAGCTGGAAATCGTAGATGGAGCCGAGCCCCATGATCCCGGTGAGTTCGTCCAGCGCTTTACGGACTTCTTCCAGCAGCATGGGATCGCCCAAGTCGCCCTGGCTCAGTTCGTCCCGATAATGGGCTTCTACCCAGGTGGTCAGGCGCTCATAGAGTTCATCGGTGAGCAGCACACCCCGGTTGATGGCCCTAAGCTCATCGTCGTTGAGAACCACCCTCAACCGCAGACAGGCCGGGCCACCGCCATTGCGCATGGACTGCTTGACGTCAAACACTTCCACCGCTGTAATCGGCCCGCCAGACTTCACGAGGCCATCCAGATAACGGCTGACGGAAGCCACTTCCCGACACTCGCCGGGCACCGCCAGCAGCATGCCGTCGGGCGTGTTCAGCAACTGACTGTTGAACAGGTAGGAGGCCACCGCATCTTCCAGCGGCACATCGGCACTGCTAACCCGGACCGCTTCCAGCTCGGCACCGGTGAGCCGCTCCCTGATGTCCGCCAGCACCTGCGTTTCGTTGAGAAACGCCATTTCATGGTAAAAAAGCGCATTACCGTTGCCCACCGCTATCACGTCGTTGTGGAAAACGCCGCCATCAATGGCGTCCGGATTCTGTTGGGCAAACACCGCATTCTGATCCCTGAGGCCATGCAGCCGTGCCACTGCCTGGGATGCCTCAAGCGTTTGTCGTGCCGGGTATTTCTTCGGGGCTGGCGCCTGTTCATTGAATGCCATCTGGCCATACACAAACAGTTCCACCCCGGGTTCACCATAACCGGCACACAACCGGGTGTGGTTGGCCGCGCCCTCATCGCCAAAGTGGCTCACTGATGGCAGCGCCGGATGGTGCGCAAAGTAGCTTTCGTCGGCAAAAATGGATTTCAGGGACCTACCGGTCACCGTGTGTTCGATGGAGCGATGAAACTTGGCACTCAGGTTGGCCGGGGTGAAATGCACACGATGGTCAGAGGTGTCGGCACTCGGCGATACCGTGGCCGCATTGGCCGTCCACATCGGCGAGGCAGAAGAGACTGCTGCCAGGATCGACGGACTGGATTTGGCCGCCTGCTCAAGAACGCGAGCATCCGGACCTTCAAATCCCAAGGCCCGAAGTGTCGGAATATGCGGCCGTTCATGGGGCGGCAGAACGCCCTGCACATAACCCCGGTCCGCCAGGCGCTTCATTTTGGCCAGGCCCTGCAGTGCCGCCTCTTTCGGATTCGAGACGGAACTGACATTGGATTTGGAGGCTACATTACCCCAGGACAGTCCCGCGTAATTGTGGGTGGGACCGACCAGACCATCGAAGTTTGCTTCAACCGCGTGTTTCACCATGGCACTGGGTTCCGTTAATCGAAATTGAGGCCGGGTGCCAGAGACTCTGGCATCTCACTCTTGCCGGCCTCCAGAGAAGCCATGGGCCAGGCACAGTAGTCGGCAGCGTAGTAGGCGCTGGGGCGATGATTGCCACTGGCACCAACACCGCCAAAGGGCGCCGCGCTGCTGGCGCCAGTCAGCGGCCGGTTCCAGTTCACGATACCGGCGCGCACTTCTTCCACCAGCCGCTCGTAGAGCTTCCGGTCGTCCGTCAGGATGCCCGCTGACAGCCCATAGTGGGTATCGTTGGCCAGCGCCAGTGCATCATCAAAGCTCTTGTAGCGATACACCTTTAGCAAGGGGCCAAAGAACTCTTCATCGGTCACATCCAGACCTGTGGCATCCACGATACCCGGCGACAGCAGGCCGGTTCCCGACTTCAGGGACTTCATCTCCAGCAGGGATTTGCCGCCCTTTTCAAGCAGGCTGGCCTGGGCCGCCAGGAGTTTTTCGGCGGCCTCCGCGGAAATCAAGGAGCCCATAAACGGCTGCGGATCAGCATCGAACTCGCCTACCTTGATGCGGGCGGAGACTTCCACCAGCCGGTCGATGAACGCGTCGCCTTTCTTGCCCTTGGGTACCAGCAGGCGACGTGCACAGGTGCAACGCTGGCCGGCCGACAGGAAGGCCGACTGCAGGGCATGATGCACGGCACCATCCACATCAGCCACATCCTGAACGATCAGCGGATTGTTACCGCCCATCTCCAGGGCCAGGATTTTCTCGGGCTGACCGCCAAACTGCTTGTGCAACAGATGACCCACAGTGGAACTGCCGGTAAAGAACAGGCCGTCAATTAACGGGTGGCCGGCCAGGGATTTGCCCGTGGCCGAGGCGCCCTGAACGAGGTTGATCACTCCATCGGGAATGCCGGCCTTCTCCCAGAGCTTTACCGTCAGCTCGGCGACCCCCGGGGTCAGCTCACTCGGCTTGAACACCACCGTGTTCCCGGCCAGCAAAGCCGGGACTATGTGGCCATTCGGCAAATGCCCCGGAAAGTTGTAGGGGCCGAACACCGCCACCACCCCGTGGGGCCGGTGCCTGAGCACAGCGTGACCACCGGCAACATCGGATTCAGATGTCCCGGTACGGTCGTTGTAGGCTTTCACGGAAATACCGATCTTGCCGATCATCGCCGCCACTTCCGTGCGGGATTCCCACAGCGGCTTGCCCGTCTCCAGGCCAATCTGGTGTGCCAGCTCTTCCTTGTGAGCCTCAAGCAGCTCACCAAAGGCTTCAACAACGGCCTGGCGTTCGGCAAAGCTCTTGCGCTGCCACTTCACAAAGGCATTGCGGGCCTCACGAACGGCCGCATCCACATCCTCCAGGTTGGCGCTTTCGCCATCCCAGAGTGTTTCACCGGTCACCGGCTGGACAGATTCGAATACCGGCCCGTGGCCCGGTAGCCAGAGCCCGTCGATAAACAGTTCACCCGTCAGCTTTGCCATTTCGATGCACCTCCCGGTACTGAGCTTCTATAACTATGTTTGGTCAGCAACCCCGAGTCTTTCAAGGGGGCCAGGCGAACCGGATCGCCAGATTCAATCTGCAAGGCTTCGGCTACTTCAGGTGGCAGGCTGACGGTATCCGGTCCGATGCAATCTATCGGCACGGTAGTCACCCGGAAATCCCGGAATGAGCGGTTCGAAACCATGACCCGCTCCTCAGATGGCACGTCCAGGTTGACCGGTTTGCGAGTGACCATGGCGTGTCGGTTCATGCCTTCCCGAACCGTCCGGACATTGTGAACGAAGGCTTCAACCACGGGCCCGCCATCAAAGATGTCTACCAGTCCGTTGAAGTTGAAGCCCTCGGACTGAAGCATCCGGAGTGCCGGAGCGGTGTTGTCATGGACCCGGCCGATCACGGCACGGGCGGAATCCGGCAACATGGACAGGTATATCGGATACTTGGGCATCAACTCGGCAATAAACGACTTGTTGCCCAGCCCCGAGAGCATGTCCGCCTCGCTGAACTCCATGTCGAAGAATTTGGTTCCCAGCGCGTCCCACAGAGGGCTCCGGCCGTTGGCATCCGACACACCCCGCATTTCCGCGAAGATTTTTTCCGAGAAGTGTTTGCGGAATTCATCCAGGTACATGAACCGGCAGCGGGAAAGCAGCAGGCCGCTGCCTCCGCCTTTATACTCATCGGAGAGCAGCAGGGAGCAGATTTCGCTGGTATCGGTCATGTCGTTTGACAGATGCAGCGTTGGAGTCCGCACGTGAACACCCAGCTCTTTCGAGGCATTGACGGTGACGCTCAGACGGTAATTGTAGAACACTTCATCCAGACCAACGCGAGCCTGGATACCGCTGATACCGACCGTTTTCTTGCGTTCGGTATCCTCCAGAGCAAAGAGATAGAGCCCTGCTTCCGGCGCAATGCGCTGGTTAAAAGTCTCCCGGGCGTGGTTGATCTTCTTCTGCAGCAGCTCCCGGTCCGCCGGCAGGGTGGTCAGCCCTTTCCCGGCGCTTTGGGCCATGGCATACAGGTCGTCCAGATCGCTTTCCTGCAACGGGCGGATTACCAGCATGGTGTCGCCTCCGTGATCCCGGCGGGTTGATACTTGACTGCGTCATCGGTTCCCGAATAGGTCATAACGGCGCGATCCTTACCCGGTCACCCGCGGTCCGGTTCAGCGTATTCCAGGTCAAGACCGGCACCTTGAGTTTGTCGTCCAGTGTTTCGGCGACCGGTGTCAGGGTGCAGCGAAACTGTTCACCCTCGCCAGCGGCAATGAGACAGGTTTCGCCGGTGTCTTCGTTGGTCCCATGAAGTTCCTTCGGGTGACTGGTCACGAGGGTTTTCAGGCTGTCGGTACGAGCTTCAAGAACCGGACCGGCATCAAAAATGTCCAGATAGCTTCCCGGCTGGAACCCTTCCCGCTGGAGCAGTTCAAAGTTAGGCACGGTAATCTGGTGCGGCTGCCCCATCGCCTTCTGGGCCGCTTCACTCAGTAGCGTCACATAAATGGGATTGGGCGGCATGAGCTCTGCAATGAAGGTTTTGCTGAGCTGTCCGGAGTACTGGTCCGCCGTTTCAAAATCCATATCAAAGAAATGCCGGCCAAGGCTGTCCCAGAAGGGCACGCTCCCGTCTTCGAGCTGAACGCCTTGAATTTCCACGGCCATACGCTGGGTAAACCATTCACGGTGATCAGCAATAAACAGAATCCGGGCCCGCGACAGCAACTCGAATGCATCCGTGCCCTGCAGCTCCGGGCGGATCGAGAAAGAGCACAGCAGCGATACATCGGTCAGCGAGTGGGAGGGGTACAACACCTCCACACGGCGGGACACGCCCAGTTCATGGGAGGCATGGATCAGGGCATCCCGCCGGTAACTGTAAAAAGGCTGGCCATTGCCGGCATGGGCATCGATACCGGCCGTGCCGGCGATGTCTCCGGTTTCGGTGTCCTCAAGCACGAACAGGAACCTGGGAGGGTCATCCTCTGCGCTGATCCGGCCGGCAAACGACGCCAGGGACTGCTCGATCTTGTAGGCCAGGGCGTCGCCCTGTTTGGGCAGGGTGGAAGAAAGACGGGCACACTGGGTGCCCGCGATGGCGAGAATCTGGTCCAGATCATCCGGCTCAGCCGGACGTACCAGCCACATAAGATCTCCTTAGGCCGTCAGTTTTTTCACTGCCGCTTCGAAACGCTCGAGGGCTAATTCGATGTCCGGTTCGGGAATAATCAGGGATGGCGCCAGACGAATCACGTTTGCGCCGGCCACCAGAACCATCACGCCCTCATCCAGCCCGGCGTTCAGGAAGTCCTTGGCCTTGCCCTGCCATTTCTCGGTGAGCACGCAACCGAGCAGCAGGCCGGCACCGCGCACTTCGGTGAATACGCCGTAGCGTTCGCCAATATCCATCATGCCCTTGCGTAGCTTGTCCGAACGGGCTTTCACGCCCTTGAGAATCTCTGGCTGACTGACGGTATCCACTACCCTTTGCGCCACCGCACAGGCCAGTGCGTTACCGCCGTAGGTACTGCCGTGAGTACCCACCCCCAGGCTGGCTGCAACCTTGGCCGTGGTCAGCATGGCTGCGACCGGAAAACCACCGCCAAGCCCCTTGGCACTGGAGAGAATGTCCGGCACCACGCCGTACATCTGATAGGCGTAGAAGTGGCCGCTTCGGCCGACGCCGGACTGAACCTCATCAAACACCAGCAACGCGTCATTTTCGTCGCAAAGATCTCGCAGCCCCTGGAGGAACGCCTGATCCCCGGGCATAACACCGCCCTCACCCTGAATCGGCTCGACCACAATGGCGCAGGTTTTTTCTTTGGAGATCAGCTTCTTCACCGACTCCAGATCGTTGAACTCGGCATGGTGAATGCCGCCCGGTGCCGGCTCGAAACCTTCCAGGTACTTGGGTTGGCCGCCGACGCTCACGGTAAACAAAGTGCGACCGTGGAAAGAGTTTTTGAAGGAAATAATCTCGTTCTTCTCTTTACCGTGATGCTCCCACGCGTACCGACGGGCCAGCTTGAACGCCGCTTCGTTGGCCTCGGCTCCGGAGTTGGCGAAGAACACCCGTTCGGCAAAGGTGAGGTCGCACAGGGTTTTCGCCAGACGCAGGGCAGGTTCGTTGGTCATCACGTTGGACAGGTGCCAGATTTTCTCAGCCTGATCGTGCAACGCGCCCACCAGCCCCGGATGGGAATGGCCCAGGCAGGTCACTGCGATGCCGCCCTGGAGATCGATAAACTCGCGGCCTTCCTGATCCCAGATCCGGGAGCCCTCTCCTCGCACCGGAATGATGGAACCGGGAGCGTAGTTGGGCACCATGACTTCATCGAACAGTTCGCGGCTGACGGGTTCTTTATTCATAAATCTCTCTCGGGAAAGCGGCTAAGCAATTAAAAATAGTAGAGTGGCCACACCAAACAAGTAAGTAGGTGTGCGGACTCTTGCACCATAATACGCCACTCACGGCATAAGAACATCCGGTTCCCCGATGGCAGGCAACTCGATCACCCGCTGCTGTTCGTGCCCGCCCTTTTTTCTGTCCATGAGGGCGCCGATCAAAAGTTTGTAGGAATCCAGGTCAAAGGTGACTGCCTGGCCACGGAGTGAGAGATCCGCCAGCTCCTCCTCTTCATGCAGGGTGGCTACATGCATCCAGTTATAGACCACCAGGATGTCCGTACGCCCGGACCGCTCATCCCGTTCAACGATCCCGACCGGCCCTTTCCAGGGCCAGGTTTTCAGTCGCAGGCCGTGAAAGGCAATCTGCACCCTGAGGTTGTAGCGCTCGACATTCTCGAGTTCCTCGCAGGCGCCCTTGCATCGCCCCAGCGAACGCTGGAAACAAGGGCCCTCGTGCTCGGGCTCCAGGCCCAGCAGCCGGTTGCACAATTCATTCTTGGCCGCGATGCCGCTCAATGCCCGCTCGGCATCCCGCTTGCTTCGGAACAACCCGAAATAATCCCCCAACCGGTGGGGCTCGATTTCACGAACCAGGCGCGCCTGGAGATACCCCGCCTCGTTTTTCGACAGCTCAATGCTCACCAGATTCTTGGCGGCCCTTGAGCGGCGATTGAACAGGGGCTTGAGGGTTTTGATCTGTTTGAGCTCCAGTAGCAGCGCTCCAAGCTCACCGGCCGTTTCAGTCCACTCAACTCGACGCAGGCTCTCGGACATGCGCACGCCCCGGGCAGAGTTGTGATCGCCGGAAAAGTGCGAAGCCACCCGCTGGGCAATGTTGGTGCTTTTGCCCACATACAAAAGCACATCGTTCTCGCCATAGAAGCGATACACCCCCGGCCCCCGGGGCAGATCCTGCAGGATATCCGTTGGCAGGTGAGAGGGAATGCTCGGGCGTTGGAGCAGTTCGCGCAGGGCACTCTCGAACTTACCATCCCCCTTCTCGGCACGGGCATGCTCGAAGAAGGACAGCATCGCGGATACATCCCCCATTGCCCGATGCCGCTGAACCTGGGCAAGGCCATGGCGGGCGATCAGCGCATCCATGTTGTGGCGCCGGAACTCCGGGTACAGCCGACGGGACAGCTTTACTGTGCACAGCACCTTCGCCGAAAACAGTCGCCCCAGCCTGCGGAACTCAGCCTTGATAAAGCCGTAATCAAAACGGGCATTGTGGGCGACAAAAACCTTGCCCTTAAGCTGCGCCTCCAACTCATCCGCCATCTCTTCAAACACTGGCGCATCCGCCACCATTTCGTTGGAAATGCCGGTAAAGTTTTCGATAAACGGCGAAATCCGCGTTTCCGGATTCAGCAAAGCCTGCCACTCACCCACCACCTCACCGGCCCGCCAGAACCGGATCCCGATCTCGGTTATCCGGTCCCGGGCTGAATTGCCGCCCGTAGTTTCAATATCAAGAAACGCGAACGTGGCTGACTCAAGAACTGTACTTTCGGACGTCATGGAACAACTTTACGCCTCGTTGGCAACTGCAGATGTCTGTATATGAACGAAAAGCAGTTATAGACATTCGTCTAATTTCTGCATGAATTTATTTGAATTGTCACGAATTCGTAACTACCTTGTTTTTGGGTCCAACAACAAAAATGTGTGGAGACAACAACGATGCAAAGCAACAAACTGAGATTGGCAATTCGTGCGACGGCAGCAACAGTAGTAATGGGGGTTGCCTCTCAAGCGAGCGCGCTTACGCTGAACGTAGGTGACGATACCGAAGCGAGCCTGTACGGCTACGCTCGTCTGAACATGAGTTACGACCTGGACGACAACCGGGCTGTATCTACTCGTGCAGGTTCTTTCTCTCCCGCGAACGAAGATATTACTGGTCACTTCGGCGCTGACGTACAGCAGAGCCGTATTGGCGTTAAAGTAAATCACGCTTCCGGCGTAATGGTTAATATCGAAGGTGATTTCCGTGGTTCAGGTTCTGGCCCAGGAAGCCTTCGCATGCGTCACGCCTACGGCACATATAACGGCGTATTGGCTGGTCGTACCTGGTCCAACTACCTGAGCTTCGTGGGCAACACCCCAACTCTGGACTTTGACAGTCTGGCCGGCACCGCAGGCAGCCAGGATCGGGCAGAGCAGGTTCGCTACACTACCGGTCCCATGTCTTTTTCTCTTGAGGATCCTAGCTCACAATCAATTCTGGGCGGTACAGGTCGCACCTCTGCTCCGGCACTCACTGCTCGACTTCAGGACTCTGCTGACGCGCTTTCTTACTCTGCGGCTGTTTTGGCAAGCCAGGTCACCTCAGACGACGGAACCAATGATGACAGCGCAATGGGCTTCGCAGTTTTTGGTGCAGCCAAGCTCAAGTTGAGCGATATGTTCAGCGTTCAGGGCGCTCTCAACTACACTGACGGCGCAACTGGCTACCTGTGGCGCTCTGGCAGCAACTATTATGGCCCAAGCGCTTACATGGACGGTAACAGCATTGAAACTATCGAAGGTTACGGCGGTTCCGTAGGTGTCAGCATGGCACTCGGCGGCGGTCGTAGCATCAACGTTGGCTATGGCATGACCACGCTGGATCTAGACGATGCGATCGCAGCTGGTGCAACCACCAATGCTGATCCTGAAACCAACCAGAACATCCTGGTTAACTATATGTGGACACCTGTTCAGAACGTCATGATGGGCGTCGAATACGGCTACTTTGACCAGGAAACGGTTGCAGGCGACTCCAGCGACGCAAATCGGGTTATGTTCGCAGCGCAGTACAACTTCTAATCCTTCCGTTAGAAGTTAGTTAACTCAGCAAAAACCCCGGCTTCGCCGGGGTTTTTGTTTGCTTCCTGATGTCTTTGCGAAGGACTGGGCGCATATTGGAAGGAGGAACTAACTAGCAGCTTCTTGAGACAAGGTCTCCGCCACGGAAGCCTTGAGCACTTCCCACCCCGATTCAATATGCTTACGCATTGCAAAGACGGCTGCAGAAGCGTCCCTCGCGCAAATTGCCTGGAGGATCTCTTCGTGCTCTTCAATGGCTCTGTCGCTTCTTCCGCTCGACATGTTGATCAGGTCAAACGGATAGCGCGCCCAGAGAATCTGAACAAAGTGCAGCGTGTGAGGCATTGCGGCAATATCGTACATCTTTCGGTGAAAGCGATAATTCACCCCTCGCGCCACTGCTCGATCGCCACTCGCAAATGCTTGCTCGAACTCTATCTCCAGGGCTCTCAAATCTTCAATATCTTTGGATGTTGCCTTGTCTACAGCCGCCTGAACCAGTTTCGCCTCCAGAAGGAGCCTCAGCTGAAGAACCTCTTCCGAAGCTGCTGCATCAAAAGGCACGATTGAGGCGCCTTTGTACGAATCTCTCTTGATATATCCTTCTGCCTCAAGAAGTTTCAGCGCTTCCCGAACCGGGGTTATGCTTAGATTCAACTTTTCTGCAATCTCGGCCTGCTTTAGCCTCGACCCCCTGGGATAAACACCTGAAATAATCCCCTCGCGCAAATAATCTGCGACTCTTTCCTCTTTGGTTCTGTAATCCATCATAGGGCGTCACGAATTCTGAGTTTGAGAATGGGTTCGCCAACAATTGCAGTGGCGCGCAGATTCTGGCGAAGTCAACCGTGAGACTCTATACTCAACTCCCCTTACAAACAACACCAAAGGTTTCGGGGCATTCCCTAAGTATAGCCTCAGATTAACGGAAGCCAGGCGCATTCATTAGCGTATTTCAGAAAGAGCTATCTGGCCGGGTAATCCCTGCGTTTCTCGCCACTGTATAGCTGCCTTGGACGTCCAATTTTCAATCCTCCGGCAACCATCTCGTTCCAATGCGCGATCCAGCCGATTGTTCTTGAAACAGCAAAGATGACTGTGAACATATTCGTCGGAATACCCATAGCCCTCAGAATAATGCCAGAGTAGAAATCAACATTTGGGTACAGTTTTCTCTGCACAAAATACTCATCTTCCAGCGCTATCTGCTCAAGCCTTTTTGCTATTCGAAGTTTCGGGTCGTCGGCTTTCCCGAGCTCTGCCAAAACCTCGTCACAGGTCTCTTTCATGACCCGCGCTCGCGGATCAAAACTGTTGTAGACACGATGCCCAAAGCCCATTAGCCTGAAAGGATCATTTCTATCCTTGGCACGATCAATAAATCGCTGGATGTTTTCTTCGGAATCATCACCGATCTCATCCAGCATATTCAGGACGGCTTCATTAGCTCCCCCGTGAGCCGGTCCCCATAGTGCGGCAATTCCAGCACTGATGCAGGCAAAAGGATTTGCTCCGGTTGATCCTGCCAACCGAACAGTCGAGGTCGACGCATTCTGCTCATGATCAGCATGCAACATGAGTATTCGCTCGAGAGCCTTTGAATATACGGGGTTCACCTCGTATGACTCGCAAGGCGTACTGAACATCATGTAGAGAAAATTCTCTGCATATTTCAGGTCATTCCTCGGCGGCCTGAAGGGTTGACCCAATGCATATTTGTAGGACATTGCTGCAATGGTTGGCATCTTGGCGACCAGACGGACTGCGCTGATTAGCCTGTCCTCAGGATCAGAGTTATCCGTATGATCATGATAAAAAGCGGACAACCCACCAACGACGCCACAAAGAATGGCCATTGGATGTGCATCACGCCGGAACCCCTGAAAGAAATTGGCAATCTGGGCGTGAACCAGTGTGTGATTCCTTACTCGAGCGTCAAATTCCGTGTACTGGGAAGAATTCGGCAACTCACCAAACAAAAGCAAGTAACACAGTTCAACATACGAAGAGTGGCGAGCAAGCTGCTCAATGGGGTAGCCACGGTGCATCAGAATCCCCCGATCTCCATCTATAAAAGTGATGGAAGACTCACACGCAGCGGTGGAGACAAATCCTGGATCGTAGGTAAAGATGCCTTCAGCCGTCAGAGGACGAACATCTATAACGTCCTGACCGATGGATGGGGAGTAAATCGGCAGCTCAATGGAGACTTCCGAGTCATCAATTACCAATCTTGCTGTTCTGGTCACGAGCAGACGCCCTCTCTGATACCCGAAGTGCTCTCCAGGTGTTAATCGTTAAAACTGATCGCAAAATGGAGCGGGCAGAGGAGGATACGGCCGTTTTCCGGTCGCCCCCCTGCAGCAATTTATTTTCGAGGGGCCCAAACATGGTCCTTGTCAGCATGAACTGACACCGCGCTCTCCTCGAGCAGATTGGCACACGCGCCGTCGTCGAATCCCAGCTGTTCAAGTATCTCAAGGGTATGCTGCCCCAAATGCGGGGGCGCCAGTCCAGGCTCAATTGCCCCGTCACCAGGAAACTCAGGCACGTCGAACTTAAGCCCGCCGAACTCGAGTGTTCGAAGTTTTCCCGGATGCCGCGCTTGCGGAGCTTCCAATACCCTTTCGAGAGGTAAAACCTCGGTAAATCCAATCCCTGCACTTTCCAGTTTTTCGGTAGCCGCCTCATAAGACAGGCTACCAATGGCTCTTCTGACCGCTGCCTCTACACGCTCGCGTTGTTTTTTCCGTTCTCTCAGACCAGCCAGCTGAGCGTCATCCGCTTCTGGCATCTGCAGCCCCTGAGAGAGCTTGCGCCAATGGGCATCGGTCAGTATGAGAAGATAAATCCATCGACCATCCTGGGTCTGGTAGGCGCCATAGCCGGGCATCGCAAACTCCCCCCCTGCTTCCTTCTCGGGGCGACCCAACAACTGGGTTTTAAGCTGCACACCGGCCAGATCGCGACTCGCAATGTGGAGTCCGGTTTCATATAGGCCTATTTCGATATATTTTTCTTCCGGCGTCGGTGCCGGGTTCATGAGTGTGGCGAGCACACGAATGACCGCATAGGCGCCTGCAAACTGATCATGATAGGAGGGACCGAGGCGACTGGGGCGACCATCGATACGATGGTCGTCCATAACGCCGGTTGCTGCTTCGGCAACGGGATTGGTTGCCAGGCCGTCATGCATTGGCCCGGCGGAATAACCGCGGACGTGGCAATATATGAGGTCAGGGTTATCCTTCGCCAGATCTTCAGCAGTTATTCCGAGCTTTTTAGTCGCAGCGGGCGAGAGGTTATGGATCACCACATCCGCGGTTTCCGCAAGTTTATGGAAGACAAGGCGGCCATCAGCGGTAGTTAAGTCAATGGCCAGACTCTTTTTACCATGATTGTAGGCGATAAACGTGCCACTCGGTCCACCTCGTACCAGCGCTCGGGTGGTATCCCCTGTCAGCGGCTCGACCTTGATCACTTCGGCACCCAACTGGGAAAGAATATGGGTTGCAAATGGGGCTGCGATCATCGTCCCCATTTCGATAACCCTGCGACCAGCAAGCGGTTTATGACTCATAATTTTCAGCCTCACTGCAAATTGATGCGTTTGTTGTTTTCGTAGTCGGGTAGCACGAGGTGCACCCTCAGAAAATAATCTCGCGGTCTTCCAATTCTACTCGTTGAGTTGAGCTCAACCCGAGCAATTCCCCAAAAACATAATCTTCATCCTGCCCCAGGTCCGGGGTGCCTCTGCGAATTCCCACTCCCCCAGCTTTGCTGAAACGGGCTGGCATGCCGATGGCAAATCGCTTTTCGGTGAGGGGATCATCAACGGCCGTCAGCGCACCGCGTTGTCGCAAGTGCGGATCATCGGCAATCTCCTGCATATTCCACGAAGCGTGAGCACATACGCCGGCGTTTTGAAGGCGCTTCGCTGTCGATTCAGCACCTTTCCCCCTGAGCCAGCCAGTGACCAGTTCGTTGACCAGTTTCCGGTTTTTCAGTCGCGCCTCGGGCCGGGCAAAGCGCGGATCGTCGGCCGCTGACGGCGTGCCGATCACGCCCACCAGGGCTCGCCATTCCCGGTCGTTCCGAACCGCAATGGTGAGCCAGCGATCGTTGGTGGAGGTGGGGTAGACGCCGTGAGGCGACATCATCAGATCATCGTTGCCGGGGCGTACCGGTTCCTGCCCCAGGCTGGCCATCAACAGGGCATCGCCTATCATCGCGGAGGCAACGTCACGGGCGGCCAGGTCGATGTACTGGCCTTCCCCGCTCCGGCGCTTTTGATGCAGTGCGGCCAGCAGGGCGACCACTGCGTGATAACCGGCGGAATGATCCATCACGTGGCGCATTTCCATGGGCGGGCCGTCGTGATAGCCGCTCATCCAGCCAAGGCCACCCCAGGCCCCAAAGAGCGGGGCGTACCCGGCGAAGTGGGAGTCCGGGCCACACTGCCCGGAAGAGGACAGCGACAGCATCACCAGATCGGACTTCACCTCTTTCAGTGCTTTATAGTCCAGTCCCAGGCGTTTCATGACACCCGGGCGGAAACTCTCAGCGGCGATATCCGAGAGGGACACGATCTGTTTGGCGATTTCCACCGCTTCAGGCTTTTTGAGATTCAGGCGCACCGACAGTTTGTTAGCCGACACCTGATCAAAGGTGGCAGCGGTCATCCGGCCGTAGACGGCATGGGGCTTGCGGAAGGCGTCCGGCCGGGACTGGCTTTCAATCTTGATGCATTCGGCACCCAGCTGGGACAGCACGTGAGTGGAAAAAGGGCCAGCGGCATGGATGGTGAAATCCGCTACTCGCACGCCGGCCAAAGGGAGCAGAGCCTCGCTCATGACAGGCCCTCCTGCACAGCAACTTTTCCGGCACCCTCTTTGATCGACGCGACGCGTCCACTGTGCTCCCCAACAGAAGGCACCCTATGAATTTTTAGCGGCGTTCTCTGGAATCGATACGGGGCTACCAGAATCTGCGCCTGCTCCCCGTTTTCCAGTGTGGAGGTGGCGAACAAACCGCGAATGAACTCGTGGTCACCCCGAACTACTTCTTGAGGCGCGCGATACTTTGCTGCCGGAACTCCGAGTTTTTGAGCATTGGCTACTACTGTTTCAACATTTCGAACAGCCACCCAGGCTCTGATTCGGTCGTTGATAAAAGAACCACGCCGACTCCTCTCCAGTGGGTCCTCCAGCGCCCTGTCCTGCGCCCACTCGGGATTACCCAGCAACTGAACCAGTCCTTGCCACTGGCGATCTTCCAGGGTAAGCAGCTCAATATAGCCGTCTCGTGCCTCGAACACGCCGCCATACCGGAAGCTCCGGGTCGCCCGATGCTCCAGGGAACCGTCACCCAGGCGCTGCATGGCAAAGGCGCCACACAGCAGCATGGCATCCTGAACCGAGACATCGACATACTGGCCACCGGTATCAGATACGGCCCACCAGGCGGACAGCGCCGACAAGGCAGCGGCACAACCGCCCTGATACTGGGCAAAATGGCCGTACACCTTGAGAGGCGGGCGAGATGGATAAAGCTCCTGGGTTCGCCCGTTGGGTAGCAAAAACCCCTCACCACTGGCATGAATCAGATTGATTTCTTCGGCATTCCAGTCCGCTTTGGGACCGCTACTCCCAAAAGGCAAAACACTTACGTGCACAAGGGAAGGAAAACGCTCAGCCAGCACAGTCTCTTCCAGACCATACACCCTTCGGTCGATCCTGGGCGTATCCTCGATCAGTATATGGGCGTGCTCCAGCTCCCGGGCCAGCACCTTCTGACCGGCCTCGGTTTCCAGATCACACACCAGGCTTCGCTTGCCCGCCGCCAGATAACTGAACAAGGCACTCGTGCCGTCCTCCAGCAGTGGCGCGGCCTTTCGAAGGA